>NZ_QKSM01000004.1 GCF_003234185.1 Curtobacterium sp. MCSS17_008
CGAGGCGAACGCTCCCTTCGGCGGGGAGAAGAACTCCGGCCTCGGCAGGTTCCGCGGCGACTGGATCATCGACGAGCTGACCCGGTTGCACTGGGTCTCCGTCCAGCGGACACCGCGGGACTACCCGCTCGTCTGACCGATCGACCTGCTGACCCCGGCACCGGAGCCCGGTGCCGGGGTCAGAGGGCGAAGCGCGGGTGCGGTGCGCCGCCGGTCGCCAGGTCGGCGACGAGTTCGCCGATGAGCGGCGCGAACTTGAACCCGTGCCCGGAGAACCCGGTCGCCACCGTCAGCGGGCCGCGGCGGTCGATGACGAAGTCCTCGTCCGGGGTGGTGTCGTACAGGCAGCTGATGAACGTCGGACGGGTCGCGTCCACCCCCGGCACGTACCGCGCGACGTACGCCTGCAGCCGCTCGGCCTCGGCCGTCACCGGCAGGTGGTCGCGGGCGTCCGGATGGACGACCGGTCCGGTGCCGTGGAACCCGACCTTCACGCCCTCGCCCGGCGTGAGCAGTCCGTACACGTCGTCGCCGTCGGCCCAGTGCACGAACGACGGCCAGGCCTGGTCCGGCAGGTGGCTGGGGAAGTGCGCGGGCTGCTCCTGGGTGACGCGCACGGCCGGGAGGCGCGCCCCGCGTTCCACGAGCAGGTCGCCCACCAGCGTGGGCGCCCAGGACCCGACGGCGGCGACGACGCTCGGCGTGCGGACCGCCGTACCGTCGCCGAGCGTCACGGTGACGTCCGCGCCGTGGTCGTCGATCGCCGTGACCCGGGTGTCGAAGCGGAGCTCGGCGAGACCGGTGCGCTCGGCGAGCGTCAGGAAGACCTCGATCGCGTCGGCCGAACGGATGCGTCCCGCGGTCGCGTGTGCGAGGACGTGGCCCTCGAAGGAGATGCCGGGCCAGCGGGCCGCGGCGTCCTGCGGTGTGAGCGTCTCGTGCGGGATGCCCGCGTCCGACAGTGCGGCGGCGATCGCGTCGACGACGTCGGGGCGCCCGTGGTCCACCGCTCCCGTGCGGTCGAGGAGCGTGGTGCCGGATGCCCTCTCGAGTGCTTCCCAGAGCGTCAGCGCCCGGGTGGTCAGGGCGACGTACTCCGGGTCGGTGTAGCCCTGCCGGAAGATCCGCGTCGCACCGTGCGACGACCCCTCGTGGTGCCCGCGCCCGTGCTGCTCGACGAGCAGGACGCGTTCGCCGCGGGCGGTCAGGGCGTGGGCGGTCGCCGCGCCGACGACCCCGCCGCCGACGACCACGTGCGGTGCGGGACGGTTCGGGTGCACCGCGTCAGGCTACGACACGCGCCCGGGCCGGCTCGCCGCACGGCCCGCGGGGTGCCCTGGTCGAACGCCGGTGACCGGGCCTCGGCGTCGCCGCAGCCGCCTCGAGGCCGCCGCGGTACGTCGCGTCCGCCGACCGCCGCTACGATCGGCCCGGGACATCCCGATCACGGCGGAAGGTGCTGAAGTGGTGCGGCCCAGCAACGCGCTCACCCGTCCGGGTCGGCTCATCGCGTCGGCGTTCGCGGCGGCGCTGGCTGCCGGAACGGCGCTGCTGTCGTTGCCGATCGCGACGAGCAGCGGAACCGTGCCGCCGCTCGTGGACGCCCTGTTCACCGCGACCAGCGCACTGTGCGTCACCGGCCACGTCGTCGTCGACACCGGGACGTTCTGGTCACCGTTCGGGCAGGTGGTCATCCTGGTCCTCATCCAGGTCGGTGGGTTCGGGGTGATGTCGCTCGCGACGCTCCTCGGGTTGCTCGTCGCGCGGCGACTCGGGCTCCGGACCCGGCTGACGGCGGTCAACGAGACGCACAGCGTCGCCCTCGGGGACGTGCGGCGGGTGCTCCGGGGCGTCGGGACGATCACGCTCGTCGTCGAGGCCTCGGTCACGGTCCTGCTGACCGCACGCTTCGCGACCGCCTACGGGCACCCTCCCGGCACCGCGCTCTGGGAAGGCGTGTTCCACAGCGTCTCCGCGTTCAACAACGCCGGCTTCGCGCTCAGGTCGGACAGTCTCGTCGCGTACGCCACCGATCCGTGGGTGTGCCTGCCGATCTGCGCGGCGATCATCATCGGCGGTCTCGGCTTCCCCGTCGTGATGGAGCTGGTCCGCGGGCGTCGACCCCGGACGTGGACGCTCAACACGGTGACGGTCGTCGTCGGGACGGGCGTCCTGCTGCTCCTCGGCGGCGCGGTCCTCACGGCGCTGGAGTGGACCAACCCGGCCACCCTCGGCGCCCTCCGACCCGAGCAACGGCTGCTGGCCGGCTTCACCGCCGGGGTGATGCCGCGGACCGCCGGGTTCAACAACATCGACATCGGCGCGATGCACCCGGCGAGCTGGCTCGTGACGGACGTGCTGATGTTCATCGGCGCGGGCCCGGCCGGGACCGGCGGCGGTCTGAAGATCACCACGTTCGCCGTCCTGCTCTTCATCGTCCTCGCCGAGCTCCGCGGCGACGCGGCGGTCAACATGTTCAACAAGCGCCTGCCCCGCTCGACGCACCGGGAGGCGCTGACCGTCGCGCTCGTCGCCGTGGCCGTCGTGGTGACCGCGACGTTCGCGATCATGCTGATGACCACGGTCCGGCTCGACCGGGTCCTGTTCGAGGTCATCTCCGCGTTCTCGACCGTGGGGCTCTCGACCGGGATCACGGCGGACCTGCCGAGGGCGGCGCAGCTGATCCTCGTGGCCCTGATGTTCATGGGACGGCTCGGTCCCGTCGCCCTCGCCTCGTCCCTGGCGCTCCGCCGCACCTCCCGTCTCTACGAACTCCCGAAGGAGCGTCCGATCATTGGCTGACCACCTCTTCTCCAGGACCCGACGGGGCCGTGGCCCCGACACGGTCGCCGTCATCGGCCTCGGCCGGTTCGGCAGCGCACTCGCCACGGAGCTCGTCCGCTCCGGCACCGAGGTGCTCGGCATCGACACGGACGAGGACATCGTGCAGGCGCACAACGGTGTCCTCACCCACGTGGTCCGGGCCGACTCGACGCGGGAGGCGGTCCTCGAGCAGCTCGGGATCGCCGACTTCGACCGTGTCGTCATCGCGATCGGGACCGACATCCAGGCCAGCATCCTCACGACGTCGCTGATCAAGCGGATGGGCGGGCCGACGATCTGGGCGAAGGCGATCAGCGCCCAGCACGGGTTGATCCTCGAGCAGCTCGCGGTCGACCACGTCGTCTTCCCCGAGGCCGACATGGGGCGCAGGGCGGCGCACCTGGTCCGCGGATCGATGCTCGACTACGTCGAGTTCGACCAGGACCTCGTCGTCGCGAAGACCATCGTGCCGGAGAGCATCGTCGGCAAGCGACTCGACGAGGCGGGCGTGCGGCGGCGGTTCGGCGTCACCATCGTGAAGGTGAAGACCGCCGCCGGACGGTGGGAGCCGGCCGGTGCGGACACGGTGCCGCAGTCGGGGGACACGGTCATCGTGATCGGTCCGAGTGACCGCACCGAGGGCTTCTGCACCCAGTCGTGACGGAGCGGGAGCCGGCGGCCGCGCCACGGCAGCAGCCGCCGTGCTGCCGTCGCCCTCGTCACCGTGCGGCGACCGGGATCTCCCAGTAGGCGGGCTGCTCGTACTGCTCGGACCAGCCGCGCCGCATGCGGGTCGCCGCGCGGTCGAAGGCGTCGACGACGTCGGTGTCGTTCGTCAGGAGCGACTGCAGGCGGAGCCCGTCGTAGAGCGCGAGCAGCTGCTGCGCGCCCCGCACCGGGTCCATCGTCGCCGGCTCCCGGCCCGTGCGGACGTCCTCGGCGAGGGCCTGGCGGATCACCTCGCGGAACTCCAGGTACGCGGACCGGTAGTAGTCGGCGCCGTCGGCCGAGGGGTCGGTCGCGACGGTCAGGCTCGACGCGACCAGTCGCATGAGCGCCGGTTCCTCGGCGTGCGCCGCGAGCAGGGCGTGCAGGTACGCGACGGTGCCCTTCTCGGCGGCGAGCGGCTGCAGCGGCAGGGACACCGCCCGCGTCCAGCGCATGACCGTGGCGGAGAGCAGCGCGTGCGGGGCAGGGAAGAGCTCGGTGATCTGCGCGACGGTCATGCCGCTGCGTTCGGCGACGGCCTCCACCGAGAACCGGGAGACCCCGCCGTCGTGGATGACGGCGATGGCTCCGTTGATCGCCCGGGTCTTCGGCGCTTCTTCGTCGATGGTCCGCTGCGAGGTCAGGGGGGCGAGCGGGTGCTTGCGGAACCACTCGAGCAAGCCCCGGGCACGTGACGCAGCGAAGGCCGGATCGGTTGGACGCCCGGCGGTGAACAGGTCGCTGAACCCCGGGATCTGCTGCATGAGCGGGTCGAGGGACTGGAACGCCATGGACCAGTCCGGGAACGACCGCTGCTGGATCGTCTCGTCGAGCAGGACGCGCACGTTCGTGTGGCGAGGGTCCATGCGGACCTGCTCGAACCGGGCGTGGACGACGTCGTCCTCGCCCTCGAGGATCCCGATGCAGTTGTCGCCCTTGTGGGCGAGCATCCCGGTCACGCCGAGTCGCGTGTTCTTCTCGCGGCCGACGGCGAGGATCTGCGCGAGCTCCGAGTCCGTGATCGGACGGGTCTGCGTGCTGGTGTAGACGAGTGAGCGCATCTGCTTTCTCCTTGTTGCGCGGAGCACGGTGCTCCCGGTCGAGTCAAGACGGCTCCGCGCCGACGGGCAAGCCCCACGTTCGGGAACCGGAGCATGCTCTGACCCCGACCCCGACCCTGACCCGTTCCTCGGTGAGCGGGGTGTCCTCCAGCGGGTACGTCGCTGCGGCTCGCCGGGACGACGCCGCCGACGACGAGGGCCGGGCCCGCACCTGTCGTGCGGACCCGGCCCTCGTCGCCGTCGACCGGCGCTCGTCGCTGGTCAGGCCTGTCGGCGACGCCGCGACCCGATGACCGCCGTCACGGCGCCCAGCAGGAGCAGCGCGATCGCCGCCGCGATGCCGGGGCGCGGGTCCGACCCGGTGAAGGCGAGGTTGCCGGACGTCCCGGTGCCGCTGCCGTCACCGACGGTGACCGTGGTGCCACCGGTCCCACCGGCGGTGCCGTCGCCGACCACGACGTAGTCGAACGCGAGCGCGTCGCTCGTGCCGCCCGGGGTGCTGACGGTGATCGCCGTCGTGCCCTCGTCGCACGCCGGCGTGGTGAACGTCAGCGCGGTGCCGTCCTCCGAGACCGTGACGTCGGCCGGGTCGATGGTGACCCCGCAGATCGTGACGGTGATCGCTCCCGGCACGAAGCCGTCGCCGTCCACGGTCACGGTCGTGCCGCCGGTCGTCGGGCCGGAGCCGGGGGTGACGCCGGTGACCGCGGGGACGGGCAGGTAGGCGTAGGCGTCCTCGGCGACGGTGGTGCCGCCCGGGCCGGTGACGGCCACGTCCGCCGTGCCGACGGTGCCGGCGGGCGTGGTGACCGTGACGGAGGTGTCGGTCGGCTCACCGACGATGGTCGCGGGGGCGCCGTCGAAGGTGACCTCGGTGGTGCCGGCCAGGTCGGTGCCGCTGATCACGACGGTCTGGCCGCCTGCGGCCGGCCCGGAGGCGGGGGTCACGCCGGTCACGGTCGCCGCGGCGGCCGGCGCCACGTACCGGAACTGCGTCGGGGCGGTGAGCGTGGTGTCGCCCGGGAACCCGACGGTGACGTCCACGAGGCCGGTGCCGGCCGGTGACGTCACGACGATGCTCGTCCCGTCGTCGGACACGGACTGCACCTCGGCGAGGGCGTCACCGAAGCGGACCTCGTCGGCGGCCTGCAGGCCCGTGCCGGTGATGGTCACGGTCGTGCCGCCGGCGGTGGGACCCTCGGTGGGCGAGAGCGCGGTGACCGTCGGGGCGACGTACACGTAGGGCAGGCTGTCCGACGAACCGCCGCTCGTGACGACCACGGTGGTCTCGCCGGCGGTCCCCGCGGGCGTCACCGCGGTGAGCGACGTGCCGTCGTCCGCGACGGTGACGTCGGTGGCGGGGACGCCGCCGAACGTGACCGTCGTGTCGTCCCCGAAGCCGTCGCCCGTGATCGTGACGGTCTGGCCGCCGGTGGTGGGGCCGGTGCCGGGGGTGATGTCGGCGACCGTGACCGGCGCCGCGGCGGCGGTCGGGGTCTCGCAGTTCGCCTGCGCCAGCACCACGGTGGCGACGGCGTCGTCGGCCAGGGTGACGCCGGCGACGGTGCCGTCGAGGGTGACGGTGGCGAGGACCGAGGTCGCGGCGGCGGTCGTGGCCGTGGTGGTCGTCGTGCGGACCAGGTCGACGGTCAGGGTGACGCCGGCCAGGTCGCCGGTGAGCGCCGTCGAGGTCGAGACCGTGGGCGTGTCCGCGTCGAGCGTGACGGTCTCACCGAGCACGGTCAGGCCGGTGAGCAGTGCGTCGCTCGTCGGGGTGCCGCCCACCGGGCACGTCGCGGTGGCGGTCGCGGCGGCGGCGGTCAGCACGTCGAGGCCGAGCAGCTCGATGGATGCACCGGCGATGTCGGCCGACGCGGTCGACCGTGCGGCGTCGCTGCTGGCAGACGTCGAGACGACGTCCGCACCGATGTCGGCGACCGCTGCCTGCACGAGCGTCGAGGCGTCGCCGTCGAACTCGTCCGTCCCGGAACCGGTGACCGAGACGGCACCGGCGGACACGTCGGCGGTGAGCCCGAGGAGGCCGGCGAGGTCGGGCAGCGCAACGTCCGCACTGATCCCGACGGCTGCCGCGTCCCCCGGTGCCGCTGCTGCGGGGCTCGCGACCACGAGGGCGCCTCCCAGGGCGGTCCCGGCGGCGACGGACATCGCTGCGACCCGCATTGCCGAGCGTCGTTGCATGGCGTTCCTTCCGTTGAGGGTTCTGTCCCAGCGGAAGGTAGGCCCGCGTCCGGGGGCCGGTCCGACCCTCGTTCGGGGGGATGGACAGGGCCGTCGAAGCTGTAGAATCCCTCAGTTACGGGCGTTGACGCGCTCCAACCGAATCGGCCACGCCCTGATCGGCAACGATGATCCGCGTTCTGCGGCTTGCGCGCCGAGGACAGTCCGCACCCGGATGACGAGCCTCGAGGGCGTCGGCCCGTGCGTGAGCAGTCCCGCTCGGCTGCAGGACCGGCGGCCGGGGCCAGGGGGAGAATCGGAGCGAGTGACGGGAATCGAACCCGCGCTACCAGCTTGGGAAGCTGGAGTTCTACCATTGAACTACACTCGCGCATCCCGTCGAACGGGACGCAGCAAGCCTAGCGGATTCTCCGCTGGATGCCAGCCGAACGCGCGCCGCACGGTCCGTGGCGGTGGTGACCCGGACCTCCCGACCGGCGCGGCCCGACCACCGCTGGCGCGTCGCTCGGGAACCGCTGGCGTCGGCCCACCGTCCGGTGGCCGTGTCTCCCCTGTGAGGTGCCCGGGCTGACGGACAGGTGTCGTGGCCGTGTGTAGCGTCCAGGGGGTTCCGACGCCCTACCCCGAGGAGGACCGGATGGTCAGGCATCCCCTCATCGACGACGTGGTCGGCCCCGCCATCGTGGTCCGGTCCGCCTCGCCGGTCGTGTGGCTGACGGACTCGTTCGCCTCACTCCTGCGTCGAGCGTCCGAGTCGGGACGCACGGTCGTGCTCCGCACCGGCCGGGAGGCATCACTCACCCCCGCCCTGCGGCACGCGCTGGGCGCGCACCAGGCCGCATGGGCCGTGGACGACTTCGACGGCACCCTGCGGGACGGCCGTACGGGCGTCTTGGCGTCGGGCATCGAGGACTTCGTGCACCGCGGGCCGGAGCTCGTCGGCACGCCCTCACCGGAGCACCCGGTGTCGTCGGACTCGGTCCGGCAGATCAGCATCGACCTGACGCTGCGGCACCACGCGGACCGCGCGATCGACATCGGCACCGCGATCGAGGCCCTGTGCGACACCGTCGGCATTTGCCCGACGCGCTGGGGCACGAGCGAGCCACTGACGGTGCCGTGGGACCGGTGGGTCGTCACCCAGTACGCCAAGCACGAGGCGCCGGCCGTCTCGACGTCGTACGCGGTGGGCGAGGGGTTCTCGGCGACGATGACCGCGCACCTGCTCGACGGCGTCGTCGTGGAGACGATGTCCGCCGTGCTGACCATCCCCGAGGACGGTGCCGACCCGGCGCTCGCGTCGCGGCTGCTGGACGCGGTGCACCGCGTGGCGGACGAGGTCGAGCCGGTGTTCGGCGTGGTCATGCAGCGCCGCGGTGACGCGGACCACCTGGTGCGCGCCGTGTCGCACGGTGAACCGGAGCCGCTCGCGGTGGTCATCGGCGCGGAGGCGACGGAGTTCCTGGACCGAGGCGGCGTGTGGCCGCCACCGCGCACCACCACCTCGGTGTTCGGCGGGGGCGGGCTCGTGGTCCGCTTCGACGACGGGTGGGAGGCGCTCGAGGCGTTCCTCGACCGGATCGACGAGGACCGCTTCCTGCAGCTCGTCGGTGGTGCCCCGCTCGACCCCGCGCACGACGAGGGCACCCTCGACGGGCACGACCGCGGCGACCGCGCGCACGGGGCCCACGCCGGCTCCGGACGGACGACGGGCGGTCAGGGTGCCGCGTGACGTGACGCTGCTCTGCCGTGGACCGGTGGAGACGCGCGACGTCGCCGAGGCGCTGCTGCTGCACGACGAGGCGTGGGGTGTCCGTGCACTGGACGACGGCCCGGTGCTGCAGGTCTGCCGTGACGCGTCGCACCCGGTGATCACGGTGCTCGGGGTGCGGCGGGTGGACTCCCTGGACGAGGTCCAGCGGATCCTGCCGGACGCCCCGACCCTGGCGACCCCGCTCTGGTGGGTGGACACCGTGACGCCGTTCGGTCCCGCGGGTGAGGCGGGCGTCACCGCCGCGCTCGAGGCCTCGATGGAGCTCGACGCGGTCTGCATCGTCCACGGGGACTGAACGTCCACGGGGACTGAGCGGCAGCGCCCGTCCCCGAACGCCGGAGCCGGGTCAGCCCTGGTCGCGGTCGTTCATGGCGGCGAGGCGCTCGTTGTACGCCTTCAGCTCGGCGTCACCGTCGCGGTCGGCCTTGCGGTCGAGGCGCTTCGCGTCGCGCTTGTCGGTCCGCACCCAGTTGCGCACCACGAGCAGCGCGACGAACACCATCGGCAGCTCGGAGGCGCCCCAGGCGATCCCGCCGCCGGTGTGCTGGTCGTCGAGCAGCGCCCGGTCGTCGGTCTGCCCGAGCGCGTGGAACCAGTCGGCGGCGAACACCGACTGCGACGTCATCACTGCGACGCCGAAGAAGGCGTGGAAGGCCAGGGTCGCCAGGAGCGCGATGATGAGGATCGGGTACTGCGGACGCTTCGGGCCCGGGTCGACACCGACGAACACCCAGAAGAACAGGTAGCCGCTGAACACGAAGTGGACGACCATCACGACGTGCCACTCGTGCGACTGCATGGCGTACTGGAACGCCGGGGTGAAGTAGAACACCACGAGCGACCCGGCGAAGATGACGCCGGCGACGGCGGGCTTCGCGAGGAACTGCATGTACCGCGAGTGCGTGAAGAGCATGAGCCACTCGCGGGCGCCGCGCGAGCCGTCGTTCCGCACCGGCAGTGTGCGGAGCGCGAGCAGCACCGGGCCGCCGAGCACGAGCGGCAGCGGCACGAACATCATGAGCAGCATGTGCTGGAGCATGTGCGACGAGAAGTGCACCATGCCGTAGACGGCGGGGCCGGCCGAGGTGGTCCAGATGAACAGCGCGCAGCCGAGCAGCCAGGCGATGGTCCGGCCGACCGGCCAGGTGTCGCCGCGCTGCTTGAGCTTGCGGACCGACAGCAGGTACCAGCCCGCACCCACGACGGCGACGGCCAGGTAGACCCAGTCGATGTGCCACTGCGTCAGGTACGTCTGCACGGTCTGCGCGGGCGGGTACTCGTACCCGAGCAGGCCGGAACGGGTGTCCTGCCCGGTCTCGGGCGTCTGCGGGATCGGCGGCTGCGAGCGGGACACCGCGACCGAGACGCCGATGGCGACGGCCATGAAGACGATCTCGGCCAGGGCGAACCGGACGAACAGCCCGCGGTCGAGCGGGGCGCGGAGGAGCCCCGGCACGAGCCTGCGGCGCTGGGCGACGCCGGCCAGCCCGAGCAGCACGAGGATGAGTGCCTTGACGGTGATGAGCCAGCCGTAGGTGGTGGTGACGAGGTCGGCCGGGCCGGTCAGGCGCAGCGAGGCGTTGACGATGCCGGAGAACGCGACTGCGGCGAAGGCCCAGCCCGCGAGCGTCGAGTAGCGGGCGACGACGCGTCCGGTGGCGCCCTTCGTCCGGGTGCGGAGCAGCAGGACGGCGACCAGGCCGCCCGCCCAGACGCAGACGGCGACCAGGTGCACGGCGAGCGAGTTGACGGCGTTCGCGTGCTCGAGCGCACCGGCGGCGTGCCCGGACAGCGCGAGCGGCAGCAGCGCGAAGAGCCCGGCGACGGTCGCGACCGCGAGCGTGGTGGCCCGGGTGGCGAAGGCTGCGACGAGGGTGGCGACCAGGATCGCGGCGGCGGAGACGACGAGCGCCTGTCCGATCTCGACCTGGAACGCGAAGAGCAGGAAGTTACGGGCGAACACCGGGCTGGTGAGCGGCACGCCCAGGGTGTTCGCGCCCGTGAGCACGATGCCGACGACGGCGGCGAGGAACCAGACGGAGCCCGCCGCGGCAGCCCACCGTGCGGCGCGGTGCTGCACGCTCGACATGGTGCCGTGGTCGGCCTTCTTGGCGGGCAACGCGAACGCGGCGACGATGAGCAGACCGATCGTCAGCGCGGCCGTGGTGTCGTGCACGACGCGGGCGATCGGCAGGCCGTACTCGACCAGGTCACCGGCGGAGACGAGCTGCTGCGACGCGGTGAAGGCGCCGGTCAGGGTCATGCCGAGCACGGCGCACGCGACGGCGAGGGGGATCGCGATGACCAGGACCGTCGCGACGGTGGTGGAACGCGCGGAGGTGGGGGCGGGATCGGGTGCCGTGTCCCCGGGCTGCGTGGTGGCTGACGTGACGGTCATGACCGTCCAATGGTAGGTGCGCCGCCTGACACCCCGATCCCAGTCCGGCGGCGGCCGCACCGACCCGGTCGGGTCAGTCCCGGTGCTCCCAGATGCCCTCGCTGCCGACCCCGACGAACCCGACCGCCTCGTTGACGTCGAGCATCGGACGGTTCTCCTCGGCGTTGAACGTGACGATCGACGGCCGCTCCGGGAAGTCCCGCTCGACGGTCTCGATCCCGACCACCTTGAGCAACCATCCGAGTCGGTGCCCGCGGTGTTCGCGGAGCACGAGCGTGTCCCACTGCATGACCGCCCGACCTGCGGCGTCCGGCACCTTGATCTGGCTGAAACCGGCCAGGGTGGTGCTCTCGATGTGCTCGACGGCGACCGTCAGCATCGTGTGCGGACCGGTGGCGAGCTGCCCCTCGGACTCCCGGACGCGCTCGGCCGTCCAGACGTCCTCCGGCTCCTGCATGTCGCCCTCGGGGGTGTCGGTGCTCATCCGGGTGTGGAGCAGGGCGAGGCCGTCGAGCCACCGCTCGGGCGTCGGTCCCGTCCACACGTGCACCCGGTACCCGGGGCCGGCCGCGGTCTCCGCTCGCTCGTGCAGCTCCCGGACCACCGACGCGTCGGCGGGGAGCGCGAGCCGGCTGATCCGGTTCACCTGACCGAACCGCCACCCGCGGCCGGTCAGGAACCGCACGCCGGCCTCGTCCTCGGGCACAGCGCCGAAGCCGGTCGGTGCCGGGACGTACCCGGGCCCGTCGCCGGGGCCGACCTGGCGCGAGACGGCGTACGTCTTCCACTGTGTGCGCCCCTCGGCCCGGGCGACGCCCTCCAGGTGGTCGGCCAGCAGCGTCCCGATGCCGCGGCGCTGCCGGTCGGGCCGGACGCCGAGCGACAGCCAGCAGTTCGTCGTGCCCGGCTCGGTCTTCGAGTCGTACGCGCCCGAGGCCACGACCTCACCCGCGGCGTCGCGTACGACGAACAGGCGGCTCGGTGCGCCGGGCTCGTGGCACATCGGCAGGTACTCGGCGGGGGTCCAGGACAGCTCGGGGAGCCCGTGCACGGCGACCTCGGCGGCGTCGGACACGGCGAGCCAGTCGCGGAACGCCTGCACCCGGTCGGGCTCGTCGTCCATCGTCGTCGGCACGACGAGTTCCTCGACGGTGTACTCGGAAGCGGTGTCGGTCATCGTCGCCCCTGGTCGGCCGGTCGGACGGCCGTCGTCCGCCGCCCCGGGAGGGCAGCCTCGCAGCATATCGGCGACCACACCCTGCCGCTAGGCTTCCTGCGTGCTGCTCTCCGACCGCGACATCACCGCCCAGCTCGCCGAAGGCCGGATCGGGCTCGACCCGTACGACCCCTCGCTCGTCCAGCCGTCGAGCATCGACGTCCGGCTCGACAAGTACTTCCGGCTGTTCGACAACCACAAGTACCCGCACATCGACCCGGCCGAGGACCAGCCCGAGCTCACCCGCCTGGTCGAGACCGACCCGGACGAGGCGTTCGTGCTGCACCCGGGGGAGTTCGTCCTCGGTTCGACGTTCGAGGTCGTCACCCTGCCCGACGACATCGCCGCGCGGCTCGAGGGCAAGAGCTCGCTCGGTCGCCTCGGCCTCCTCACCCACTCGACGGCGGGCTTCATCGACCCGGGCTTCTCCGGCCACGTCACCCTCGAGCTGTCGAACGTCGCGACCCTGCCGATCAAGCTCTGGCCGGGCATGAAGATCGGCCAGCTCTGCTTCTTCCAGCTGTCGAGCCCGGCGGACAAGCCCTACGGCTCGGCCGAGTACCAGTCCCGCTACCAGGGGCAGCGCGGCCCGACGCCGTCGCGATCGGCGCTGAACTTCCACCGCGCGGACGTCTCCCAGCGCGACTGACGCCGCGGAGGGGATCGCCCCCGCGAGTGATGTACTACTGGGCCGCGAAATTTCGCATTTCGCTATCGTTCACGGATGGTCGAAGCACCCGCCCGTGGGCCCCAGCCGGTCGTGGCGTCCGAACTCATCCGTGACGCCCGGCTGCGTGCCGGCCTGACGCAGGTGCAGCTCGCCGCCCGGGCCGGCGTCACCCAGAGCGTCATCAGTACGTACGAGAACGGGCGGCGTGAGCCTTCGCTCGCCGCGCTGCAACGGCTCGTGCGCGCGGCCGGGTTCGAAGCGACGATCGACCTGCTCCCCGCAGACCCTCCGCCGCTGCCGGATCGCGCCGCCGCCGTCCGTGATCGTCCAGATCGGGGCCGCCACCGGCGCGCTGACCGTGCCGGGTGACGGACGGGAGGCCCGTGGCGGCGCCGCCACGGGCCTCCCGTCCGACCCTGCGCGTCCCGCGAGACGGGGGCGTCTGCGCGAGACAGTCGCGGGGCGGCGAGACGCCGCCGGAAGTGGCGGCGTCTCGCGTGGACCGCGGCGTCCCGCCGCGACGCCGGCGTTTCGCGAACGCCCCGGAACGCGGGAAGGCCCCGTCTCGCCGGAGCGAGACGGGGCCTTCCTCGTGCTGTGGTGCTGCTGCGGAAGGGGATCAGCCCTTCTTGGCGAGCTCCTCGAGGGTGTCGTTGCCCTTGTAGGCCTCGACCGCGTTCTCCTTGGTGACCAGGACCGGGGTCAGCTCGACGGCCGGCACGATCTTCTTGCCGTTGTCGTTGTTCTTGTCCTCGGTGGTCTCCGGGGTCTTGCCGTCGGCCAGGTCGGAAACCAGGTCGATCGCGGCCTGGGCCTCGTCGGTGGTGTTCTTGTAGATCGTCGAGTACTGCTTGCCCTGCATGATGAGCGGGATCGAAGCGGTCTCGGAGTCCTGACCGGTGACGACCGGGTTCGGCTTACCGGCCGCAGCGGTCGCGGTCAGGATCGCACGGGCCAGGGTGTCGTTCGGCGACAGGACGCCGTCGAGCTCGGTGTCGGTGTACGACTTCGTCAGGATGTCGGTCATGCGCGACTGGGCGTTCTGCGCGAGCCAGCCCTGCGTGTTGGTCTCCGAGAAGCTGGTGCGACCCGAGACGACCTTGACGGTGCCGTCGTCGATCTTCGGCTGGAGCACGTCCATGGCGCCGTTGAAGAAGACCTTCGCGTTGGCGTCGTCGGGCGAGCCGGAGAAGAGCTCGATGTTGTACGGGCCCTTGGCCTTCTTCTCCTTCATGCCGTCGAGCAGGGCCTGCCCCTGCAGCTGGCCGACCTTGAAGTTGTTGAACGCGACGTAGTAGTCGACGTTCTCGGTGTTCAGGATGTTGCGGTCCCAGGCGATGACGACCGCGCCGGACTTCTTCGCCGCGGCGACCTGCGTGCCGAGCTGCGAACCGTCGGCGGCACCGATGATGATCGCCTTCGCGCCCTTGGTGACCATCGACTGGATCTGGGCCTGCTGGTCCGGAACCGGGTTGCCGGCGTTCGCGTACTGGATGTCGGCCTTGAAGCCGGCCTCCTCGATGGACTTCTCGAAGGCGTCACCCGCGAGCACCCAGTTCTGCGAGGTCTTGGCGGGGAGCGCGACGCCGATCAGGGCGCCCTTCTCGATCTGGACGTTCGAGGCGCCGTCCGACGAGCCGGAGCCGGCGTCGGAGTTGCCGCGGGCCGAGCAGCCGCTGAGGGCCATGCCCGCGACGAGTGCCAGACCGATGCCGGCGATGAGCTTCTTGCGCATGAGATTGCTTTCTCTTCGTTGAGGGGTGGTGCTGTGAGGGGGATCCGTGCGGGCGGCCACCGGGGTGGCCGCCCGCCACGCGTTACTGGACGTTGACCTTCTCGGGCTGGTCCTCGATGCTCCGCGGCTGCTGCGCGGCCACCGTGTTCTGTTCGGTGTCCTTCCGCTGGAACTGCTTCAGCATCCCGCCGATCAGGGACGGACGACCCTGCGACTTCGAGTAGACGTCGAAGGCGACGGCGACGAGCAGGACGAGACCGCGGATGATCTGGACGCGGTTGGACTCGAGGCCCACCAGCGACAGACCGTTGGACAGCAGGGCCATGACGAGACCACCGATGATCGACCCGGAGATCGTGCCGATGCCACCCGCGACCGCGGCGCCACCGACGAACACGGCGGCGATCGCGTCGAGCTCCCAGCCGGTGCCGTCAGCGGGGCCCGAGGCGCCCGAGTAGCCGACGAAGACCATGCCGGCGATGGCGGCCAGGACCGACATGTTCATCATGACGAAGAAGTTGACCTTGCGGGCGCTGACGCCGGACAGGACGGCGGCGTTCGCGTTGCCACCGACCGCGTAGACCTGGCGGCCGAAGATCGTGTTCTTGGTGAGGAAGCCGTAGACGATGGTCAGGACACCGAGGATGATCGCGACGACCGGGATCGAGGTGCCGGCGGGGCCAGCGGCGAACAGGTAGGTGGCGACGAGGGTGACGGCCACCAGGATGCCCGTGCGGACGATCGAGACCCAGAGCGGGACGACGTCGGCGTGCATCTTCTTGCGACGCTGACGACCGCGGAACTCGAGGAAGATCAGCACCAGGCAGGTGATGAGGCCGAGCATGAGCGTGCCGTTCGAGAACCCGAAGTCCGGGCCGAAGTCGGGCAGGAAGCCCGAACCGATCTGCGCGTAGTCGTCCGGCACCGGCTGCGAGGTCGAGTTGCCGATGATCTGGTTCGCACCGCGGAAGATGAGCTGACCGGCCAGGGTCACGATGAAGGCCGGGACCTTCACGAACGCCACCCAGAAGCCCTGCCACGCACCGACGGCCGCACCCACGGCGAGGCCGAGGAGGATCGCGGCCCACGCCGGGAAGTTCCACTGCGCCATCGACTGGGCGACGATGATGCCGGTGAACGCCGCGACCGAACCGACCGACAGGTCGATGTGGCCGGCGATGATCACCATGACCATCCCCAGCGCCAGGATGAGGATGTAGGAGTACTGCAGGAAGACGTTGATGATGTTCGTGGGCTCGAGGATGAGGCCCTTGGTCCAGATCGAGAAGATGATCAGGATCGCGATCAACGCGATGATCATGCCGTACTGGCCGATGCTGTTGCCCTTGCCGAAGAGCAGTTTCAGGTTCTTCATGAGACGAGTGCGCCCTTCCGCGCGGAGGTCATGCTGCGCATGAGCGTTTCGGGATCTGCCTGGTCCGCGGGGACGTCGGCCGTGATCTGGCCCTCGAAGATCGTGTAGATCCGGTCGGAGAGGCCGAGGAGTTCGGGGAGCTCGGAGGAGATGAGGATGATGCCCTTCCCCTGTGCCGCGAGCTGCTGGATGATGCCGTAGATCTCGAACTTCGCGCCCACGTCGATGCCGCGGGTCGGCTCGTCGAGGATCAGCAGGTCGGGGTCGGTGAACATCCACTTCGACAGGACGACCTTCTGCTGGTTCCCGCCGGACAGCTTGCCGACGTTGTCCTCGACCGAGGGCACCTTCGTGCGGAGCATCTTGCGGTACTTCTCGGCGACGTCGTACTCCTGCAGGGAGTCCACGACACCGGCCTTCGAGATCTTCGGCAGGTCGGCGGCCACCGTGGAGCGCTTCACCGTGTCGAGCAGGTTGAGGCCGAGCGCCTTGCGGTCCTCGGAGACGTAGCCGAGACCGTTCGCGATCGCCTGCTGGACGTTCGTGACCTTGATCTCGCGGCCGTCCTTGATGATCTGGCCGTCGACGAAGGTGCCGTACGAGCGGCCGAAGATGCTCATCGCGAGCTCCGTGCGGCCGGCGCCCATCAGGCCCGCGAAGCCGACGATCTCACCACGGCGGACGTGGAAGTTCGAACCCTTGGCGACCAGGCGCGAGGGGTCCTGCGGGTGCTGGACGGTCCAGTTCTTGACCTCGAAGAAGACCTCGCCGATCTTCGGCGTGCGGTCCGGGAACCGGCTCTCGAGCGAGCGGCCGACCATCCCGCGGATGATGCGGTCCTCGTTGACGCCGTCGCCCTTCACGTTGAGGGTCTCGATCGCCTTGCCGTCACGGATGATCGTGATCTCGTCCGCGATCTGCTCGATCTCGTTGAGCTTGTGGCTGATGATGATGCTCGCGATGCCCTTCGACTTCAGCCCGACGATCAGGTCGAGCAGGTGCTGCGAGTCGTTCTCGTTGAGCGCCGCGGTCGGCTCGTCGAGGATGAGGAGCTTGACGTCCTTGTGCAGGGCCTTCGCGATCTCGACGAGCTGCTGCTTGCCGACACCGAGGTTCTTGATCTGCGTGTCCGGGTCCTCGTCGAGGCCGACGCGGGCGAGCAGGTCCTGCGCGCGCAGCTGGGCGCTGGTCCAGTCGATGACGCCGAACTTGCCGGGCTCGTTGCCGAGGAACAGGTTCTCGGTGATCGACAGCTCGGGGATGAGCGCGAGCTCCTGGTGGATGATGACGATGCCGGCCTGCTCGGACTGCTTGATGTCCTTGAAGCGGACCTCTTCGCCCTCGTAGACGATCTCGCCGCTGTACGTGCCGTACGGGTAGACGCCCGACAGCACCTTCATGAGGGTCGACTTGCCGGCGCCGTTCTCGCCGCAGATCGCGTGGATCTCGCCGGCGCGGACGCTGAGCGACACGTCCGAGAGTGCCTTCACACCAGGGAACTCCTTGGTGATCGACCGCATCTCGAGGATGGTCTCGGCGCTGGTGACGGACCTGGTGGCCAGGTCCGGTCCCTGTGGGGTTGACGCCACGGTGCATCTCCTTCTGCCGCTGCGGTGCGGCAGTCCTTCGGGTGGTGAGCTGCGGCATCGGGGGCGCAGGAGCACCTGCGTGGACCTCGTTGTCGCGTCCGGTGTTCCGCTCGGGGTCGTTTCCGACCGGCGATGTGACGGTCCATGTGAACGGTCACATCAGCAGAACGGAGGTAATTTACGCACAGCCCCGTCACGGCTGTCAATTCGGTCCGGTTGCGTTTGTGTAACGGCCCGCGCGATCTGGCGGAACCCGGGCGCGGCCGTCCCCCGAGGTGGGGGGACGGAGTGGTCCGGCACCGCCACCGGGTGTCCCGTGGCCCCGCTCCGGTCGCCCGCGGCGCCGTGCGCGGTGGTTCCGGTCGCAGGACGCGCCGCGTGCGGTCCTTCCGGTCGCGGAACGCGCCGCGCGGGGCGAACGTGAGCGGCAGGTCGTGCGACCAGAGCGAGCCGGTGGGGACGGGACGGACGGGAGGCGCGGACCGGTCTGGCACCGAACCTCCTGATGGAAGGGTGGCAGCTCCGGTCGCAGGACGCGCCGCCCGCGGTCGTTCGGGTCGCGGAACTCGCTGCGCGGGGCGAACGTGAGCGGCAGGTCCTGCGACCAGAGCGAAGCGGTCGGGACGGGACGGACGGGAGGCGCGGGGCGGCGCTGCCCCGGGCCGCCCGTCCGACGGGGGTCGGGGGTCGCGTCAGCGACGCCGCGGTGCGCCCGACGAGCCGCGCACGATGAGCTGCGGCACGAGGTCGACCGGCCGGAGCGCCTGGTCCTCCGACGGCAGGAGCAGCTCCACGCAGCGCCGGCCGAGCTCGGGGAAGTCCACCTGCACGGTCGTCAGCGGCGGCCAGAGGTGCTTCGCCTCCGGGATGTCGTCGTACCCCACCACCGACAGGTCGCCGGGCACGTCGAGCCCGTAGGACCGCGCCGCGTGCATGACGCCGAGCGCCATCGCGTCGTTCGAGCAGAAGATCGCCGTGCAGTCCCGGAACCGCAGGAGCTCACGGCCGGCGTGGTACCCGAAGTCCGCCGTCCAGTCCCCGAGGACCGGCGCGACCACGGGCATGTCCCGGTCGCTCATCTCGCGCAGGAACCCCTGCATCCGGGCGTCGGCCTCGATCCAGTCCTGGGGCCCCGCGATGTGCCGGACGTACTCGTGCCCGAGGTCGAGCAGGTGCGCGGTCGCGAGCCGGGCGCCCTCCATCTGGTCGATGAAGAGCGTCGTGGGCTCGTCGGCCGCGCTCGTGCGGAGCGCCACGTAGGGCGTCCGCATGCCGAGCTCCTCGATGAGGTCGAACACGCGCTGCTGCGGCGCGATGACGATGATCCCCTCGACGTCCTGGTCGAGCAGGTGGCCGAGACCGTCGCGGACCGCCTCGTCGGTGGCCGCGGCGATGTTCGACGTCGTCACCGAGTAGCCCCGGGCGACGGCGGCGTCCTCGATCGCCTGCATCGTCGCCGCGGGGCCGTAGTGCGACCGCTGCGCCGTGAGCACGCCGATGGTGTGCGTCCGGCTCGTGACGAGGGCGCGGGCGGCACGGTTCGGCCGGTACTGCAGCTGCTCCATCGCCGCGAGCACGCGGTCCTTGGTCTCCGCCCGGATCGCGTCCGAGTTGTTGAGCACGCGCGACACGGTCTGGTGCGAGACGCCGGCGACCCGCGCGACGTCGCGGATGCTGGGCGAGCGCGGTTGCTGTGTCCGCGGTGACGCCATCGTTGCTCTCTCCCGCCCGGGGCCGTGGCACGCCGATGTGCACGTTCACATTCCGAGCCAGATCATTATGCACGCCCGCGACCTGCGCGCCAGCCGTGGCGCCAGGCGGGCGCAGCCGTGCGCCATGCGGGCGTGGCCATGGCATCAGCCGGGCGCAGCCCTGCGCAGCCGTCCGCAGCCCTGCGCCAGGCGGGCAGCCGTGGCACCAGCCGGGCGTCAGGCCGCGGTGCTGCTCCCCGGCAGCCGGTCGCGCTCCCGGGACGAGCCTCGGCGCGACGCGTCAGCGCGTGATGTGCAGGCCCGCCTGCTCGAGCTCCGTGAGCTGCCACCCGAGCCAGGGGCTCCAGGCGAAGGGTGCACCGGCGACGGACTCGCGCAGGGACTCCTCGGACACCCACGCGTACTCGGCGACCTCGTCGTCCGCAGGGGCCGGCACGTCGTCGGTCACGGCACGGAACACCGGGCAGACCTCGTTCTCGACTATGCCCGACGCGTCGACCGCGCGGTACCGGAAGTCGGGCAGCACGAGCTCGACGTCGCGGACGGTGATCCCGAGCTCGCGCGAGGCGCGACGGGCGATCGCGTCCTCGAACGCCTCGTCCGGACCGGGGTGCCCGCAGAACGTGTTCGTCCACACCCCCGGCCACGTCTTCTTCGACAGCGCACGACGGGTCACCAGGACCTGGCCGTCGGCGTTCCGCACGTGGCACGAGAACGCGAGGTGGAGGGGCGTCTGGTCGGTGTGCACCGCGAACTTGTCCGCCGTCCCGACCGGGGTACGGTCGTCGGCCAGCAGCACAACGGTTTCCGGGAAAGTGTTCATCTGCCTCGATAGGTTAGGCCAATGAGCGAGGAAGCGGCCACCGTGGCGCAGATCGACCTCGCACTGGTCGACGACTGCATCGAGCGCTTCTTCGCGGTGTCGTCGGCCCGTGCGCGTCGGTTCGGCAGACCGTCCGAGGAGCTCTGGCGCGTGCTCCGCAAGGCGAGCATGGGCGGGAAGCGCTTCCGCCCCCGCATGGTCCTGACCGCCTACAGCGGACTCGGGGGCAGCGACGGGCTCGCCGCGGCGAACGTCGCAGCGGCCTACGAGCTGCTGCACACCGCGCTCGTCGTGCACGACGACGTCATCGACCGCGACTGGTCGCGCCGCGGCCGACCGAACGTCGCGGGCTCGTTCCGTGACACCGGCACCACCGGCGGCCTGGCGCTGCCGACGGCCGAGCACCGCGGGGTGAGCGCCGCCGTCATCGCCGGAGACCTCGCGCTCGCGGCCACCACCCGCTTCATCGAGGCCTCCGGCGTGACCGGCGAGCGTCGGAGCCGTCTGCTCGAGATCCTCGACGACGCGGTCTTCGCGAGCGCCGCCGGCGAGATGACCGACGTCGACCTCGCACTCGGCGTGATGCCCACGGTGGACGAGGTCCTGGCGATGGAGCGCGCGAAGACGAGCGTGTACTCGTTCGAGGCCCCGCTGCAGTCCGGCGCCGTGCTCGCCGGGGCCGACGAGTCCGTCGTCGCCGCGCTCGGCGCCTTCGGGCGGGAGATCGGCATCGCCTACCAGATCGTCGACGACCTGCTCGGGGTGTACGGCGACGAGTCCGTCACCGGTAAGTCGGTGCTCGGTGACCTGCGCGAGGGCAAGCGCACGATGCTCATCGCCTACGCCGCGACCACCGACTGCTGGGGGGACATCGCCCCCTACCTCGGCGACCCGGACCTGACCGAGGAGCGCGCCGCCGAACTGCGTGCGACCCTGGAGACCTGCGGCGCCAAGGCGGCGGCCGAGTCCCGGATCGCCGAGCACGCCGCACTCGCCCGTGCCGAGCTGTCGGCGCTGCCGTACGAGCTCGCCGAACGACTGGAGCACCTGGTGTCCGAACTGCTGGAGCGCGTGCGGTGACCCAGACCGCACCACCGCGTCTGCCCCTGTACGACGCGACGGCCGAGGCTGCGTCCGGGGTCGTCATCGAGCGCTACTCGACCTCGTTCGGGCTCGCGAGCCGGCTCCTCACGAAGGACACCCGCGAGCACATCCGCAACGTGTACGCCCTGGTCCGCGTCGCCGACGAGGTCGTCGACGGCCCGGCGACCGAGGCCGGGCTCGACCACGACCTCGCCCGCACCGTGCTCGACGAGCTCGAGGCGGACACCGAGCGGGCGATGGCGCTCGGCTTCTCGGTGAACCCCGTCGTGCACGCCTTCGCCCGCACCGCGCGCACGACCGGCTTCGGTGCCGAGCTCACGAAGCCGTTCTTCGCGTCGATGCGGATGGACCTCGAGCGCACCGAGCACGACCAGGAGTCGTTCGACCGCTACGTGTACGGCTCCGCCGAGGTCGTCGGGCTGATGTGCCTGCGCGCCTTCGTCCACCGCGCCGGTCGACCGACCTTCGACGAGGCCGTGCTCGTCGACGGCGCACGGGCGCTCGGGGCCGCGTTCCAGAAGGTCAACTTCCTGCGCGACCTGCACGCCGACTTCGAGGTGCTCGGCCGCTCGTACTTCCCGGGCGTCGACGTCCGCACCTTCGACGAGGCCACCAAGGTGCGCCTCGTCGCCGACGTGCAGGCGGACCTGGACCGCGCCGCGCTGACGGTCCCGCTGCTCCCGGTCGACGCGCGCAAGGCCGTCGGGCTCGCGCACGCGTTGTTCCAGGAGCTCAACGACCGGATCGCCGCGTGCCCGGCGGACCGCCTCGTGACGACGCGCGTGCGCGTGCCGAACCCGGTGAAGGCGCAGCTCGCCGCGCGCGTGCTCGCCGGTCGCGCCCCGCTGCCGTCCCGCGCAGCCCACCACCGGTCTGGAGGCCGTGCATGACCCCGCCCCGCGCCTCCCGTCCGTCACGTCCCGCCCCGGGCCGTGCGGTGCCCGCCCGACGTGCCGTCATCGTCGGCGGCGGCATCAGCGGACTCGCGTCCGCCGCGTTGCTGGCGCGTGACGGCTACGCCGTCACCGTGCTCGAGCAGCGCGACCAGCTCGGCGGCCGTGCCGGGTCGTGGGAGCAGGACGGCTTCCGGTTCGACACCGGCCCGTCGTGGTACCTCATGCCCGAGGTGTTCGACCACTTCTTCCGGCTGCTCGACACCACCGCCGACGCCGAGATGGACCTCGTGCGGCTCGACCCGGGCTACCGCGTCTACAGCGAGGGCCACGACGAGCCGATCGACCTGCGCGCTGACCGCGAGGCGAACATCGCGCTCTTCGAGTCCATCGAGCCCGGCGCCGGCGAGCGGATGCGGAAGTACCTCGACTCGGCCGAGGACACCTACGCGATGGCCGTCCGGCGGTTCCTCTACACGACGTTCCAGGACCTGACGAAGCTCGCTGCCCCGGACGTGCTCCGCCGGCTGCCGAAGCTCGCACGACTGCTGCTCCAGCCGCTGTCGGCGTTCGCGTCGAAGGCCGTGCGGGACCGACGGCTCTGGCAGGTCCTCGGCTACCCGGCCGTCTTCCTCGGCACCAGCCCGTACGCCGCGCCGAGCATGTACCACCTGATGAGCCACCTCGACCTGGCCGACGGGGTGCTCTACCCGAAGGGCGGCATCACCGAGGTCATCGCCGCCGTCGAACGCGTCGCCCGTCGCGAGGGCGCCGCGATCACCACCGGTGCGACCGTCGAGCGCATCGTCGTCGAGGACGGCCACGTCACGGGCGTCGTGCACCGCGACGCCTCCGGTGCCGAGCACACGGTGCCGGCCGACCTGGTGGTGAGCGCCGCGGACCTGCACCACACCGAGCTGCACCTGCTCGACGCGGAGCACCGGACGTACCCGGAGCCGCACTGGCGGAAGCGCGACCCCGGGCCGAGCGCCGTGCTCGCCTACCTCGGCGTCGACGGACCCGTGCCCGGGCTCCTGCACCACACGCTCGTGTTCACCGCCGACTGGGAAGCGAACTTCGGCGCGATCTTCGGGAAGGACCGGCACGTGCCGGACCCGGCGTCGATCTACGTCTGCGCCCCGTCGGAGACCGACGACTCCGTCGCACCCGCGGGGTCGAGCAACCTGTTCGTCCTCGTGCCCCTGCCCGCCGACCTGACCATCGGCCGGGGCGGGATCGACGGTGCCGGCGACCCGGAGGTCGAGCGGATCGCGGACCGGGCGATCGAGGTCATCGCCGAGCGAGCAGGCGTGCCGGACCTGCGCGACCGCGTCCGGGTCCGCCGCACGATCGGCCCGCAGGACTTCGCCGACGACTACAACGCGTGGAGCGGCTCCATGCTCGGGCCCGCGCACACCCTGGTGCAGAGCGCGTTCTTCCGCGAGAAGAACGTCTCCGGCAAGGTCGAGGGGCTGTACTACGCGGGCGCGTCGACCACCCCGGGCATCGGGCTGCCGATGTGCCTGATCAGCGCCGAGGTGCTGCTCAAGCGCATCCACGGCGACACCTCGACCGAGCCGCTGCCGACGCCGCTGCCGGCGCCGCTGTCGGGTCCGGCCGGGTCGTCGACGGCGGCGTCCGCCCGGACAGCGGGCTGATGCCGGGGGCCTACCTCGCCGGACTCGTGGTGTCGATCGCAGGCATCGCGGTCCTCGACGCCCGGTACCGGTTGTTCTTCTGGCGCAGCCCCCTGCGGGCCGCGGCCGTGATGGTGATCGGGCTCGTGTTCTTCCTGGTGTGGGACGTCGCCGGCGTCCACCTCGGGATCTTCTTCATCGGGCAGAACGAGCTGCTCACGGGCGTGCTGCTCGCTCCGGAGGTGCCGCTCGAGGAGGTCTTCTTCCTCGTGCTCCTGTGCTGGACCACGATGGACCTCTTCGGCGCCCTGCGCGCCGTCGTGGCCCGTCGGCTCGACCGGCCCGACCAGACGGACGGCCTCGACGAGGGGAGCCGGCCGTGACCGGGACGGCGACGTACGCACTGCTCGCGGTGCCGTTCCTCGGCGTCGCGGCGCTCGTCGCGGTGGCCGCCGGTGCGGTCGCCGCCCGTCGCCACGGTGCCGGCCGCCGTCCGGTCGGGGTCGTCAGCGCCGTGCTCGCCGGAGCCGTCCTGCTCGTCATGACCGGCGTCTTCAACAACGTGATCGTCGGGCTCGGGATCGTCGCGTACGACCCCGCACTCGTCTCCGGGGCGCGGGTCGGCCTGTTCCCCGTCGAGGACCTCGCCTACTCGATCGGCGCCGCCCTGCTGCTGCCGAGCTGCTGGGTCCTGCTCGACCGCCCGCGCGCCGAGCGACCGGTACGGTCGGAACGCCCGAGCCAACCACCCCGTCGACCGGAGGAGACCCCGTGAACGCCACCACCGCCTCCCGGCCGTCGACCCTGCGGGCGCTCTTCGTGTCGTCACGACCGATCAGCTGGGTGAACACCGCCTACCCGTTCGGCGCCGCGTACCTGCTCGGCAGCGGCGTCGGGGTCGACGGTGGCGGCGGGTTCTCGCTCGTCGCGTTCCTGGTCGGTGTCGTCTACTTCCTCGTGCCGTACAACCTGGCGATGTACGGCATCAACGACGTCTTCGACTACGAGTCGGACCTGCGGAACCCGCGGAAGGGCGGGGTCGAGGGGGCGCTGCTCGACAAGAGCGTGCACCGCGCCACGCTGTGGGCGGTCGTCGTCACGAACGTGCCGTTCCTCGTCGCGCTCGTGGTGCTCGGCGCGCTGTCCGGCAACGGGCCGTGGTCGTGGCTCGTCCTCGCGGTCAGCGTCTTCGCGGTGATCGCCTACTCGGCGCCGGGGCTGCGGTTCAAGGAGAAGCCGTTCCTCGACTCACTGACCTCGTCGACGCACTTCGTGTCGCCGGCGGTGTACGGGCTCGCGCTCGCCGGGCCGCACTGGACAGGACAGCTCGTCGCGGTGTGCGCGGCGTTCTTCCTGTGGGGTGTGGCCTCGCACGCGTTCGGTGCCGTGCAGGACGTCCTGGCCGACCGGGCCGGGGGCATCGGCTCCGTGGCGACCGTGATCGGCGCGCGGGCGACCGTGCGCCTGGCGTTCGTCGCCTACCTCGTCGCCGGGGTGACGCTGCTGTTCTCGGCGTTCCCGGGGCCGATCGCCGCGGTCGTCGTGGTGCCGTACGCGCTGAACGTGCTGCCGTGGTGGAACGTCACCGACGCCGGCGCCGAGTCGGCGAACGCCGGGTGGAAGCGGTTCCTGTGGATCAACTACCTGGCGGGCTTCATCGTGACGATGGCCCTCATCGCGTTCGCCTGGACGCACTGACGCACTGGCGCACTGACGCGTGGGGCGCCCGCGCCTGCGCCCGCGCCGTTCATCAATGGAGCAGAAGACGTCGGGTCGGGGGAACGCACTCGACGTCTTCTGCTCCATCGACGGGGCGCCGGCGGTCCCCTGCGCGACACTCGTCGCCGCCCTGACAGACTGGACGCACGCGCCGCGGGAGTCGTGGCGCCGCAGCCACGAAGGAGTGCACGCATGACGGTCCGCATCATCCACGTCGGTCTCGGAGGGTGGGGCGGCAACTGGGCCCGCACCGCCATCCCGCAGGTCACCGAAGTGGAGGTGGTCGGGCTCGTCGACCCGGTCCCCGCGACGCTGGACGCCGTGCGCCAGGACCTCGGCATGCCCGAGTCGGCCGCGTTCCCCTCGCTGACCGAGGCGCTCGCCGGGGTCGAGGCCGACGCCGTCGTCATCACCGCCCCGGCGGTCACGCACGTGCCGCTCGCGCTCGAGGCCCTCGAGGCCGGCAAGCACGTGCTCGTCGAGAAGCCCTTCGCGAACTCCACCGACGAGGCGCTCACCGCCGTCCGGCGTGCCGAGGAGCTCGGGCTCGTGCTGCAGGTCAGCCAGAACTACCGCTGGTACCCGGCACCCCGCGTGGTCAAGGAGCTGCTCGCGGCGAAGGAGGTCGGTGAGCTGTCCGCGATCAGCATCGACTTCCGGCAGTGGGACAACGACCAGCCCGTCGAGACCTACCCGCACTACCGGTTCCCGCACCCGATGATCAACGACATGGCGATCCACCACTTCGACCTGCTCCGGATGATCACCGGGCTCGAGGCCGTCCGCGTCTACGCCCGCACGTCGTACCCGAGCTACAGCAAGTACCAGGACGAGGCCGTCGCGTCGATGATCATCGAGCTCGAGGACGGGCTCGTGGTGAGCTACCGCGGCAGCTGGCTGTCGCGTGCGCCGCGGACCGCGTGGGCGGGGGAGTGGAGCATCCAGGGCGAGGACGGCGAGATCTGGTTCACGAGCCGCGACGGCTCCCCGAGCGAGGTCGCCGGGGACCGTGTGACGCTCCGTGCCGACCAGGACGCCGAGGCCGAGGCGGTCGAGCTCCCGACGCTCGAGCACACCGATCGACAGGGCGGGCTGCAGGCCTTCGCGCGCTCGGTCGAGGGTGGGCCGGCCCCGCAGACGAGCGGTCGCGACAACCTCCGCAGCCTCGCGCTCATGGAGGCAGCGGGCCGCTCCGCCGTGTCCGGCCGCCCCGAGGACGTGGTGCTGCCCGAGTAGGACGCCCGCCCCGGGCGAGCCCGGCGCCCCCGGCCCGCCCTGCCCGGCGCTTCCGGGCGTACCTGGTCGATTCGGGCGTACCTGGTTGTTCCGTTCGACCAGGTACGCCCGTTCCCACCAGCCATCGCAACCGTCCTGGGAAGGAACGGGCACGCGGGGACGCACGCCGCACCGGTCGGGAGGCACGGGGCGGGGCCGCCACGCGCCTCCCGTCCGCCGCCGGCCCGGCCCCGCTGCCCGACGAGCGACAGGCCGACGCGAGCCGTCGCGGCAGGATGTCGCGTCCGCGACAGCGCCGACGCGCTACGCGACGCCCGCGACCCGCCGGGCCTGCGCGACCGCGGCGCGGACACCCCGGTCGAACGCGGGCCCGTGGCCGGGCAGGACGTGCCGCGCCTCGGTGTCCTCGAGCCGACCGAGCGATGCGACCGCCTCGTCGACGTCCGACGTCGCGGCCGGCGCGACCACGCGCGGTCCGATCCCACCCGTGTACGGGTCGAAGGTGACCAGGGCGTCACCCACGATCAGGGCGTCCCGGTCGGCGAAGTGCAGCGCGACGTGTCCGTCCGTGTGCCCGGGCGTCTCGATGATCCACGGCGTGCCGGGGACGTCGGCCCGTGACTCCAGGGGCTCGGTGTCCTCGATCCCGTCGACCGTGGCCGCACCGGCGAGCAGCATCCGGCCGAGGGGTGCCAACCCGCCGGGGTGCAGCGCGACGAAGCCGAAGCGGTTCGTCTGCGGCCGGTACGAGTACGGGTGGGCGGCGAGGGCGCGGTCACCGGGGTGCACGTAGACGGGCGTGCCCCACTCCCGGTGCATCCGGGCCGCGGTGCCGACGTGGTCGAAGTGCCCGTGCGTGAGCAGCAGGCCCTCGACCCGGTCGGGCGAGTACCCGAGGTCGTGCACGGCGAGCAGCAGGTGCGGCCACGCGGCGGGGAGTCCCGCGTCGACGACGAGCAGCTGGTCGCCCGTCTCGACGAGGTACGTGTTCGTGTGTGCGATCTCGAGGCGGTGGATCCCCTCGGCGACGTCCCGGAAGAGCATGGACTGGACCGTAGACCGCGGTCGCTCGGTGCAGTGCCGGGTACCGCCTGGTAGGCACGATGCATGGCCAAGGACAGCATCCCCGAGCTGGAGCTCGCCAACGTGCGGACCCGCGAACGCCTGACGGACAGCGTCAGCGAGATCAGGCGGCGCTCCGACGTGCCCGCCCGCACCCGACTGGCGGTGGCGAAGGCACGTCAGCGCTGGCACCGCGACCCCACCCCGCTCGTGGCGATGGCGGTGACGGCGGCCACCGGCATCGCGGCGATCGTCCTCGGCACCCGGATCGGTCGGACCGACGCCGGGCACCTCGACCGTCCGTCGGCGTCGACGGCGTTCACCGCCCTGCTGCCGTTCGGCGCGCGCGGCGAACTCGACGCCGACCAGGCGAAGGGCGGCCGGAAGGCTCGGAAGGCCCGTCGCAAGGCGGCCGAGGAGGCACTCGAGCGTGACCCGGCGCACAAGAACCGGGTGAAGCAGCGGGTGGGCATCGTCGCCGTCCAGCGTCGGGCGAACAAGAACCGGAAGCAGGCCGCGAAGCGGTCGAAGGCGGCGGCCAAGGCCGCCGCGAAGGCGAGGGGCTAGACCATGGCGCACCACGACGAGCAGCACAAGCCCGCTCCGGACGACCCCCGGAAGCCCGACAGCCCGACGGACCTCACCAAGCCGTCCTTCACCTACACGCTCAAGAAGACCCTGCGGGAGTTCTCGAGCGACCAGTGCACCGACCTCGCCGCGAGCCTGACGTACTACACGGTGCTCGCGCTCTTCCCCGGCCTGCTGGCGGTGGTGTCGATCCTCGGCCTCGTGTCGAACCCGAGGGACACGATCGACAGCCTGCTCGAGG
Organism: Curtobacterium sp. MCSS17_008; assembly: GCF_003234185.1. Taxonomy (GTDB): domain Bacteria; phylum Actinomycetota; class Actinomycetes; order Actinomycetales; family Microbacteriaceae; genus Curtobacterium. The sequence goes on from NZ_QKSM01000004.1 coordinate 28,564, forward strand.
TCATCACCAACGTGGGCGGCGGGCAGGTCGCAGACCTGCTGCGGAACCCCGTCGAGGGGCTCGTCCGGTCGCCCGCCGCCCCGGTGACGTTCATCGTCGGTATCCTCGGCGCGCTGTGGTCGGCCTCCGGGTACGTCGGCGCCTTCGGCCGCGCGATGAACCGCATCTACAACGTGCGCGAGGGGCGTCCGATCTGGAAGCTCCGCCCGACGATGCTCGGTGTGACGGTCTTCACCGTCGTGCTGCTCGTCATCGGTCTGCTCGTGCTCGTCTCCGGTCCGCTCGCCCGGAACTTCGGCGACGTCATCGGTCTCGGCGACGTCGCCGCCCTGGTGGTGTCGATCGTGCAGTGGCCGATCCTGCTCGTGGTCATGATCATCGTCGTGGCGGTGCTGTACTACTGGGCGCCGAACGTCCGCCAGTCGAAGTTCAAGTGGGTGAGCGGCGGTGCCCTGGTCGGCATCACGATCTGGATCATCGCGAGCGTCGGCTTCGGCTTCTACGTCGGCAACTTCTCGAACTACAACGCGACGTACGGGTCCCTCGGTGGCGTGATCGTGTTCCTGCTGTGGATCTGGATCACGAACAACGCGCTGCTCTTCGGCGCCGAGTTCGACGCCGAGCTCGAGCGCGGTCGCCAGCTGCAGGCGGGCATCCGCGCCGAGGAGGACATCCAGCTCCCCGAGCGCGACACCCGCCAGATCGAGAAGCAGGACGAGAAGCACGCGCAGGACGTGCTCGAGGGCATCCGCATCCGCGAGAGCGCGGGACGCACGAAGGACGAGTGACGGCGCGGCCCCGGCGGGGCCGGGATCGTCGTGCGGGCCGCGTCCTCCACAGGCTGGAGGCGCGGCCCGCCTGCGTCACGCACCGTCCGTAGGCTGGTCGCATGACCGACACCGCGCTCCCCGCCGACCGTCCGACCGCCCTCGTCACCGGGGCCACCCGCGGGATCGGCCGGGCGATCGCGCTCGACCTCGGGCGGACGCACCACGTGCTCGTCGGTGGCCGGACGGCCGCCGCGGTCGACGAGCTCGTCGCCGAACTGCCGAGCGCCGCGCCGTTCGTCGGGGACCTCGGCGCAGGCGACGTCCCGGCGCTGCCCGACCGTCTCGACGTGCTCGTGCACAGCGCGGGCGTCGAACAGGGCACACGGATCGCCGACACGTCGCGCGACGTGTGGGAGCAGGTGTTCGCGACGAACGTCTTCGCGGTCGCCGAGCTCACCAGTCTGGCGCTCCCCGCGCTCCGGGCGGCGCGCGGCATCGTCGTCCCGATCAACAGCGGAGCGGGCTTCACGGCCGGCCCCGGTGGTGGTGTGTACGCGGCGTCGAAGTTCGCGCTCCGGGCCTTCGCCGACGCCCTGCGTGAGGAGGAGCGGGCGAACGGTGTCCGGGTGTCGAGCGTGCATCCGGGCCGGACAGACTCGGACATGCAGCGTGCCCTGACGGAGAAGCTCGGCGAGGACTACGACACGGCGTACTACCTGGCGCCCGAGGACGTCGCCGCCGCCGTCCGCACCGTCGTCGACCTACCGGAGCGCGGCACGATCGAGTCGCTGGCGATCCGGCCGACCCGGAAGCGCTAGCTGTGCCGGGGGGCGTCCGTGCCGCCGGCCGGTCACGTGCCCCCGTGTGATGACGGCCATGCTGCTCCCGCCGCTGAGCAAGAGGTGACAGGCTGGGGGCATGCCGGAGAACCTGTTGCCGAACCCGTCCGCGAACCCCGCCACCCTGCTGCCGGAGGAGCCCGAGGTGACCGCGGCGCTCGCCGCCGACGCCCCGGTGTCGAGCGTCGTCGTGTCGCACCCGGCCTCGAGCCTGGCGTGGGCGCTCCTCGCGGACGAGGCCTGGGAGCGCGGCGCGACCCTCGAGTCCTACGCCTACGCCCGCGTCGGCTACCACCGGGGGCTCGACGCCCTGCGGAAGGCGGGCTGGCGTGGTGCCGGGCCGGTGCCGTGGTCGCACGAGCCGAACCGCGGGGTGCTCCGGGCGCTGTTCGCACTGCGGCGGGCGGCCGAGGCGATCGAGGAGCCCGGCGAGCCCGAGCGCCTGACGGAGTTCCTCGACGCGTCGGACCCGGAGGCGCTCCGCGCCCTCTCCGCGGGGGAGTAGCCCCGCGAGCTTGCTGCGGCTCCGAAGGCCCGGCGCGGCCCCGCGCCGCCCTACCCGAGCACCACGCTCCACGAGAACGCCTGCGGCCACAGCTGGTGCTCCGGCAGCACGTCGAGCCCGCACGCCCGCGACCCCAGCCCGTGCTGCGCCGCGTCGAGGTACAGGTAGGCGTGCTCCGGCGTCGGCAGCTCGTACGGGTGCATCGCGCGCCCGAGCTCCTGCGCGGTCCACGGCGAGAGCGTGAAACCGGCCCGGTGTGCCCCGACGGTCGACACCGTGAACGGGCCGACCGACAGTGCACGCAGGTCAGGCCGGTGCCCGGTCTCCTGCGGCATCGAGTACTCGACGCCCAGGGCACGCACCGGCGCGCTGAACCGTCCGACCCGGGCCGCATGCGACGAGTCCGCGTAGGACTCGAGCGGCCCCGTCCCGAACCACGACGCATCGAGGTCGAGCACCGAGGCGGGCAGGTCGAACCGCACACCGATCCGCGGCCAGGTCACGTCCCACGCGCCGAACGGCACGGCGTCGGTCTGCAGCAGCAGCCCGTCGTCGGTCAGCGTCCAGCGGTGCGTCACGTCGACGCCCCACCCGCTGTTCGCCGCCGCCACGCGGACGCGCTGCTCCAGCCCGTGGTCGGTCCGCGACACCGACACGAGTCGGTGCGTCAGCCGGTCGAGACCGCGCTCGCGCCAGCGGGTTGCCGACGGAGGAGCGGAAGGGTCGCCGACGCCCTTCGTCAGCACCGGGTCCGCCGTCTCGTACCCGCCCTGCGACGCCAGGCTGTCGTTGTCGGTCGGCGCCCGCCACAGCTCGAGCCGCGGCCCGGCCACCGCGTGCCCCTTCCACGACACCAGGTCGCCGCGTGCGGTGAACGTCCCCTCGCCGAGACGGTCGCCGTCCCAGCCCTGCCGGGAGGTCCGGGGCGCCTCCGCCACGCGCGATGCGACGAGCCGTTGGGTGCGTGCGACGACGTGGCCGGTGTCCGCCCACGCGGTCGGGCCCGCCAGTTCCGCCGTCACGTCGAACCACAGTTCGTCACCGGGAGCGAGCGCGTCGGCGTCCGCCACCGCGGCGAGCACCTCGTCGGGCACCGGCACGGTCGCCGACTGCCGTGCGGCGACCACGCCGGGGGCGAACCGGCCGCTCGCCTCCACCACACCGTTCCGCGACAGGGTCCAGCAGAACCGCAGTCCCGCCGTCGATGCGGAGTGGTACCGGTTCTCGACGAGCACCGTCGTGTCCGACAGCGAGAACCGGATCGGGGCGACGACGGCGGCGAACTCCGCCAGGCCCGGGGTCGGTGTGTCGTCGGGCAGCACGAGCCCGTCCATCACGAAGTTGCCGTCGTGCACGACCTCGCCGAAGTCCCCGCCGTAGGCGTAGTAGTCCGCACCCGAAGCGGTCTGCGCGAGCAGCCCGTGGTCCCGCCACTCCCACACGAAGCCGCCGTGCAGCCGCGGGTACCGGTCGACCAGGTCCTCGTACTCCTGGATCTGGCCGGGGCCGTTGCCCATCGCGTGCACGTACTCGCAGTGCAGGAACGGCTTGGACCGCTGCCGCGCCGCCTCGGCCGGACCGCACCCGAGCAGCGGCGTCTCCGGGCCACCGCCGATCGACTCGGTCTCCTGCAGCGTCGGGTACATCCGCGAGTACACGTCCGTGTAGGTGCCGGTGTAGTCGCCCTCGTAGTGCACGGGCCGTTCGTCGTCGCGGTCGTGCACCCACTGCGACATCGCGGCGAGGTTCCTGCCGGTGCCGGACTCGTTGCCGAGCGACCACATCACGATCGACGCGTGGTTCTTGTCGCGCTCGACGGTCCGCGCGATCCGGTCGAGGTACGCCTCGCGCCACGCGGGGTCGTCCGAGGGGTTGCCGACCCAGTCGGTGAACAGGAAACCGTGGGTCTCGAGGTCGCACTCCAGGACCACCCAGAACCCGAGCTCGTCGGCCAGGTCGAGCACGCGGGGGTGCGGTGGGTAGTGCGAGGTGCGGATCGCGTTGACGTTGTTGCGCTTCATGAGCGCCATGTCCGCGCGGGCGTGCTCCTCGTCGAAGACCCGGCCCCGGACGGGGTGGGTCTCGTGCCGGTTCACGCCGTGGAACACCACGCGCTCGCCGTTGACCAGGAACCGGTCACCCTCGATCGACACCGAGCGGAAGCCGAGTCGGAGCGACACGGTCTCCCCGCCCGCTCTGCCACCCGCGTCCGTGCCGGTCGCCAGCGTGGCGTCGTACAGGCGGGGGAGCTCGGCGCTCCACGGCTCGACGCCGTCGACCGTGATCGGCCGGACGTCCGCAGCGGAGGCCCAGACGACGTCGACGCCGAGCGCCGGGACCGCGAAGCGCACCGGGAACACCGCGTCGAGCGTCGGGAACGTGACGGTGCCCGTGCCCGTCTCCGGACGCCCCGACGCGGCGGTGCCGGCGGTGGCGGCACCGCCGAGCGTCGAGGTCCAGCCGGCGCGCACGAACACGTCGTCGATCGGCGCGGTCGGTCGGGCGAGCAGCGTGACGTCGCGGAAGATGCCGGGCAGCCACCACTGGTCCTGGTCCTCGAGGTACGAGGCCGCCGACCACTGGTGCACCCGGACGAGCAGCTCGTTCGACCCGGGCACGAGCAGCGAGGTCACGTCGAACTCGGTGGCGAGTCGCGACCCGGTGCTCCAGCCCACGAGCGACCCGTTCAGCCACACCCGGAAGTGCGACTCGACACCGTCGAACCGGAGGAACACCCGTGCCGCGCCGTCGAACGACGTGGGCAGCGAGAATGTCCGCCGGTGGTCACCGGTCGGGTTCTCCTCCGGCGGGTGCGGCGGATCGATCGGGAACGGGTACTGCAGGTTCGTGTAGCTCGGCGCACCGTGCCCGTGCAGGACCCAGTGCGACGGGACGGTGAGGCTGCCCCACTCCGCCTCCGCCCCGGGGACCGGGACGTCCGCGACCGGCGACCACCGGAAGTCCCACTCCCCGTCGAGCGACAGGGACGGGGCGTCGGTGTGCAGCCAGGCCCTCGGCGCGAGCCGGGTGTCCGAGCCCGGTGCCGTCGAGGCGAGCGCCGCGAGCGCGTCGCGCCCGTCGGTCGTGGCGGTGGACGAGGTGGAGGGGGAGTGAGCAGCGATGGTCAACCCTTGACCGATCCTTCCGTGAGGCCCCCGCGCCAGAAGCGCTGCAGGACGATGATGGCGATGACGAGCGGGATGACCGAGACGAGCACCCCGCCGGTGGTGAGCTGGTAGAACTCCGGCAGCCGGTCCACCTGCGCACGCCAGTTGTTGAGTCCCAGTGTGATCGGGTACAGCTCCTGGTCTGCCAGCATGATGAGCGGCAGGAAGAAGTTGTTCCAGATGCCGACCACCTGGAACAGGAACACGGTCACCAGTGCAGGGGTCATCTGGCGGAGCACGATGGTGTGGAAGATCCGCAGTTCACCGGCCCCGTCGATGCGTGCCTGCTCGAGCAGCGCCGTGTCGACCGAGGCCGCGGCGTACACCCGGCACAGGAACAGGCCGAACGGTGACACGAGGCTCGGGATGAGCACGCTCCAGTACGTGTCGGTCAGGCCCATCGTCGAGAACAGCAGGAACAGCGGCAGGGCCGTCGCGGTCCCCGGGACGAGCACGCCGCCGAGGATCGTGCCGAACACGAGCTGGCGCCCGCGGAACTCGTACTTCGCGAGCGCGTAGCCGCCCGCTGCGGCGAAGTAGGTCGCCAGGACCGCGCCGACGCCCGAGTACAGCACGCTGTTCGCGATCCACCGGACGAAGATCCCGCCGTCGTACGAGAACACCTGCTGGATGTTGCTGAACAGGGCGAACTCGCCGCCGAACCAGAACCCGTTCGTCGCGAACAGCGCACCCGTGGTCTTGGTCGCCGCGACGACGACCCAGTACAGCGGCACGAGGAAGTAGATCGCGACGATGACGAGGATGCCCGTCACGACGATCTGCGACCCCGGGGAACGGTCGAGCTTGCGGCGCTGATGTGCCGTGATCGACGTGGTGTCGACGGGCTCGGCGGCCCGCTTGGTGACGGGCGCCTCGATGGCTTCGCTGGTCATCGGTCCGTTCCTTCCGTCGTCGCGACGTGACCGGACTGGAGGCCCGGATCGGCCTGGGTGGTGACCACCCGTCGGGCAGATGCTCGCGTCTGGAGCGCCCGCCGCGCCTCTCCCCACCGGCTCGGCCGGCCCGCCGCTGGCGCGTCGGTCCGGAACCGGCGGCGTGGGCCCAGACCGTCCCGTCGCGCCCGCTTGCGGCGATCTCGTTCGTCTCGCGGCGGCCGGTTCGTCAGCGCGAGGAACGCGAACGACAGGATGAACGCGGCCAGCGCGATGATCACGGCCTGTGCGCTCGCGACGCCGTACTCGTTGAACGCGAACGCGTTCGTGTAGGCGGCGTAGTTCGGCGTGTACTCGGTGTCGATCGCGGGGGCGACCGTGGACAGGATCTGCGGCTCGGCGAAGAGCTGCAGTGTGCCGATGATCGAGAACACCGTCGTGAGCACCAGGGCCGGGGCGATGAGCGGGATCTGGATCCGCCAGGCGACCTGGAAGGGTCCGGCGCCGTCCACCTTCGCTGCCTCGTAGACCTCGCCGGGGATCGACTTGAGCTGCGCCACGATGATGAGCATGTTGTAGCCGGTGTACGTCCACGTGACGATGTTGGCGATCGACCAGAGCACGCTGTCCGCGCCGAGGAAGTCCGGCTGCAGCCCCATCGACTGCAGCAGCGACACGATCGGCGACAGGCCGGGCACGTACAGGAACGACCACAGGATCGTCGCGATGACGCCCGGGACGCCGTACGGCATGAAGTAGACCGCGCGGAAGAAGGCGGGCCAGCGGGCGCTCGCCGACTCGAGCAGCAGCGCCAGGATCGTGCACGCGATGATCATGACCGGCACCTGCACGATGCCGAACAGCAGCATGCGGCCGATCGACGCGACGAAGCCGGCGTCGTTCAGGGCGGTGACGTAGTTGTCGAAGCCGGCGAAGCGGCCGGTGACGCCGTCCTCGCCGAACAGGCCCTCGCGGTCGACGGTCGTGAAGCTCTGGAAGAGCGCGCTGATGATCGGGATGACGAACGTCAGCAGGAAGAGCGCGAGGAACGGGGCGAGGAGGATCCACGGGGCGCGCTTCTGGGCGCTCGTGGCCTTGGTGCTCGTGCGGAAGCCGGTGCCCGGCTGCGAGGTGGCCGTCGTGCGGTCCTGGGTGGCGGTCACCGTGCGGTCCTGACGCTCAGGCCCTTGTCCGTGAAGGACTGGACGATCTCCCGCTGGGCGAGCTCGACGGCGTCGGTGAGCTTCAGCCCACCCGTGAGCTTGCGGCGGAACTGGTTCTGCAGGCTGGTGAAGGCCGACTGGGTCACGGGCGACCACGACCACTCGAGGTTCTGCTCCCGGGCCGAGGGGACGAAGACCTCCTCGTTGTAGTTCTGGCCGGAGAACCACTCGGAGGGCTTCTGCCGCGCAGCGCCGATGTAGTCCTTCGCCGGGGACCACCCGATGCCGCAGTACTCGATCATCGCGTCGACGCCCTCCTTCGAGGTGGTCATCCACGTGATGAACTCGAGCGCCTCCCGCGGGTGCTTCGCGTTGGCCAGGACGGCAGCCGTCGAGCCGCCGATCGAGCTCGAGCCGTAGCCGGTGTCACCCCAGGTCTGCATCGGCGCGACCTTCCACTTGCCCTCGCCGCCCTGGACGGACTGGATGAGGGCGTCGCCCCAGCTCGCGCTCGTGACGGCGGCGATCTTCCCGCTCGCCGCCGCGGCGTACCAGCCCGGGGAGTACGCCCCGGCGCTCGTGTCGACGAGCTTCTCGTCGATCACGCCGTCGAAGAACTCGGCGACCATCATCGTCTTGTCGTCGGTCATGTCGACCACCCAGGAGTCGCCGTCGGTCCGGAACCAGCGGGCGCCGGCCTGCTGCGCGTAGGCGGCGAAGGGCGAGGCGTCGGCGACCGGGAAGACCTCGAGGTAGTTCCCGTTGCCCGTGCCGCGCACCTTGTCGGCCAGGTCGCGCCACTCGTCCCACGTCGTCGGGGGCTCGCCGCCGGCCTGCTCGAGGATCGCGGTCTGGTAGTAGAAGCCCATCGGGCCGGTGTCCTGCGGGATGCCGTAGACGCCGTCGACGAACTGGACCTGCGACCAGGCGGCCTCGTCGTAGCGGTCCTGCACGTCCTCGGCGCCGTACCGGGCGAGGTCGACCAGGCCGTTCGCGAGCATGAACTCCGGGATCTGCCGGAACTCGACCTGCCCGATGTCGGGGCCGCCCCCGGCCGCGAGCGCGGAGTACATCTTCTGGTACCCGCCCGCGTTGCCGCCGGGGATCCAGTTCGCCGTCACCTGGATGCGCGGGTTCGCCGCGTTCCAGACGTCGCAGACCTTCTGCAGGTCCTTCAACCACGCCCAGTAGGTCAGCTGGACGGTCTCGCCGTCGGCGGCGGCCGGCACCAGCGCAGCCCGGTTGACGTTCGTGGAGCCCGGGACGGCACACCCGGCGAGCAACCCCGCCGCAGCTGTGCCGAGCCCGAGGCTCAGCAGGTTCCTTCTGGAGATCACAGTTCTCGGTGGGGTCGGCGTCATTGCCGGGCCTCCGGTTCGTCGTCGGATCGGGGTCCCTGCCAGCAAAGCACAGAACGGGACGAGCCTGTACGTCCACGCAGGATTCACGGCGTCCCGTGACCGGCTGCGACGACGGCGGGCCACGACTGCGTGTTCGCTCCGACCTGCGGACACCTCCAGGACCGAGCGCGCAGGGTGGTCGGCACAGCAACACCGAAGCCGCGAGCGGCCCGACGGCGCCGTCGGCGGCACGAACGGGAGGAGAGGCTTGTGACCGATCGCGGGAACACCACCCACGGACCCGAACTCGACGACCAGCTCGCGCACGAGGCGCAGAGCATCGTCCAGGGACACGGCAGCAATGCGCACGTCGAGGAGTTCCGGCAGTCCGAACCGGTCCCCGACGACACCGACGACGCCGAGACCGTGACGGCGTCCGGGTACGACGGAGCGCTCGAGGGGTCGCTGCAGGACGACACGACGGACACCGCTGCGGACGGCTCGGGGTCCGATGCCGTCTTCACGACCGAGACCGACGAGGACGGGAGCCGCTGATGGCGCAGACCACCCGTGAGGCCAGCGCCCTGCAGTCCGAGGTCGTCCAGGCGCTCCAGACGCCGGGCACCTGGACGTGGGCGTACGTCGACGCCTCCGGCAACCGCGAGGACCCGCGCCGACTCGCCGCCCTGCAACGACGCACGGTGTCGGACGCACTCAAGCAGCAGGGCTGCTCGGACCGGGCCGTCGAGATCATCGAGGAGGAACTCGTCGAGCAGCCCGGCGTTCCCGCACCCGTCGCCCGGTACGTGCTCGTCCGTGATGACGAACTCGTGCTCAGCGAGGTGCTCCCCGGACACCTGCACGGCCAGGAGTCGATCGGCACCGGGGCCGTGCCCGACCTGCTGCCCCTGCTCGCGCACCGGCCGTTCGACCTGCCGTTCCTGGTCGTCACCGTCGGGCGCGAGGGCGGCGGGTTCCGGGGCTACCGGCTCGGGCACGCGCCGAGCGGGGCGGCCGAGGACGAGCAGCGCATCCAGGGCCGCACCGACACGCTGCACAAGTCGAAGACCGGCGGCGGATGGTCCCAGCCCCACTGGCACCAGCACACCGAGGAGATCTGGAAGCAGACGGCCGGCGAGGTCGCGGCGGCGATCGAGGAGACCGTGAAGGCCACGTCGCCGAAGCTGATCCTGGTGGCGGGTGACATCCGCGCCCGGGAGCTCCTCCGAGGAGAGCTCTCCACCGCCACCCGGGCGCTCGTCACCGAGGTCGCGGTCGACCCCCGTGCCGACGACGCGTCCGAGAAGGCACTCGTGCAGCACGTCGACCTGGCGCTCGCGCGGATCCTCGCGTCGCGTCGGCACGACGTGCAGGACCTGCTCCGGACGCACGAGGGCCGTGGGGACAACGAGAGCGTGAGCGGGCTCGGAGCCGTCGTCTCCGCGCTGCAGCAGGCCCAGGCCGCCGTGGTCGCGCTCGACGCGGGGGCGCTCGGTGACCGCACGCTCCTGGCCCTCGACGCCGCCCCGTGGGTCGCCACCGCTCCCGAGCAGGCCGCCGGCGCGACCGTGCTCGGCCAGGTGCCGGCCGTCTGCGCGCTCGTGCGAGCGGTGGTGCTCACCGACGCCGAGCTCGTCCTGGTGAACGCCGCGTCCCTGCCGAGCGGCGCGCCCGCGTCCGCACTCCTGCGCTGGCCGGTGGGCCCCGCCGTCCCCGCCTGACGCCTCCCGCGGACGCTTCGGTTCGCTGCGCCCGCAGAACGCAACGAGAGCGGTTCCTCGCAGCGGTACTCCGTTGCGCGGAACCGCTCCTGTTGCGTCTCGGGAGGGGCAGCGTCTCGCGCAGGCACAGGCACAGGCGCAGGCGCAGGCGCAGGCGCACGCGCGGGCGCACGCGGTCAGTCGTGCGAGCGGTCCGTGCGTGGGACGACCGGCAGCGCCAGCAGGGGCAGCGCGGCCACGACCGCGAACGCCGCCGCGAAGCCGAACACCCCGACGAGGGCCCCGACCCCGGGGCCGACGGCGCTCGCCGCCAGGAACTGCCCGGTGTTCTGCGCGCCGAGTGCCCGCCCGGACCAGGACGGCCCCGCTGCCTCGGCCACCGACGTGTACGCGAGCCCGTTGTCCGCCACGGTGACGCTCGTCGCGACGACGAGGAAGACCGCTCCGGCGGCCCAGTGCGTGACGTCGACGAGCGCCAGCACGCCCATGACGACCGCCGCCGCGACCGCGACCAGCCGCAGTGGTCCCACGCGGGACCCGGCGCGGTCGCTCCAGGCCCCGACGAGGATCCGCCCCACGGCTCCGACGAACTGCGACGCGCCCACGAGCAGCCCCGCCGCCGGGGTCGACCACCCGAGACCCACCAGCCAGACGAGACCGTACGTCGAGAGCGTGAACTGCGGCACCACCAGGAGTACGGACACCAGGTGCACGCGCCACAGGAACCCGGACGCCCGGTACGGGTTCGCGGTGGCACCGACCGTCGCCGGTGCCGCGCGGGCCGGTCGCGGCGGGTCGGTGATGCCGACGGCGCAGAGCGCGGTGAGCACCGCGCAGAGGACGAACGGCAGGACGAGCGCGCTCCGGACGCCGTGCGTCTCCGTCAGCAGCGGCACCGTCACGGCCGCGAGCGTCACCCCGAGTGGCTGCGACATCTGCCGGATGCCCATCGCCAGCCCCCGGCGCTCCTTCGGGAACCACCCGACGACCACCCGGCCGCTCGCCGCGTTCGTCGACGCGCTCGTCATGCCCGCCGTGAGGAACGCGAGCCCGAGCAGCAGTGGATCGCCCGCGGACGCCCACGCGGCCACGACGGTCAGCGTCGTCAGCGCGAGCCCGCCGGCGATGACCACCCGTTCGCCGACGCGGTCCGTCACGGCGCCCCACGCGATGAGCGTCAGGACGAGGCCGATCGTCGGGGCTGCGGCGAAGAGCCCGGCCGAGGCGAAGGGCATGCCCTGCCGGAGCAGGTGCGGGATGAGCAGTGCGGGAGCGGAGACGACGAGGGTGCCCGCTGCCTGTGCGGCGACGCCGAGTGCGAGCATCGTCCACGCCCTGGCCGCGACGTCGGGCGGAACTGCGGCGGAGGTCGGCGAGGACAAGCGGATCCGTTCCGGGAGCGGTTGGTATACCACAACGGTATACCAAGGCGCCGGGATCCGCACTATGCTGGTGCGCCGTGACCGAGACGACCGCGAACGCCGTGCCCGTGTCGCAGACGAGCCAGCTCTACGACAACCTGCGCGAGGCGATCCTCACGCTCGACATCGCCCCCGGCGAGCGGATCTCGGAGCGCGGGCTCGAGAGCCGGTTCCATGCCTCCCGGACGCCGGTCCGCGCGGCGCTGTCGCGGCTCGAGCGCGAGGGGCTCATCCTGCACGAGGGGCGCTCGTGGACGGTGACGCCGATCGACCTCGACGAGATCGCCTCGCTCGCGGAGCTCCGGGGCGTGCTCGAGCCCGCGGCCGCGCGGCTCGCCGTCGAGCGCGCCTCGACCGACCAGCTCGACGAGGTCCGCGCGCACCTCGACGCTCTCCGGGGCACCCCCGACCGCGAGGCCGGCATCCGCATGGGCTCGACCTTCCACCTCGACCTCGCCGCGCTCGGCGGCAACCGGTTCATCACCGATGCCATCGCCGATGCGCTGACGCGACTGGAGCGCACACGCTGGATCGAGGTGCGGACCGCCGAGGCTCGCGAGGCCGCGTGGGAGGAGCACAGCGCCGTCCTGGACGCCGTGCGCGCGGGCCAGGCGGACCGCGCCGCGGAACTGCTGGCGGCGCACGTCGCCGGGACGAACGACCGCCTGCTCGCATGGATCGCGCAGGAGCGTCGGCGTCTGCGAGGTGCGGGCATGGCCATCGTCGGCAGCCCGGAGTTGCTCGGCGAACCCGACCAGGGCGAGGCAGCGGCCCGCTGACGCGACGGGCGGCGCGGAGTCGGCCCGTGCCTCCCGGCCGGCTGACGTGAGGCCGGCGCGGAGTCGGCCCGCACCTCCCGGCGACCATCCGGGCCGCCGCGCACGGTCAGGCTCTGGTCGTCGGCTCCTCGGATCCGTCGATGTCCTGAGCGGCCCCCGCCGCCCCGTGCTCCGTGTGGTCGAGGAGGGCGTCACGCACCTCGGCCTCGTCGGTGGTAAGTCGGATGGCGTGCTTGCTGCCGGACCGCGTCGACTGGGACATCGAGATCTCCTCCTGTGTGCGTGGGCATCGGTGGTGATGCGCTTCCTCACGGGGCGTTCTGAGGTCGCAACAGTCTGCGCCCGCTCCTCCACGACGCGCAAGCGTTCCCACCGACCTGTGGAGAAGGCGGTTCCCGTGCCGTGCCTAGGATGGTCCGGCCGCGCACCGGCGCGGCGGCCAGGCGCACGTCGGACGGGAGGCACGGCATGAGCACCCAGCGCACCGCACCTCCCACGGTCTACGACGTCGCGTCCGAGGCGGGCGTCTCCATCGCCACCGTCTCGCGCGTGCTCCGCACGCCCGACGCCGTCCGCGAGGGCACCCGCGACCGGGTCCAGGCGGCGATCCGGACGCTCGGCTACGTGCCCTCCGGCAACGCGAGGGCGCTGGCCGGCAAGCGGACCGGCGTCGTCGGGCTCCTGCTGCCCGGGTTCGACGTCGTGCCGGACGAGCGACCCGACCTCGTGACCGACGGTGGTGTCCGGGTCGTCGACGACCGGCGGCACGTGACCCAGCCGTTCTCGTCGAACCTGTACTTCGACGAGGTCCTGCGCGGCGCCGAGACCGAGGCGTGGCAGCGGGGTCTGGCACTGATGGTCGCGGCCGGGCGGGGCTCCTCGCGCGACGTCATCGTGAACGACGTCGCCGGGCGGGTCGACGGTCTCGCGGTGCTCGCCCAGACCGTTCCCGACGACCTGCTCGAGCACGTCGCCAGGCGGATCCCGGTCGTGGTGCTCGCGGACGACCGGCGGTCGCACGGCTTCGACTCGGTGAGCGTCGACAACGCCGCGGGCATGCGCACGCTGGCGTCGCACGTGATCGGGCGCCTCGGCATCCGGTCGCTCGCGTACCTGGCCGGCCCGATCGACTCGCCGGACGACATGGAGCGCTGGGCGGGCTTCCGGCAGGCGCTCGCCGACCACGCACTCCCGTCGTCCGACGTGCGGGTCGTGCACGGCGACTTCGGGCGGGCCCGGGCGCGGGAGCTCGCGTCCGTGCTGTTCGACGGTGCCGAGGTGCCCCGCGCGGTGATCTGCTCGAACGACCAGACGGCGCTCGGGGTCCTCGACGCCGCCGGGGCCCGTGGGCTGCGCGTGCCCGAGGACGTGGTGGTCACCGGCTTCGACGGCATCGACGCCGGGCGCTTCTCGGCGCCGCCACTGACGACGGTGCACCAGCCCATGGGGGAGCTCGGCCGCGCGGCGGTCCGGGCGATCGTCGACCGGTTCGAACGGCGCGAGGGGCCGCCGCGTGCCGTGCGCCTGCCCGTCGAGGTCCTGCTGCGTGAGAGCTGCCCGCCGGCCCTGTGAGCCCTGCCGGCCCGCTCGGACGGCCTGCGCTCGGCGGCACTCCGGGCGCGCGACGTCCCGCGGCGCAGGTGTTCCGGTCGCGCGACGCGCCATGGCGCAGGCGCACAGGTCGCGCGACACGCCGTGCCACGGCGGGCGGGGCGGCGAGTCGTGCGACCGGAGCCTCCGTCGGCGGCGAGTCGTGCGACCGGAGCCCCCGTCGTCGGCGGCGAGTCGTGCGACCGGAGCGTGCGGGGCGATCGGACGCGTGCCTCTCCCCGGCGGGATGTCGTGGCTTGCATCGCGGGATGTAAGCGCATACATTGGGCCGCGTACCCATTCGACACGGAGGTCGACCGAGCAATGACGCTTCCCCCACAGCGCCTGCCACAGCGCACGCGCCGGCGCGGACGCCTGATGGCCGCACTCGCCGGCATCGCCGTCGTGGCCCTCACCGCCACCGGCTGCAGCATCCAGGTCCGCTCCCAGCCGGACCCGAGCATCGGCAAGGACACGATGCTCATCAACGCCGACCGCGGCAACCCGCTGTTCGACCGGAACTTCAACCCGTACATCCCGAACGCCCGCACCGCGAGCAAGTGGATGTACGAGCCCCTCATCGAGATCAACCCCCTCGACGGTGAGGGCACCCCGTGGCTCGCGAGCTCGTGGGAGCAGCCGGACGCCCGGACGATCGACATGACCATCCGGAAGGGTGTCGAATGGTCCGACGGCACGCCGTTCACCCCCGAGGACGTCCTCTTCACCTTCGACCTGCTCAAGAAGTTCCCCGCGATGGACGTCAAGGGCGCCTGGCAGCACATCGACCGCATCGAGCGTGACGGCGACCACGTCGTGTTCCACCTCAAGGGCGAGGACGTGCCGAGCCGCAACATCATCGGCGCGACGTACATCCTCCCGGAGCACCACTACGGCGGGGTCGAGGACCCGGTCACGTGGCGGGACCCGAACCCGGTCGGCACCGGTCCGTTCGTGCTCGGCAACTACTCCGACCAGCAGTACTCGATGGACAAGAACCCGACGTACTGGCAGGCCGACAAGATCGCCATCCAGCACCTGGTCCTGCCGGCGACGAACACCCAGCTCGACACCGTCACGCGTGGCTACGACTGGGCGTACTCGTTCATCTCCGACGTCGAGGGCACGTGGGGTGCCGCGTCCGACACGAACGAGTGGTGGTTCCCTGCCGGCGGCGTGATCGGCCTCATCCCCAACCTGACGAAGGCGCCCTACGACGACGTCAACGTCCGCAAGGGCATCTCGTACGCGCTCGACCGCGACGGCATCGCGGAGACCGCATCCGAGGGCAACCTCAGCGCCGCGGGCCAGACCGGCCTGATCCTGCCGAACCAGGAGCAGTACCTCGACCCGTCGATCCCCGACAAGGGGATGATCACGCAGGACACCGACCGTGCCCTCGCCCAGTTCGCGAAGTCCGGCTACGAGCAGCGGGGCGGCAAGCTCGTCAAGGACGGCAAGCAGCTCGAGATCAACCTCATGACCGCGAACGGGTACTCGGACTGGCTCCGCGCCGCGCAGCAGGTGCAGCGGGACCTCGGGAAGATCGGCGTGAAGGTGCAGATCCAGGCACCGCAGCCCGCCGGGTACCAGCAGAACATCAACAACGGCACGTTCGACATGGCGATGGGCGGCATGGGGAACGGCGACGTCTTCCAGGCCTACAACTCCCTGCTGTCGAGCGACTTCTACCAGCCGGTCGGCAAGTCGACGGTGAACAACTTCGAGCGCTACAGGAACGCGGACACCCAGAAGCTCCTCGACGAGTACCGCGGTACGACCGACCGGGGCGAGCAGCAGCAGATCCTGAACAAGCTGCAGGCCATCGTCTACGACGACCTCCCGGTGATCGGCATGTACTACGGCGGCCTCTGGGGGCTGTTCAACACCGGCAAGTTCGTCGGCTGGCCGAGCGCGGAGGACCCCTACATGGCACCGCAGAACTACGACTCGGCCCCGCTGCTCATCTTCACGAAGCTCCGACTCCGTGACAGCGAGGCGGGCAAGAAGATCCTGGAGGAGCAGGCCAAGTGAAGTACATCCTCCAGAAACTCGTCCTCTTCGTCCTGACCCTCTGGGCCGCGGTCACCCTGAACTTCGTGCTCCCGCGCCTCATGCCCGGCAGCCCGTCGGACGCGGCACTCGCGAAGCTCAGCCAGAACGGTCCGGTCACCGACGCCACCAAGAAGGCCATCGAGGCGCAGCTCGGCGTCCCCAGCGGGAACCTCTGGGACCAGTACGTCAGCTACCTGCACCAGGTCGTCACCCTCGACTTCGGCACGAGCTACACGTTCTACCCGCAGCCCGTCGGTGACCTGGTCGGCCGCGCCCTGCCGTACACGCTCGTGCTCGTCGGCACGGTCACGGTCCTGGCGTTCGTCATCGGCACGCTCATCGGCGTCGCCGCGGCGTGGAAGCGCGGCACCTGGCTCGACTCGCTCCCGACCCTGTCCGGCTCGTTCATGTCCACGTTCCCGTACTTCTGGACGGCGCTCCTGCTGCTGTTCTTCCTCGGCTACGTCCTGCACTGGTTCCCGACCACCGGGGCATCATCGGCGACGAGCGTCCCGGGCTGGAACGGCACCTACATCGGCGACGTCCTGCGGCACGCGATCCTGCCGGCGGTGACGATCCTGGTGACGAGCCTCGGCGGCTGGATCATCGGCATGCGCAACGCGATGATCAACACCCTCGGCGACGACTACGTCACCTTCGCCGAGGCGAACGGCCTCCGCGGCCGCACGGTCGCCGTCCGGTACGCCGCACGGAACGCGATCCTGCCGAACCTGACCGGCTTCGGCCTGGCGCTCGGCGGCGTGGTCGGCGGCTCGGTCCTGGTCGAGCAGGTCTTCGGCTACCCGGGCATCGGCTACCTGCTGTTCAACGCCGTGATCGGGCAGGACTACCCGCTCATGCAGGCCCTCTTCCTGATGATCACCGTGTCGGTGCTCATCGCCAACTTCATCGTGGACGTCCTGTACGGCGTCCTGGACCCGAGGACGCGCCGATGACCAACACGCGCACACCCGACGCAACCGTCGCAGTACGCACGCAGCAAGACGAGCACGACGACCAGCAGCAAGCCCCCTCCAAGTGGAAGGCCGCCGCCCGCCAGTTCGGCGTCGTCTGGAGCAACACCAAGGCCCGCGTCGGCATCTGCATCCTCGGCTTCTTCGTCCTCGTGGCGATCGCCGCCCCGCTCCTCGCCCCCTACGGCGGCAGCGAGAACGGCTTCCCGAGGAATGCGGACGCCAGCGCCGCCCACTGGATGGGCACCACCGCCGCCGGCGAGGACGTCCTCTCCCAGCTCATCCACGGCGCCCGGGTCTCCGTGCTCGTCGGTGCGGTCGCGGGCTTCCTGTCCACGCTCGTCGCCGTCGCGATCGGCCTGAGCTGGGGCTACATCCGCGGCTGGGTCGCCGAGGTCATCGGGTTCATCGTGAACCTGTTCCTCGTCATCCCGGGCCTTCCCCTGATGATCGTCATCGCGGCGTACCTGCAGAACGGCGGCATCGCGGTGATCATCGCCGTGATCGTCGTCACCGGCTGGGCCTGGGGCGCGCGCGTCCTGCGCAGCCAGACACAGTCCCTCCGCAGCCGCGACTTCGTCACCGCGGCGCAGTTCTCCGGCGACGGTGCGACGCGCATCGTCTTCCGCGAGATCCTGCCGAACATGACGAGCCTGATCGTCGGCAGCTTCTTCGGTGCGGCGACGAGCGCGATCCTCGCCGAGGCGGGCCTCGAGTTCCTCGGGCTCGGCGACTCGTCGATCGTCAGCTGGGGCACGATCCTCTACTGGGCGCAGAACTCGAACGCGCTGCTCACCGGCCAGTGGATCCTGCTGTTCGCCCCGGGCCTCTGCATCGCCCTCCTGGCGATGAGCCTCACCCTGATCAACTTCGGCGTCGACGCCGTGTCCAACCCGCGGCTGCGCGAGGGCGCGCGTCGCAAGAAGGAGGCAGCAGCATGAGCAGCCAGCCCACGACCGGACTGGAGGCGCGGGACGGCGCCGCCCCGCACCTCCAGACCGAAGGCGCAGACGTCCTGCTCGACGTCCGCGACCTGTCCGTCGTCTACGAGTCGGCTGGCCAGACGGCCGTCCAGGCCGTCGACCACGTCTCCTTCTCGCTGCGCAAGGGGGAGTTCGTCGGGCTGGTCGGCGAGTCCGGTTCGGGCAAGTCGACCCTCGGCTACGCGCTCACCCGGCTGCAGAAGCCGCCGGCGCGCACCAACGGCGGCAACATCGTCTTCGGCGGTGCGGACATCCGCGACCTCGACGACGAAGCCCTGCGCCAGCAGCGCCAGGGCGGCTTCGCGATGGTCCTGCAGTCGGGCATGAACGCGCTCAACCCGGTGCGCACGGTCCGCAACCACTTCATCGACGTCTTCACGGCCCACGGCCACGTGCCGCGCGAGCGGTGGGACGCCCGGATGCGGGAGCTGGTCGGCAAGGTGAAGTTGCCCGAGACGATGCTCGCGCGGTACCCGGGGGAGCTCTCCGGCGGCATGCGCCAGCGCGTCTCGATCGCCCTCGCGCTGTCGCTCGAACCGCAGCTCATGGTGTTCGACGAGCCGACCACGGCCCTCGACGTCCTCGTGCAGCACGCGGTGATGGACACGATCATCGAGCTGCAGCGCTCCGAGGGGTTCACTGCGATCCTCATCAGCCACGACCTCGGCATCGTGCTCGAGGCCACCGAGCGCGTGCTCGTCATGCACGAGGGGCGGATCGTCGAGGACGGCCGCTCGCTCGAGGTCCTCCGTGACCCGCAGGACGACTACACGAAGATGCTGCTGTCGCACTACGCGGACCCGCGGGCCGAGGTCGTCTCGCTGCCGGGGTTCCCGGACCGTTCGCTACGCGATCCGTCCGCCACGCGCCAGGAGACGACCTCGTCCTTCAGCACCGTCGGCTCACGTGAGCGGTCCGCCGCGAAGAATCCGATCATCGTCGACCACCTCGTCAAGACGTACCCGGCGCCCCGCCGCGGCGAGCAGCCCGTGCAGGCCGTCCGCGACGTGTCGTTCACCCTCGAGCCCGGGCAGTCGCTCGCCCTCGTCGGCCAGTCCGGCTCGGGCAAGTCGACGATCGCGAAGATGCTCACCGGCGTCGAGCAGCCGACCAGCGGCACCGTGCGCTTCGGCGACACCGACGTGGCCAGGCTCGGTCGGCGCGGCCTGAAGGACCTGCGCGCCGAGGTGCAGATGGTGTTCCAGGACCCGTACGCGGCGCTCAACCCGCTGCACACCGTGGAGTACATCCTGTCGCGGCCGATCGCGAACTACACCGGGCTGCGCGGGCGTGATACCCGCCGGCGGATGCTCGAGATCCTCGAGACCGTGGGCCTGACGCCCGTCGAGCAGTTCGCGCAGAAGCTCCCCCACCAGCTCTCCGGCGGGCAGCGGCAGCGCGTGGTGATCGCCCGGGCACTCGCGAGCGACCCGCAGGTGATCATCGCCGACGAGCCCGTCTCGATGCTCGACGTCACGCTGCGGGCGGGCGTGCTCGCGCTGCTCGAGGACCTGCGGGAGCAGTGGGGCGTGTCGCTCCTCTACATCACGCACGACCTGCTGAGCGCGCGGCTCATCACCGACGACATCATGGTGCTGCACGACGGCGCCGTGGTCGAGCGGGGCCGCACGGCCGAGGTGCTGCAGCACCCGCAGGACGACTACACGGTCGCGCTGCTGGACGCGGTGCCGAACCCGCGGAGGACGCTGCTGGCATGAGCACCCTCCACGAGTTCCCCGCTGTTGCTCCCTTCGGCCACCTCCCCACCCCCGAGGGCGTCGACGTCGTCGGCATCGACCTGCCCGTCGGTCGGCTCACCGCCTACCGCGTCGTCCCGGACGGGCGGAGCAAGGGCACCGTCCTGATCGTCCCCGGGTACACCGGGTCGAAGGAGGACTGGCGCACCTTCATGCCGTTGCTGCGCGAGGCCGGCTGGACCGCGGTCGCGATCAGCCGCCGCGGCCAGGCCGACTCGGCAGCGCCCACGTCGCCGTCGGACCACTCACTGGACGAAGAAGCGGCCGACGTCGTCCGGGTCGCGGCCCTGCTCGACGAAGGCGCACCCGTGCACCTCATCGGGCACTCGCTCGGCGGGGTGATCGCCCGCGCGGCCGCGATCGCCTCGCCGGAGTCGTTCCGCAGCGTCGTGCAGTTCTGCTCCGGCCCCGACGGCTGGCCCTACCGCAAGGTCACCGAGCTCACGATCCTGGACGACACCGGCGGGAACCTCCGCCAGCTGTTCGACGCGACGAACCCGCTCTGGGCCGGGCGCCCGGACGAGGACCTGCCCGACGACGCCCGCATGGTCCGCGACCGCTTCGACGCGACGAGTCCGCTGAGCGTCGTCGCCGGCGGGCACATCCTCGAGGACCACACCGACGCCTCCGCCGAGCTCCGAGCGACCGGGCTCCCCGTCCTCGTGGCGCACGGCGAGTGGGACGGCGCCTGGCCGATCCCGTGGCAGCGGCAGATGGCGCTCGACACGGGCGCCCGGTACGAGGTGATCCCGACGAGCTACCACGGCCCGCACGTCGAGAACCCCGGCGCGACGATCGCGCTGTTCGACGACTTCCTGAGCCGGCACTCGTCGGCCGACGACTGAGAGGCACCACCATCACCACGCTGCAGTTCCCCGACGGCTTCCTCTGGGGTGCCGCCACCGCCGCCCACCAGATCGAGGGCAACAACGTCAACAGCAACTGGTGGGTGCACGAGCACGAGCCGGACACCACCATCGTCGAACCCTCCGGCGACGCCGCGGACAGCTACCACCGGTACCGCGAGGACATCCGCATCGCCGCCGACCTCGGCCTGAACTCCTACCGGTTCAGCATCGAGTGGGCGCGCATCGAGCCGGAACGTGGCTTCGTGTCCCGCGCCGAGATCGACCACTACCGCCGCATGGTCGAGGCCTGCCACGAGGCCGGCATCGAACCGATCGTCACGCTCATGCACTTCACCGTGCCGCGCTGGTTCGAGCGCGACGGCTTCTGGCGGGCCCCGGACGCCGCCGACCTGTTCGCCCGGTACACCGAGGCCGCGCTCCCGGTGGTGCAGGACGGCGTCCGCTACGTCTGCACGATCAACGAGCCGAACATCGCGGCGATGCTCGCGGGCGGCGAGGACGCGTCGAACCTGGTCGCCTACGGCCTGCCGAACCCCGACCTGGGTGTCGCGGACGCGCTGCTCGCGTCGCACAGGCGTTCCCGCGAGGTCCTCTCGCAGGTCGACGGCATCCAGAGCGGCTGGACCATCGCCACGCAGGCCTTCCGCGCGAACGGGGAGCCCGGCTCCGAGGAGATGCTCCGCGAGTACGGGTACCCGCGCGACGACTGGTACCTCGAGCAGGCCGCCGGCGACGACTTCCTCGGCGTGCAGGCCTACACCCGCACGTTCATCGGGCCGGACGGTCCGCTGCCCGTGTCGCAGGACGTCGAGACCACCCTGACCGGGTGGGAGTTCTACCCCGAGGCCTCGGCCGACGGGCTCCGCAGCGCGTGGGAGCTCTCCGGCCACGTCCCGCTGATGATCACCGAGAACGGCATCGCCACCGCCGACGACTCCCGCCGGGTCGCCTACACGCAGGGCGCCCTCGAGGGGATCCACCGCTGCATCGAGGAGGGGATCGAGGTCGTCGGCTACCAGCACTGGTCCCTCCTCGACAACTACGAGTGGGCCTCCGGCTACCGCCCGACCTTCGGGCTCGTGGCTTGGGACCGCGAGACGTTCGCGCGGACGCCGAAGGACTCGGCGCGCTGGTACGGCGGGGTGGCGCAGGCGAACGCACTCGAGACGCGTCGCGACTGACGCGACCGCCTGACGGGAGGCGCGGTGCCGGCTGGCGCCGCGCCTCCCGTCCGCCTGCGGGGGCCCGGTCAGCGGGTCGCTTCGTCGCTCGACGGGTCGTCCGCCACGTACGCCTCGCCCACGGCGTGTGCGTCGAACCAGGCGAGCAGGACCTCCTCCGCCTTGCGCGAGCCGCGCTCGCGGGCGATGTCGAGCGCGCTGCGGCCCTCGGCGTCGAGCACGGTGACGTCCGCGCCCCGCTCGAGGAGCGCCTCGGTCGTCCCGCGCCGGTCGAACCAGGCCGCGGCGTGCAGCGGGGCGAAGCCCCAGCGGGCGTCGACCTCGTCGATCCCCGCCGGGTCCGCGCCGAACCCGTCGAGCTCGAGCGAGAGCCCGCCGACGTCGCCGTGGGCGGCCGCGCGCACCGCGGGGGAGGCCCACTCGACCCAACCGTCCGGCACCGGGCCGTACCAGCCGTGGGCGGGGCGTTCCTGCAGGTCGGTCCACGCCGACTCGGCGACGGGCCGGACCTCGATCACCACGTCACGGAAGTGCACGGCGAGCTCGCCGGTGGGGGAGAGCAGGAGCCGGAGCTCCCAGACGTCGGCGTCGACGTGGGCGATCTCACCGCGGGAGACCTGCACGTCGCCGGCGAGGACCGCGAGCGGCTCGGTGTCCGCGGGCTCGAGCACGGCGCGGTGGAACTCGAGCGTCACGCGGGCGTGGTTCCAGCGGCGCCAGAGGCCGTCCGGGGTGTCGAGGACCTCGTCGTTCCGGACCACGACGACGGCCCGCACCGTGCGGGTCGGCGCCTCGTCGATGCCAGCGGTGTCCGGGCTGCCCGACGGCGTCGTGGTGGCGGTCTCCTGCCACTCGGCGATCCTGGCCTCGTTCCAGGTGACCGACGCGAGGGCTGCGACCGACGGGGGCGCGTCGGTGACCAGACGGGCGAGTTGCTCGGGGTAGCCCTCGACGTCCTCGAGGGAGACGTACCCGACCCCGGGCCAACCCACTCGACTCCATCGCACGGTCCGAGGATAGTGGGGCACGCCGATCGGTGCCTCGCGCGGCTCTGGGCCACCGGCGGCGCTTCGGCATCCGGAATGTTCAGCGGCAGCGGCGATGCTGAGAGGCGGGCTCGACGGCGCAGAGACGCCGCGAGGCCGATCAGCTCCTGGCCGCTGCGCAAGTGCGTCTCCGCAATGCCAAAGCCGCACGCGCTGGCGCGGCCGCGGCCCTCTCGGTTGACGCAAAGCGCGCGCCCGGCGTCGAACCGGGCTGATCAGGTCGTACTCGGCTACGAAGACGAGTAGGACGAGTTGGCGCCGCTGAACCCAAGCGCAGAAAGCACGATCACGCTCACCCTCCACGAGTACGAGTACGAGTACGAGTACGAGGCCGACCGGATCGAGTGGTCCCTTGCGTCGTCGGAGTAGCAAGGACGCCAGAACGAGACGAAAGCGACGTCGATCCAAAGCTTTCCTTCGACGAGCTCGACTGCGACCGCGACCGAAAGACAGTGTTCGCGAACATCGTCAGCATGCGCAGATGGCTTTCCACGGTTCGGACTGCCGCCCCAAAGGCCTCCGAAGCGGCGACGAAGGCAACGGGGGCCACCCGCGAGCGTGGTTGGTAGCTCAGAGCGACCGGGGCTCCTCACCAGGATCCGCGACGCGCTGGTGTGGGTTGCTCCGATGGGTGGCCGGGTTCACTGGCCGAAATGTGCTCCGATCTCTTCACGAAGCCGTGGCTATGGTTCCTGGAGATTCGTGAGGATCTCGTGTGTCAACCGCCTGCAGCGGCTGGCTGAGAAAGTCAAGAGCGCGACCGAGCAGCGTTGCAGCGGCCGCGCCATTACCGGCGGTCGCCGCCTCCCAGAATGCGGCAACAGCGCGTTCGATGCGGCCCTCGTCGACGGTGACCCGGTACTTCCGGAGCGAGCCGGGTTCATAGAACAGAGCCAACTGCTGGGCGGCGACGGATGCGAGTGCGTCTCCATCGCACAGGAGCTGGCAGATTGCGATGGTGTTCAGCGCAGGGGTCTCGCGCGCAGGAGGAGCGGGGAGGCGCTCTGCTGCAAGATGACTGGGGAGCCTTGTCAGGCAAGCTGCACGTAACACGAACAGTGCAGTCGCGATCGTGAAGTCATCGACCAAGTCGGTGACCGCGGAGCGGCATTCGTCGAATACACGAAGATCAGGGAAGTCGATCACGCGACCACCTTGCAGTTGACGAGCGAATTCGGAATGGCGAGGAAAAGCCTGAACGGATGAGATGCGGCAGCGCCGGTCACCGTCCTTGCGGCTGGCTCGGTGCCCGCTCGAGCAGGCGGCACCGTAGGGTCGCTGCCGAGGGCGAGTCGGATAGCGTCTGCTGCGCCGCCCACGCGGCGCACTTCCGAGCATGAAAAGTGGGTGGATCTGTTCATCTGACCGAGCTCCAAATAACATCCGCATGATGGCAGCGAGGCGGTGCAGCCCTGAATCAGGGCCCGCCTCGCGCATTTCGTGATCATGGATTTGCCTGATGCCACAGCACGGCCGCGGGCGCCGGAGGACGGCTCGTGACTGGCTTGAACGCGACCCGGCTGCTGCAGCGGTTGAGGCTCGGGCCGCCGCACCGGCGTGTTCGATGGCGGCACTGAGCGCTGCGCTGTACGAACTGAGAGCCGCAACTAGGTCGGTGCGAGCTTCGCGATGGCCGGACCGAGACCATGCGGATCTCAGACGGTGCAGTCACCCCCTCGAGAAGGGGAGTCCGAGACACTTGCAGCTCGTCCTTGAGGTCAACAAGCGCGATCTTGCTCCCCGGACCCAACGCCCCAGCAACGGTCGCTTCGAGTGCGACGTCGAGAATCTGGTCGGATGGCCGCCATCGTTCGCGGTACCCCCAGCCGTGCAACGGTGCCATCGGCGTTCCTCTCTCCATCCTGAACATGTAGAACCGCGCGTACCCACACAGCATGTAACATACTAGTTAAGGCTGAATGGAGGGAAGTCGACATGAGTCGTACTGGAGCAGTTGCGATCGTCTTGGGCACCCGCCCAGAGATCATCAAGCTCGCAGGCATCATCCGCGCCCTGGAGAAAGAGGCGCGCGTGATCCATACAGGACAGCACTACGACGAGTCCATGTCCGGGCAGTTTTTCGCCCAGCTCGGCATCGGCGAGCCGGATCTGGTCCTCGACGGCATCGGAGGCATGGACCGAGGGACCCAGATCGCGAGAGGGATCGCTGCGCTCACGCAAGAGTTCACCGCACGGCGACCCGCTGCTGTCATCGTCCAAGGTGACACCAACGCGGTCTCCGCGGGAGCCCAGGCTGCCAACTACCTCGGAATCCCAGTGATCCACGTCGAGGCAGGGCTGCGATCACACGATCGCTCGATGCCGGAGGAACTCAATCGCTTGGTCGCCGGCGTGCTCGCGGACGTGCACTGCGCTGCAACTGAGACGAACGTACGGAACCTTCTAGCTGAAGGTGTGGCCGCAGACCGCGTGGTCCTCACCGGAAACACTGTCGTCGAGGCCACCCTCGAGGCGCTCGAACAGCAGCGTTGTCGGGAGGACACTCCGGATGACCTACCGGCGTCATTCGCGCTCGTCACGATCCACCGGCCTGAGAACACCGACACCGAGGCGGCTCTTCGCCGTGTACTCGAGGGGCTCCACGCACTCGACCTACCGGTGGTATTCCCTGTGCATCCACGCACCGCAGCGGCGATCGCACGATTCGGGCTGCAGGACCTCACCCGCGGGATGCACTTGCTCGAACCTGTCGGACACGCTGAGTTCCTGCAGCTCGCATCGCGCGCGAAGCTCCTCGTCGCCGACTCGGGCGGCCTCCAAGAAGAGTGCACCGTCCTGAAAAAGCCACTCCTCGTGGTCCGACAGTCCACCGAGCGGCCTGAAGCAATCGCTGCCGGATTTGCGTCCCTCGTTCCACCGACTGCGAGCATCGCCGATGAAGCAGCCGCGCTCCTCGCGAACTTCGAAGCACAGCACCTCGCGGCAACTCCCTCCCCGTACGGAGACGGGTCAGCCAGCAAGACCATTGCCGACCTCGCGCGAACCTACATCAACTCACCCGCCTGACGGGGGGGGGGGGGCAACATCAGCGGCGTGGTGGGTGAGGGTCTCCCGTCCCGTCCTGGTGGCCTCCGAACCGGCTGTACCTGCTCGCCAGACTTTCACGGAGGGCCTCGCCTGCGTCCGGTCCGCGCTGCCGACCAGTACAAGTGCGTGGGCCCAGGTGAGGGCGCAATGCGAAAGCGGTATCACGCCCACAGGGGCGTGATACCGCTTTCGCCTCAGACGGACAAGTACGGGATGGCGCAGCAATCGGCCGTGCCGTCCCCGTACGGTGCTGTGCGCCCAGCTGCCCAAGCTGAGCCGGAGGGAGGGACGCTGCACTCCAGTCACAGCTCGATCCAATGAGCGAGCGTCAGCCGGTCATGGGTCGCTCTCGGCGCTACCGGAGCACACCCCCGCCGGTCGACCCCACAGCAGCAGGATTCGAAGTTGCCTACCTCGCCGCAGCTCGTTCGCGAGCGACAGCGGCCGGTGATGCACCATCACCCGCACCAGCTGACGCACGCCCTGCCCCGCTGGTGCCCAGAATCACCCGTTGCATGATCCCCGTCACGGGCGCAACGCGCAACTGTTGACGATCATGCCGTCACTCGCTTTGTCTCACGAGCCGCGTACGCTCCGCGCCGCAGGCGTTGTCGGACGGAATACAGCGAAGCCCTCAGGCGTCTCGCCAGTCCTCAGGAAGTAACGCGTACGGAAGCTATGTTGGTGCGCGCCCTGCTCATTCTTCAGCGCCTCGGGTGTCCCATGACGTTGTCGTAGTCGCCCCGACCGGCGACAGCAAGTCGCCGGCGAAGCGCGCGACCCTGGGTGTGCTCCTATGGCGTCACCCGACCATCGCTACGCGCCCGTGATGTTCTCTTGCGAAGCTCCCCTGGGCACGCCGCGGTGTCGCTTCAAGTTCCGTCGCATGAGGGCGGCCACAGCGTTACCGAGCCCGATTGCAGTCGCAACGATGAGTATCGAGCCGTTCAGGATTTCATTGCGCCACATGTGAATGGGACTCGTTACCACCGTGCCGACGACGCCCATGAGTGCAGCGCCGATGTGCAGTACTTCCATCGATGCGAGCCGCCGTGCGTGCACGCGCGCCTGACGGGACGCATCACGGAGGCTCGCCGTGGTGACATCAGTCATGAGCAGTAGGGCATTACCGACAACGAGGGCGACAGACCCGAACGTGACCCCCCACCCGAGCTCGTACGCGCCGGTCGCCCTCCACGCGACCACGAGCGCAATCAGGAACAAGAGTTGCACAAGTACTGTAGTACGCTCGGCCGCCACAACGCCAGGGGTCATGCGGGTATACCTCGACCCGACGCCTACCCGCACTGCGACGAAAACACCGCCGATCATGACAATCACTACGAGTGCCGACGCGGGAGCATCAATGACTGTGGTTTGCCCATTGATCCACAGCAGTGCTGCGCACACGGCGACGAAGGCGGCGTCAACGAGAGTGACGCCGATGCCGTTGGCAATGGCGGGAAACTTGCGACATTGAGTACCAATGCCCATGGTTAAACCTCGATAGCGGTCGGGCCGAGAACGTGCTTCTCGGCGTTACGGCGGGTTTTCGCCCACCCAGTTTTACGGGTGATGACGCGCCAGAACGCGCGGAAGATGCAGATGTACATATAGTAGACGTAGAGCCAGGAGCCAAATCCCCAGGCGACGCCGGTCCAGAAAGCGGCGGACGGTTCACACTTGCGACGATAGATTGGTCCCCACATTGCGAAGGGGGCAATTGCGAATGTTAAGACGAGCGCCAGGAGTCCCACAAACGCGATAGGGTCACCAATCAACGAGGCGGGGTCGCTGATGCCCCACGCAATCCGGAGGCCGAGCAGTGTGACAGTAGACAGCACCCCGATCACCTGAATGAACGGCAGGATGAGGTAGTAGCAGATCTCGATGACTCCGCCGGCATCGAACTGTGGTGATTTGACAATTTCTGGAATGTACTTGATGCACTGAATGTTGCCTTGCGCCCACCGCGTGCGTTGCGTGATGAGACGACGAATGTCGGGCAGTGCTTCCTGGGACACGTGGGTCTCGTAGACGTGGCGGTTCTCGTAGCCAGCAAGCAGCACGTGCAGGCCCAGCTCGTAGTCCTCCAACAGAGCTCCGTGCCACGGATCGCCGTACTGCGAACTGATGGCATCGAGCACGCTCAGTCTCGTGAATTGTCCGTTGCCGCCGAGCCCGACCGTGCCCGTCCTGGTGCGAAGAGACTGCATGGCAGCAATCACCGTTCGGAATTCAAGGTCCTGCATGCGAAGGAGATAGGAACCGAACCAGTTGATGAGGCGGCCGCGATCCGGGTACGGGTTTTTGTCGCCACGGTTCTTCATCCACACCGCCGTCTGCGCTGCCCCGACCTTCGGGTCGCCGAACACTGACTCGGAGGAGACGATCTCAAGTGCGTTCGCCGCCATCTCGCCATCCGCGTCGACAACACCAACCACGATGCGTGAGCGGTCCGCATCAACCGGGAGCCACGCGAGCAGCTGTCGGTAGGCGGCGTTCAGCGCGTCGCCCTTGCCGGTCCGAGCCTCGGGACGGCGGCGCTGGACGACGTGCACATGATCGTCCTCGGAGGCGAATCGATCCGCGATGAGGGACGTGTTGTCGTCGCTGTCGTCGTCGATCACCCAGACATGCGCATGAGGGAAATCTGTTCGCGCACGCGTGATGGTCTCTCCGATGACGACCTCTTCATCACGGCACGGGATGAAATAGTGCCACTCGAAGTCTTCGACGTTACCGGGCTGCGTTGGCTTGTGACGGAGAAATGGTATCAGGATGAAGAAGACGTACGCGATGAACATCACCGCGAAGAGCGTGGTGAGTGCGTTGAGTACCGGGAGCATGACGAGGGCCTTCTGATCGGGTGGCGCTACTTCGGGTTAGAGGACCACTCAGCGGCGACGGACAGTACCGGTGATGATGAGCAGGACTGCGAGGCCAGCGACGAAGCCGAGGATTCCGATGACGGAACCGATGTAGGTATGGCTCAATGGGTAGCCGAGGTCCACACCCCAGGCGTCGGATGCGAACGCGATGAAGGCGAGTCGGACTTCGTTGACGCTCGTGACAACCACCCACATTGCGCCGAGCCCAGCGGCTATGCGCCACCAGTGAACGCGAGTCAGCACGAGCAGAGCCGCGGCGAGGGCGACGAGCGGTGCGATGAGGATCAGAGCGGTGCACTCGGCCGTGATGACCAGGCCAATCATGCCGGTTGGTTGTTGCAGATAAAAAGTGGTGCCCGAGGCGCCCGTACCGTGCGCAAAGGGGCTCAAGACGATCGCAGCGAGGAAAGCTTCGAAGGCCCGATAATCCTGGTTCCAGTAGACGCAGGCGAATACCGCGGCCACCATGACAAGCGCTCCGAACATGCGGACCGGACGAGTCAGGGGATTCATCGGCCGCAGCGCTCGAAGCGTTCGGCGGTTCACAGAGCCAGGTTCTGCCGTGGTCATGGGTAACTTTCGGTATCCGGGTTGTAGTGGGTAGGAACGATGCGGACATGACGATGCCGAGCCGTCAGAGCTCATCGCAATGAGCCTGTGACGGCTCGGCATCAGGTCAAAACCCCTCGGCGCTACGCGTTCTGACGGTTACGGCGAACCATCGCGGCGCCGAGAAGAGCGATCGCGGCGACACCAGCACCGCCGGCGATCATCGGATCAACCACCGGGGAGGCGAGAATGGTCGCGACGAGGTCCTTGGTCTGGACGTTGTCGCCGACGGTCTGGGTGACCTTCAGGTCGTTGTCGCCGACGGCGAGGCCGGGAACGGTGACGTGCCACGTGCCGTCGGACTTGACGGTGGTGCTGACCGTGCCCGAGGGGCCCTTGACATCGATGGCCGCGCCGGGCTCGCCGGTGCCGCTCACCACTGCGGACTTTGCCGTCGAATCCACTGAATCAACCTGTGCTGTGAGATCCGCAACCACAGCCGGATACGTCTCGATCTGGGGGAAGGTGTCGATGAACGCCACAGCGTTTGCGGCGACCCAAGCCGCGCCGTTCGCGGCAACCTCCTTTCCGTTCAGATGCCCCCTGAGAGTCCAGCCGTAACCGGTACCATCGGTGTTCGCTTCGCGCCAGAAGAACTGCTGGGAAGCATTAGACGGGTCACAGGGCTGCATGACGCCCTCGCCCTTCGTATCAGGGTTTGCGCCGCTGAACGCGATGATAGTGAGGCACTTCCCGGCCCCGGCGCCCGACTTCGCAACGAGGGGTCCGGTGCTACCGGTGCTGGGGAGCTCGAAGGTATCCGCCTTCGAAGCGGCTTCTGCTTCGGATGATGCATTTCGACCGCGAACATGTTGATCATCCTGGACATACCAGCCCACCCAAGAAAGGGGAGTGCTCGAGGCGCTGTAATTCCAGGAATACATGGGGCCGAAGACGCGATCGGCGCTGGCGGCGCTCGTCGCGTGAGCGGGCGTTGCAGCGCCGATGGCCAGGACGCCAGCGATGCCAACGGTGCTGGCCGCGGCGAGGATGTTCGAGAATCGCATTGTTATGCGGATCCTTTCAAGGTGTTTGCTTGGTTGGACAGGTTTGCCGGCTGGAGTGCGGGTGGATAGGTCTCGATGTATCGCACCGGCGGCGTCATCGAGAACTCGTTGGCGCGATGGTTGCCATCGATCGGTGCAACGTGACAGGTCGGAACGATTCGCGTAGCCCGATCATTCGAATTGAGAGCGGCAGCTCGTCGGGCGCCTCGTGCCCGATTCATGCCTCGTGAAGCCGCCTGCTCACAGGGTCATGCAGCCTGGTTGGAGCGAGTCAGCATCCAGTTCCGCAAGGCCAAGAGGATCCCGAGCACCAGGGAGGCGCTGGCGATCACAGCGGGCAGGACCATCGAGCCGCTTCCGGTGTACGCCAGCGCTGCCGCGCTACCGCCACCGATGGTGGGTCCGATCCCACTCCCAGATCCATACATGAGACTTCCTTCCAACTGCTGACGTGCCACCCTTGAGTGGCACCTGAAGTATCACATTGGAGGGTTGGTATGGCAAGCCGGGCTGACCTTGCCGCGGAGTTGCCGTCACCCTCTTGCTGATCTCGTCGCAAGTGGGGCTCTGCGGGCCCCGCGAGTGCATGCAGCCTTGCGCGCCGGTCGCGTCCGTCGGACTTGCGTCGAGGGCTGCGGCGATGCCGATCGCGGTCGCAGCCTGAAGGAGCGACCACATCCGGATGACGTGCCTCCCGGATCGGGCCGCCATTCGGCCGCGCTCTTGCAGGGAGTGGGGGCAGTGAACGCACACACTGTGGGCGTGCCGGGCGCGATGCTCATCGGAAGTTGCGTCAGCTCAGCGCAACTTGCTTCGGCCGCTTGACGCTGGGGATGTCCTGGGTAAACTTGAGCCGAGCGGACGCAACTCCGCGTAGGCTTCAGCAAGACCCACGAACCCAACCGAAGGAGCACCAACACATGGGACGTGCAGTAGGCATCGACCTCGGAACCACCAACTCGGTCGTCAGCGTGCTCGAGGGTGGCGAGCCCACTGTCATCGCGAACGCCGAGGGACTCCGCACGACGCCCTCGATCGTCGCCTTCACGAAGGACGGCGAGGTCCTCGTCGGCGAGACCGCCAAGCGCCAGGCCGTCACGAACGTCGACCGCACCATCGCCAGCGTCAAGCGCCACATCGGCACCGACTGGACGACCGACATCGACGGCAAGAAGTACACGCCGCAGGAGATCTCGGCCCGCACCCTCGGCAAGCTCAAGCGCGACGCCGAGCAGTACCTCGGCGAGGACGTCACCGACGCGGTCATCACCGTCCCGGCGTACTTCAACGATGCCGAGCGCCAGGCGACGAAGGACGCCGGTGAGATCGCCGGCCTCAACGTCCTCCGCATCATCAACGAGCCGACCGCCGCCGCGCTGGCGTACGGCCTCGACAAGGGCAAGGAAGACGAGCTCATCCTGGTCTTCGACCTCGGTGGCGGCACGTTCGACGTCTCCCTGCTCGAGGTGGGCAAGGACGACGACTTCTCGACGATCCAGGTCCGCGCGACCGCCGGCGACAACCGCCTCGGCGGCGACGACTGGGACCAGCGGATCGTCGACCACCTGATCAAGAAGTTCAAGGACGAGCACGGCGTCGACCTGTCCACGGACAAGATCGCGAAGCAGCGCCTCAAGGAGGCCGCCGAGCAGGCCAAGAAGGAGTTGTCGTCGCAGATGTCGGCGAACATCCAGCTCCCGTACCTGACGCTGACGGCCGAGGGCCCGCTGAACCTCGACGAGACCATCTCGCGCGCCCAGTTCGAGCAGATGACCTCCGACCTGCTCGACCGCACGAAGAAGCCGTTCAACGACGTCATCAAGGAGGCGGGCGTCTCGGTCAGCGAGATCGCGCACGTGGTGCTCGTCGGCGGCTCGACCCGCATGCCCGCCGTGGCCGAGGTCGTCAAGTCGCTCACGGGTGGCAAGCAGCCGAACCAGGGCGTCAACCCGGACGAGGTCGTGGCCGTCGGTGCCGCGCTGCAGGCCGGTGTCCTGAAGGGCGAGCGCAAGGACGTCCTGCTCATCGACGTCACGCCGCTGTCGCTCGGCATCGAGACCAAGGGCGGCCTGATGACGAAGCTCATCGACCGCAACACCGCGATCCCGACCAAGCGGAGCGAGACCTTCACGACCGCCGATGACAACCAGCCGTCGGTCGCGATCCAGGTCTTCCAGGGCGAGCGTGAGTTCACCCGTGACAACAAGCCGCTCGGCACCTTCGAGCTGACCGGCATCGCCCCGGCCCCCCGCGGCGTCCCGCAGGTCGAGGTCACCTTCGACATCGACGCCAACGGCATCGTGCACGTGTCCGCGAAGGACAAGGGCACCGGCAAGGAGCAGTCGATGGTCATCTCCGGCGGCTCGTCGCTGCCGAAGGAGGACATCGAGCGCATGGTCCGCGAGGCCGAGGAGCACGCGGCGGAGGACAAGGCCCGCCGCGAGGCGAACGAGCGTCGCAACCAGGCCGAGCAGCTCGTCTACTCGATCGAGAAGCTCATCAAGGAGAACGACGAGAAGCTCCCCGCGGACGTCAAGTCCGAGGTGCAGGCGGACGTCGACTCGCTGAAGTCGGCCCTCGCGGGTGACGACGACGAGGCGGTGAAGACCGCGTTCGACAAGCTCAACGAGTCGCAGGGCAAGCTCGGCCAGGCCATCTACGCCCAGCAGGACGCGGGTGCCGCAGCCGGTGGCGAGCAGCCGACTGCCGACGGTCAGGGCCAGCAGGCGGACGACGAGGACATCGTCGACGCCGAGGTCGTGGACGACGAGGACGACAAGGACAAGAAGTAACGCATGGCTGACGACACCACCAACGAGAACCCGCAGGACGAGAACCTGCCTGGAGGCTCGGCTGACGGTGCGCAGGCAGGGCGCGGCCCGGCGGACGGTTCCGCCGGGCCCGCCGGCTCGGCCGGCGCCGGCCACCCGGACGGTTCCGAGGACGGCACGACCGCGGACGTCGACGGTGCCGAGGACCTGATCGAGGCCGAGGGCCCCGACGTCGAGGTCCCCACCGACGCCCCCGCGGCGAGCGACCTGTCCCCGGAGGACCAGGCCCTGCTCGACGACGCGGCCCGCGGCATGGAGGAGGACAAGCTGTCCCAGGCCGACCGCGACCTCCTCGCCGACATGCGCGCCGACATGCTCCGCGCCCAGGCCGAGCTGGTGAACTTCCGGAAGCGCGTCGAGCGCGACCGCGAGGCGAACCGCGACGCCGTCATCGCCGAGGTCGTCCGGGCCCTGCTGCCCGCGCTCGACGACCTGACCCGCGCCGAGGCCCACGGCGACCTCGCCGAGGGCCCGATGCAGGTCATCGCGCAGAAGATCCGCGGCGGGTTCGGCAAGTTCAAGCTGGAGCAGATCGGCGAGAAGGGCGAGCCCTTCGACCCGAACGTGCACGAGGCGATCGTGCAGCTCCCGACGCCGGGTGCGACCGACCAGACCGTGGCGGACGTCGTGGAGCCGGGCTACAAGCTCGGTGACCGCGTCCTCCGCGCGGCCAAGGTCGCCGTCGCGGTCCCGGCCTGAAGCACGGGAAGGAGGTAGGGATTCATGGCCAGTCAGGACTGGTTCGACAAGGACTTCTACAAGGTCCTCGGCGTCGACAAGACGGCGAGCGACGCTGAGCTGAAGAAGACCTACCGGAAGCTCGCGCGGCAGTACCACCCGGACTCCAACCCGGGCGACGCCGCCGCCGAGTCCCGCTTCAAGGAGATCAGCGAGGCGTACTCGGTGCTCTCCGACAAGGAGCAGCGCGCCGAGTACGACCAGATCCGTGCCATGGGCTCGGGCGCCCGCTTCACGGCGGGCGGCCCGGGCCAGGGCGGCGGCTTCGAGGACGTCTTCGGCGGGATGTTCGGCCAGCAGGGCGGACAGCGCGTCCGCTTCGGCCAGCCGGGCGGCGGTCGCGGCGGTGCCGGAGGATTCGAGGACATCCTCGGTGGCATGTTCGGTGGTGGTGGCGGCTTCGGTCAGCCCTCCGGCGGCTTCCGCGGGTTCGGTGGACCGACGAAGGGTCGCGACGTCACGGCATCGACGACCCTCGACTTCGCGACCGCCATCGCCGGTGACACCGTCAAGCTCTCGCAGGGCAACGGCCGCCCGGTGAACGTCCGCATCCCCGCGGGCGTCGCCGATGGTCAGAAGATCCGTCTGCGCGGCCGGGGCGAGCCGAGCCCGGACGGCGGCGAGGCCGGCGACCTGGTGGTCACGGTCAGCGTCCGCAAGCACCCGGTGTTCGAGCGCGACGGCCAGCACCTGCGCGTGGACGTCCCGGTGACGTTCGCCGAGGCGGCGCTCGGGGCGACGATCCAGGTCCCTACCCTCGGTGGCGACCCGGTGAAGCTGAAGGTCGCACCCGGCACCCCGTCGGGTCGTGTCCTCCGTGTCAAGGGTCGCGGTGTGACGACGAAGAACGGCACGGGCGACCTGCTCGCGACCGTCCAGGTCGCGGTGCCGTCCCACCTGTCGGACAAGCAGCGCGAGGCCGTCGAGGCCCTGCGTGACGCGCTGCCCGACGAGGACCCGCGCGAGGACCTGCTCGCCAAGGCGCGCAGCTAGCGCACCAGCAACGCGATGAGCCCGGTCTGGGCCCACGCCGCCGGTACCCGCCCGTCGCGAAGCGGCGGGCGGGCCGTGCCGGTGGGGAGAGGCTCGGTGCGGCTCCGTCAGGAACCGGCACCGGGCCTCCAGGCCGCCAGCACGACGGAAGGAGCGTTCGATGACCGACCTGGACGAGGAGTCGCCCGTATTCGCGATCGCGGTGGCGGCGGAACTCGCCGAGATGCACCCGCAGACCCTGCGGCAGTACGACCGGCTTGGCCTGGTCGTTCCCGGCCGCACCCGCGGTGGTTCCCGCCGCTACTCGATGCGCGACGTCGCCCAGCTCCGCGAGGTCGCGCGGCTCGGGTCCGAGGGTGTCTCCCTCGAGGGGATCCGGCGGGTCCTCGAGCTCGAGAACGAGAACCGTGCCCTGCGCGACCGCGTCCGGGAGCTGGAGCGCGCGCTCGCCGACCAGCTCATCAACCGGCCGGGCGCGCGGGTGTTCGCGGCGACCACGACCGGAGCGGCGATCTCGCTCCGCGCCGGGATGCGACCCGAGCGCAACACCGCGGTGGTGCTCTACCGTCCGCAGCGCTGACGCAGGGGCGCTGCGCCGTCGGCGCTGCGTCGCCGGCGCTGGGTCACCAGTGCTCCTCCGGCGGCTCGAAGAGCTCGCGGAGCGTCGCGTCCGTCACCGGGCAGCGCGGCGGACGCGCGGGGTCCGCGTCGACGCAGCGGCCGGTGGGGCGCCGCGACCGCACGTCCTCGATGACCTTCCGGAGGCAGGCGCCGCACACGTCACGCGCCCCGGTGGTCCGGGTCCTGCAGCAGGTGGATCGTCGAACTGGCCCGTTCGGCGAGCCGTCCGTCACGGCAGTCGACCGCGACCCGCAGCGCGACGAGCCCGTTCCGGATGTGCTCCCACGGCAGGGCCGCGCGGGCATCGTCGTGGCGGAGCCGGTACGTCAGGCCGTCGAGGGCGCCGCTCAGCGTGGAGGCGAGCAGCGGGTTCCCGCACGCGGTGATGAACATCCGGTACACGGGCGTGACCGCGTCGGAGCCCCAGTGCCACGTCGGGGCGGCCATGCAGTCGAGCACGAGCCCGAGGCGCCGGAAGAGCGTGGCACGGCTGCGGTCGTCGAACTCCGGGAT
Organism: Curtobacterium sp. MCSS17_008; assembly: GCF_003234185.1. Classification (GTDB taxonomy): domain Bacteria; phylum Actinomycetota; class Actinomycetes; order Actinomycetales; family Microbacteriaceae; genus Curtobacterium. The sequence goes on from NZ_QKSM01000004.1 coordinate 64,868, forward strand.
CGTCGTGCGGACCACGCCGCTGAACAGCAGCCCGAGCGCCTGCAGCGTCGGCACGAGTTCCTCGCGGCGGGGCACCGTCACCCGCGTGTACCGGTTGGGTCGGAACTCCACCAGACCGAGGTGCCCGAGGTCGGACAGCGCCTCACGCACAGGGGTCCGTGAGCAGCGGAGCCGCTGCGCGAGCTCGTCGTCGTCCAGCAGCGTCCCCGGCGCGAGGTCACCGCCCATGATCTCGGCGCGCAACCGTTCTCGGGCCTGGTCACGGAGTCGGGGACGCGCCCCGACCTCTGGCGAAGCGAACATGGGCCCCTCTCGCTCGTCCTGCCGCTCGCGCGCCGCGCCGGCCTCACCGGAAGCGTAGGGCGTTGGGATACCAACAGCGCCGGTGATATACCGCGGATGTCCGTCCCGACGCCTCCGTCCGGCTGTCCTGGGTAGCCTTGGCCGATGCCGTTCGACTTCGCAGACCACTTCCGGCGCCACACGGACGGTGACCAGCCGGACATCGTCGCGATCGACGGCACCGACCGCTTCATGCTCGACGAGGCGCCGTTCCTGCACGGCGACGCGCTGCGGCAACCCGGCGAGGTCGCCGTCGTCGACGACCAGTACGGCGTGCTGACCCTCGGAGTCCTCGCGGTGCACGGGGCTCGCGACGTCCGCGTGGTGCAGGACTCGCTCGTGGGCGAACGGGCGCTGACCGCGAACGCGGGCACGTTCGGTCGGCGGGGCTTCCACCACCCTGCGACCCTCGAGGACGCGTTCCGCGACGTCCGGCTCGTGCTCCTCCGGCTGCCGAAGTCGAACGACCGGCTCGACGAGGTCGCCCGCGCGATCGCCCGGTGGGCCGCGCCCGACGTGGTGGTCGTCTGCGGCGGGCGCGTGAAGCACATGACGCTGTCGCAGAACGACGTCCTCCGCCGTTACTTCGGCGAGGTCACGGCGTCCCGGGGCCGGGCGAAGTCACGGCTGCTCATCGCGCAGGACCCGTTGCACGCGGCAGCCGCGCGGGCCGACGTGACCGCTCCGTGGCCCCGCCGCGTCCACAACGACGAGCTCGGCATCACGATCGCCGCGCACGGCGGGGTGTTCGCCGGCACGTCGCTCGACCTCGGCACCCGGGTGCTGCTCGACGTGGTCGACGATGCGGTGCCGGCAGCCCGGACGGCGGTCGACCTCGGCTGCGGCAACGGCACGATCGCGACGGTGCTCGCACGACGGCGTCCGTCGATCAAGGTCGTCGCGACGGACGTGTCGAGCGTCGCGGTCGCGTCGACGCGGTTGACGGCCGACCTGAACGGCGTCGGCGACCGGGTCACGACCACGCGGACCGATGCCGGCGACGAGCTCGACACCGGCTCCGCGAAGCTCGTGCTCTGCAACCCCCCGTTCCACGACGGCACGACGGTCAGCACCGACGCCGCGGCCGCGATGTTCCGGAACGCCGCTCGGATCCTGCAGCAGGACGGTGAGCTCTGGTGCGTCTGGAACGGGCACCTCCGCTACCGGTCGGAGCTCGAGCGGAGCGTCGGTTCGACCCGGCAGGTCGTCCGGACGTCCCGCTTCACGGTCACCGCGTCCCGCGTGACCCCCTGACGGACGACAGGCCCGTGGCTGCGCAGCCACGGGCCTGTCGTCCGTCAGGTGGGTCGCGTCAGGCGACCCGTGCGTCCGGCTGTCAGGCCGGCACGTAGTCGAACGTGTCCGGGTCCGGGCCGGTGCGGTGGCCCTTGTCGAGCGACGTGATCGCCGTCATGTCGTCGTCGGAGAGCTCGAAGTCGAGGATCGCGAAGTTCTCCTCGACGCGCGAGCGGGTGACCGACTTCGGGAAGACGATGTCACCGCGCTGGATGTGCCAGCGGAGGACGACCTGCGCCGGGGTCTTGCCGGTGGCGTCGGCGATGCGCGTGATGGTCTCGTCGTCGAGGACGAGGCCCTGTGCGATCGGCGACCAGGCCTCGGTCGCGATGCCGTGCTCGCGGCCGTAGGCGCGCAGTTCCTCCTGCACGAGGTACGGGTGCACCTCGATCTGGTTCACCGCCGGGGTGATCGTGGTCTCCGCGGCCAGGCGGTTCAGGTGGTGCGCCTGGAAGTTCGAGACGCCGATGGAGCGGGCGGTCCCGGCGTGGTACAGCTCCTCCATCGCCTTCCACGTCGGGACGAAGTCCGACACCGTGGGCAGCGGCCAGTGGATGAGGAACAGGTCGGTGTAGCCACCGAGCAGGTCGGCCGACTTCTTGCCGTTCTCGGCGGCGAGGGCCGGGTCGTGGAACCCGTTGTTGAGCTTCGAGGTGACGAAGATCTCCGACCGGTCGATGCCGGACTCGGCGATGGCTTCGCCGACCTCCTTCTCGTTGCCGTACATCTCGGCGGTGTCGATGTGGCGGTAGCCGACCTCGAGCGCCGTGAGCGTCGCTTCCTTCGTGTTCTCCGGCTCGATCTGGAAGACGCCGAAGCCGAGCTGCGGGATGGTCTTGCCGTCGTTCAGGGTGATGTTCGGAACGGTCATGTCGCCATGCAACCAAACGGGGCCCAGGAGCCATTCCGGCAACGTCCAGCCGGGCGCGTCCCCCGCGCGGATCGGACGGACGGTCGAGGTGCTCAGGCCAGGGACGCCTCGATGTAGGCGAGCAGCGCGGCGCCGTACGCCTCTGCCGCGTCCGCCCGGTCGAACGCGTGCCGCTCGCCGCTGATCGTCGCCGTGACCGTGAAACCCGCGGTCAGCGACACGAACGCGGGTCCGAGCAGTTCCCGCAGCTGGTCCTCGCGGGGCAGCCAGAGCGACTCGGAGACCGACACCGAGTCGAGCGCCCACTCCGTCGTGCCGTTGAAGCCGAGCACGGTGCCGGTCGGGTGGTCGTGGCGCTCGACCGTCATCTCCGAGACCGTGTAGACGTCGTCGTCGACGCCGGGCTTGTCGATGACGAACCGGTCGCCGGTGGCGGGGTGCCAGCGGAGCCCGGCGTCGCGGAGGGCCTTTGCGGTGTCGACGGTGATCACCCGCCCACCCTGCCACGACGTGCCGAGGAGTGCCGAGGCCCGCGGGTCACCCTCCGGGCGGAGGCGCGTGGCAGGGTCCACGTACTAGCATCGCCGAGCACCCCCGCGCGCGACGAGCGATCGTCCGCGCGCGCGGACGCGACGACGCTGGGTCACCGGTGCCGTGCCTCCAGGCCGTCCACGCGGCCACGGGCACGACCGCCGGCCGGCGTCGGACGGCCGGTCCCGACCGGCCGCCCGCGGTCCCGTCCGCACCGCCCCAGTCCGCCCAGCAAAGGACCCGCATGACCCTCGAGCGCGAGGAACTCCGCGACGACTGGACCGTGACGATCGCCGGTGACCAGCCGCCGGCGGGGGCGCCGGACGGCATCGCGGGTCGCGCCGTCCCCGCCACCGTGCCGGGGCAGGTGCACACCGACCTCGAGCGCGAGGGACTCGTCGTCGACCCGACGCTCGACCGCAACGAGGACGCCGCCGGGTGGGTCGGGCGTGCGGACTGGTCGTACCGACGGACGGTGGACGTGGCCCCGCGCGGCTTCGAGCGCGTCGACCTGGTCTGTGACGGGCTCGACACGGTCGCCGAGCTGAGCCTCGACGGCGTGGTGGTCGGCACGACGCGGAACATGCACCGCCGCTACCGCTTCGACCTCAACGACGTGCCCGGCGGGGCGGGGGAGCGCGAGCTCGAACTGCTCTTCGAGTCGCCCTACCGCGAGGCCGGCCGGGTCGCCGCCCGCGCCGGCTCGATGCCGGGCCCCTACGACGAGCCGTTCCCGTACGTCCGCAAGATGGCGTCGAACTTCGGCTGGGACTGGGGCCTCACCGCCGTGACGAGCGGCCCGTGGCGGCCGGTGGCGATCGAGCGCTGGTCGACGGCACGGCTCGCCGAGGTCCGGCCCCTCGTCGACGTGGAGGCCGGCGAGGGCGTGCTCGACGCGCACATCACGGTCGAGCGCTCCGGGATGAACGACCTCGACCAGGACGGCGAGGACGACGACCTCGTGCTCGTGGTCACCGTGAGCGGCCCGACGGTCGACGGTGGCACGACCCGGCAGCGTTCCCGCGCGCAGCTCACCCCGCAGAGCGACGAGACGGTCGTCACGGTGCGGGTCCCGGACGTCCGACGCTGGTGGCCGCGGGGCTACGGCGAGCAGGTCCGCTACGACGTGACGGTCGAGCTGCAGACGGTCGACGGCGAGGTCCTCGACCGCCGGACCAGCCGCACCGGCTTCCGCTCGGCCAGGATCGACACCGCGGCGGACGACGTCGGCAAGCCCTTCACGATCATCGTCAACGGCACGGTGATCGACGTCCGGGGCGTCAACTGGATCCCCGACGACGTCATCGTCTCCCGGGTCGACCGGGCCCGGATCGAGGACCGGCTGCGTGCAGCGGCCGACATGCACGTCAACCTGGTCCGCGTCTGGGGCGGCGGCGTCTACGAGTCGCACGACTTCTACGACGTCTGCGACGAGCTCGGCCTGCTCGTCTGGCAGGACTTCCTGTTCGCCTGCTCCGCCTACCCGGAGATCGAGCCGATCCGCAGCGAGGCGATCGCCGAGGCCCGCGACAACGTGGCCCGCCTCGCCGGCCACCCCTCGCTCGTCGTCTGGAACGGCAACAACGAGAACATCTGGCTGCACGACGCCGACGGCTGGGCCGACGAGCTCGGTGACCGCGGCTGGGGCCTCGACTACTACCTCGACCTGCTGCCGACGATCGTCGACGCGGTGGACCCGTCGCGCTTCTACACGGTGGCGTCGCCGTGGTCGGGGTCCGAGAGCCTGCCGGCGAACCACGTCGACCACGAGACGCACCACTCGTGGGACGTCTGGAACCGCGTGTCCGACGAGCACTACCGCGACTCCGTCCCGCGGTTCGTCTCCGAGTTCGGGTGGCAGGCGCCGCCCGCCTGGCGCACGCTGCGCGACGCCGTCGCGGACGAGCCGATGCGCGTCGACTCACCCGGTGTCGTCCACCACCAGAAGGCCGACGACGGCATGGGCAAGCTCGCGCGCGGCATCGCGCCGCGCTTCGGCGCCGTCGATCCCGGCGACCTCGACCGCTGGCACTACCTGACCCAGCTGCAGCAGACGCGCGCGATCGCGACCGGTGTCGAGCACTGGCGCACGCACTGGCCGCGGAACACCGGCGTCGTGGTCTGGCAGCTCAACGATCTGTGGCCGGTGTCGTCGTGGTCGGCGATCGACTCGGCGGGGCGGCTGAAGCCGCTCGCGCACGAGCTGCGTCGGCTGTACGACGACGTGCTGCTGACGATCCGCCCGGTCGCCGCCCGCACGTCGGACGCGGTCCCGGCGGACGGCGACGACCGGTCGGGAGGCGCGGCCCACCCCGACCGCGCTGCCCGCGACGGCCAGGCGGCCGGGTCCGGCGAGTTGGTGGACACGCTGTCCCTCGGGGTCTCGCCCGGTTCCTTCGGACACGCCCCGATCGAGGTGGCCGTCCGGTCCTCGCGCACCGGGGTCGACAGCGTCGTCCGGGTCCGGCGGGTCTCCCTCTCCGGGGCGATCCTGGCCGAGGCAACCCTGCCCGTGCAGCTGCCGTCGTCGGGCGTCGCGGTCGTGTCGCTGCCCGAGTCGGTCGGGGTCGTGGACGACCCGACGAACGAGCTCGTCGTGGCGGACATGGACTGGCGGCGTGCCGTGTGGACGCCCGCGCCCGACCGCGAGATGCGCTGGCAGCCCGCGCGGTACCGCACGACCGTGACACCGGCGCCGGACGGGGACGGCCACGACCTGGTCGTCGAGGCGGAGTCGCTCGTGCGGGACCTGCTGCTGCAGCCGGACCGCCTCGCTGCGACCGGCACCGTGGACCGCGGCTTCATGACGCTCCTGCCGGGTGAACGGGTGGGCTTCCGGCTCCGGGGGATCGGTCCGGCGCAGGTGGCGGCCGTCGACGAGGCACCCGTGCTCTGGACCCTCGATCGGGTGCTGATGCCAGACATCCAGAATTGATATACTGCGCGGGTGACGTTCGTCGTCACCCGCGCGTCTCCCGGCGCGTCGGTCGCCGAGCGGGAGGACCACCGATGTCGTTCGCGGTCCGTCACGGCACTGCGCATGCGGCGTCGATGTCGTCCGCGGTCCGGCCGGCGTCGCGAGCGGGCCTGACCGGGTACGGCTGGGCACTCGCCGGCGTCGACCTGGTCCTGCTCGTCCTCTCGTTCGCGGTGGCGCACGGCATCCGGTTCCCCGGCGAGTCGCTCCTCGCCCCGTCGCACCCGGGTTGGCTCGAGTTCGCCGCCGGACCGGCGATCGTCCTGCTGTGGTCGGCGATGCTCGCGGGCTTCCGCACGCGGGAGGCCCGCATCGCCGGCGTCGGCGCAGAGGAGTACCGCCGGGTGCTCACCGCGAGCCTGACGACCTGTGCGACGGTCGCGGTCGTCGCGTACTCGGCGCAGCTCGACATCGCCCGCGGGTACGTCGCGATCGCGTTCCCGCTCGGCACCGCCCTGCTCGTGACCGGGCGCAGGGCGGCGCGGTCCGTGCTGGCGCACCGGCGTGCACGGGGCGAGCTGCTGCAGGACGTCCTCGTCGTCGGCGAGCTCGTCGACGTCCGGTACGTGGGGCGGCGGATCGCGGCGACGCCTGCCGCCGGGTACCGGGTCGCGGCCGTCGCCACGACCGGGGACGACGTCGGGTCGAGCGTGGCGCTGGGCGCGGCGGACGTCCCGGTGGTCGGGAGCGTGGACGACGTCCTCGACCTCGCCGCCGAGCGCGGTGTCGGCGCCGTCGTGGTAGCCGGTGCGATCCCCGGGGGCCACGAGCGCCTGCGCCGCCTCGGGTGGCAGCTCGAGGAGCGCGGCATCGAGCTCGTCGTGTCGTCCCCGCTCGCCGACGTCGCCGGTGGTCGCGTCCACGAGCGTCCGGTCGACGGGTTGCCCCTCATGCACGTCGAGGCCCCGGACTACCGCTGCCGGACGGGCAAGCGCGCGGTCGATGTGCTCGGAGCGTCGATCGGACTCCTGCTGCTCGCACCGGTGTTCGTGGCCGTCGCCCTGGCGATCCGGATCGACGACGGCGGTCCGGTCGTCTTCCGGCAACAGCGCGTGGGTCGGGGCAGCCGGCTCTTCTCGATCTGCAAGTTCCGGACGATGTGCGTCGATGCCGAGGACCGCGTCGCGGAGCTCTCCGCGGAGAACGAGGGCGCCGGACCGCTCTTCAAGATCAGGCAGGACCCGCGGGTCACCCGGGTCGGAGCCTTCCTGCGGCGCTCGTCACTCGACGAGCTCCCGCAGCTGTGGAACGTCCTGACCGGCGCGATGAGCCTGGTCGGGCCACGTCCCGCTCTGCCCTGCGAGGTCGCGGCGTACGAGGACTTCGCCGACCGGCGGCTCCTCGTCACCCCCGGCATCACCGGACTGTGGCAGGTCAGCGGGCGCTCCGACCTCGACTGGGCCGAGGGTGTGCGGCTCGACCTGCACTACGTCGAGAACTGGTCGTTCCTGCACGACGTCGCCATCCTCGCGCGGACGATCCCGTCCGTCCTGCGCTCGCGGGGCGCCTACTGAGCGCCGGCGCCCCTCGACTCCGGCCCTGCCGCGACCCTTCGGCCCGGACAGTGCACGCTGCGGGACGCAGCGGCTCCCGGGGTGCTGCCTGTGCGTCCGGTGTCCGTCCGGCCGCCGATCTGGGCATCCCGGACGGCGCGGGTTACGATGAGGCGACGACGGACTTCCGCCGCTCGTGTCGACGACGACACGAGGACGGCGCGCAGACCCAGCAACCTAGGAGTCAACATGTGGCAAGGCCTCGGCGGGGTTCACCTGCTGATCATCCTCGGGATCATCATCCTGCTGTTCGGTGCGACGAAGCTCCCGGCGCTCGCCAAGGGCCTCGGTCAGTCGATCAACATCTTCAAGAAGGAGATGGGCGACGACAAGAAGCAGCCCCAGGACGGCACGGTGCAGGACACCGCACAGCCGGGCGCCGCGCACACCGGCACCACGACGAACGCCGCCGGTGCCGTCGTGAACCCGGGGCCGTCCGTGCAGCCGAACGCGCACTCCACCACGGAGCCCCGCAACTAGCGCTCCCTCCCCGGGGACCGGTACCAGGACACCCAGCCCCGTCCTGTCGGCAGCCCCCGCGACCACGTCGGTCGCGGGGGCTTCTCCGTGCGGGGTGTTCCCGAGGGGGACTGCCGGTCCGGGGGTGCCTCGGAGCATGATGGCGCCATGGTGACGCCGACCCACACCGCTCCGCTCCGTGACGACCGCCGTGTGGTGCTCGTCGTCGCGATCCTGGCGTCGTTCGTCGTCGGGCTCGACTCGAGCGTCGTGACCGTGGCACTGCCGGCGATCCGGCACGAACTCGGTGGCGGGCTCGTCGTGCAGCAGTGGGTCGTCGACGCGTACCTCGTCACCCTCGGGTCGCTGATCCTCGTGGCGGGTTCGCTCTCGGACGTGTTCGGTCGGGTCCGCATCGTCACGTGGGGGCTGGTCGTGTTCGGGCTGGCGTCGGTCGCGTGCGCGGTGGCGCCGACCGGTGCGGTGCTCATCGTCGCTCGCGCGGTGCAGGGGATCGGAGGGGCCCTCGTCACGCCGAGCTCCCTCGCGTCCATCGTCGCTGCCTACCGCGGCGCGGCGCAGGCGAAGGCGATCGGTTCGTGGACGGCGTGGTCCAGCGCAGCGGTCATCGTCGGCCCCGTGGTGGGCGGTCTCGTGGTCGACGGGATCGGCTGGCGCTGGGTGTTCGTGCTGTCGGCCGTGCCGATCGCGGTGACGATCCCGCTCGTGCTGCGGATCACCGGCGACGTCCGGCCGGAGCGTGGACAGCGCGTCGACGTGCTCGGTGCCGTGCTCGCCGTGGTCGGCGTCGGGGGTGTGGTCCTCGGCCTCATCGAGCAGGAGCGTCTGGGTTGGTCGTCGGCGCTCGTCGTGACCGCGCTCGTCGTCGGCGCGGCCGCCCTCGTGGTCTTCGTGCCGTGGGAGCTCCGGGTGACCAGGGCCGGGGGAGCGCCGCTCGTCCCGCTCGACCTGTTCCGCGCCCGCAACTTCGCGGTCGGGAACCTCGCGACGCTGTCGATCTACGGCGCACTCGGCATGGTCGGCTTCGTCGTCACGCTGTTCCTGCAGGAGGTCTGGCGCTTCCCTGCGTGGCTCGCCGGGGTCGCGAGCCTGCCGCCGACCCTCCTGCTCCTGGCGCTGTCGACCACCGTCGGGAGCCTGGCCGGACGGTACGGTCCGCGCTGGTTCATGGCGGCGGGCCCGGCGATCGCCGCGGTCGGAGCGCTCGTCATGCTCGGTGCTGGCGACGGACCGGCCGCGTACTGGTGGTCGGTGCTCCCGGGTCTGGTGCTCGTCGGCATCGGCATCGCGACGATGGTGACGCCGTTGACGAGCGCGGTGCTCGGGTCCGTGCCGGAGCGCGAGGCCGGGGTGGGGTCGGCGGTGAACAACGCCGTGGCGCGCGTCGCCGGGCTCGTGGTCGTGGCGCTCGCCGGTGTGGTCCTCGGCGGCGGGGTGAGCGTGTCGGGGTTCCACCGGGCCATGGTGGTGATGGCGTTCCTGCTGCTCGCCGGGGCGCTCGTCAGCGCGGTCGGGATCGGGAACACCACCTCCCGTTCGTAAGTTGAGTGCAGTAGACTCAAGTACGAGACCACCGCAACGAAAGGACGGACCGCATGGCGAACCTCCAGGGCGCCCCTGACTCGCAGGAGCGGCAGAAGACCGCCCTCGAGCAGTACGGCGTCGACCTCACCGCGATCGCCCGGAGCGGCAGGCTCGACCCGGTCATCGGGCGCGATGCCGAGATCCGGCGCGTCTCGCAGGTGCTGACACGCCGCACCAAGAACAACCCCGTGCTCATCGGTGAGCCCGGCGTCGGCAAGACCGCCGTCGTCGAGGGGCTCGCGCAGCGCATCGTCGCGGGTGACGTCGCCGACTCCCTCAAGGACAAGCGGCTCGTGTCGCTCGACATCTCCGCCCTCATCGCCGGCGCGAAGTACCGCGGCGAGTTCGAGGAGCGACTCAAGGCCGTGCTCAAGGAGATCAACGACTCCGACGGTCAGGTCATCACGTTCATCGACGAGCTGCACACCCTGATGGGTGCCGGTGGCGGCGAGGGCTCCGTGGCGGCGTCGAACATGCTCAAGCCGATGCTCGCACGCGGCGAGCTGCGGCTCATCGGCGCCACGACGCTCGACGAGTACCGCGAGTACATCGAGAAGGACGCCGCGCTCGAGCGCCGGTTCCAGCAGGTCTACGTGGGGGAGCCGAGCGTCGAGGACGCCGTGGCGATCCTCCGCGGCCTCAAGGAGCGGTACGAGGCGCACCACAAGGTGACGATCAACGACTCCGCCCTGGTCGCCGCGGCGAGCCTGTCGAACCGGTACATCTCCGGACGCCAGCTCCCGGACAAGGCGATCGACCTCATCGACGAGGCCGCGAGTCGTCTCCGCATGGAGATCGACTCGAGCCCGGTCGAGATCGACGAGCTCAAGCGGTCCGTCGACCGGCTCCGGGTCGAGGAGTTCGCCCTCAAGCAGGAGAAGGACGACGCGTCGAAGGCGCGGCTCGAGACCCTGCGGGCCGAACTCGAGGGCCGTCAGGAGCGTCTCGCCGAGCTCGAGCACCGCTGGCAGGCCGAACGCGCGAACCTCAACCGCATCGGTGAGCTGAAGCAGCAGCTCGACGACCTGAACATGCGGTCGCAGCGTGCCCAGCGGGAGGCGGACTACGAGACCGTGTCCCGCCTGGAGTACGGCGAGAAGCCCCGCATCGAGGCCGAACTCGCTGCAGCGGAGCAGGCCGAGAGCGCCGAGCGGATGGTGAACGACAGCGTCACCGACGAGGACATCGCCGCCGTGATCGCGCAGTGGACGGGCATCCCGGTGGGACGCCTGCTGCAGGGCGAGACCGAGAAGCTCCTGCACCTGGAGTCCGAGCTCGGCCGCCGGATCATCGGGCAGCGGAGCGCCGTCGGCACCGTGTCCGAGGCCGTCCGGCGCACGCGCGCGGGCATCTCCGACCCGGACCGTCCGACCGGCTCGTTCCTGTTCCTCGGCCCCACCGGCGTCGGCAAGACCGAGCTCGCCAAGGCGCTCGCCGAGTTCCTGTTCGACGACGAGAAGGCCCTCGTCCGCATCGACATGAGCGAGTACGGCGAGAAGCACTCGGTCGCGCGACTGATCGGCGCCCCGCCCGGCTACGTCGGCTACGAGGCCGGCGGGCAGCTCACCGAGACCGTCCGCCGCCGCCCGTACTCGGTCGTGCTGCTCGACGAGATCGAGAAGGCGCACCCCGAGGTCTTCGACGTGCTGCTCCAGGTGCTCGACGACGGGCGCCTGACCGACGGGCAGGGCCGGACGGTCGACTTCCGGAACACCATCGTGATCCTGACCTCGAACCTCGGGTCCCAGTTCCTCACCGACCGGTCGCTGGACGACGCCCAGCGCGAGGAGGCCGTGCGCGAACTCGTCCAGCAGTCCTTCCGACCCGAGTTCGTGAACCGTCTCGACGACATCGTCGTGTTCCACGCGCTCACGCAGGACGACCTCGGGCAGATCGTGTCGCTGTACGTCGACCGGCTCGCCCGACGGCTGTCGGACCGGCGGCTGGAGCTCGCCGTCACGCCGTCGGCACGCGGATGGCTCGCGGAACGCGGCTACGACCCGGTGTACGGCGCGCGGCCGCTCCGCCGCCTCATGCAGCGGCAGATCGACGACCAGCTCGCGCGGGCGATCCTGGCCGGTGACGTGCGTGACGGTGACACCGTCCGTGTGGACGTCGCCGACGACGGCGAGTCCCTCGTCGTCGAGCCCTTCGAGCTCGGGGAGATCGTCGAGGAGTAGCCCGGGTAACGGCCGGGAAACAGGGGTTCCGTCATGGTCGGGGCATGGACGCCTTCGCGATCGACGCCGTACCCCTGTTCACCGCCCCCGGCCCGAGCAGTCGGGTGTTCGTCGTCCGGCTCGACGAGATCCGGGGGACCGTCCACGTCGACCCAGCGGACTCGTAGGTACGACATGTGGAATACCGACATGCGAGTGCTGGTGGTGGACGACGAGGAGGCGTTGGCGGACCTGGTCGCCCGGGGTCTGAGCCGACAGGACATGGCGGTGGACGTGACGTACCGTGGCGACGACGCGGACGAGCTCCTCGCCGTCAACGACTACGACGTCGTCGTGCTCGACCGCGACCTGCCGGGCATGCACGGGGACGAGGTCGCGCGGCGACTCGCCACCCGCCCGGTCGGCACCCGGATCCTCATGCTCACCGCCGCGACGGCGCTGACCGACCGCGTGCACGGGCTCGAGCTCGGCGCGGACGACTACCTGGCCAAGCCGTTCGAGTTCCCGGAGCTCGTCGCCCGCGTCCGGGCGCTCGGACGGCGCAGCACCGTGGCCGTCCCACCCGTGCTCGAACGCGACGGGCTGATGCTCGACTCGAACCGCCGGATGGCGACGCGCGACGGACGGCCGCTCGACCTCACGACGAAGGAGCTCGGCGTGCTCGAGGTCCTGCTCCGGGCCGACGGCCGGGTCGTCCCGGCCGAGGAACTCCTCGAGAAGGTCTGGGACATGAACATCGACCCGTTCACCGCCGCGGTGCGCGTGACGATGTCGAAGCTCCGCCGGAAGCTCGGGGCCCCCGACCCGATCCGCACCGTCCCCGGGCAGGGCTACGCGCTGTGACGCGACTCTGGTCGATCGGGGCGCGGACGACCCTGGCCTTCGCGCTCGCGTCGATGGTCATCACGGCGGCCGTCCTGGTGCTCGTGACGAGCGGGTCGGTCCGGACCTTCGCGTCGGAGTACCGGGCGGTGTCGGTGGAACTCCGTCCCGACACCTCCGACGGCGCGGAACCGGCACCGGTGCCCGACGCGACCGGACCAGGCGGGGCAGGGGCCTCCGGTGGGGCCGCGGTCGTGCAGCTGGCGACCACGACGCAGTGGCAGTGGGCGGCGTTCGGCATCGTCACGTCGGGGGTGCTCGCAGGGTGCGTCGGGTGGTTCGTCAGCCGACGCGTCCTGCGACCCGTCGACCGGATCACCGCGATCACCCGCTCGCTGTCGGCGTCGACGCTGCACGAGCGCATCGCCCTCGACGGCCCCGACGACGAACTCCGTCGGCTCGCCCGGACGATCGACGACCTGCTCGACCGTCTCGAGACCGCGTTCGAGAGCCAGCGGCGCTTCGTCGCGCAGGCGTCGCACGAGCTGCGGACGCCCCTGGCCGTCCAGCGCGCGGCGTTGCAGGTCGGGCTGCCGGACGACGCCGATCCGGCTGGGATCGCCGCGGTGCGTGCGGAGCTCCTCGAGCAGAACCGGCGCACGGAACGGCTCGTGGACAGCCTGCTCGTGCTCGCCGAGGCCGAACGCGGGCTGGACGGCCGGACCGAGCCGGTCGACTGCGAGACGCTCGCGTGCGAAGTCGCCGGTGAGGCGACGGGCAGCGCAGGAGACGCCGGCATCGCGTTGACGTGTCGGACGACGGCCGACGTCGTCGACGGACTCGTCGTCACGGCTGAGCCGACGCTGGTCCGGCAACTCCTGCGCAACCTCGTCGCCAACGCGGTCGAGTACAACCGGCCGGGTGGCTGGGTCGAGGTCGTCGTGCGTCGTGACGGGTTCTCGGTCGCCAACAGCGGGGACGTGGTCGACGCGGTCACGGCGGGCAGGCTGGTGGAGCCGTTCTGCCGCGGTGATCGTGCCGGGTCGGACCGGCACAGCGGACTCGGACTCTCCATCGTCGCCGCGATCGCCCGGGCGCACGGGTGGGGACTCGACGTCCGGCCACGGGCCGAGGGCGGCCTGGTGGTCGACGTGCGCACCGCTGTTTCGTCGGCGTGACCATCGGTCGCGCGTCGGGGAAACGTCCTCGGCGCTGGAGTGGGACGCATGTCGAACACCACACGCCTCGGTCCCGTCCCCCTCTCGCGCCGCGCGACCATCGCCGCCGCCGTCCTGCTGCTCGTCGGAGGTGGTCTGACGGCGTGCTCCTCGACCGGGGGCGCCACCGACCCGACCCCGTCCGCCAGTGGTACGACGACGTCCGTCAAGGACCGCACGCTCGCGATCAACCAGTGCCTGCGTGACAAGGGCTACGCGGTGTCCGACGAGGGCGCGGGTGACGATGGCCACAAGTTCTCCGTCCCCGAGGGTGCGGACCCCGACCAGTACCTGGCGGACGCCGCGGAGTGCGCGGACAAGGTGCCGGGAGGGGGCGCAGTGGGCGTCACCGGACCGGCGCAGTCGTCGGGTTCCAGCCCGGAGTTCGCCGAGTGCTTGCGGGACGGCGGGTTCCCCGACTTCCCCGACGACCCGGAGGCGCAGACCGAGTACCAGCCGGGCGACGAGCAGGGGTACGAGCAGCGAGTCGAGCGCTGCTTCGACGAGCACCCGCCGGTGTCCGGAGGTCACTGACCGTCGCAGGCAGCCCGGGTTTCGCGCATGTAACCACTCCGGCTCACCTGCAGAAACACGGGTTTCCCGAGCATGGAGGACATGACCACGACATCACGATCCACCACGTTCCGCACCGCGGCGTTCCTCGCCGTGGCCCTGCCGTTCGGCCTCGCGGCCTGTTCGTCCGACGACACGACGTCGACCTCCACGGAGGCCGCCGCTGACGGCGTCGGCGCGAAGTGGTCCGCCTGCATGCGCGACGGCGGTTTCGACGTCGCCGACGTGTCCGACGACGAGGTCCGGTCGGGCGTCCAGGTCGTGCCGCCGGGTGTCGATCGCGACGCCTGGTCGACACGTGCGGGCGACTGCTCGCGACAGCTCGGCATCCAGGGCAGCAGCGATGCGCAGCACCAGAAGTGGGAGCGCCAGTACGCCGCGGTCGCCTCGTGCATCCGCGAGAACGGGTACCCCGACTTCCCCGAGCAGGAGCCAGGCGGCATCAGCACCGGAGACTACGCCCGCGCGACGGAACCGGAGTTCGAGGAGGTGTTCCAGGAGTGCCTCCACGAGTACGCGCCGGACACCCAGACGAAGCAGCTGTGACCAGCGCCCGGGACCAGGAGCACGACATGATCACCACGAAGCGCACCACGCGGCGCGTCCTCATCGCGAGCGTCTGCCTCGTCGCCGTGCTCGGCGCGGGCACGGCGACCTGGGCGTTGCTCGACGGCGGCCCGGACGCCGCATCGGCCGAGACGCCGCACGAGCGACGCGCGACCGCTCCGGTGACGAAGCAGACCCTGACCGACCAACAGGTCTTCGCCGGCACCCTCGGGTACGGGCAGCCCGTCGGCATCCCGGGTGTCGCGCAGGGCACGCTCACCTGGCTGCCGACCCCTGGGCAGGTGATCCACCGCGACGAACCCCTCTACGCCGTCGACGAGCGGCAGGTCCGTGCCATGCACGGATCCGTACCGCTCTGGCGGTCGCTCGAGTACGGACTCCGGGGCGCCGACGTCGCGCAGCTGAACACGAACCTCGCCGGGCTCGGGTACTCGGTGGCCGAAGACGACGTGTTCGGGAAGCGCACCCTCGCCGCCGTGCGGCAGTGGCAGGAGGACCGCGGCCGCACGGTCACCGGGGTCCTGACCGCGGACGACGTCGCGTTCGTGGACGGTGACGTCCGCGTCGATTCCGTCGTGGGGCAACTCGGCCAACCCGCTGGCGGCGACGTGCTGCAGGTGACGAGCACGGAGCGTGTCGTGACGGCGACCGTGGGGCAGCAGGACGCGGACCGGCTGTCCGTCGGCACGGAGGTCCGCGTGCTCGTCAACGGGACCGGCGACCCGATCACGGGCAGCGTCGTCGATGCCGCCCCGGTTCCGGCCGAGGGCGACTCCGCCGCGAAGGTCGCCGTCACGATCGCGCTCGAGCAGGGCGACCGGGAGCTCCCCACCGCTGCGTCGGCCCAGGTCACGGCTTCGGGCAGGACCGAGAAGGGTGTCACCACCGTGCCGATCGCGGCGCTCGTCGCCGGTGACCGGGACGGCGAGTACGCCGTCGACGTGGTGCACGGCTCGACCACGAAGCGTGTACCCGTCGAGGTCGGTTTCGTCGCGGACGGGCGTGCTGCGGTCACCGGGGGCGTGCACGAGGGCGACCGGGTCGTGGTGCCATCGTGAGCGCGTCCGACCGCCCGGCCGCTGATGCGCCCGTCGTCGCGCTCCGCGACGTCGTGAAGACCTACGGTGACGTCCATGCGCTCCGAGGAGTGTCGCTCGACGTCGACCCCGGCGAGCTCGTCGCCGTCGTCGGTCCGTCCGGCTCCGGCAAGTCGACGATGCTCAACATCGTCGGCACGCTCGACCGGCCGACCTCGGGCACGTTGACGATCGCCGGCAACCAGGTCGACGCCATGCGGGACGACGACCTCTCCGCCCTGCGCGCCGAGCACATCGGGTTCGTGTTCCAGCACTTCCACCTGCAGACGGGGGCGACCGCGACCGAGAACGTCGCCGACGGCCTGCTCTACACCGGCACCCCGCAGCGCGATCGGCGGCGGCGCGCCGTCGCGGCCCTCGAGCGGGTCGGCCTCGGACACCGCGTCGACCACCGGCCGCACCAACTCTCCGGTGGCGAGAAGCAGCGGGTCGCCATCGCCCGTGCCATCGTCGGCGACCCGTCGATCTTGCTCGCCGACGAGCCGACCGGCGCGCTCGACACCGCATCCGGAGCGGCGATCCTCGACCTGCTGCGCGAGCTCAACGCCGGCGGGACGACGGTGCTCGTGATCACACACGACCTCGAGCTCGCCGCCGCCCTCCCGCGGCAGGTCCGCATGCGGGACGGCGAGGTGCAGGAGGACTCGAAGGGCACCCGTACCGACGCCCGGGTGCTCGCCGAGACGATCCGCGCCGCGGGCACCGGGCTCGTCGGCGCGTACGGCTCCGGGGCCGAGCGATGAGCCGCCGGAGGGCAGTCGGCGCGGCTGACCTGCTGCGCCTCGGACTCTTCGGTCTTCGGACCCGACCCACCCGCGTCGTGCTGTCCGCCCTGGGCATCGCGATCGGCATCGCGGCCATGATCGCGGTCGTCGGCATCTCGTCGTCGAGCAAGGCGAAGCTCGACCAGGTGCTCGACGCCCTCGGGACGAACGTGCTCACCGCCACGAAGGCGCAGGGCTTCGGGGAGTCGCCGCCGCTCCCCGAGACGGCGGTCGACTCGGCTCGGCGGCAGGACGACGTCCTCGCAGCCGCTGGCGTCGGCAAGGTCGACAAGGGCTACGTCTACCGGAACCCGTTCGTGTCCCCGCTCGAGACGAAGGGCATCGGGACGATGGCGGCCTGGGGCGACGTGCCCGCGGTGCTCGGCGGCGGCACGGCCTCCGGACGCTGGCTCGACACCCGCCCGGACGCGGTCGACCAGGTCGTGCTCGGCGCCGAGGCCGCGGCGTCCCTCGGGATCGACCGCGTCCAGCCGGACACCCGCGTCTGGATGGGCGGGCAGTGGGTGCAGGTGGTCGGGATCCTCGACTCGTTGCAGCTCGCGCCTGACCTCGACACGCAGGTGTTCGTCCCCCGCGGGCTCGCCGAGCGCCTCGGCTTCACCGGGGAGCCGTCGGCGGTCTACACCCGCGTCGACCCGGCGCGGGTGCACCAGGCGCGTGACGTGCTGGCCCGTGCGATCCGTCCGGACCAGCCCGGCCTGGTCGGGGTGACGAACCCGTCGGACGCACTCGCTGCGAAGAACGCCACGGACGACTCCTTCACCGGGCTCCTCGTCGGCATCGGCGGGGTGGCGCTCCTGGTCGGCGGCATCGGCGTCGCGAACACCATGGTGGTCACGGTGCTCGAACGGCGGGCCGAGGTCGGGGTCCGGCGGGCGCTCGGTGCGAGGAGGCGGAACATCCGTGACCAGTTCCTGGTCGAGTCGCTGCTGCTGTCGCTGCTCGGCGGCATCGCCGGGGTCGTCATCGGCGTCGGCGTGACGGCGGCCTTCGCGATCGCGAACGGTGCTCCCGTGGCGGTGCCGCTGTGGGCGGTCGCCGGTGGCCTCGGTTCGACGGTGGTCATCGGCGGCGTGTCCGGGATCTACCCGGCGGCGCGCGCGGCGCGCATCCCGCCGACGTCGGCGCTCGCCGCGGTCTGACGACCCGGACCGACGGGACGCACCGCCAGGCCCGGTGCCGGTTCCTGGAACCGGCACCGGGCCTGGCGGCCTAGGGTCCATGACATGCCGGAACTGCCGATCTTGCGTCGCCTCACCGACTCCATCGAGCGCGCGAGCGTGCTCGACAAGGCCGTCGACCTCGACACGCGCCTCGTGCGCGCCGTCGCCAAGCCGAAGGCCCTCCGACAGCTGCTGCACGGCGTCCCGTTCGGACACCCGCTGCACCCGCTCATGGTGCAGGTGCCGCTCGGCGCGTGGATCTCGGCGGCCGTCCTCGACGCGATCGGCGGGAAGGGCAACGCCCGCGCGGCGCAGACCCTCACCGGGGTCGGGATCGCCTCGGCCGGGAGCGCCTCCCTCGCCGGGTACGTCGACTGGTCGGAGCTCTCCCTCGAGCAGCGGCGCACCGGGTGGGTGCACCAGGCCGTGAACTGGGTCGGCATCACGTTCTTCGGGCTCTCCTGGTGGCAGCGCCGGAAGGGGAACACCGCTGCGGGCAAGGCGCTCGGGTTCGCCGGCCTGCTCGTCGTCAGCGTCGGCGGCTACCTCGGCGGTCACCTGTCGTACCGGCAGCGCGCGGGGATCGGGTCGAGCGACCGCGTGCCGTACGACGACTGACGACCCGCTCGACCTCCACGGGAACGCCCTATCTGCTCCGGCAGGTCGGGCGTTCCTTCGTTCGTGTTGATTTCATGACGAAACGTTTGCGTTCGTGTGGCTTCCGGACGTACAGTTCCTGGAACCAACAGGAACGAAGGAGTTCGGGCATGTATGCAACCGAGCGGCAGGACGCCATCGCCGCCGCGCTGCAGTCGGCCGGGCGGGTGTCCGTCGCCGACCTCGCCGAGCACTTCGACGTCACGACGGAGACCGTCCGGCGCGACCTGGACGTGCTCGAGACCGCCGGGGTCCTGCGCCGTGTGCACGGGGGAGCGGTCCCCGTCGGTCGCTCCAGCGTCGTCGAGCTCTCCGTCGCCGAGCGCGAGGGACAGCACGGCACCGCGAAGACCGCGATCGCCCGCGCCGCGATGCGCCTGGTGCCGTCGACCTTCACCGGCTCCATCGCCCTCGACGCCGGCACCACCTGCGCTGCCGTCGCCGCCGAACTCGCCCGGTGGGAGCCCGCCACGGCCGGAGCGACCCTGACCGTCGTCACGAACTCGGTGCCGATCGCCGCGACCCTGCAGCACTCCGAGCACGTCGAGCTGCACCTGCTCGGCGGTCGGGTGCGCGGCGTCACCAGCGCCGCGGTCGGCACGGCCACGGTCGAGCAGATCGGGGCGCTCCGCCCGGACATCGCCTTCGTCGGCACGAACGGCCTGTCCGCCGGCTTCGGCCTGAGCACGCCGGACGAGTACGAGGCCGCCGTCAAGGGCGCCTACGTGCTCGCCGCCCGTCGCAGCGTCGTCCTCGCCGACGCCGCCAAGCACGGTGTCGAGGCGCTCATGCGCTTCGCCCGGCTCGACGAGGTCGACACCCTCGTCACCGACCAGGAGCCCCCGGCAGACCTCGCCGGCGCGCTCGCGGACGCCGACGTGGAGGTCGTGGTCGCATGAGCCCCGAGAGTCGCACCGTCCAGCACAGCACCCGGATCGTCACCGTGACCCCGAACCCGAGCCTCGACCGCACGATCGAGCTCGGCGGCGAGCTGCAGCGCGGCGCCGTGCAGCGGGCCGTCCGGACCACGGCCGAGCCCGGCGGCAAGGGCGTCAACGTCTCCCGGGTCGTCGTCGCGAGCGGCGGGGACACCCTCGCGGTCCTGCCCGGTGACGAGCTCGACCCCGTCCTGCTCGGCCTGGCGACCCGGGGCATCCCGACCGCCGCGCTGCCGATCGGCGCCCCGCTCCGCTCGAACGTCACCGTCACCGAGCCGACCGGCACCACCACCAAGCTCAACGAGCCCGGGCCCTCGCTCGCCGGGCGTCTCGACGACCTCGCCGCGCTCGTCGCGGACGCCGCCGGACCGACCCCGACCGGGCCGGGCGCCCGCTGGGTCGTCTTCGCCGGGTCCCTGCCGCCGGGGCTGCCGGACGACGCGCTCGCCGTGCTGGTCCGTGCCGTCCGCGCCCGGCACGGGGACGCCGTGCGCATCGCCGTCGACTCGTCCGGCGTCCCCTTCACCGCGCTGCTGCAGTCGGGCGAGCGAATCGACCTGGTCAAGCCGAACGCCGAGGAACTCGCCGAGGTCGTCGGCGGCGACCCCGAGGTGTACGAGCAGGACCTCGAGGCCGCCGTCGCCGCGGCCCACCGCCTGCGCGACAAGCACGTCGACACCGTGCTGCTCACCCTCGGCAGCGCCGGCGCGGTCCTCGTCTCGGGCGAGGGCAGCCACGTGGCCGCCGCACCGCGGATCGTCGCCCGGTCGACGGTCGGCGCCGGCGACTCGTCACTCGCGGGCTACCTGCTCGCCGAGGTCGCCGGGGCCCCCGCCGCGGAACGCCTCGCCCAGGCCGTCGCCACCGGAGCCGCCGCGGCGGCCCTGCCCGGCAGCGACGTCCCCGCCCTCGACCACACCGACCCCGGCAGCGTGACCGTCCGGACCCTGCACACGACGCAGGTCCCGGCGCCGACCGCCTGACCGACCCCGCAGCACCTCCCCTCGAACCAGGCAGCACCGTCGGCCTGGCCCCCGCGCCCCCGGCGCCACTGCAAAGGAGCAACCCATGTCCGCAGACACGACCCAGCGCCTCATCAGCGCTGAGCTCGTCGGCCTCGACGAGGACCTCGGCGCGACGTCGTCCGACGTCATCCGCGTGCTCGCCGACCGCGTCGCCGCGACCGGCCGCGCAGCCGACGGCAGCGTCCTGGCCGAGGACGCCATCGCGCGCGAGGCGAGCGTCGGCACCGGTGTGCCCGGCGGCATCGCGATCCCGCACGCCCGGTCGGCCTCGGTGTCGAGCCCGACCCTGGCGTTCTCGCGCCTGGCGCGGAAGGTGCCGTTCGGCGCCCCCGACGGCGACGCCGACGTCGTCTTCATGATCGCGGTGCCGGAGGGCGCCGACAAGGACCACCTCACCGTCCTGTCGACCCTCGCCCGGGCACTCATCCGCGAGGACTTCACGGCCGCGCTCCGTGCCGCCTCGACCCCGCAGGAGATCGTCGACCTGGTGCAGCGCGAGGTGGGCGGCGAGGTCGCCGCAGCCGGCGTCGGCACGGCGAGCAGCGCCTCCACCACGACGGCCGCGCCCGCCGCGGCAGCCGGCGCGCACGTCGCCGAGGACGGCGCCGGGGCACGCAAGGTCATCGTCGGTGTCACCGCGTGCCCGACCGGCATCGCGCACACCTACATGGCGGCCGACGCCCTCGTCGCCGCCGCCGAGCGCGCCGGTGCCGAGATGCACGTCGAGACGCAGGGCTCCTCGCAGGTCGAGCCCCTCGACCCGGCCCTCATCGCCCGCGCCGACGCCGTCGTGTTCGCGGTCGACGTGGACGTCCGCGACCGCGGTCGCTTCGCCGGCAAGCCGCTCGTGTCCGGTCCGGTCAAGCGCGGCGTCGACGAACCCGACGCGATGATCGCCGAGGCCATCCGAGCCTCCGACGACCCGCACGCCGCGCGGGTGCAGGGCGGCGCGGCGACCGCGACCGAGTCGAACAAGGCCGACGAGCACTTCGGTCAGGCCCTGAAGCGCTGGCTCCTGACCGGCGTGAGCTACATGATCCCGTTCGTCGCGGGCGGCGGGCTCCTCATCGCCCTCGGCTTCCTGCTCTCGGGCTACGAGATCGCGTCGACCCACGGTGACGACGGCGTGAACAACGCGGTCTGGACGCTGACGCACTCCACCCTGCTGGACCTGCCGCCGGAGGGGCTCGGCTACTACCTCGGGGCCGCTGCCTTCCAGATCGGGTCCGTCTCGCTCGGGTTCCTCGTCGCCGCGCTGGCCGGGTACATCGCCTACGCGATCGCCGACCGTCCGGGCATCGCGCCGGGCTTCGTCGCCGGGTCGATCGCCGTGTTCATGAACGCCGGCTTCCTCGGCGGGCTCGTCGGTGGTCTCATCGCCGGTGCCGCCGCTTACTGGATCGGACGCATCCCGACCTGGCGCTGGCTGCGTGGCCTCATGCCCGTCGTGATCATCCCGCTGTTCGCCTCGATCATCGCCTCCGGGCTCATGCTCCTGGTGCTCGGTGGTCCGATCGCGTGGCTCATGACGCAGCTCACCACCTGGCTCAACTCGCTCAACGGCGCCACCGCGATCCTGCTCGGTGTCATCCTCGGCCTGATGATGGCGGTCGACCTCGGCGGCCCGGTCAACAAGGTGGCGTACTCGTTCGCCGTCGCCGGGCTCGGCGCCGGCACCGCGTCGAACGTCGTGCCGTTCGAGATCATGGCGGCGGTCATGGCGGCAGGCATGGTCCCGCCGCTGGCCCTGGCGCTGGCCTCGACCGTGCTCTACCGCAACGGCTTCACGAAGCCGGAGCGCGAGAACGGGAAGGCAGCCTGGCTGCTCGGCGCCTCGTTCATCTCCGAGGGCGCGATCCCGTTCGCGGCGGCCGACCCGCTGCGCGTGATCCCGGCGTCGATGGTCGGCGCGGCGGTCACCGGTGCCGTCTCGATGGCGGCGGGCGTGACGTCCCGCGCGCCGCACGGTGGCGTGTTCGTGTTCTTCGCCATCGGGGACATCGCGATGTTCATCGTCGCGATCCTGGCCGGCACCATCGTCTCCGCGCTGGTCCTGGTCGGCCTGAAGAAGTGGGTGCGCAAGTCGCCCGGGTCCTCGGCCGCAGCCGCGGACCAGGCGGCGGTCGCCGGCGACACGGTCGGGCAGCGCGCCCCCGCCGCGGTCTGACGGACGCCACCACCTGACGGACGGGAGGCGCGGTGCCAGCCGGCACCGCGCCTCCCGTCCGTCGTCGCTGCGGTCCGACGCCGGCGCGCTCGTGCCACGCTCCCTCGGTCGCCACCCGGACGACGTACCGAGATCTGTCAGGGCACTCAGGGAGACTCGGGGGATGACGACCGCCCTGACGCTGCCGCCGATCCTGCCCGTGACCATCACCGCCGCGGGGTCGGGGACGCAAGGGACGGAGGACCTGGGCGGGCTGTCCGGCTTCGTCCTCCAGCTCATCGACGCCCTGGGAGAGTGGGGCGTCGCGCTCATGCTCTTCGTCGAGACGGTGTTCCCGCCGATCCCGTCCGAGGTCATCCTGCCGCTCGCCGGGTTCCTGGCGGGCGCCGGGCAGATGAACCTCGTGCTCGTGCTGCTGCTCGCGACGCTCGGCTCGTACCTGGGCGCGCTGGTGCTCTACTGGCTCGGCGCGGTGATCGGGTTCGAGCGGACCGTCCGGGCGCTCGGCAAGCTGCCGCTCGTCGACGAGGACGACTTCCGCAAGGCGGCCGACTGGTTCCACCGGCACGGCAAGAGCGCGGTGTTCTTCGGCCGGTTCGTGCCGATCGTCCGCAGCCTCATCTCGCTGCCGGCCGGTGCCGACCGGATGCACCTCGCCACGTTCTCGGTGTTCACGATCATCGCCAGCGGCATCTGGAACAGCGCCCTCGTGCTGCTCGGAGCGGCCTTCGGCACCCAGTACGACAAGGTCGAGCAGTACACCGAGTGGATCGACCGGGTGCTCTACGTGGCGATCGCGGTCGTCGTGGTGACGTTCGTCGTCCGCCGCGTCCGGCGCCTCCGCGCGGAACGGGCGGAGCGGCGTCCGAGCGGGACCGCGGACCGGTCGTCAGGCGTCCGCGGGCGCCGACGCGCGACGCCCACGGACGACTGAGGAGTCACTTCTCCGTGAGGGCAGACTCCTTGTGGGCGGCCTGCTTGCCGGACTTCTCCGACTCGACGATCCAGTACGGGTCGTCGTCCTTCGGCTTGAAGTCCTGACCGTCGAACGTGAAGTCCTCCGTCTTCTTCTCGACGAGCTTGCCGGTGGTCCGGCCCTGCGAGGTGTTCCAGTGGACCTCGTCGCCCTTCGACAGCGCCATGTTGTCCTCCTTGCGTAGTGGGAGCGGTCTCGTGCCCCCGGACGCTACCCCCGTACTTCCGCGGAACCACGGGCATCTGTCCCCCATCACGATGTCGTAACGCCCAAGCGGGATCGAAGTGGGACGCGTACCGTTGCAGGCGAGCCAACACGACGGCACCTGCCGCGGTCCCGATGGCTCCCGACGGAACGACGTGCAGCATGACCCTGGTCGACAGCGCACGAGCGGACACGGTCCTCGCGGGCCGGTACCGACTCGTCAAGCTCATCGGTACCGGTGGCATGGGCTCCGTCTACGAGGCCCGCGACGAGCACACCTACCGCGCGGTCGCCGTGAAGCTCTTCGCGACGCCGGACTCGATGACGACGGCCGACCGTGTCCGGCAGGAACGCGAGATCCGGCTGCTCAGCATGCTCTCGCACCCGGGCCTCGTCCCGCTCTACGACGCCGGCACCCACGACTTCGAGGACGGCCCGCACCGCTTCATCGTGATGGAGCTCATCGCCGACACCACCCTGCTGCGACGACTCGCGGGCGGTGCCCTGCACAACTACGAGGTCGCCGACCTCGGCGCGCAGCTCGCCGACGCGCTCGCGTACGTGCACTCGCGCGGCATCGTCCACCGCGACGTCAAGCCGGCGAACATCCTCATCAACGACGAGGGGGCTTCCGGCTTCGTCCGCTCCGTCAAGCTGACCGACTTCGGCGTCGCGCACTTCGTCGACGGCTCGCGTCTGACGAACGACGGCACGATCATCGGCACGGCCGCCTACCTCAGCCCCGAGCAGGTCGCCGGCGAGCCGATCGGGTTCGCCACCGACGTCTACTCGCTCGGCCTCGTGCTGCTCGAGTCGCTGACCGGCAAGCAGGAGTACTCGGGCACCCTCATCGAGGCGGCGCTCGCGCGGCTCCGCAACGACCCGGAGGTCCCCGACGAGGTCGGTCCGGACTGGAAGGACCTGCTCGCCAAGATGACCCACCGCGACCCCGCGAAGCGCCCGACGGCGATCGCGGTGGCGAACGCGCTGCGTGGCGGGTCGACCCAGATCACCGGGCCGGTGCCGCTCGGACCGGACCGCTCGAAGCACAAGCGCGACCACCGGCTGCACCGCGCGGCACACCGGCACGCCAAGCGCGGCACGTTCAGTGCCGTCCGTCGCTGGCGCCGCCGGAACGTGCTGGTCGGGTCGTTCGCCACGTTCGGCGTACTGGCCGCCTGTGCCGCCGCGTACATCGCCGGCACCCTGCACTGACGCCCGGCACCGGCCCAGGGCGTCGGTCCAGGGCACCTGCTCAGGGCATCGGCGGGTCCGGACGTCCGTCGTCCCTGGCAGGATGGGAGCATGACCGAACAGCGCTGGATCAAGATCTGCGGCCTGTCGACGCCCGAGACCGTTGACGCCGCCGTGGACGCCGGTGCCGACGCGGTCGGGTTCGTGTTCGCCGCGGGCAGCCCCCGGACCGTGACCGCGGACCTGGCGAAGGAGCTCGTCGAGCGCCTGCCCGAGGGCATCGACGCCGTCGGGGTGTTCCGCGACCAGCAGATCGACGAGGTAGTGGGCATCGCCTCCGAGGTCGGGCTCACCACGCTCCAGCTGCACGGCCGCGAGTCCGTCAGCGACTTCGCCCGTGCGCGCGACGCCGGGTTCTTCACCATCCGCGCCGTGTCCGCCGACGACTACCTGCGCGAGACCGCGGAGCAGCGGGCCGCGTTCGACCACGACCTGCTCCTGCTCGACGCGGCGGCGCCCGGGAGCGGCCACCTGGTCGACCCTGCGTCCATCGCTGGGAAGGTGGACGAGGCCTGGATCCTGGCCGGCGGCCTGACACCCGCCAACGTCGTCGCCGCGGTGCAGGCGCTCGACCCCGACGGCGTGGACGTCTCGAGCGGCGTCGAGTCGGAGCGCGGCGTCAAGGACGCCGCGCGGATCCGATCGTTCGTCGAGGCGGTCCGCAGCATCCCCTGACGGCACGCACGACGGACGGGAGGCCCGTGGCGGGCCCCGCCACGGGCCTCCCGTCCGTCGCTCCGCGCGTCAGCGCAGCGTCGGGATGAGGTCGCGGAGGAACGCGTCGGTGTCCTCCCAGCCCTCGACCGCGTGGCAGGGGACGCCGAGGGCCTTCACCGGGTAGTCGTTGCCCTCCGGGTCGAGCCGGTCGCCGACGAACAGCATCTCGTCGAGCGCGATGCCGGTCAGCTCCGCGAGACGGCGCATGCCGTAGGCCTTGTCGATGCCCTTTCGGGTGATGTCGACGCTCGTCGAACCGCCCGAACGGACCTCGAGGTCCGGCAGCTCCGCCTGGACGAGCCGGCGCAGGTGGTCCTTCTTCTCGCCGGTCGGGTCCCAGCGCTTCTTGACGTCGACCGGGGCGGACTGCCCGAGCGCCGAGAAGGTGATCTGCGAGCCGCGGTCCTCGAGGATCTCGCCCCAGGTCTCCGACTCCCAGTACCCGGCCGCCTTGGCCTGCGCCTCGACGGCCGCGAGGGCCCGGGCCTTCTCGTCGTCGGTGAGGTCCTCGGCGTACTGCAGGGACCAGTCCGACCCGGACCAGCGGTAGTACGCCGTGCCGCACGTCGGGAGCAGGTGCAGGTCGTCGAGGACGAGCCCGTCCCGCTCACGGAGCGGGTGCACGAGCTGCTGTTCGAACTGCTGGAAGTTGCCGCCCGAGATCACCGCGACCGGCACGGTGGCGAGCAGGGACGCGAACGTCTCGAGCATGCGCGGATCCAGCGGGGACTTCGACGGCGCGAGGGTGTCGTCGAGGTCGAAGGCGACGAGGCGGGGCGTGGTCATGGCACCGATTCTGTCAGGTGCCCGTCCGGGGCCGCTGTCCGTGCGGATCCCGCGGCTCGTGCCGGCGCGGTCGGGGTCCCGCCGTCCTCAGGAGCGGTGGGCGGCTGGGACGCGGTCGCGGGCGTAGGTGATGTCCGTGTAGCCGTGCGGTGCGGGGTTGCCGTCCTCGTCGAGGTTCACGAAGACGACCTCGTCGATGGTCAGGATGCTGCGGTGCGTGAACAGGTTCCGGGCCTCGGCGCGCATCGTCAGCGACGTGCGGCCGAAGCGCGTCGCGACGAGGCCGATCTCGACGATGTCGCCTTCCTGCGCGGAGGACACGAAGACGATCTCGGACATGTACTTCGTGACGACCTTGCCGTTGCCGAGCTGGATGATCGCGTACACCGCCGCTTCCTCGTCGATCCAGCGGAGGAGGCTGCCGCCGAAGAGGGTGCCGTTCGCGTTGAGGTCCTCCGGGCGGACCCACTTGCGCGTGTAGAAGTTCATCTCCGGCGTCGGGACGTCGAGGTGCTGGTCGGGCTGCTGCTGCTGATCCATGTCACTACATGGTACGACGGCCGGACCCGTCGGAGCCCGGCCGTCGTCACGCGCTGCTGCGCGGTCGTCACTACTCCTTGACGAGGACGACCTCGTCGAGGGGCAGGCGGGTGCGCGGGGCGACCTCGCGCTCGGCGGCCTTCTCGTCGAGCTGCGACGGGTCCGCCACGGTGCCGATCGCGGTCACGGTGTAGGGCAGGAAGCGCTCGGGCAGGTCGAACGCGGCGCGCAGGCCCTCCGCGTCGATGCCGGCCATCTGGTGCACGTGGAGTCCCTCGGCGTGTGCCTGCACGGTCAGCGCGGCGAGCGACTGGCCGAGGTCGTACTGCGCGAAGGGGCGCGCCTCGCCGTCCTCGGTCGTGGTCTCGAGCACACCGACGACGAGCGCGCTCGCGCGGAACGCCCACGCGGCGTTGAAGCCGAGCAGGTTCTCGTTGATCTTCGCGAACGTGTCGGTCCCGCGGCGGCCGGCGATGAAACGGCGCGGCTGGTGGTTCATGGCGGACGCAGCCCAGCGAGCGGCCTCGAGGACGGCGTCGAGCTGGGCGTCCGTCATGGTCGCGGAGTCGTCGTAGGAGCGGGGGCTCCAGCGCTCCTCGAGCAGCGGCACGAGCGGCTGGCTGGAGTCGGTCGAACGGGAGAGCGTGTCGGACGTCGAGGTCATGGTGGCTGCAACGGTGTTCGATGCGAACGCATTTCCAGTCTGAACGACGTCACATCCGCCGCAGACGGCCGCACGTGTTGCCGTGCTGGTCGTGGCGGCCGGGCCGTGCTGCGAGGATGGGTGCGATGGGTGGCGTGTTGACGGGGTTCGCGATCATCGGTGCGATCATCGCGACGGGCTACGTCGTGGGGCGCGTCCGGCTGCTCGGTCCGCACGCGCAGTTCGTGATGAGCCGCCTGGCCTTCTTCGTGCTCATGCCGTGCCTGCTGTTCCACACGATCGCCACGGCGCACATCGAGACGCTGCTCTCGCCGATGCTCTGGGTGTCGCTCGTGAGCGCCGTCACCGTGGCGCTCGTCGCGGTCGTGCTGTTCCGCCTGGTGCTGCGACGACCGGTCGCGACCACGACCGTGGGGGCGTTGGCCTCGGGGTACGTCAACGCGAACAACATCGGGCTGCCGGTGGCCGTCTACGTGCTCGGGCAGGCCACCGCGGTCGTGCCGGTCATCCTGCTGCAGCTCGTCGTGCTGGCGCCGCTCGCCCTGACCGTGCTCGACGCGGCGACGGCGGGCGGTGGCGGTTGGCGGTCGCGGGTGGTCGGCCCGTTCCGCAACCCGATCATCATCGCCTCGTTGGCGGGGCTGCTGTGCTCCGCCCTGCGTCTCGAGCTGCCCGCGCCCGTGCTCGAGCCGTTCTCGCTGGTCGGTGCCGCGGCGGTGCCCGTCGTGCTGCTGTCGTTCGGGATGAGCCTGCACGGTGCCGCGCCGCTGCGGGACCCGTCGATCCGGCCGGACGTGCTCGTCGCCTCCGCACTCAAGCTGCTCGTGATGCCGGCCGTGGCGTTCGTCGTCGCCCGGTACCTGTTCGGCCTGGGCGACCAGGACGTGTTCGTGCTGACCACCCTCGGCGCCCTGCCGGCCGCACAGAACGTCTTCAACTACGCGCAGCGGTACCAGGCGGCCGTGCCGGTGGCGCGCGACGTGGTGCTCATCTCGACGATCGGCTCGGTGCCGGTCCTGGTCGTCGTCGCCGCGCTCCTGCACCCGTAGCGGGCGTACCGTGGCCGACGACCGGGCGCAGTACCGCGCCGGCACCACGAGGAACCGGAGGACACCATGGACACCACGGCGATGATGCGGACGATGCCGACCGACGCCATGCCGATGACGTTGGACGGCGAGATGGTGCAGGACACGATGATGACGATGAACGCCGCGTCGATGGCTGCGACCATGTGCTCGGCGAGCGACGTGCGCATGGGCGGCGAGATGGCCACGTGCGCCGCGATGTGCGCGAACACCGCGATGCTCGCCGACACCGCGATGCGGATGCTGATGCGTCCGGAGGGCATGGACGCCGCCGCGATGCGCACGGTCCTCGAGGCCTGCGTCGCCATGGGGTCCGCCTGCGCCGCCGAGTGCCACCGTCACGCCGAGATGGACGAGGCGTGCCGCTACTGCGCGATGGCGTGCGACGAGATGGTCGCATCGTGCCGCACGATGCTGGACGCGACGACGGACTGAGCCGCCGGGCGGCTACCGGACGGCCCGAGCGGTGGCCGATCGGCCGCCGACGGTCAGGATCTCCGCGACCGGGTGGTGGGCGACGGGGTCACCGACGACGGCGGTGCCCCGGGCGTCCGCCACGCGGAGCGTCGTCACGGTGCCCTCCAGGAGCAGGACGGTGACGGACTCGTCGTGCACCTCGACCACCAGGCCGTCCC
Source organism: Curtobacterium sp. MCSS17_008 (assembly GCF_003234185.1). Taxonomy (GTDB): domain Bacteria; phylum Actinomycetota; class Actinomycetes; order Actinomycetales; family Microbacteriaceae; genus Curtobacterium. The sequence goes on from NZ_QKSM01000004.1 coordinate 94,557, forward strand.
GCCAGGCGCGGGGGTTCGCGCCGGCCATGGCGCGCTGGATGGGAAGGATCGTCGACGGGGTCGTGCGGGACATGGCTTCACCTGCTCTCGGAGGGGTTCGGTGCAGACGAACCTACGCACGGAGCAGGAGCCCGTCGACGACGACGGACCCGCGGCGTAACACGGGTGTGGACGACGTCGACCGGTGCGCGAGCCTCAGAAGATCATCGGGCGGTCGTCGTCCAGCGAGGTCTCGAGGTCGAGGTCGACCGACACCGGCACGTGGTCGCTCGGGGCGTCGCCCTTCCGCTCGTCGCGGTGGATGGTCGCGCCGACCGTGACGTCCGCGAAGGCCTGCGAGCCGAGCACGAAGTCGATGCGCATGCCCTCGTTGCGGGGGAAGCGCAGCTGCTTGTAGTCCCAGTACGTGTAGCCCGCAGGCACGAGCGGACGCACGACGTCCTGCAGCCCGCGCGCCTCGAACTCGCGGAAGGCCGCGCGCTCGGGCTCGCTGACGTGCGTGGCGCCGTCGAACACCCGCATGTCCCAGACGTCCTGGTCGAGCGGTGCGACGTTCCAGTCGCCCATCAGCGCGAGCGGGGTGTCCGGCTCCGCGGAGAGCCACTCGCCGGTGCGGTCGGCCAGCTGCGCCAGCCAGTCGAGCTTGTACGTGTAGTGCGGGTCGCCGAGCTCACGGCCGTTCGGCACGTAGAGGCTCCACAGCCGGACACCGTCGACGGTGACGCCCATCGCACGGGCCTCGACCGGCAGGTCCGGCCCCTCGTGTCCCTTGAGGAACCCGGGCTGCCCGGGGAAGTCCCGGGTGACGTCCTCCATCGGCAGACGGCTGGCGAACGCGACGCCGTTCCACTGGTTCAGCCCGTGCGCCTCAACCTGGTACCCGGCGGCCTCGAACGCCTCGACCGGGAACTGCTCGGGCTTGCACTTGATCTCCTGCATGCCGAGGACGTCGACGTCCTCGCGCACCAGCCAGTCGACGATCCGGCCCACTCGGGTGCGGACGGAGTTCACGTTCCAGGTCGCGACGCGCATGGGATCGAACCTACCGGTGACGGCTGGTGCGGCGCTCGTCGGGCGGTTCCGACGAGCGCCGCACCGGTGGGCTAGAAGCCGACGCCGCGCGCGGCCATGAAGGGCGCGGGGTCCGTGGTCGCACCGTTGATGTGGACCTCGAAGTGCAGGTGGCAGCCGGTGGAGTTGCCGGTCGAGCCGACGAGGGCGATGAGCTGCCCCGCGGAGACCTGCTGGCCGGGGGAGACCCGGAAGCCGCCGTCGACGATGTGCCCGTAGGCCGTCGCGACCCCGCCGCCGTGGTTGATGCGCACGTAGTTGCCGTAGCCGCCGTACCAGCCGACGTACTCCACCGTGCCGGCAGACGCGGCGACGATCGCCGTCGAGCACCCGCTCGTCAGGTCGAGCCCGTCGTGCTTGGTCACCGCACCGGTGATCGGGTGGACCCGGTAGCCGTACGGACTGATGACGTAGCCGCCGGCGGGACGGACCCACCCGCTGCCGGTGCCGGTGCCGACACCACTGCCGCCGCCGCTCGACCCGCCGACCGGGGCGCCGCCGCCGCCACCGCCGCCGCCACCGCCGCCGCCGTTCGCGGCCGCAGCGGCCTCGGCGGCCCGCCGTGCCGCTTCTGCCTGCCGTGCCGCTTCGGCCTCGGCCGCACGTCGGGCGCGCTCCTCCGCCGCCTTGCGTGCGGCCTCGCCCTTGGCGAACTCGGCCTCGGTGCGCACGCGGCCCGAGGTGAGGGTCGCGAGCTGCGCGTCGAGCCGGGCCTTGTTCTCCTGCTGCTCGTCGTAGGCGGTCTGCACCTTGTTCGAGGCCGCCTGGGCGGCCTGCATCTTCTCCTCCGCCTTCGCGGCGAGGTCGTCGAGGGCCTTGGACGCCCGGTCCGCCTGCGCGGTGAGCGAGCGGGCGACCGCTGCGTCAGCGGAGGCGGCGGACTCGACGCGCTCGGCCTGCTCCGAGAGCTTGCTCAGCGCACCGAGGTCGTACAGCAGGTCGCGGGCGTCCTCGCCCTCGGCCAGGACCGACGCGGTCACGTCCGCGCCGCCGTGCCGGGCCATCTGCGCCGCGAACTGACCGGCCTGGGCAGCACTCTGCTCGGCGATCTCGGCGTGCTCGTCGGCGTCGGCGCGGAGCTTCTGCTCCTTCGCAGCGGCCTCCTGCGCGTCGCTCTGGGCTTCGAAGAACTCGTCGCCGAGCCGCTTCGCCTCGGCCTCGGCGGCCCGTACCTCGTCCTTCAGGCCCGAGATGATGCCGCGGATCTGCGTGATCTGCTCCTGCTTCGCGGACTCCTGTCCCCGCGCCGCCAGGACCTCGTCCCACGAGGGGTACTTCGCCGCGCTGGCGCTCGGCGCGTCGACGAGCACCGTCGCGAGCAGCCCGGTCAGGGCGAGCCCGGTGGCGAGCAGGCGGAGACGGAGGGCGGGACGCTGGAGGCGGTGGCTTGTGGGACGAGTCACGGGGACGAGCCTATACATCCGTACAGACGATCCGGCACGCCGCCGCGCCGCATGTGGACAACTCCCGCCGCGTCTCAGAACCCGCGGTCGCGTCGGATCCGGTCGGCGCTGCCCACCACGTCGCGCCGCAGGGTCTCGGCACCGGGCGTACCGGCGTAGTCGTACACGTCGAAGCCGGTGCAGTGGGTGATCGTGGCCGGCCTGCCGAGCGAGTCCTCGACCGCCGTGGTCCAGACGTCGTTCGCCCCGATGACGACGAAGGTCGGCCGGGCGTCGCGGTAGGCGCCGAGGTCGACGAGCCACGGGTAGGTCTCGAACGTGTCCCGCACCTGCAGCAGCTCGACGTCCGTCGACGCGTACGCCGCCAGGGGCCGGACCGTCCAGAACTGCCCGACGCCGGTGACCTGCCGTCCGTCGGCCCAGCGGTCGAGGCACGCCGCCGGCGCGTACCGGGCGGTCGCGACGGCGGTGATCGTCCCCGGTGCGGTGGCGATCCCCGCGACGAGCACGACGGTGCCCGCCACCGCGAACGTGAGACGGAGGCCCCGACCCGGGCGGTGCACGCGGGTCCGGCGGACCGCGGTGCGGACGAGCTCGCCGACCGCGACGAGCGCGAGGAGCGGGGCGGTCACGACGGGCTCGAGGTACCGCGGCGTCTCCGAACCGGCGACGACCACCCCGACGGAGACGGCGACGACGGTGACGAGCGGCAGCACGGTCGCCACGAGCACGGTCCGCGCGGTCCGCACCCGCCAGGCCCACACCGTGCCGCCGACCGAGGCGACCACGCCGACGAACAGCAGCAGCAGGCCGACGTCGCCGGCCGCCGACCCCGCCCGGTCGTCGGTCAGCGCGGCGAAGAACGCGAGGGTGGCCCCGGCGCGCTCCGGGTGGACGTACGTCGACGGGTCCAGCGACACGAACGGTGCGAGGGGGATGCGCAGCAGGTACCCGACGACCGACCCGGCGACGAGCACACCGGACATCCACGCTGCCGGGCGCCAGGGCAACCGGCGTGCCACCGCGAGCAGCACGAGGGTGACGACCACCGGGCCCGCCGACCACGGCACGTACAGCGGGTTCGACGCCGTCGTGCACGCGGCGACGAGGCCGGTGACCACGAGGACGGTGACCGACGCCCGTCCGGTGCGCACCGTCCGGAGGACGAGCACCGCGGTGCCGAGCATCGCGAGCAGCGCACCGTAGTAGTAGGTCGTGGTGAGCAGCAGGGACCCGAGTTCGAGCGACGTCGCGGTCGCCGACGACTCCGTGAGCACCACCGCCGTCACGAAGCCGAGTGCGAGCGCCGACACCGCGATCCGGGCGGACCGTCGCGCGGCGGGCATGAGCTCGTCCGCTGCCGCCCGCACGAGGGCGTACACGGCGAGCAGCACGAGCACGCCGTTGAGCGCCAGGGCCTGCTGCGGCGTCGCGGTCACGAGGGAGCAGAGCAGGTAGACCGGCAGCTCGGGGAAGAAGAACAGTGCCGGTGACATCGCCCACTCGAACGGCTGCCCGAGCCGGATCGAGCGTTCGACGAGCGGCAGCAGCACGGAGTCGCCGTCGTACCAGAGCAGGGCGACCCGCTCGGTCGCCACGACGTGCCGCAGGGCGATGACGGAGAGGGCCAGCGCGACGACGGCGCCCAGTGCCTCCCGTCCGACCGCCGACCACCGACGCCGCGCACGCGACGCCGGGGCCGGTGCGATCGCGACCGGCTCCGACACCGGCGCGGGACCCGGTCCGGGCGCGGTCTGGGGCATGCAGCGGAGCGTACCCAGCACGGGTCGACGCCGCCTGCGGACGCCGGCGGGCGCGATCCGGGGCCGAACGACTACCCTTGTGGGCTGTGACCGACACGCGCGACCAGTTGATCCAGCACATCTCCGCCGACGCGGTGTTCCACGGCGACTTCACGCTGACCAGCGGCAAGCAGGCGTCGTACTACATCGACCTGCGGAAGGTGAGCCTCGACCACCGGGTCGCGCCGCTCATCGGACAGGTCATGACCGACCTGCTCCAGCAGGTTCCGGACGTCGACGCCGTGGGCGGTCTCACCATGGGGGCCGACCCGATCGCGAGCGCCGTGCTGCACCAGGCCGCCGCACGTGGACTGGCCTACGACGCGTTCGTCGTGCGGAAGGAGCCGAAGGACCACGGTCGCGGCCGCCAGGTCGAGGGCCCGGACGTCCGCGGCAAGCGCGTCGTCGTGCTCGAGGACACCTCCACCACCGGCGGGTCGCCGCTCAAGGCAGCGGAGGCGCTCGAGCGCGAGGGGGCGGTCATCGCGGCCGTCGCCGTCGTCGTCGACCGCGACACCGGCGCCAAGGAGCGCATCGAGGCCGCGGGCTACCCCTACTTCGCGGCGATCGGACTGGCCGACCTGGGGCTGAGCGCGTGACCGGGGAGCGTCCGGACGACGCGCGCGAGCCCGACGGTACGGCCGGCCCGGCAGACGGGGCGGACGGACAGGAGGCCCAGCGCGCGTCCGCCTCGGACGCTCCGTTCCGGGGGCTGCGGAGCGCCGCGGACATCTTCGGCGCGCCGCGTGCGGCCGACGAGTGGCCGTCGCGCCGCGAGCGGCGTGAGGCGGAGCGTGCGGCCCGCGAGACGGGTGCGCCGCTGCCGGAGCCCTTCGAGCCCACCACCGACGAGGCCGCCGTGCCGCCCGCGGCGACCCCCTCGGCGGTTCCCACCGACGACGCCGGCGCCACGCAGGCGATCCGGATGGACGACGAACTCCGCGAGCCCTCGGTCAACCCGCAGGCGGCCGTCGAGCACGAGCGCGAGACGCTGGGGGAGCGGATCCCGCCCGCGGCGCCGGTGCCGCCGACGAGCACCGTGTCGCACCCGTCCTCGATCTCGCTGCCCACGGCGATGCGCCACCGCGAGCAGCGTGCCGCGGAGAACCGCGAGGTCGACGACGAACGCCGTCGGCTCGACCCGTTCGGGCAGGGCCGCAGCGACGTCGACTGGCTCGGCCGGGCGACGGGTTCGCAGCCGCCCGCGCCCGAGCAGACGCCCACCGGTCCCGTCGCGCAGCCGCTCGGGGTCGGGAACGTGCTGCCGCCGACACCGGCCGCGCCGACGAACGAGCCGCCGAGCTTCACCGAGCTGCTGCGGTTGCAGGGCACGGAGGACACCACGCGGACGGGCGCGACGGAGCGGCCGTTCGACTGGGCGATCCGCGACGCCGAGACCGGTGAGGTCCCCACGACGCTGACCACCGACCGGTTCGACACGACGGCGCTCGGAGCCGGGTCGTGGTCGCTGGCGGACGACTCGGACGACGACGTCGTGTCCGGGGAGGTCGACACCCCCGCCGGTGGGCTGCCGAGCGAGTTGCTCGCCGCACCGGCACCGGCACCGGCACCGGCACCGGCACCGGCACCGGCGCCGGACGCGGGCTCGGGTGCTGCCGAGCAGGACACCCCGACGACGGCACTGCCCGCGGTGGCCCACGAGGTGCCTGCCGGTGACGCTGGGGACGACGACGAGGACACGACGGCCCCGGGGACGCCGGCGCCCGTCGCGGCCGCGACCAGCCCCTGGTGGGCGGAGCCCGACGCCACCGTGCCCCCGACGGCAGCCCCGCCGCTGGTCGAGCCGGACGCGCACGACGCCACCGCCGCCTACCCCGCCCACCTGCCGCCGTCGGTCGGGCAGGACCTGGGGGCTCTCGCCGCCGCACGGAGCGGACACGACGAGCGCGCGGAGCCCGACCAGTACGACGAGCGCGCGGAGCCCGACCAGTCCGCCGAGCGCGACGAGCAGTCCGCGGAGCGTCTGCCCGCCGCTGCGCCGGACGACCTCGACCAGTCCGAGTGGGACGGCCGCGAGACGAGCGACACGAGCGTCATCAAGGACCTCTTCGGCACGGCGGCCGTGGGGCAGCTCGGCGGCACCGGGTACGACCCGGACGATCCGCGCACCCGGATGATGCCCGCGGTCGGCGGCCCGACCGGGTCGGCCGTCCCGGAACCCGGTCAGGACCGCACCCAGGACGGCTCCCGGACCGCTGTCGGGTCGGCTGCCGGGTCGGCTGCCGGGTCGGCCGGAGGTGACGACGGCGAACGGGACAACTTCATCAACGAGGGCTTCGGCCGGCTCGCCGGTGAGGGCAGGCGCGGCAAGCAGCTGCTCGTCGTCGGCGCGGTCGTGCTCATCGTCCTGATGCTCCTGGCGGTCTTCGGGCTGACCCGCTGGATCCTCGGTGGCTCCATCGGCGAGGAGCGCGCCCCGGCCGCGAGCGCGAGCGCGACCTCGGAGCCGTCGGAGGCCGACTCGCCCTCAGCGGCACCGTCCTCCGAGGCCGCCGCACCGTCGGCACCGGCGCAGCCCCTGCAGTTCGCCACGACCCCGGCGGCACCCGGCGAGCACCCGTGGACCGACCTCGCGGGCGGCGAGTGCCTCTCGCCGTACACCGACGCGTGGGCGCAGACCTACACGGTGGTCGACTGCGCGTCCCCGCACGCTGCCCAGTTGACCGCTCGGGTGCAGGTGAACGCCGGGCAGTGGCCGGGGCCGGACGCACTCGCCGCGCAGGCGTCCGAGGTCTGCCAGAGCGCACAGGCGATCGACACCGCCGCGGCCGCCACGTACGGGGACGTGCAGGTGCAGGGGTCGTACGCACCCGACCAGGAGACCTGGGACCGTGGCGGCACGTTCATCTCGTGCTTCGCCACGCGCTCGTCGGGCCAACCCCTGACGGGCTCGCTCGCCCCGAGCGGCGCCTGACCCTCCTTCCGCCGGACGCGACGTCGGCAGGTCCTCGCAGCGCGGTCCCACTGCGGGCGACCGCCGACGTCGCGTCTGGTGACGGGGCGTCAGGACGCGGCGGGGACCTTCGCGGACGCCTCGTCGAGCGTGCGGAGCTCCTCGGCGCTGAGCTCCAGGTCCGCGGACGCCAGGAGCGCCGGCAGCTGTTCGGTGTTCCGCGCGCTCGCGATCGGCGCGACGACGTCGGGCTGTGCCTGCAGCCAGGCCAGGGCGACCGAGGCGATCTCGGCCCCGTGGCCCCGGGCGATCTCGTCGAGGGCACCGACCACCGCGAGTCCCTCGTCGGAGAAGTACCCGGAGACCTGTCCCTCGCGGTCCTTGCCGGCGAAGTCGTCCGCCGTCCGGTACTTCCCGGTGAGGAAGCCCGCGGCGAGGGCGAAGTACGGCACGACGCCGAGGCCCTCGGACGCGGCGAGCGGGGCGATCTCCGACTCGTACGGCTCGCGGGTGACCAGGTTGTAGTGCGGCTGGACGGCGACGGGCAGCGCGAGGTCGTGCTCCTTCGCGATGCGGATCCACTCCTCCGCCCGTGCGCGCGAGTAGTTCGAGATCGCCGTGTACCGGACGAGCCCCTCGCGGACGAGCTGGTCGAACGCCCGCACGGTCTCCTCGAGCGGGGTGTCCTGGTCGTCGAAGTGCGCGTAGTACAGGTCGATCCGATCGGTCCCGAGACGCTCGAGGCTGGCGCGGGCGGCCGCGGCGACGTTCGACGCCGACAGCCCGCTGTACTGCGGGTGCTGCGAGACCTTCGTCGCCACGACGACGTCGTCGCGCTTGCCGGACGCTCGCAGCCACGAACCGATCACCCGCTCCGACTCGCCGCCCTCGTTGCCCGGAGCCCATGCCGAGTACACGTCGGCGGTGTCGATGAAGTCACCGCCGGCACCCGTGTAGGCGTCGAGCACCCGGTGCGAGGTCTGCTCGTCGGCGGTCCAGCCGAAGACGTTGCCGCCGAGGGCGAGGGGGAACACGTGCAGGTCGCTGGTTCCGATGCGGGGCATGCGGGGTCCTTTCGTGGTCGTCGGTGCCCCACGGCCGTCGGCCGGGGACCGGTCCACGCTATGCCTCGGCCCCGCGCACGGAACCAGCGGTCACACGGTGTTGCATGAGGGGATGACCACCCTCGCCGACGCCCTCACCGACCCCCGCCCGTCCGCCCGACTCCGCGCCGTCATGGCCGCGGGCACCGAGGCGCGGCCGTCCGACCTCGAGGTGCTCGTCGAGCAGTGCGCGGTGGATCCGGACCTGCAGGTGCGTGAGGCGTTGACGTGGGCGCTCGTGCGGCTGCCGGCGGAGTCGGTCGTGCCGCGCCTGGTCGACGAACTGCACCGACCCGAGGCGCAGGCCCGCTCGCAGGCGCTCCACACGCTGTCCAAGATCCGCGACGGCGCCGTGTACCCCGAGGTCGTGGACCGGCTCGGCGACGACGACCCCGGCGTGCGTCGGACGGCGTGGCGCGCGGCGGTCCTGCTGGCTCCGGACGGTGAGGGACCCGCACTCGCCCGGCATCTGGCCCGCGAGCTCGGGCAGGGGGACCGTGAGACCCGGCTGGCCCTGAGTCGCGCGCTCGTCACACTCGGTGAGGACGTCGTCGCCCCCGTCCTGGCCGACGTCGCGGAGCGACGCGGCGAGGCGGTCCGGGAGCACGTCGAGGAGACCGAGCGGATCCTGCGCGACCCGGACGCCGCGTCCGCGCTCGCCCTGGAGCGCGCCCGACGCGAGATGGCGTTGGGACGCGGCAAGCGCGCCTCCGGGTGACCACGGGACGGCTGGGAGGCACGGTGCGGCGCACCCACGCGCCTCCCGTCCGGCAGCGGCGGTCGGATGCGCGCCCGCGACCCGACGTCTGCACGCGCGGCACCGCACTGTTCCGTGGCGGGCCGGAGAAGACCTGGATTCGGTTCGACGAACAGGGCCGATCGGCTTGCACGAGCGGATCGGGGCACGGCAGCATGGTCGGCGAAGGGGAGTAGCTCCCAGCGCGTGCATCGACACACTGGCCATCACGAAGATCGGCCCGGTGCACCACCCGCCGGTCCCACCCGGCGGGCGAGCGAGACCTTCGGCCGTCCTGCCGTGCCGAAGCGCTCCCCCATCCCCGCGTCTCCGGTGCGGCCCCGACCAAGGGACCATCCCCGTGATCGACACCTCCACGCCCACGCCTGCCCGCGAGCACGCCCCGCCCGCCCGGATGGGCCGCAGCGCCTGGGGGCGCATCGCGATCTGCATCGTGGTCGCCCTGCCCGCCGTGGTCTTCCGGATCAGCGGGTCCGCGCCGGACCCCGTCGTCGACCTGTTCGTCTCCGGCGGCGCGGTCGTCGCCGCCTCGTTCCTGCTCGCCTGGGCCGCCGAGGCCGCGCAGAAGGACATCTCCGGAGCGCTCGCGATCGCGATCCTCGCGCTCATCGCCGTCCTGCCCGAGTACGCGGTCGACCTGTACTACGCGTTCCGCTCCGGCTCCGACCCCGCCTACGAGCAGTTCGCCGCCGCGAACATGACCGGCTCGAACCGGCTGCTGCTCGGCTTCGGTTGGCCGCTCGTCGTGATCGTCTCGCTGCTCGTCGCCCGTCGGTACGTCCGTGCCGGAGCCCTGCCGGCGTCGACGACGAAGGTGCTGCAACTGGAGCGGTCCTCGCGGCTGGACATCGGGTTCCTGGCGCTGCTCGCGGTCGTCGCGTTCCTCATCCCGCTGACGGGCTCCATCCCGCTGTGGTTCGGGTTCGTGCTGCTCGCCGCGTTCGCCGCGTACCTGTGGCGGGCGTCGAAGGTGCCCGACGACGGGGAGGACGAACTCGTCGGGATGGCGGGCGACATCGCCTCGATGCCGCAGCGTGCTCGCCGGTGGACCATCGTCGGGCTCTTCGTGGTCGCCGCCGCGGTTATCCTGTCGTCCGCGGAGCCGTTCGCCGAGGCACTCGTGGCCTCCGGCGGCGCGCTCGGCATCGACAGCTACTTCCTCGTGCAGTGGCTCGCGCCGCTCGCGACCGAGGCCCCCGAGTTCATCGTCGCCGCGCTCTTCGCCCTGCGCGGGATGGGCGGCGCGGCGATCGGGACGCTCATCGCCTCGAAGGTGAACCAGTGGTCGCTGCTCGTCGGGTCGCTGCCGATCGCGCACGTGCTCGGCGGTGGGACCACGGGCGGGCTGCCGCTCGACGGTCGGCAGGTCGAGGAGTTCGTGCTCACCGCGTCGCAGACCGTGCTCGGGGTGGCGATCATCATCGCGCTGCGCTTCCACCGGTGGTCGGCGCTCGCGCTCGTGGCGCTGTTCGCGGTGCAGTTCGTCGTGACGGACACCGGCGGGCGGTGGGTGCTCAGCGCGGTGCACGTCCTGCTGGCCGTCGCGGTGCTCTGGGTGAACCGGGCGTCGATCCTGCCGACGCTGCGCGCGCCGTTCCGGCGGGCGGGCGCGCCGGCCGCCTAGGGCGCGGGCGCGGCGGCCGGGCGCGGCAGGCGCCGCGGCGGCGGCCGGGCGCGGCAGCCTTCCGGTCGCACGACGTGCCGTCGGCGGGCGTTCCGTTCGCACAACGTGCCGTTGGCGGCGGAGGTGAGCGGCGTGTCGTGCGACCTGGTCGACGGGTCTGGAGGCGCGGGGCGGGCTGGCGCCGAGCCTCCTGTCTGGCGGGTTGCGCGCGGTTCCGGTCGCACGATGTGCCGTCGGCGGGCGTTCCGGTCGCACGACGTGCCGTTGGTGGCGGAGGTGAGCGGCGTGTCGTGCGACCTGGTCGACGGGTCCGGAGGCGCGGGGCGGGCTGGCGCCGAGCCTCCTGTCTGGCGGGTTGCGCGCGGTTCCGGTCGCACGACGTGCCGTCGGCGGGCGTTCTGGTCGCACGACGTGCCGTTGGTAGCGGAGGTGAGCGGCGTGTCGTGCGACCTGGTCGACGGGTCTGGAGGCGTGGGGTGGGGCTGGCGCCGAGCCTCCTGTCTGGCGGGTTGCGCGCGGTTCCGGTCGCACGACGTGCCGTCGGCGGGCGTTCCGGTCGCAGGACGTGCCGTTGGCGGCGGAGGTGAGCGGCGTGTCGTGCGACCTGGTCGACGGGTCTGGAGGCGTGGGGTGGGCTGGCGCCGAGCCTCCTGTCCGGCGGGGGCGCGCGCGGTTCCGGTCGCGCGAGGTGCCGTTGGTGGCGGAGGTGAGCGGCGTGTCGTGCGACCTGGTCGACGGGTCTGGAGGCGTGGGGCGGGTTGGCGCCGAGCCTCCTGTCTGGCGGGTTGTGCGCGCGGTTCCGGTCGCACGACGCGCTGTCGGCGGGCGTTCCGGTCGCACGACGCGCCGTCGGCGGCGGAGGTGAGCGGCGTGTCGTGCGACCACAGGGGTGCTGAGGACGGTGCTGGGGACGGCGGGGCGGCAGGCCGCGACGACGGGGGCCGCGCGGCGACGGGGGTCAGTCGGCGTCGGGGGCGAGCCAGATCGACGACGCGGCGGCGGCCGGCAGGTCGACGAGCGACTCCTCGCCGTCGGGGGACCGGCGGGCGACGGCGATCACCCCGGCGTAGTCGCGCACGCGCTCCACCCGGAGGTGGGTGCCGAGGCCGACCCCGAGTTCGTCGAAGTACCGGAGCAGCGCCGGGTCGTCGTCCGACACACGGTCCACGACCCCGCACGCGCCGGGCTCGATCGCGCCGAGCAGCGTCCCCGGGGACGACGGGACGGTGCCGTCCGCCGCCGGGATCGGATCGCCGTGCGGGTCGTGCGTCGGGTGGCCGAGGTCGGCGTCCACCCGGTCGAGGAACGTCTCGGACACGGCGTGCTCGAGCGCCTCGGCCTCGGTGTGGACCTCGTCCCACGAGTAGCCGAGCCGCCGCACCAGGAAGGTCTCGATGAGCCGGTGCCGTCGGACCATCGCCACCGCGACCTGCTGCCCGAGCGGGGTGAGCACGACGCCGTAGTACGGGGTGTGCTCGATGAGGCCGTCACGGTCGAGCTTCCGGAGGTTGCCGGACACCGTCGAGGCCGACACCCCGAGCGCGGCCGCGATGTCACGCGTCGCCAGACCCCCGTCGCCGCGCTCCCCGGCCTTCCACACCAACTTGACGTAGTCCTCCGCCATGGTCGAGAGGGAGGGCAGACGCATGCGTCAATGGTACAAACGGCGGGTGACCACCTCCGCGCCCGCACGTCGTGCTCGTCCCACCGTGCGGCGCTGGCCGGTGCCGCCGTCGCTCCTGCTCGGCCTCGCCCCGCTCGTCACCTTCGCCGCCGTGAGTGCCTGGCGCTCGCGGCCGAGCGACGACTACGGCTCCCTCGGGCGGACGGTCGACAGCGTCGTGGGAGCGCTCGTGATCCCCGAGGGCATCGCCGTCGTCGTCCTCTGCGTGTACGTGACGGCACTGGGTTGGTGGCGGGTCGCGACGGTCGACCGTGGGAGGTCGGCGCTGCGGTGGACGGTCACCGCGCCGGTCCTCATCGCCGTGGTGTGCGTCGCCCGGCTGCCGCTCGTCGAGTGGGGAGCGCAGCCCGTCCGCTACTTCGTGCTGCTGGCCGTCGGGGTGCTGTTCGTCGGGGTGTTCGAGGAACTGCTCACCCGCGGGGTGCTGCTCGTCGGCCTGCGGCGACGCCTGCCCGAGTTCGGCGTCTGGATCGCCTCGTGCGTGCTCTTCGGGCTGTTGCACTTCCTCAACGTGCTCGCCGGGGCGGGAGTCGGCACCACCGTCGTCCAGGTGGTGTTCGCCGCGTCGTTCGGCTCGACGCTGTACCTGGCCCGTCGGCTGACCGGCAACCTGCTCGTCCCGGTGCTGCTGCACGCGTTCTGGGACTTCGGGTCCATCGCGGTCTCCGCCACGGTCGACCTGCAGGACGTTGCGCGGATCGTGCCCGCCGGGCTCATCGGGCTGTTCGCCTTCGCGGTGCTCGCGCTGGGCGTCGTCGCCGGCGGCCTGGTCGCCTGGCGCGACGATCGACCCCGCCGCCTGCGGCGCCGGTGGCGGTCGGTACCGCCCGTGGAGGCGGTCGCGGCGCAGGCGGCCGAGCCGCGCCTCCCGTCCGCCCTCTGACGGCCCGGGCCCAGGCGACGGGGCCCGCGACTCAGAGGGACTCGAGCACGTCGAGCGCCCGCTGCACCCCGTGCTCCCGCCGCACGAGGTGGCCGACCTCGGCCGCCCGTGCACGTCGGGACAGGGCGTCGCCCATCGCCTGCGTGAGGGCACCGGCCGACGCGCGGCGCAGCGGGACCGGGGCGGCGGCCACCCCGAGACGGTGCAGTTGGGCGGCCCAGAACGGCTGGTCGGCGGTGACGGGCACGACGACGGCGGGCACGCCGGCCCGGGCGACGGCGTGGGAGGTGCCGGCCCCACCGTGGTGCACGGCGAGCGTCGCGCGCGGCAGCACCGCGTCGAGCGGCGTCGACCGTACCGCCAGCACGTCCGGGCCGCAGCACCCCGGTGGCAACGCGAGCCCACCCCACCCGGTGACGAGCAGCACCCGCAGGCCGTGGGAGCGGGCGGCCGTGACGATCGCCTGCCCCCGCGCCGACGCGTCCCCCCTCGCCATGGAGCCGAACGAGGCGACGACGCAGGGGCCGGCGTCCACGAACTCGCGGACGACGGGGTCGGGGGAGGCCGCCCCGTCGTACCAGGCCCCCGTCTGGTGCACCCGCTCCGGCCAGTCGTCGGGCCGCGGCAGCAGTGCGGGACTCACGGCCATGAGCGTCGCGCGCGACGGCGACCGCCGGGCGGGACGACGACCACCCGGGAGCCCGGCAGCGGCGCGCGCCACGTCGGCGTCGAGGAGGCGTGCGGCCGCGCGCGGTACGGCGTAGGTGAACCGGTTGGCCGCGCCGAGGTCGCGGGTGGCCGTGGGGCCGCCGGCCGCCGGGAACCGCTCGCTCGGGGTGGCCACCGGCGCGAACTCCACGAGCACGCGCGGCACACCGAGCGAGTCCGCCACCATCGGCGCACTGAGGACCAGCGGGTGGTGGACCACCACGTCGGGGTCGAAGGCGACCGTCTCACGCACCGCGGCGGCGAACAGCCGCCGCATCCCGTGCCGCACCTCGTCACGGACGTGGCGTGCGAGCGCCCGAGGGGTGCGACCGGCGGGGGAGAGCATCCGCCGCACGTCCAGACCGAGTGCCACGGCGTCCACCCCCTCGGGCGCCTCCGCGTCGTCGGGCAGGGCCAGCCGGACGTCGTGACCGCGGGAGGCGGCCTGTCGCGCGAGGACGGCGAAGGGCTCCACGTCGCCCCGGGTGCCGGCGGTGAGCAGCATCATGCGCATCCGCCGAGTGTGCCCCGGAAGCCTCCGCCGACGTCGACCTGCGCCGGGTACGCTCGGCCGGGTGACCGACGGGAGCGAGTTGACCTCGCGCACCGCGGTGCCCAGGATCGGTGTGGCGGTGCGCCGCCTGGTGCTCGTCTCGCGCCCGGTGCTGTGGATCAACACCATCGGCTCCGGCCTCGTCGGCGTGTGGCTCACGGGCACGCTGTTCGACCTGCGCGCGCTGCCGGTCATTCTGTGGCTCACCCTGCCGTTCAACCTGCTCATCTACGGTGTCAACGACATCTACGACCAGGACACGGACGCGGCCAACCCTCGCAAGGGTTCCATCGAGGGTGCCAGGATCCGGCAGTCCGAGGTGCGGCTCATCGCCTGGGCCGTCGCGGTCACCAACCTCCCGTTCCTCGTCGCCTTCTCCCTCACGCTGCCGCCGCTCGCGAACGCCGCGATCCTGCTCTACGCGGGTGTGTTCGTCTTCTACTCCGCACCGCCGCTGCGCTTCAAGGCGCGGCCCTTCCTCGACTCGCTGAGCAACGCGGCCTACGCGCTGCCACTGGTCATCGTGCCCGTGGCCCTCGGGACGACGCCGGTGTGGCCGGCCGCCGTCGGGCTCATGGCCTGGAGCGTGGCGAAGCACGCCTTCGACGCCGTGCAGGACATCGTCGAGGACCGCGACGCGGGCATCACCACCACCGCGGTGCGGCTCGGTGCCTGTGGGACGGCCCTGTGGAGCGGGGCCTGGTGGATCGTCTCGACGGCACTGTTCGCCGTGGTGAGCATCCCCGTGGCCGCCGTCAACCTCCTGATCGCCGGCGTGCTCGTGGTGGCCCTGCTGCGCGACCCGACGCCGGAGACCGGGCACCGCCTGTACCGTCTGTCGGTCGCCTTCCCGTACATCGCGGGGTCGTTCGCCGGGGTGCTGCTGATGGTCTCGATCGTGTTGGTGGGTCGCCCGTGAGCCGCATCGTCGTGGTCGGCGGTGGGATCGGTGGACTCACCGCCGCCGCGCTGCTCGCGCACGCAGGCCACCGGGTCACCCTGCTCGAGGCCTCGACCGAGCTCGGCGGCAAGAGCCGTCGCATCCAGCTGGGAGCGGACCGGGTCGACACCGGCCCGTCCCTGGTGACGTTCCCGGCGGTGTGGGACGAGCTGCTGCGGCGGCTCGGCGACGGCGGAAGTGCCCGTGACCGCGCCAGCGGCGACCGCGCCCGCGGCGACGACCGCGTGCGGGACGACGGTCACCTCGACCTGGTGCGGATGCCCGAGGTGGGCCGCTACTACCACCAGGGCGAGGAGACCTCCCTGCCGGTGGCACCCGACCACCCCTGGTACCCCGCCTGGCGACGGTTCTCCGACCTGCACGCGCCCCTCGCCGACGACGTGACCGAGCTGCTGCTCGCCGACCCCCTCGACCGTGCCGCCCTTCCGGCCGTGCGGAGGCTGCTGGCCGTCTACGGCTCGCGCCTCACGACGCGTGCGTACCTCGACGGCCTGCAGTGGCTGCCGGACGGGCTGCGCGAGATCATCGCGATCCACACCCTCAACGCGGGCGTCTCACCCGCTCGTACCCCGGCCCTCTACGCGAGCATGCCGGCGATCATGGCGGAGACCGGGGCCTGGGTCCCCCGCGGTGGCGTCTACGAGGTCGTGCTCGCACTGGGCCGGTTGGCCGAGGCGGCAGGCGTCGACGTCCGCACCGGTGAGGCCGTCACCCACATCGAGCGCGGCTCGGTCACCACCGAGGCCGGACGCCACCCCGCCGACCTCGTCGTCAGCGCGGTGGACGCCGATCGGCTCGCCGCACTGACCGGTCCATCACGGATCCCGACGCTCCCCCGTCGGCGCCCCCGCGCCCTCTCCTGCTCGGCCGTCGCGCTCTACGGCGTCCTGCGGGAGGAGCTGCCGGCGGACCTCGCGCCGCACAGCGTGGTGCTGCCGACGAAGCCCGCTGCGCTCCACCGGAGCCTCGAGGCGGGCGACGAGCCAGCGGACACCATGGTGTTCGTCAACCAGTACCGTGCGGGTGAGGTGTACCCGAACACGCGCAGCACCGTCGGTGTGCTGCTCACCGCCCCCGCCGACGGTGGCCACTACACGGTCGAGCACCCCTTCGTGCGGCGCGAGGTCGACCGCGTCTCACGGGTGATGGGCCTCGACCGGCCGATCACCGACCTCCTCGACGAGCAGGTGGTGCTCGACCCGCACCACTACGGCGTGGGCGGCGAACCCCACGGCGCGCTCTACGGGGCGGCGCGTCCGCCGTGGCAGAGCGGGCCGTTCCACCGCCCCTCGTACAACGACCCCTGGCGGCCCTGGTTGTGGCGGGTCGGCGCGTCGGTGCACCCCGGTGGCGGGGTCCCGGCGGTGGTGGGCGGCGCGATGATCGCGGTGAACCGCCTGCTGCAGTCCACGCCGGCCTGACACCGGGCGCGGGCGGCGTCCTGCGGTCGACGCCGGCCTGAGACGGGGCGGCGTCGCGGGACGACGAGCGTCGCGGGACGACAAGCGTCGCGGGAGACGCCCCGGATCTCGCCCTAGAGCTCGACCTCGACAGGTTCGGCGCGGACGAGCTCGTGCACGCCGGCGATGACCTCGCTCGGGCGGAACGGGTAGCGGTCGATCTCGGCCTGGTCGCTGATGCCCGTCATGACCAGGACGGTGTGCAGCCCCGCCTCGATGCCGGCCTGCACGTCGGTGTCCATCCGGTCGCCGATCATGCCGGTGTTCTCGGAGTGCGCCCCGATCCGGTTCATCGCCGACCGGAACATCATCGGGTTCGGCTTACCGACGACGTACGGCTGCTTGCCGGTGGCCTTCTCGATCATCGCCGCGATCGCACCCGTCGCCGGCAGGACACCCTCGGCCGATGGCCCGGTCGCGTCCGGGTTCGTGACGATGAACCGCGCGCCGTCGCGGATGAGCCGGACGGCCTTCGTGATCGCCTCGAACGAGTAGTTCCGCGTCTCACCGACGACGACGTAGTCGGGCGCCGTCTCGGTCATGATGAACCCGGCCTCGTGCAGGGCCGTCGTCATGCCGGCCTCGCCGATCACGAAGGCCGAGCCGCCGGGCATCTGCGAGCGGCAGAAGTCCGCCGTTGCGAGCGCACTCGTCCAGATGCGCTCCTCGGGGACCTCGAGCCCCGACCAGCGGAGCCGGGCGCTCAGGTCGCGGGGCGTGAAGATCGAGTTGTTCGTCAGGACCAGGAACTCGGTGCCCTCGTCGAGCCACTGCTGGATGAGCTCGGGAGCCCCCGGCAGTGCCTGGTTCTCGTGGACGAGCACGCCGTCCATGTCGGTCAGCCAGCACTCGACGTCGTCGCGGGTCGCCATGACCACAGCGTACTGGGGAGGGCCGCGGCGAGTCCGGCGGTCTGGTCACCCGGCCACCGGGACCTGGCCGACCGGACACCGAACGGCGTTCGGCTTTGGGCTACCATTTTCGGGACACGTACCGGATCAAGGAGGCCTCCCCGTGCTCGTCGACCCCGGACCCCCGACCGCCCAGCCCCGGACCGCGACCGACCCCGCACCGCGTCGCCGCCGCGGTCGCCCGAACGTCCTCAGCCGCGAGCAGGTGATCGACGCCGCGACGACCATCGCCAACGAGGAGGGGCTCGACCGCCTGTCCTTCCGCGCGCTCGGTGCCCGGCTCGGGGTCGCGCCGATGACCGTGCACCGCACCATCGGCGGTCTCGACGACCTGCACGCCGAGCTCGTCCGACGCACCGTCGACGAGTTCACCGCCACCTTCGTCTGGCCGGACGACTGGCGCTCCGTCATCCGTGTCTTCGCCTGCACCTTCCGCGACCTCATGCGCACCCACCCCCTGGTGCTCGAGTCGCACAGCCAGCGCGCACCGCTCGCCTCGACGGAGTCGGACGCCGTCACGAGGAAGGTCGTCGGCGCCCTGCAACAGGCCGGCCTGTCCGAGCGCGAGGCCATGTACGCGTTCTTCGTCGTCTACGACTTCGTCGTCGGGCACGCCGGCGTGCAGGTCGGTCGCGGCGACACCGAGGCCGGTCGCCCGGAGCGGCACCCGGTGGTCCGCGAGGTCCTCGGCGAGCACTCGTACGACGAGCGCTTCGACCTCGGTCTCGACATCATCACCGCCGGCATCGAGGCCCGCGTCGGCGCGCACCGCTGACGGTCGCCGGACGGGAGGCGCGGGGCACGCGCCCTACGCTGGTCACGTGACCGAGCGCCTCCCGTCCGACCCCGCGGTCCCGTCGACGGGACCGGCCCGCCCGGACGGCCCCGTCCCGGGACTGCCACCGACGCACGAGGCCACCACGAACGGCGTCGGCCCCCACCCCGAGCCGTGGCCGGACGACCCGCGGCTCGACCCGGAGCTCCTGGCCGCCGGGGACACCCGCAACGTCGTCGACCGGTTCCGGTACTGGTCGATGGACGCCATCGTCGCCGAGTTGGACACGCGTCGGCACGCGTTCGACGTCGCGATCGAGAACTGGCAGCACGACCTGAACATCGGGTCCATCGTGCGCAGCGCGAACGCCTTCCTCGCGGGCACCGTGCACATCATCGGCCGGCGCCGCTGGAACAAGCGCGGGGCGATGGTCACCGACCGCTACCAGCACGTGCGGTACCACCCGGACGTCGCCGCGTTCCTCGCCGCCATGCGCGAGGAGCACCGACCCGTGGTCGCGATCGACAACACCTTCGGTGCCGACCGCATCGAGACCGCGGCGATCCCGGAGCGCTGCGTGTTCCTGTTCGGGCAGGAGGGGCCCGGGCTCACCGACGAGGCCGTCGCCGGAGCGGACGCCCACCTCGAGATCACGCAGTTCGGGTCGACGCGGAGCATCAACGCCTCGGCCGCCGCGGCGATCGTCATGCACGCCTGGGTCGTGCAGCACGCGGAGCTGCCGGCCGACTGAGCGGGGCGCAGCCCGGGCGGGGTCAGCGGGCTGCGGTCGTGCGGCGGGCGACGAGCCGGGGCTCGACGAGGGTCTCCTGCGCCGGCGTGGTCGGGTCGGCGATCCGGGCGAGCAGCCGCTCCCCGGCGCCGCGACCGATCTCGACGCTGCGGTCGTCGATGCTCGTCAGCCCGACGTAGGCCGTCGCCGCGAGTGGCGTGTCGTCGTAGCCCATGACCGAGACGTCCTCGGGCACGCGCAGGCCACGCGCCGCCAGGCCGGACATCGCGCCGAGCGCCATCACGTCGTTCGCCGCGAACACCGCCGTGACGTCGGGGTGGGCATCGAGGAGGAGCCCGACGGCCTCGGCGCCGGCCGCCTCGGTGGGTTCCCCGGGCATGACGCGGGTGACGAGTGAGGCGGGTGCCGTGGCGGAGGCGACCCCTGCCTCCAGGCCGGCGAGCCGTTCCGCGGAGGCGGCGGACCGTCCGCCGACGAAGCCGATGCGGGTGTGGCCGAGGGTGAGCAGGTGCTCGGCCGCCATCCGGCCGCCGGCGCGGTCGTCGTTGGCGACGGTGTCGGCGCGGGGCAGGGCCGCGCGGCCGCCGGCGACCACGACGGGCATGCTGGCCGGGATGGCGAGGTCGGTGTCCGGCTCGCCGGCGATGACGATGCCCTCGACGCGCATGGACAGGAAGCCCTCGACGGGGGAGACGTCGAGCCCGGTGTTGAGGAAGCGGTCGGCCACGACGAGGCGGTGGCCCTGGTCCTGCAGTGCCTCGCGGAGCCCGGTGAGCAGGTCGACGAACCACTGGTTCCGGAAGTCGTCGAGCACGACGCCGATCGTGCGGCTGCGGGTGCCGGCGAGCGAGACGGCAGCGGTGGACGGGCGGTAGTCGAGCTCCTGGATCGCCTGGAGGACGGCCTCGCGGCGCTGGTCGCTGACCTTCGGGGAGCGCTGCAGCACGAGCGAGACGAGGGACTTCGAGACGCCGGCGCGCGCGGCGACGTCGTAGATGGTCGCGGGCTTGCCGTCTGCGGTGGCGGGCGTGCCGTCTCCCATGATCTCCTTCGACCTGTCGTGGTGTCCCTCGATCGTAGCGGCGGCCGTGCGCCGCTGCCCTGCGGCCCTGCGGCCCTGCGGCCCTGCGGCCCTGCGCCCCGCGCTCCTGCGGCCTCGCTGCTCGCTGATGGAGCAGAAGACGTCGAGTGCCGGCACCCGACCCGACGTCTTCTGCTCCACGAACGGCGGTGCGACTCCTGCACAGGCTCACCGGACCCGGGCGTTCTGCACAGATCGGCCACGGATCGCCTCCGATCGGCCCGACTCGGCGACGCTCGGAGCATGCGCCCACGACCGCTCCCGAAGGACCTGCGCACCAGGAGCTTCGACGTCCACGCCGCGGACCGCGCGGCGGTGCACCGCGAGCGACTCCGTCGTCGTGACCTGGTCCGGCCGACGCGGTCCCTCCGGTGGCACCGACACCGACCGCTGACGGGCATCGATCGCATCCGCGCGTTCCGGCCGGTGCTCGGCCCCGGTCAGTTCATCAGCCACCTCTCGGCGGCGGTGCTGTGGGGCCTGCCCTTGCCGCGCGGTCACCCCGGTGACGATCCGGTGCACGTGACGAGTGTTCGACCGGCTGCACAGATGCGGCGCGCGGGTGTCGTCGGGCACCGGACCACCGAGGACCGCGCACGGGTCGTGACGCGGTGGGGCATGCCGACGAGCGCACCGGCGACGACATGGGTGGAGTGCGGTGCGGTCCTCGGGCTCGACGACCTCGTGGTGCTCGGGGACGCAGTGCTCGCGAGCCGCGCGTGCGCGACGTCGGTCGAGGACCTCGTGTCGGCGCTCTCCGCGCGGGGTCGGTGCCCGGGGGTGCGGGCACTCCGTGCTGCGCTGGTACTCGTGCGACCGGGGAGCGGTTCGCCGCAGGAGACCAGGGCCCGGTTGGGCATCGTCCGGGCGGGGCTCCCGGAACCCGGAGGACAGGTCGAGATCCGGGACGAACGAGGGCGGTTCGTCGGCCGCGCAGACTTCGCGTACCGCCGGGAGCGCATCGTCATCGAGTACGAGGGCGACCAGCACCGGACGGATCGTGCGCAGTGGGAGTCCGACCTGCGGCGCTACCGAGCGTTCGAGCGCCTCGGGTGGACGGTGCTGCGCTGGAGTCGGGCCGACATCACGACCCACCGCGTCGAGGCCCTCGCCGAGCTGGCAGGACTGCTGCGACGACGGGGGTAGCGTCCGGCGCATGGCGACGCTGCTGCTGACGGGTGCTGCTGGTCGGATCGGGACGGCGCTCCGTCCACGGCTCCGTGCAGCCGGCCACGACCTCGTGTTGTTCGACGAGCGGGAGCCCACGGAACCGGTCGTCGCGGGTGAGCGGCTCGTGACCGGCACCGTCGCTGACCTGGAAGCGCTCGACCTCGCGCTCGTGGGGGTCGACACGGTCGTGCACCTCGCGGGCATCCCGACCGAGGACGCCTGGGACGACCTGGTCGCGGTGAACCTGACCGGCACGAAGAACCTCCTGGAACGGGCGGCCGTCGCGGGAGTGCTGCGCGTAGTGCAGGCGAGCTCGATCCACGCGGTCGGTCGCGTGCCCGAGCCGGAGGCCGCACCAGACAGCGTCCCGGGCGACCGGCTGCCCCGTCCGGACACTTACTACGGCGTGACGAAGGCCGCGATGGAACTGCTCGGCAGTCTGTTCGCCGACCGGTTCGAGATGTCGATCGTCTCAGCGCGGATCGGAGCGTTCGGGGAGCGGCCGTCGAGTCGTCGTGCGTTGTTGATGTGGACCTCGGCCGACGACCTCGCCCGCCTCGTCGAGGCGACGGTCGCGCTCCGCGAGCCCGGGCACCACGTCGTCTGGGCGCTGTCACGCAACCAGGGGAGCCCGGCGGACCTCACTGCCGGCGAGCGGATGGGCTTCGTGCCGGTCGACGACGCGGCGACGGCCCTCGACGCCGACGAGCGCGCCGCCCTGCCCGACGAGGACATGCGCTGGCTCGGGGGAGCGCTCGCCGACGTCCCGCTCGGTCGTCGGGCGGGCTGACGCTCCCGCGACCTGGCCGCGGGCCCCGTTCATGGAGCAGAAGACGTCGAGTGCGCGGGCGCGACTCGACGTCTTCTGCTCCATGAACGGCAGCGGGGCCGGGCGCGCGGGGCCGGGTCGGTCGCGGGGCGCGGGCGCGCGACCGCGCCCGCGCCCGCACGCCCGCGCCCGGGCCGCTACCCGATCAGGCTCGGCCGCAGGTCGCGCAGCGTCCGCGAGCGGGTCTGCCGTGCCGTCACGACGAACGAGACGAGCAGCGCCCCGAGCAACCAGCACGCGAGCACCCCCGTGTCGGACCACACCGCCGCGAAGGACCCGCCGTACATCGTCTGCCGCAGTGCATCGACCGAGTACGTCATCGGCAGCGCGAAGTGCAGCGCCGCCAACGGCCCGGGGAGCGTCTGCCACGGGAAGGTCCCGCCGGCGGTCACGAGCTGCACGAGCATGAGCACCAGGCCGAGGAACTGCCCGACGGACCCGAGCAGCACGTTGAGCGCCATGATGATCGCCGCGAAGGTCGCCGACGCGAGCACCATGATCCCCACCGTGGCCCCGGCGTGCATGACGTCGAGGTCGAGCGCGAACCGCACGATCAGGAACAGCGCCGCCATCTGCACCACCCCGAGCAGCGCCGGCGTCAGCCAGCCGCCGAGCACCACCGACAGCGGCTTCCGCACCGCGGTGATCGCCCGCTTCGAGATCGGCTTGAGGATGAGGAACAGCGCGTACATGCCGATCCACGCCGCGAGCGAGATGAAGAACGGCGCGAGGCCGGCGCCGTAGTTCGACGCGGCGGCGATGTTGTCGTCGCCGACCTGCACCGGGTCCGAGATCACGGACGCCTGCGAGGAACGCTGCGACGCGGTGGACGCGGGGATCTTCGTGCGGCCCTGGTCGAGCTTCGTGGCGAGCTCCTTCGAGCCGTCCTCGAGCTGGTCCACGCCCGCCGAGAGCTGCGAGGCGCCCGACGCCGCCGACGCCGCACCGTCCGCGAGCGATGCCGCACCGGAGGACAGCGTCGGTGCGGCAGCGGCCAGCTTCGACGTGCCGGCCGCGACCTGCGACGAGCCGTCCGCGAGCTGCGACGCACCGCTCGAGGCCGACGCGATGCCGTCCGCGAGCGCGGGCGACGCCGAGGCGAGCTCGGACGTGCCGGCGGCGACCTGTGCCGAGCCGTCGCGGAGCTGGTCGACGGCCGACTTCGTCGACGCGTAGGTCTCCTTGGCCGATGCCCCGGCGCTGTTGACGTCGCCGACGGCCGTCGTGATGGCCTGCTGCTGCTCCTCCGTCAGCGTGACGCCCTCCGGCAGGTTCGCGGTGATCTGTGCGAGCACGGCCTGTGCGTCCACCGGCTGCACCGCGTCGACGTCGGCGCTGTACGAGTCGACCTCCTCGGCGAGCGCAGCGTTCCCTGCGGCCACCCGCTGCGCGCCGTCGTTCAGCTGCGCGGTCTGTGCCGGCAGCTGCGCCGTCTGCTGCTGCGCGTCCGCCAGCCCGGACGCCAGGGCCGAGGCCCCGGACGCGACCTGCTGGGCGCCGCTGTCGAGCTGCGCGGTCTGCGACGGCAGCGCTGCGGTGCCGGAGGCGAGCTGCGCGGCACCGGCCGACAGTTCCGAGGTGCCCGACGCGAGCGAGGAGGCTCCGTCCGCCGCCTCGGTCGAGCCCTTCGCCAGCTGCCCCGCTCCGTCGACGGCGTCGCCGAGGCTGTCCCGCACGTCGGCGAGCCCGACGAGCAGCGTCTTCGCGGCCTGCTTGCCGACCCGCTCGGCGACGGCGGTGCGCATGGTCTTGCCCGCCTGCTCCGCGATCGTCGACGCGAGGTACGAGTTCGTGTCCGCGGTCGTCATGACGAGTTCGGCCCGTTTCGGGTCGTCGCCCCGTGCGGACACCAACGCCTCCGAGAAGTCGTGCGGGATCGTCACGACGAAGTCGTAGGTGCCGTTCCGCACACCGGAGCGTGCGTCGGTCGCGGTCGTCTCGGTCCAGTCGAAGTCGGCGCCGTCGATCGCCTCCTTCGTGACGTCCTTGCCGTAGTCGACCCGGTCGCCGTCGAGCGTCGCGCCGGCATCCTGGTCGACGATCGCCGCCGGGATCTGGTCGAGCTTGGCGTAGGGGTCGCGGTTCGCCCAGAGGTAGGCGCCGCCGTAGAGCAGCGGCACCACCATGAGGGCGATGAACGCCAGCCGTGCGAGCGGCGTGGCGGTGAGGCGCGCCAGTTCGGCGCGGACGAGCGAGGGGATGGTCACGCGGGTGCCTCCGTCGGGACGGTTGCGGGTGCTTCGAGGTCGGACGGGAGGCGCGGCTCGCCCCCGTCGGGTGTGCCCACGCTGGCCGGTCCCGACGCACCGCGGAGCCTGCGGAGCGGTGTGGCGGTCGAGCCGGTGGGGAGGGTCGCGTCGTCGGGACCCCCGGTCTGGGTGCGGTCGGGTGCGCGGTCGGTGTCGTCGTCTGCCGTGCCGGTCGGCGGTTCGGCGCCGGGGGCGGCGACGGTGTCGAGCAGTTGCTCGACGGTGGCGGCGGCGGCCTTCGACGTCACGAGGACGACCGTGACGCCGCGCCGGGCGACGTCGCGCACCACGGCGAACCAGTCGGCCACGGCGCCCCCGTGCCGCTCGGGCGAGGTGAGCACGATGCCCGTGACCCCGTCCCGCAGCAGCGCGAGCTCCACGAGCAGCCGCACCCGGACATCGGTCGGGACCCGCTGCACGTGCGTGTCGGCGTGGTCGCGCATCCCGAGCTCGTCGAGCACGGTGTCGACGTGGTCGCGGGAGGGGCGCTGCCCGGCGAACGCGAGCTCCTCGCGCACGATCTTCCGGAGCGTCATGACGGGGAACGGCTCGGCGACCCCGGGGGTGTCCACGAGCGCGAACGTGCGGCGCACGGCCGCGGCGTCCTCGGTGCCGTCGAGCAGCACCCGACCCGTGTCGGGTCGCATCCGTCCGCCGGCGACGAGCGACGCGAGCACGGGCGCCTGCTCGGTCTCGACGGCAACCACGCCGGGGCGGCCCGGTGTGGCGACGGCGGACACGACCGGCAGTGCGGCCCCGGGCTCGTCGCCGATGCCGACGTGGTCGAGTTCGAGCGTCATGCGCGGGCCTCCGTGGGCGTCGTGACCGTGGTCGTGGGGGCGGCGGGCTCGGACAGCAGCGCGGTGCGCCAGTCGATGCCAGCGGTGCCGAGGGCCGACAGCACCACCATGCGCCGTCCGGCCTCGTCGCTCGTGCCGGAACGGGTGGCCTCGTCGAGGACGGCGATGCACGCGGCCTCGACGAGACGGGCGAGCGTGTCGGCGTCGACGTCGTCACGCATGGAGCCCTCGTCGATGCCGAGCGCGCACGCGGACCGGACCTGTGCCCGCAGCGGTGCGAACACCTCGGCCACGGACTCGGCGAACGGGCTGCGCAGGGCGACCCGGGCCATCGAGCGCACGTGGGAGACCTCGGCCCAGAGGGTCACCGCGATGGCCGCCAGCCGTGCGGCCGGGGGCAGGGCCGCGAGGTCCGAGGACGACGGCATGGCGCCGGCGATGCGGGCGGCGCCGCCGGTCACCACCTCGCGCACCAGGTCGTCGCGGGAGGGGAAGTGTCCGTAGACCGCACGGCGCGAGAGGCCCGCGGCGCTCGCGATGGTCTCGAGCGAGGCGTCGGGGTCCTGCTGCAGGACGGTGCGCGCCGCCTCGATCAGGGCGGCGCGGTTCTCGGTCGCGTCGCGCCGGGGCGCGCGTCCGGGCTGATCGCGGCTGGTCGTGGGGCTGGTCACGGGACGAGCGTAATAACCTGCACACACCTGTGCAAGTTAATAGGTGCTGTACCCCCGGACGAGGGACAGTCCTCCGAAGTGCCGACTGCGGTCCCTGTGAACGAACGCATAACTTCACAGGAATTCCCACCACGGACAGAGCCCGAGGAGTGCGCCCTGTGACACGTGCAACACCGAACCGTGCAACACCCGAACAACCATCCGCCGAGGAGCGCACCACGCGGGTCCGCGTCGCGCGGGTCCTGACCGCCGGCATCGCCGCCGTCGCCCTGACCTGCGGCGGTCTCGCCGTCGGTGGTGCGGCCAGCGCGGCCCCGAGCGGCCTGTCCGCCGCCGACCTCAAGCTCGCGGCGCCCCTGCGCGACGCGAAGCCCCAGAAGACGGTCGCCGCGTTCGTGCGCACGACCGGCCAGGGCGCGCTCGAGGTCGACGCGAAGGCGAAGGGCGGCGACCTGACGAAGTCGCGGACCCCGTCGTCGGCCGCCAGGGAACGCGTCAAGGCGATCACCTCGACCGTCGACGCGGTGCGTTCCGCCGTCAAGCGGTCCGACGCGGAGGCGACGGAGCTGTACTCGACCGAGTACACCGTCCCCGGTGTCGCGGTCGTCGCCGACGTCGACGCGCTCCGCGACGTCGCGGGCCGTTCGGACGTGGAGAGCATCATCCCGCTCACCCCGAAGAAGATCGTCGACCCGACCCCGGGTGACGCATCGGGGGCCCCGAGCGGCGTCGACCCCGACCTCGTGCAGCCGGGTGCCGACGGTGTCAGCCCGAAGAACGCGGCGAGCGACGTCTACACCCGCGCGCTCGACGCCTGGCAGCAGACCGGCCGCACCGGCGAGGGCGTCAACGTCGCCGTCCTCGACACCGGACTCGACTACACGCAGGCCGACTTCGGTGGCCCCGGCACGACGGCCGCCTACCAGGAGGCCCTGGCCAGCACGGACGCGCCGGACCCCAGCTGGTTCGACGCCGAGAAGTACCTCGGTGGCTACGACTTCGCCGGCCCGACCTACAACGCCGACACCAGCGACCCGGCCTACGACCCGACCCCGCAGCCGGACGCGAACCCGATCGACGGCAAGGGCGGCGACCACGGCACGCACGTGGCCGGCACCGCCGCGGGCTACGGCCTGACCGCGGACAAGAAGACCTTCCGCGGCGACTACACGAAGCTCACCAACCAGTCCGTTCAGGACATGTGGGTCGGTCCGGGCACCGCGCCCGACGCCGGCCTCTACGCCCTCAAGGTGTTCGGCGACCAGGGCGGCTCGACCGACCTGACCGGTGCCGCGCTCGACTGGGTCGGCCAGGCGCTGACCGAGGGCAAGGACATCAACGTCCTCAACCTGTCGCTCGGCTCCGACTACGGCGCGCCGGACGACCCCGACAACGCGAAGATCGACGCGCTCACCGCCCGCGGTGTCCTGCCGGTCATCGCCTCGGGCAACGCCGACGACTTCACCGACATCGGTGGCTCGCCGGGCAACGCCGAGGGTGCCCTGACCGTCGCCGCGAGCGCCACCGGGCAGTCGCTGTTCGACGGCGTGCAGGCGACCGCGCCGTCCGACGTCGCGGGGACCTACCGCGCGCAGTACTCGCAGAACTACCAGGGCACGCTGCCGGTCGAGGGCGACGTCGTCGTGCCGACCACGAACATCGACGGCTGCCAGGCGTTCAGTGCCGACGAGGCCGCGGACGTCAAGGGCAAGGTCGTCTGGCTGAAGTGGACCGACGGCGCCCTCGAGTGCGGGTCCGGCGTGCGCTTCAACAACGTCCAGGCCGCCGGCGGTGTCGGCGTCCTGCTCGCCGGCACGGTGACGAGCTTCGACTCCGGCGTCGCGGGGAACGCGACCATCCCGGGGGCCGAGCTGACCTCGGACAGCGTGGCGAGCCTCCAGGCCGCGGCGCAGGCCGGGACCCTGCACGTGCGGTTCGCACAGGAGCTCAAGGGCTTCCAGCTGGCGACCGACCAGGCGAACGTGAACACGCTCGCCCCGTTCACCAGCCGCGGCGTGCACGGCTCGTTCGACGACATCGTCAAGCCGGACGTCGCCGGCGCCGGGGTCAACGTGATCTCGGCGGCCAACGGCACCGGTGACGGCCGCATGTCGATGAGCGGCACCTCGATGGCGACCCCGCACGTGGCCGGCATCGTCGCGCTGACCTTCGAGTCGCACCCGTCGTGGACGGCGCCGCAGGTCAAGGCCGCCGTGATGAACACCGCGACGCACGACGTGCGTCAGGGTGACCAGGACGCGACGCTGCTCCGGCAGGGCACCGGCCGCGTCGACGCGCTGCAGGCGGTCACCGCCGGCACCACGGTGCGCAGCATCGAGAACGACCAGCTCGTCACCGCCTCGTACGGTGTCGTCGAGGTCAGCGGGAAGACCAGCGAGACCCGCACCCTGCAGATCCAGAACACGGACGGCCGCCCGCACACGTACGACGTGGCGTACCGGGCCCAGGTGGACCAGCCGGGTGTCGCGTTCTCGCTCAGCACGAAGCGGGTCACCGCTCCGCCGCACGGCACCGCGACCGTCAAGCTGACGTACACGATCGCCGACCCGACGCAGCTGCGTCGCGTCATCGACCCCACGCAGGAGTCGGTGCAGTCCGGGTACCAGCGTGAGTTCGTCGCGGCGGAGTCCGGCGTCGTGTCCTTCACGCCGACCGAGAAGAAGTACAACCCGCTGCGCCTCGGGGCGTACGTCGCGCCGAAGCCGGTCAGCGCCGTGCACGGCAAGGACATCGCGTTCTCGGGCTCGACCACGACCGCGGAGCTCACGCTCACCGGCCGCTCGGTCGACCAGGGCGACGCCGTCACCGGGTACCACTCGGTCGTCGCGCCGTTCGTGCTCGGCGGCACCGACCCGCAGGAGCCGCTGCCGGCCGGTTCGGCGAAGCAGTCCCTGCAGGCCGCGGACATCCGGGCCTACGGCGCGAACCACGACGAGGCCTCGGACACGCTGGCCTTCGGTGTGCAGACCGCCGGCGCCGACGCCAACCCGGGCGCGGTGACGAACGTCGAGGTCCTCATCGACACCGACCGTGACGGCGAGCCGGACTACCTGGTCTACGACGCCAAGTCGGCGACGGTCGACGCGACGTTCGCCACCACGGTGGACCTGGCGACCGGCGAGACCGTCGACTCGCAGCCGCTCAACGGCGGGACCGCGGGACAGGACGTCAACACGTTCGACAGCGCCGTCAAGGTGCTGACGGTGTCGGCGTCGACCATCGGTGCGACCGGTCCGTTCGACTACTCGGTCCTGACCGAGTCGGCGTACGCCCCGGCCCTCGCGACCAGCGGCTCGTACGTCGTGGACGAGACCGACCCGGCCACGTACGACCCGTCGGAGCCGGCGCTCACCTTCGCGCAGGGCGCCACCACCGGTGTGCTCTTCGCGGACCAGGGCTCGCTGCAGGTCACGCGGCAGGCGGACGCCACGAACGCCCGCGTGCTGCTGCTCCACCTCGGCAACGCGGTGGGCGACCAGGCGGACGTGCTCCAGGCGGCGCAGACCGCGCCGACGCTGGCGCTCCGCGAGGGCAGCGCCGTCACGATCTCGGGCACGCCGAAGGTCGGGAAGACGCTGAAGGCGCAGCACGGCTCGTGGGACGGCAAGAAGGTGTCGTACTCGTACCAGTGGCTCCGTGACGGCGTCGCCGTCGAGGGTGCGACCGACCAGCGGTACACGCTCGGCACCACCGACGCGGGTCACCGCTTCCAGGTGGAGGTCACCGCGTCGGCGAAGGGCTACCAGGACGGCACGGCGACGTCCGCCGCGACCGCGAAGGTCGCGCCCCGCCGGTAGACGTCGGACCCGCGATGCGCCCCGTCACCGCTCGGGTGACGGGGCGCACCGCGTTCCGCCCTGCCGCGCCCCGCGACGCCGAGTGCGGTGAGCGGACATGTAGTTAGGCGAACTAGCCAGTTGCTGGGAGCATGGCCCCATGCGAACGCACACCACCCTGATGCAGCTCCGGGCCAACCCGATGGAGTGGCGGCGCCGTGGGCTCACCCCGCCGGACGCGCTCCAGACCATGGTCGAGGAGCGCCTGGCCCAGCCGGGGCACGCCCAGCCCGTGGGGGACCCCTCCTACCAGGACTTCTTCCGCGCCTGAGCGCGGAACGTCACCCACACGGACGGGAGGCGCGGTGCCAGCTGGCACCGCGCCTCCCGTCCGTCGTCCTGGTGCGGACTACTGACCGATCTTGTCGTCCGCGGCCTGCTCGGCCTTGTCGACCTGGTCGCCGTGGCCACCGCCGGTCGCCTTGTCGGCTGCGTCGCCGGCCTTGCCGAGCCCGGCGTCGGTCGCCTTCTCGCCCTTGTCGCTGTCCGCGAAGTCCTTGGCCTTGTCACCGAGGTCACTCATGTGGTGCTCCCTTGCTCGTCGGATCTGACACGTCCGACGCTGCGCCGTCCGCGCCGGACGCGTTCCCAGGTCCGCGGGCTCGTCGTCCACGGGCAGGTGGCGCGGAGGTGACCAGTCGATAGACTCGGGTGGACCACCGGCCCAGCCCGCCGGTGCGGTCCTCCGCCAACGTGAGGAGAACCTCCATGCCCGCAGCAGTGATCATCGGTGCCCAGTGGGGTGACGAGGGCAAGGGGAAGGCAACCGACCTCCTCGGGTCCCGCATCGACTACGTCGTGAAGTTCAACGGCGGCAACAACGCCGGCCACACCGTCGTCGTCGGCGGGGAGAAGTACGCGCTGCACCTGCTGCCGTCCGGCATCCTCACGCCGGGCGTGACCCCGATCATCGGCAACGGCGTCGTCGTCGACCTCGAGGTCCTGTTCCAGGAGCTCGACGCGCTCCGCGCCCGCGGGGTCGACGTCTCGAAGCTCATGGTGTCCGCGAACGCGCACGTCATCACGCACTACCACCGCACCATCGACAAGGTGACCGAGCGGTTCCTCGGCAAGCGCCAGATCGGGACCACCGGCCGCGGCATCGGCCCGACCTACGCCGACAAGATCAACCGCGTCGGCATCCGCATCCAGGACATCTTCGACGAGAACATCCTGCGGCAGAAGGTCGAGGCAGCCCTCGACCAGAAGAACCACCTGCTCGTCAAGGTGTTCAACCGTCGCGCGATCGACGCGGACGAGGTGGTGGAGTCGCTCCTGTCCTTCGCCGACCGCCTGCGCCCGATGGTCGCCGACACCGCGCTCGAGATCCACCGGGCGCTCGAGCGGGGCGACACCGTCCTGTTCGAGGCCGGCCAGGCCACCATGCTCGACGTCGACCACGGCACCTACCCGTTCGTGACCTCGTCGTCCGCGACCGCCGGCGGCGCCGCGACCGGCTCCGGCATCGGCCCGGGCAAGCTCGAGCGCATCATCGGCATCGTCAAGGCGTACACGACCCGCGTCGGCGCCGGCCCGTTCCCGACCGAGCTGTTCGACGAGTCGGGCGAGTTCCTCCGCGCCAACGGCTTCGAGTTCGGCACGACGACCGGTCGCCCGCGTCGCTGCGGCTGGTACGACGCCCCGATCGCCCGCTACACGGCGCGCATCAACGGCGTCACCGACTTCGTGCTCACGAAGCTCGACGTGCTCACCGGCCTCGAGACCATCCCGGTCTGCGTGGCGTACGAGGTCGACGGCGTCCGCGTGGACGAGGTCCCCGTGAACCAGTCGGACTTCCACCACGCGAAGCCGATCTACGAGGAGTTCCCGGGCTGGACCGAGGACATCACCGGCGCCCGCTCGTTCGAGGACCTGCCGAAGACCGCGCAGGACTACGTGCTCGCGGTCGAGGCGATGTCCGGCGCCCGGATCTCGGCGATCGGGGTCGGCCCCGGGCGTGACGCGATCGTGGTCCGCCACGACCTGCTCGGCGCCGCGGAGCCCACCGCGTGAGCATGCGGATCCTGTTCGTCTGCAGTGGCAACATCTGCCGGTCGCCCCTCGGCGCCCAGGTGCTGACCGCCCGGCTCGGCCCCGATGCTCCGGCGTTCACGGTGGAGTCGGCCGGCACCATCGCGGACGACGGCGCCCTGATGGACGAGACGGCCGCTGCACAGTCGGCCCGTCTCGGCGGTGACCCGACCACCCACCGGTCGCGCTACCTGACCGAGCAGATCGCCGCCTCGGCCGACCTCGTGCTGACGGCTGAGCGCTCGCACCGGGCAGCCGTGGTGTCGCTCGCGCCGCGTGCCGCGAAGCGGGCGTTCACGATCAAGCAGTTCGCGCGGGTGCTCGACGGGCTCGAGCCCGGTGACCTGGCCGGCATCGAGACCGCGCAGGACCTGGTCGACCGGGTGGCCCGGCTGCGCGGGACCGTGCCGCCGCCCGCCGATCCGGCCGACGACGACGTGGACGACCCGTACCGCCGGTCGGAGTCGACGCACGTGCGGGTGGCCGACGAGATCGCCGCGGCGCTCACCCCGATCGCGGACGCCCTGCGCGCGCTGCGCTGACGCGACTGCTGCCACCGCTGCGCCGCGGCTGCCTCCGGGCGGCCGGGGCGCAGTCGCTCAGGCCTCGGGCAGCCGGTACGTGCCGATCGTGATCGTGTGCGCACCCTGGCCCGCCAGCCGCCGCACGACGGCGTCCGTGCGGGCGCGGTTCGGCACCGCGTGCTTGCCGGCGAGATCCGTGACCAGGCCGCGCAGCTCGTTGTCGTTCGTCACCACGGCGGTCGTCGCCGAGCGCCCCGTCGGGGTGGTGCTCGTGCTGCGGTCCTCGGCGTTCACGTACGCGGCGGCGTCACCCGAGTAGAACACGCACGAGTCGACCCACTGCGGGCCGTTGCCGTCCTCGTCCGCCAGGAACCGCTGCAGCCGGCGTGCCTGCTGCCGCACCTGGCGGGTCGGTGCGGTGCCGCCGGCCTGCACCCGGACCTGCCACCAGTGCTCGACCTCGTCGGCGGAGTCGAGCACGCGGCGGCTGCGCACCTGGATCGCGAACGACCCGGTCAGGGACGACTCGTCGAGCAGGTTCCGGAACGCGTGGTGCACCGAGCTCGGCTTCCGGCCGTCGAAGACGATGCCGTTCCACCGCTTGTTCTCGATGACGAGCACGTGCCCGGACTCGAGCACGAGCACGTGGTCGAGCTGTGCGGCGTAGCTGCGATCGCGGTCCCGCTCGCCCTGCGCCACCGGCACGAAGACGACGTTCGTGCAGAGTGCTCCGTTGATGCCGGCGGCCTTGCAGACGTCGAGGATGGTGCGCTGCGACGCCTCCTCCCACCGCATGCCGGTGCGGGCGAGGGCACGGGCGTGTTCGGCCTCGGTGTCCGCCTGCCGCCGAGCAGCGTCCGCGCCCGCGAGCTGTCGAGCGTGTTCGGCCTCCGCGGCAGCGGTGCGCTCGCGGTGCTCCCGTTCGAGCGTGCCGGTGCGGTGGTCGAGTCGGACCTCGGCGTCGGCGAGGGCGGAACGGCTGGTGGACTGGGTCCGCCGCAGGAGGATCACCAGGACGACCACGACGACCGCGAGCCCCCCGGCGACCAACCACGGCACGAGGTCGCTGGTCATGCGTTCACCTCACCACAGCCCGGAGCGCGCACGGTGCCCGGCTGCGGCGAGTCCGGCAGGACGTTCCGCGGACAGCGCTGCCAGGACGTTCCGCGGCCAGCGCTGCCAGGACGTTCCGCGGCCAGCGCTGCCAGGACGATCCGCGGTCAGCGCGGCCAGGGCGTTCCGTGGTCAGCGCGGCCAGGTCGCGACGACCGCGACGGCGTTGAACAGCACGTGCGCGACGATCGCACCGCCGACGCGGTTCGTAATCGCGACCAGCGTGCCGGTGAGCAGTCCGAGCACGAACGTCGTCGAGAAGACCTGGAAGCCGCCGAGCGTCGTCGTCGCCGACCCGAGGAACAGGTGCGCCAGGGCGAACAGGAACGCAGTCACGAGCACGGCCAGCCACCGGGTGCGCGGCGTGAGCTCGGCGGCGAGCAGGCGTTGGAACAGCCCGCGGAAGAACAGCTCCTCGAGCACGGGGCTCACGAGCACGATGCCGACCCCGGACACGAGCAGCAGCCCGATGTCGGGGGTGCCGAGCGTCGGAGCGGGCTGCAGACCGGTCGTCCCGGTGAAGGACAGCGCCAGCACGGCGTCGAACACCCGGGTCAGGATGACGATCCCGAGCGCGAACACCAGGTCGCCGAGCTCGATCCGGAAGCGTCCGAACAGGTCGCGGCCCGTCCGGCGCACGACCCAGATGATGCCGAACACGAGCGGGACCCACACCGCGACGTTGCCGAGCAGCACCTGCAGCACCTGCAGCACCGGCCCGGGCACGGCACCGCGCAGCGTCAGGCTGCTCACGATCCGAGCCAGCACGACCGCCACGACGAGGGCGATCAGCAGGGCGACGAGGTCACGTTGCCGGGCGCTCGAGGGGTCGGTGGCGGCGGTGGCTTCCGGCTCGGAGGTCATGGGGCGAGCGTAGAGGAACCGGTGCGCGGATCGGGGAAACAGCCGAGCAGGGCTCATCCGTGTGGCACTATTTGAATGCCGTCTGCTGGGACATGCCTCGCAGGACCTGTGTGGGACCACGGGAACGGCCAGGATCGGGGAAGGCGGGCCGCGTGGAACTGCGCGACTACATCACAGTGCTGCGGAAGGGGTGGGTCCTCATCGTCGTGCTCGCCCTGGTCGGCGTCGCGGCGGCGGCAGGGTTCTCCCTGCTGAAGAAGCCCGTGTACTCCGCCTCGGCACAGGTGTTCGTCTCGACCGAGACGTCGGGCAGTGCGAGCGACCTGGCACAGGGCAACACCTTCACGCAGCAGCGGGTGCTGACGTACTCGAACCTGGTGACGACGCCGATCGTGCTCCTGCCGGTGATCTCGTCGCTCGGGCTCGACATGAACGCGGACCAGCTGGCGACGATGGTGTCGGCGACCGCGCCGACGAGCACCACGCTCATCTCGATCACCGTCGAGGACACCGACCCGGTGCAGGCGACCGAGATCGCCAACGCCACCTCGCAGAGCCTGACCAACGTCGTGCAGGACATCGAGGCCACCGACGCGAACGGCACGAGCACGGTCAAGCTCACGCGCGTGAAGCAGGCCGACGTGCCGCTCAGCCCGGTCAGCCCGAACGTCCCCGTCAACATCGCCCTCGGCCTGCTCGTGGGTCTGGCGCTCGGCGTCGGCATCGCGGTCCTGCGCGAGACGCTCGACAACCGGGTCCGCACCGAGCAGGACGTCGAGAAGATCAGCGAGAAGCCGGTCGTCGGCGGCATCGCCTTCGACAGCAAGGCATCCGAGCGGCCGCTCATCGTGCAGGCCGACCCGCGCAGCCCGCGCGCCGAGTCGTTCCGCACGCTCCGCACGAACCTGCAGTTCCTCGACCTCGGCACCGGCTCGCGCACCTTCGTGATGACGTCGTCGATGCAGTCCGAGGGCAAGAGCACCACGGTCGCGAACCTCGCGATCGCCCTCGACAGCGCCGGCTTCAAGGTGATCCTCATCGACGCCGACCTCCGCCGCCCCCGCGTCGGCGAGTACATGGAGGTCGACAGCGCTGCCGGCCTGACCGACGTGCTCATCGGCCGCGCCACGCTCGAGGACGTCGCGCAGCCCTGGGGCCGCGGCAACCTGGTCGTACTGCCCGCCGGCCAGATCCCGCCGAACCCGTCGGAGCTCCTCGGCTCGAAGGCCATGCAGGACCTGATCACCGCGCTCGAGCAGCAGTTCGACTACGTGCTGTTCGACGCCCCGCCGCTGCTGCCCGTCACCGACGCCGCGATCCTGTCGAAGAAGGCGTCCGGCGCCATCCTCGCCGTCGCGTCCGGCAAGACCCACAAGGGCCAGCTCGCCGCCGCCGTCGCGTCGCTCGAGAACGTCGGCGCCCCGATCGCCGGCTTCGTCATCACGATGATGCCGGTCAAGGGCCCGGGCGCGTACGGCTACGGCCGCTACGGGTACGGCTACGGCTACGGCCTGGACGAGGCAGAGCCGCCCCAGCAGACCACCAAGGCACCGAAGAAGGCGCGGGGCAAGCTCGGCACGCTGCGCCGAGCCGACCGCTGAGACCGGGGGACGACATGCGTGCAGGCCGGGGGGCCCGAGGTCTCGGCGACCAGGTGAAGCGGAACACCCTGATCGGCGTCGCCGTCCTCGTGGTGCTCCTCGTCGTCGTCGACGTCGTGCTCGTCGCGATGGCGCTGGCGCGCACCACTCCGGAAGCCGTCGGCACGCCCCGTCCGGTCCCCACATTCGGCGCGTCCCCCGAGCGGACGCCGTCGGCGTCCGCCACCCCGACGTCGGGCGCGACCGCGCAGGGCGCGGTGGACGGGGAGAGCCGCCGCCTGCTGTCCGCAGTGGACGGACAGGAGGCATGGCGCGCCTCCAGTGCGACCTGTTCCGACGCGCAGGTGGTGCTGGAGCACACCGTCGACGGAGGAGCGACGTGGACGCCCGTCACCTTGGGCGACGACGTGCGCGCCGTGTGGGGCATGCGAGCAACCACCGCCGGCGTGTCAGTGGTCGCCGCCGTCGGCGACGACTGCGCGGCGACCGTCCGGACCTCCGTCGACGACGGTCTGACCTTTCGCGACGGTGACGTGAGCGCCGGCGGAGCAGGCATCACGCCGGAAGGCATCCTGCTCGGTGCCACCACCGCCGAGGCGCCGTGCCCCGAGCCCATCGACGCTTTCCAGGGCAGCACCACCGCGGTCGTCGTCTGCGACGGACAGCTTGAGTGGCGCACCGGGACCGCCGCGTGGGTGGATGTGCCCCTGTCCGGTGTCCGCGGCATCGCGGTCGATGGGACCACGTACACGTTGGCGCGGGTGGGCACCGAGACATGCGAAGGCGTACAGATCGAGACGATGCCCGCCACGGGCGTTACACCGACCACGACCACGACTCCCATCGGCTGCAACCCCGTCAACCCCGACAGCTCGATCGCACTCGACCGCGCCGGGCAGGACGTCTGGATGTGGGCGGGCGACGACGTGGCCGTGTCGGTCAACGGTGGTGCTAACTGGTGACCTGGTTATGCGACTGCTAGAGCGAGCAAGCTGCAAGGACGCGGACACCGCACTCGATAAGCTGCCTGCCGCTGCAAAGCAGGCGTCCCACATCCGGTCAGGCGAGGGGCTTCTCAATGTCAGATGAACCTTCACTCCAAATCAGACAGCCCGTTACCCTTATGCCGGGCGAGGACTGGAGGCGCAGGTACGCTTTCGGCGTTGCATTCACGGATGCACTTGTCCTGGTGTGGACCGTGTTCGGAGTGCAGATTGCATGGCTTGGGCTTTACCATCAGGCGAGCGTAGATCCAACCAGGGCTGACACTGCGGTCAGTTATACCGTCATTTCGTTGGCTCTCATCGTTGGCTGGATGCTCAGTCTCGCGGTATTCGGGACGAGAGCGCACAGGATCATCGGCGCGGGTGGCAGCGAATACAAGTATGTGATCGATGCTTCGGTGCGACTGTTCGGCGTGGTAGGCATACTCGCACTTCTCCTTAAACTAGATCTTGCGCGAGGTTATGTTCTCATTGCATTCCCGCTCGGAACGATCTTGCTCGTTGTCTCCCGATGGCTCTGGCGGCAGTGGCTCGGCGCACATCGAGAAGGAGGCCGTTACTCAGCGAAGGTGCTTCTCGTTGGGTCTGAACAGTCGGCGGCGCACATTGCGAATGAACTCGCGAGGCAGCCAAAAGCAGGGTACCGAGTCATTGCCGCTTGCGTGCCCCTCTCGTCGAACAGCACCCTCGCTGGGACGGCCGTGCCCATCATCGGCGGCGTCGATAAAATTCTCCCTGCTATGGCTCGAACGGGCGCAGACACCGTTATGATCACAAGCGCTGACGAGCTTTCGCCGGAGCGAGTCCGGCAGCTTAGCTGGGAGCTCGAACCAGGTCGTTATCATTTGGTGGTCGCACCGAGTTTGAGCGGGATCGGTGGTCCGCGTATACACACGCGTCCGCTGGTCGGACTGCCACTTGTGCATGTCGAAGCGCCTCGTTACGACGGAAGTAAGCTGTATGCGAAACGAGCCTTCGATGTGCTGCTCGCAATGCTACTGCTGATATTCGCCTCACCGGTCCTAGCCGTCACCGCCGTAGCAGTGAAGGCGACGAGTAAGGGGCCTGTGTTCTATCGTCAGGAGAGAATTGGCAAAAATGGCGCTGCGTTCCACATGCTCAAGTTCCGGTCGATGCGCGTAGGTGCCGATGACGAACTCGCGAGACTTTTAGCGGACCAAGGAACGAGTGACCGGCCACTCTTCAAGGTTCGGCACGACCCACGAGTCACGAGGGTCGGGGCAGTTATAAGGAAATACTCGATCGATGAGTTGCCGCAACTCCTCAATGTGCTGAAGGGAGACATGAGTCTTGTTGGTCCTCGACCTCAACGTGCGGGTGAGCGCGCCCTCTACGACAACCGAGCCGAACGGCGGCTGCTGGTGCAACCTGGCATGACTGGCTTGTGGCAGGTCAGCGGCCGCTCTGCGCTTTCTTGGGACGATGCCATACGTCTGGATCTCTACTATGTCGAAAACTGGTCTTTGACAGGAGACATTCTTATTCTCTTCCGTACGATCCGGGCGGTGATCGCTCCGGATGGAACTGCCTTCTGACGGCACTGCAGCTGCTAGCGCTGGGCCGTTCGTGTCCGTGGTGCTGACTTTCCACAACAACCTTGAGTTCGTCGATACCGCCCTTGAGCAGATGGGCCGCCTCACCTTCGAGAATTATGAACTGTTCATTATCGACGACGGGTCGACTGATGGCACGGACGAGGCTCTCGTGGCTTCTGTCGATCCGGACGCGAAGGTGCACTTGGTCCGGCACGGTGAGAATAAGGGGATTGCGTCTGTTCGCAATGATGCGGTAATGCGAGCCAAAGGCGAGTTTATTTGGTTCGTCGATTGCGATGACGAGTGGGAACCGCGCATTCTCGAGCGGTTGGTTGCGGCTGCTCGACAGACCGGCGCTGACTTGGTGGTGTGCGGAGCGAATGCGCGAAGGGGCCACAGGGTGCGCCCCCTCGAGCGGCCTCAAGGGCGACCGCTCGTGGACGGAGTGCAAGCTAAGAGCATGGTTTTGCGAGAAGAACTTCGCGGTTACTTGTGGAACAAATTGATCAGGCGCAGGGTGCTGTTAGCCAATCCCTTCCCGATCATGAAATCCATGTCGGATTTTGCAGGACTGACTGCCTACATTCAGTCGGTCAACCGAGTGGCATTCGTGCCGGAGGCACTGTACACGCATGTTTACCGCGCTTCGTCGATCACGAATCGCAAAGAGCGCGATTACGGGGATTTCGAGAGGTGTTGGCACCTCGGTCGGCAGATGGCCAGGACGTTGAGTCGCACCGAGCAGACGCGACGCGAAGTTCTCGCGTTCGATTATTGGGCTTATTATCTCAACGTGGTAAACACATCGCGCCGACTTGGAGCAAGCAGCGCTGAAGCGAAAGCGCGCGAGGAAGAGATTCGTAAGCTCATGAAGTGGCGCGACTTGCCACTGTTGGCGTTGATCCGCCCGAAGGTGGCTCTTCGCGCCAGTGCTTTCATCATTGCGGGCAGGAGCTACGGTAGACTGCACGGCTTTGTCACATCGCTTCGGAGGTTGCGCCATGGCGGCTGACCTTCTCATAAGTGTTGTGGTCCCTTCCACTCTGAGACCGAGCCTCGGGCGGACGTTGCAGAGCGTCGCTGCTCAAGATTGGTCTGGACGTTTAGAAGTTATTCTTGTAATCGATTTAGATGCCGAGACTCACCCCGTGGGCGTACCGAACGACTTTCCGTTCGCCATGACGATTCTCTTCACCGGCGGGCGGCGCGGTGGCGCGTCCGCGAGGAACATGGGAGTTGACGCCGCCGAGGGTGACTACATAGCGTTCCTCGACGACGACGATCTGTGGGAACCGAACAAGCTCTCATCCCAGATGAGCCTGCTCAGGGCGGAACTGCATGAAGACCGGGACCGACCGGTGATCGTTTCGAGCCAGATCAGGCACCAAAGGGATGACCTGCTCGATGATTCTGTCATTCCCAAGAGACTTATCGAGCCCGACGAGCGAGTAGAGGAGTATCTCTTCAGAGGGCGCACCCCGTCGAACCGTCGGCAGTCTCTCTACACTTCCACCCTCCTTGTCTCGGCCGAGCTCGCTCGTTCGGTGCGATGGGACGAGACGCTTACGCGGCATCAAGACTGGGACTGGCTCATCAGCGCTCAGAGGCTCGGCGGTGCGCGAATATTTCAAGTGCGGGAACCGCTCGTCCGGATCGTGGTCGGGTCCACTGGCAGCATCTCGGGCGGTTCGGACTGGGAGTCCTCGCTTGCGTGGCTCCAGCGGCAGCGCGAGTGGTCGCGACAAGCTCAGGCAGATTTCCTAGCGGCACAGACGCTGCGCTACGCGCTCCAGGCGCGATCGTGGCCGGGAGTTTTTTCGACAATCAGGGCCCTGTCGATGTCAAAGCGGCTTCCCAGCGCCGGCCCGGCGCTGATAGCCCTCGCGGGAGCACTACCCCGGCACACACTGAACAAGGTGCTCGTCAGGAACAGGCGCGCAACTTCTGTGCGTTGATGGTATAACTCCGGCATTGCAGCTGGCCCGATGCTGCGGAACTGTCGTGCGCCAGAGACTGCTTTGGGTATGGGGGGGTGCTGAAGGGTTACGCCGTCGGTTCCTTGTGAAGGGGTGTCGGCGTGGGGCAACAGTACCTGGGCGGGTTCGACCGTGAGCCGGTCGCGGTCGTGTGTCAGGGCGAGATGTAGAGGCGGCAGGTTACCGAGTAGATCAGCGCGACTGCGTCTTGTACGGACGACTGCCCGTGCCTGATGGAATGCGGCGCTGGTAAAGGGGCCACAGCATCGCTGGCAGCGAAACCGGGCGCGCATGCCGAATTGCGGCCAGCGTGGAAGTGGATCCGGTCGCTCGAGCAGTCCGTAGCGACGTCAATAGTCAAACCTCCTCTGGCCTCCCGGCAGCTATCGAATAGCTCGCTTGTACTCGCGTGTTCCGAAGAGAACGCGCGTGGGCCCGGCTCCGTTGGTTGTCACTACTGGTCGGCAGGACGTTCCGGATCCCCCAGTGCTCTGCGATGCAGACTCTTATCTGCCGCTGCGCTGCGTCAGCAGCTTTCGGTGATAGTTCCCACGAGCTGATGTCCATGTGGCGTCGTGATTTCCGTGAGCAAGCAGATCGGTCTTGTTGCGCGGCAATGTTCAGAGCCGCCGTTCAAAGCCTCAGTCCGCGTTCGCTATGGAAGTCAAGGTTTCCATCCATGATTCTCGGATCGACTGCAGGTCGATGAGCTTGCGCCTCTCACGAGCAGCTGCACGTAGCTCCTCTTCGTCGCGTGTCGTATGAAGCTCTAGGCGGAGAGCCGCTTCGAACGCTTCAGGGATCGGTTCGGACAACCGACCGGGAACCGCAACTCCTACGAAGTGCGACATGACGGCAGCGTCGACCGCTACTACCGGGACGGACGCCTCTGCTGCTTCGAAGAGTACTAGCCCAAACGTCTCACCAAGTGATGGATGTACCAGCAGATCAGTGGTTGCAAGATATTTTTGGACATCCGACGATGCCACGTGGCCTCGGAAGACGACATGGTCTTGGATGCCCAGCTCGCGTGCTAGTCCTTGGAGGTCGGCCCGCTTTGGTCCGTCTCCAAGAATAGTCAAGGTGAAGGGCCACCCAGCTAGAGCCAGTGCGCGCAGCAGAAGTTCCTGATTCTTTGTCTCCGTGAGGGAGCCGACCGCTAATAGCCGCTTTGGACCCGAGGTGCGTTCCCTGCTATTCCCAACGCGGCGCCCAATCGTCACTGGATTCGCAATCACGGCAACTCGATTGAGTCTCGAGTTGCAAAGGAAAGTCGCAACATCCTGGCTGACCGCGACGATATGCTCGGCACGCCTGTAGAGAAATCGAGCGAACCACCCCAGCACACGTAGCGGTCTCGAAGCTGCAGTCTTCGAGCCATTCAGTGAATGCTCCCAGACCACAACGCGCTGGGCGCGAGACTTGGCGACGAGGGACGGCAGAGCTGCCCAGATGCCACACAATATGAATACTTCACCCTGAGGCTCTTTGCGAAAGAATTTCCACATCCGGGCTACTGACTTCACACGGGAGAAACCTGTCAGGGCGTGACCGAGTGACAGGAGACGCACATCTACTGGGTATGCCTCGTCGGGTTCAGCTGGGCCCCCTATAGATATCACCCTCACGGAAAGGTTCTCTTCATTCAGGACGCCGACAAGGTCTCGTACACACCGCTCTAAGCCCAACTCAGGCGAGAGATGAGAGACAACGAGGTTGACACTTTTCATGAAGTTGTTTGCTCCAGCCGGATTGGTCGGGAACCTGTAGCGTCGAGATCTGGATGATGAGGAAGGTTATGGATAGGAGCACAAAGGGCGAGGCATGTCCAGAGAAGTCCGTCGAAGGCAAGGGGATTCCAGACCACTTCCGCAAGGCCGGTGCATAGGAAGACGGCAAGAAGGGATGGGGCTGCCATCACCGCAGCGGACGTCTGAGGGACGTGCCGAAGTACAGCGATGACGAGAATTATAAAACCAGCTATAGCAACAAAGCCCCCGAAGAACAGCAGGAGGACATACTCACTGTGGGGGTAATGATTAGGTAGTGTTGCGTCTGCTACTAACGCTTCCCATCGTTCAAGTCCTAGTCCCGTAGTGAAATGCCCAGAAAGCTCCCGGATCGCTCTCAACCAAATGTCACCACGATTGCTCAAGGTATTGCGCTGGGCTGTCGTGATCAGGTGTACGGCTGCGACCCCGAAGATGACGGGAATGATGAAGCGAATCAGACTCTGCACGCCGGTCACGGGCGAGGCACCGGGAGCTGTACGGCGTGCCAGATAGGTGGCGAAGTACACAGCGCAAGCTGTCAGGAAGGCAATCTGGGAAGTTCTCGACTCTGTCGCAAACAGGATGAGGACGACCAGGCCGAGGCCCGATGCCCTGAGCCATCCCCTTTGAGTCACCAACACTGCAACGCCGATGAAGGAGGCCTGGTAAGCGAGGTAGTTCTCCGACGAGAAGGGACCGCGGAGCATCCCTCCGAATACCCCGCATTTGAATTGGTCGCACGGGCGCCAAGCGCCGTCGACGAACGGCAGAGCCACACAGACCGCGCTCAAGCTCGCCAGGGCAACGATGGTCAAGGAGTTCAGCGTGAGCGGGGTCCTGCGCCACGTGAGGAGTACTGCGAGCCACAGGACTCCGGGGCCCAACCTTGACAGCAAGGCACCATCCGAGGCGGTGTAGTTTTGGACTACGTTGACGCCGAACAGCCAAGCCCAAAGCCCGAACATTATCGCGATCGCGGCAACATTCGGTTTGAGGTCCACGAGGCTTACGCCCGACGGGTAAAGGTTGCGAATACAGACGACGACCGCGAAGACCACAATCAGTGCCGCCACGAGCCACGCTCTGCCGGACAGTGCAACGGTGTCCGAAGCGATGCCCCCGCTGACCAGGAGTACTGCGGCTAGGTGGACCCCCGACCGCTGCCCGATCCGATTGTTGGTACGCACAAGCTTCCAACAACTGGCGAGCAGGATGATACCCGCCAGCGCCAGGAGCCAACTCACCGCTTCCTGCATGCTTTTCGCCTTCCTGTTGAGAATGCCTCGTGCTGATCGATCTTCTGAGCCACATTTCGTAGAACGTCATCGAACGCGGCTTCGACGAGTGCCTCTAGCTGCGTGGAGATATCAACCGAAGGTTTGGGAAGACCTTCGCGATCGAGGGTCGCTAAGACTTCGACGAGTGCTTCAGTAGGGGACTCGTCCATTCGGATCTCTATCAGTGCATCACCCGTAACGGGCCGGAGCAAGGCGAGCGCAGCGCTCTCGCGGGTCACGACTGGCCGCCCACTAGAGAGCCCTTGCCAAACCTTGTTGGCGATGACGGTAGCGGCCTTCTCGGAGGTGCCGAATATCCCTAGCACCACATCGTGCTCAGCGATGACGGGAGCAAGGTCGGGCTCGGGGACGGCGTCGAGGAACTGGCAGACTCGCTGTAGTCCCAGGCTCTCGACCAGGAACTCTGCAGCTGCTCGTCGTGGGCTGTTTCCGACTAGCGTGAGTTGCAGTCTATGGCCGGCGTCCCGACAGGAGGCCAGGGCGGCAAGGATCACGTCGATTCCGTGAAGCGGTACGTAGTTGCCGTAATAGAGCAACTTCAACGGTCGGCGCTCCAGAGCTTGACGGGTGGGTTGCGCCCACTCGGGCGAGCCAACCGGCAGGACAAGGGTTGCATCGGCACGTGACCTGAGCGAGTCCAACATCTTGGCGCGGGGGAACGTGTCCGTCAGTAGTACATGTGCGAACCGTGCGGCGAATTTGTCCGCTGCTCGGTACAGGGCCGGCTTGACCCCTCGTGGAGAGTTGCCCGGGTCGACTACCCTCGTTTCGTGTAATCCTACGAACCAATCAACGATGAAAACTGACCTAGTGAGGGCCGCAACAAATCGGAGTATCGGTGCGTACTGTAGCGCGAATTCACCCAGTACCAGGGCGTCGTATCGATTTTTTGGAGCCAGGAGGCCGGCAAGCACGAGGAGCTTTGCGCGGACGCCCATCCTGCTGTTGAGTTGCATTACCTCTACGTCCGCACCGCGCAATTCGAGAGCGGCACGAATACGGCGATTACGCGGGTAGTCGAACGTG
Organism: Curtobacterium sp. MCSS17_008; assembly: GCF_003234185.1. Classification (GTDB taxonomy): domain Bacteria; phylum Actinomycetota; class Actinomycetes; order Actinomycetales; family Microbacteriaceae; genus Curtobacterium. The sequence continues at coordinate 139,339 of NZ_QKSM01000004.1, forward strand.
CCACCGATCACGTAGACGACCCTACGTCCGGTCCAGTCTGATTTCAGTTCGCGCACGCTTCTCACTCCTTGTGATCCGTTTCATTCTTTACTGCACGCTCAAACTTGAGGGCTCTCGCCGCCAAGCGAATGGCAGAACGATGGGCAAAGAGCAGAACGATTGCGTATACGGCGACACCAGCACTTGTTCCGAGGACGAGGTGGGTCCAAGGTTCTTCGATCCAGAGTCCGAGGAGAAGGTAGACGGCGATGGCCCAAGCCGTTCCGTGGAGGGCCGGGATGACCGCTAGAATCTGAGCCCGGATCGGGAAATCCGCAATCCGTTTTTGCAGTACGGCGATGATTGGAGTCACCAGAAAACCCGCTAGCGTCAAACCCGCGGCAACACCTAAAATGCCGAATTGCAGCCCGATGATGATGCCAGAAATCTGGACAGTTGCAGCGACCAGGCTGAAACGAAGCGTGACGTCCGCGCGTCCCATGCCCAGCATGACGGCGGTATTGACGGTAGTCACAGACTGCCGCGCTCCACTGATCGCCAACACGGACAGCACAGGAATGACGGGCTCCCAGCTGTCACCAAGCAGCAACGGGACTGTGGTGCTGGAGGACACGGCCACGAGAGCCATAGCCGGAAAAGTGATGAGCGATATCCCCGTGATGGAGCGGGCTATCAGGGGCGCAGGGGATCGGTCGGTGTGGCGGGCCCGAGCAACGCTGGGAAAGAGCACTCTCGTGACCGCCTGCCCAATCATCTGGATCGGCGTTGTAAGTACTCGGTAACCAAGCGAGTAGTGCGCAAGGTCGACTGCGCCCATGAAGCGTCCGACGAGTACGTTGTCGATGTTTTGGACCGTGTAGGAGATGAGGCTACTGCCCAAAGCGCGAGAGCTGAATCCAAATGTCTCCTGTAGGAGTCTCAGCTGGAAATTCGGCACAGGTGGTCGAGCAAGGGCTGTCAGAAGGACCGCACTGATTGCGTCCGCGAGCAGAGTCTGTATCACGAGAGCCCAATAGTCCGCTCCGCCTAAGGCCGCGATCACCGCTACTGCACCGCCCACCGCGGCACTTGAAACGTCGACAACTGCTTGCCTGCGGAAGTTAAGCGACCGCGCAAGCAGGAGCCGCGGGACGATCGAGGCACCCTTGAAAAGCAAAGCACCAGCCAGGACCCAAAGAATGTGTGTGAGCTCAGGCGTCCTGAAAAACCCCGCCATGAGGGGTGCGGCGGCGAATGTGATCGCCCCCAGTACGGCAGCGAGGGAAAGGTTGATGGTAGCTGCTGCTCCGGCAAGTGGTCTGCTGACCGATCGCGCGCTGAGCAGGGCAGCGGAGATTCCTTGATCTAGGAGCAGCGTAGTCAGCGTCATGTAAACGGCTGCTTGCGCAACTACTCCGTACGCGTCCGGCCCAAGCATCCTGGCCAACGCGATCGAGAACGCGACAATGATCAGTTGACGGCCCGCGAGGCCGACGAAGCTCCAGACAAAGCCGCTAGAGGCGACCGGCCGAACGTTCCTGTATTCCGACGGAGAGTCCCTCATGCGAAGCGCCGTAGAAGGCGATGTGCCATCGGCTTAATCCCGCTGTCAACCGCGTTGCCAAGCGCCACCATTGACGGGGCTGCTTCGCGCTGCACTAGGCGCCGGGGCACGGTCGCTTGCGACGTGAGGGCGGCGCGCACTTGGTTCCAGTGCGCCGTCAGCCTCGTTTCGGCCAGCTTCAGATCGCGAGTATCAGCAGACCCTGGCCAATTTCCATCGGTCACTTCCTCGCGGGCGTCGGCCCATGAAGTCCGCAGGTCTCTCTCCCCGCCGACGTGTGACAAAAGCCCTGCAAATTTGTGCTGCGCCTTACCATCGGCGACGAGCAGGGCGGGTACGCCATATGCCACGGCCGTCACGTATCCATGCATGGATGAACCGATGTAACCGCTAGCGGCGGAGATTTCCCCCGCGACTTCCGCTGCGGCATGCGGAGTGCTAAGGACGATCGGATCTGTACGCATGAGACCAGCAATGTTCTCCGCGACGATGTCGTCGCCATGGCATGGTCCGATAGCTAGGAGGCAGATTCGGTCGCCGGAAGTCCGGGCAATGTCATCGAGGAGTGCGGCGATGCCGTTCTCTTCGAGGCCGATGTACCGCTCGTTCAGATGCACGACGATGCGTCCCGATGGTCTCTCGACGATGTCGCCCAAGACGCGAGGAATAGCTAGAGCGCTGTCAGGGGCCACGTGGACATCTGTGGCGCCGGCACGGCGGGCGATGTCCGCGCTGTACTCGTCACGGACGGAGAAGTAGGACGCTGTGTCGGCGAGGCCGCGGAGGAAACCTCGTGTTGCCCAACCGAACTTGCGGGGAATGCCAGGTGCGTTCAGGGCCAGGGGGATTGCTTGCTCTGCCGCCAAACGCGCAGCGGACGCCCAAAGCTGCGGGTAGGCAACTCGTGCTTTACCCGTGTACGCAGGTAGAGTAGTCGGGCGCGGATTGATGAGATTGCCGCCGCCAATCATCACCGCGTCGTATTCCTGGGTCAGGGCATCTTCGACAGCTATGCTAGCAGGGACATCCCCGTACACCTTTCCGCCTATGGGAGAGATGTGCACGATGTGGTCAAAGAGGTCGCCCAAGTGATGTTCGGCGATTAGGGGAAATAGAAGATCGCCATAGTTCGATATATCGAAGGTGCCGAAATGAGCGAGTCGCATGAGGTCCCCTCCTGATGTGGGCAAGGTTGCCCCGCGCTCGACTATCCGCTAGTACGCGCATGCCCGAGCGAAACCGTGAGATGCTGATTTGTGATTGTCCACCGCTGGATGGCGATCGGTTTGCTGAGACTTCTAGGCTCCGGATCCCGTCCCATGGATCTGAAGCGCGAAAAGGATCAAACTAAGCGCGGCCTGTATGTGATACACCAGATGACGAGCGGGTGGAACTACGCCGCGTCATCTACCGCAACCGAGGATAAGCCACTTTCGCCCCTAGGATGGTTCCATGTCCGACGAGCCCGAGTCGCCACACAGTTCAGCCGGCCGGGGAAATCTTCTCCGAACCGCGCTGTGGACCGTCGTGGTCGTCGTGTTTTTGCTGGTCGTCGCCGCCGCATGGGTGGGGATACGGGGCGTGCTCGCGAAGGGGCACCTGGAACGTGCGGTCGCCGATGTCAGCTTGTTGCGGGCGCAGGTGAGCGACGGCGATACGGAAGGTGCGCAGCGGACCGCGGGTCAACTCGAGGAGGAGGCGGCTGCTGCCCGCTCCCTCACTGGAGATCCGGTTTGGGGTGCATCTCAGTACGCGCCGTTCTTCGGGACGAACCTCCGCGCCGTCCGCGAGGTGTCAGTGGTGGTCGACGACATCGCGACGGGTGCGGTCAGCCCGGTGGCTGGTGTCATCGACGGCGTGGGGGCGGATTCGTTCGCGCCGAAGGACGGTAAGGTGAACCTTGATTCGCTCATCCGGGCGCAGCCGGCTGTCGAGCGCGCGAACGAGACGCTGGCGAAGGCGAAGCGTGACGCAGGTGCGATCGACACCAGTGGAACCCTGTCCCCGGTCACCTCTGCCGTGAACCAGCTGCGCAACGCGGTGCGGTCTGCGTCGGAGCAGGTGGAGACCGCGAACCGCGTCGTGCAGCTCGCCCCGGCGATGCTGGGCAACGACGGCGAGCGGAACTACGTCCTGCTCTTCCAGAACAACGCGGAGCTGCGCGCCGGCGGAGGCATCCCGGGCGCGGTCGCGCTGCTCAAGGTGCAGGACGGCGCGATCTCCCTCGGCGACCAGGCGGCCGGTTCGTCGTTCGGTCCCTACGACGAGTCGGTCCTGCCGCTCGAACCCGGCACGCGCAGCCTCTACGGCGAGATCACCGGCCGGTACATGCAGGACGTCACCCTGACACCCCGGTTCGACGTGTCCGCAGCGCTGGCGCGGGAGATGTGGAAGCAGAAGTTCGGCCAGCAGGTCGACGGCGTGCTCGCCATCGACCCGGTGACGCTGAGCTACATCCTGCGTACCACCGGGCCGGTGCAGCTGCCGACCGGTGACACGCTCACCTCCGACAACGCGGTGCAACTGCTCCTCAGCGATGTGTACGCCAAGTACCCGGACCCGGCGGTGCAGGACCTCTTCTTCGCGTCTGCGGCGAGTGCGGTGTTCGACAAGGTCTCGAGCGGCTCGTTCGACGCGAAGCAGTTCATCGGTGCCCTGACGCAGGGAACCCAGGAGGGGCGCCTCCGGCTGTGGAGCGCAACGAAGGCCGAACAGCAGCGACTCGCCGGCACGCCGCTCGCGGGCGAACTGCCGACGGCGACGGAGAAGACCCGCCAGTTCGGCGTCTACCTCAACGACGGCACCGCGTCGAAGATGGACTACTACCTCGAGAAGACCGTGTCCGTCGGCGCCTCGGTCTGCCGTGCGGACGGCCGTCCGACCTCTGCGGTCGAGGTCACGATCAAGAACACCGCCCCCGCCGACGCGGCGACGACCCTGCCCGCGTACGTGACCGGGGGCGGGGCGTTGCGCACGGAACCGGGCAAGATCAAGACGCTCATCGCCGTGTACGCGCCGGAGGACGCGATCTACCTCGGCTCGTCGCAGGACGGCAAGGAGGTCGGTGTGCAGACCGTGATGGACGGGGGCCACCCGGCGGTGCAGCTGCAGACGCTGCTCGCCCCGGGGGAGAGCACCACGTTCCGGGTCGCCTTCCTCGGCGACGCGAAGTACGCGAAGGCGGGCGTCGACGTCCTGTCGACGCCGGGAGTGCGGCAGAGCAAGGTCCTGCCGCTGCGCTTCGACTGCGCGGACCCGACCCCCGCTGGCTGAGCGCAAACCATAGCCCGCTGTCCGGCGCGGTACCGGGATCATCGGGCGTGTTGCGCCGGATGGCGCACTGCAGCACGTCCCCAGAACGAGGGTCACGTCAAGTTTCCTGAGTGGCTCGAACGGCTGCGGGCTGCTCGAGCAGAAGGGGCCGGACGTTCTGGCGCCGCGAGTCGGAAGCCCGTCCTGACCGGGTGTTCTCTTGTCGGGCTGGCGGCGCGGGAGTGCTCATGGCGGGTCGCCGGAGCACGCGGGGCGCTGTCCTCATCGCGTTACATCTCGCAAAACTTTCGGATCCAGTGACAACATCCTGAGGATCCGCGCTAGATTGAGGGAACTTCGCCATAGCGACCGCTTGCTCCTTCGCGGCACGTTCTGGGGGGAGTGCCAACGGGCTCTGGGCGTCAGGGTCTGCCGGATCAGATCTTTAGGGGAAACACTTCATGAAGAAGCTCATCGCCGCTGCCCTCATCGCGGGTGCGGCCTTCGTCGCGGTCCCGACCGCTGCCAACGCTGCGACCTCCGGCTACGCGCCGGAGACCGCTGGCACCGTCACGGGCGACTTCGTTGCCGGTGGCACCGCCATCGTGAACTTCAACGACAACGTCTTCGCTGCCGGCGAGACCGTCAACGTGCAGGTCACCGGTGCCGGTGCCGTCACGCTCGGCGCGCTGCCGACCACGACCGTGTCGGAGACCTACACGGCCGACGCCGAGGGTGGCCTCACCATCCGCGTCACGTTCCCGGCCGGCGGCTCGGGCACCTACAACCTGACCGCGACCGGCGCCACCTCGGGCACCGTCGGCACGGCGTTCTTCACCATCGCGCCGGCCGCCGGTGGCACCGGCACCACGGTCGGCTCGACCGGCAACACCGGCACCCCCGGTGAGCTCGCCTTCACGGGTGGCACCATCTCCACCCTCGGCCTCTGGGCTGCCGGTGGCGCGATCGTCCTCGGCGGTGGCCTCCTGGTCGTCCGCAAGTCGGTCCGTCGTCAGCACGACGCCGCCTGAGCTCAGCTCGACTGAACGGAACCCCCGGCACCTCGGTGCCGGGGGTTCCGTCTCGTCTGCGGGCAGAGTGCGCAGCACGTCAGCCGCGCCGCGCCCGCCCCAGCACCACGATCCCCACCAGCACCCCGAGCACCGCTCCCGAGGTGTTCGCCAGCACGTCGTCCACCGACGCGAACCGCGCCGGCAGGAACAGCGCCTGCACCGTCTCGATCGCGCAGCTCGCCACGAGGCCGCCCAGCATGCCGACCCACCACGCACGCGCCCCGAAGAGCAGCAGCACGAAGAACCCGAACGGCACGAAGAAGAGCACGTTCGCCGTGAACTCCACCGCGTCGTACCCGAGCCACCCCGGCGCCCCGAGTCGCTGCCCGGCCGCGATCGCCCGAACCAGCCACGGATGCACCCCGCCGTCGACCGGGGATCCCGCCGTCGCCACCAGGACCACCACGACCCCGTAGGTGGTCGCCAGGGTCCACGCCACACGCCGCGTCCGTCCGGACGCGTGCGCAGCCCGCTCCCGCGCGCCCCACGCCGCGTCGAGCAGTGCCCCCAGGGCCACGCCGACGAGTCCGGCCAGTGCCACCGAGCGGAACCGGTCACCGGGGGCGGACGCCTGGGCAGCGGCGACGCCGGCGAGCACCAGCACGACGGCACCGCTCGTGAGCGCGCGTCGCCGCACTCCGGCCGGCCGGGAGGCGCGGTTCGCCGCCGCCAGCACCAGCGGCAGCGGGGCGGTCGCCAGGCTCACCAGCATCGCCAGCACGAAGCGGTCGTCGAGTGCGAGCGTGCCGTGTCCGAGCGCGCGCAGCGCGCCGACGGCGCCCACCAGCAAGGACCGCAGCCGGTCTGCGAGGCCGGGCACGAGCAGCACCGTGACCACGATCACGACCGCAGCGGACACCACACTCCGCACGAGCGTGGTCCTCGTCGCGGTCCCCATGGGAACCAACGCTAGCGGGCCGCGCCTCCCGGCCGGTGGGCGGTTCCGCGAGCGGCGGGACGCACGACGAACCGGTTCATCCACGAAACGAGTACCCCGATCCGCGCCCTGTACCCCGTTCGTGTGTCCCCCATCCCCGGAAATCCGGGGCTGTACCCCGATGTGCATGCGCGGAAACCGTGAAAGCGCGGGCATCGCTGGCGGAGCCGGGGGACGTTCTCGTACGGTTGTCCCGTCAGCAGATGTACCCCGGATCGCGAAGGAGAGCGACATGAGCACCACGGTCAACACCGACACCCGCGCCGAGGTCACCCTCGACACCGACACCGTCGACGTCATCGCGGTCCTCGAGGCCGAGGCGGAGCACTCCGGCCGCGCCGCACGTGCCAAGACCACCTGGACGCAGGAGGACGACGGCGAGTGGGTGGCCAACTACGGCGGCTACTTCGGCGGCAGCGTCGACAAGCGCGACGGCCGGTACGTCGCCTCCGACACCTTCGGCCTCGTGGTCGGCGACTTCGCCACCCTCGAGGAGGCCCAGGCCAAGCTCGCGGACCAGCTCCACGTGATGCTGCCGTCCGTCATCCGACCGGTCGCGTAGTGCCTGACGACCATCCCGAGCCGCTCGCGGCCAGCACGACCAGCACCACCAGCTCGACCAGCACCGTCCAGTACCGCAGCAGCACGAGGAGCAACACCATGAGCACCAGCGTCACCAGCAGCCACCAGGCCGAGGTGACCGTGGACACGGCGACCATCGAGGTCATCACCGGCATCGCCGCCGGCGTCGTGTCCCCAGACGCACCGGCCCGGGCGCACGTCGTCTGGTCCGAGGCCGACACGGGGCTCTGGGCGGCCAACTACGGCGGCTACTACGGCGGCGTGATCGACCAGCAGGGCGCGCACTTCTTCGTGTCCGACACCTTCGGGCAGTACGTCGGTGACTTCCGCTCGCTGCACGAGGCGCAGGACCGCCTCGCCGAGTGCCTGCACGACCTGCTGCCGGACGTGCGCCGCACGCTCGACTGACACCGGGACCATCCAGACGGGAGGCCCGGATCACCTCCGCCACACGGCGGACGTGATCCGGGCCTCCCGTTCGTGTCCGGGGTACATCCGATGACCCCAGAACGGGTGGTCCCCCCTACTGGGGACCCGCGATGTCCCCTCCAACGCTCAGGGTTCTGCCAGGATCGAGACGACGCCAGCGACCGTCCCCCTGCACGGACCGTCCACTGAGCCTGGTGTCGGCATCGTCTCGACCCGAAAGTGACTCATGCTGCCTGTGCACCAGGGCACCGCTGTGCCCGGTGACGACCTCGCAGGTCGTCGCCCCCTGTCCGATCGCCGGCCCGGCCGCCGCCTCGTCGCGATGCTCGGCACGGCGCTGCTCGTCGGAGCCGGTGTCTCCGCGACCACCGCGGTCGTCGCCGCCGAGCCTGCTGCCGCCGTCACCGCGCTGAGCAACGGGCGCCTCGTCTGCGACCAGAACACGCTCTACGCGGTCAACGCCGCGGGCAAGGTCGTCGCCGTCGACATCACGCAGGGCTCGACCGCCGGCCAGAACGTGCCGGTCACCGACCTGGGCACCGAGGGCAACAACGGTCTCGGCATCTCCCGCGAGGGCGTCTCGATGTTCGGAGCGTCGAACGGCGGCAGTGCGACGATCAAGCAGTACGACCCGAAGACCGGACAGGTGCTCGCCACCATCCCCACCGACGGCGTCCACTCGGTCATCCGCGGTGCGGTCAACCCCGTCACCGGCATCTACTACTACGGTGACTCCACCAGGATCTGGGCGTACGACCCGACGGCGGGGAAGACCCTCGGCCAGGTCGGCACCCTGACCGGCATGACGACCACGAACTCGGCCGGTGGCACGAGCGTGAACGGCGACTTCGCGTTCAGCTCGCGCGGTCTCATGTTCGTCGTCGCCGCGCACAAGGTGTACCGCGTCGACACGACCGAGCTGCCGACGACGTCCATGCCGGTGAGCGGCCGTGCCCTCAGCACCACCGAGATCGGTCAGCTGCCGAGCGGCACGAACAGCCCCGGCATCGCGTTCTCGTCCGACGGGTACCTCTACGTCTCGTCGACGGCGACGGCCAACAACGTCAGCACGACGACCGTGTACCAGCTCGACCCGACCTCCGGCGCCGAGATCCGCCGTTTCGCCGTCTCGGGCAACTTCGGCGCGACCGACCTCGCGACCTGCAACTACGCGGACACGCTGACCGGACAGGCCTCCGTCGACGACCGGTGGAAGGACACCGACCAGTTCACCCTCGCGATCGCGGGCGACGGCATCAAGACCACGACGCCCGGCGCCTCCGGCACGACGACGGGCACCGCCACGGGCGTCCAGCCGAAGACCGCCGGCGCGCTCCTCACGACCCCGGACAAGGACTACACGGTCACGCAGGAGCCGGCCGGCACCACCGACCCGGCGCACTACCGCACGACGTGGCAGGCGGTCGACCTGTCGACCAAGCGCACCGTCGCGACCGGCAGCGGCGGCACGGCGACGTTCCGCTTCCCGCAGGCGGCGACCGCCGACGGCACCGACGTGGTCGTCACCTTCACCAACACGCTCGAGCTCACGCACGTCGCGACCAAGCCCGACTCCTACCGCACGCCGGTCGGCACACGGCTGGTCGTCCCCGCCGACGGCGTCCTCGGCAACGACTCCGGCACCGGCCTGACCGTGCAGTCCGCCGGTACCCCGGCGCACGGCTCCGTGACGACCTCGGCCGACGGCGGCTTCACCTACACGCCGGCGACGGGCTTCTCCGGGACCGACCAGTTCACCTACACCGCGGCCGACGGGTCCGGGCGGACCGCGACGAGCACCGTGACGGTGACCGTGTCGCCGACCGGCGCCGACGACGCCTTCTCGGTGCGCGCGGGGGCGACGACGACGGCGGACGCGGCCACGGGCCTCCTGGCCAACGACAGCGGCAGCGACCTGACCGTCACCGGCCACACCGACCCGGCCCACGGCACGCTCGTGCTCGGGAAGGACGGGTCGTACCGCTACACCCCGGCCCAGGGCTTCTCGGGAACCGACTCCTTCACGTACACGGCGACCGACGGCAACGGCACGACCACCACGGCGACCGTCACCGTGACGGTCCTGCCCTCGGCCGCTCCCGACACGATCACCGTCACCGCCGGCGGGCCGACCACCGCTGCGGCACCGGGCCTGCTCGGCAACGACCAGGGCAGCGGCCTGACCGTCACCGGCTCGACGCAGCCCGCACACGGCACCGTCAGCGTCGGGAAGGACGGCTCGTACACGTACACCCCGGCCGACGGCTGGTCGGGGGAGGACTCCTTCGACTACACGGTCACCGACGGCAACGGGAAGACCGACACCGTCACCGTGTCCGTGCTCGTACGCCCCGCGGCGACCGACGACACGATCACCGTGGCCGCCGGCGGCACCGCCACGGCGACGACCCGCGCGGACGGCGTCCTCGGCAACGACCGCGGCACCGACCTGACGATCCGCTCGAACACGCAGCCGACCCACGGCGCGCTGACGCTGCACCCCGACGGCACCTACACGTACGTGCCCGCGACCGGGTACTCCGGCACGGACACCTTCACGTACCAGGCCACCGACGGCGCCGGCACGGTCGTGAGCGGCACCGTCACCCTGGTGGTGATGCCCACGGCAGCCGCGGACGACGCCGTCACCACGGCGAACGAGCCCGTCGCGATCGACGTGGCCGGGAACGACACCGGCACCGACCTCACGCCGAGGGTCGCCACGGCCCCGGCCCACGGCACCGCGGTCGTGGACACCGACGGCACCGTCGGGTACACCCCGGTCCGCGACTGGTCCGGCACCGACACCTTCACGTACACGGTGACCGACGGCTCCGGCCGTACATCGGAGCCCGCGACCGTCACGGTCGCGGTCTCGCCGACCGCTCGTCCGGACGACACCGCCACGACGGCCGGCACCCCGGTCGCCGTCGCGCTGACGACCCTGACGGGCAACGACTCCGGCACCGGGCTGACCGTCACCGGCGTCGGCAGGGCCACGAACGGCACGGTCGCCCTCGACGGGGACGGCAACGCGGTCTTCACGCCCGCCGACGGCTTCTCGGGCACGGGCACCTTCTGGTACGACGTCCGTGACGCCTCCGGCCGCACCGACTCCACCTGGGTCGTCGTGGTCGTCGGCCCGCAGGCGTCCGCCGACGCCGCGTCCGTCCCGGCGTCCACCACGCTCACCGTCTCGGCGGCCGAGGGCGTGCTCGCGAACGACGAGGGCACCGGCCTGACCGCGGAGGCCGGCGAGCAGCCGCTGCACGGCACGCTCGAGCTGGCTGCGGACGGCTCGTACACGTACACGCCGGCCACCGACTGGTCCGGCACCGACCGCTTCACGTACACGGCGACGGACGCCGACGGGGAGACCTCCACCGGCCTGGTCGAGATCACCGTCACGCCCCGCACCGAGGACGACCGCATCCGCACGACGGCGGGGCAGCCCGTCACGGTGACCACGGGTGACCTGACCGGCAACGACCACGGCTCCGGCCTCGTCGTCACCGGCGTCGGCCGGCCCAGCGCGGGCACCGTCGTGCTGAACGCCGACGGCACCGTCACCTACACCCCGGCTCCGGGCACCTCGGGCGGGGCGACGTTCTCCTACGACGTCACCGGCGCCGACGGACAGCAGGCCACCGGCACCGTCACCGTGACGACCACGCCCGTGGTCGCCGCGACCGACGCCGACGCCACCGCCGACGGCACCCTCGTCGTCCCCGCGGACGAAGGCGTGCTCGAGGGCGCGACCGGCACCGACCTCGGCGTCACCGGCAACACCGAGCCGGGTCACGGCACGGTCGAGGTCGGGAAGGACGGCTCGTACACGTACACGCCCGACACCGGCTACTCCGGCAAGGACACCTTCGACGTGACGATCACCGACGGGTCGGGCGGCACCACGACCGGCACCGTCACGATCACCGTCGCGCCGAAGGCCGTCGAGGACACCGCCACCACCACGGCGGGCACCCCGGTCGACGTACCGGTGACCGCGAACGACAAGGGCAGCGCGCTCCGGGTGACCGGGGTCGGCACGGCCGCGAACGGCACCGTCCGCGTCGCCGGCACGGGCACCGACAGCACCGGTGTGACCTACACGCCCGCCGACGGCTTCTCCGGCACCGACACGTTCACCTACACGGTGACCGACGGCACCGGCTCCACCGCGACGGCCACCGTCCGCGTCACCGTCGCACCCACCGCGGCCGACGACGTGCTGCAGACCCCGTCCGGCACCGCCCTGCCGCTCGGCGGGACCGTGCTGACCGGCAACGACCGCGGCACCGGGCTCACCGTCACCGGCCACACCGCACCGCGCCGCGGCACCGTCACCACCGCGGCCGACGGCGCCCCGGTCTACACGCCGACCGCGGGATGGTCCGGCACCGACACCTTCACGTACACGGTCACCGACGCCTCCGGGCAGACCGCGACCGCGACGGTCACGGTGCTGGTCGGCAACGTCGCGACGGCCGACCGCGGCACCACCACCACGAACTCCACCCTGCGGATGTCCGCGGCCTCCGGCGTGCTGACCGACGACTCCGGCGCGGGGCTGTGGGCGAAGCCCGACCGGGAGCCGCGCCACGGCACCGTCGAGCTCGGCAAGGACGGCTCGTACGTGTACACGCCGGCGAAGGGCTTCTCGGGCACCGACACCTTCACGTACACCGCGGTCGACGCCGAAGGCTCCACGGCCACCGGTCTCGTGACCATCACCGTCACCCCGGTCGCGGCCGACGACCGCACCCACACCGCCGCCGGCACCCCGGTGACGGCGGTCGACCCGGGGGTGCTCGGCAACGACCACGGCTCCGACCTGCGGGTCGTGTCCGCCGGCACCGCGCACCACGGCACCGTGCGGATCGCCGGCGCGGGGACCTTCGTCTACACCCCGGAGCGGGGCTTCTCCGGCACGGACACGGTCACCTACCGCGACCACGACGCCGAGGGCCAGACCGCGGACGCCACCGTGTGGATCACCGTCGCGATCGACGCCGTCGACGACAGCGCACGCACGGTCGCCGGCACCGCGGTCGCCCGTGACGCCCGGCACGGTCTGCTCCGCAACGACCAGGGCGCCGGTCTGACCGCCGCCCTCGACCGGAAGCCGGCGCACGGCACGGTCTCGGTGCAGTCCGACGGCTCGTACCTGTACGAGGCCGCGGACGGGTTCACCGGCACCGACCGGTTCACCTACACGGTGACCGACGCGTCCGGCCAGGACACGACGGCCACCGCGGTCATGACGGTCGTCGCGGCCGCCACCGCCGCGGACGACTCGGCCACCGGTGCCGTGGACCACGCGGTCAGCGTCCGCCCGACCGACAACGACCACGCCAGCGGCGGCGCGCACTTCCTGCCCGCGACCCTGCACCTGGTCGACCCCGCCACCGGCGCACCGACCGACCGCGTCGTCGTCGGCGGCATGGGCACCTGGCAGGTCGAGCGAGGGCGAGTCGTCTTCACCCCCGAGCACGGCTGGGCCGCCCGCACCTCGATCGACTACACCGTCCGGGACAGCGCGGCGCAGCTGGTCCGGGCGACGATCGAGGTCTCCTACCCGACCGGGATCGCCGCGGTGGCCCACATCGCGAAGCTCGCCTTCACGGGCGCCACCGGGCTGGTCGGCCTCGGCCTGGCAGCCGCCGCGATGGTCCTCGCCGGGGCGTTCCTGGTGGTCCGGCGCCGGTCCGGCGACGGCTCCGCCGTCACGACGGGGGTGCGGCGCCGCTCCGGGTCCTGATCCGCGGGTCCCGACCCGCAGCACCGGGCGGGAGGCCCGGAGCACGTCAGCCGACAGGCGCACGTGATCCGGGCCTCCCGTCCGTCGCGCGTGGTCGCGCCCGGTGGGTTGCCGCGCGTCGCGCCGTGCTCAGGCGACCAGGGGTCGACCGCGCGTCGCGCCGTGCTCAGGCGACCGGTTCGATGAGCTGCGGGCCGTCGTTCCGGACGCTGTTCACCGCACGCGAGACCTCGTACTGCTCGAGCCCCGCCGCGACGGCGAGCGACTCGTGGTCGAGCAGGGCGAGCAGGTCGTCGGTGCCGAGGCCGCCGTCGAGCCAGTCGTCGTAGCCGTCGGGGGTGAGGAACGCCGGCATCCGGTCGTGCACCTCGCCCGGTGCCACGTGCGCATCACGCGTGATGATCGCGAGGGACAGCCGCCACTTGTCGGGGTCGTCCTCGGGCTTGGTCGGGTCCGGCCAGGCGCTCACGACGCCGGCCATCGCGAGCGCGCCGCCCGGCTCGTGGACGAAGTGGGGTTCCTTGCCGTCCTCGCGCACGACCCACTCGTAGTAGCCGAGCGCCGGCACGATGCAGCGGTTCGTCGCGAACGCGCGCTTGAACATGCCGCTCGTCGCGACCGTCTCGATGCGGGCGTTGATCGGCTTCGGGCGCTGCTTCTGGAAGTCCTTCGCCCAGCTCGGCACGAAGCCCCAGCTGATCTGCGGGAGCTCGCGCTGCCCGTGGCGCTGCCGGACGGCGTACACGGGGTCCGTCGGGGCGACGTTCCAGCTCGGAGCGAGGCCGGCGTGCACCTCGCCGGTGTCCTCGTCGACGTGCTCGGTGCGCGCGGCGAGCTCACCCACGAGCTCGGGCAGCAGATCGGCCGTGGTGTCGGAGACGACGAACCTTCCACACATGCGCCCAGTGTGCCCCGCGCGGCCGACAGTGGTGCGGGTGCGTGTGCGGGTGCGGGTGCGGGTGCGGCGCGAGCACTCTCTCACCGTGGCCCGCGCGCCGTCCATGGAGCAGAAGACGTCGGGTCCGGTCGCGCCACTCGACGTCTTCTGCTCCACGGACGCACGGCGACCGGCCCGGGAGCTACTCGGGGAGGTCCAGCTTCGAGCCGTGCGGTGTGCGGCGCCACGGAGGTCGGTGCTTCGGGGCCGGCGGATCGGTCTCGAGGGCAGAGAGCCGCGCGCGCTCCGCCCGACCGAGACGGACCACCATGTCCGGCAGCAGGAGCAGGTACACGAACGGCCACAGGACGACGAACACCTCGACCTGTCCGGCGGCCAGGCCCGCCGCGCCTCCGCTCGCCACCCCGAGCAGCAACGGCCCGAGCCGCGAGAGCCGCCGCACGAGTCCACGCTGCAGGAGCGGCACGTCGTTCAGGACGTGCTCGCGGTCCTCCGGGTCGACCGGGCGCGCTCGGCGTTCCAGGTACGGCTGGACCGACGCCCGCACGGACAGTTGCCCGTCGGGACGGATCTGACGTCCGTTGATCCGCAACTCCGGGCCGACCTCGCGCGCGGTCGGGAAGCACGAGTAGGCGATCGCCCAGACCGCGAGCGCCGAGAACGCGATCGTGAGCACGGAGCGGACGACGCCCGCTCCCGCCGAGCCGGACGGCCGGTCGACGACCGCGAGCACGACGAGCCCCGCGAGCGCCACGATGGCGATCGCTCCGGCGATCCAGGCGGCACGACGGGCACGGGCGGGGTCGACGACCTCTCCGAGGCGCCCGCACAACACCTGCCAGCCGAGCCGGAACACAGGTCCCTTCTACCCCGCACGGCTGCGAGCACCCGCCGCCCCGCCGCCCCTGCCGCCCCTGCACCCGCCCGGCCCGCTGAACATCGGTGTTCGTCGTGGGAACACCGCTTCCCGGGTGTTCGCAGCGGAAACACCGGTGTTCAGCGGGATAGGCCGCCCGGCGGGAGGGGTGCGCGCCGCTGCTAGCGTGCCGGGGTGGTCCCCGAAGACGAACAGCGCTGCCCCTGCCTGAGCGGCAACCCCTACGGCGAGTGCTGCGGGCCCCTGCACGGCGGCGCGGCAGCACCCACGGCCGAGCGGCTCATGCGCTCCCGGTTCACCGCGTTCGCCCTCGGCCTGCCCGAGTACCTGCTCCTGACCTGGCACCCGCGCACCCGCCCGGACGAGCTGACGCTCGACCCGGCCCAGCGCTGGACCCGCCTGGACATCGTGTCGACCCGGGCAGGAGGCCCGTTCGACTCCCGCGGCACCGTCGCCTTCCGCGCGTGGTGGCGCACCGACGACGAGCGCGGCACCCTCGAGGAGACCAGCGACTTCGTGCGCGAGCAGGGGCGCTGGTACTACCTGGACGGCGTCGTCGCCTGAGCGTGCCGCGGTCGTCGTCGGTCCGGTACGCCCGTCAGCGGCCGGGCACCTCGCTCAGCGGCCCGGTACCTCGCTCAGCGGGACGGGGACGAGCGCGTCGCCCTGGATCCGGAACGCCTGCTCGACGGCCGAGCTCTGCGGGATCGCGGTGTCCTCGCTCCAGCGCTGCAGGCGGTTCTGCGGCTCCCGGTGCATGAGCACGAGGTACTGCCCGTCGCGGTACTCGGTGCCGTCGAGCTCGCGAGCGAACCGGTAGCCGTACTCCTTGCCGCGGGTGGTGCTCGACGCGACCGTGGTGCCGTCCGCGGCGACGAGGTCGGCACCGAAGTAGTGGGCGTCGCCGTAGCGGCTGTGCGCAGCCGCGTGTTCGGTCACCGCCACGGAGAGCCGTGACCGTGAGGGGTCGAGTGCGAGGCCGTTGATCCAGTTGTCCGACGAGCCGAGGAACGAGACCATCGTGCCGCGGCGGACGTCCACCGCCGAGGCGTACGCGTGCACCGAGCCGTCGCGCTCGACGACCTCCGCCACGGCGCGTCCGGTACCGCGCCCGATGGTCGGCGCCACGACCGCGGTCCGCCCGCGCGAGGTCCCGTCGGCGAGCGTCACGTCGGCGTCGATGCTGTCGCCGAGGGCGTGCTGGCCCCACACCGCGGTGCCGGACGCCGTCACGGTGCTGTCGCTCACCGTCCGGGAGACGAGGTGCTCGACGCGGTCGGTCGGGCGGTGCCGGTTCGTGCTGATGTCGAACGACGGTGCCGGGTACCGCCGGAGCTGCTGCCGGGTCTCCGCGGTGAGACCGAAGCCCCACGCGTCGAAGAAGCCCGACAGGTCCTGGCCTGCGACCTGCGCGGCCCGGAGGGCGAACTGCTGCTTGCGGGCGTCCGTGTCGGTCGCGCTCGGGACCGGTGCGCCGAGCAGCCGCTCGACCCGGAACTGCTCGGCCAGGCGCGGGAAGAAGTCCTCGCCGTAGGCCCGCCGCAGCTGGTCGAACATGAGCAGGCGCACCCACTGGCCGGCTTCGTCGAACCGCCGCTGGTCGACCGGCTGCCGGAAGAAGGTCTCGATGCCGGCGGACTGCTCGTCCAACCGGTTCACCGGTCCCTGGTTGACGAGCTCCTGGTTCGCCAACGCCGGGACGTTCACGGAGACCTCCATCAGGCCCGACCAGTTCATCCAGTCCGGCTGGTACGTGTGCCCGACCTCGTGCCAGAACGCCCACTGGTCCTTCGGCGGCCGGGACAGCAGGTGTGCCATGGAGCCGGACCGGTTGTGGAAGGTGATGCGGTCGTGCGTGGCACTGGCGTAGGCGGCCCCGTCGTCGGGGTTCGTCACGAGGACGCGGTGCGGCGCTCGCCCAGCCGTGCCGGTCGCGGTCCGGTCGAGACCGAACACCGCGTCGGTCTCCGCCACGAACCGCTCGATCATCCGGATGCGTGGTGCTGCGTCGATGCCCTTGTCGATCAGGTTCCGCTGCAGCACGGGCTTCTGCACCTCGAGCATGACGTCGTCGCCGACGAGCATCGCGAACGGCGCGTCGAACTCGGCGACCTGCCGTTCGAACGTCGCCTCGTCGCTCTCGCCCTCGACGAAGGTCGCGACGGCGTCGCCGCCGGTCACGGTGACGACGGTGGTGCGGGAGCCCGCCGCCGACCGGTCGCGCAGGTACACGAAGCCGTCGATCGGCGCGGTGACGGTGTTCGTGCCGGGGTGCAGGTCGAAGGCTCGGGCGCCCGCGTTGCCGCCGCCGTTGCGACCGCTGTACGTCCCGTGGAGCGAGACGACGGCCTGGAGGCCCGTCACCCCCTCCGGCACGTCGAACCGGACCGGCGTCCCCGCCGTCACGAAGCGCCCGGTCGGGTCGGTGTTCGCGTGACGGAACTGCCGGCCCTCCGCGGCACGCGCCTGCTCGGCGTCGCCCCGGGCTTGCACCGGCGCGGTCGAGGCGTCCGCGCGGACGTCGAGGCGGGCCGGGGCGACGGGCTCGGGTGCCGTGGTGACGTCGACGGTGGTTCCAGGGCCGGTGTTGCCGGCGGCGTCGCGAGCGACCACCTCGAAGCGGTACCCGGTGCCCGGCGCCAGATCGGTGACCGTCGCCGACGTGCCGCTCGTGGTCACCGGGTCGGCGCCGCGGCGGCGGACCTCGTAGGACGAGACCGCGTGGTCGTCGGTCGCGGCGCTCCAGTCGAGACGGACCTCGGTCGTGCCGACGGAGGTGGTCCGCAGGTCGCCGACGGCGCTCGGCGCGGTGGTGTCGGCGGGCTCCTCGGGCTCACCCGGTTCGTCGGGCTCGCTCGGCTCGTCCGGGTCGTCCTCGCTGCACCCGCTGACCGCGGTGGCCTCACCGAGCGTGCACGACTCGACGCCGGGCACCGTGCTGCCGTCGCCGGTCAGCCCGAACGACACGTCGGCGGTCGCGCCGGCGGCGAGGGGCTGCGTCGAGGCGATCGTGACGCGGTCGCCGTCCTGCTCGGTCGTGGTCATCCACGACGCCCAGTTCTGGAACGACCCGCTCGGCACCCGGAAGGTCAGGCGCCAGTCGGACGCCGAACGACCCTCGTTGCGGACGACGAACCGGCCGCCGGCGTACCAGGTCGTGGCGTCGGACATCTCGAGCGACGCCGACAGCTCGGGCGTCGTGCTCGCGGCGGAGGGGGTGACGTCGGCGCAGAGCGCGGCGAACGCCAGCGCGCCGGCGGTGGCTGCGACGGCAGCCGGACGGAGTCGGGACATGGGTGCTCTCCTCGGATGACGGGGGTTCCATGCTGCGCAGCGGGTGGCGACCACCCACGTCTCCGAAGGTGGACCCGGGGACGCCCGCCGTGCCTCCCGGGCGGCGTCAGAGCAGACCGGCGCGGTGCGCGAGGATCGCCAGCTGGGTCCGGTTCTGCAGCCCGAGCTTGTCGAGCAGACGGGAGACGTACGTCTTCGCGGTCGTCGCCGTGATGCCGAGCGCAGCGGCGATCTGCGCGTTGGTGAGCCCTTCGCCGACCGCACGGCAGAGCTGTCGTTCCCGGTCGGTGAGGTCGCCGAGGTCGTCCGGTGGCAGCGGTTCCGGGTCCCGCGTCCGGGCGCGCATGGCCTCGGCGACGACCGTCGCGGTGACGGCCGGGGCGAGGACCTGTCGTCCGGCCGCGACCTCGCGGATGGCGGCGGGCAGTTCCTGCGGTCGGAAGGCCTTGAGCAGGAAGCCGGCGGCACCGGCCTCGAGCGCGCCGAGCGGCCGGTCGTCCGGCCGGAAGGCGGTGACGACGAGCACGGCCGGCGGGCGGGGCAGCGCGCGGAGACGTCGGGTGGTCTCGACACCGTCGATGCCGGGCATCTGCACGTCGACGACCGCGACGTCGACGCGGACGGCGGCGGCGACCGACACGGCGCGCTCGCCGCAGGCGGCCTCGGCGGCGACCACCATGTCGCCCTCGTGCTCGACGACGAGGCGGAGGCTCTCACGGACCTCGTCGTCGTCGTCGACGAGCAGCACCCGGATCACCGCGGCACCTCCGCGCGCAGGTCGAACCCCTCCTCGGACGGTCCCGCGGTGAGCGAGCCGCCCACGGCCGCCAGGCGCTCCGCTGCGATCGCGAGGCCGTGCCCCAGCGACGGTGCCGCCGCACCGCCCGGTCCTGGTGCGGTGTCGTCGGTTCCCGGGGCGGGAGCGCTGACCGGTCCGCTGGTCACGCGGAGGACCACCCGGTCTCCCACGGGAGCCACCGTCACCCGGACCGCTGCGCCCGGAGCGTGCTTCAGGGCGTTGTGCACCCCCTCGGCTCCCGCGGCTTCGAGCGCAGCACGTGGGGCGTCGTCCAGCTGCCCGAGCACGCCCGTGCCCTCCAGGTGCACGGGGTGTCCGCGGTGCCGGGCGTCGTCGACCTCGTCGCGGAGCAGGCGCGCGCTGACCGGTGCGCTGGCGGCAGCGCGGAGGACGCCGACGACGTACCGGAGGTCCGCGACCGCCTGGGCGGCCGCACGCGACGTCCTCGCGGCGAGCTCGGCGGTCCGGGGTTCCTTCGTGGTGGCCTCGATCGCGGCGGCGTGCAGCGCCACCCGGCTCAGGCTCCGGCCGACCAGGTCGTGCACGTCACGGCTCATCCGCAGGCGTTCCTCGATCGCGGCGGTCTCGGCCACGGCGGTCGCCCGGTCGATCTCGGCCCGGAGCCGCTGCTCGCGGGCGGCGACGACCCGGCGCGTCTCACCGACGACGGCACCGAGCGCCGCAGGCAGGGCGACGCCGAGCAGCGGGGCGGTCGCCTCCGGCAGGGTCACGTGGCCGGCGCGGTAGGCGCACGGGGTGGGAACGAACCCGAGCGGGTGCACCGCCAGGAACACCAGGAGTGCCGCCCACCACCAGCGTGGCCGACGCTCGGCGACGACGGAGCTCATCACCACGACGAAGGAGCACGACTCGGTCACCGCCCAGCAGAGCAGTGCCAGGGCGGAGGGCACGATCGGCGCCCGGCGCGCGATGACGAGCGACGACCCGGTCACGGCGAAGAGCGCGACCTCGGTCCAGGCCGGGGCACGACCGGCCGCGAGGGCGTCGTACCACGTGCTGTAGACGGTCAGGAGCGCCGGGAGTGCGATGCGTGCGGCGCGTCGGATCGTCCGGGATCGCGACGACGGGCTCTCGATCAGGCGTTCGAGCCACGGCGAGCTGGTGCGGGCGACATCGGGGGACGAGGCGAGCACCGGTCGATCATAGCGGTCGAAATACAACATTCCAGGACGGGGGCGGGCGAGCTCAGAGTGGCCCGGCCGTCCCCGTGTGCCGCGGACGGAGACGGCGTCCTCGCTCGGCGCGCGTCGACCCGGTCGACCCCGTCAGGCGGTGATCGTCTCCGGCAGTCCCACCGACAGCCGCATCGCCCGGCGCACCGCGGCCTCGTCGGGCAGCAGCGCCGTGTCGTCCCCGGTCAGGAAGAACCGGATCTGCCCGATCGCCTGCTCGGTGAGCATGTCGAGCCCGTTGAGCACCCGTCCGCCGGCAGCCGCCCACCGGCTCGCGGCAGCGGTCGGCCACGGCTCGTACGCGACGTCGAACAGCACCGCGTCCGGCCCCGACGGCAGCAGCTCGAGCGGATCGGCGGCACCCCCGGGCAGCGTCGACACGAGGAACCCGTGCCGGGTCCCCGGGAGCGAGTCCGTCGGCAGTACCTCGAGCGTCACCCCGAGGCGCACGGCCAGCTCGACGAGCGGTCCGGCCTTCGCCGTGTCGCGCAGGAACAGCCGGACGTCGACCGCGCCGAGCCGCACGGCCGCCGCGAGGGCGCTCGCCGCGGTGGCGCCCCCGCCCAGGATCGTGGCCTCGCCCGGCAGGTGCCCGAGCGCCTCGACGGGCCGGACGATCCCCTCGACGTCGGTGTTCGCGCCGGCCGTGACGATGCGGCCGCCCTCCTGCCGGAACGCGACGGTGTTCGCGACCCCGAGCTCGTCGACGAGCGGGGTGGTTCGGTCGAGCATCGGCAGCACGTCCCGCTTGAGCGGCATCGTCAGGCTCAGCCCGCGCCAGTCGGGACCCAGCCCCGCGACGAACGCGTCCAGTCCGCCGGACGCGACCTCGTGCCTCCCGTACGTGAACGGGACCCCGAGCACGTCGTAGGCCGCCGTGTGCAGCGTGGGGGAGAGCGAGTGGGCGATGGGGGAGCCGAGCACGGCCAGCTGCGTGCGGTCGGGATCGGAGTACTCCACGGGGACGGAGCCTAGCCGCTCCCCACCCCGGAAGGCGGTGATTAGGGTAGCCTTACCTGTGTGATCCGAACCTCCCCCTCTGCGCGCGGTGTCCGCCGCGTGCTCGCGGCCGCCGGCGCCGTCGTCGCCGCGTCCCTCGTCCTCGCCGGGTGCACCTCCGGCTCCTCGTCGCCCGACGCCTCCGACGACGCCTCGGGCTCGGGCGGCGCCTTCCCCGTCTCGATCGAGACCGCGCTCGGCACGACCGAGATCCCGTCGCAGCCGAAGCGCGTCGTCGCCCTCGGCTGGGGTGACGCGGAGACGGCGCTCGAGCTCGGCGTGCAGCCCGTCGGCGCCAGCGACTGGCTGGCCTTCGGCGGCGACGGCGTCGGACCCTGGCTCGAGGACGCCTACACGGAGGAGCCGACGATCATCCAGACGCTCGAGCCCAGCTACGAGCAGATCCTGAAGCTCGAGCCGGACCTGATCCTCGACACGAAGAGCTCTGGCGACAAGGACCGCTACGCGAAGCTCTCGGCGATCGCCCCGACCGTGGCGGTGCCGAAGGGCGGGGAGAACTACCTGACCACCACCGAGCAGCAGGTCGACCTGGTGTCGCGGGCGCTCGGCAAGGAGTCCGAGGGCAAGCAGCTGCTGAGCGACCTCGACGACGCCTACGCCGCGGCCAGGGATGCGCACCCGGAGTTCGACGGCAAGACCGCCGTCGTCGGGTCCTACACGGCCGACGGCTTCGGCGCGTACGCCTCGAAGGACAGCCGCTCGACGTTCATGCAGCAGCTCGGCTTCACGATCCCGGAGGCCGTCGACCAGCAGGCCGGCGACGCCTTCTCGGTCAGCCTGTCCCAGGAGAACCTCGACCTGCTCGACGCCGACCTGACGGTGGTCCTGCCGATCTACGTCGACGCGTCGAAGGCCGAGTCCGACCCGCTGTTCCAGAAGGTGCCCTCCGTGCAGGCCGGGCACTCCATCGTCGTCGACGACGCGGACGTCTCGAATGCGTTCTCGCTCGGCACGACCGCCGCGATCGAGTGGGCGCTCGACCGGCTGCCGGACGAGTTCGCGGGGAAGGTCGGCTGACCGACAGCCACAGGGGGACCACCGCTGGACGCCGGGTCGCGATCGCGACCCGGCGTCTGCTGTCGTGTGCGGCGCGGTTCCCACCAGTCGGACGGGAGGCGCGGCGCGAGCCGGCACCGCGCCTCCCGGCCCGCAGGTGGTGCGGAACGGCGTGGCGTGGCGGCTACGCGGCGGTGAACGTGGAGCCGATGAAGGCGAAGAGCAGG
This sequence comes from Curtobacterium sp. MCSS17_008, assembly GCF_003234185.1. Lineage (GTDB taxonomy): Bacteria > Actinomycetota > Actinomycetes > Actinomycetales > Microbacteriaceae > Curtobacterium. Next base: position 162,217 of record NZ_QKSM01000004.1, read on the forward strand.
GCGATCAGGGGGAGCGAGCCCTGCACGAAGGCCGAGTTGAGGTAGCGGCGGCCCGTGCCGGCGAGGACGACGGCGGCGCCGAGCATGCTCGCGGTCGAGAACACGACGAGGGTCCAGCCGGTCGCGCCGTTGCCCGCGAGCACCAGGACGACGCCGAGGATCGCGCCGATCGCGAGGAACAGGTTGTAGAAGCCCTGGTTGAAGGCGAGGGAGCGGGTCGCCTGCGCCTCGGACTCCGATGCGATGCCGAAGACGCGGCGCACGCGGGGACTCGTCCATGCGACGGACTCGAGGAAGAAGATGTACACGTGCACGAGGCCCGCGAGGACCGCGCAGACGCCCGAGATCACGAGCAGGACAGACATGGGCTCCATTCTCGCAGCACCGAAGCGGTGCTCAGGTCCTCCACAGGAACGGTGCCGCCGCACGGGTCACCGACTCCCGGCGAAGGAGGGCCGCCGGTAGGCTCGCGGCATGAGTGCCGACGAGTCCACGCCCGTCCACGACGACGCAGCGGTCGCCGAGCTCGCGAGCATCCGGCAGAGCATCGACAACATCGACGCCGCCGTGATCCACATGCTCGCCGAGCGCTTCAAGTACACCCAGCAGGTCGGTTACCTCAAGGCGGCTGCCGGCATGCCGGCAGCCGACCCCCGCCGTGAGCAGGTGCAGGTCGCCCGGCTCCGGCAGCTCGCCGCGGAGTCGCACCTGGATCCCGCGTTCGCGGAGAAGTTCCTCAACTTCATCGTCGCGGAGGTCATCCACCACCACGAGCGCATCGCGGGCGGCGAGCGGTGAGCGCGGAGCACGGCGGGGCGTCGGGGCTCGGCGGGGTGTCGGAGCTCGGCGGGGTGTCGGAGCTTGACGCCCTGCACCTGCTGGTCGGGTCGTACACGGCGACCGGTGGCGGCACGGCGACCGGCATCTCGGTGGTGCACGGGACCACCGCCCGCACCGCTGCCGTGATGGACGACCCGTCGTTCCTCGCCCTCTCCGGAGACCGCGTCTACGCCGTCTCCGAGGTGGCGGACGGCAGCGTCTCGGCCTTCCGGTACGCCGGCGGCGCCCTCGAGCACCTCTGGGACGCCGACGCCGGCGGTGACGCCCCGTGCCACGTCCGCGTCGACCCGTCCGGCGCGCTGGTCGTGGCGAACTACGTCTCGGGCACCGTGACCGCGGTGTCGCTCGAGGCCGCCGAGTCGCACGCCGCCTCGATGACGGCGAGCGACGGCGTCGTCAGCGCGCACGGCAGCGGCGACCGGGTGGTCGTCCCGGAAGCCGCGATCACCACCGGCGTGCTGCCCGACGTCGATGGACCCGTCGAGGACCGGCAGGAGGGCCCCCACGCCCACCAATCGATCGCGACGCCGGACGGCACCGTGCTCGTCGCGGACCTCGGCGGCGACGCGCTGCACGAGTTCCGGGTGACCGGTGCGCCGTCCATCGACCTCGTCCGCGTGCACCACCTCGCCCCGGGCGTCGGCCCGCGCCACATGGTGTGGCTGGGCGACGGCCCGGACGCCGACCTGGTCGTGGCCGGCGAGCTCGACGGCCGCGTGCACCGCCTGCGCCGTGACCACACCGGCGTCCTCCGGCCGATCGCCTCGGCAGCGACCTTCGAGGGGCCGGTGGGGGAGTCGCTGCTCAGCCACATCGAGCTCGACACGGCGGGACGGGTCGTCGTCGCCGTGCGCGGTCGTGACCTCGTCGTGGTGCTCGACACCGCGGACGACGGGCTCTCGATCGTCGGTTCGGCGTCGTGCGGCGGGGTGTGGCCGCGGCACTTCGCACAGGTGCCCGGGTACCTGCTCGTGGCGAACCAGATGTCGGACGCGATCGCCGTGCTGCCGACCGGCGAGGACGGCGTGCCCGGGGAGGCCGTCGCACAGATCGCCGTCGGGTCGCCGACCTGCATCGTCCCCGTGCCGACCACCGCCCGCTCGTGACGACCCGGTCGTCGGCGTCCTCCGGGGCGCTCACCGACGGCTACCGCCTGGTGGTCGGGCCGCCGCCGCTCGCGGACTACCTGCGGCTGCGGCGCGACTCCGGGCTGTCGCCGAAGACCGAGGTGCAGGGGGCCGGGGCGATCTCGGGCAGCTGGTCCGCGGTCCACGTGGTCGATGCCGAGGGCGTCCCCGCGGCGATGGGTCGGACGATCGGCGACGGTGGGTGGTACTTCCACATCGCGGACATCGCCACCGACCCGGCGCACCAGCGGCGTGGGCTCGGACGGGTGGTCGTCGAGTGGCTCGTGGCGGACGTCCGGGCACGGGCGCCGGAGGGGGCGTACATCACGCTCGTCGGTGACCCGCCCGGGCAGCGGCTCTACCGGTCGCTCGGGTTCGAGGACGTGGCGCCGAGCCTCGGGATGGCGTTGCCGACCGACGCCTCCTGAAGCGCGCTCGCGCCGTCCCTGCTCGGGTCACGCCGTCCCTGCTCGGGTCGCGCCGTCCCTGCTCGGGTCAGGCGTCGACGAGGTTCTCGAAGGGGCGGCCCTCGGCCAGTGCGGCGACCTGACGACGCACGAGGTCGAGGGTCCGCGGGACGCTGAGGTCCGTGTTCCCGCCCACGTGCGGCGTCAGCACCGTGTTCGGCGTCGTCCACAGCGGGTGCCCCGCCGGGAGCGGCTCGGGGTCGGTCACGTCGAGCGCCGCCGACAGTCGCCCGCGCTGCAACTCGGCGACCAGGGCATCGGTGTCGACGACCTTGCCGCGCGCGACGTTCACCACGAGGGCGCCGTCGGGCAGGGCGGCGAGCAGGTCGGCGTCGACGAGCCGTTCGGTCTCGTCGGTCAGCGGGGTGATGAGCACGAGGACGTCGGTGCGCGCAGCGAGTGCCGGCAGGTCGCCGAACGCGTGCACGCTCCGGCCGTCCTGCTCACGGGCCGTGCGGGCGACCACGGTGACGTCGCACCGCATCGCCTCGAACCGGGTGGCGATCGCGGAGCCGATCGCCCCGTAGCCGACCACCGTGACGCGCCGGTCGGCGAGCGACCGGGTCTCGCGGGCGTCCCACACGCCCGCCGCCCGGTCGGCCTGGAACGCCGCGATCTCGCGGAGCGAGGTCAGCGCCAGACCGACCGCGAGCTCGGCGGTCTCGTCGTCGTGGATCCCGCGGCCGTTCGCCACGTGCGCGTGCTCGGGCACGTGCGGCAGCGCGTGCTCGTACCCGGCGCTCGGCAGCTGCAGGAGCTGCAGGTTCGGCAGGTCGTGCACGTACTGCCAGCGGTGCCGTCCGGCGAAGTAGAACGGCAGCAGCGTGATCGCCACGTCGTCCGGACGGGAGTACGGCCCCTCGACGTCCCACACGTCGAGCTCGACGCCGTCCGGCACGGGGCCGAAACGGTCGACGAGCTCGACGAAGGGCAGGGTGACGATCGGCATGCGGTCGGTCCTGTCCGGGTGCTCGGTCAGCTGTCGGTGCGCGGCGAGAACGCGCCGTGGTCGTCGAGCGGCCCGCGCCCGACGTAGCCCTCGACGACGTCCTCGACGATGACGTCACCGAAGCGCGCCGGGAGCGTCGCGGCGTGCGTGCCGCGCAGCTCGTCGATCGTCGCCTCGAACGCGCCCTGCACCTCGAGCGAGCCGGACGATGCGTCCGTCACGCCGATGCGCAGCACCGGGAAGCCCCGGCCGTCGCACAGGCCCTGGAAGCGCACGTCGTCCTCACGGCGGACGGTCACGATCACGCGGCCCGTCGACTCGGAGAACAGTGCAGTCGCCGTGTCGACCCCGTCGCGCTGCTCGAGCTCGTCGAGGACGACGCGGGCGCCGATGCCGAAGCGCAGCACCGACTCGGCGAGGGACTGGCCGAGGCCGCCGTCCGCCAGGTCGTGGGCGCTCGTGAGCAGCTGCTCGCTCGCGGCCGCGTGCAGCAGGTCCGCCAGCGCCTTCTCACGGTCGAGGTCCACCGCCGGCGGACGACCACCGAGGTGCCCGTGCACCGTGCCCGCCCACGCCGAACCGTCGAGTTCGAGGTTCGTCGTGCCGAGCAGGTACACGTTGTGTCCGTCGTCCTGCCAACCCGAGGGCACGCGCAGGGCGACGTCGTCGATGATGCCGAGCACGCCGACGACCGGCGTCGGGTGGATCGGGGTCGTGCCGGTCTGGTTGTAGAACGACACGTTGCCTCCCGTGACCGGGATGCCGAGCTCCATGCAGCCGTCCGCCAGGCCCTCGACGGCCTGGGAGAACTGCCACATGACCTCGGGGTTCTCCGGCGAGCCGAAGTTCAGGCAGTCGGTGACCGCGGCGGGAACGGCACCGGTGACGGCGACGTTCCGGTACGCCTCGGCCAGTGCCAGGCGTGCGCCCTGCTTCGGGTCGAGCTGGCAGTAGCGGCCGTTGGCGTCGGTCGCGACCGTGACGCCGAGCCCGGTCTCCTCGTCGACACGGATCATGCCGCCGTCGTCGGGGAAGGACAGCGCGGTGTTGCCGAGCACGTACGTGTCGTACTGGTTCGTGACCCAGTTCTTCGACGCCAGGTTCGGCGAGCCGAGCAGCTGCAGGAACTGCGCCTTCAGTGCCGGCCCGTCCGACGGGCGGTCGAGCGAGGCTGCGGTGTCCGCCTGCAGCGCGTCGATCCACGTCGGGTAGGCGACCGGGCGGTCGTACACGGGGCCGTCGACGGCGACCGTGCGCGGGTCGACGTTGACGATCTCCTGGCCCTGCCAGTCGATGACCAGACGGCCGGTGCCGGTGACCTCGCCCAGCACGCTGGTCTCGACCTCCCACTTGCCGACCACCGCGAGGAACTCGTCGAGCTTCTCGGGGCGGACGACCGCCATCATGCGCTCCTGGCTCTCCGACATGAGGATCTCCTCCGCCGTGAGCGTGGGGTCGCGGAGCAGGACGTCGTCGAGCGAGATGTGCATGCCGCCGTCGCCGTTCGACGCGAGCTCGCTCGTGGCGCACGAGATGCCCGCGGCACCGAGGTCCTGGATGCCCTCGACCAGTTCCTTCTGGAACAGCTCGAGGCAGCACTCGATGAGGACCTTCTCGGCGAACGGGTCGCCCACCTGGACGGCCGGGCGCTTCGTCGGGCCGCCCTCGGTGAAGGTGTCGGATGCCAGGATCGAGGCGCCGCCGATGCCGTCGCCACCGGTGCGGGCGCCGAAGAGCACGACCTTGTTGCCGGCACCGGACGCGTTGGCCAGGTGCAGGTCCTCGTGGCGGAGGACGCCCACCGCGAGGGCGTTGACCAGCGGGTTGCCCTGGTACACCGGGTCGAAGTAGGTCTCGCCGCCGATGTTCGGCAGGCCGAGGCAGTTGCCGTAGAACGAGATGCCGCCGACGACGCCGTGCACGACGCGCTGCGTGTCCTCGTGGTCGATCGCGCCGAAGCGGAGCTGGTCCATGACTGCGACCGGACGTGCGCCCATCGAGATGATGTCGCGGACGATGCCGCCGACACCCGTCGCGGCACCCTGGTACGGCTCGACGTACGACGGGTGGTTGTGGGACTCGACCTTGAAGGTCACCGCCCAGCCGTTGCCGACGTCGACGACACCGGCGTTCTCGCCCATGCCGACCATGAGGTTCTTCGTCATCTCCGGCGTGACCTTCTTGCCGAACTGACGCAGGTAGTTCTTGCTCGACTTGTACGAGCAGTGCTCGGACCACATCACCGAGTACATGGCGAGCTCGCCCGAGGTGGGGCGGCGACCGAGGATCTCGCGGATCTTCGCGTACTCGTCGGCCTTGAGCCCGAGTGCCTCGTACGGCTGCTCCTTGTCGGGGGTTGCGGCGGCGTCCTGGACGGTGTCGGGCTTCGGGCGAACGTGGGTCGTCACGGTGTTGTCGTTCCCTGTCACTGGAGTCGTGGTGGTCGGCGTGGTCGTCACTTGACGAGCGTCGACTCGATCACGGAGGTGAAGAAGGTGAGGCCGTCCGTACCGGAGGCCATGGCCGCGGGGGTGTCCGGGCCGAACCCGGGCTCCGTCGCGTGCTCGGGGTGCGGCATGAGCCCGACGACGTTGCCGCGCTCGTTCGAGACGCCCGCGATGTCGTCGATCGACCCGTTCGGGTTCACGCCGACGTAGCGGAACACGACCTGGCCGTTGTCCTCGATGCGCTTGATCTCGTCGGCGTCGGCCACGAAACGGCCGTCGGCGTTCTTCAGCGGGATGGTGATCTCCTGCTGCGCGGTGAACCCGGACGTCCACGCGGTGTCGGCGTTCTCGACGCGGAGCTTCTGGTCGCGGCGGATGAACTGCTGGTGGGCATTGCGGGTGTGCGCGCCCGGGACCAGGCGGGCCTCGGCCAGCATCTGGAAGCCGTTGCAGATGCCGAGCACGGGCATGCCCCTGCCGGCGGCGTCGATGACCTCGGCCATGATCGGGGCCTTCGCCGCGATCGCACCGGCGCGCAGGTAGTCGCCGTAGGAGAACCCGCCGGGGAGCACGATCGCGTCCACGCCCTGCAGGTCGTGGTCGCCGTGCCAGAGCGCGACGGGATCGGCACCCGCCAGGCGGACCGCGCGCTGGGCGTCGCGGTCGTCGAGCGAGCCCGGGAACGTGATGACGCCGATGCGCATCAGCGTCACGCGTCCTGCACGGTGACGGAGACGACGTCCTCGATCACGGCGTTCGAGAAGACGTCCGCCGCGATCTCGCGGACCTCGGCCAGCTTCGCGTCGTCGACGGGGCCGTCGACGGCGATCTCGAACCGCTTGCCGATGCGGACGGCGGTCAGGTCGTTCTTGCCGAGACGGGCGAGCGCGTTGCCCACCGCCTTGCCCTGGGGATCGAGGATCTCTGCCTTGGGCATGACCTCGACGACGATGGTTGGCACGTGTTCACTCCAGCGCTTGGGTGGGTTGGGTGGGACGGCACCAGTCTACGGGCCCGACACGGCGCGCCGGGACGGTTGTGGAGAACTCCTCGAAGGCGTATATTCCAAGTCGAATAGTCGCTCGCGAACGCCGGACAGGAGGCACGCATGGCGTCGCTCACCCCCCTCGCGTTCGCCGCGCTCGGCCTGCTCGCCGAGGCGCCGATGCACCCCTACGAGATGTTCCAGACGATGCTGCAGCGTCGTGAGGACCAGAACGTGAAGGTCCGGCCCGGCACGCTGTACCACCAGATCGGTCGGCTCGTGGACCTCGGGTTCGCCGAGGCCCTCGGCACGGCGCGCGAGGGCAACCGGCCCGAGCGCACCACCTACGCCATCACCGACCACGGCCGCGCGGAGCTGGAGGCCGGGCTGCGGCGCATGATCGCCGAGCCCGCCGACGAGTACCCGGAGTTCCAGCTCGCGCTGTCCCACGTCGACAACCTGACCGCGACCGAGGCCGTGACCGCCCTGCGCGCCCGCGCCGACGCGCTGCGGGACGAACGGGCCGGGTACGACGAAGCCGCCACGGGCCTCCAGGCCAAGCGGCTCGCCGAGCGCTACTGGCTGGACGTCTCGTACGTGCGCGACATGCTCACGGCGCAGATCGACTGGCTCACCGCGGCGGCGGACCGCATCGCGAGCGGCGACGTCCCCTGGGACGGCCCGGCCGTCCCCGACACCAGCTCCCACGAGGACAAGGAACACACTCGATGACCCCCGCACCCACCAACGCAGACCTGGAGCACGGCAGGAAGCCGTGGCCCGCCCTCTGGGCCCTCGTCGTCGGCTTCTTCATGATCCTGGTCGACTCGACCATCGTCTCCGTCGCGACCCCGACCATCGCGCAGGCGCTCGACGCCGACATCAACGCCGTCATCTGGGTGACGAGCGCCTACCTGCTCGCCTACGCGGTGCCGCTGCTCATCACGGGCCGCCTCGGGGACCGGTTCGGCCCGAAGGTGCTCTACCAGACCGGGCTCGTGGTCTTCACGCTCGCCAGCCTGTGGTGCGGCCTGGCCGGGTCCATCGAGATGCTCATCGTCGCGCGCGTCGTGCAGGGCCTCGGCGCCGCGATGATGACCCCGCAGACGATGGCGGTCATCACCCGCATCTTCCCGCCGCAGAACCGCGGTGCCGCGATGGGCCTGTGGGGCGCCGTCGCCGGTGTCGCATCGCTCGTCGGGCCGATCGTCGGCGGCCTGCTCGTCGACGGCTTCGGCTGGGAGTGGATCTTCTTCGTGAACGTCCCCGTGGGCATCGTCGCGTTCGCCCTCGCGCAGCGCTTCGTGCCGACGTTCGAGCGCCACGGCCACCGCTTCGACACCCTGGGCATCGTGCTCAGCGCCGTCGGCATGTTCCTGCTGGTGTTCGGCATCCAGGAGGGCGAGACCTACGACTGGGGCACCATCGCGGGCCCGATCTCGGTCTGGTCGCTCATCATCGCCGGGCTCGTCGTGCTCGCCGCCTTCGTGGTGTGGCAGGGCGTGCAGAAGGGCGAGCCGCTGCTGCCGCTCGGCCTCTTCAAGGACCGCAACTTCACCCTCGCCAACATCGCCATCACCGCCGTCGGCGTCGCCATCGCGTCGTTCGCGCTGCCGATCATGCTGTGGGCGCAGGACGTCCTGCGCTTCTCGCCGACCCAGGCCGCGCTGCTCCTCGTGCCGCAGGCCGTCCTGTCCGCCGCGCTCGCGCCGCTCGTCGGCAAGAACCTGAACAAGTGGAACCCCCGGTGGGTCGGCTCGTTCGGTCTCGCGTGCTTCTCCGGCGGCCTGTTCTGGTTCGGGGCCCTGCTCTGGTCGGGCGCCGACTGGGGGTGGACGCTCCTGCCGAGCGCGCTCCTCGGACTCGCGAACGCCTGCATGTGGGGTCCGCTCTCGGTGTCGGCGACGCGCAACCTGCCGCCGGCGCTCGCGGGTGCCGGATCCGGCGTCTACAACACCACCCGGCAGATCGGCGCCGTGCTCGGCTCGGCCGGCATCGCCGCGCTGATCGAGGCGCGCATCACGGCGAACTTCCCGTCGGGCACCGGCACGGGGTCGGGCGGCGGCGCCGAGCAGCAGGTCGGGGCGCTCCCCGAGTTCCTGCAGCAGCCGTTCGCCACCGCCATGGGGCAGTCGCTCGTGCTGCCCGCCGTCGTGCTCGTCGCGGCGATCGTCGCGGCGCTGTTCCTGGCGAAGCCGAAGCCGGCGCCGTGGCAGCAGCAGGCCGGGGCTCCGACGGCCACGCGGTCCGACGCCACGGAGTCCGAGGCCGCCGCGCACTGACGCCCGCCCCCGTCCGCGTTCCCGTTCCCGTCCCCGTCCCCGTTCCCGTCTCCGTTCATGGAGCAGAAAACGTCGAGTCGCGGCGACGCACTCGACGTCTTCTGCTCCATGGATGGACGACGGGCGTCGGCCGACGCCGCGGCTCAGGGCCGCGCGGACCGCGTCCGCCCGAGCAGCCACACCCCGACGGGCACGGCGGCGGCGCCGAGGACCGCGACCGGGAACGACAGGTGCCACTGCATCACGACGAACGCCGGCCCGACGGTGCACAGCGCCGCGAGCGTGACGACGGCCCACCCCGGGCGGTCGGTCCCCGGCTCGAGTCGGGGGAGCGGTCGGTCCCAGCGCCGCAGGGCCCGTGCCACGCCGATCGCCGCGGCCAGCACGACGACCAGGGCGATCGGTCGTGTCGCCCACCAGGTCCCCGACCCCGGCTCCGGGAAGGGCACCGCGAGCAGGAGCGCGACGCCGTTGAGCGCGATGTACAGCGGCAGGTGCCAGAGGTAGACGACCATGCCGTCCCGCCCGAGCACGAACACCGTGGCCCGCGCCCCACGGGTCTCCATGAGCCGGGTGAGGGGGCGGTGGACGAGTTGCACGAGGCAGACCTGCGACACGGCCAGCACCGCCAGCGGGAGCATCGGCGGGTTGAGGTCCTGCAGCATGTCCGGTGCCCAGAGCCCGACGGACGTCACGGGGACGAGGACCGCGTAGCCGGCCGCGGCGACCGCGGCGAGCAGGGCGCGTGAGCGACGGGCGAACCACCCGTCGGCCCAGAGGAACCCGAGCTGCTGGGCGAAGAGCCACACCGGACCGAGGTTGAGGAGCCCGAACTCGGCGGTGCCGGTGGCGAACCGGATCCCGTCGACGGCTCCGGAGAGCAGCAGGAGGACGCCGAGCGTGCGCCAGGGTGCCCGCTCGTGCAACCGGGCCATCACCGGGACGCAGCACTGGGTGATGCCGTAGGCGGCGAGGAACCAGAGCGGGGACCCGATGCCGAACGCCACCTCAGCCAGCAGGTCGGGTGGTGTGCCCAGCACGGTCGCGACACCGAGTCCGAGCGCGAGCACGACGAACAGGGGGACCGCGGGCCGGAAGAGCCGCACGAGCCGGGTCGCCACGAAGTCGCGGGCGCCGCCGCCCCGGGCGATCGTGCTGCCCCACCCCACGGCGCTCGCGAAACCGCCGACCGCGAAGAACAGCGGCATGACCTGTCCCACCCAGGTCGCGGGGACGTACCACCCGGCTTCCTGCAGCGGGCTCGTGACACCGATGCCGTCCGGTGAGACGGCGACACCGACCATCGTGACGTGCACGACGACGACCAGCACGACGCACGCCGTCCGGATGAGGTCGACGACCAGGTCCCGCTGCGTGATGGTCCCCCGGACGTCCTGAGCGGTCTCGGCCGGCGCGGAGACGATCCGCGACGAAGGCCCCTGCTTCGTGGACATGTGCGGACGCTAGCGCGCCGTCGCCCGTTCCAGGGGTGTCCCAGGCGATCGCAGCCGGATCGTGACCGTCGCCTCCGCGGACCGGGACGGGCGGCGACACGCGCACCCGCGCACCGCGCTGCGTGGATCGACCGGGACCGTGTACGGTTGCACTTGTCTTGATCGATGCAAGAGAGAGTGGCTGATGGACGTCGACGCGGATCTGCTCCGGGCCTCCGGCCTGCGGGTCACGGCACCGCGGCTCGCCGTGCTGCGTGCCTCGGGCGCGATGCCGCACGCGACCGCCGACGACATCCTGACCGCGGTCTCGACCGAGCTGCCGACCACGAGTCACCAGGCCGTCTACGGGGTCCTGAACGCCCTGACCGGCGTCGGGCTCGTCCGGCGCATCGAGCCAGCCGGCAGTCCGGCGCGCTACGAGCGCCGGACCGGTGACAACCACCATCACATCGTCTGCACGATGTGCGGCGCGATCGAGGACGTCGACTGCGCGGTCGGCCACGCACCCTGTCTGACGCCGTCGGAGACGCACGGCTTCGCCGTGACCACCGCCGAGGTCACCTACTGGGGCATCTGCGAGTCCTGCGCCGCGGCCGAGCGCGACGACGCCGAGGTCGTCCCGGCCTGACGCTGCCGGTCCCGGCCCGAGCGCCGGAGTCCGACGGCACGGCGCACCACCGACGCGGCGCACCACCCACGCGACGCACCACCGACGGAGTGGCGCGCCCCACGAGTGACCCGAGCACCCCGACCAACCCGAGCACCCCTGACCGAACCAACCGTTCCACCTGAGGAGGAACCGTGTCCGACCAGAACACGTCCGCCGGCCCCGCCGGTACCCCCACCACCACGACCAACTCCGGCGCCCCGGTCTCCAGCGACCAGCACTCGATGGGCGTCGGGGCCGACGGCCCCCTCGCCCTCCACGACCACTACCTGGTCGAGAAGCTCGCCCAGTTCAACCGCGAGCGCATCCCGGAGCGCGTCGTCCACGCCAAGGGCGGCGGCGCGTTCGGTACCTTCACCGTCACGCACGACGTGTCGCGGTACACCCGCGCCGCGTTCCTGCAGCCGGCCCAGAGCACCGAGATGCTCGCCCGCTTCTCGTCCGTCGCCGGCGAGCAGGGCTCCCCGGACACCTGGCGCGACCCGCGCGGCTTCGCGCTGAAGTTCTACACGAGCGAGGGCAACTACGACCTCGTCGGCAACAACACCCCCGTGTTCTTCCTCCGCGACGGCATCAAGTTCCCGGACTTCATCCGCTCGCAGAAGCGCCTGCCGGGCTCGCACCTGCGTGACCACGACATGCAGTGGGACTTCTGGACGCTCTCGCCCGAGTCGGCGCACCAGGTGACGTGGCTGATGGGCGACCGCGGCCTGCCGGCGTCGTGGCGCAACATGGACGGTTTCGGCTCGCACACGTACCAGTGGATCAACGCAGCGGGCGAGCGCTTCTGGGTGAAGTACCACTTCGAGACGCAGCAGGGCCACAAGACCCTGACGCAGGAGGACGCCGACCGCATCGCCGGTGAGGACGCCGACTTCCACATCCGCGACCTGTACGAGGCGATCGAGCGCCAGGACTTCCCGAAGTGGACCCTCAAGGTGCAGGTCATGCCCTACGAGGACGCGAAGACCTACCGCTTCAACCCGTTCGACCTGACGAAGGTGTGGCCGCACGCGGACTACCCGCTCATCGAGGTCGGCACGATGGAGCTCAACCGCAACCCGGAGAACTACTTCGCGCAGATCGAGCAGGCGACGTTCGCCCCGTCGAACTTCGTGCCCGGCATCGCGGCGAGCCCCGACAAGATGCTCCTCGCGCGCATCTTCAGCTACGCGGACGCGCACCGCTACCGCGTCGGCACGAACCACGCGCAGCTGCCGGTGAACGCCCCGAAGAACGAGGTCCACTCGTACTCGAAGGACGGCGCCATGCGCTTCGACTTCCAGAAGGCCGAGGTGCCGGTGTACGCGCCGAACTCCCTCGGTGGTGCGCACGCCGACCCGACCGCCACGGACGACGTCCCGGGCTGGGAGTCCGACGGTGCCCTGCAGCGCTCCGCGGCGACGCTCCACCCGGAGGACGACGACTTCGGCCAGGCCGGCACGCTCTACCGCGAGGTGCTCGACGACGCCGCCCGTGAGCGCCTGGTCGGCAACATCGCCGGGCACGTCTCGAAGGTGACGCGCGACGACCTGCGCGAGCGCGTGTTCGCCTACTGGACGAACGTCGACGCCGACCTGGGCGCGCGCGTGCGCGCCGCCGTCGCGCCGAGCGCGCCGGGTTCGAACGAGGACCCGGAGCAGGTCGCGGTCGAGGCGTAGTCGACCCGACGACGGACGGGAGGCCCGGTACCAGCTGGTACCGGGCCTCCCGTCCGTCGGCGTGGTGCGGTCTAGACCTGCTGGCCGTTCAGCATGACGGGTCCGTCCGGCCAGTCCTCGAGCCGGGCCTCGACCGGCAGCACCATCCACCCGCCCTGCTCGGTCTCGTTCACCCCGACCCCGTCGGCCGTGAAGGCCGAGAACGTGCCGACGGCACCGTCGACCTCGTGCCAGCCCATGTGGGCGTAGAAGGGGATGCGGTCCTCGCCGGCGCCGAGGAAGCCGTACGGCACGCGGAGCCCCTCGAGGACGGCGCGGGTCCGCACGAGCAGCTCGCGGCCGACCCCGGTGCCCTGCAGCTTCGGCGACACGGCGACGATGCCGGTGTCCCCGACCAGGACGTCCTGCCCGCCGACCGTGATGAACATCCGGCGGATCCCGACGTGCGCGAGGACCGTGCCGTCCGCGCCCCAGCCGATCACCCGGCGCTCGGGCTGCATGCCGGCGTAGTCGCGGCCGCCCACGTACCAGTGCGACCAGGTCGGGAACGCCTGCCCGAGCATCGCCGCGATCGCCTCGTGGTCGGGGAGCGTCAGCGCGCTCTCCTCGACCACCTCCCACCGGATGTCCTCAGTCACGCGTCCATCCTGCCGGGTGTGCCTGGCCGCCCGCGCGGCGGCGCGCAGCGCCACAGCCGAGCGTCAGCCGCGACCGGGCGCGGTGACCTCGATGCGGTTCGCCCACGGGTCCTCGAACGCCACCGTCCGGCCGTCGTCCGCGGTCTGCACCCCGGTGTCGTGCATGCGGGACACGAGCGCGCCGAGGTCGTCCGCGCCGGGCACCTCGATCCGCACGAGCCCGAGCCCGAGCGCCTGCTGCCGCCGCCCGGCCCCGCGGGAGTCCCACGTGTTCATCGCCATGTGGTGGTGGTAGCCGCCCGCGCTGACGAACAACGCCTGGTCGCCCATCGCCGCCGTCGTGGCGAAGCCGAGCCGGTCGACGTAGAACGCCTTCGCCGTGGCGACGTCGCCGACGGACAGGTGCACGTGCCCGACGCGACCCGGTCGTGACCGCGCCAGCGACAGGGCGTCCTGTGTCAGGTGTTCCTGCACGAAGGCGTTCGGGTCGACGAAGATCGTCGCCATGTCGACCATGCCGTGCGTCCACGACCACTCGCTGCGGTCGCGGTCCCAGTACAGCTCGACGCCGTTGCCCTCGGGGTCCGAGCAGTAGAACGCGTTGCTCACCAGGTGGTCCGCGCTGCCCGTGAAGCTCCGCGGGTACTTCGTCGCGACGGAGTACAGCGCCGCAGCCAGGTCGGCCCGTGTGTCGAACAGGATCGCCGTGTGGAAGAGCCCCGCCTCGTGCGGGGCGGCGTGCCGCATCGCGGGGGCGTGCTCGAGGACCACGATCGGCGTCGTCCCGCGGCCGAGCACCACGGTCCCGCCCGCGTCGGTGATCACGGCCAGCCCGACGCCGTCGCGGTAGTACGCGACCATCGAGTCGAGGTCGGCGACCCGGAGCGTGACGGCGCCCATCCCGGTGTCCGCGGCGAGGAGGTCCTGCGAGTGCATGCCCCCAGTGTGCGTCCGTTTGGTTGACACGTCAACCAAACAGGGGCTGAGGGCTACTTCGCGCTGAACCCGCCGTCCGTCTTGAGCAGCTGCCCGTTCACCCAGCCCCCGTCCGGACCGAGCAGGAAGCCGACGAGCGCCGCCGTGTCGGTCGGCATCGAGGGCCGCCCGAGCGGGGTCTGCGCGACCGCGGCCTCGCGGATCTCCTCGGTCATCCACCCGGTGTCGTTCGGCCCCGGGTTCACCAGGTTCGCACTGACCCGCACGTCGCCGAGCTCGATCGCCGCACCGACGACCAGCCGGTCGAGGGCGCCCTTGCTCGTGCCGTACGGCAGGTTGAAGCCGACGTGGTCGCTCGTGAGCGCGACGATGCGGCGGCGGTCCTCGGGCGCGGGCGCGCCCTCGCGGAGCCGCCGCGCGTACGCCTGCACGATGAGGAAGGGCGCGCGCACGTTCACCGCCAGGTGCCGGTCGAACGACTCGACCGTCGTCGTCGCGAAGTCCGAGTCCACCGACTCGCAGTGCGACATGACGACGGCGGTCACGGGCATGCCCGCCTCCGCTTCGGCGCGGCCGACGAGCGCGGCCGCCTGCTCCGCGTCGGCCAGGTCGACCGGGAGGCGCGTCACCCGTGCCCCCGCCCGCTCGGCCTCCGCGACCACCGCGTCCACCCCGTCGGGGTCGGCCGCGCCGTGCACACGCTCGTCGTACGGTCCCCACCAGGAGAGCGCGAGGTCCCAGCCGTCGGCCGCGAGACGTGACGCGATCGCGGCACCGATCCCGGCGCGGCGACCGACGCCGGTCACCAGGGCGAGGGGTCTGGTGGTGAGGGATCTGGCGGTCATGGGTCGTGCCTCCCGTCCGGACGGCGCCTCCGTGCGCAGCCCCGACCAGGATGGCATCGCACCCGGCGTCCTGTCGGCGGGACGCGGCGGTGCCGGGCCACAATGGGACCGTGCCCCGCTCCCACCGTCCCGACCCGTCGACGTCCCCGGTGCAGGCGGTGCCGGCGCGGTGAGTGAGCAGCCTGCGGACAGCCGGTCCGGACGACCGGGACGGTCCGGGTGGCGGTTCCTCCGCGACCTGGCGATCATCGTGGTGGTGGCGCTGCTCGCGTCGTTCCTGGTGAAGACGTACCTGGTGCGGGCGTTCTCGATCCCCTCCGGGTCGATGGAGCGCACCCTGCTCGTCGGGGACCGGGTCCTGGTGAACGAATTGGTGCCGGACGTCGTGCCGCTCCGACGCGGGGACGTCGTGGTGTTCCGCGACCCGGGCGGGTGGCTGCTGCCCGGGCAGGGCGACGACCTCATCAAGCGCGTGATCGGGCTGCCGGGTGACACGGTGTCGTGCTGCGACGCGCAGGGGCGCCTGTCGGTGAACGGGCACGCGGTGGACGAGCCCTACGTCGTGACGGCGCAGGGATCGGAGCGGGTCGCTGCCGAGGACTTCGACGTCCGGGTGCCCGCCGGCCGGATCTGGGTCATGGGGGACAACCGGTACGACTCCGCCGACTCACGGGCGCACGGCACGGTCCCGACGTCCGACGTCGTCGGCCGGGCCTTCGTGATCACGTGGCCGGTCACGCGGTGGTGTGTGCTCGGCCGCGCCGGCGAGGAGTGGGACGCGGTGCCCGACCCGCGGTGAACCCGGTGTCGGGGCGCGGTGTCGGCAGGGGGCGCGACCCGCCCGGGTCCACCGTTCTGGGGACGAACGCGTCCGTGCCGGAGCAGTACCGTGGACGGTATGCACCAGGGGACCTCACCAACCTCCGCAGGATCATCACCCGAAGCCGTCAGACGGGCCGCGCTCGTCGCCGCCCTCGACGTCGTCGAGGGCGGGCCGGAAGAGCGCTTCGAACGCATCACGCGGATCGCGCGCGAGGCGTTCGGCGTCTCCGGGTCCTTCCTCAACCTGGCGGGGACGGACCGGCTCACGATCAAGTCGCAGCAGAGCGACGACGTGTTCGGGCCGACGATCCCGCTGCAGGACACCTTCTGCGGGCGGACGCTCGATCAGCTCGGGCCCGTCGTCGTGCCGGATGCCCGCGCCGACGAGCGGTACAGCGACATGCCGATGGTGGTCGAGGACCCGAACGTCCGGTTCTACGCCGGCGTCCCGCTGCGCGTCGGTGAGGACCACGTCAAGGTCGGCACGCTCTGCCTGATCGACCCGCAGCCGCGCACGCTCGACCCCGACGACCTGGCCCTGCTCGAGGAACTCGGTGTGTGGGCCGAGCGCGAGCTCGCCGCCGGTGCCGACGAGGACCGCCTGCGCAGGGTCCTCGCCGGCCTGCAGCCCGTCCCCGTCACCGTCCCCGGGTACCGGATCGGCGGGATGTCGGTCCCGTACGGCCTCGTGTCCGGCGACCTGCACGAGTGGCACCTGGCGGGTGACGCCCTGCACCTGACGGTCGCCGACGTGATGGGGAAGGGCATGGCCGCCGGCCTCCTCGCCGCGACGATCCGCGGGGCCCTGCTCGCCCGACCCGACGAGGAACCGGACCGGGTGGTGGCCGCCCTCGACGAGCAGGTCGCTCCCGACCTCGCACGTGCCGAGTCGTTCGCGACGATGTTCCACGGCCAGCTCGACCCGGCGACCGGGCGGCTCGACTTCGTGGACGCCGGGCACGGACTCGTGCTGCAGCTGCGCGCGGACGGGACCGAGCGGACCCTGCTCTCGAGCGACCTGCCGATCGGGCTGCACCCCGCCGGGTTCGACCGCTCGTCCGGGTCGCTCGTGCTCGAGCGCGGCGACGTCCTCGTGCTCGTCAGCGACGGCGCGCTCGAGCTCTGGGACTCGACGCTGACGTCGCTGTCGCGGCTCGGGGCGCTCTGGCGCGAGGAGCCGGACATCGACGCGTTCCTCGCCCGGGTCCGCGCGCGGGCGCACGAGCACGACCCGGGCGACGACCTGACCGTCGTGGTGCTCGCGCGCGACTGACGCACACGGTGGCGGACGGGAGGCCCGTGGCGAGTCCGCCACGGGCCTCCCGTCCGCTGTGACGGAGGTCCGGAACGCGGGGTCAGGCGCCGAGGCGCTCGATGAGCTCGCGGTAGCGCGCGGCCGTGCGGTCGACGATCTCCTGCGGCAGCACCGGAGGAGTGCCCTGGCGGTCCCAGTTCGCGCTGAGCCAGTCGCGCACGATCTGCTTGTCGAACGAGTCCGTGCGGTTGCCCGAGCGGGCGTCCCAGTAACGGCTCGAGTCGCTCGTCAGGACCTCGTCCGCGATGCGGATCGTGCCGTCGGCATCGCGGCCGAACTCGAACTTCGTGTCGGCGATCACGACGTCGTGCTCGAGGGCGATCGCCGCTGCCTCGGCGTAGACGCGCAGCGACAGGTCGCGGAGGGCCTCGGCGTCCTCACGGCCGACCAGCTCGACGGTCTGCTCGAAGGAGATGTTCTCGTCGTGCTCACCCTGCGGCGCCTTGTACGCCGGCGTGTAGATCGGCTCGGGCAGTCGGTCGCCCTCGGAGAGTCCCTGGGGGAGCTCCACGCCGCAGACGCTGCTCGTCTCGCGGTACTCCGCCCAACCGCTGCCCACCAGGTGGCCGCGCACGACGCACTCCACCGGGAACATGTCGAGCGGCAGCACGTGCATCGACCGGGCGGCGACCGACTCCGGCACCGGCGTCCCGCCGGCGTCCGGCGCGACGAGGTGGTTCGGGACGTCGGCGATCCGGTCGAACCAGAAGCGGGACAGCCGCGTCAGCAGCTCGCCCTTGCCGGGGATCGGCGGTTCGAGCGCGAAGTCGTAGGCGCTTACCCGGTCGGACGCGACGAGCAGCAGCTCGGTGGCGCTCGCGACGTCGGCGGTGCCCTCCGGCACGTAGAGCTCGCGGACCTTGCCGGAGGAGACGTGGCGCCAGCCGGGCAGGTCGGGGGCGGCGGTCACCGGGCGACCTTCGCGGCGATGTCGGTCCGGTACTGCGCACCCTCGAGCGCGATGTCGCCGAGTCCGGCGTACGCACGGTCGCGAGCCTCGGCGAAGTCGGAGCCGGTCGCGACGACGCTGAGCACGCGCCCGCCCGTCGCCACGAGTCCGCCGTCGAGCGCCGCCGTGGCGGCGTGGGCGACGGACACGCCCTGGCGGGCGTTCGCCGCGTCGACACCGGTGATGACCCGGCCGGTCTGCGGGTTCTCGGGGTAGCCCTCGCTCGCGAGGACGACGGTGACCGCGACGTCCGAGCTGAACTCGGGCTGCGGCGCGCTGGCGAGCTGCCCGGTCGCGGCAGCCGTCATGAGCACGCTGAGCGGGGTGGTCAGGCGGGGGAGGACCACCTGGGTCTCCGGGTCGCCGAAGCGGGCGTTGAACTCGATGACGCGCACGCCCTGCTCGGTGACGATGAGGCCGCAGTAGAGGAGTCCGACGAAGGGCGTGCCCTCGTGCTCGAGCCGGCGGACGGTGGGCAGCGCGACGAGGTCCGTGACCTCGGCGACGAAGGCCTGCTCCGACTCCCAGCGGTCGGCGAGCCACGGCAGCGGCGAGTAGGCGCCCATGCCGCCCGTGTTCGGACCGGTGTCGCCGTCCCCGAGGCGCTTGTGGTCCTGCGCGGGGCTGAGCGGACGGACGTCGTGCCCGTCGCTGAGGAAGAACAGCGAGACCTCCTCGCCGTCGAGGTACTCCTCGACCACGACGTGCCCGTGCTGCAGCCAGTAGGTCGCGTGGTCGATCGCGGCCTGCCGGTCCTCGGTCACCAGGACGCCCTTGCCCGCGGCGAGCCCGTCGGCCTTGACGACGTACGGCGCTCCGAGCTCGTCGATCGCGGCGACCGCCTCGTCCACGGTGCCGGCGTACACCGGGCGACCGGTGGGCACGCCGGCCTCGGACATGACGCGCTTCGCGAAGGCCTTCGAGCCCTCGAGCTGCGCGGCGGCCCTGCTCGGTCCGAACACCGGGATGCCGCGGGTGCGCAGGGGGTCGGCGACGCCGGCGATCAGCGGTGCCTCGGGCCCGACGACGACGAGGTCGACGCCGTTCTCGATCGCGTACTCGGCGACCAGGTCCCCGTTGGTCGGGTCGAGCGACACGGTCTCGACGTCGGCCGCGATGCCGGCGTTGCCGGGCGCTGCCGTGATGACGTGACCGGCCCGTTCTGCGAGGAGGGCCGTGATGATCGCGTGCTCGCGGGCACCGGAACCGAGGACGAGGATTCGCACCCGATCACCCTACCGACCGCGACACGCCGCCCGCGAGGCGGCGGCTAGCCTGTGCACATGCCGCCGAAGAGGATCGAGGACGCCGACGGTCGCGCCGCACTCGCCGCCGTGCAGCGCGGGGAGCGCGCCCGGCCGGTCCTGGCGACCGCGGTGCGGTGGACCCTGCAGCGTCTGGCCGAGGACGTCCCGGGCAACAGCGTCGAGGTGCGGGTGCCCCCCTTCGCGGCCGTCCAGGCGGTGCCGGGGCCCCGCCACACCCGGGGCACGCCGCCGAACGTCGTGGAGACCGACCCGACGACGTGGCTGGCGCTGGCCACCGGGGAGCTGCGGTGGGACGACGCGGTCGCGCAGGCGCGGGTGAGCGCTTCCGGCTCGCGCGCGGACCTGACGGCGTTCCTTCCGGTCCGGACCGCGGTCTGATCCCGGGGTCCCGCCGGTCGTGCGAGCCGGCTCGCAGACTTAGGTAGGTCCTACCGATGCGTCCGCTGCCACCGTCCGCGTAGCGTGGAAGTCGCCGGGATTCGGACCCGACCCGAACGGGTCCGAACCCGGCGACAGGGTCAAAGGTACGCGACATCCGGCATGACCTGTCAACCGCTCCGGCGAGTCGTGCTGCCGAACGCAACGCTTCCGGGTCCGTCAGGGGACCTTTCCTGGCCGGTCGTCGTCTCCGGCGCGTCGCGGACGCCGCTCAGCGAGCGCCGAGCATGTCCGACAGCTCGGACCGTGCGTGCACGTCCCACTTCGAGAACACGCGCGACATGTGTGCGTCGATCGTCCGCACGCTCAGACCGAGCGTCTCCGCGATCCTCCGGTTGCTGAGGCCCCGCGCCGCGAGTTCCGCGACCTCGTACTCGCGGTTCGTCAACGGCGGACGGGCCTGCCCGGCGGTCACCGCCATCCCGCACGACGCCAGGACCCCCTGCGCCGCGACGATGCGGGGACGGTCGCCGGAACGGACCGCGTCGGCGTACTCGACGATCGCGTGCGCCAGCGGTCCGTCGACCCGGGCGGCCGCCTCACGCATGCGCCCGAGCGACGCCGACGTCTCCCGCCCCGTGGCCATGTCGCTCGCGTAGTGCAGGGTCTGCGCGTACATGACGTGCAGCCACGCGCCGCTCGCCGTCGACCGTTCGATGACCTCGTCCGCGTGCCGCAGGCCGGCCGGGTTGCCGAGCACGGCCTCGGTCCACGCGATCGACACCGCGACCTGCTCGCCGGTGATCCGCATGGCGCGGCCCGGGGTGGTGCGAGCCCGCTCGAGCGCCGCGGTCGCACGGTCGACGTGGCCCGCGTAGGCGTGTGCCAGCGCGAGCCGCGCCCAGGGGTACGCCGCGAAGCCGCCGTGGTCGGCCACGTCGTAGCGTTCGCAGGCCGCCGAGAACGCGGCGACGGCGTCGTCCCACCGACGTTGCCCGATCGCCAGGTTCCCGACGCCGATGAGCTCGAGGGTGAAGTCGTACTTCAGGAACGGGCTGGCCCGTCGTACCGGGATCTCGGTCACCAGGTCGGCCATGTCCCCCCGCCAGACCTGGAGCTGGTGCAGGACCGAGACGTTCTCGCCGACGCTCCAGGGGGCGATCTCGACGTGCTCCACCGCCGTCGCGATCGCACGGCGGGCCAGTGCCGCGGCGTCGTCCAGGCGGCCGGCGGTCGCGAGCGCCATCACCGCGCACGGGGCGACGCAGAGGAACGAGACGGGCACGGTCGGCTGCTGGAGGATCCGGGAGCGCTCGACCTCGGCGCGGACCTCACCGAACCGACCGCCCCAGCCGAGGTGTGCCAGGCGGAGCAGGCGCACGTGCTCGGCGGTGTCCGCTCCCACCAGCGGCATCGCCGCCTCGGAGAGCGCCACCGCGGCGTCGACGTCGTCGTCGTGGAACTGCCGGATGTTCGCGAGCGTCTCGCAGGCCTCGACGATCACCGCGTCGTCGACCTCGTCCGCGCGTCCGTGTGCGATCGCCCAGGCCGACTCCGCGTCGGCACGGCCGGCCTCGCGCCCGGTGCTGTAGGAGTACGCGATCGACCGCAGGCAGTGGGCCGACACCCGTTCGGTCGCGGTCAGGGTGGTCCGGAGCGCAGCGGACGCGAGCGCGATCGCGCTCTCGTGCTCCTGCAGCCGGACGGCGACCTGGGTGGCGTCGAGGAGCTGGCCGACCGGCGGCAGCACGCCGCACTCGAGCGACCAGAGCGCGGCGCGGAGCCGTGCCGCGGGTGGGGCGCCCTCGGGACGGGCGGCCCGGAAGGCGTTCGCGCGGGCGAACAGCATCGACCGCCGGGCGACCGGCACGAGCCCCCGGACGACCTCGCCGACGAGCGGGTGGGACGGCCGGACGATGCTCGTGCCGTCCTCGGTGGAGTCGATGGCGACCAGACCGAGCGCCACGACGCGGTCGACGTCGCCCCCGGACACCATGCCGAGCAGCCGCGCGAGCGGGATCGGGTCGGCGAGGGCGACGATGTCGACGACGTCGCGCAGGTCCTCGGGCAGGGAACCGAGCTCGGTGCGGTACATGTCCGCCAGGCTGTTCGAGGCGGTGATCCGCCCGCGCCAGTACCAGCCGGACGCGGTCTGCTCGAGCGCGCCCGAGGTCAGTGCGGCACGGACGACCTCGCGCAGGTACAGCGGGTTGCCCGCCGTCGCGCGGTGCACCCGTTCGGTCGAGGCCGTCTCGAGCTGCGCACCGAGCGCCTGGGCGACGACCTCCCCGGTCTCGTGCACGTCGAGGGGCGCCAGGTCGATGCGCTCGAGCAGGTCGTCCTGCCACAGCGCGCGCAGCGGGTCGGACAGGGCGGTGAAGTCGCGGCAGGTCAGCACGAGGCGCGCGCCCTGGTCGCGCACGAGCCAGGCGACGTACCGTGCGGAGATCGCGTCGAGGTGGTCGGCGTCGTCGACGCGCAGGACGACGTCGCGGTCGGCCAGGTCGTCGGTCTCACGGAGACGCTGCGCGGCCGAGGCGTCGTCGACCAGCTCGGCGAGGGCGGCCGGCAGCTCGCCGAAGCGGTCAGCCACGGCGCCGAAGGGCATCGACCGGCCGGCGGCGACCGCGGTGATCGGCACGACGACCGTCCGACCGCTCCCGTCGCGACGGGCGACGCGGTCGGTCACCCGGGCCGCGGTCGAGGTCTTGCCGAGTCCCGGAGCACCGACGATCGCGACGCTCCAGTGGTGCTCGGCGACGACGGAGACCGCGCGGTCCTCCTCGCGGCGCTGCACGATCGGCCACGGCACCCGCCCCGGCGTCCGGGGTCGGCGACGTCCGCGGATGGACTGCTCGTGCACCCCCATCACCTCCCGCTCGTGGTCGTCCGCCTGCTCCCCGTGCCGACGGATCCCGTTCCCCGGGCTCGGACGTCGTCCTCGACCGAGCGGTCGGCCCCGACGTCCTGCGCTCCGCGGACACGTAGGGACATCTTGCCCCGGACCACGTGTCGAGCAACAGGCGGGAGCACGTCCCACAGTGGGGGACAATGGACGGGTGAGCGACACCGACCGACCCGAAGACCGCCCGGCTGCGCCTGCGCCGTCGGGAGCGACACCGGCTCCGAGCGCGGTCAGCTCCCCGGACGAGGTCACCATCCGACGCGCGCCGAAGTACGGCGTCTTCATCGTCGGTGGTGCCGTGCTCGGGTTCCTCGCGACCCTCGTCGTCGTGACGCTCACCATGGACATCGACCGGGGCGACCAGCAGGACGCCAGCTTCGGCACGCTCGTCGGCTACTTCTCGCTCTGGGGCGTCACGCTCGGCGCGCTCGTCGGTTCGATCGCCGCGATCGTGCTCGACCGCGTCCTCGCCCGCCGCGCCGCCCGCCTGACGGCGGAGCGCGTCGAGGTCGAGCCGGCGGAGGAGACGGTCGACGGCGAGGTCGAGGACCACGGTGACCCGACCGCACCGGACCACACCGACCGCTGACGGTCGCCACCCCGCGACGGACGGGAGGCCCGGTACCAGCTGGTACCGGGCCTCCCGTCCGTCGCGTGGCCGCGTCGTGACGCGACTCAGCTGAGCTGGTTCGCCTCCACCCACGACAGGTACTCGGGGCTGACGGTCCCGGTGACGTACTCACCGGTGAAGCAGCTCATCTCGAGGTCGGTGACGTCCGAGCCCTCGATGATGGCGTCGCGCATGTCCGCGATCTCCTGGTAGATGAGGTGGTCGCTGCCGAGCACGCGGTTGATCTCCGGGATCTTGCGGTCGTGCGCGATGAGTTCGGCACGGGTCGGCATGTTGATGCCGTAGACGTGCGGGAACCGGACCGGGGGAGCGGCGGAGGTGAACGTCACCTCGTTCGCGCCGGCGGCACGGGCCATCTCGACGATCTCGCGGCTCGTGGTGCCGCGGACGATCGAGTCGTCGACGATCAGGATGTTCTTGCCCTTGAACTCCGACGACATCGCGTTGAGCTTCTGCCGCACCGAGCGCTTGCGCTCCGCCTGCCCCGGCATGATGAAGGTCCGGCCGACGTAGCGGTTCTTGTAGAAGCCCTCGCGGTACTCGATGCCGAGCTTCTGCGCCACCTGCATCGCGGCCGGTCGGCTCGAGTCCGGGATCGGCATGACGACGTCGATGTCACCGGTCGGGGCGTACTGCGCGATCGTGTCGGCCAGGCGGTTGCCGAGCCGGAGCCGGGCGTCGTAGACCGAGATGCCGTTCATCACCGAGTCGGGACGGGCGAGGTACACGTACTCGAACGAGCACGGCACCAGGCGCGGGTCCTTGGCGCACTGCCGGGCGTGCATCTGACCGTTCATCTCGATGAACACGGCCTCGCCCGGGGCGATGTCGCGGACGATCTCGTAGCCGCCGGACTCGAGCACGAGGGACTCGCTCGCCACGACCCACTCCGGCTGCCCGGCCTCGTCGAACCTGTGGCCGAGGATGAGCGGGCGGATGCCGTACGGGTCGCGGAACGCGAGCAGACCGTGGCCCGCGATCGTGGCGATCGTGGCGTACGAGCCCTCGACCCGCTCGTGCACGCGCTCGACGGCGTCGAACACCTGGCCGGCGTCGAGCTCGCTGCCGCGCACCTGGCCCTGGAGCTCGTGCGCCAGGACGTTCACGAGGAGCTCGGTGTCGCTCGTCGTGTTGAGGTGGCGGCGGTCGATGTCGAACAGCTCGCGGGTGAGCTCGCGGGTGTTCGTGAGGTTGCCGTTGTGCACGAGCACGATGCCGTAGGGCGCGTTCACGTAGAAGGGCTGGGCCTCTTCCTCGTTGCTCGCGGCGCCCTTCGTGGCGTACCGGACGTGCCCCAGGCCCATCGTGCCGAGCAGAGCACGCATGTCACGGGTGCGGAACGCCTCGCGCACGTGACCACGCGTCTTGTGCATGTGGTGGACGTGCCCCTCGACCGTGGCGATGCCCGTCGAGTCCTGGCCCCGGTGCTGCAGGAGCAGCAGGGCGTCGTAGATGGATTGGTTTGCAGGCCCCTGCGCAACGAGGCCGACGATGCCGCACATTCGCGGGGTGCTCCAGACCGTAGGATCGGGTGGTACCGAACAAGTCTGCCATGCTCCGCGGAGGACCACGCATGCCGAACCCGTACGCTGCCGCCGGCGTCGACACCGCCGCCGGGGACCTGGCCGTCGAGCTCATGAAGTCCGCCGTGTCGGCGACCCACAACCCCTCGGTCCTCGGGGGAGTGGGAGGGTTCGCCGGACTGTACGACGTGTCGTTCCTGCGCTCCTACGAGCGGCCGCTGCTCGCGACGTCGACCGACGGCGTCGGCACGAAGGTCGCCATCGCGCAGGCGATCGACAAGCACGACACGATCGGCCAGGACCTGGTCGGCATGGTCGTCGACGACATCGTCGTGGTCGGCGCGAAGCCGCTCTTCATGACGGACTACATCGCCTGCGGCCGCGTCGTGCCGAACCGGATCGCGGACATCGTCGCGGGCATCGCGCGGGGCTGCTCGGCCACCGGCACCGCCCTCGTCGGCGGCGAGACCGCGGAGCACCCGGGGCTGCTCGGACCGGACGACTACGACGTGGCGGGTGCTGCGACCGGTGTCGTCGAGGCCGACCGCCAGCTCGGCGCGCACCTGGTCGAGGACGGCGACGTCGTCGTGGCGATCGAGTCGTCGGGCCTGCACTCGAACGGGTACTCCCTGGTCCGGCACATCCTGTCCGGCAGGGGCGTCGGCTACACCGACCAGCTGCCGGAGTTCGGCGCCGGCGTCTCCGTCGGTGAGGCCCTGCTCGAGCCCACCCGCCTGTACACCGCGCCGCTGCTCGACCTGCTCGACGCCCGGCCCGGTGTCGTCCACTCGCTCTCCCACGTCACCGGTGGTGGCATCGCCGCCAACCTGGCGCGCGTGCTGCCCGTCGGCACGTGGGTCGAGGTCGACCGTTCGACGTGGACGCCCTCGACGGTGTTCCGGGTCCTCGCGGACATGGCGGGCACCCCGGTCGAGGACACCGAGGGCACGTGGAACCTCGGCATCGGGATGTTCGCGGTCGTCGCGGCGTCGTCGGCGTCCGCGGTGCTCGACGACCTGCGTGCCGCGGGGCTCCCGTCGTGGACCGTCGGCACGGTCTCGACCTCGGAGCGTGACCTGAGCGGATTCGAACAGGGCGCCAAGGGTGTCGACGGCGGGGCGGTCCGTCTCGTCGGTTCCTACGCGGGCTGACGCCTACCGCCTAACGCCTGCCGCCTGGCGCCGTGCTGGCGTCGTGCTCGTCGCGGAGGTGTCGGCGCGGTCGTCCTGGTCGCTCGACATGCCGTGTGCGGTCGTTCGGGTCGCGCGAACTGCCGCTGGGTCGGAAGTTGAGCGGCACGTCCTGCGACCGGAGCGTTGCGTGGCGGAGCGGCGGGAGCGGCGGGAGCGGCGGGAGCGGCGGAGCGGAGCGGCGGCGTTGGCGCGGCCGTCCTGGTCGCTCGACTCGCCGTGTGCGGTCGTTCGGGTTGCGCGAACTGCCGCTGGGGCGGAAGTTGAGCGGCACGTTGTGCGACCAGAGCGATCCGTGGTGTCCGGCCGTGCGGCGGGAGCGGCGGTGTCGGCGCGGTCGTCCTGGTCGCTCGACATGCCGTGTGTGGTCGTTCGGGTCGCGCGAACTGCCGTTGGGGCGGAAGTTGAGCGGCACGTTGTGCGACCAGAGCGATCCGTGGTGTCCGGCCGTACGGCGGGAGCGGCGGAGCAGGGAGCGGCGGGAGCGGCGGCGTTGGCGCGGCCGTCCTGGTCGCTCGACATGCCGTGTGCGGTCGTTCGGGTTGCGCGAACTGCCGCTGGGTCGGAAGTCGAGCGGCATGTTGTGCGACCAGAGCGTTGCGTGGTGTGCGCGCACGCGGAAACGCCGCGCGACCCCGGAGGGCGCGCGGCGTCGACGGTTCGGGTCAGGCGGACTTGTTCTGGTCCTGCTGGGTCTCGAGCTCGTCCCCGTCGTCGTACTGGTCATCACCGTATTGGTCTGCCCAGCGGTCGACGTAGGAGTCTTCGTCCGAGTGCTGCCCGGCGGAGAGCTCGCGTTCGAGCGCACCGTAGTTCGTCTCCGGGCTGAAGTACTTCAGCTCCCGGGCGACCTTGGTGTGCTTTGCCTTCTGACGGCCGCGCCCCATGCGTGACCCCCTCGTGATCGGCTCTGGTCCGGTCCTGGCGGGTGCAGGGTTGCCACCCGGGGAACCGAACGGTTCGTGGTTTGAAATCTGCCGATCACTCTACCATGTACCCCGTTCCCGACCTGGCCATCGCGTCCCCCGGAGTCCTGACGAGGACTCACGCCGAGACGGGCTCCGGGACACCGCGCTTCCGCCGCGAGGAGCGCAGCACGAGCGCGTCGACCGACCAGCGCCCCGGCCCGGTCAGGGCGACGGCGAGCGAGGCGACGGCGAGCACGAGCACGTACTCGAAGCCGCCGTCCTGGGCGAAGAACCCGGCGGTGGCGTGGGCGAGGAGGCCCGCGACGACCATGTCGACCGCGAGCAGCAGCCCGACGACGCGCGTGGCGACACCGAGGACGAGCAGGGCGCCCCCGACGAGCTCGAGGCCCGCGACGACGGGCGCGGCGACCTCGGCGAGCGGGACGCCCATGCCGGCGAAGCCCTGGGCGACACCGGGGATCCCCTGGGTGAACTTCTGGGCGCCGTGGGCGATGAACACCACGCCCAGGACGATGCGGAGCGCGGTCAGGCCGATGGAGGTCGATGTCGTTCGCATGGCGCCGACCGTATCGGTTGACACGTCATCGACCTGGGGGGGGGTGCGGGGGACTGCCCGGAGTTCGTCAGGAGTCCTCCAGACGCCGGTCCACCGAACGGTGGACCGGCGCACAGGTTCAGGAGTCGGTGCCGCGTCCGGTCTGCTGCTGCAGACGGTCGATGTGCTCGGACGCCTCGGCCTTCGTGAGGTCGGCGGGGAGCTCCTCGCCGGCCTCGCGGGCGAGGGTGTCCAGGTAGCTGCGCTGCGGGCCGGTCATCGGCTCGTCACCGGTGACCCACTGCTCCGGGTCCTTGCTCGCGGTCGTCGAGGGGTCGGGACGCTCGCCACCGAGGGTCTCGCCCTGGTGGGTGCCGTCCGGGGTCTGCTGCTGCTCTGCGCGATCTGCATCACTCATGGCGCCGAAGGTACGCGCGACGGCGTGGCCGACACGCAGCGAGGACGTCCCCCGGGCCTCAGGCCGGTGTCGCCGTGTAACGCACCAGGTCCGGCCCGACGCCGCTCGTCGCGATCGGCACGTCGGAGTCGCCTCGCCGGAGCCAGATCGTCGCGGCCCGTTCGTCGATGCGGACGACCTCGTGCACGGAACCGTCGAGCAGCACGGCGGCCCGGACGTCCACGTCGCCGGTGGACGGCCGCGGCGGCAGCCCGACCACGTCGGCGTCGTACGCGGCGTACCGGCCGGGGGAGAGGAACGGTGAGACCGGCGTGGTCACGACCTCGAGTCCCTCGTCGACCGCACGGACGGCGACGAGGCGCACCGCCTGGTCGGTGGGCAGCGGCACGTCGACCACGGGGGCGTCGACGGGACCGGCCAACGCGCGGAAGGCGGGCCGACCGTCGGGGGCGAGCCGCGCCTCCAGGCTGTCGATCCGGACGCGCCCGCGTCCCCGCGAGTCCGCGTACAGACCGGTCTCCAGACCGGAGCGGCGTGCCTCGAGCCGGGACACGACCACGCGGTCCGGGCGGTACCAGTCGCGGAGCGTCGCCGGGTCGACCCAGCCGATGCTCGGGACCCCGCGGGTCAGGTCGGTGCCGTCGTCGACGGGCCGCTCGTCGAGTGCGCCGAGCGGGTGCTCGCCGCGCACCGCCACCAGCCCCGCGTACGGACCGACGGCAGGCGGCTCGTGGTCGAGCACCTCGACGCGCTTCGACACCTTGCCGCCGTGGCCGTCGAAGGTCGCGAAGGTGCGCAGGTCGGAGATCGTCATGTCGCCGCCGATGTTACGACCGGCCGCCGTCGCCGCTCGGAGGTGCGGGCACGAGGACGCGCATCTCGCCGGTGCACTGGGTCTGGTCGACGCCCTCGGCGGGCCCGGCGGGACGCGACGCACGACGGGGCTGCAGGCTGTTGCGCTGGGCCGACCGGAGCAGTCGGTCCTCCTGCGCCTCGTGGTGGAACACGCCCTGCGGCGAGCGACGCAGCGCGGGGCGGACGGGCTCGCCACGGCGCTCCTGGCCCGGCAGCGGGCGGGACCGACGGCCGTACAGCAGCTCCGAGGAGTCCAGCAGCCACGGGACGAGGGCGACCGTCACGCCGTGCACGAGCAGGAGCTTCTTGCGGATCCGGCGACCACGGTGGTTGTGCAGGAACGTCTCCCACCAGTGCCCCACGACGAACACGGGCGTGTAGACGGTGACGACCTCGGACCCGTGCTCGAGCCGGTGCGCCTTGATGTACCGGATGAGCGGCATCGAGATGTCGCGGTAGGGGCTCGGCACGATGGTGAGCGGGACCTCGATGCCGTGCTCGGCCCACTGCTCCTGCAGTCGGCGGGCCTCGGCGTCGTCGATCGCGACGTGCACCGCCTCGAGCCCGGCGTGCTTCGCCGCGATCGCGTAGTCGACCGCCTTGAGCACCGGCTTCTGCAGCTTGTTCACGAGGACGATCGCGTGGTCGCCGGTCGCGCCGAACTGCGTGTCGACGTCGGCCTCGATCTCGTGCGAGACGTCGCGGTAGTAGCGGTTCACACCGAGCATGAGGACGAACAGCACCGGCATGATCACGAAGACGAGCCAGGCGCCGTGCGTGAACTTCGTGACGGTGACGATGACGAGCACGACGGAGGTGAAGGTCGCGCCGATCGCGTTGATGGTCAGCGAACGCCACACCTGTCCGCGGTCGAGCGGCTCGTCGCCGGACCCCGGCAGGCGGGAACGGTCGGATCGGAGCTGCCGCAGCCAGTGCCGCACCATGCCCGTCTGGCCGAGTGTGAACGACACGAAGACGCCGATGATGTACAGCTGGATGAGGCTCGTCACGTTCGCCCGGTAGACCACGAGCAGTGCGACCGCGACGAGCGCCAGGACGATGACGCCGTTCGAGTAGATGAGCCGGTCGCCGCGGGTCGACAGGGCCTTCGGGGCGTACGAGTCCCGTGCCAGGATCGAGCCGAGCAGCGGGAAGCCGTTGAAGGCCGTGTTCGCCGCGAGGAGCAGCACCGCGGCGGTCGTCGCCTGCACGACGAAGAACAGGACGCTGCCGCCCCCGAACGTCGCGGCGGCGATCTGCGCGATGAGCGAGCGCTGCGGCGTCGACGCGCACGCCGTGAAGCCCTGCAGGTCGCAGGCGTCCTCGGCGTAGTGCACGCGGGCGATGAGGGCCAGGGAGATGAGCCCGACGAACAGGACGATGGCGATCGACCCCATGAACACGAGCGTCATCTGCGCGTTGCGGACCTTCGGGCGGCGGAACGCCTGCACGCCGTTCGCGATGGCCTCGACGCCGGTCAGCGCCGAGCAGCCGGACGCGAAGGCGCGCAGGAGCAGCAGCACGAACGCGGCCTGGGTCGTGTGCTCGACGTTCTGCACCGTGTACGCGGCGGACTCCGCCACGGGCGCGTCCCCGGTCGCCGCCCGGACCAGCCCGACGACCACCATCACGAACACCGAGCCGACGAACAGGTAGGTCGGGACCGCGAAGGCCTTGCTGGACTCGCGGACACCGCGCAGGTTCACCCCGGCGAGCAGGACGACGAACGCCACCGCGATCTCGATGCGGAACGGGTCGAGCTCCGGCACCGCGGAGATGATGTTGTCGACGCCCGAGGCCACCGACACCGCGACCGTCATGACGTAGTCGACGAGCAGGGCGCTCGCCACGATGAGCCCCGCCTTCTCGCCGAGGTTCCGGTGCGCCACCTCGTAGTCGCCGCCGCCGGACGGGTACGCCTTGATGAGCTGCCGGTAGGACGCGACCACCACGACGAGCAGCAGCACGACGAGCGCGGCGACCCACGGCGCGAAGGTCAGGAACGCCATCCCGCCGAGCAGCAGGATCATGAGGAGCTCCTGTGGCGCGTACGCCACGCTCGACAGCGGGTCGCTCGCGAAGATCGGCAGCGCCAGGTGCTTCGGGAGGAGCTGTCCCTCGAGCTTCTCGGAGGGCAGGGGATCGCCGATCAGTCGCGCCTTGAGCGACCGGATCTCGTTCGTCACGAGCGGCAAACCTACTCAGTTGCGCGCCCGAGTCAACACTGTGCGAACGGACAGGCGCCGGAGCGCGTCCGGCGGACGCGCGGCGGGCACGCCGTCGACGGCCGGCGGACGGGAGGCGCGGATCACCACCACCCGTCCGGCGGCGGTCGTCAGACGGAGCGGCGCAGGGCCTCCAGGCCGTCCCGCAGGCGGGCCACCGTGTCGTCGGTGAGCGTGCCGCGGGTCGCGCGGCGGCGCAGGTCCGCCCGGACCTGCTGCCGGAACGACGCGATGACCATCTCGACCTCGCGCAGCGCCCGGGCGCCCTCGGTCGGGACGTCGACCGGCTCGTCGGCGGTCTGGCCGCGCGGGGCCTGCGCGCTCGCCGCGAGGTCCGCACGGAGGGACCGCATGGCCTCGCCGACCGAGGCGCGGACGCCGTCGGCCAGCGACTTCACGGTGTCGGCCACGCCGGACTGGATCGCTGCCAGCTCGTCGGCACGCGCCGCGAGCTCGGCCCGACCGGCGTCGGTGATCGCGTAGACGGTCTTGCGGCCGTCGGCGGTCTTCGTGACGAGCCCCTCGGCCTCGAGCTTCGCCAGGCGCGGGTACACCGTGCCGGCGCTCGGGACGTAGGCGCCGCCGAAGCGTTCGCCGAGGGCCTGGATGAGCTCGTAGCCGTGCATCGGGTGGTCGGCGAGCATGGACAGCAGGGACAGGCGCAGGTGACCGTGCGCGAACACGGGGCTCATTCGGGCACCACCGTCTCATCGGCGTCGCCGGCCCTGGAGGACGTCGGCGGCGCGGGCGGTGCGTGCAGGACCGCGATGTCGCCAGAGACCGAGTTCACCTTGAGGTCGAGCCACTCGCCGGACAGCTCGCCGCCCTGCTTGACGTAGGACCCGCGCACCCCGCGGATCTCGGAGTCGTCGAACTGCAGCTTGCCGGACGCCGTGCTGACCGTGCAGCGGTAGGGGACGCCGTCCTCGAGCCGGACGCTCACCGAGCCGGAGACGGTGTTCACCCGGGCGGAGTCCGGCGTGCCCTGCAGGTCGAGCACGACGTCGGCGTTCACGCCGTCGGCCGAGAAGCGCGGGATCGCCCCGGTTGCGACGACGTCGCCGGAGACGGTGCGGACGGTGAGCCCGCCGTCGAGGTCGCGGACGGTGGTGGACCCGGAGACGGCGTGCACGGCGAGGTCGCCCGCGAGGCCGTCGACGACGACGTCGCCGGACACCGTGTTCACGTTCGCGCCCCGGTTCGTGCCGGAGAGCAGTGCGCCGGCGGAGACGACGCCGACCGTGACGCGGGCGTCGCGCGGGACGAGGACGCTGACGTCGGCCGAGGCCCGGCCGCGGAACGACTTCAGGAAGCCGAGCGGGTCGTCCCAGCGGATCTGGGGGTGGTCGATCGTGAGCGTGTCGCCGTCGAGCTCGATCTTGAGCGGCTTGCCGGACACGCTGTGCACCTCCACCCGGGCGGTCGGTTCGTCGTGCGCGACGACGTCGACCTGTCCACCGGCGAGTCCGACGCGCAGGGCGCGGACGATCCCGGTGTCGATCACCTTGGGCTCCTCGACGAGCCACTTCTCCTGGGCCATGTTGCCTCCTCGAACTCGCGATGTATCGCGTTGCGTGGAATCACGCTACATCGCGAGTGGCCCCGAGGCAACGGTTCGGGCGCGAGCTTGCGGGCAGGCGGGCGTCCGACCGGGTCGGCGACCACGGCAGGCGACGGAAGAGCGGCATGAGCGGCTGCACCATCGGGCCGATCGCGAACGCGGCCACCACCGTGCCGACGCCGACGTCCCCGCCGAGCAGCCAACCGACCGCGACGACGGTGACCTCGATCACCGTGCGCGCGAGCCACAGCGGCCAGCCGAACCGCTCGTGCACGCCGACCATCAGGCCGTCGCGGGCCCCGGTGCCGAGGCCCGCACCGATGTAGCACGCGGTCGCGACCGCGAGCAGTGCCAGGCCCGCCGCGAAGAGCAGCACCCGTGCGACGAGGCCGTCCGGCTCCGGCACCAGCCAGAGGACCACGTCGGCGGAGGGGCCGATCGCCAGGACGTTGCAGAGCGTGCCGATCCCCGGCTTCTGGCGGAGCGGGACCCAGAGCAGCAGGATGACGACGCTCGACACCACGGTGATGACGCCGAACGACCACGGCAGGACGTTCTCGAGGCCCTGCGTCAGCACCGTCCACGACCCGACCCCGACGACCGCGCGCACCTGCAGGGCGGTGGAGGCGCCGTAGAGGAAGAGGCCGACGGCGAGCTGGACGAAGCGGAGCGTGCGGGCGGTGGAGCGGGACATGTGCCGATCGTCCCGCCGGATTGGCCTGGTCGTCGAGAGCCAATCCGGCTAGCGTGGACCCGTGCCCCCGGTCTCCCTCAGCGCTCGCTCCGCCGCCGTGCTCCTCTCCGACTGGCGCGGCGGGACCGACGCGCCCGCGTACGAGGCCCTCTCCGACGCGATCCGGGTCCTGGTCATCGACGGCCGGATCCCGCTCGGCGTCCGGCTGCCCGCCGAGCGAGGGCTCGCCCAGGCACTCGGGATCTCGCGCACGACGGTCGCGAACGCCTACGCCCGACTGCGGGAGGACGGCTTCGTCGTCTCGCTCCGCGGGTCGGGCAGCGTCGTGCACCTGCCGCGCGAGCTCGCGGGCCGGCCGGACCCGGAGCGGCTCGGCGGCGTCGTCGCGGGGGACGCGCTCGACCTGCGGAAGGCCGCGTTGCACGCCGCTCCGGAGGTCGCCGAGGCCGTCGAACGTGCGGTTCGGCACGTGCCGGCGGCCCTCGCCGGGATCGGGTACGACACCGTCGGCGACCCGGGGCTGCGCGCCGTGATCGCCGCTCGCTACACCGAGCGCGGACTGCCGACGGATCCGTCGCAGATCGTCGTCACGATCGGGGCGCAGCACGCGATCGCCCTGCTCGCCCGCGTGCTCGTCCGTCGCGGGGACGCCGTGCTCGTCGAGTCCCCGACCTACCCGCACGCGCACGAGGCCGTCCGGGAGGCCGGCGGCCGGCTCGTCGGCGTCCCCGTCGACGCGCGGGCGGGTTGGGACGCCGCCGCGCTCGAGACGACGCTCCGTCGGACCACGCCCGCGCTGGCCTACGTCATGCCGGAGCTGCACAACCCGACCGGGGCGACGATGACACCCGGCACGCGGGACCTGCTGCTGTCCGTCGCCGCCTCGACCGGGACCACCGTCGTGGCCGACGAGACGATGGGGGAGCTCCGCATCGACGGCGAGCCGGCGCTGCCGCTCGCCGCCGCCGACCCGACCGGCGCGTCGGTGGTGATGATCGGTTCGGCCGCCAAGGTCTTCTGGGGCGGCCTGCGGATCGGCTGGGTGCGTGCCGCACCGGAGCTGCTGCAGCGCCTGCTGCTCGCCCGCCCGACGGGCGACCTCGGCACGCCCGTGCTCGACCAGCTGGTCGCGCGCGAGCTGGTGCCGCGGACGGCGGCCGTCCTGGAGGCGCGGCGCACCTTCCTGCGCGCCGGGCGCGACGACGTCGTGGCCGCGCTCCGCACGCGGCTGCCCGAGTGGGACGTCCCCTCCCCGGCGGGCGGGTTGACGACCTGGGTCGGGCTCGGCCGACCGGTGTCGAGTGCGCTCGTGCTCGCCGCGCGCGCCGAGGGCGTGGTGCTCGCCTCCGGCGGGGTGTTCGGGCCGGACGGCGGGTTCGAGCGGTACCTGCGGGTGCCGTACACGATGGGTGCCGCGGACCGCGTGCGCCTGGTCGAGTCCCTCGAGCGTGCCTGGGCGCGCATCGGCGGCGAGGGCGCGGGTGCGCGGGGGTCACTCGCCGCCGTGGTGTAGGGGTCATCCCCGAGGAGGAGCCCGCCCGGCGCGTTCTCGCTCCCCGGGGTGACGCGGTCGGCCGCCGGTTCCGCGAGGCTCGGAGCATGACCCCGACCGTCGCCACCCACCGTCCCGTTCCCGCGTCGGCGCACCGACCGGTCCCGCGCGCCGTGCGCATCTCGATCGCCCTCACCGCGTCGGTCCTCGTCGGCGTGCTCACCTCGTTCGGGCAGGCAGTGCCGGCGCTCGCCGCGGCCGCGAACGCCGCCGGGCCGTGGTTCGTCGTCGCGGTGGCGCTCTGCGCGCTCGCCGGGGTGCGGACCGGCCGCGCCGGCCTGGCGCTCGCGGCGGTGCTCGGGGTCGCCTCGCTCGAGCTCATGCACCTCGGCTACTGGGCTGCGACGAACCTGCGCGGTCACCCGGACGTGCTGTCGATCACCAACTTCTGGGTCCTGATGGGGCTGCCCGCGGGGGTGCTCGCGGGCGCCGTCGCCGTCGGCCTGCGGACGCGGGACGACCGCTGGCGCGCCGCGGCCCTGGGCGTGGCCGCGGCGATCCTGGTCGGCGAAGGCGTCCGTGCCGTGCTGCAGGTGGCCGACGATGCGACCAGGCCCGGCTGGGTCGCCCAGATCGTGGTCGGCGTGGCGGTGCTCGTCGTCGCGACCGTGACGGCGCGGACCCCGGTGGCGCGGGTGGTCGCGCTCGGCACGGGGATCGTCGGCGCGGTCGGGGTGCTCGGAGCGTACCTGCTGATCGGCGGGTGAACGGTCCTCCACAGGTCCGCGAACACCGTCCGCTTCGCAGGTGGAACTGCGAGGATCGACCACGTGCACCTCCTCTCGGTCTTCAGCCTCCGCAACCGTGCCCTCATCGCGCTCGTCACGATCGTCGTGGCGGTGTTCGGCGGCGTCGCGCTGACGAACCTCAAGCAAGAGCTGATCCCGAGCGTCCAGTTCCCCCAGGTGGCGATCGTCAGCGCCTACCCGGGAGCGACGCCGGAGGTCGTGTCGAACGACGTGTCGACCAAGATCGAGCAGGCGATCCAGGTCGTCCCGGACCTCGAGTCGACGAGCGCGACGTCGTCGACCGGTCAGAGCGTCGTGTCGGCCTCGTTCGACTACGGCTCGAACCTCGCGAGTGCCGAGGACAAGATCCAGACCGCCGTGAACGCCCTGTCGTTGCCGGACACCGTGCAGACCCAGATCGTCACCGGGTCCTTCGACGACCTCCCCGTGCTGCAGCTCGCCGTCACCGCCTCGGGCAACCAGGAGCAGCTCGTCGACCGGCTGAACGCCACCGCGGTGCCGGACCTCGAGAAGCTCGACGGGGTCCGCCAGGCCGACGTCTTCGGCAACCCCGGACGACGCGTGGTGATCACGCCGGACACCGACGAGCTCGCGGCCCGTGGCCTCACCACGCAGTCGGTCTCGGACGCCCTCGACGACAACGGCACGCTCATCCCGGGCGGCACCATCACCGAGGACGGCAAGACGCTCTCGGTGCAGACCGGGCAGCGCATCGCCTCCCTCGACGACATCCGAGGGCTGCCGCTGACCGCGTCGAGCGGGTCGGGGTCGTCGTCCTCGGGCGCTGGCTCGGAGTCGGCGGCCGGTGGTGCGGCGACGGGGTCCGGCGCCGCCGGTGCGCCGGGCAGCACGGGGTCGACGACCGGCGGGGCCACCGGGTCCGGGGACGGGACCGCGGGAGGGTCCGCAGCGGGTCAGACCGGCACCGACGGGACTGCCACCGGCGGGGCCGGCACCGACGGGACTGCCACCGGCGGGGCGGGCGCGAGCACGGCCTCGACGCCGACCGCGCTCGGTGACGTCGCGACCGTCCGGATCGAGGAGTCGCCCCGCACGTCGATCAGCCGGGTCGACGGCAAGACGGCGCTCACCGTCGCCATCACGAAGACGCAGGAGGCGAACACCGTCGACGTCTCCGAGACGGTGAAGGACGCCCTGCCCGGCATCGAGGCGAAGGTCGCCGGCGACCCGCAGTTCACGGTGGTCTTCGACCAGGCGCCCTACATCCAGCAGTCGATCGACTCCCTGGCCGAGGAAGGGCTGCTCGGACTCGGGTTCGCCGTCGTGGTGATCCTGGTGTTCCTGCTCTCGTGGCGGTCGACGCTCGTCACCGCGATC
Source organism: Curtobacterium sp. MCSS17_008 (assembly GCF_003234185.1). Taxonomy (GTDB): domain Bacteria; phylum Actinomycetota; class Actinomycetes; order Actinomycetales; family Microbacteriaceae; genus Curtobacterium. The sequence goes on from NZ_QKSM01000004.1 coordinate 199,352, forward strand.
TCCATCCCGACGTCCGTGCTGCTCGCCGCGATCGGCATGCAGGCGGCGGGCTACACGCTCAACATCATCACGCTCGCCGCGCTCACGATCGCGATCGGCCGGGTGGTGGACGACTCCATCGTGGTCATCGAGAACATCAAGCGGCACCTGCAGCCCGGCGTCGACCGCGGTCGGGCGGTGCTCGACGCGGTGCGCGAGGTCGCGGGCGCCGTCACCGCGTCGACGCTCACCACCGTGGCGGTGTTCCTGCCGGTGGCCTTCGTCGCGGAGCTCGTCGGCGAGCTGTTCCGACCGTTCGCGCTCACGGTCACCATGGCCCTGATCGCATCGCTCTTCGTGTCCCTGACGATCGTGCCCGTGCTCGCCTACTGGTGGCTCCGGGCGCCGAGGGCCGACCGGAACGCGGACCCAGCCGCGACCCGCGCGGACGCGGCAGGCGCGGGCTCGGTGTCCACGGACGCGGCGGGCGCGGGCTCGGCGTCCACGGGTGCGCTGGCGTCGGCTGACGACCTGCACGACGCCGGCACCTCCGACCGGCTGCGCCGGGGCTACCTGCCCGTCCTCCGCTGGGCGGTCGGCCGTCCGGCGCTCGTCCTCGCGCTGGCCGTGCTCGTCCTCGGCGGCACCGGTGCGGCCGTGCCGTTCGTGAAGACGAACTACCTCGGCGACTCCGGACAGAACACCTTCACCGTGACGCAGGACCTCGAGCCGGGCACGAGCCTCGACGAGCAGTCCGACGCGGCGCGTGAGGTCGAGGGCGTCCTGCGCGACGTGTCCGGCGTCGAGACCGTGCAGACCACGATCGGATCGAGCGGACAGTCCATCCAGGCCGCGTTCGGCGGCGGTGCCTCGGCGTCGGTCCAGTACAACGTCACGACCGACGCCGAGGCCGACCAGAACACGATCCAGTCGACCGTCCGCGACCGCATCGAGCAGCTCGACGGCGCCGGTGAGGTCACCATGTCGTCCGGCGGCGGTGGGTTCGGCGGCTCGAGCGACATCGAGGTCGACGTCACCGCGCCGACCCAGGCCGAGCTCGAGACCGCGGCCGCGGAGGTCCTCGACGAGATGCGCGGCGTCGAGGGCACGACCGGTGCGACGAGCAACCTGTCCGCCGCGGTGCCGTACCTCGCCGTGCAGGTCGACCGGAGTGCAGCAGCAGAGCGCGGACTCACGGAGACCCAGGTCGGCGGGATCGTCGCAGCCGCGGTCTCGCCGCGCGACACCGGGAGCGTCGAGATCGACGACGCCACGTTGGACGTGTACATCGCCGACCCGGAGCCGCCGACGACCATCGAGGCGCTCGAGTCGCTGTCGATCCCGACCGCGAGCGGCGAGGTCCCGCTCACCGACGTCGCGACCGTCGAGCAGTCCGACGGTCCGACGACGATCACCACCTCGGACGCCGTCCGCACCGCGACCATCACGGTGACCCCCGACTCGACCAACCTCGGCGCGGCGGTGCAGAACGTCACGCAGGCGGTCGACCGCCTCGACCTGCCGCAGGGCGCATCGGCATCGATCGGCGGTGTCGCATCGAGCCAGTCGTCGGCGTTCAGCCAGCTGCTCCTCGCGATCCTGGTGGCGATCCTCATCGTCTACGTGATCATGGTCGCGACCTTCCGCAGCCTGCTGCAGCCGCTCCTGCTGCTCGCCTCGGTGCCGTTCGCGGCGACCGGCGCGCTGCTGCTCCAGATCGTCACCGGCATCCCGCTCGGGGTGGCGTCGATCATCGGCCTGCTCATGCTCGTCGGCATCGTCGTGACGAACGCGATCGTCCTCATCGACCTCGTGAACCAGTACCGCCGACGCGGCCTCCGGGTGCGCGACGCACTGATCGAGGGTGCGACCCGACGGCTCCGGCCGATCCTCATGACGGCCCTCGCGACGATCTTCGCGCTGCTGCCGATGGCGATGGGCCTCACCGGCAAGTCCGGGTTCATCTCGCAGCCGCTCGCCCTCGTGGTGATCGGCGGCCTGGTGTCCTCCACGCTGCTGACGCTCGTGGTGCTGCCGGCGCTCTACTCGGTGGTCGAGGGCTTCCGGGAGCGTCGAGCCGATCGACGGGCGGCCCGGGACGCGGCCGCGGCAGGCGACGCCGGCGGGGACCGCACCGTGGCGGCCGGGTAGACGACGGGAGCGGGCGCTGGTGGTCGGCGACACCGCGGCACCGGCCGTCCAGCACACCCCGCCCGTTCAGCGCAGCCGGTCGCGCAGGAACGCCACCACGCGCTCGCTCATCGCCCGGTCGAGCTGCGCGATCGAGTGCGCCGTGCCCTCGACCGCGACGAAGGTCACCGGCACGTCGTGCTCACGAAGCGTGGCGACGAACTCCTGCGACTCCCACAGCGGGATGAACTCGTCGGTGGAGTGCCCGACGAAGAACGGCGGGGTGTCCTCGGTGACGTGGTACTCCGGCGAGGCCTGTCGCGCGGCCGGACAGTCCGCGTAGCTCCTGCACCCGAGGTAGAGCAGCTGCTTCCGCTGGAACGAGGCGGACACCCCGTCCGGTTCGGTCGATCGCGTCGTCAGGTTCGTCGGGCCGCTCAGGTCGACCACGGCCCGGACCCGGTCGCCCTCGGCCCACGCGGCGGACTCGTGGTCCGTGACGGCGAGCATGGCGGCCAGGTTCCCGCCGGCGCTCCCGCCGAACAGCCCCACCTCGTCGGGGTCGATGTCGTACGTCGCGAGGGTCGCCGGTCGGAACACCCAGTCGAGCGCCCGCCGCACGTCGTCGAGGCCCGCGGGGAAGGGGTCGGTCGGCGCCAGGCGGTAGTCCACGTTGACGGTGACGAAGCCCTCGGACGCCAGGTACTGGCAGACGGCGCGGTAGGCGGCGGTGGCCTTGTCGCCGTGCGACCAGCTCCCGCCGTGGATCATCATCACGGCGGGACGTCCACCCGTCGGGCGGTCGTCGGACGACCCGGACGAGTCGGCTCCACCGGTCACGTCGGACGGACCCGTCGAGTCGGATCCGCCGGATGCACCGGACGGGCCCGACGAGTCGGACGCGCCGCTCGGCGCCGCCGTGGGCGTCGCGGTGGTGTCCGGCGCGCTGTCCGGCGGCAGGCAGACGTCGAGTCGCTGCAGGTCGTCCGCCCCGTACGGCACGTCCTCGACGACCTCGATCCCCGGGTACCGCAGGGAGAGCGGGTAGATGACCGGGTCGGCGGTCACGACGTCGTTCCGGTCACCCGCCGGAGCCCCGCTGCACGAGACGAGCGCGCCGAGCGTCATGCCCGCGGCCAGGAGCGCGAGCAGTGTTCGTCGTCCGGACCGCATCGACGTCCACGCTAACCCGCCGTCGGGCGTGCTGCGTCCGTCGCACGGACGACGAGGGCGTCCTCCCGACGGTCGAGCCCCGCCTCCGCGCGCGCCGCCCGAGCCCACCCCGACCCCGACCCTGCCCACGGGTGCCAGGATGGGCGCGAGACCCGCAGGAGGACCCGTGAGCCGTCGCAAGGCCTGGAACACCGACCCCGAACCGCTGCTCCGCGTCGAGCAGGGCTTCCGCCTCGACCGCGTCGACCCGGACGGCACCCCGGGCTTCGCCGGCCGGAAGATCGACGGACTCGAGGCGCTCGCCGCCGGCGCCGACCGGCTCGCCGCCCTGCAAGAGCGCCTGTACGCCGCGAGCACCGCGGGCGACCAGCGCCGCGTGCTCCTCGTGCTGCAGGCGATGGACACCGCGGGCAAGGGCGGCATCGTGTCGCACGTCGTCGGGGCGGTGGACCCGAACGGTGTGCACTACGCCGGTTTCAAGGCCCCCACCGCCGAGGAGCGTGAGCACGACTTCCTCTGGCGCATCGAGCGGCAGCTCCCCGCCGCGGGTCAGCTCGGTGTGTTCGACCGCTCCCACTACGAGGACGTCCTCGTGCAGAAGGTGCACTCGTCCGCACCACCCGAGGAGATCGAGCGGCGCTACGGCGCCATCGTCGACTTCGAGGACCGCCTCGTCGCCGAGGGGACGACCATCGTCAAGGTCATGCTCCACATCTCGAAGGACGAGCAGCGCGAGCGCCTCGGCGACCGCCTGGACCGCCCCGACAAGCACTGGAAGTTCAACCCGGGCGACATCGACGAGCGCCTGCTGTGGGATGAGTACCAGGCCGCCTACCAGGCGGTCTTCGACCGGACCTCGACTGCGCGGGCGCCCTGGTACGTCGTCCCCGCGAACCGCAAGTGGTACGCCCGTCTCGCCGTCCAGCAGCTGCTGCTCCGCGCGCTCGAGGACATGCAGCTCACCTGGCCGACCGCCGACTTCGACGTGGCCGAGCAACGTCGACGGCTCGCCGAGTCCTGACCCCCTGGCCCGGACGGGAGGCACGTCCCGTCCCCGCCCCGTGGCACCAACCGGGCGCGGGGCTGGCCAGAGCACACCGAGTCGCGTAGACTCTGTCGGTCGGCTCTCGGCACCGCGGCATCGTGACCGCGGGATTCGTGTGGGTGTGTGTGCGCTCGAGGGCTGGATTCACGTCGATCCGCGACGGGAAGAACCCCCTCTCCGCCTCTGAGACCTGCGCCGATGTCGCTGCCGGGCACGCGGACGTCTGCACCCCGGAAAGTAGCAATGGCCCCGTACGACAAGGGCGCGCGTCAGCGTGCCGACGACCGTGTCCGCCACCCGAACGGCACCCCCGCCGCTCGCAGCAGCAAGCACCGCGGCTTCCGCGCCGCCGACCCGTCGCAGCCGCGACAGAAGCAGCGCTGGGACGCCGAGGAGCGTCGTGGCCGCGCAGCGCAGGGCGAGCGCCCTGCCCGCCCGAACTGGGAGCCGCGCGACGGCGGCCAGCGCCGCGACGACCGCGGACGCGGGTTCGACCGCGACCGCGGTGGGCGCGGGTACGACCGTGACGACCGTGCTCCGCGTCGCTTCGACCGTGATGACCGTGCTCCGCGTCGCGACGACGACCGTGGTGCCCGTCGCTTCGACCGGGACGACCGTGCCCCGCGCCGCTTCGACCGTGACGATCGTGCTCCGCGTCGCGACGACGACCGTGGTGGTCGCCGCTTCGACCGGGACGACCGCGCCCCGCGCCGCTTCGACCGTGACGACCGTGCTCCGCGTCGCGACGACGACCGTGGTGGTCGCCGCTTCGACCGCGACGACCGCGCCCCGCGCCGCTTCGACCGTGACGACCGTGCTCCGCGTCGTGACGACGACCGTGGTGGTCGTCGCTTCGACCGCGACGACCGTGCCCCGCGTCGCTTCGACCGTGACGACCGCGCTCCGCGTCGCTTCGACCGTGACGACCGTGCCCCGCGTCGCTTCGACCGCGACGATCGTGCCCCGCGTCGTGACGACGACCGTGGTGCTCGTCGCTTCGACCGCGACGACCGCCCGCAGCGCCGCTCCTCCGACGAGGACCGCGCTCCCCGCCGCGACCGCGACGACTCGCGTCCGGCGTACGTCCCCGCGGACGACGTCAAGCTCGAGAAGCTCCAGGCCGAGGCCACCGTCGCGGCCGACGTCGAGGGCGTGACCTTCGCCGACCTCGGCATCGGTGGCAACATCTCCCGCACCCTGGCCGAGATGGGCGCGACGAGCCCGTTCCCGATCCAGGCCGCCACGATCCCCGACGTGCTCGCGGGCAAGGACGTGCTCGGTCGCGGCCGTACCGGCTCCGGCAAGACCATCGCCTTCGGTGCGCCCCTCGTCGAGAAGCTCATGGAGCACGGCGGCGGCACGAAGCGCAAGATGGGCCGTGCGCCGCGTGCGCTCATCCTCGCGCCGACGCGTGAGCTCGCCCTGCAGATCGACCGCACGGTGCAGCCGATCGCCCGCTCGGTGGGCCTCTTCACCACGCAGATCTACGGTGGTGTGCCCTACGGTCGCCAGGAGGGCGCCCTCGAACGCGGCGTCGACATCATCGTCGGCACGCCGGGCCGGGTGCAGGACCTCGTGAACAAGGGGAAGCTCGACCTCAGCGAGGTCGTCGTCTCCGTGCTCGACGAGGCCGACCACATGTGCGACCTCGGGTTCCTCGAGCCGGTGCGCGAGATCCTCGCGGCGACCGCCGAGGTCACCCCGCACGGCGACCGTGCGCAGAAGCTCCTGTTCAGCGCCACGCTCGACGCCCAGGTCGCCTCGCTCGTCGAGGAGTTCCTGCACGAGCCGAGCGTCCACGAGGTGGCGGGTGAGGACCAGGCGTCCTCGACCATCGACCACCGCGTCCTGGTCGTCGAGCAGCGTCAGAAGGACCGCGTGCTCGAGGAGCTCGTCGCCGGCGACGGCAAGACCATCGTCTTCGCCCGGACCCGCGCGTACGCGGAGCGCCTGGCCGACCAGTTCGAGGACGCCGGCATCCGTGCGACCTCGCTCCACGGCGACCTCAACCAGTCCCGCCGCACCCGCAACCTGCAGCTGCTCACGAGCGGCCGAGTGAACGTCCTCGTCGCGACCGACGTCGCCGCGCGCGGCATCCACGTCGACGACGTGTCGCTGGTCGTGCAGGCGGACGCCCCGGACGACTACAAGGCGTACCTGCACCGCTCGGGCCGCACGGGTCGTGCCGGCAAGGAGGGCACGGTCGTCACGCTCGTGCCGCGTGGCCGTCGCCGCAAGATCGAGGGCATCCTCGAGAACGCGGAGATCGAGGCCGACCTCGTCGACGCCGCCCCCGGTGACGGCGTCGTCGCGGAGCTCGCCGCGCGCTAGTCGCACCCGCACGCACGACGACGCCCCCGTCTCGCCTCCCGGTGAGACGGGGGCGTCGTCGTGCGACGCCGCTCCCGTGCCGAGACGCCGCCACATCCCGCGGCGTCTCGCTGACCGGGCGGCGTCGGACGTCAGCGGACGTCGGACGGGAGGCGCGGTGCCAGCCGGCACCGCGCCTCCCGTCCGTCGTGGGCTCGCGTCAGCGGTTGAAGAACAGCAGGCCGCGCACGTAGCCGGCCTGGCCGGCGTGCTGCGCGCAGTCGTCGAGGATGCTGACGAGCCGGGCGCCCCGCGTCACGGGCGGGTCCCACGCGTCGTCGACGACCGGGTCGAGGTCGTCCTCGCCGAGGGTCGCGAGGTACGCCACCGTCCGCTCGTGCACCGCTCGCAGGTACCCGTTCAGCAGGTCGGCGGACGCCCGCACGCGTCCCACGTCCTCGCGGGACATGCCGTAGCCGAGCGCGTCGGCGGGGAACGGCAGACCGAAGCGCTCGACCCAGCCGTCGGCCGTCCAGACCTGCTCGCTGCCCGCGAGGTCCGCGATCTGCGTGTCCTGCCCGCGGGCGATGTGCCAGGCGAGCCAGGCGAGCGTGTTCGCGCCGGCCGCGGGTCGCGCGGCGAGCTGGTCCTCTGACAGGCCGTCGAGGGCGCGCGCGACGGTCTCGGGCACGCGGGAGAACGCTTCAGTGAGGAGTTCCGCTGGGGTCATGGTGCCGACGCTACGCGGGCCGCGACCGAGCGTCCGTCAGGGCGTCGTTGCCTGGCGGTGCCGTCGCTCGAGCGTCGCGCCGACGGCCTCGAGCGCGGCGGCGAGCGCAGTCCGGTCGGCAGGGGCGACGGCCGCACCGAAGGCATCGGCGTAGGCGTCACCGACGGCGCGCGCGACGGCCGCGCCGGACGGCGTGAGGTGCACGAGGATGCTCCGCCGGTCGCCCGGGTTGGGTCGCCGTTCGGTGTGTCCGTGCCGTTCCAGGCGGTCGAGCAGCGAGGTCATCGCGCCGGTGCTCAGTTCGAGCAGGTCGCCCGCCTGCTTCGGGGTCGTGCCCTGTCCGTCCGCGGCGGCCAGGTGCAGCAGGAACCGGGTGTCGGTGACGCCGAGCCCGCGCAGCGCGCTCTGGTACGCGAGCATCCGGGTGTGCCGCACCTGCAGGATCCGGAAGGCCTCCAGGACCCGTCGGAGTGCCGGGTCGTGCGCGGCGCCGTGCAGGTCCGTTCCCCCGACGTCGGGGGAGACGGGCGCCGGCGGCAGGGCCAGTGGTGGGAGTGCGGGGGAGGTGTCCGTCACGAAGGGCTCTTCTCGGGTGGTGGTCGCGGCGGCGATCGACGGGACGCGGGCGGTCCCGGGTCAGGTGTCCATGCAACAAGTATCTCAACGATCAAGATACCCCCAACAGTGGGGGACGTCGGTGTCGAGCGCCGTTCTCCACAGCACGGGGGAGGCGTCCCGGTGATGTCCGCGGCCGCCGCTACCGTGACGGCATGCGCATCCTGCACACCGGCGACTGGCACCTCGGCCGCACGCTGCTCGGTGCGGACCTGCTCGCGCACCAGGCGGCGTTCACCGACTTCCTCGTGGACACCGTCCGGGCCAGGGCGGTCGACCTCGTCGTCATCGCCGGCGACGTCTACGACCGAGCGATCCCGCCGGTGGACGCCGTCCGGATCCTCTCCCGCACGCTCGAGCGCCTGGCCGAGACCGCGACGGTCGTCCTGACGCCGGGCAACCACGACTCCGCGGCACGCCTCGGCTTCGGCGCCGGGGTCATGCACGACCGCGTGCGGATCCTCGCCGAACCGGCCAGCATCGGGACCCCGGTGCTCCTCGCCGACGATGCCGGGCCGGTGGCGGTGCACGGCATCCCGTACCTGCACCCCGACCTGACGCGCTACGCCCTGGCGGCGGTGCCGGACGAGCCGCTCGCGCGCTCCCACCAGGCGGTCGTGGGCGCGGCGATGGAGCGCGTCCGCGCCGACCTCGCCACCCGTCCCGGCACCCGCAGCGTCGTCGTCGCACACGCGTTCGTCGGCGGTGCCGAGCCGAGCGACAGCGAGCAGGACATCCGGGTGGGCGGCGTGGACATGGTCTCCGCCTCGGTCTTCGACGGGGTCGACTACGTCGCCCTCGGGCACCTGCACGGCCCGCAGCGCGTCGGGGGCGACGACCGCATCCGGTACGCCGGGTCGCCGCTCGCGTTCTCGTTCGGGGAGCGGCACCAGCGCAAGAGCGTGACGCTCGTCGACCTCGCCGCGGACGGCACCGTCACGGTCGAGCTGGTGCCGGCACCCGTGCCCCGCCGTCTCGTGGACGTCCGCGCGACGATCGACGCGATCGAGTCCGGTGCGCACCGGGCCGACGCGGACGCCTGGGTGCGGGTCGCCGTGACCGACACCGTGCACCCCGAACGCATGTACGCCCGCGTGAAGGACCACTTCCCGCACGCCCTCGCGATCACGCACGAACCCGCCGACCGAGCCGAGCGTGCGGCGGCCCGGACGGTGACGGCGACCTCCGACCCGGTCGAGGTGGCCGCCGACTTCGTCGCCTTCGCCACCGGTGCCGCCCCGAGCGACGACGACCGCGCGGTCCTGACCGAGGCGTACGAGGCGGCGGCGCTCGCGATGCACGACGACCGGGGGCGCTGATGTACCTGCACCGTCTCGAGCTCCGTGCGATCGGCCCCTACCCCGACCTCGTCACGATCGACTTCGCAGCGCTCGCCGCGTCGGGGGTGTTCCTGCTCGAGGGACCGACCGGCTCCGGCAAGTCGACCATCATCGACGCCGTCGTGTTCGCCCTGTACGGCGGGTTGGCGGGTGAGGGGTCGACGCACGACCGCCTGCACAGCCAGCACGCCGATCCCGGTGTCGAGCCGTTCGTCGAGCTCGTCTTCGAGACGGGTGCCGGCGTGTACCGCGTCCGCCGCACCCCGCAGTACGACCGACCGAAGCAGCGCGGCTCGGGGACCGTCCGACAGCAGGCGTCCGCGCAGCTCTTCCGGCTCGCGCACCCGGCCGACGCCGTGGGGGAGCCGGTGTCCTCACGCATCCCGGAGATCGGGCTCGAGGTCGCCAGGGTCGTCGGGCTCGACCGGGCCCAGTTCCTGCAGACCGTCGTGCTGCCGCAGGGCGAGTTCGCCCGGTTCCTGCGCTCCCCGGGCGAGGACCGCCGGAAGCTCCTGCAGTCCCTGTTCGGCACGCAGGTCTACGACCGCACGGCCGACGAACTCGCCGCCCGACGGCGTGCGGTCCAGGCCGAGGTCGACGCCGCCGACGCCAGGGTGCGCGACGCGCTGAGCCGGTTCGGCCAGGCCGCCGGGGTCGACGAGCCGGACGAGCAGTCCGTGCCGGCCACCCTCGACGGTCTCCGGGCACTCGCCGCCGAGACCGCTGTCCGACGGGCCGAGGCGGTCGCGGCCTCCGACCGAGCACGGGCGCACGAACAGGACGTGGCCGCGCGGCTCACGGCCCGAGCACGTCGTTCGGCCCTGCTCGATCGCCGCCGGGAGCTCGACGACGGCGCCGAGCGCGTCGCAGCGGCACGGGAGCGGCTCGGGCTCGCCGAACGCGCGTCCCGGGTGACGGCATCCGCCGACGGCCTCGACGCGGCGCGGGGCCGCGCGGCTGCGACGGCTCGGGCTGCCCAGGACCTCCGGGCACGGTCGGGCATCCCGGCCGACGGAGACCCGGCCGCTCGCCGTGCCCACCTCGTCGCCTGTGTCGGGGCGGTCCGACACCTCGTCGCGGTCGAGGACTCGCTGCCCGGTCGGCGCCGCGCGCTCGCGGACTCCGCAGTGCGCGCAGAGCGACTCGTCTCCCGGGTCGCCGAGCTCGACCGCGCGCTCGAGGCGCGTCCGGCGGAACGGGCCACCCTGGTCGACGAGGCCCGCGCGGCGGCGACCGCGGCCGGCGACGCCGAACCCGCCCGGGCGGAGGTCGAGCGGCTCGGCAGGCTCCGCGCCGACCTCGACGCCCGCGACGCGGCCGCGGCCGCCGTGGCCCGGGCCGAGCAGGTCGTCACCGCCCACCGCGCCCGCGCCGAGGAACTCCTCCGGACGGAGCAGACGCTGCGCACCCGTCGGATCGCCGGGCTCGCGGGGGAGCTCGGCGCCGCGCTGGGCGCCGACGACCCGTGCCCGGTCTGCGGTGCTCTCGAGCACCCGGACGTCGCCGTGCCCCAGGCCGACCACCCGGACGCCGATGCCGTCGACGCGGCCGCTGCCGCGGCGCGCGCGGCGGAGCACGCACTGGGTGACGCGGCGACGGCGCTCGCGGTCGAACGGTCAGCCCTCGACCGGCTCCGGGCCGTGGTCGGTGACACGGACGCCGACGCGCTGTCGGAGCAGGCCACGGCCGCCGCCGCGCGGGTCGAGGCGGCGCACACCGCAGCCGTCCGGGTCGCCGAGGTCGAGCGGCGACGGACCGCGCACGACGAGGAGACGCGGGCGCTCGAGCGCGAGCACAACGCGGTGCAGGCCGAACACGCCGTCCTGCTGGCCACGAGCTCGGCAGACGCCGACCGGCTCGAGCAGGACGCGGTCGCGGTGGCCGATGCCCTCGAGCGCGCCGCGGCGCTCGTGGTCGACCCGTGGTCCCAGGCTCGTGCCGAGCCGGGGCCGACGGCCCCGGCATCGCTGCACCGGGCCGTCCAGGAACTCGACGCCCTGGTCGATCGGGCAGGAGCCGTCATCACGGCCGACGAGCGGGCGGTCGCCGCCGCACAGGCCGTGGCCGAGCGCGACGCCGAGGTCGCTCGCGCCCTGGCGGACCAGGACTTCGACACGCTCGAATCCGCCCGCGCCGCGGTGCTGACGGTGGACGCGGTCTCGGCGCTCCGGACCGCGGTCGACTCGGCCGAGCGCGAGCGTGCCGTCGTCGAGGCCGGGCTGGCGGAACCGGCCGTGGTCGCCGCCGCCGAGGACACGGACGGATCGCTGGACCTCGACGCCGCCCGAGCCGCCCACGCCGCCGCGGCAGAGGCTGCCGACGCGGCCACCCGCGCGGCGGTCTCCGCGGCCGACCGCGCCGAGTCCGCCGACCGGTGCGCCACCGACCTGGCACGTGCGGTGCGGGCGCGCGACGACACCTCGGCGCGGAGCCGCGCGGTCGTCCGGCTGGCGGACGTGGCGAACGGCGTCGCGGCGGTGAACCCGACCGGCATCACCCTCGGGACCTACGTGCTCATGCGCCGGTTCGAGGACGTCGTCGCCGCCGCGAACGACCGGTTGCGCGGGATGCTCGCCGGACGGTTCACCCTCGAGACCTCGGACGAGCGCGAGACGGGGTCGCGTGCGCGACGCACGGGGCTCGCCCTCGCCGTGCACGACCACACCACGGACACCCGTCGAGCACCAGGCAGCCTGTCCGGGGGCGAGACGTTCACGGTCTCGCTCTGCCTGGCACTCGGACTCGCCGACGTCGTGCAGGCGGAGGCCGGTGGGGTGTCCCTCGGGACGCTGTTCGTGGACGAGGGCTTCGGCACGCTCGACCCGGAGACCCTCGACGACGTCATCGGTCAGCTCGCCCGGCTGACCGCCGGTGGGCGGCAGGTCGGCATCGTCAGCCACGTCGAGGAGCTCAAGCAGCGCATCCCGGAACGCATCGCCGTCCGCCGGGCTCCCGACGGCGGATCCCGCGTGACGACCACCGTCTGACCGCCCGGACCGTGGGTCAGGGGGAGGGCGAGACGTCCACGGTGCCGTCGGGCGGCGGCAGGATGTCCGCGGCGATCCACGGGAAGACCCACGTGAAGAGCGCGTACACGATCGCGGCGAGCAGCACGAGGAGCTCGAGGACCTTCAGGGCTGCGGGGCCGGGCAGGACCCGCCAGACGAACGGGAAGATCACTTCGGCGTCTCCGAGAGTTCCTTCGGGGTGCCCTCCGACACGGGCATCCAGTAGTCGAGCTTGGCGTGGGTCACGTACCGCTCCTTGGCGGACCACATCGGGTGGCACGCGGTGAGGGTCAGCCAGCGGTCGTCGGCGGTCGGGGTGACGCCCGGCTGGTTCGGCACCGGCGCGATCGTCTCGATCTTGTCCGGCGTGACGATCTGGGAGTCCGTGACCTTGTAGACGTACCAGACGTCGAAGTCCTGCTCCTCGTCGGTCACGCGGACCACGATCGAGTCGTCGATCTTGAGCTCGGCGATCTGGTTGAGCGGCTTGCCGTAGGTGACGCGGTGACCCGCGACGGCGAAGTTGCCCTCGGCGCCCGGCATCGCGGTGTCCTGGTAGTGACCGAGGCCGATCGTGTTGAGCACGCGCTCACGGTCGGTCCCCTCGCCGATGGGGCGCAGGTAGTCGGCACCGAACCGGGGGATCTGCATCGTGCCGAAGACGTCGGTGACGTTCGGCGGCTCGGCGAGGACCGGGGCCTCGTCGCGGTGCTCGGAGCCCTGGACCTCAGGTGCGGCGCGCTGGCCCAGGTCGTCGACGAGCTTCGTCTGCTCGTTCACGGCCACGACGTCCGTCCACCAGGCCGTCCACGCCACGTACAGACCGGTGCCGGCCCCGGCGATGATGAGGAGCTCGGCCAGGAGCGAGAGGAGTGCCCCGCCGGCGGTCTGACGACGACGGGCACGCCGTGGGCGCCGCGAGTCGTCGTCGAGGCGCGTGGATCCGCGCGTCTCGACGGTGTCGTGTGCGGTCACGGTGCTCCTGATCCGGAAGGGGTGGTCGGACAGGTCTATCAGACCACGGTGTCGTCCCGGTGACGAGTCCCACCGCCTGTGGATGCCGACGGTTCCCGCTAGCGTGGCCGCATGGTCCCGGTGTTCCGTCCGTTCCGTCCCGACGATACGGAGGCGGTCGTCGCCCTGTGGGACGCGTGCGGCCTGCTGCGTCCGTGGAACGACCCCCGTCGCGACATCGCCCGCAAGGTCGCCGAGCAGCCCGAGCTGTTCCTCGTCGCCGAGGCCGACGCGGGCACGGACCGCACGAGCACAGACCGCCCGGGCTCGGACCGCCCGGGCACGGACCACCCGGGCACCGACCGTCCGAGCGCCGCCGCCGGGCCCGAGATCGTGGGTGCGGGCATGGCGGGCTACGACGGGCACCGCGGCTGGGTCAACTACCTCGCCGTGCACCCCGACCAGCAGGGCTCGGGACTCGGCCGGGCCTTCATGGCCGAGTTCGAACGGCTGCTGACGGCGCGCGGCTGCCCGAAGATCAACGTGCAGGTGCGCGAGGGCAACGAGCAGGTGCTCGGTTTCTACGCCTCGCTCGGGTACGCCGAGGACCGCGCGGTCTCCCTCGGCAAGCGCCTCATCGCCGACGACTGACGTACCCCGCGCCCGACGCCGGACGCACTACGCGAGCGCCAACCCGACCGAGGCCCCGAACGCCAGCACGATCCCCGTCCACTGCACCGCGGTGAGCCGCTCGCGCAGCACCACTCCGGCGAGCACGACCGTCCCGACCGGGTAGAGCGCGTTGAGGACGCTCACCACCGGGAGCGCCGCGTCACCCTGCCCGGCGAGCAGCGCCGCCTGGATGCAGGCGTTGGCGAGCGCGTCGAGCACCCCGCACGCGGCGACCGCGACCACGAGGCGTTGCGACCAGCGCGGGGTGGAGGCGGCAGACCGCACGGGGCGGGCCGACGGGGCGGGGTCCGCCGCGCCTCCCGGCCGCACCGCGACCACGGCCGCCACAGCGCCGAGCAGCACCGCCTGCACCACCCGCGCGACCAGGAGCGACGCGACCCCGGCGTCCTCCGGCACGGCGTCGTACGCGATCACGATCCCACCGAACCCGCAGCCGGCCACCGCCGCCGTCACCACGCCGCCCACCGTGACCCGGGCGCCCGACGCTTCGCGCACCGCCGCGACGAGCACGACCGCGACCACGGCCACCACGAGCGCGGCCCAGGCACCCACCGACAGCACGGTCCCGCTCAGCAGCGCGACCGCGACCGGGGTGACCGCCGCGAACACCGCGGTCAGCGGAGAGAGCACGCTCATCGGTCCGACGGCGAGTGCGCGGTAGAGCAGCAGCACCGCGACCGACCCCGAGACCCCGGCGGCTGCTCCCACCAGCACGGCGGGACCCGAGAAGGCGGCACCCACGATGAGCGCACCGAGCAGCAGCGGCACCAGGCCGACGGCTGCGGCCGCCGCCGCGACCGTCACCGCCCGCAGCCTGCGGGCCGCGAGACCACCGAGGAAGTCCGCCGCACCGTAGACGACCGCCCCGGTCAGCGCGAGGAGGACGGTCAGCACGGCTCCCATCCTGCCCCGCCCGGTAGCCTCCGAGGGTGAGCGTTCCGTACCACCGCCTGCCCCGTGTCGATGCCCGTTGGCGCTGGTGGCGCCCGCTGGTCGCCCTGGCGTTCCTGGCCGGGTGGTACCTGGTCAGCCAGATCGTCCTCACGATCGCGTACCTGGTGCCGATCGGTGCGACGCAGGGTGCTGCGGGGCTGTCCGGGTTCCAGGAGGACCTGACCAGCGGCGCCCTCGACCCGACCGACCCGCTCATCCTGTCGCTCACCCTGGTCTCGCTGGTGGTCCTGTTGCCGGGCGTCCTGCTCGCGGTCAAGATCGCCCGGGTCGGTCCGGCCGGCACCCTGTCGTCGACGCGGTTCCGGGTGCGGTGGCGGTGGACGCTCTGGTGCCTGCTGCCCACGCTCGTCATCGCGGTGCCGATGTTCCTGCTGCAGACGTGGGGGATGTTCACGTTCGACGGCGGCTTCGGGTGGGACCACGACGCCATCGGCCAGTCGACCGTCCCACCCGGCATGCTCACCCTGACGATCGTGATGGTGCTGCTGCTCGTGCCGTTCCAGGGCGCGGCCGAGGAGTACGTCTTCCGCGGCTTCATCGTGCAGACGATCGCGTCGTGGATCCCGGTCCGCGTGGTCGGTGTGGTCCTCGCCGTGGCGGTCTCGACGGTCGTGTTCGCGGCCGGGCACATCGCGAACGGCTACAACGTCTGGGGCATCCTCGACGTGGGCTCGTTCGGCCTGGTCGCGGCGGTCATCGTGCTCCGGACCGGCGGCATGGAGGCCACCGTGCTCCAGCACGCCTTCAACAACATCATGATCTTCGTGGTGCAGGCGCCGGGCTGGTCGAAGGTCGACCTGGACTCGTCGAACAGCACGCCCGAGAGCTTCGTGGTCTCGTTCGCGACGTCGCTCGCATTCTGGGGCATGATCGAGCTCTTCGCGCGGTGGCGGAAGCTCGACCGCCGGTTCCCGGGACAGGAGGCACCGCGCTTCCGCGGGACCCCGCCCGTGTGGGCCGGTGGCCGGCAGTGGACCCGGCCGGGAGGCACGGGTTGGTCCCTCGCACCGGCCCGCGTCACCGGGACGGCCGGGACCGCGTCGTCCGAGGACCCCTCGACGGACGCGGGTGCCGACAGCGCCCCGGCTGGGGACAGCGCCTCGGCTCGGGACAGCGCCCCGGCTGGGGACAGCGCCTCGGGTGTCGCCCGTCGCCCGTAGGCTCGTCGCATGAGCACCACGCCAGCGCCCTCCGTCGCGCCGGCGCCGTCGGCGTCGCGCCAGGCGGCGCTCGACGTGCTCCACCGGGTGTGGGGCTACGACGACTTCCGCGGGCAGCAGGCCGCGATCATCGACCGGGTCGTCGCCGGCGGCGACGCCCTGGTGCTCATGCCGACCGGCGGCGGCAAGTCGCTCTGCTACCAGGTGCCGGCGCTCGTCCGCGACGGCGTCGGGGTGGTCGTCTCGCCGCTCATCGCCCTCATGCAGGACCAGGTCGACGCCCTGGCCGCCAACGGCGTCCGCGCCGCCTTCCTCAACTCGACGCAGGGCCCCGACGAGCGTGCGCGCGTCGAACGGGCCGTCGTCTCGGGTGAGGTCGACATGCTCTACCTCGCGCCCGAGCGGCTCCGGCTCGAGTCCACCCGGTCCCTGCTCGACCGGGCGCGCATCGCGCTGTTCGCCATCGACGAGGCGCACTGCGTCGCCCAGTGGGGCCACGACTTCCGGCCGGACTACCTCGAGCTGAGCGTGCTGCACGAGCGCTGGCCCACCGTGCCGCGCATCGCCCTGACCGCCACGGCGACGCCGCAGACCCACCGCGAGATCTCCGGTCGGCTCGGCCTCGACGACGCCGCGCACTTCGTGGCGGACTTCGACCGACCGAACATCCAGTACCGCATCGAGCCGAAGACCGGCGCGCTGCAGCAGCTCCTCACCTTCATCAAGACCGAGCACAGCGGCGATGCGGGCATCGTCTACTGCCTGTCGCGCAACTCCGTCGAGCGCACCGCCGCAGCCCTCGCCGACCAGGGGATCCCGGCCCTGCCGTACCACGCCGGTCTCGACGCGAAGGTCCGGGAGCGCAACCAGTCGACCTTCCTGCGCGAGGACGGCGTCGTGATGGTCGCGACGATCGCCTTCGGCATGGGCATCGACAAGCCGGACGTCCGGTTCGTCGCGCACCTCGACCTGCCGAAGTCGGTCGAGGGCTACTACCAGGAGACCGGCCGCGCGGGCCGTGACGGCCTGCCGTCGACCGCGTGGCTGGCGTACGGGTTGAACGACGTCGTGCAGCAGCGGCGGATGATCGACCAGTCCGAGGGTGACGCGGCACACCGCCGGCAGCTCAGCGCGCACCTCGACGCCATGCTCGCGCTGTGCGAGACGATCGAGTGCCGCCGTGTCCGGCTGCTCGCCTACTTCGGGCAGGAGTCCACGGCGTGCGGGAACTGCGACACGTGCATCGCCCCGCCCGAGCCGTGGGACGGCACCGTCCCCGCGCAGAAGTTCCTGTCCACCGTGGTCCGGCTCGAGCGTGAGCGGGGACAGCGGTACGGCGTCGCACACCTCGTCGACATCCTCGTCGGCAAGCAGTCGCCGCGCGTGCAGGAGCTCCGGCACGACTCCCTGGCCACGTTCGGCATCGGCAGCGACCTCGGCGAGGGGGAGTGGCGTGCGGTCGCGCGGCAGCTCCTCGCGCAGGGCTACGCGGCCGTGTCGGGCGACGGGTTCGGCACCGTCGTCCTCAGCCCGACGAGCGCCGAGGTCCTCAGCGGTCGCACCCGGGTGCTCATGCGGCGGGACCCGGTGAAGGCACCGCGGGCGTCGCGCGCACGTCGGCAGGCCGTCACCGACATGCCGCAGGAGGCACTCGGTCTGTTCGAGGCACTGCGCACCTGGCGAGCGGCACAGGCCCGCGAGCAGGGCGTGCCCGCCTACGTGGTCTTCAACGACGCCACGCTGCGCGGCATCGCGGCGGTCAAGCCGTCCGACGAGGACGCCCTGAGTGAGATCTCCGGCGTCGGCGGGGCGAAGCTCGAGCGGTACGGGCGGGCCGTCCTCGAGGTGGTCGCGGCGCACGACTGAGACGCATTCCGCAAGCGGAATGCACGGTGGCGGTCGCTCAGTACACTCGGAACCTCCCACGACGAGGAGGCCCCGAGTGACCGGTTCGACGAAGTTCGCCACCACGATGAGCCGGGCGGTGGTGACGCCCCTCGCGCGGTTGCTCTGGCGTCCGCGGATCGTCGGCCGGAAGCACGTCCCGAAGCACGGCGCGGTCATCCTCGCGAGCAACCACCGGTCGTTCATCGACTCGCCCGCGATCACCCTCATGGCTCCGCGCAAGGTGTCGTTCCTGGCGAAGCAGGAGTACTTCACCGGGACCGGTGTCCGCGGCGCCCTGTCGCGGGCCTTCTTCGGCGGCATCGGCGCGATCGGGGTCGAGCGCGGCGCCGGCGCCGCAGCCCAGCAGGCCCTCGACCTGGGGCTCGAGCGGCTCCGGGCGGGTGAGGCGTTCGCCATCTACCCCGAGGGGACCCGGTCGCTCGACGGTCGCCTGTACCGGGGCCGCACGGGTGTGGCGTGGCTCGCGCTGACGAGCGGCGCACCGGTCGTCCCCGTCGCCCTCACCGGCACCGAGGACGTGCAACCGGTGGGCTCCCGCTTCCCGAAGCTCGCGCGGGTGACGATCGAGTTCGGTGAGCCGATGGACCTGTCCCCGTTCGGCGAGGCGTCGTCGGGCCGGGCGAGGCGGCACGCGACCGACGCGGTGATGGCGGCGATCCAGGAGCTGAGCGGGCAGGAGCCCGCGAACGCGTACAACAACCCGCCCTCGACGATCGTGGAGCGTGTGAAGCAGGTCCTCCGGCGCGACGACCCCACGCAGGCGGTCGAACCGGACTAGCACCAGCGCACACTATTGCACATGCGGCATACCAGTGCTTGGATGGTCCTCGTGCCGTACGGCACGGCGCCGCGCGGATCACAGGGCCCCAGGGCTCGCCGCGTCGGTCACCCGAGCGCCGGGGCGGCGTTCTCCCCCCGCCGCCGCCCCGGTGCTCGCTCTCCGGGCAGACCTCGCCCCTCGCAGGCGTAGCGTCGGCCGTGCGGTGGCAGGGTGCCGACCGCAGGACGGAGGACACCGGTGCGCGTGACGGTGCTGGGCACGGGGACGATGGGTGCAGGGGTCGCGAGGTCCCTGCTGCGCGAGGGGCACCGGGTCACGGTCTGGAACCGCAGCGCCGACCGGGCTCGTCCCCTGTCCGACGACGGGGCATCGGTCGCGACGGACGCCGCCGAGGCCGTCGCCGACGCAGAGGTCGTCCTGCTCACCCTGTTCGACACGGACGCGGTCGTCGACGTCCTCGAGGCCGCCGCGGGCGACGCCCCGGAGGACGCCGTCTGGGTGCAGGCCTCGACGGTCGGTGTCGCGGGCACCGAGACCGTGGTGCAGTTCGCCGAGGAGTACGGCATCACCCTGGTCGAGGCGATGATGCTCGGCACGAAGGCCCCCGCCGAACAGGGCACGCTGACGATGCTCGCCGCCGGTCCGTCCGACGTGCTCGACCGGGTGGACCCGGTGCTCGACGCCATCGGGGCGAAGACGGTCCGTGCGGGCGACCGTGTCGGCGACGGCACGGCCCTCAAGCTCGCGGCGAACGCGTGGATCGCGTCGATCACCGCCGCCACCGGGCAGTCGCTCGCGATCGCCCGGGGCCTCGGGCTCGACCCGCAGCTGTTCCTCGCCGCGATCGAGGGCACGGCGAGCGACTCGCAGTACGCGCACACGAAGGGCGCGGCCATGCTCCGCGGTGACCTCGCGCCGCAGTTCGCGCTCGACGGCCTGCGGAAGGACATCGGCCTCATCGGTGACGCGGCACGGTTCGCCGGCGTGTCCACCACGCTGCTCGACGCCCTCGACCGCGTCTACGCCGAGGCGAGCGCGGCGGGGCACGGTGCGGAGGACATCGCCGCGGTCGGTACGGCGTTCCGCCGCGACGCGCGGTAGTCGCGGGTCAGGACCGGCGGAGCCACCGGCGGACGGCTCCGCCGAGCCGTCCCATGGCCTCGTCGTTCATCGTGTTCGCCAGGTCGAGTGCCTCACCCGCGGGGTCGGCGCCGTCACGGATCCGTCGGAGGGCGGCGTCGGCCCGCGCACGAGCGTCGAGTTCCGCGAGGGGCATGTCGTCCTCGGGGTCGTGCGGTGGCACCCCGGTGGGCTCGTCGGGAGCGCTGCGCATGGGACGAGGCTACGCGGACCGCTCCGTGGCGGCGAAGTCCTCGTCGTGGTCGACGACGCGGGCCATCTCCTCGAGGAACCGGACGACGACGGCCATCTCCGACTGCGGCAGGTGCTCGGCGACCTCGGTCGCGCGGGTGTCGAGCTCGTCGATCACCGGCAGCACCTGGCGCATCGAGTCACCGGACGCGGTCAGGATCACGCCGCGACGGTCGTGCGGGTCCGCGTGCCGCTCGACGTGCCCGCTCCGGACGAGACGGTCCACCAGGGCGGAGGTCGACGCGGGCGTGATCTCGAGCCGGTCGGCCAGCTCCTTGGCGTTGACGGAACGGCCCTCGGACTCGGCGTCGAGCAGGACCCGCAGCGCGAGCAGCGCGTTCTCGCCGATGCCCAGGGCGTCGCGCGCCCGCCGCTGGGCGGCGCTCTCAGCGCTCCTGTACCTGCGGAGCGCGTTCAGGACGTCCACCGCGTCGACCCTGGAACCCGCGCCGTACCAGAAGCCCGTGGTGCTGTTCGTCACCTCGGTCGTCATGCGGACAATGCTAGACGCTCTAGTTAGGTTGTCTAGCGAGTGTTGGCTGAACGGGTCCTCCGGACGGGCTTCCGCAACACCGGCGACGCGGCTCGGAAACACCGACGCAACGCCCGCTCGGTAGCTTCGCCGCATGCAGGAGCCGACGTGCTGAGCCGACTCGCGGGGAGCGTCTTCCACGTCGGGAGCGCGGTCGAGCGGGCCGACGTCGTCGCGCGGATGCTCGACGTGTACGTCGTCCGGCCCGACGCGGGCGTCGCCGACGAGGACGGAGCGGTCGGCGCTGCGCTCGGCGGTGTCGTCGGCGTCGCCGGCCCGTCGCGCGTCGAGGGCCGCTCGGCCACGGTCGACGCGCTGGCGCTCGACCGGCACGAACCGGCGTCCATCGCCCACGCGGTCGGCGTCGCACGTGACCACGCCCGGCGGGCCCGCGAGGTCGTGTCCACCGAACTCTGGGACTGCCTCGACGTCACCCGCTCCCGCATGCCCCGCAAGGTCGCCGTCGACCGGGCGCACGAGTTCCTCGGATGGGTACGGGAGCGGAGCGCGCTCGCGGTGGGTGTCGTCGAGGGGGACGCCAGCCGTGACGAGGTCTGGGAGTTCTTCACGCTCGGGCGGTCCCTGCTGCGCTGCGGCCTGACCGCGCGCCTCCTGGCGTCGACGCTGGTGGACGCGTCCTCGTCCGCGTCCTGGAACACGGCGCTCCGGGCGTGCGGTGCCGGGGAGGCCTTCCGACGCGGCCGGGACCACCACGGGGTCGAGGCGCAGGACGCCGCGCACTTCCTGCTCCACGACGTCCACAGCCCGCGGTCCCTCGCCTTCCTGGCGGCGCGGGCCGACGACTGCCTGGCGGACGTGGCACCGGGCTGCGTCGCCGACGAGGTCGGCGCCTTCCGGACGGCGCGCACCGCGATGGACCGTGTGGACCCGGCCGAACCCGGTGCACTGCGGTCGGCGGCGGACCGGATGGCGGTGGCGGTCGGCGCGGTCGTCGGAGCGCTCGACGAGCGGGTGTTCGCCGTCGCGGCACCGGCGCACTGACGGCCTCGGTGCCGACGACCGGCGTCCGGTCGGGAGGACCCGGTCACGGACGGGAGGGCCGGGGCGGGGCCGCACCGCGCCTCCCGTCCGGCGGGTGGTGGCGGAACGGCTCAGACCGCGCTGGAGCGCTCCGCCACCGCCTCGTCACGCTCGAGCTCGCGTCGCAGCGCGGCGCGCGCGCTCCGCGACCCGACGACGGGCACCGCGTGCGTCACCGCGAGGTGCAGCCGTGAGCCGGCGTCGTACCGCAGACGGAACCGCTCCCAGCGCACCAACCAGACGAGGGCGATCGCCAGGGCGACGAACCCGGACGCCGCGCCGACGACGATCGCCCACCGCGGACCCCAGGCATCGGCGACCGCGCCGACGACGGGGGCGCCGATCGGCGTGCCTCCCGCGAAGATCGCCATGTAGAGCGCCATCACGCGGCCGCGCATCGCGGGCGTCGTGGTGGTCTGCACCAGGGCGTTCGCGGTCGTCATGAAGGTCAGCGACGCCAGGCCGACGAAGACCAGGACGACCGCGAACGTCCAGTAGGTCGGGGCGACGGCCGCGGCGGTGCACGCGAGCCCGAAGCCGCCCGCGGCGACGACGAGCGTGCGCATGCGCGGGCGGTCCCGTCGCGCGGAGAGCAGGGCACCGGCGACCGAGCCGATCGCCATCACGGAGTTGAGGAGGCCGAACTCGCCGGCACCCTTGCCGAACTCGACCCGGGCCATGGTCGAGGTGAAGATCGGGAAGTTCACCCCGAACGTGCCGACGACGAAGATCATGCAGAGCACGACGACGATGTCCGGGCGGGTCCGCACGTACCGGAAGCCGGCGACGATCTGCCCCTTGCCGCGCTCCGGACGGACGCGTTCGGCGAGCTGCGCGGGGTCGACGAACCGGAGCGCCACGAGGACGGCCAGGAACGAGCCGGCGTTGATGACGAACACCCAGCCGGAGCCGATGGCGGCGATGAGCACCCCGGCGACCGCGGGCCCGATGAGTCGCGCGGCGTTGAACGACGCGGAGTTCAGTGCGACGGCGTTCGACACGTGTTCGCCCTGCACGACGTCGGAGACGAAAGCCTGGCGGATCGGGGTGTCGAACGCGGCGACGATCCCGAGCGCCAGTGCGAAGCCGTAGAGCGACCACAGCGTCGCCGTGTCGCTCAGCACCATGATCCCGAGGCCGAGCCCGAGCGCCCCCATGAGGCCCTGCGTGAGCATGAGCATCCGCCGTCGGTCGAACCGGTCCGCCGCGAGTCCGGTGAGCGGCAGCAGGAGCAGCTGTGGGCCGAACTGCAGCGCCATGGTGATGCCGACGGCGATCGCGTCGTTGTCGGAGAGCTTCGTCAGGACGAGCCAGTCCTGTGCGGTGCGCTGCATCCAGGTGCCGACGTTGGAGACCAGGGCGCCGGCGAACCAGATGCGGTAGTTGCGGGCGGACAGGGAACGGAACATGGCGGTCACTGCTGGGCCAGCCTCCTCATGATCTCGGTGGCCTCGGCCAGGGTGGCGCGCTCGGCGTGGGTGAGCTCGGCGAGGCGCGGGGTGAGCCAGTCGTCCCGGCGCCGTCGGGTCTCCTCGACGAACGCGGAGCCGGTGGGCGTCGTGCAGATCCGGACCTTGCGGCGGTCGTCGCCGTGGCCGCCCTTCGTCGCCAGCCCCCGTTCGACCAGGACCGCGACGGTCTTCGTCATGCTCGGCGGGGTGACGCCGTCCTGTCGGCTCAGCTCGGCGAGGGTCATCGCCCCGTCGCGGTGGAGCCGGGCGAGGGCGGAGAACTGGGCATCGGTCACGGTCGTGTCGGCCTTCTGGGCGCGGAGCGTCCGGGAGAGCCGGTTCACGGCGATCCGCAGGTCGGTGGAGAGGGAGCCGTCGGTCACGGATCGTTAGTCTAGCTCATTAGTTCAGCGAACGAACTGGCCTTCCGGGTGTACGCTGCCATGTAGACAACACGTGTTGCCGAGAGAGAAGGAGAACATGTCCGAGTTCGAGGGCAAGGTGGCCGTCGTCACCGGTGGCGGCAGCGGCATCGGCGAGGCGATCGCCAAGGAACTGGCCGCGGCCGGCGCGCAGGTCGTCGTCACCGACATCAAGGAGGACGCGGCCGAGCGGGTCGTGTCGGAGATCGAGGACGCGGGCGGCACGGCCACCGCGTTCGTGGCGAACTCCGCCGTCGCCGCCGACAACGAGCGCATGGTGCAGCACGCGGTCGACACCTACGGCGCACTGCACCTCGCCGTGAACAACGCCGGCATCGGTGCGGCGCCCAAGCCCATCGGCGAGTACGACGTCGAGGCGTGGGACCGCGTCCGGGCGGTCGACCTCGACGGGGTGTTCTACGGCCTCCGCTACGAGATCCCGGCGATGCTCCAGGCCGGCGGTGGCGCGATCGTGAACATGGCGTCCGTGCTCGGCTCGGTCGGGATCGCGCAGAACGCGGCGTACGTGGCGTCGAAGCACGCGCTCGTCGGACTCACGAAGGTCGCGGCGCTCGAGTACACCGCGCAGGGCGTCCGCACGAACGCGGTCGGCCCGGGCTTCATCGACACCCCGCTCGTCCGCTCGTCGCTCTCCGCGGAGGCGCTCACCGCGCTCGAGCAGGAGCACGCGGCGGGGCGGCTCGGCACCGACGCCGAGGTCGCGGCCCTCGTGCTGTTCCTGCTCAGCGACAAGGCCTCGTTCATCAGCGGCAGCTACCACCTCGTCGACGGCGGGTACAGCGCGCACTGACCGCCGACCGCGGACGGGAGGCACCGTGCGGGCGACCGACGTCGGTCACCCGGACCGCGCCTCCCGTCCGCTACTGGTGGAACTGCGGGATCGTCAGCCAGATGCCCGTCAGCACCGCCGCGGCGCAGACCGCGAAGCACAGCACCGCTCCGGCCATCGCCACCGGCGGGGTGTGCCCGGACCGCGGTGTCTCGTCCCGGTACTCCGTGCGCTCCCCGGCGGCATCGACGGGTTGCCCGGTCCCGAGCAACCGCAGGCCGAGGGTGTAGACGAGCACCACGCCGACCGCGGCGACGAACCCGACGCCCGCGACGATGCCGATGCTGCTGAGGTCGATGTCCATGCCCGGACTCCTAGGCCGAGACCGGCGCCGCCGCCGGCTGCTCGTCGTTGACGGTGTCCTTCGTGACCGGCTTCCGGCGGGCGAGGACGAAGAAGGTCAGCCCGGCGACGAGGGCGAGCACGGCGACGACCACCAGGCCGACCGTGCTCGTCGAGGCGACCAGGGTCGCGAGCGCCCCGACGACCGCGGCTGCGGGGAGGGTGACGACCCACGCGACGACGATCCGGCCGACGACCGACCAGTGCACGTCCGCGAGCTTCTTGCCGAGCCCCGAGCCGACCACGGAGCCGCTCGTCACGTGGGTCGTCGAGAGGGCGAAGCCGAGGTGCGACGACACCAGGATCGTCGTCGCCGAGCTCGTCTCCGCCGCGAAGCCCTGCGGGGACTGCACGTCGGAGATCTTCTTGCCGACGGTCCGCATGATGCGCCAACCACCCATGTACGTGCCGAGGCCGATCGCCAGCCCGCACGCCAGGACCACCCACAACGCCGGACCACTGCCGGACGGCTGGTAGTTCGCGGCGACGAGCGTCAGGGTGATGACGCCCATCGTCTTCTGCGCGTCGTTCGTGCCGTGCGCGAGCGACACGAGCGACGCCGAGATGGTCTGCCCGTGCCGGAAGCCCGTCGCGGCGCCGTGCGTGGTCGCGTTCTTCGTGAGGGTGTACGCCAGGTAGGTCGCGACGAGCGCGATGACGCCGGCGATCACGGGGGAGAGCAGCGCGGGCAGCACGACCTTCGACACGACGGTCGCCCAGTCGACCGAGTGCAGGCCGGCACCGATGATCGACGCCCCGATGAGCCCGCCGAAGAGCGCGTGCGTGGACGACGAGGGCAGGCCGGAGTACCAGGTGGCGAGGTTCCAGAGCACCGCGCCGACGAGTCCCGCGAAGATCATGGTCGGAGTGATCTGGATGCCGTCCTGGCCCTCGCGGATGATGCCCTGCGAGACCGTCTTCGCGACCTCGGTGGACAGGAACGCGCCGACCACGTTGAGGACGGCGGAGATGAGCACGGCGGTCCGGGGCTTCAGGGCTCCGGTGGCGACCGAGGTGGCCATGGCGTTCGCGGTGTCGTGGAACCCGTTCGTGAAGTCGAACACGAGGGCCACCACGATCACCAGCACGACGGTGACGAGGACGTCCATGGCGGCGACGGTAGGCCTTCCTCCTCGCCCCCTGCGTGAACGCCGGATGAACACGCCACGGAGCCCGTCGGCCGTCCGGGTGTCTGCGAGGATGCGGGGGTGCCGACCTTCTCCGCAGCCCGAGGGGACTCCTCGTTCACCGACGCGCACGGCGTCGAGATCGTCTACTCGACCTGGCGTGCGGCCCGGCCGAAGGGCATCGTGCAGATCGCGCACGGCGTCGGCGAGCACGGGCTCCGGTACGAGCCGCTGGCGCAGGACCTCGTGCGCGCCGGGTACACCGTGCACGCGAACGACCACCGCGGGCACGGGCGCACCGGTCTCGCGCAGTGGGACGGCGACCACGCGAGGCTCGGTCGGCTCGGTCCGGGGGGCCTGCGTGCCGCGATCGCCGCAGTCGAGCAGATGACCGTCGTCGCCCGCGAGCAGGACCCCGGCATCCCGCTCGTGCTCCTCGGGCACTCGTGGGGGTCGCTCATGGCGCAGCGGATCGTCAACACCTCGTCGGATCGGTACGACGGCGTCGTGCTCTCCGCGACCGCGTACCGGTTGCCCGGCTGGATGAACAGCGGCGACCTCAACGCCCGGCACGCCGGGTCCGGGCCGACGAAGTACGAGTGGATCACCCGCGACCGCGCGGTCATCGAGGCGATCGCATCGGACCCCCTGGCCGTCGAGGCGGACGTCATCAGGCTGTTCGGCGTGCGGGACGCGCTGCGGCTGCTCGGGGTGCCGCGACGCGCGATCCCGCACGACCTGCCGGTGCTGCTGCAGGTCGGGTCCGACGACACCCTCGGCGGCCCGCGGTCGGTCGAGCGGCTCGCCGAAGCGTACCGCCGGCGGGGTCGGCTGTCGGACGTGCAGGTGCACGTCTACGAGGGGGCGCGACACGAGGTCTACAACGAGACGAACCGCGACGAGGTGGTCGCCGACCTGGTCGCGTGGCTGGACCGGCACGTGGCTCGCTGACGCGATCGGCCGCGGCGCGGACAGGAGGCGCGTGGCGGGGTGGCGCCGTCCTCCCTCGCAGGCTCGGTCGGCGCGCCCGTCCGGCAGGTGGCGGGCGTAGGCTCGGCGCGTGCACGGTGAGTACAAGGTCCCCGGAGGCAAGCTGGTCGTCGTCGACCTCGAGGTCGTCGACGGGAGCATCCAGGAGTTCCGGCTGGCGGGTGACTTCTTCCTCGAGCCGGACGACGCACTGCCGCTGATCGACGACGCCGTGAACGGCCTGCCCGCGACCACGGACGCGTCCGGCATCGCCGCGGCCGTCCGCGCCGCGCTGCCCGAGGGGGCGGTGCTGCTCGGCTTCACGCCCGAGTCGGTCGGCGTCGCCGTCCGGCGCGCGCTGTCGCGGGCGTCGACGTGGCAGGAGTACGACTGGGAGATCATCCACGAGGGGCCGATCAGTCCGAACGAGCACCTCGCGCTCGACCAGGTCCTCACCGAGGAGGTGGGTGCAGGCCGTCGCGGCCCGACGCTCCGCATCTGGGAGTGGGACCAGCCGGCCGTCGTGATCGGGTCGTTCCAGTCGCTGAAGAACGAGGTCGACCCGGCCGGTGCCGCGAAGTACGGCGTCGAGGTCGTCCGTCGCATCTCGGGCGGCGGCGCCATGTTCATGGACGCCGGCGCGATCATCTCGTACTCGCTCTACGTGCCGACCGACCTGGTGCAGGGCATGACCTTCGCCGACTCGTACGCGTACCTGGACGAGTGGGTGATCGAGGCGCTCAAGTCGCTCGGCATCGAGGCGTACTACCAGCCGCTCAACGACATCTCCTCGACCAAGGGCAAGATCGGCGGCGCGGCCCAGAAGCGCCTGGGCACCGGATCGCTCCTGCACCACGCCACGATGAGCTACGACATGGACGGCCAGAAGATGGTCGAGGTGCTCCGCATCGGGCGCGAGAAGATGAGCGACAAGGGCACGACGAGTGCCGCGAAGCGCGTCGACCCGCTGCGCTCGCAGACCGGTCTGACCCGCGCCGAGATCATCGACCGGCTGATCGGCACGTTCACCAAGCTGTACGGGGCGCACGAGGGCCACGTGACCGAGGCCGAGCGGGCCCGCGCGCGGGAGCTCGTCGAGACGAAGTTCGCGACGCGGGAGTGGCTCGAGCGGGTCCCCTGATCGGGGAGGGGCCGCCGCGCACCGGTGCCCCTATGCTCGGCGCGTGCGTCGAGTCCTTCGTTCCTTGTCCGCCGTGGGCACCGCGCTGGCGGTCGTGGCCAGCGTCACCGCTTGCTCCGACCGGGCTCCCGATGAGGATGCCTCTGCGGCTCAGGCGGCCCTCTCGCGGTGGTCCTCCCTGATGCAGTCCGCGCTGCTCGACCAGGAGCACGGCTCAGGCGGTGCCGGCGGTGCGGGGAGCGGTGGGGCGGTCCTCCAAGAGGTGCCGGCCGGCGACTGGGACCTGCTCCTGGCCTGCAACGGCGTCGACGGATGGTACTTCCGCTTCGACTCCGGACCGGACGGTGACGAGACCCTCGCCCGGACCGATGCCCCGTGCGGCGCGACGACGAGGCTGTCCGTGGCGGTGCCGCCGGGAGGTGGCCTGTCGATCCGCGCGCACTCGTTGAGTGGTGCTTCGGAGGCCGTACGACGAGGCGAAACGCCGGCGTACTGGTACGTCGCGGTGGTGTCCCGCGGCTTCGAACCCGGATCAGACCGGTACGAGCTGGGCTGAGCACCGTCGATCTCCTCCGACCGTCGCCCGCTCGGGACCGGCGTCGGAGCAGGACCGGTCGTGCGGATCGCGAGGATCATCCGCGCGGCGGAGGTCCTGGCCGGTCGGCTGACGTAGCGTCGGGACCGTGAACTGGTTGATCCTCCTGGGGGCGGTGGCCGCAGCGGTCGTCGTGATGTGGGTCGCCGATCGCGTGGGGTGGATCGACCTGTCGAACAAGGCCACACGCAGCGGCGGATCCGGTGGTGTCGTGTCGATGATGGACGAGGTCTTCGCGCCCACCCGTCACGAGGCGCAGGCCGAGTACGAACGGCAGTCGCGCCTCCCGAAGGAGGCCCCGACGCCCGCCGACGACGACCACGACCTGCTCAGCGGGAACGTGCTCATCAAGGTGCCCGCGGTGCGGGGCGCCGGCCGGCACGAGGCCCGACCAGGCACCCTCGACCGCAGCTACTGACGCGGTTCCGCGCCCGTCGGGCTAGCGGGTGGTGAGCTCCTGGTAGTCGGGGTGGCGTTCGATCCACGCCTTCACGTAGCTGCACTGCGGGACGACCCGCATGGAGCCCTCGCGGACGTCGTCGAGCGCGCGCTGGACGAGGATCGACGCGTGGCCGCCGCCGCGGTGGGCGGGGTCGACCTCGGTGTGGGTGAAGCGGATCTCGTCGCCGTCGACCTCGTACGCGGCGAAGCCGATGACCTCGCCGTCCTCGACCAGGGAGTACTGCTGTGCGTCGGTGTCGTTGCGGACCTCGGGTGATGCCATGTCGAGGACCGTACGCCGTTCGTCGCACCGTGGGCTGAGCATCGTCCCTCGCACCGTGGGGTGAGCTCCGACCGTCGGGTGCGCCGGGCCGGGGGAGGATGGTCGGGTGCGCACCATCGACGACCGGAGCCCCGACCTCGTCGTGCTCGGCGACAACCTCGACGTCTTGCCGTCCCTGCCCGACGGGACCTTCACCGTCGTCTACCTCGACCCGCCGTTCAACACCGGCCGCAAGCAGCGACGCCACGCGGTGACCGCCGAACGCCGGACCGCAGGGGACGCGGGGACGATCACCGGGTTCCGCGGGCGGACCTACGAGCGCATCCGGGGCGACCTCATGCGGTTCGATGACCGCTTCGAGGACTACTGGGCCTTCCTCGAGCCCCGACTGCTCGAGGCGTGGCGGCTGCTGACCGACGACGGCACGCTCTACCTGCACCTCGACTACCGCGAGGCGCACTACGCGAAGGTGCTGCTCGACGCGCTGTTCGGCCGCGAGGCGTTCCTCAACGAGATCATCTGGGCCTACGACTTCGGCGCGAAGTCCCGCTCGCGCTGGCCGACCAAGCACGACACGATCCTGGTCTACGTGAAGGACCCGGAGCGCTACTGGTTCGACTCCGAGGCGGTCGACCGCGAGCCGTACATGGCGCCCGGGCTCGTCACCCCCGAGAAGCGGGAGCGCGGGAAGCTGCCGACCGACGTGTGGTGGCACACGATCGTGTCGCCGACCGGCAGCGAGAAGACCGGCTACCCGACGCAGAAGCCCGAGGGGGTGCTGCGCCGCATGGTGCAGGCGTCGTCGCGCGAGGGCGACTGGGTGCTCGACTTCTTCGCGGGGAGCGGCACCCTCGGCGCGGTCGCCCGTGACCTCGGCCGGCGGTTCGTGCTCGTGGACGACAACCCGGTGGCGGTCGACGTGATGCGGCGCCGGTTGCCGCACGCGACGGTCGATGTCATCAGCTCACTGGCGAAGCAACGTTGTGACAGCGCGACCCGGAGCGGATCAATAGTGGATTCCGACGATGTGTTGCGCGTCGCCGACAGCGGGTAGTGTGAGAAATGTCCGTCGGCAGACGGGCGTGGATCATCTCGGGGGCGATGTGATGACAATCGAGTTCGACGACGGAGCAGCTGACCAGCTCGTAGCGGTGGCGTCGGAGGTCGACCTGCAGCTCGTGACTGGTGGATTCAGTCGACGTTCCGCTGCCGAGCAGGCGATGATCGACTTCTCTGGTTCGTACGCAGACCGCTTCGGCGACGCGGCGTCGGCGGAGGCCACGGACCGACTCACCCTCGCCGCGGCACTCGGTGACCTGGCCGATGCGGTGCGGACGGTGAAGGCCGAAGCGGCACGTGAGCGGGAGCGGCTCGCGGACCTCGCGGCGTGGCGCGATCGGGAGCAGGACCGACAGCGCGCTGCAGCCGACCAGTTCCTTGGTGGGCTCGGTTCGGCGGTCGCCCCGTTCCTCGATCCGCAGCCCTCGAGCGTAGCGATCCGGCCGACACCGATCTCGGCGTCGTTCTCAGCATCTGAGCGTCCACGGACTGCCGGTGGGTCGAGCGCGGGTACGAGTTCTGCGGACCCGGATCGACTCCGTGCTTTCACCGCGTCCGCGCGCTCGTCCGATGGGGGGTTCGCGGACGGCGCGACGCGCCTCCGAAACGCCTGGGCCGCCTTCCGGACCAGCTGCGCATGGGCCGACGTGTCCCGGTCGTCGCTATTCGGTGGCTTCGACCGGTACCTGCAGGAGAACGCTGCAGATGCCGACTGGATTGACCGCATCGCCGACGCCTTCGAACGCGCCGGCAGCGGGCACGCCCTGTCGGACGCGGTCATCGACATCTCTGCCGCCGAAGAGATCCCGTCGGAGTTCCGCGGACTGCTCGCCCCGGGCGTGGACCCTTCCCGCGCCGCCGAGCTGTGGGCGGGGCTCGACCTCGGTACCGCGGAGAACAACGAGCTGGCTGCGCTCCCGACCGACGTCCTCGCCGTGCTCGGCAACCTCGAGGGCATCCCGTACTGGGCCCGGCACGTCGCAAACCAACAGGTGCTCGAGGATCGCATCAAACGAGGCAATCTCGATCCGGTCGAAGACCGCGCGCTCCGGAGCATCAGGGCTTCGCTCGGCGAGGGGCGGTTCCTCATCTCGATGACGGCAGGCGTCCCACCACTCGCCGCATCTCGCTCGGCGACCTCGACACGGCCAAGAACGTCACGTGGGCCGTCCCTGGGATGACGTCGAGCAGTGAACGCATGGAGGGGTGGGTGCAGGCAGCGCAGAACATCAAGGACGAGCAGCGGACCGTCGCCGGTAAGGGGGACCGAGCGGTGATTGCATGGATGGGCTACGACGCTCCGCCCGCCCCGCCGGACCTCGGCGTGTTCAACCAGGAGGCGGCAGAGGCCGGCGCATCGAAGCTCGCGGCTTCCATCAGAGGTCTCGACGCGGTTCGAGCCGGGAACATGCCCCGGACCAATGTCCTGGCGCACTCCTACGGCACGACGACCGCATCGCTCGGTCTCACCCAGGCCGGAGTGCACGTCGACAACTTCGTGTCGATCGCCTCCGCTGGCATTCCGCAGAGCATTCCGACCGCCGACGAGATCCAGGCGGACCATGTCTACGCCGGGCAGGCTCGCGACACGTTGGTCGGGTTCCGCGGCTTCGGCGACCAGTACGCGTACATCGGCCGCGACTTCAGCGTTCCCTACCGCCTCGATCCCACGAACGACAGCTTCGGCGCAGAGACGTTCGGCGCCGACGGTGCGGTCGTCGACACTCCCGCCGGCCCGCAACAACTCAGAGGTGTCAAGGACCACGGCGTCTGGACCAAGCACCACGAGGGGTACCTCGACGTCGGCACGGAGTCGCTCCGAAACGTGGCGCTTGCGACGACGGGGAACGGCGATCGCGTAAGTCCGGCACGATGAACCGAGCCCGGAACAGTGAGACTGACCTGATGGAGCGCGATCGACCATGACCATGCGCAACAGCAAGATCGCGCTGGTCGCGACGACGACCGTCCTGGTCGGACTCGTGACCGGTGTAGTGGAGGAACCGTGGAGACTGAACCGACTCAGACGCCCGAGGACGCGAAGCGAGCGGTGCAGCAGCTCGTCGACGATTCGGCCAGTGCGCTCGGTGGGAACTGGACCGTGGAGGAGGGCCCGCGACTCGGGACGTGCACGGACGAACGCGGCAACGGCGAGGGCGTGAACTACACGATCCTGTCCTCGCGTGCGGAACGCGGTGATATCGAGACCGACGTCAGCACCCTCACGACCCTGTGGAAGCGCGCCGGCCTCGAGACCGAGCCCTTCACCAACGGGGACGGCAGCTACTCCGGTCTCAACGGCAGGGGATCCGGCATCGCGAACATCTCGTTCAACTCGTCCGATCTGGGCGGCGGCGACACGATCAGGGCGACCTCGGAATGCGCGGCCGGCGACTACGTCGAGCTCCGGGAGCAGGAGCGCGGGCAGCGCTGAGCTCGTCACGCCCAGGACGACGCAAGCGACATCGTCGACGTCGTACGACGTCGACGATGTCGCCTCGCAGCGGCGGCCTGCTACTCCGCCGTGTGCCGCCCGTGGTGCTCGGCCGGGGCAGCCGACTGCTCCGACGCGGCGTGCGCGGGATGCGTCCGGATCGTGGCCGTCGTTGCCGGAGGCTCGTCCACCGGCGCCGCTGCGGCGTGCGCACCGTGCGTGGTCGCGTCGGCGAGCGGTGCCCGCGTGCCGTCCTCGGGGTGGTGACCGGTGCGGTCGGCAGCACCCGCGTCGGAGGCGGGCTGTCCGGCGGAGGAGGCGGTGCGTCCAGACCGGTCCTGCGGCTGCTGCACCGTGACGTCCGGCGAGGTCGGGACCGCTCGCATCGACCCCGTGTCCGGGCTGACCAGCGAACCGGTGTTCGCCGCCGCCTGCTGCGCGTCAGCGGTCAGCCGGTCGGTGTCGCCCTTCGCCGCGTTCGCCTGCTCCTGCAGCGCCGAGACCTTGCGGAGCGGCGGGACCCGGAAGAACCACGTCAGCACGAAGGCGAGCAGGATCACGCCGAGGCCGACCCAGTACACGACGACGGCCGACTGGCTGAACCCGACCAGGAACGGACGGGTCAGACGCGCGTCGGCGCCGTTGAGGAACGACGTGTCACTCGTGGCCGAGCCGGCGGACGAGCTGGCCGCGGTGTCGCCGTCCTTCAGCTGGTCGACCAGCTTCGGCGCGACCTCGTCGACCACGGCCTTCCGCTGGTCGGCGTTGCTGTAGTCGATCTGCAGCGTGCCGTCGACGACCTCGGCGTTCGCCTTCGACGCGGCGGTCTCGAGGGCCTGCTGCTCGGCGGCGGACTTGTTCGCGGCGACCTGCTCGGCGATGACCGAGTCGGCGGAGGCAGCGGGGATCCGTCCGGCGGCGACCTGCTGCTGCACCTGCGCGGTGACCTGCTTCGTCACGGCTTCGTCCGCCGCCTGCTTCGCAGCCGCCGCGCCCTTGTCGAGCCCCTGCTGCACGTTCTGCTGCACCGGGTCGACGATCTTCGACCAGATCTGGTCCATGACGCCCTTGTTCTCGGAGGCACTGGCGACCGAGGGGGTGAGGGCTGCGTTGAGCGCCGGCTTCAGGGTGGCCTCGTTCTGCATCGCACCGGTGATGTTCGTCGGCATCAGCGTGAACAGGACCGACAGGAGCACCGCGGTGCCCATGGTGCCGCCGATCTGGCGGAAGAACGTCGCCGCGCTCGTGGCCACGCCGATGTCCCGCGGGGAGACCGAGTTCTGCGCGGCCAGGGTCAGCGTCTGCATGAGCTGCCCGAGCCCGAGGCCGATGCCGAACATGCCGAGCATGAGGAACCAGAGGAGGCTGTCGGCGGTCAGGAAGGTCAGGACCGTGAAGCCGATCGCCGTGAAGGCGATGCCCGTGACCGGGAACACGCCGTAGCGACCCGTGCGAGAGATGATCTGACCGGAGGCGATCGAGGAGATCATCAGGCCGAGCACCATCGGCAGCATCGCGAAGCCGGATTCGGTCGGGGTCACGCCCTTCACGATCTGCAGGTAGAGCGGGATCGTCAGCATCGCGCCGAACATCCCGAAGCCGACGAGCACCGACAGGACCGCGGCCATCGAGAACACCCGCGAGCTGAAGAGCTTGAGCGGCAGGATCGCGTCGTCACCCATCGAGCGCTCGACGATCACGAAGGCGACCAGGCCCAGCGCGCCGATCGCGTAGCAGGCGAACGCACCGGGGGAGTCCCAGCCCCACTCGCGGCCCTGCTCTGCGATGAGGAGCAGCGGGACGAGGGTGACGATGACGAGGGTGGCGCCCCACCAGTCGATGCGGGGCTTGCCGCGCTCGCCGAACTTCGGCAGGTGCAGGAACGTCGTGACCATGAGGAGGGCGATGACGCCGACCGGCACGTTGATCAGGAAGACCCAGCGCCATCCGCTGACGAAGAGGATCTCGGACGCGCCGGCGAACAGGCCGCCGACGAGCGGCCCGATCACCGAGGAGATGCCGAACACGGCGAGGAAGTAGCCCTGGTACTTGGCGCGCTCGCGCGGGGCGAGCATGTCGCCCATGATCGCGAGCGGGAGGGACATCAAACCGCCGGCACCGAGGCCCTGCAGCGCGCGGAAGCCGGCGAGCATGAGCATCGAGGTGGAGAACGACGCGGCGAACGATCCGACGATGAAGATGCCGATCGCGGTGAGGAACAGCGGGCGGCGGCCGAAGATGTCGGACAGCTTGCCGTAGATCGGCGTCGTGATCGTCGAGGCGATCAGGTAGGCCGTGGTCACCCAGGCCTGCTGGTCGAGGCCGTGCAGGTCGTCGCCGATGGTGCGGATGGCGGTGCCGACGATGGTCTGGTCGAGCGCGCCGAGGAACATGCCGGCCATCAGCCCGTAGATGACGAGCAGGATCTGCCGGTGGTTCATCACCGCGTTCGAGGACGTGGTGGGGGCCGCGGGTGCGGTCGCCGTCTGGGTCATGTGCGGGTCTCCCGTGCGTACTGGTGCTCGCGCAGGCGCTCCGACCCGGGCACGGGGAAGGCTTGTTGCGCGCACTGCAAAAATACAACGCGCGCAAACGGATTGTTCCCGTCCGCCTCGTTCCTGTGGACATCGGCAGGGTGGGGCGGAGGACGTGCAGGGACCGCGCCCCGCATACGGAGGAGGCGCCGCCGGACGGATCCGGTGACGCCTCCTGTCGGTCGCCGACGGTGTCAGGCGCCGAGCGCTGCGTCCACGATCTCCTTGGCCTCGCGCTGGACCTGCTCCAGGTGCTCCTGGCCGACGAAGCTCTCCGCGTAGATCTTGTAGACGTCCTCGGTGCCCGAGGGGCGGGCGGCGAACCACGCCTTGTCGGTCACGACCTTGACGCCGCCGACGGCCGCGTCGTTGCCGGGGGCCTTCGACAGCTTCGCGGAGATCGGGTCACCCGCGAGCGTGTCGGCGGAGATCGCGTCGCCGTCGAGCTTCGACAGGCGGGCCTTCTGCTCCTTGCTCGCCGCCGCGTCGACGCGCTGGTAGACCGGGGCGCCGAAGCGCTCGGTGAGCTCGGCGTAGAGCTGCGACGGGGTCTTGCCGGTGACGGCGACGATCTCCGACGCCAGGAGCGCCAGGATGATGCCGTCCTTGTCGGTCGTCCACGCCGTGCCGTCCTTGCGGAGGAACGACGCTCCGGCGGACTCCTCGCCACCGAAGGCCACGGAACCGTCGATGAGCCCCGGGACGAACCACTTGAAGCCGACCGGGACCTCCCACAGGCGGCGGCCGAGCGACTCCGCGACGCGGTCGATGATGCTCGACGACACCAGGGTCTTGCCGATCGCCGCGTCCTCGCGCCACTCGGGACGGTGCGCGTACAGGTACTCGATCGCGACCGCGAGGTAGTGGTTCGGGTTCATCAGGCCGCCGTCGGGCGTGACGATGCCGTGGCGGTCCGAGTCCGCGTCGTTGCCGGTCAGGACGTCGAAGTCGTCCTTCCGCGCCAGGACCGAGGCCATGGCCGACGGGCTCGACGGGTCCATGCGGATCTTGCCGTCCCAGTCGAGCGTCATGAACGCCCAGGTCGGGTCGACCTCGGGGTTCACCACGGTCAGGTCGAGCCCGTAGTGGTCGCGGATGCGCTCCCAGTACGGCAGCGATGCACCGCCCAGCGGGTCGGCGCCGATCTTCACCCCGGCGCGCTTGATCGCGTCGATGTCGATGATGTCCTCGAGGTCCGACACGTACGACCCGAGGTAGTCGTAGCCCTCGGCGGACGTGTCGTCCTGGCGACGGACGTCGGTGTTCCCGCCGGCGATGATCGCGTTCGCGCGGTCCGCGATCCACGACGTGGCGTCGCTGTCGGCCGGGCCGCCGTGCGGCGGGTTGTACTTGAAGCCGCCGTCGCGCGGCGGGTTGTGGCTCGGCGTGATGACGATGCCGTCGGCCGTGTCGCCGTGCTCCTCGCGGTTGTACTTGATGATCGCGTGGCTCAGCGCGGGCGTCGGGACGAAGCCGTCCTGTGCGTCGGCGAGGACGCGCACGCCGTTCGCGGCGAGGACCTGCAGGGCGGTCTGCTCGGCGGGCGCCGACAGGGCGTGGGTGTCGCGCCCGATGAACAGCGGACCGGTGGTGCCCTGCTCGGCGCGGTACTCGACGATCGCCTGCGTGATCGCTGCGATGTGGGTGTCGTTGAACGCGGTGTCGAGCGAGGAGCCGCGGTGGCCCGAGGTGCCGAACACCACCTTCTGCTCGGGGATCGACACGTCGGGGACGCGCTCGTGGTACGCGGCCAGGAGGGCGTCGAGGTCGACGAGGTCGTCTGCGGTCGCGGGTGTGCCGGCGCGGTCGTTCATGCGCCCATCCTGGCACCAGGACCCTCAGCGCGCCGTCACGTGTCGCGCGGGCGCACCGGACCTCCGCGTCGACCGGACCGCGGGTACGGCACGAGCGGCCGCCCGACCGGGGACGTGGGGGGAGTTCCCGGGTGGGCGACCGCTCGCGGTCTGTGGGTGGGGGAGGGGGAGCGGCTGCTCAGGCGGTCCGGAAGGACCCGGTCGCCGTCCGCAGCGAACCGGTGACGGTCCGCGTCGAGGACGTGGCCGTACCGGGACGTCGGAACTGGGTGTCCACGAACCGGCCGAGCGCACGCCCGACACCGGTGCCGGTGTAGCTGCCGACGGGGCGCCACGCGGCCTCGACCGCGTAGGCACCGAGTTCGTCGCGGGTCTCGAGTCCGGAGACGTAGGCGCCGCCGAAGGGGTTCTGTCGGTTGTGCACGGGTGCTCCTCGTCGTCGTGCCGAGGGTCGCCAGCCGTCGGACCGACGACCAGGACGCCGTCGGCTGATGGCCACCACGTTACCCCGTTGTCTTGAACTCTGCAAAACAACGGGGCCAGATCACGCGACGAGTGCGCAGAAGGTCCGCCCGGCCGTGGTCCAGCTCTGCCGAGCCTGCAGTCCCGCGGCCGCGGCGTGCCGCAGGAGTGCATCGACACCGACCTCTGCCCACGGGAACCCCTCGCTGCGGTTGCCGTCAGCGTCCACCACGTGCGCGGTGAAGGTCCGGTCCGCCGATCGGTCGACGTGCGTCTCGACGACGACACTGCCGCCGTCGCGCACGATCTCGCGGCACCGGGCGAGGAGCGCGACCGGGTCGCCGCCGATCCCGATGTTGCCGTCGATGACGAGCGCCGTGTCCCACCGGCCCTCGTCCGGGATGGGGTCGAAGACCGAGCCCTGCACCGCCGTGCCGCCGGAGCGCCGCGCGATGGCGACGGCCTCGTCCGAGACGTCCACGCCGAGCGCGGGGATCCCGAGCGCACGCGCGGCGACGAGCATCCGGCCCGGGCCGCACCCGATGTCGATGACGGGGCCGTCCGCGCCCTCGAGCAGGGAACGATCGACGCGGTCGGCGGCGGCGCTCCAGCGGCCGACGTCCATCGTGACCTCGACGTCGGGGCGCTCCGGGTCGGTCAGGCGGAGGCGGCCGTCGGTCCGGAGGGCACGGGCGTACGGTTCGCCGCCGCCGGCGCCGAACGTGACGGTGTCCTGCATCGTCATCGGGTCCCCCCGGTCGTCGTGGTGAGGGTCGCGTCGCGCTCGGCTCCGAAGGCCACGGCGAAGCGGGACGACGGCGCGAGGGCGGCCACCTGCTCGGCGTCCGCCACGGTGTCGACGTCGAGCAGTGCCGGCAGCGTGCCGACCGACAGCCCCGCGTCGGTGAGGCGCGCAAACTGCACGGCGCCGGTGTCGTCCTGCGACATCGGGACACCGCGGAGCAGGTCGCCGTCGGGCTGCCGCAGGTACAGGGACCAGAAGCCGCCGTCGTCCGCCGGACCGAACCACGCGTCGCGCGCCGGGTCCTCGAAGACGGGCACGAGGTGCTCCGGGGTCGCCTGCGGGGTGTCCATGCCGACGAGGAGCGTCGGGCCGGTCATCGCGTCGAACATGGCACCGAGCCGTTCGTCGAGCCCGCCGTCGACCTGGTGCAGCACCTCGAAGTCGTCGGTGCCGTCGGGCAGCACGACGCCGTCGTACAGCAGCACGCGGCGCGACGCGGGCAGCGCGCGCACCGTCTCGATCGTGTCGGCGAGCGCGGCCGAGGCCACCCGTGCGGCGCCCTCGGGGGTCAGCGCGGGCGTCAGTCGCGTCTTGACCTTGCCCGGCAGGCACTCCTTGGCCACGATGACCACCGTGACGTCCGTCATGAACGTGCTCCTTCCGTGGTGGACCCGGCCGTGTCACGGACCGGACCGGGTGCGACCACACGGGGTCGCGCCTCCCGGCCGTACTCGCGCAGCAGACGGGACATGTCGCGGACGGCGTTCACCGTGCCGCGGAGCGTGCCGGTGACCTTGCTGTCGCCGACACGCTGGGCGTAACCGATGTCGGACTCGTCGACCCGCCAGCCTGCGGCGTGCGCGGCCAGCACCATCTCGAGCGGGTAGCCGCTGCGGCGGTCCTGCAGGTCGAGTGCGACGAGGTCGGCGCGGCGCATGACGCGCATCGGGCCGAGGTCGCGGAGGCGGTAGCCGGTGGCGCGGCGCATGAGGACGGCGAGCACGCGGTTGGCGAAGCGGGCGTGCGGGGCCCAGGCGCCACGCGAGGTCGGGACGCGGCGGCCGAGCGCGAGGTCGGTCCGGCCCTCCGCGACGCGTGCCACGAGCGCGGGGAGTTCGGCCGGGTCCATCGATGCGTCGGCGTCGCAGAAGGCGACGTAGTCCGCGGTCGCCGCGGCCACGCCGGCGGCGCACGCGGAGCCGAACCCCTTGACGGGCTCGGTCACGACGGTCGCGCCGTGGGCTCGGGCGACGTCGGCCGAGCCGTCGGTCGAGCCGTTGTCGACGACGATGGCGCGGTACCCCTCCGGCAGGCGGCCGATGACGCGCGGGAGCGCGTCCGCCTCGTCCAGGCAGGGCAGGATCACGTCGACGGTCATGTGGTCCATTCGGTGCGGGTCGTCGGAACGACTGGCCTCCGCGTCGGTCGCGCGCGTCGCGTCGGCGACGGGCTCGTGGGCGTCGGCTGGCGTGCGGTCCATGGAGAAGACGTAACACGACGACACGGCGTGGGGTACAGGATCGGTGTCCCCCGTGGCGTGTCGAGCGCGGTGAACGGATCGTGTGCCCCGTGTCCGGGGGACGGCCGGGAGGCGCGGGTCGCCACCGCCACCCGGCGCACGCGGGGGCGGCGCCGGGTCGGTGACGGTGCGTCAGCGCTGCACGGCGGCCCGGAGCGGTGCGGTCGCGAAGTCGCGCATCCCCTGCACGAAGTCGACCTGCGCGTGCCAGCCGAGTTCCGACCGGATCCGCTCGGACGACGCCGTCACGTGGCGGACGTCGCCGAGCCGGTACTCACCCGTGACGACCGGCTGCGGTCCGTCGGGGCCGGCGATGGCCGCGGCCATGTCACCGATGGTGTGCACGACGCCGGACCCGACGTTGTAGGCCCGGAACGTCTCGGCGGGCAGGTCCGCCGTCGCGGCGATCGACGCGACGTTCGCGCCCGCGACGTCGTCCACGTGCACGAAGTCCCGGCGCTGGCGCCCGTCCTCGAAGACGCGGGGCGCCTCGCCGCGGGCGAGGGCCGAACGGAAGAGCGACGCCACCCCGGCGTACGGGGTGTTCGACGGCATGCCCGGGCCGTAGACGTTGTGGTAGCGCAGGGCGATCGCGGTGCCGCCGGTCGCGCGCGCCCACGACGACGCCAGGTGCTCCTGCGCGACCTTCGTCTGCGCGTACACGTTGCGCGGGTCGAGGGCGGCGGACTCGTCGATCAGCCCCGGCACGAGCGGTCGGCCGTCGGGACCGATCGGGTCGAAGCGGCCGCCGTCGAGGTCCTCGCGGCGACGGGCCGGCGGACGGGTCGGTTCGCCGTCCGCGGTCTCGTACGCGCCCTCGCCGTAGACGACCATCGAGCTCGCGACGACGAGTCGGCCGATGCCGTGGCGGTCCATGCCGGCGAGGACGTACGCGGTGCCCGCGTCGTTGGACGAGACGTAGTCCGGGGCGTCCTGGAAGTCGACGCCGAGGCCGACCTTCGCCGCCTGGTGGCAGACGACGTCGATGCCGTCGAGGGCGGCCTCGAGCGCGACGGGGTCGCGGACGTCGCCGTGCACGAAGGCCAGCCCCTGCTGCTCGTGCGCGCGGACGACCTCGGCGGGGTCGCCGTGCACGTCGTCGCGCAGGGAGTCGAGGACGCGGACCTCGTGCCCCTCGGCGAGGGCGCGACGGACGATCGCGGAGCCGATGAAGCCCGCGCCGCCGGTGACGAGCAGGCGGCTCATGCGTGGGCCGTCTTCCGCAGGACGCTCTCGCTGGCTGCGGTGGGGACCAGCTCGCGCGGGGTGTAGTCGTCGGGCAGGGCTGCGACCACGTCGCCGATGGCGCGGACGATCACCTCGTTCGCGCGGGCCAGGCGCTCCATGACTGCGCCGTGGGTGACGGGTGCCTCGGCCTCCGGCACCGTGCCGTCGGCTGCCGTCTCGTCCGCTGCGGGGGCGAGGCCCGCGTCGGCGTCCGTCACGAAGGACAGGTTGACCGTGCCGATGCCGAGCTCCGCCGCCAGCGGGACCTCCGGCGTCATCGTCATGTTGATCGTGTGGCCGCCGGCCTCGCGCATCCAGACGGACTCGGCGCGGGTCGAGAAGCGCGGGCCCTGGATGACGACGCACGTGCCCGTCGGGCGGAAGGGCACGTCGAGCGCGGCGATGGCGTCGATCGCGGCGCGGCGGAGCACCGGGTCGAAGGGGTCGGCGAAGGAAAGGTGCTGCACCTGGTCCTCGAAGAACGTGTCCGCCCGGCCCCAGGTGCGGTCGATGAGCTGGTCGGTCACGACGAAGGTGCCGGGCGCGTAGTCCGGGTGCAGGCCGCCCACCGCGCTGGACGAGACGATCGCGCGCACCCCGAGGGACCGGAGGGCCCAGACGTTCGCGCGGTGGTTGATGAGGTGCGGGGCGACCGAGTGCTCGCGGCCGTGGCGCGTGAGGAACGCGACGCGCTTGCCGGCCATCGTGCCGACGGTGATCGGGCTCGACGTCGGGCCGTAGGGCGTGTCCACGGTGATCTCGTCGGCGGTGCCCTCCTCGAAGAGGCGGTAGAGGCCGGAGCCCCCGATCACCCCGATGCGAGCGGTCGTTCCGTCCACAGGTGCGGTCGTGGTCACGTGGTCCTCCACAGGTCCTCCGGATGTCCTCGGCGCGTGGTGCGCCCTGGATACGCTACTGAGGCCCCTCCGGCAGCGACCGGGAACGGGGCGTCCCCACGAGGTTCGGAGGCATCCGTGCGCACGATCGGTCAGCACCGCGACGAGGTCGCCGCGCTCCTCGCGCCCGTGCTCGCCGGACGGGCGGAGGAGACCCTCCCGCTCGACGCGCTGGCGGACGGTGCCGGTGCCGGCCGCGGGTACCGGGTGCTCGCCCGGGCGGTGGCTGCCCCCGTCCCGCTGCCCGTGTTCGACAACAGCCAGATGGACGGGTTCGCCGTGCGGTCGACCGAGGCCGGCCGTGCCGTCCGCGTGGTCGACCCGATCCCCGCCGGTGCCGTACCGGTGCCGCTCGAGCCCGGCACGACTGCGCCGATCATGACCGGGGCCCGTATCCCCGAGGGCGCCGATGCCGTCGTGCCGGTCGAGGCGACACCGCCCGGTGCGTTCCCCGCGGCGCTGGGGCTCGACGGGCTGACCGTCCCCGCCGGGACGACCGCCGGAGCGTTCGTCCGCCGGATCGGCACCGACGTCGCCGTCGGCGCCGAGCTCGCCCCGGCCGGAGCCCCGGTGACCTCGGCGCTCCTCGGTGCCCTGGCGTCGGCAGGTGTCGGCGAGGTGTCCGTGGTCCGCCCGGTCCGGGTGCTCGTCGTGTCCACCGGCAGCGAACTCGCCGACGACGCTGCAGGCGACGGGCTGGACGGTGCGGGTGCGGTGATCCGCGACGCGAACGGTGTCGCGCTCCGTGCGGCCCTGGCCGAGGTCGGTGCGGTCGCCCGCGGTGTGCGGCTCAGCGATGCCCCGGACGCGTTCCTGCCGGGTCTCGAGTCGGCCGTCGGCGACGGGGTCGACCTGGTCCTGACCACCGGTGGGATCAGCGCCGGGGCGTACGAGGTCGTGCGGCAGGTGCTCGAGCCCCGCGGACTCGCCGTCACCCCGGTCGCGATGCAGCCCGGGGGGCCCCAGGCCCTCGGTCTCGTCGACCTGGCCGGTCGGCGGGTGCCGGTCGTGGCGTTCCCCGGCAACCCCGTGTCCGCTCTCGTGTCGTTCGAGGTGTTCCTGCGCCCGGTGCTCGCCGCCGTGGTCGGCGCACCGGACCGCCCGACCGCCGAGCTGCCGGCAGCCGAATCGACGAGCTCGCCCGTCGGCAAGCACCAGCTCCGCCGCGGTCGGGTCGCCGAGGGGCGCGTGCACTTCGTGGGCGGGCCGAGCTCGCACCTGCTCGGGCACCTCGCGGCCGCCACCCACCTCGTCCACGTCCCCCTCGGCACCGACACCGTCGAACCGGGAGACCCGCTGACCGTCTGGAGCCTCCGATGACCGACGACCACCAGAACGGTGCGCGTGACGCCGAGCTCTCGCACGTCCGCGCCGACGGCACCGCACACATGGTCGACGTCTCGGACAAGGACGTCACCGCCCGATCCGCCACGGCCACGGCCACGCTGGTGACCCGCACCGACGTGGTGGAGCGGATCCTCGACGGGTCGCTGCCCAAGGGCGAGGTGATCGGCACCGCCCGGATCGCGGCGCTCATGGCGGTCAAGAAGACGTCGGACCTGGTGCCGCTCTGCCACCCGCTGCCCATCGCCGGGGTCGAGGTGGACATCACCGGCGACGACGACCGCGTGCGGATCGAGGTCTCCGTCCGCACGACCTCGCGCACGGGCGTCGAGATGGAGGCCCTGACCGGTGCGAGCGTGGCGGCGCTGACCGTGTACGACATGGTGAAGGCCGTCGACCGCACGGCCGTGATCACCGATGTCCGGGTGCTCGAGAAGCACGGCGGGCGTTCGGGGGACTGGAGCAACCGATGACGTCCGAACCCACCAGGGGCCGCGCCGGCGTGGTGGTCGTCTCCACGCAGGCCTCGACCGACCCGACGCTCGACCGCACCGGGCCGGTCATCGCCGCGTGGCTGCGCGAGCGCGGGTTCGGCGTCGCCGAGCCGACGATCGTGCCGGACGGCGGCCCCATCGCCGAGACGGTGTCCGCCGAGCTCCTCGCCGATGCGGAGGTCGTGGTCACCACGGGCGGGACGGGCGTGACCCCGACCGACCGCACGCCCGAGGCCGTCGCACCCCTGATCGACCTCGAACTGCCGGGCATCACCGAGGAGATCCGCCGCCGCGGACTCGCCGGTGCTGGGCCGACCGCGCTGCTGACCCGCGGGGTCGCGGGCATCGCCGGTGGCCGGACCGTCGTGGTGACCCTGCCCGGGTCGCGCGGCGGTGTCGCCGACGGGCTCGCGGTGCTGGACGGCGTGCTCGACCACGTGCTCGCCCAGCTGCACGGCGAGGGGCACGCGCCTCGGAGTGCCTCGTGAGCGGCGACCGCGTCGTCGTGGCCGACGTGGTGGACCGGGTGATCACGGTCGACGAGGTCTCCGGCGCCGTCACGACCGACCGCGACGGTGCCGTCGTGACCTTCGCCGGGGTCGTCCGCGATCACGACGAGGGCAAGGGGGTCACAGCACTCGACTACGAACGGCACCCGAGCGCCGGTGACGTCATCGCCGAGGTCGCCCGCTCGGTCGCCGCCGACCATCCCGAGGTCCGCATCGCGGTGCTGCACCGCGTCGGTGCGCTCGGCATCGGGGACGTGGCGCTCGCCGCAGCCGTCTCGTCGCCGCACCGGGCCGAGGCGTTCGCCGCCTGCGCCGCACTGATCGACCTGGTCAAGGAGCGCACGCCGATCTGGAAGCGCCAGGAGTTCACCGACGGCACCGACGAGTGGGTCGCCGCGCTGTGACGGCCGAGGGGACGGCAGCCGGACACCGGTGGGCACTCGCACA
The DNA here is from genome assembly GCF_003234185.1 of Curtobacterium sp. MCSS17_008. GTDB lineage: Bacteria > Actinomycetota > Actinomycetes > Actinomycetales > Microbacteriaceae > Curtobacterium. The sequence continues at coordinate 244,181 of NZ_QKSM01000004.1, forward strand.
GGAGCGCGCGGAGGCCGTCCTCGCGGTGGCCGAGTCCACCGACCGCCAGCGATCGATGGGCGCGGTCGCCTGGGTGCTCGGCGGGTCCGCGGCTGCCGTCGCCGTCCTGGTCGCACTGGGACTCACGTTGCCGCCCGAGGCGCCTGCGAGGTGGGCGGTGTCCGTCAGTGTCGCCGTCGGTGCGGTCGTCCTCCTGATCGTGCAGGTCGTCCGAGGGGCCGTGGCCCGTCGCCGCGACGGGCTGGCGCCAGCACCGGTGGTCGCGCTGCTGCAGACACGCGAGCGGCACGCGGTCCGGCAGGCGTTCCACGGCCGTCGCGCCGTCCCGGACGACCGTCGTGTGGTCGTGGACGCCGCGGCCGTGCAGGCAGCGTCGGGAGCGGAACTGGGTTCGTTGTGCGTCACAGCGGTGCTCTGGGCGAGTGCCGCTGCCGCCGGTGGCACACTCTGGCCGATGTACGTCGCGCTCGCCCTGGTGAACACCGCGGCCATCGTCGTTCCCGCTCTGGACACGCTGGCGGCGCGACGCTGGTTGTCGCAGCACCCGGCCGCGGGCGAGCAGGCCGGCGACGTCGAGACGGTGCGCCCCGACGTGGGCTCCTGAACGGACCCGCAGGAGACCGACGCGCGATCGTGACCGCGCCACCCGATCAGGGCATGGTCCGGCGCTCGGCCGATCCATAGACTCCGGAACCATGAGCGTTCTGCTGTACGGCGCGGGGATCGTGCTGCTCGTCTTCGCCCTGATCGACATCGTCACCCGGGGCGAGGACCAGGTCCGCGGACTCCCGAAGTTCGCGTGGATCCTCATCTGCATCTTCCTGCCCCTGGTCGGCAGCATCGTGTGGTTCGCCGTCGGGCACGACTGGAGCGCGAACGACCGGAACCACGGCCGCTACATCGAGCCGAACCGCCACGAGGACCGGTACGCCAGCCTCGGTCACGCCCGCGCGGCGCACGGCGACAAGCGCGTCACCGGTACCGAGCAGGAGCTCGCTGAGCTCGAGCGCGAGATCGAGTACTGGGAGGCCCAGGCCCGCCTCCGACGTGCCAAGGAGGCGGCTGGCGAGGGCGAGCCGACCCCGGGGAGCTGAGCCGCGCCTCCAGACCGGTGCGGTCCGACCACGCTCCCGCGCCGCCTACCCTTGTCGGGTGGCTCATCTCCTCGGCGCCGAGAACGTGCATCTCGAGTTCCCCACCCGTGTCGTCTTCGACCGGGTCACCCTCGGCCTCGACGAGGGCGACCGCATCGGCGTCGTCGGGCGCAACGGCGACGGCAAGTCGACGCTCCTCGCACTGCTGGCCCAGCGACTCGAGCCCGACGACGGTCGGGTCACCCACCGTCGCGGCCTGACGGTCGGGTACCTCGACCAGCGCGACGTCCTGCCGGCGGGGGCGACCGTCGGCAGCATCGTCGTCGGCGAACTCGCGGAGCACGAGTGGGCGGGCGACCCGAAGATCCGCGACATCATCGGCGGGCTCGTCTCCGACATCCCGTGGGACGCCGTCGTCGACGACCTCTCCGGAGGGCAGCGCCGCCGCATCGCGCTCGCGAAGCTGCTCGTCGGCGACTGGGACGTGCTGTTCCTCGACGAGCCGACAAACCACCTCGACGTCGAGGGCATCCAGTGGCTCGCCGACCACATCAATCGTCGCTGGTCGGCGAACCAGGGCGGCATGGTCGTCGTCACGCACGACCGGTGGTTCCTCGATGCGGTCTCGACCGACACGTGGGAGGTCCACGACGGCATCGTCGAGCCCTTCGAAGGCGGCTACGCGGCGTACATCCTGCAGCGCGTCGAGCGTGACCGGCAGGCCGCGGCGAGCGAGCAGCGGCGGCAGAACCTCGCCCGCAAGGAGCTCGCGTGGCTCCGTCGCGGCGCCCCGGCCCGCACGAGCAAGCCGAAGTTCCGCATCGACGCCGCGAACGCCCTGATCGACGACGTCCCGCCGATCCGCGACACCGTGGCGCTGTCGCAGATGGCGACCGCACGCCTCGGCAAGGACGTGGTCGACCTGCTCGACGTCGGCGTGTCCTTCGGCGACGACGTGATCCTGCGCGACGTCGAGTGGCGGATCGCGCCGGGGGAGCGCACGGGGATCCTCGGTCCGAACGGTGCCGGCAAGTCGACGCTCCTCAACCTGGTCGCCGGCAAGCTCCAGCCGACCACCGGACGTGTCAAGACCGGCAAGACGGTGCAGATCGCCGTGCTCGACCAGCAGCTCGCCGACCTGCAGCAGTTCGCCGACGACCGCGTCCGCGAGGTCGTCGCCCGCAAGAAGACCTCGTACGTGGCGGACGGCAAGGAGATGACGCCGTCGCAGCTGCTCGAGCGGCTCGGCTTCACCTCGGAGCAGCTCTCGACGCCCGTCAAGGACCTGTCCGGTGGGCAGAAGCGCCGCCTGCAGCTCATGCTCATCCTGCTCGACGAGCCGAACGTGCTCATCCTCGACGAGCCCACGAACGACCTCGACACCGACATGCTCGCCGCGATGGAGGACCTGCTCGACACCTGGCCGGGCACCCTGCTCGTCGTGTCCCACGACCGGTACCTGCTCGAACGCGTCACCGACCAGCAGTACGCCGTGCTCGGCGGACACCTGCGGCACCTGCCCGGCGGGGTCGACGAGTACATGCGGCTGCGCGCGTCGGGTTCCGTCCCGCAGACCGCTGCTGCGGCTGCCGCCGCCTCGGCCGGGAGGCCCGACACGGCTCCGGCAGGCGGATCCGGCGGCAGCGGGGCCGGGTCCGGAGCCGCGGCCGGGCCGTCCGGGTCGGTCGCGTCGGCTGCGCCCTCCTTGAGCGGCGCGGATCGTCGCGCGGCGGAGAAGGAGATGTCGGCGCTCGACCGGAAGATCGCGAAGGCGGGGCAGGACCGGCAGAAGCTGCTCGACGCGTTCGCGGCGCACGACCAGTCCGACTACGAGGGGCTCGGTGCCCTGCAGACGCGGCTCGGGGCGCTCGACGCCGAGGTCGAGCAGCTCGAGGAGCGGTGGCTCGAGGTCGCGGAGCAGCTCGGGGTGTAGTCGAGCCGGGTCGCGGGTCACGGGTCACGGGTCGTCGGCTGTCCCTGGTCGTTCCGGTTCTCGCTCGTCGATCGGTTGCTCGCTCGTTGGTCGGTTGCTCGCTCGTCGGTCCGGTTGCTCGCTCGTCGATGGAGCAGAAGACGTCGGGTCCGGCTCGTGGACCCGACAGCTACTGCTCCACGAAGCGAGACGTACGGGCGCGCCTCAGGGGCGAGGCGCCGGCGTCAGTCGCCGAGGCCGAGGATGAGCCGGCGGAGCAGCCCGGAGAGCTGCGCCTGCTCGTCGTCGGACACCCCGGACAGGATCGCGCGCTCGGCACGGAGCAGGTCCGCGATCGCTGCGTCCACCGCCGCACGACCGCTCGTCGTCAGCGACACGAGGATCCCCCGACCGTCTCGGGGGTCGGTGCGTCGGCTGACGAGCCCGCGCGCCGCGAGCCGGTCGACCCGGTTCGTCATCGTGCCACTCGACACGAGGGTCTGCTGCAGCAGCGACTTCGGGCTGAGCTCGTACGGCTCGCCCGCCCGCCGCAGCGCCGACAGCACGTCGAACTCCCACGGCTCGACGTCGCTCGCGTCGAACGCCGCCCGTCGTGCGCGGTCGAGGTGCCGGGCGAGCCGGTCGACGCGGGACAGGACCTCGAGCGGTCCGAAGTCGAGGTCGCCGCGCTCCCGACCCCACGCCGCGACGATCCGGTCGACCTCGTCCTGCTGCGGCATCCCTCCATCTTGGCCGAAGCCGTGGCGCGCGGCCAACGTCCGGGCCGTGGGAGGATGGACGCGCACCTGCTCGGGTGCGTTCCGCCTTGGTGTAACGGCAGCACGACGGCCTTTGGTGCCGTGAGGTCCGGGTTCGAATCCTGGAGGCGGAGCCGAGCCGACCCCTGATCGCTGCTGACGAGCGTCGGGACGGTGATCGTCGTCACGCCGCCGTCGGTCAGGGCGCAAGCGTCGTCGGGGTCGATCCGCTGTCCGTCCGAACGAACGCCTCCTGCGCCTCCGCCGGGGTCAGGACGGCACTGTGCCCACCGCGCCAAGTGCAGGCGCATCGACATGAGCGTTGACACGAGCATTCGCATTGTGTCATCCTCTCCACGCCCGACCATGTGACTTGTGTCATCCGGTCGGTGGGCGTGACGACGGCCGTCGCGTCCGAGGAAGGCGACGCGATGAAGCTCGAGAGCATCCTGCTGGGTGTCCTGGCTCGGCACCCGATGACCGGGTACGACCTGAAGAAGTACCTCGACACCCACGGACGGTTCGTCCGCTCGAACACCCAGATGAGCCAGGTCTACCGGTCGCTCTCCGCCATGGAGGACCGTGGCTGGGTCACCCACGCGGTCGAGGTCCGTCCGGGGGCCACCGACGCGAAGACCTACCGGGTCACGGACGAGGGCATCACGGTCTTCCTCGACTGGCTGACCAGCCCGTACCAACCGCCGACCCGCTTCCAGGACCCGGACTTCGCGGCCCGGCTCGCGTTCGCCGGCTTCATGCGCCGCGAGGAGCTGCTCCGCCTGGTCGACGTCGAGCTGGAGACCCGTCGCGACGAGGTGGCCCGGTACCGCTACCGTGACCGCCGCGAGTCCATCGAGACCTCGGCCCCCTTCGACGTCGAGCTCGCCGACTTCGTGGGCGAGTGGGCGCACGACACCGGTGCCGCCGCCATGGACGCGCACATCGCCTCGCTCGAGCGTCTGCGCGCCGCGGTCCTCGACGCACCGGAGGGTGCCGATGCGGCGGACCTCCGCGCACACCTCGGCACCGGGGAGGCGACCCGGTGAAGGCGATCATGGTCATGTTCGACAGCCTCAACCGTCACATGCTGTCGACGTACAAGGACACCGTCGTCGACGCGCCGAACTTCGCGCGGCTCGCGGAGCGCGCGGTCACGTTCGATGCGTTCTACGCCGGCTCGATGCCGTGCATGCCAGCCCGCCGCGAACTCCACACCGGCCGGCACAACTTCCTGCACCGCTCGTGGGGCCCGCTCGAGCCGTTCGATGACTCGATGCCGCAGATGCTGCGGGACGCGGGTGTCCACACGCACCTGGCGTCTGACCACCCGCACTACTGGGAGGACGGCGGCGCGACCTACCACACGCGCTACACGACCTGGGAGTTCTTCCGCGGGCAGGAGGGCGACCCCTGGAAGGGCGTCGTCGCACCGGGGAGCGCCGTCGGGGGAGCGGCCGGCATGAAACGGCAGGACCAGGTCAACCGGTCCTACATGCCGACCGAGGCCGAGCACACCCAGACCCGCACCGTCGACGCCGGGATCGAGTTCATCGACACGAACGCCGCGGCGGACGACTGGTTCCTGCAGCTCGAGCTCTTCGACCCGCACGAGCCGTTCTTCACGCACCAGCTCTACAAGGACAAGTACCCGCACGACTACGACGGTCCCGAATTCGACTGGCCCGGCTACCAGAAGGTCACCGAGCCGGAACAGCAGGTCGAGCACGCACGCCTGGAGTACGCGGCGCTGGTGTCGATGTGCGACAAGTCGCTCGGCCGGGTCCTCGACGCGATGGACGAGCACGGCCTGTGGGAGGACACGATGCTCATCGTGAACACCGACCACGGCTTCCTGCTCGGCGAGCACGGCTGGTGGGCGAAGTCGGTGCAGCCCTGGTTCAACGAGCTCGTGCACCTGCCGATGTTCATGTGGGACCCGCGGAACGCCGCGCGCGACACCCGTCGCGGCGACCTCGCACAGACGATCGACATCGCGCCGACCCTGCTGCGCTGGTTCGGGCAGGAGCCGACGGCCGACATGCAGGGTCACGACCTCGCGCTGCCGACGGCCGATGCGACGCACGCCGGGCACGACGGGGCGCTGTTCGGCATCCACGGCGGCCACGTCAACGTCACCGACGGCCGGTACGTGTACATGCGTGGCGCCGTCGACCGGTCGAACGCCCCGCTCGAGGAGTACACGCTCATGCCGACCCACATGCGGTCGCGCTTCGCGGTGTCCGAGCTCACCGAGTGGGAGCCGTCCGAACCGCTGCCCTTCACGAAGGGCATCCGCACGATGCGCATGCCGGCGACGCCGACCTGGATGAACCCGTGGCAGCACGGCACGCTGCTGTTCGACCTCGAGACCGACCCCGAGCAGGAGCAGCCGCTCCGTGACGACGACGTCGAACTGCGGATGCTGCGGCTGCTGGCGAAGCGGATGCACGAGTCCGACGCGCCCCGGAGCCAGTTCGACCGCCTCGGCATCCCGTTCGACGGCGAACCCACCACGGCCCACCTGCTCGTCGCGGAGCAGGCCGGCCGGGCCGCCGAGGTCGGCGAGCCGCTGCCGCGCCTCGAGGACCTGCCCGCCCAGGACCTCCTCACGATGCCGCTCCTGGAGCTGCTGCAGGTCGACGGCGTCCGCGCCGTCGTCGAGCGGCACCTGCCCGGGCTCGTGTCGACCGAGCTCGTCTCCGTCCCGTCGCAGGCCACGCTCCTCGGCCTCGCCTCGCTCGCCGTCGTGACCGCGGAGCAGCTCCGCGCACTCGCGACGGAGCTCGCCGGTCAGCCGGTCGCCTGACCGGCGCACGACACCCACCCACAACTTCACCGGACGGGAGGCGCGGCACCGACCCGCACCGCGCCTCCCGTCCGTCTCCTCACCCGACCCCACTGCCACCTGGCAACGACGACAGGAACCCACCATGAGCAGCACCCGGACCACACCGCCGACGGCGACGGAGGCCGTCGCCACGCAGAAAGCGGGCCGCGTCCCGCACCGTTGGCGCAACCTCGTCACCATCACCGGAGCGGAGGTGGTCGACAACACCGAGGCGGGCCTGCTCTCGACGCTCTTCCCGTCGATCGCAGCGGCGCTGAAGCTCGACAACGGGCACCTCGGCCTGCTCTCCGCACTCGGCAAGTTCGCGACGATCCCGCTCGGCCCGTTCTGGGTGTGGATCGCCGACCGCTTCGGCCGCAAGCAGGCCCTCGTCGCGAACAACATCGTCGGCGCGATCCTCGGCATCATGGCGGGCACGTCGCAGGACTTCGTGCAGCTGCTCATCTGGAACACGCTGCTCGCCGGTGTGGTCGCCTGCGGGCAGCCGATCACCAACTCGGTGATCGCGGACTCGTTCGACGACCGGAGCCGTGCCAAGGCGACGGGCGTCTACTACGGCATCCTCACCGCGGTCTCGTCCTTCATCGGCCCGCTCCTCGCGCTCTTCACGGGTACGGAGGACGGCTGGCGGTACGGCATGTGGGTCATCGGCGGGATCTGCTTCCTGTCGTCGTTCCTCATCACCGCCTTCTACGTCGACCCGGGCGTCGGCGCGTCGGAGCGTCAGCTCGCCGACCTCGACCAGGCGAAGCGGTCGAACCGCGTCACCGTCGCCGGTGTCGTCTCGCTCTTCAAGGTCCCGACGTTCTCGATCATGATGCTGTCGCGCCTCCTCTCGGGCCACCTGCTCATCACCGTCTTCGGGATCCAGTTCCTCGTCACGGAGCGCGGCTTCGACAACGCGGTCGCCGCGACCGTGCTCATCCCGTTCGGGCTCGGGTACGTCCTCGTCACCTTCGCCAGCGGGCTCGCCGTCGCGTGGTTGGACAAGGTGTGGCCGTTCCGCGGCCGCGTGACGTTCAACATGGCCGCGCAGCTGCTCTTCGGACTCGCCGCGTTCTTCGGGACGCAGTTCGACTACGACAACATCGGGATCTACATGGTGTTCTGGGCGCTGTTCGGCGCGTTCCAGGGCATGAACCCGCCGGTGAACCGTCCGATCCTCATGTCCGTCGTGCTGCCGGAACTCCGCGGACAGGCGTTCGCGATCTTCCTGACCTTCTTCCAGACGATCGGCTGGGCGGTGTTCTCGCTGACCGCCGGGTACCTCGCCGACCAGCTCGGGATCGAGGGCGTGTTCTTCTGGGTGCTCTTCGTCCTCATGATGGTCAACGGCCTCGTGCTCGCCGCGCTGTACGTCACCTACCCGAAGGACGTGCGGCGCGTCACCGAGGAGCTCGACGCGCGCCGCGCCGTCGCGAAGGGCCGCGCATGAGCCCGGCGGAGTCCGCACCGCGGCGTCCGAACATCCTCTGGATCACGACGCACGACATCAACCCGCACCTCGGCGCGTACGCCGGGGTCTACCCGGGGGCCGAGTACGCGGTCACGCCGAACCTCGACCGGCTCGCCGCCGAGGGCATCCGGTTCGACAACGCGTTCGCCGCCGCTCCCATCTGCGCGCCGTCCCGGTCGGCGATCATCACCGGCCGGTTCCCGACGTCCATCGGCACCATGCACATGCGGACCAAGGCGGTCCCGCCGTCCGACGTCCGGATGTTCACCGAGTACCTCCGCGAGGCGGGGTACTACGTCACGAACAACGTGTTCACGGACTTCCAGGTGCCGACCCCGATCAGCGCGTTCGACGACTGCAGCGACACCGCGCACTGGCGGAACCGCGACGACCCGGACCAGCCGTTCTTCGCGACGTTCCACGGGATGACGACGCACGAGTCGCAGATCGCGCTCGACGACGACGCCTTCGCGTCCCGTACCGCCCGCGTCACCCCCGAGCAGCGGCACGACCCCGCGGCGGCACCGCTGCCGCCGTACCACCCGGACACCGAGGTCTTCCGTACCGCGTGGGCGCGGTACAACGACCTCATCACCGAGATGGACCACTGGGTGGGTGACCTCCTGGCGCAGCTCGAGGAGGACGGGCTCGCCGAGGACACGATCGTCGTGTTCTGGAGCGACCACGGGCTCGGCATGCCGCGCGCCAAGCGGTGGACGAACGACTCCGGTCTCCACGAACCGCTCATCGTGCGGTGGCCGGGGAAGATCGCGCCGGGTTCGACGACGGACACGCTCGTGCACCTGATGGACCTCGCGCCGAGCATGTTGGCCGCCGCCGGTGTCCCGGTGCCGTCGCAGATGGACGCGGTCCCGTTCCTGACGGCCGACGGCACCGTCGTCGAGGACACGAACGAGTACGTCTTCGCCGGGCGGGACCGGCAGGGTGAGGTCGAGGACACGAGCCGCTCGGTCCGGGACCGGCGGTACCGGTACATCCGGCACTACCACCCGGACCGGTCCCCGATGCAGCACTCCGACTACCCCGACCACCTGCCGACGTGGGGCGAGTTCCGGCGGCTGGTCACCCAGGAGACCGGGCAGCGCGCGCGGGGGCTCCGCCGCTCCTTGCTGACCCCGGTGCAGCGGCAGGTGGTGGCGACCACCAAGCCCGCCGCCGAGCTCTACGACCTGCAGGAGGACCCGTACGAGGAACGGAACCTCGCGGCCGACCCTGCGTACGCCGACGTCGTCGCCCGCATGTCCGACGCGATCGACCGGTGGCAGGACCGGTACGGCGACCTCGGCCTGCTGGACGAGGACGACCTGCTCGAGCGGTGGCGACCGGGGGGAGAGTGGCAGACCACACCGACGCCCGCCGTCTCCCTGTCGCCTGACGGTGCCGTCCGTGTCGACGGCCCGACCGACGCGAGCCTGGTCTGGACGGCCGACCCGCCGGCACACGAGCAGGACGGCGTCGGCGTCGCGTCGATGGGGTCTCCCGGGCCCGCGATCGGCGCACCACCGCAGGACGGCCGCCGGTGGCGGCTGGTCTGCCCCGCGACGCCGGTGCCGTCCGACGTCGAGGTCTGGGTCCGCGCCGTGCGGTTGGGGTACCTGCCGAGCGAGGACGTGGTCCGCACACCCGACCCCGCCCGGGCCGCGACGTCCCGGCAGGTCGCTGACCACGACCAGGACGGAGCACGCCACCGTGGCTGAGTCCCCGGTGGAACCCGCCCGTGCCTGCTGCGCGCCGACCGGCCGGTCGGCCTTCGCCGCCGGTGCCCGTGTCCCGGTGGTGCCCGTGGGGTCCGCCGTCGTGCGGGAGCCCGGCGGTAACGGGACGGAGCAGTCGTCGGTGCCGGCCAGGACTACCCGCTGACGGCGGCGTCGGTGCGGTCGTCCGAACCGCCGAGTACGCGGCGGCAAAACAGATCGAGTTTCGGTTTCTGCTTCCGTTCAAACGTTTGAACTGGTTACGGTGCCGGTCCACCATCTCAACGAGGAGAACGATGACCTACACCAGCGCGACGGAATCCATCGAGGCCGTCCGTCCGTTCACGTGGCGGGATCGAGTCGGGTACCTCTTCGGTGACCTCGGCAACGACTCCGTCTTCATCTTCGCGTCCAGCTACCTGCTCGTCTTCTACACGAACGTCCTCGGCCTCAACGCCGCACACGTCGGGACCCTGTTCCTCGTGATCCGGTTCCTCGACGCCTTCACCGACGTCGGTTGGGGCCGGTTCCTCGACCGCCACGTCCCGTCGGCTGCCGGTCGGTTCCGCCCGTGGATCATCCGTGGCGCGGTCCCCCTCGTCGTGATGAGCGCGCTCCTGTACGTCCCGTTCGTCGCCGACTGGGCGTACGCCGCCAAGCTCGGGTGGGCGGCCGTCACCTACGTGCTCTGGGGATCCGTCTTCTACACGGTCGTGAACATCTCGTACGGTTCGCTCGCATCCGTCATGACCCAGGAACCGACCGAGCGCGCCTCGCTCTCGGTGTTCCGCGGCGTCGGAGCCAACGTCGCGGGCGTGCTCGTCGCCCTGCTCCCGCCGTTGTTCCTCTACGCGACCGTCGACGGTGTCTCCCAGGTGCTTCCGTCGGCGTTCTTCGCGACGGGCATCGTGTTCGCGGTCGCCGCGCTCCTCTTCTACGTCGCGTGCTACTCCCTGGTGCGCGAGCGCGTCCGGGCGATCCCGGGACGTGAGAAGCCCGGGTTCGCGAAGCTCGTCGGTTCCCTCGCGGGCAACCGGGCGCTGTTGTCCCTGATGTCCGCGAACCTCGTCCTGATCCTGTCCTCGCTGCTCACCGGTTCGGTCGGCGCGTACCTGTGGTTGAACTACTTCAACAACGGTGCCCTCTCGGGTGTTGCCGCTCTCGCGAACGTGCTCCCCGCGCTCATCGCAGCACCGTTCGCCGCTCGGCTCGGTCGTCGGTTCGGCAAGAAGGAGATGCTCGTCGTACTGCTGTTCGGCAGCGCAGCGATCTACATCCTGCTCTTCGTGCTCGGTGTGTCGTCGCCGTGGGTGTTCATCGCCCTGAGCGTCATCGCCGGGTTCGGCGTGGGGACGTTCAACCTGCTGGTCTGGGCGATCATCGGTGACGTCATCGACCACGAAGAGGTCCGCTCCGGCCAGCGCGACGACGGGACGGTCTACGCGATCAACACCTGGGCGCGGAAGCTCGGCCTCGCGCTCGCCGGCGGCCTCGGCGGCTACACACTCGCGATCATCGGCTACCAGTCGGGTTCTGCCACCCAGAGTGCGGGCACCATCGACGGCATCTACACGATCGCCACGATCGTGCCCGGCGTGCTCTACGCCGTCGTCGCGGTCATCCTGCTCTTCTGGTATCCGCTCGGTCGCCGTGTGGTCGAGGACAACAGCGGCGAACTCGAACGCCGTCGATCGGTCATGGTCTCGTAGCCCATGGCCCGCCCGACCCTCAAGGACATCGCGACCCGCGCCGGTGTGTCCATCTCGACCGTCTCGTACGCGCTGAACGACCAGAGCACGCTGCCGCTGGCCGCGAGCACCCGAGCGAAGATCCGCGCGCTCGCCCGGGAACTCGGGTACGTCCCGAACGGTGTCGCGCGTTCGTTGCAAGCGCGCTCGAGCCGCACCATCGGGGTCCTGCTCAACAAACCGCTGACGACGCCCCGCTACGCCGCCATCGCACAGGGTCTCAGCGAGGGACTCGCCGCGCAGGGCTACCACCCCGCACTGCTCGACGGCGCGTCCGCCGAGCGGTGCGTGGAGGATGCTCGCGGTGGACGTCTCGAGGGACTCGTCTTCATCGGCCACGACGACCACGAGGTGCCCTGTGCACTGGCCGAGCAGGTCAGCGACCACCACATCCCGTTCGTCGCGCTCGATTGCGGCCCGGCTGCGGCGCCCCACGCCTGGTCGAGCGTCGATTTCGACTACCGCACCGGCGCCGAGCAGGTGATCGCACACCTCGCTGCCACCGGTGTCGAGCGCATCGTGCACGTGCGGCCGGACGTGCGATCCCGCGCCGACCGCATCCGCAACGAGACCATCTCCCGGGCCTGCGCCGCGCTGGGCATCGCCGTGGGGACGATCTCGACCGGGATCGACGACTCCGTGCTCACACGTCTCGATCGGCACCCCGAGGAGAGTGGGAACTACGCCTCGGACGTCAGGACCCGCCTGGACACCGAGGCGGCGCTCCTCGACACGAGACCCTCGGCCAGCGCGATCGTCTGCTCCTGGGGAGCGGACGTCGAGCCGGTCTACCACTGGGCCGACCGCCGCGGCACGGGCCTCCGCGTGGCGGCGCTCGCCGCCGGCGTCCTCGACCCCGGAGTCTGGCGCGACCTCATCTACAGCCGTCTGCCGCTCGAGGATGCCGGCCGCGTCTGCGCTGACCGGATCGTCGAGGTCAGCACAGCGCGCGGCGCTCCTCGGCAGACGCTCCTCACCCCGACCCTCGACATCGGCTCCGGCCGGCACTGACCACCACACAGCGAAGGAACAGGATGTCCAAGACGAACATCATCTTCATCATGTCCGACGACCATGCGGCACATGCGATCTCGGCCTACGGCAGCCGGGTCAACCGGACTCCACACCTCGACCGCATCGCGGAGCAGGGCATGCGGATGGACGCCGTGTACTGCACGAACTCCATCTGCAGTCCCTCTCGCGCATCGATCCTCACCGGCACCTACAGCCACGTGAACGGCGTGTCCTCGATCTGGACCGAGATGGACTACCGGGTCCCGACGTTCGTGGAGGTCCTGCACGGAGCCGGGTACAAGACCGCGATGTTCGGCAAGTGGCACCTCGGTGAGCACGGCGTCTCCGCGCCGCGCGGCTTCGACGCCTGGAAGGTGTTCCCCGGTCAGGGTGACTACGTCGACCCCGAGATGATCGACGAGCACGGCACCGCGGTGGTCGAGGGGTACGCCACCGACATCGTCACCGACCTCTCCATCGACTGGCTCGACAGCCTGGGGGAGGAGGAACCGTTCTGCATGATGGTGCACCACAAGGCACCGCACCGCCCGTGGGTCCCCGACGAGAAGCACGCCCACCTCTACGCCGACGGCTCGATCCCCGAGCCGGAGACGTTCTTCGACGACAACGAGAGCCGCAGCAAGGCGGTCCGTGGTGTCCACATGACCATCGCCGATGACATGGGGGCCGACGACCTCAAGACCGAGGTGCCCGAGGAGCTCCGCGGCCCGGAGAACCGCGAAGCCCGGATGCGCTGGAAGTACCAGATCTACATGCGTGACTACCTGCAGTGCATCCAGTCGATCGACGACAACGTCGGACGACTGCTCGACCACCTCGAGGAGCGCGGGCTGGCCGAGGACACCCTCGTCGTCTACACCTCGGACCAGGGCTTCTTCCTCGGCGACCACGGCTGGTTCGACAAGCGGCTCATGTACGACCAGTCCCTGCAGATGCCGATGCTGATGCGATGGCCGGCCGCGATCGAGCCGGGCACCCGCTCCGAGGCGATCATCACGAACGTCGACTTCGCGGCCACGTTCCTCGACGTCTGTGGCATCGACGCGGCTGGAGCACTGCCGACGTCGCAGGGGCGGAGCTTCCTCCCGCTGCTCAAGGGTGAAGAGATCGCCGACTGGCCCGACGCGATGTACTACCGGTACTGGGAGCACGACGACCCGATCCACGCGGCACCCGCGCACTACGGCATCCGCACCGACTCGTACAAACTCCTCTACTTCTACGGTGCCGGGCTCGGCGTCCCCGGAGCATCGGAGGCGGAGTTCGAGCCGGAGTGGGAGCTCTACGACCTGAAGAGCGACCCCGAGGAGATGCGGAACGTCGCCGACGACCCGGCTTACGCCGACGTCAGGGTCGACCTCGAACGCAAGCTCGCCGAGTACCAGCGGCACTACCGTGACGAGCCCTACCGCGGCCCGGACACCCCGCGCCCGGATTGGGGACCGTACGACGAGGAGCTCTTCGCGCGCGTGCAGGAGTACGTGGCGGGGATCCGTTCGAGCAGTTGACGGAGCGCTGACGAGATGGAACGGAGACCGTCCGTCCGCGGACCGTACGCCCGCAGTGCGGGCACGCGGGCGCGAGCGTTGCGGGCAGCGAGACGGGCGGTGGCGGACCCCGGTGCGTCGACGACCCTCCGGGCGCTGGCGGCGGCCGCGGGCCTGACGGACAGTGGGCTCCTGCACCACTTCGGCAGCCGCGACGGTCTCCTCGTCGCAACCGCTGCCGCAGACCGTCGGGCGGACACCGACGACGACGCTGCGGAGGCCTCGCTCCTCCGGGAGCTCGTCAGGATCGCGTGTGACCGGACGAGCCCAGCCCGATCCGAGGCGCTCGACGTGCTCGCCCGTGAGCGGGCAGGGGGCGGTCGGGAGCGACTCGGTGTGATCCTCGACCGGGCGCTCCGGGCATCAGGACGGCGCGATCCGGAGGAACGCTGACTGCTGCAGGACAGGCAGCGCAGCTGGTGCCCTCCGATCGACGCGGCTGCTGATCCGCGGTGAGCGATCCGTCCGGCGAGCCCGTCTCGCGTCCAGCGGGAGACGGTCCACGTGGCGTTGGACCTCGTCGGCGTCGTGACTGGCTATGGTTACCCGGATGAGTGCAGACGGCAGACCGACCCGTCCACGCGGTGAGCAACGCCGCCGGCAGATCCTCGACGTGGCGCTCAGGCTCTTTGCCGAGCGGGGGTTCACCAACGTGAGCGTGGCGGAGGTCGCCAGCGAGGTGGGCATCACCACGGCCGGGCTCCTGCACCACTTCGGGACGAAGAACGCCCTCCTCATCGCCGTGCTGCAGGAGCGGGAGGCACGCAACCAGGAGATCGACCAACGGCTCGGTTCCGAGGGCAAGGACTGGTTGGAGACGTTCGTGGCGCGTCTGGCGCAGAACGAGGAGCATCCCGCGCTGATGCAGTTGTTCGCGCTCCTCTCAGCTGAGAGCATCGCGGACCAGCACCCCGCCCACGAGTGGTTCGTCGAGCGTTACCGGAGCCTCGCCGAGGTCGCTGCTCGTGAGATGACGGCGCTGCTCGACCCGGAGAAGCTGCCGGACGGGGTCACGGCGACGACCGTGAGTCAGTGGCTCGTCGGCCTCGCCGACGGACTCCGGTTGCAGCAGCTCCTCAACCCGGGCTCGGTCGACCGGCACGAGTCCGTACGGGCCTTCGTGTCGATGCTCGCTCCGTACCGCCGGGAGTGAGCGCACCGCAAACCTCGTGCTGGCCGAAGTTGACTTACTAAGCACTTAGTAGGTTAGAGTCGCGGCATGCGAGCCGTGATGGTGCTGTTCGACAGCCTCAACCGAAAGTTCCTCCCGCCCTACGGTGCGGACTGGGTGCATGCGCCGAACTTCGAGCGCCTCGCGCGCCACACCGTGCGGTTCGAGAACTGCTACGCGGGCAGCATGCCGTGCATGCCCGCGCGCCGGGAACTGCACACCGGCCGTCCGAACTTCCTGCACCGCTCGTGGGGACCCCTCGAGCCGTTCGACGACTCGGTCCCCGAGATGCTCTCCGGCGCGGGCGTCTACACCCACCTCGTCACCGATCACCCGCACTACTGGGAGGACGGCGGCGCCACCTACCACAACCGGTTCGACACCTACGAGTTCTTCCGCGGCCAGGAGGGCGACGCCTGGAAGGGACACGTCGCCGACCCCGACGTGCCCGAGGCGACCCGCCGCATCCGCCACGGGCTCTGGCGGCAGGACCTCGTCAACCGGCAGTACCTCCAGGACGAGGCGGACCACCCGCAGACCCTGACGGTCGACGCGGGGCTGGAGTTCATGGCGACGAACCAGGACGAGGACTCCTGGATGGTGCAGATCGAGTGCTTCGACCCGCACGAGCCGTACTTCTCCCACAAGGAGTACCGCCGCCACTACGCCACGCTCGACCAAGCCGGGACGCCGAACAGTGACTGGCCGGACTACAAGCGGGTCGAGGAGGCGCCGGAAGCCATCGAGCGCACCCGCGAGGAGTACGCGGCCCTGTTGAGCATGTGCGACGCCTCCCTCGGTCGGATCCTCGACCGGTTCGACGAGGAAGGACTGTGGGAGGACACGCTGCTCATGGTGTGCACCGACCACGGCTTCCTGCTCGGCGAGCACGGCTGGTGGGGGAAGAACATCCAGCCCTGGTACGACGAGAACATCCACACGCCACTGTTCCTCTGGGACCCGGTGTCCCGGGCGGCAGGCACGACGAGCGACGCGCTCGTGCAGACGATCGACCTCGGGCCGACGCTGCTCGACCTGTTCGGCGTCGCACCGACCGAGCGCATGCAGGGTCGGTCGGTCCTCCCGCTGATCCGGAGCGCCGGGCCGGGGCGCGACAGTGCGATGTTCGGTTCGTTCGGCGGGCACGTGAACGTCACCGACGGCCGGTACGTGTACATGCGTGCCGCCGCCGGCGAGCAGAACGCGCCGCTGTACGAGCACACGTTGATGCCGACGCACATGAACTCGCGGTTCACGCCGGAGGAGCTCCGGGACGCGGAACTCGTGCCACCGTTCGAGTTCACACAGGGCGTCCCGCTGCTCCGTGTGCCGGGTACGGCGTTCGGGGATCCCTCGTCCTTCGGCACCGTGCTGTTCGACCTCGAGACGGATCCGGAGCAGGAGCACCCGCTGCTGGACGACGCGGTCGAGCTGCGGATGATCGGGCTCCTGCTCGACGCCATGCGCGCCAACGAAGCGCCTGCGACGCAGTTCGCGCGCCTGGGACTGCCGCAGTCCGGACCAGCCGATGCGCGTCATCTACTCGCACGCGCGCAGCACGACCGCTACCTCGCGGCGCTCGAGCCGATCCCGTCGGCGGACGACTTCCCGACGGACCGGCCGAGCGTCCGCACCCCCATCACCGCCCTGCTCGAGCGCCCGGCGACGCGCGCGGTACTCGAGGGTGCCCTCGGCCCGGTCGTGGAGCAGCTCGCCGCGCAGACGGGATCGTCGACCCTGCTCGACCTCGCCCCGTTCACCCCGGCGCTCCGCGCGGCGGCACTGCGCCGTATCGACGACGCACTCGCGTCAGCCGCGTGACCAGCACCATCGCCACCCCGGCAACGCCAGGCATCTCAACGAGGAGTACCCATGTCCCAGCAACCCCCGATCACCGCCCCTGAAGCGTCCGGGTCGAACAGCGTCATCGTCCCCAAGCGGTGGCGGCGGCTCGCCGCGGTCGTCGCGCCGTTGTGGGCCGACAACAATGAAGCGAGCATCCTCAGCACCCTCGCACCGGTCATCATCGCTGCGATCTCGCTCCCGCTCGCGGCCGTCGGTGTCCTGACGTCGATCGCGAAGTTCGTCAGCATCGTCTTCGGGCCGATCTGGGCCTTCGTGGCCCGCAAGACGAACCGGAAGATGACGTTCGTCGTCGCGACCGCGATGACCGGCATCCTGACGGCCCTGACCGGGCTGTCACAGGACTACACCCACATCATCATCTTCTACGGCCTGTCCGCAGTGTTCATCGCGGCCGCGCTGCCGATCGTCAGCGAGATCACGACCGACCTGTTCGACGAGAAGAGCCGCGGGCGGGCGTCCGGCTACACCTGGGGTGCGATCTCCCTGCTCGGGTCGATCGCCGGTCCGCTCATCGGGCAGCTCGCGAACGTCGAGGACGGTTGGCGGTACGGCTTCTTCATCTGGGGCGCGCTGACCTTCGTCACCGCACTCGTCCTGCTGTTCTTCTTCAAGGACCCGGGCCTGGGCGCGAGCGAACCGACCACCAGCATGATGACGGCCGAGCAGCGTGCCGAGAACGAGCGCATCACCGGCGCCAAGCTCCGGCAGATGTTCGCCATCCCGACCTTCACCCTCATGCTCATCCAGCGCCTGATCTCGGGCCACCTGCTCATCGCGTCGTTCGGCATCGTGTTCCTCGTGCAGGAGTACGGCTTCAACACCGCCGTGGCGGCGATCGTCACCCTGCCCTTCGGTATCGGCTACGTCGTGGGCACGTTCGGCGGTGGCCTCGTCACCGACGCACTGCAGCGTCGCTTCCCCCGCGCGGGACGGATCGGGGTCCTCCAGTTCGCCCAGCTCGGCTTCGGTGTCGTCGCCCTCGTCGCCACCCAGTTCGACTGGGGCACCATCTGGGTCTTCGCCGGCTTCTGGGCCGTCATGGGGTTCATGCAGGGACTGAACCCGGGTGTCAACCGGCCGATCGTCGCGGCGGTCGTCCCGCCGGAGCTGCGCGGCGCGGCGTTCGCACTCATGCTGTCGGTCTTCGAGGGACTCGCCTACGCCCTGTTCAACCTGGTCGCCGGTCTCCTCGCAGAAGCGATCGGCCTCAAGCAGGTCATGTTCTGGATCCCCGGCATCCTCATGCTCGTCAACGCCGCGTTCGTCACGCTGCTCTACCGCACCTACCCGCGCGACGTCGAGCGGCTCGAGTCGCTGCTGCTCGCCCGGACCGACTCGGTGCCCACCACCACTCGCTGACGATCGACCTGGAGGACGCCATCGCGAACGGGGGCGCGGGGGACCTGCTCCAGCGAGCGATCGTCAGCGCGACCGGCGATGCGGCGACTGGGTTCCTCGCTGCCCGTGTCATCACGAGCCGGTTCGCTACGATCCGACCATGCCCCGCGTGACACTCGCCGACGTCGCCCGTCATGCAGGTGTCTCGAGGGCCGCGGCCTCGCTCGTCGTCCGGGGCGAGGGGCGGCTCAGTGATGCGACCCGTGATCGGGTCCGTGCATCGATGCGAGAGCTGGGCTACGTGTACCACCGGGGAGCCGCGGCCCTGCGGATGCAGAGCACCTCCACGTTCGGGCTCATCGTGACCGACCTCACCAACCCGTTCTTCGCGGAGATGACCGTCGGGTTCGAGGAACGGCTCGGGCGTGACGACGTCCTCGCGTTCGTGACGAACACGTTCGACCGCCCTGCTCGCCAGGACGCGCTCGTCCGCAGCATGGTGGAGCGGGGTGTCGACGCGCTCGTCGTCGTGCCCGTCCAGACCGAATCCGGCTCCGTGCCGATCGACGCCGGTGGGCTCCCCGTGCTCGCGGTGACGCGACGCCCGCAGCCCGGGACGGCCTACCTCGGCCCGGACGACCGGGCGGGCGGACGCCTCGCGGCGCGTCACCTCATCGATCACGGCCACCGGCGGCTGGTCTACCTCGGGGGACCGCGTCACGGTTCCGCTCGCCAGGAACGCATCGCGTCGGTCCGCGCGGAGCTCGCGGGCGCGGGCGGTTCCCTCGTCGCCGATCTCGAGGGTCGGACGTCCGTCGAGACCGGGCAGGACGCCGGTCGCCGGCTCCTGGAGAGCGGTACCGCCTTCGACGCGGTGATCTGCCACAGCGACGAGATCGCGTTCGGGTTCGCTGCCGCCTTGCGGGCAGCCGGCCGCGCCCCGTCCAGCGTGCCGATGATCGGGTTCGACGGACTCGCCGTCGGTTCGGTGATGGACCCGCCCCTGACGAGCGTGTCCGTCGGTCCGGGGCGTCTCGGTGCGCACGCGGTCGACGTGCTCACGGCGCTCCGGGCTGGAGCTGAGCCGGCCGTGGAGCTGCTGCAGCCACAGCTGCTGCTGCGGTCCTCCTGCGGGTGTTCCGGGGGGATCCGCTCCTGACTCGATCCGACGGATCTCCCGTCGGGCTTCCCCTCCGCCTCCTCATCGGCTAGGTTGTGCTAGATCGATCTACTGGATCGATCCATCACGCTCGATCCCCCCTTCGAGCGCATCGCCGACGTCGTCGAGAGGACCCGATCGTGGCAGCAGTCCGAGGAACCCGACCAGACATCGTGCTCGTGCACGGCCACGACCTGGGCCGGTGGCTCACCGTCTACGGCATGCCGTCCGTCCCGAGCCCGCAGATCCAGGCATTCGCCGACCGGAGCGTCGTGTTCGACAACGCGCACGCCGCCGCACCCCTGTGCTCGCCGGCCCGGGCGTCGCTGTTCACCGGCCTGGTGCCGCACCGGCACGGCGTGCAGGGTCTCGCGCACCACCAGTGGCGCTACCGCCACGGGGTCCTCACGGCGCCGGAACACCTCCGCCCGCTCGGCTACCGGTCCACCCTCATCGGCCTGCAGCACGAGAACGCCGACTCCTCGGTGCTCGGGTTCGACGAGGTGGGCGGCGTCGGGTTCCTGCCCCGCGCACACCAGGTCGTCGACGCCTCGTCGGCGTGGCTCGACAGCGTGACGCCGCGATCCGAGCGCGAGCCGCTGTTCCTGACGGTCGGGGTGTGGGAAGTGCACCGCCCGTGGCCCGCCGAGGACTACACGCCCGCCGATCCCGCCGAGGTGCACGTTCCGGACTACCTCCCGGACAACGCCGACACCCGCGAGGACATCGCCGCCTTCCACGGGTCGATCGCACAGTTCGACGACGCGATGGGGGCGCTGTTCCGCCGGATCGACGAGGCACTCGACCCCGCGACGACGATGATCGTGTTCACCACGGACCACGGCGCTGCCTTCCCCCGAGCCAAGAGCACCCTCTACGACGCCGGTACCGGTGTCGCGTTCATCGTCCGACCGCCGACGTCGTGGGGCGTTGCGCCGGGCCGCCGTCAGCAGCTCGTCAGCCATCTGGACATCGTCCCGACCCTGCTCGAGCTCGCGGGTGGCGACGTCGACGCCGGACTCGAGGGCGAGAGCCTGCTCCCGGTGCTCACCGAGGGTGCCGAGGACGACGCCCGTGCGCTCGTGACGGTGAAGAGCCACCACGACGCCTACGACCCGATGCGTGCCGTCCGCACCCGTGAGTACGCGTACATCCGCAACTTCGCCGCGGGCCCGAAGCTGACCCTGTCGCTCGACCTCGAGAACAGTCCGACCAGGCGGGGCATGGGCGACGCGCACCTCGAACCCCGCCCGCGCGAGGAGCTGTACGACCGCCGCACCGATCCGGACGAGACCACGAACGTCGCCGACCGCCCCGAGTACGGCGCGGTGCTCGCGGCCTTCGCGGACACGCTCGACCACTGGATGGACGACACCGACGACCCGGTCCGCCGTGACGAGGTCGAGGTACCCGTCCACCGTGACCGCGAGGTCGACGCGCTGCCTGCCGTCGCCCCGGTCGCAGCACCCCACCCCACCATCTCCCTGACCGGAACGAACTGAGGCCCCACTGTGACCACCACGTCTGCGACGAAGCAGCGCACCCCCTGGCTCATCTACACGTTCGGCGCCCTCGCCGAACTCCTCTTCGGCTACGACACCGGCATCATCGGCGTCGCCATGCTGTCGATCCACGGCGAGTTCGACCTCACCCCGGCCGAGCAGGGCTTCGTCGTGAGTTCCCTGCTGCTCGGCGCCGCCATCGGCGTCGGGACCGCGGGGCGGCTCGCCGACCGGCTCGGACGGAAGCCGGTCATCCTCATCACGGGCATCGTCTTCGCCGTCGGCGGCCTGGTCGCGGCGCTCGCACCCACCGTCGCCGTCCTCGTCCTCGCCCGCCTCGTCATGGGCCTCGGCGTCGGAGCATCGGCGGTCGTGGTCTCCGTGTACCTCGTCGAGATCGCGCCCACGCGGCACCGCGGCAAGATCGGCTCGCTCGGTCAGCTCGCCGTGGTCACGGGCGTCCTCGTCGCCTACCTCGTCGGCTACGCCCTCCAGCCCTCCGGAGACTGGCGGCTCATGCTGGGTCTCTCCGTCGCGCCGGCGCTCGTCCTCGTGATCGGACTCGCGCTCATGCCCGAGACGCCCCGGTGGCTCGTCGCCCACGGGCGGTCCGACGACGCCCGCTCCTCCCTCGGCCGCCTCGGCCGACCGGACACGGCGAGCATCGAGGTCGCCGACCTCGAGCGGGCGCACGCCGCGGAGACGCGCTCCGGGCTCACCGCCACCGAGGTGGTCCGCCGGATGTTCGCCCCGCAGATCCGCGCCCGCACCTGGGCCGCGATCGGGCTGGCCGTCCTCGTGCAGTTCGTCGGCACCAACTCGATCCTCTACTTCGCGCCCACCACCCTCGTGCACGCCGGGTTCGGCGAGACCGCTGCAGTGACCGCCAACCTGTCCGTCGGGGTCGCCAACGTCCTGTTCACGCTCCTCGGCATGGCCCTGGTCGACCGGATCCCCCGTCGTCGGCTCCTCACGATCGGCACCATCGGGATGGTCGTCGCGATGGGAGCACTGTCGATCTACACCGCCGTCGAACCGGAACCGTCGCCGACCGGCGCCTGGGTCACGCTCGTGAGCATGATCGTCTTCCTCTCGTCGTTCGCCCTCTCCTGGGGTGTATGCGTGCGCGTCGTCGTCTCCGAGTTGTTCCCGTCCGCGATCCGCGGCACCGCCGCCGGCCTCGTGTTGGTGCTGAACTGGCTCGCGAACTTCGTCGTCGGGCAGACCTTCCCGACACTCCTGGCGTTCAGCGGTGCACTGAGCTTCGCGATCTTCGCCGTCGTGGGCGTCCTGGCGCTCGTCTTCATCGGCAAGGTGCTGCCGGAGACCGGCGGCGGCCGAAGCCTCGAAGAGGTCGAGGCGCGGGCATGACCCAGCGGCGGCGAGGCCCTGCCGCAGCATCGTCGCCGCTCAGCCGGATCACGGAGAATGAGGACATGCCGGAACACGAGGACCATGGCCACGACTGCTGCGCGCCGACGGGCCGGGCGGCGTTCGCATCGGGCTTCCGCTCGCCGGTGCTGCCGGCCCACGGCGCCGGACCGGCTACGGAGCACGGGATCGAGCAGGCATCGGTGCCGGCGCAGACGTTCCTGATGGGGGACGGGCAGGGCGACGGGAAGTGGGGTGACGGCGAGACGCCGGTGCACCCGGTGACGGTGTCCGCGTTCGAGATCGACGTCACGAGCGTCACGAACGACGACTTCGCCCGGTTCGTGGCTGCGACGGGGTACCGGACCGAAGCGGAGGTGTTCGGGTACTCGGCGGTGTTCCACCTCGCCCTCGACGCTGACGACGGTGACGTCGTGGGGCAGCCGCCGCAGACGCCGTGGTGGTTCGGGGTCCGCGGTGCGGACTGGGCGCACCCGGGCGGCCCGCGGTCCTCGATCGAGGGGCTGGGCGACCACCCGGTGGTCCACGTATCGTGGAACGACGCGCAGGCGTACTGCGGATGGGCGGGGCGCGCCTTGCCGACGGAGGCGCAGTGGGAGGCAGCCTCCCGTGGCGGGCTCGAGCAGACCCGGTACCCGTGGGGCGACGACCTCGGTGCTGCGGACGGCGACGGCCGGCCGTGGCGGGTGAACATCTTCCAGGGCACGTTCCCGACGGAGAACACCACGGACGACGGGTTCCTGACGACGGCGCCGGTGCGGTCGTTCCAGGCGAACGGGTACGGGGTGTGGCAGACGGTCGGCAACGTGTGGGAGTGGTGCCAGGACGTGTTCGACGTGGGCACGTACGCCCGTGACGCCGCGGAGGGCACCGTCACCGACCCGACCGGTCCTGCCGTGGTCACGCCGGACGCGCCGCGGGTGATGCGGGGCGGGTCGTACCTGTGCCACGACTCGTACTGCAACCGCTACCGGAACGCCGCGCGCTCGCAGAACACGCCGGACTCGTCGATGGGCAACGCCGGCTTCCGCACCGTGTCGCGTCCCGCGGGCGTCGCGGCTGCCGCGTCGTCGGCCCGGTCGGGAGGCGCGGCGTGACCGGTGGGGACGGCGCGCGTCCGGCGGATCGTCGCTTCCCACGCAACGTCTACCGGCACGGGACGGAACCGGACGCCCGGTTCAGTCTCGCGAACGAGCGCACGTTCCTGGCGTGGATCCGGACCGCGCTGGCGTTGCTGGCCGGCGGTGTCGCGCTCGAGGCGCTCGGGTTGGGCATCCATGCCGGGTTCCGGCTCGCGGCGTCGCTCGTGCTCATCGCCACCGGGATCGTGACGCCGCTGCAGGCGTGGTTCGGCTGGGTGCACGCGGAACGGTCGCTGCGACGGGGCGCCCCGTTGCCGTCCGCGGTGCTCGCGCTGCCGATCGGGGTCGCCGTGATCGTCGTCGGGGTGCTCGTGTTCCTCGGGGTGCTGTACCGGTGACCCAGCGGCAGCTGTTCGACCCCGGACTGCAGCCGGAGCGCACCGCCCTGGCGTGGCGTCGCACCGCGTTGGCGCTCGTGGTCGCGGCGCTCGTGGCGGTGCGGATCCTGCCCGAGGTCCTCGGTGCCTGGGCGGTCCTGCCCGCCGGGCTCGGCCTGGTAGCAGCGGTCGCCGTCCTCGTCGCCGCGCACCGCCGACACCGGGTCGTGCACCGCACACTGCTCCGATCGGACACGGACCGCGTGCCACTGCCGTCCGGGCGGCTGCCCCTGGCGGTCACGGTCCTCGCCGTCGCGGGTGCCGTCGCCGCGGCAGCCGTCGTCGTCACCACCGCGGCCCACCACTAGGAGGCCGGCGGGGGACCACCCGGGGCCCGGGCCGTACCGAACAGCTCGAGGCGGGTCCCCGTGGACCGGCCGGTCATGCGGCCGTCGACCTCGAACACGTCCGCCAGCAGGGCCGGGGTCAGGACGTCGGAGGGCGCACCGGCCGCCACCACCCGGCCGCGGTCGAGGACGACCACCTGGTCGCAGGCCCTCGCGGCCAGGTCGAGGTCGTGCAGCACGACGAGCACCGTCCACGGGCGGGACCGCAGCAGATCGAGGACGTCGAACTGGTGGCGGACGTCGAGGTGGTTCAGCGGCTCGTCGAGGACCAGCACGTCCGGCTCCTGTGCCAGCGCGCGTGCGATCTGGACGCGCTTGCGCTCACCACCGGACAGGGTGTTCCACCGTCGGTCGGCGAGGTGCACCAGACCCACCGCCTCGAGGGCTCCACGGCAGACCGCGTCGTCGGCAGCGGTGGTGCCGGCGAAGCGCGGGCGGTGCGGCAGGCGTCCGAGCCTGACCACCTCGAGCACCGAGTGGTCGATGTCGGTGTGGCCGTCCTGCTCCACGAACGCGAGCCGTCGGGCGACGGTCCGACCGTCCTGGCGGTGGATGTCCGCGCCGTCGAGCAGCACCGTGCCGGAGTCCGGGCGTCCGAGTCGCGCGAGGGCGCGGACCAGGGTGGACTTCCCGGAGCCGTTGGGTCCGACGACACCGGTGACCTGCCCGTCCGGGACGACGAGGTCGACGCCGGTGAGGACGTGCACGCCGCCGATGACCTGGCCCAGGCCCCTGGCCTCGAGGGCCGCGGGGCGTCCGGGACCGACGGTGCCGTTCACGATCGTCGTCCCCGGCGGAGGACGACCAGGAAGGCCGGGACGCCCACGAGCGCCGTGACCACGCCCACGGGGATCTGCGCGGGCGCGAACACCACCCGTCCGAGCAGGTCCGCGACCACGAGGAACACCGCGCCGCCCAACGCTGCGACGGGGAGCAGCCTGCGGTGCCCCGCCCCGACGAGCGCCCGTGCCGCGTGCGGCACGACGAGGCCGACGAACCCGATGGCTCCCACGGCCGCCACCACGGCGGCCGTCGTCGTCGCGGCGCCGACGAGCGCGGTGACGCGCAGCGCGCGGACGTCGACCCCGAGCGAGCGGGCTGCGTCGTGTCCGAAGGCGAAGGCGTCGAGGGTCGGTGCCACGAGGACGAACACGGCCGTCGTCACCACGACCACGACCGTGCAGACGACGACGGAGGACCACCTGGCCGCGGCGAGGGACCCGAGCAGCCAGTAGGTGATGCCGCGGGTCGAGTCGGCGTCGCCCCACGCCGTCACGACGAGCGAGGTCACCGCCGAGAAGAGCTGCCCCACCACCACGCCGGTCAGCACGAGCCGGCTCGTCCCCGACGTGTCCCGACCCATCAGGGCGAACACGAGCGCGAACGAGACGAGCCCGCCGACCAGGGCACCGCCGGCGAGCGTCACCGATCCCGCGCCCAGACCGAGCACGAGGACCAGGACCGCGCCGGTGGATGCCCCCGACGAGACGCCGAGCAGGTACGGCTCGGCCAGGACGTTCCGGGTGACGGCCTGCAGGACGCAGCCGCTCACGGCGAGCCCCGCGCCCGCCACCGCCGCGAGCAGCACGCGGGGGAGCCGGAGCTGCCAGACGACCGAGTCGACCAGTGGTGGCAGCGGCGCGACCGGGAGGCCCAGGTGGCTCCCGACCGACCGCAGCGTCTCCGACCAGCCGATCGCCCCACCCGCCGCGGTGACGCCGGCGACCGCCGCGAGGGCCAACACGACGACGAGAGCGGGCACGACCGCCGCGCGGGCGGCGAGTGGTCTCACCGGCGGGCGAGCACGACGTAGTCGTCGAGGTACTGCCAGACCGGTCCGACCTCGGCGAAGCCGGCGACCTCGAGTGCCGCGACGTGGAACCGCAGGCTGAGCTCCGGGTTCGGCGGGCGGTGCTCGAACCGCCGCTCCCGCTCGGCGGCCAGGCGCCCGTACCGCTCCACGGCGACGACCTCGGCGAACCACTGGTCCCAGTCGAGCGCCCCGGCCGCACGGTCGTCGCGCTGCGTGCGCTCGTCGTCGCGGGCGCTGAGCTCGGCGAACAGGGTCCGCCCGTCGAGGTGCCGGAGGTGGTCCGCGTTCATGACGACGCCTCCGGGACGGAGCAGCCGACCGAGGTCGTTGTAGACGCGGCTCAGGACGTCGGAGGGCAGCCAGTGCAGTGCGGTGGAGCTGAGGACGGCGTCGGGGACCGCGCCGTGCAGCAGGTCGGTCCACGCCGGGTCCCAGAGGTCGCCGTCGACGAACTCGACCGGCTGACCGGCGAGCGCGGTCCGGCCCAGCTCGAGCAGGACCGGGTCGTGGTCGAGTGCGATGCACGTCAGGTCGGGGCGCCGGGCGACCACACGCTGGCTGATCGAGCCGGGGCCGCTGGCGAGGTCGAGGACGACGCCGCCCTGCGGGACGACGTGGTCGACCACGTCCAGCATCACGTCGAAGCGTGCCTCCCGGTTCGTGATGTAGGCGGCCTGCTGGGCGTCCCAGGCGGCCAGGAGCTGCAGCGCCGCGGCGCTCTCGGTGGTGGTGGTCATCGCTGGTCCTCCGTGTGGTCCTGCAGTGCGTCGGAGACGGTCTCCAACGCGTCGATGCTCCGTACGGACGGGTCGAGCTCGGTCGCCGGGACGGCGACGAGCCGGTCGCGCTCGACGGCGCTGAGTGCCTGCGTGACGGCGTCGTCACGCAGCTGGTCGGCCTTGTCCTCGGCGCTGTCGCCGGGGAGGCCGCGGGACAGGTCGGCGAGGACGATCACGTCCGGGTCGCGCTGGGCGATCTCGTCCCAGCTGGTCTCGCCCCACTGCCCGTCGAGGTCCTCGAAGACGTTCGTCGCGCCGGCGACGTCGCTCATGGTCTGCGCGAGCCCGTCGGCGCCGGCGACGACGGGAGCGCCGTCGATGGACGAGTACAGCCACATGATCGAGGGGTTGCCGGTGGCGGCGGCGTCCGCGGTGACGGCGTCGAGCGTGCTGCGCTGCTCGGCCACCAGCTCGCGCCCGCGCTCCTCGACCCCGAACACCTCGGCGATGTCCGCGACCTCGTCGAGGATCGCGTCGAACCCGACCTCGTCCGGGATGAGCGAGGGGTCCTCGCAGTCGTTGGCCGACAGGTAGGCGGGGACGCCGAGGTCGACGAGCTCGCGGCGGTCGCCGGCCGCATCGGAGGCGAAGGCGGAGGCCCGCATCGAGTAGACGAAGTCGGGCGCCGCTCCGCGGAGCTGCTCGGTCGACGGGTACTGGTCGGCCAGGACCGGGATCTCCTCGTACGCGTCGCGGTACTCGGGCGCGACGGCGTCCGTCAGGTAGCTCGTCCCGATCATGCGGTCCTGCAGCCCGAGCGCGAGCATCACCTCGGTCGCGCCCTGCTCGAGCGTCACGGCTCGCTCGGGCGTGCCGTCGACCGTGAGGTCGACCCCGCAACTCGTCAGCTCGACGGCGCCGTCGTCGCCGGCGGTCTCCGCGCGGTCGTCCGCCGGCCCGGCGCACCCGACGAGCGTCACGGCCACGGTGGCAGCCAGCGTCGTTGTGTGAATGAGTCTCGTTATCACGAACAGTACCGTACAGGCCCGCGGGCGACATACCGAATCGCCTCTCCGGCGTCGCTGGCGTGCTGCCGCTCCGGACGACGGCAGGCGGGCGACCAAACCGATCATGCCGCCGGCCCCGAACGACTCGAGGTGGCCGAGGTCCGGCTGCTGACAGTCGACGAGGAGTTCCCGTGAAGAAGAACACCCGCATCCTGAGCACCGCGACCGTCGCCGTGGCGCTGACGCTCGGCGGCCTGGCCACCAACGCGACCGCCGCGAACGCAGCAGAGAGCACGACCACGAACGTGACGGCGTCCCCGACGCTCATCCAGGGCCCGCTCATCGACGGCCCGCTCGTCGATGTCGGCGGGATCCTCGACTCCCTGCAGATCGGGCAGTTCCAGTAGGACCCGCGGTTCGGGGAGATCCCGGACGACCGACCGCGCCGGAACCGGCGGAACCGCGGAGCGGCCGAGCAGCGGCCGCGTCCCCACAGGAGGAGTGTCCCGTGACGAGCAAGCACCACCAGCACGACCGGAGCGAGCGGGGAGCGGAGGTCCGCGTCCCCCTGACGTCCGCCCAGCGGCGCATCTGGTACGCCCAGGAGCTCGACCCGTCGAACCCGACCTACCAGATCGGGCAGTACCTCGACCTGCGGGGCGAGCTCGACCCACGCCTCGTGCGGGTCGCCCTCACGAAGGCGGTCGCCGACCTGGACGCGCTGAGCACCCGCCTCCGATCGGACGCCGACGGGCCGTACGGCATCGTGGAGCGTCCGCGCCCGACCGACGAGGTCGTCCAGGTCGTCGACCTCCGTCACCTCGACGAGGACGTGGCACTGGCAGAGGCACGCGCCGCCATGGAGCGCGAGATGGGCACCCCGCGCGACGTGCAGGGTGACGACCTCTTCGCCGCCGTCCTGTTCCGGATCACCACGACGCGCGCGCTGCTGTTCCAGCGGGTGCACCACATCCTGCTCGACGGCTACTCGGCGGTCATCGCGCTGCGGTACATGGCCGAGGTGTACACGCGGCTGGCGGAGCACGCCCCGTCGGGACGCCTGCTCGACCTCGCCGCCCGGCCGCTCGCACACCTCGCCGCGCGGGTCCCGTCGCCCCTCCCCGGCCTCAACGAGCTCCACCGCGACCTCGCCGAGTACGAGGCGTCCGGACAGTGGGAACTCGACGAGGCGCACTGGCGGGGCGTGCTCGCCGAGGAGACGCCCGTCGTCGGGCTCGAGGGCACCACCGCCTCCGCGGCCCGCCGGGTGGTCCGGGTCGCCGTGCCGCTCGACGCGGAGCGCACCGCTCGGCTCGCGGCGCTCGGCCGTGACCTGCCGAAGACCGTCGTCGCGGTCGTGGCCCTCTACACCGCGAAGATCACGGGGGAGGAGCGCGTCGCGCTCGGTCTGCCGGTCACCGCCCGCCGTGGTCGGGTGGCGAAGTCCACCCCCTCCATGCTCTCCACCATCCTGCCGCTGCGGATCGACGTGCCGGCGAGCGCGACCGTCGCGGACGTGGTGGCCCACGCCGGCGACGTGGTCCGAGGAGCCGTCGCGCACCAGCGCTTCCCGGTCGAGTCCCTCGACGGTGCCCCCCGTTACGCAGGCCCGTCGGTGAACCTCCTCCCGGTGATCGACGAGATCCGGTTCGGCGCGGCCGTCGGCGCGGTCAACATCCTCTCGACCGGGCCGGTCCACGACCTGTCGATCGTGCTGTCGGGCCTGACGAGCGACGCCGCGGAGCCGACACTGCAACTCGAGGGCGACGCCGACCTGCACACGTCCGAGAGCCTCGCCGAGCACGCGCACCGGCTGCTCGCGTTCGTGGACCGGGTCGTCGACGACCCGGAGGGACTGACGGTCACGGACGCTGCCGTGGTGCGGGACGCCGAGGTCGCGACGCTCCTCGAGCAGGGCACCGGCGAGACCGTCGATCTCGAGCCCCAGCGCGTCCTCGAGGCGTTCGCCGACGTCGCCCGTCGACGTCCGGACGAGGTCGCGGTCGTCGCCGACGACGGCACCACGACCTTCGCGTCGCTCGACGCGGACGCGACACGACTCGCGCACCACCTGGTCCGCGAGGGCGTCGTCCCCGGGAGCCGGGTCGCCGTGCGCATCGAGCGCAGCTCGCTCCTGCCGATGCTCGTCCTCGCCGTCCTGCGCGCCGGTGGCGTCTACGTCCCCCTCGACCCGGAGTACCCGACCGACCGTGTCGCCGGGATGATCGAGGACTCCGAGCCGACGATGCTCCTGACGAGCAGCGGACAGCTCGCCCGTGACCGTGCCGCCGGGGCCTCCTGGCGGGTGCCCTCGCTCGCGGTCGACGCCGACACCGCCGTCTGGCGCCGGCGGACCGACGACCCGAGCACGCTCCCGGTCGTCGCCGACGACGCACTCGCCTACATCGTCTTCACGTCCGGCAGCACCGGACGCCCCAAGGGCGTCGGCGTCGACCGGACGGCGCTCCGGAACCTCTTCCAGCACCACCGTGCCGAGATGTTCGAGCCCGCTGCTCGGCGGCTCGGTCGTCCGCTGCGCGTCGCGCACACCGCCGGGCTGTCGTTCGACGCTGCGTGGGACCCGCTGTTGTGGCTCTTCGCGGGTCACGAACTGCACGTGATCGCCGATGACGTCCGCCGCGACCCCGAGCGACTGGTCGAGGAGTTCGCCCGCCGCCGCATCGACGCGATCGAGACCACGCCGTCCTTCGCCGAGGCGCTGCTCGCCGCGGGCATGCTCGACGCGGAGGTCCACCCCACCGAGATCGCCATCGGCGGGGAAGCGGTGGGTCCAGCGCTGTGGGACGCACTCGCGCACCGCGACGACGTCCACGCCGTCAACCTGTACGGTCCCACCGAGGCGACGGTCGACAGCCTCACCGCTGTGGTGGAGCCGGGCCGGGAGCCGCACATCGGCTCGTCCGTCCGCAACAGCCGGCACTACATCCTCGACGCCAGCCTCACACCCGTGCCCGACCGCGCCGTGGGGGAGCTCTACCTCGCCGGCACGAACGTGGCCCGCGGCTACGTGGGGCAGCCCGGCCTCAGCGCCGAACGCTTCGTCGCGGATCCGTTCGCCGCCGACGGGTCCCGCATGTACCGCACGGGCGACGTCGTGCGTCGTCGTCGCGACGGCTCGCTGCGCTTCGTCGGGCGCATCGACGACCAGGTGAAGATCCGCGGCTACCGTGTCGAGCTCGCCGAGGTCGAGGCGGCGATGTCGCGGCAGCCCGGGGTCACCCGTGCCGCCGCCGTCGTGCGGGGCGAGGGGCCGACCAGCCGGATCATCGGCTACGTGGAGTCCGACGGCGACCTGGATCACCTGCCCGTGGTCGTCAGGGACGGCATGCGCTCCGAGGTCCCCGACTACATGGTGCCGTCGACCATCGTCGCGTTGGACGACCTGCCCGTGACACCGAACGGCAAGCTCGACCGTCGTGCCCTGCCGGTGCCGGAGCCGTCGGGTGCCGGGCCGGTCAAGCAGCCGCGGACCGAGCGCGAACGCATCACGGCCGAGGCGTTCGCGGAGGTGCTCGAGGTCGGATCGGTCGGGATCGACGACGACTTCTTCGCGGCCGGTGGGCACTCCCTGCTCGCCACCCGCCTCGCAGCGCGGCTGTCCGAACGACTCGACCGGACCGTGACCGTGCGCGACGTCTTCGAACGTCCGACCGTGGCCGGGCTCGCCGGCGGGACCGACGAGGGCCCGGCGAGCGATCGTCCGACCCGTCTGGCGCGGACGACGCGACCGGACCCGCTGCCCGTCTCGCTCACGCAGCGCCGCCTGTGGTTCCTCAACCGGCTCGAGCCGGACTCGGCCGCCTACAACATCCCGGTCGTCCTCCGCCTGGACGGGCCGCTCGTCGTCCCGGCGCTCCGCGCGGCCTTCACGGACGTCGCGATGCGGCACGAACCACTCCGCACGACCGTTCCGTTCGCGGGCGACCAGCCGGTGCAGCAGGTCCTCGACGGCGCAGCCGCCGAGCCGTCGTTCCTGACGGTCACCGTCCCCGAGCACCGGGTCGACGACGTCGTCCGCGACGAGGCGACGCGGCCGTTCGACGTCACGACCGAGACGCCGCTGCGCGCGGTGCTCCTGCGCGTCGACGACGACCACCACGTGCTCGTCGCGACGATGCACCACATCGCGTCCGACGGGTGGTCGCTCGCACCCTTCGCCCGTGACCTCGGGACGGCGTACGCGGCGCGCGCCGCCGGTACCGCGCCCGCATGGGAACCGCTCCCGGTCGACTACGCCGACTTCACGCTGTGGCAGCGGGAGCAGCTCGGCGACCCGGACGACCCGTCGAGCGAGCTCGCGCAGCAGCTGTCGTTCTGGCGAGGGGCGCTCGAGGGTGCACCCGACGAGATCACGCTGCCCCGCGATCGAGCGCGCTCCGTCGACGGCGACGTCCGGCGGGGCACCGGCCAGGTCACGCTGGACCTCGACGACCAGCGGCACGCCGAGCTCCGCCGGTTCGCCGGCGAACACCGGACCAGCCTGTTCATCGTCCTGCACGCCGCCGTCGCCGCCACCCTGCAGCAGCACGGCGCCGGCGAGGACATCGTGCTCGGCACACCCGTCGCCGGCCGTGCGGACCCGCTCCTCGACGAGCTCGTCGGCTTCTTCGTCAACACGGTCGCCCTCCGGACATCCCTCGTCGGGGACCCGAGCATCGAGGACCTGCTCGAGCGGGTCCGCGCGAGCAACTCCGCCGCGTACGCCCACCAGGACGTGCCGTTCGACGCGGTCGTCGACGCGGTCCGGCCGCCGCGGTCGGCGGGGCGTCACCCGCTGTTCCAGGTGATGCTGACCCTGCAGAACACCGAGCCGGCGGCACTCGACCTCGGCGACGTCGCGGTGACCGTCCCCGCACAGACGACGAGCGCCGGCGTGAAGACCGACCTGCTCATCGACGTCACGACCCCCGCCGGCGACGACGGCGGGCTCGTGATCACGGTCGGCTACGACCGTGCGCTCTTCGACGAACCGACCGCCGCGCGCGTCCGCGATGCACTCGACCGTGTGCTCGGGGCCTTCGTCGCCGCACCGCACCGTCGGCTCTCCGACATCCCGAACGTCGACGCGGAGACCGCCCTGGTGCTCGACCGCCAGGCGCGCGGACGAGCGCTCGCCGCGGAGGGGACCGTCCTCGACCGCCTCGACGCCACGGTCCTGCGCACCCCTGAGGTCGGCGCGCTCGTCGACACCGCCGGGACGACGTCCTTCGCGGGACTCGGACGCCGGGTCACCGCGATCGCGACCCGCCTGGCCGGACTCGGGGTGGCGAGCGGTGACCGCGTCGCCGTCGCGCTCCCGCGCAGCGCCGATGCGATCGCGGTCGTGCTCGGTGTCCTGCGTGCCGGCGCCGTCGCGGTACCCGTCGACGTCGCACACCCCGACGCGCGGATCGGTCAGATCCTCGACGGGGCAGCGCCCGCCGTCGTCGTCACCGACGACGCGGGACGCGCCGGGCGGATCACCGCTGCGATCGACGCGACCCCGCTGATCGTCCCGCCGGCCGACCTCGAGGTCGAGGACGGCGACGCCCCGTCTCCGTCGGCACCGACACCCGAGGACGTCGCGTACCTCGTCTACACGTCGGGGACCACCGGGACACCGAAGGGCGTCCAGGTGTCCCACGCGGCGCTGGCGAACGTGCTCGCGCAGCACGAGGCAGCGATGATGGGGCCGGTGCGTGACCGTGTCGGCGACCGTGCGCCGCGCATGCTGCACCTCTCCGGCCTCGGCTTCGACGCGGCGTGGGACCCGATCCTGTGGCTCGTCGCGGGGACGACGCTGGAGATGGCGGACGACGCGACGCGGACCAACGCCGAGGCGGTCGTGCGGAGCATCACCGAGCACGGCGTCGACGTCGTCGAGACGACCCCGTCGTACGCCCGCCAGCTCGCCGCGGTCGGACTGTTCGAGGCCGTCGCCGCGCGTGGTGCCCGCCTGACGGTCGCCGTCGGCGGCGAGCCCGTCCCGGCCGAGCTGTGGGACCGCATCGCCGAGGCGGAGCACATCGACGGGTGGAACCTCTACGGGCCCAGCGAGAGCACGGTCGACGCGGTCGTCGCGCGGATCGAGCCCGGGCCGGTCACCATCGGCTGGCCGGTGGCGAACGTGACCGCACGTGTCCTGGACGACTTCCTGCAGCCGGTGCCACCCGGGGTCGACGGCGAGCTCTACCTGTCGGGCGGCTCCCTGGCGCACGGGTACCGCGGGCGGGCAGCGGAGACGGCCGGTCGGTTCGTCGCCGATCCGCAGGGCGACGGCACCCGGATGTACCGCACCGGCGACGTCGTGCGCCGCCGTGCCACCGGCGAGCTCGAGTTCCTCCGCCGTGACGACGACCAGGTGAAGCTCCGTGGCTACCGGATCGAGCTCGACGACGTCGCACGGGCACTCGAGCGCGTCGACGGGGTGGACTCCGCCGTCGCGCGGATCGTCGCGCCCGGCGGCCCGGACACCGCCCGGCTCGTCGCGTGGATCGTCGGCTCGGTCGACGACCAGACCGCCCGTCGTGCAGTGGCAGCCGACCTGCCGGACTACATGGTGCCGACGGCGATCGCGCTCGTCGACGCGATCCCGCTCACGCCGAACGGCAAGGTCGACGTCGCCGCGCTGCCGGAGCCCACATCGTCCGGCGCCTCCGCCGAGCCCGTGACCGACGACGAGCGGACCATGAGCCGCGTGTTCGGTGAGGTGCTCGGCGCCCACGACGTCGGGATGCACGACGACTTCTTCGCGCTCGGCGGACACTCGCTGCTCGCCGTGGGGCTGATGGGACGGATCCGCGACGAGCTCGGCGCGTCACTGCCCCTCCGCAGCATCTTCGACGCGCCCACCCCCGCCGGCCTGCTCGCGGCCGTCGGGCCGGCAGCGACGGCACCGGCACAGGGGACGCGTCCGAGCACGTCCGCGCTGGGGGCCTGGACCGCCGAGCACCCGCGCCGGGACGGCGAGCAGCTGCCGCTGTCGCCGAACCAGGCACGCCTGTGGTTCCTCAACCGGCTCGACCCGACCTCCACGGACTACTCGGTGCTGCTGCAGGCGACGTTCCGCGGTGACCTCGACACCGACGCCTTCGCGCACGCCGTCGACGACGTGATCGAGCGACACGAGGTGCTGCGCACGACCTACCCGGAGGTCGACGGGCGGCCGGTCCAGCGGATCCACGCGCCCGAGCCCGGTGTCGTCGCCGACACGGCGGTCGACACCAGGGTGGGCTTCGACCTCACGGTCGACCTCCCGGTCCGTGCCGCGCTCGTCCGTACCGGGGACCAGCAGTGGCGTCTCGACCTGCTGATCCACCACATCGCCACGGACGGTGCCTCGCTGGCCCCGCTCGCACGCGACATCGCCACCGCCTACGCCGCCCGGACCGGGAGCACGGCGCGCGCGCAGCGCCCGCTCGAGGTCCAGTACGCGGACTTCGCCCGGATGCAGCGGGCGCTCGAGGAGGCCGACGGCGGGCGCCACGACGACTCGTTGTCCGCCTGGACCGAGCGCCTCGCCGGCATCCCGGACGAGCTCGACCTGCCGGCGGACAGCCGTCGGCCCGAGTCGGCCACCCGTGCCGCCCGCCAGGTCCGGTTCACCGTGCCGGAGGGCGTCGTGTCGGCGATGCACGCTGCGGCCGGCCAGGCGCAGGCCAGCGGGTTCCACGCCTGGCTCGGCGGACTCGCCGGGTACCTGCACCGGATCGGTGCCGGCGACGACGTGGTGGTCGGATCGCCGTCCGCCGGACGGTCGGACCCGGACACCGCAGACCTCGTCGGCTTCTTCGTCAACACGCTGCCGCTGCGCGTCGGCATGGCCGACGCGCCGGACCTGATCGCGACGATCGAGCGGGCCCGTGCCGCCACGCTGCACGCCATCGAGCACGAGTCGGTGCCGTTCGAGCGCATCGTGGAGGCGATGGCACCCGAGCGCCGGCTCGGTCGACACCCCCTGTTCCAGACGATGCTCTCGGTGGAGGAGGAGAGCGGGGTCGCGATCGCGCTGCCCGGCGTCACCACCGAGCGGCTCGAGCCCGACACCACCGGGTCGGCGAAGGTCGACCTGTCGTTCACCCTGCGACCCCGGTCGTCGGGGGAGGTCGACGGGGTGCTCGAGTACGACGCGTCCATGTTCAGCGACCGGGCCGCGGAGGGCATCGTCGACCGGTGGGTGTCCTTCCTGTCCGCCGCCTCCGGAGCGCCGCGTCAGCCGCTGCGGGACGTACCGCTCGACCCGGGCACCGTCCGGCTCGCCGCCTGGTCGTCGACGCCGGACCAGCACCAGGAGTCCGTCCTCGAGGCGTTCGCCGCGTCCGTCGCCGCGCGACCCACGGCGCCCGCGATCGTCGCCGGGGACCGCCGCCTGAGCACCGCTGCGCTCGACGCCCGTGTCGACGAGCTGTGCGCGACCGTGGTCGCGAACGGCGTGCGACCGGGTGAGGTCGTCGCGCTGCCCCTGGAACGCGGTGTCGACACGGTTGCTGCGCTCCTCGCGGTGTGGCGTGCCGGCGCGGTCGCCGCACCCGTCGACGTGGAGCTGCCGCGCGAGCGGATCGCGACCATGCTCCGGACCGCCGACGTGCGCCTGGTGCTGCACCACGGCCTCCAGGACGGAGCGGACGGAGCGGACGGCGCGACCGGTGCCGACGTCGTCGTCCTCGCGGCGACCGACGCCGGCCTGTCGACGGACCGGGTGGTCCGGCTCGACGCGCCGACGCCGTCGACGTCCACCGCACCGGCGCGTGCGACGGCAGGCGCTCCCGGACCCGACGACCCGGCGTACCTCGTGTTCACGTCGGGGACGACGGGCGAGCCGAAGGCGGTGCAGGTGCCGCACCGCGCGCTCGCCGCACTGCTGTCGAGCCACCGCGCCACCCTGCTGCCCGACCCGGACGAGCGCCGCCTGCGGATGGCGCACACCACGGGTGTCGGCTTCGACGCCGCGATGGACCCCGTCGTCTGGCTGGCCGCCGGCCACGAGCTGCACATGGTCGACGACGCGACCCGGCGGGACCCGCAGGCGCTCGTCGCACTGTTCGCCGAACGCGGCATCGGCGCGTGGGAGACCACGCCGAGCTACGTCACCGCGCTCACGGGCCAGACGGACCTCGAGGCGCTCTTCGACCGGCGCGACGACGGGGACCCCTTCGTCCTGTTGCTGGGCGGCGAGCCCCTCGACGCGGGCCTGTGGACCTGGCTGCGCGGACGACCGGCGGTCGACGCCTGGAACCTGTACGGACCGACCGAGGTCGGTGTGGACTCCATGGTCGCCCGGGTGGCGGACAGCACCGTCCCGGAACTCGGCGCCACGACCGTCGCCACCATCGGCTACGTGCTCGACGCCCGGCTCCGTCCGACCCCGGTCGGCAGCGTCGGCGAGCTGTACCTCGCCGGCGAGCAGCTGGCGCACGGGTACCTCGGTCGACCGGACCTGTCGGCCGAGCGGTTCGTGGCGGACCCCTTCGCGGCGGACGGCACCCGGATGTACCGGACCGGCGACCTCGTCGTCCGGCGCGACGCCGAGGCGGGTGCACGACCGGGCATCGTCTCCCTCGGGCGCAGCGACGGCCAGGTGAAGATCCGCGGGCACCGCGTCGAGCCCGGTGAGGTGGAGGCGGTCCTCCGCGCGGCCGAGGACGTCGCGCAGGCCGTGGTCCGGCCGGTCGACACCCCACGTGGCACCGAACTCGGAGCCTGGGTGGTGACCGACGGCCCGGCGTCCGACGAGGTCCTGGGCCGCCTGTCGGACCTGGTGCGCTCCCGCGTGCCCGACTACATGGTGCCGGCCGCGATCACCGCGATCGACACCGTCCCGCTGACCCCGAACGGCAAGGTCGATGTCCGGGCGCTGCCGGAGCCCCGCCTCGGCGGTGGTGCGGGTGCCGCCCCGGACGGCCCCGCGGAACGGGCGGTGGCGGCGGCGTTCGCCGAGACGCTCGGGGTGGACGACGTCCGCGCTGACGACTCCTTCTTCGCGCTCGGCGGTCACTCCTTCGTGGCGCAGCCGACGATCCAGCGGGTGAACGACGCGCTCGGCGCCGACCTGCCGGTGCAGGCGCTCTTCCAGGCGCCGACGGTCGCCGGTCTCGCCGCACTGGTCGAGTCCGGCGGCGCCGACGTCGCCGAGTCCCTCCGCACGATCCTGCCGCTCCGTCGGACCGGCGAGGACGCACCGGTGTTCGCCGTGCACCCCGCGAGCGGCGTCGCGTGGAAGTTCTCCACCTTCGTGTCGCGGCTCGCCACGACCCGTCCGGTGCTCGGGGTGCAGATGCCGGGCATCGCACCGGACCAGCCCGAGCCGCCGACCGCCGGGACGCTCGACGAGCTGCTCACCGAGTACGTGGCGGCGATCCGCGCCGAGCAGCCGCACGGCCCGTACCTGCTCACCGGGTACTCGTTCGGTGGCCGCCTCGCCCACCACATCGCGGCACGGCTGCAGTCGGAGGGGGAGCAGGTCGCGCTCCTCGCGGTGCTCGACGCCTACCCGACGGACGCCTCGGCGTTCGAGGGTGTCGCGGAAACCGACGACATGTGGCGCGGCTTCCTCGACGCGAACGGCGTGGTCCCCCCGGACGGCGCCCTCGACGCCGAGCGGGTGCTCGCCCTCCTCGCCGAGGCCGGCAACCCGTTGGCCGACGTGCCGGGTCACGTGGTCGACCGCATGGTGCGGCGGTTCCGTCGACTCGGCGCGCTCCTGGACGCCGCGCCGGTCCCCGTCGTCGACGGCGACCTCCACGTGTTCGAGGCGACCGAGGACGTCCCTGCCGGCCGTCCGGCGCCCGACGCCTGGGAGCGCTTCGCCCGGGGTACGGTGACGTCGAGCAGCGTGGGCGTGCGCCACCAGGACATGCTCGTCGACCGGGCGCTCGACGACATCGCCCCGGTGCTCGACCGGCTGCTCGAGGACGCCCGACACGCCGACGCCCGACACGCCGACGACCGGGCATCGAACCGATCCGGCGCCCGCTCCGAAGAACCCTGTGAGACGACACCTGCCGCCGACGCAGAGGAGGATCGACCATGACGAACCCGTTCGATGACCAGGACGGCGCCTTCCGGGTGCTGGTGAACGAAGCCGGACAGCACTCGCTGTGGCCCGAGTTCGCCGACGTCCCCCGGGGCTGGGTGGCCGTGTTCGGACCTGCCGTGAAGGCTGCGTGCACCGAGTACGTCTCGGAGCACTGGCATGACATCACGCCGTCCGTCGAGAGCGACCGCGTCGCCTCGTGATCTCCATCCGCGGCATCACCAAGCGCTTCGGGAGCCACCAGGCCCTGGACGGCGTCGACCTCGAGGTGCCGGAGGGCACGGTCCAGGGGCTGCTCGGGCCGAACGGCGCGGGGAAGACGACCACCGTGCGGGTGCTCACGACACTGCTGCGGCCGGACTCGGGTGACGCCTGGGTCGCGGGTCGGTCGGTGACCACCGACGGACACGCGGTCCGCGCGTGCCTCGGCGTCTCGGGCCAGTACGCGGCGGTCGACGAGAAACTGACCGGGTTCGAGAACCTCACCATGGTCGGCGAGCTGTACGGCATGCGCCGGAAGGCCGCGAAGGCCAGGGCTCGCGAGTTGCTGCGGGACTTCCGGCTCGACGACGTCCCGGACGACAAGCGTGCGGGGGCGTACTCGGGCGGCATGCGTCGTCGGTTGGACCTGGCGGGCGCGATCGTCGCCCGGCCCCCGGTCGTCATCCTCGACGAACCGACCACCGGGCTCGACCCCCGCGGACGCCGGGACACGTGGGACGCGATCGAGTCACTCGCGTCCGGCGGTACGACCGTGCTCCTCACCACGCAGTACCTCGAGGAGGCCGACCAGCTCGCGGACTCGATCGCGGTGATCGACGGGGGGCGCATCATCGCGGAGGGCACCGCCGCAGGGCTGAAGTCCCAGACGGGCGGAGCACGGGTCGACGTCCTCCTCGTCCCCGGCAGCGACGTCCCGCGGGCGGTGGACGCCGTCCGGCGGGCGGGCCACGAGGTCACCGTCGACGGTCGGTCCGGACGGTTGACGGTCGGCGCCGGCAACGGCAGCCGGGACCTGCTCGACATCGTCGGCGCCCTGCACGCCGCCGGCCTGGACACGACCGAGGCCGCCCTCCGACAGCCGACGCTGGACGAGGTCTTCCTGCAGCTCACCGGCACACCGGCCGATGCCGACGCCGCCGAGCCCGACGGGTCCGACCCCCCGGACACGGGACCTGAAGCCCCCGGACCGGCGATCGTCACGGCCGGACGACCCGCGGGGGCGACCCGATGAGCGTCGCGAGCGTCCTCCGCGACGGTCGCGTCATCGCCCGTCGGAACATGCTCGGCGTCCGCCGGACCCCCGGCGCGCTGGTGACCGGGGTCGCGCAGCCCGTCATCTTCGTGCTCATCCTGGGGTACGTGTTCGCGGGAGCGCTCGGTGGCGACGCCTACCGGGAGTTCCTCATCGGGGGTGTGCTGGCGCAGACGCTCACGTTCAACTCGTCCTTCACCGCCGTCTACCTGGCGAAGGACCTCCAGACCGGGTTGATCGACCGCTTCCGCGCGCTGCCGATGTCGCGGGTGGGCGTCATCCTCGGGCGTACGACCTCCGACCTGCTGACCAACGCCATCTCGATCATCGTCGTGATCGCCTGCGGCCTGGCGATCGGGTGGCGTGTGCACTCCGACGTCTGGTCCGCGCTGCTGACCTGCGGCCTCCTGCTGCTCTTCGCCTTCGCGACGTCGTGGATCGGTGCGTTCATCGCCCTGACCGCCCGCAGCGTCGAGGTCGCGCAGAGCCTCGGCCTGCTCTGGCTGTTCCCGGTCTGCTTCGTCTCCGGCGCGTTCGTGTCGGCCGACATGCTCCCGGGGCCCCTCCGGGTGGTCGCCGAGTGGAACCCGGTCACCGCCGTCGCGACCGCCGTGCGACGCGGCTTCGGCAACGAGCCGCCGAGCGGCTTCGCCGTGGGCCAGGGGTGGCCGGCCGACAACGCACTCCTGTACGCGTTCCTCTGCTGCATCGCGATCATCGCCGTGTTCGCACCGATCGCCGTCGTGCAGTACCGGCGGATCAGCAAGCGGTGATCCACCTCCTGCAGGCCACCGTCGACGACGTCCTGGACGCGGGCGACCGACTGCTCGGGCGGGTCGACGGTGCGGGAGCGGAGCAGCTCGTGGACGTGGCCGACCGCGACGCCGCCGACCGCAGACGAGCGGACGCCGACAGGCGCCGCACCCTCGCCGGACGGCTCGCCCTCCGGCTGCTCGCCTGCGCGGTCGGGGGCCGCCCGCCGTCGGCGGCGGCGTCGCTGACGGTCGACCGCACGTGCGATCGCTGCGGCGCGCCGCACGGACGTCCGCGGCTGGCGGGCGCCTCGGCGTCCACCTCGACCTCGGGAGACCTCGTGCTCGTGGCCGTCGCCGACCCGGCGGCGCGCGTCGGCGTCGACGTCGAGCGGCTCCCCGAGGCACTGTGGGACGGCTTCGACGAGTACGCACTGCACCCTGCCGAACGGGCCGGGGAGGGTGCGTCGTCGCCCGGCGACGCGGACATCGCCCGCCGTCTGCAGATCTGGACCGACAAGGAGGCCGTGCTCAAGTCCGTCGGCGTCGGCCTGCGGACCGCGCCGGCGAGCTTCCGCGTCGCCGCCACCGCCGTCGCCGGTGGCGGCCCGTCGGCAGACGGCTCCGGGTGGCGACCCGTCGCGGAGTGTGACGATCCCGCCCTGCGGACCGTGTGGACGGCCACCGTCGACGTCGGGCGTGCCGCCGCGGGCTCGGTCGCAGCCGCCGGTCCCTCGCCGGTCCGGTCCTGGACGATCGGCGACGTCTCCGGGCAGGGCTGAGCCGGCTCCGGCGCACCTGCCCTGCCGGAGCGCTCGGGCGTACGGTGACGCATGGCCCGAACCGTGTTCCTCGACGTCAACGAGACCCTGTCCGACCCGTCGTCCCTGTCGCCGCTCTTCACCTCGCTCGGCGTCCGCGGCGAGACTCCGTCGACCTGGCTCGCCGCGACCCTGCGCGACGGGTTCGCGCTCAGCCTCAGCACGGGCGCCCGGTCGTTCGCCGAGGTCGCGCGGGCGACCCTGACCACGCTCCTGTCCGCGCAGGAGCACCGTGCCGGCACCGTGCAGGACGGGGTGGAGCGGATCATGTCGGGCTTCTCCTCGTTGCCCGTGCACGACGACGTGGTCGAGGGCGTCCGACGGCTCCGGAGTGCTGGCCACCGCCTGGTCGCCCTGTCCAACGGGACCGCGGAGTACGCGGAGGCCCTGCTGGGACGAGCGGGTGTCGTGGACGCGTTCGACGCCTGCACCAGCGTCGACGCGCTCGGCGTCTGGAAGCCGGACCGGCGCACCTACGAGCACGCGCTGTCGAGCACCGACACCGCGGCCGCGGACGCGACGCTCGTCGCCGCACACCCCTGGGACCTGCACGGCGCACGTGCGGTCGGGTTCCGGACGGTCCACGTCGACCGGCGCGGCACGTCCTGGCCGGCGGTGTTCGACGCGCCCGACGTCCGGGTGCGGTCCCTCACCGACCTGGAGCTGTAGGGCGGCCGGGTGCGCGCCCTGCCGTCGCGTCCGGCTCGCAGGTTGCTCCGGATGACGCGGCACCGGAAATACGAGGGCCGTCTCTGCGATTGTCTTCCGGGTGAGCACCGCCGAGTCCGCCCCGACCCCCACCGCACAGGCCC
>NZ_QKSM01000005.1 GCF_003234185.1 Curtobacterium sp. MCSS17_008
AATCACATCACGGCGGAACTCTTCCGGATACGCCTTCACCATGGCGCACATCCTTCCAGCAGGAGCCAACGCTCCTACCTGTCAGGAGTCAACCGAACCTGCAGCAGTCCCATAGAGCAGCCGGGAGGCGCAACGAACGATCGTCTATCGGTCCCGATCAGCCACGCACGTTCGCTTCGTTCACTCACGCCCGGGTCGGGCGGGGCCATGGAGTGCAAAACCAATCGCTCCCACGACCGCGAGCAGCAATCCCAACGCGGCGATGACCAGCCCGGCCGCCACGAGCCCGAGGTAGTCCGCACCGTGGACGGCGCCGAGAAGCGCCATGACGAGGCCCGCTGCCAACGCCCCTGCGCCGATCGCAAGGCCGAGTACGCGAGGCGGGAGGCGGGAGGCGGGACAGCATGCTTGCATCCAACTCCACACGATCGGCGTCCGATCATCGACCGGCTGAACCCAAGATCGGCTACCGGACACCCCGACGGTGCTCGGCCGCTGGCCTCGCGCCGTTGCAGTCGTCACTCTCCACCATGTCGTGCGCTCTCACGTCGATCGAGGGCCGCAAGCATCGCGCTTGTGTTGTGGAGCACTCGAGGTGTCGTGACAGCGGTGAGGACGAACACGGCGACGAAGAAAGCTGCACCGAACCAGAACAGCGGCTGACTCGTGACAGCAAGCCAGATGGCAAGCGCTGTCATCGGCGAGTACAGCGCCGGCACCGACCATCGCAGCGGGCGGTGCTGCGCTCGATGATGCTGCAACGCGCGACGCCACTCGTCGATTTTCACCTCTGCCGGGACGGTGCCGCTTCGAACAGCTCGATCGAAGTCCGGGCGTCGTGCGGGGCCGCTGTATCCACGTCGTGTGCGGCCGAGCCAAATCCCCATGAAGGTGCCGTAGAACGCGCCAGCGATGGCTGACACGAGCGCGCGAGCTCCGATACCGAGTTCCGGCGTCGTGATGAAGGTCGCCCCGAACCACGCGGCGGCGAACCTGACCACCATGATGCCCCCGGCCGTCCAGGTCGGTATCTTCCGCATCCACCCCGTGAGACGAGCTTCCCGTGACCAGTTCGATCAACGGCAGTCGTCATGTACCCAGGGCTCGCCGCCCGCAGGAGGCGGCACGACCGATGACCGATGGGTTGGCGGACGCTTTCGCTAGGGTCAGAGCATGGGACCGACCAAAGCCGAGCGGCGGCTGCGCAACGCGCAGA
Source organism: Curtobacterium sp. MCSS17_008 (assembly GCF_003234185.1). Lineage (GTDB taxonomy): Bacteria > Actinomycetota > Actinomycetes > Actinomycetales > Microbacteriaceae > Curtobacterium. The sequence continues at coordinate 1,217 of NZ_QKSM01000005.1, forward strand.
CCCGACTTCTCATCGTCGCTCTCTTCGCCGCGGTCCTCGCGGCCTTGTTGCTCGGGATGGTCGGAGTGCCGCAACCGCTCGCCCTAGCAATCAGTGGCGTGGTGTACCTCGCCTGCTGGTGGGCAGTCCTTCGAGCGATTCGCCGACGCCGAGACGCGACAGTAGACATGGACGTCCGTTAGCCGATCTCGAGTTCAGCTGATCGTTGCAACACCACCGTGATCCGGAGCGTTGCAGATGCGACCCGGCTGGCGCAGCGTGCCCGAGCGGCGCGGCTGTGGGAGCTACCCGGACAGGGCACGAGCGGGCCAGCGGCTTGTGATGCTGCCCGCGTGCATCCACGTCATGGAACCGATGGTCCCGAGCAGCTCGTGGGCAGGACCCTGAAGAGCGAACGTCTCGTCCGGCTGCGCATCCTCTGTCGGAGCCTCAGCGGCGGAGGGTGTCCTTGGGGTACTCGCCGTAGCGGGCGAGGTAGAGCCCGGAGAACCGTCCGAGGTGGGTGAAGCCCCATCGGCGTGCGACCTCGGCGACGGTGGTGGCGGCGGGGTCGAGTTGCAGGAGTTCGTCGCGTACCCGGGTGAGGCGGACGTCGCGCAGGTACGCCATCGGGGTGGTGTCGAAGACCCGCTGGAACGAGTCCTGCAACGCTCGGATGCTCAGGTCGGCGACGGCCGCGACGTCGGCGACCGTCATCGGCAGGTGCGGGTTCGCGTGCAGGTGGTCGACGGCTCGGCGCAGTCGTGCGTTCTTCGGCAGCAGCAGCGCCGGCGGGAGCGGCTCGGACAGGATCGGCGGGTAGAGGGCCAGGAACGCCGCCGCCGTCTGTCGGGTGACTTCGTGCCACGCGAGCGAGCCGAGCTCCGCGTCGCGGAGCGTGGACGACGCGGTTGCGAGGGCGCGCCGCCACCGCAGGACGGCGTCGTGCGAGGGCGGCTGCCGGTGGTCGAACCGGAGGTCACGGTCATCGACGTCGTACTGTTCGGCGGCGACGTCGTGCACGAGGTCCCGGTCCAGGTGGACGAGCCGTTGGTCGTAGTCGGCGAAGGTGAAGACGAAGTCGCGGTCCGGTGGGAAGAGCAGCGGTTGGTGCAGTGCTTGCGGGATGGGTTCGCCGTGCACGTCGACGACGGACTCGCCGGCGTCGATCCACTGGACCACGTAGTCCTCGCTCGGTGGGATGTTCCCGCGGAGGAACCCCGTCATCTGCGATCGGCGCAGCGACAGGCGGTGGTCTCCGGCGGCGCCGTACCGGTAGCGGTACGGCGCGTCCGTGTGCTGGGTGTGCCAGTGCTTGCCGGCGTACAGCCCGGGCAGCGTTCCCATCGCTGATCCGGAGTCCGCGCCGCTGAGCTGCAGTCGTACGGGCTCCGGCACCGGTCGGTCGGGTGGGTCGATCATCGTTGCGCCTCCCCGGTGCAGCGTCCGGTGTCCCCATCGTGGACCGGAAACGCCGAGGTGTTCGGCTTCCCATCGGAAGCGTGGTGTGCTGGGTGTCGACGTTCGAGGGAAGCACGGTGATGGTGGGCATGGGTGACAGTGGCGGGGACGGCGGCACCGACCTCGACGTGATCGGCGCGCTGACGCGGATGGAAGCAGCAGACGCAGCGCTGCGACACCGGCTCCGGGAGCGTCTGCACGTGTCGGGGAGCGACGTGGTGCTGCTGCAGTTCGTCGGTCGGGCCGAAGCCGGCGGCCGGACCGTGCGTGTGGCCGACCTGGTGCGCCACCTCGGTGTGAGCAGCCCCGCCGTGACCGCGACGACGCAGCGGCTCGAGCGCGCCGGGTACCTCGAGCGCTCGCCGCACCCGGAGGACCGGCGCAGCCGCATCATCCGTCTCACCGCGGACACCCGCGCGGCCTTCACCGCGGCCCTGGACCACACCAACGAGCAACTCCACGAGCTGCTGTCCTCCTTCTCCGATGACGAGCGTGCCCGGTTCGTCCACATCATCGAACGCGTCACCACCGCCCTCGACGACGGCGCGCCGCCCTCACCCGGAGGACACTAGCCGCCGCCTGTCGACCACAGCGCCACTGTCCAAGATACGTCGATCGGTCACGACGTGACCGTTCTGGTTGGTGGGGGGAACCGCTGCTCCGTACCGTCGTCGTCGATGCGAGGAGGGTTGTTGTGATCACGATGTCGTTCAGCCACGGCGGGAGTTGCCACGGAGCTCCCCAGGGAGAGCTCCGTGCAGAGTTCGGGATCCGCAGCCAGGTGTGCCGTCGTGTCCACACGCACGTGCACCGCGCGCGTCGGGAGGGAGCGCCCCTCGCCGAGGTGGAAGACGGGGCCTTCTCCGCGTTCGACGATCACTGACCGTACGGCGCCCTGCCGGTCGGACCGACCGGGCGGCGCTCTCGTGATCAGGTGCTGCGGAGCGTCTCGCTCGGGTACTCGCCGTACCGGGCGGCGTACACGGCGGAGAACCGCCCGGCGTGCGCGAACCCCCAGTACCGGGCGACGTCGGCGACGTTCGTCGTCGCGGGGTCTGCACGGAGCAGTTCGGTGCGGATCCGGTCGAGGCGTACCTGTCGGATGTAGGCGTTCGGGGACATCCCGAGGACACGGCCGAACGCGGTCTGCAACGCGCGGAGGCTGAGGTTCGCCAGGGCGGCGAGGTCGGTGCTGGTGATCGGCAGGTGCGCGTGTTCGTGGACGTACTCGGCGACGTGCTTCAGTCGGGCGTTCCCCGGTAGCAGCAGCTCCGGTGGCAGGTCCGCGGTCGCCTGCGGGTACAGCTCGAGCAGTGACACCGCCGCGAGGCGGCTCATCTCGGCTTGGAGGAGCGGGGAGGCGTTCCGGTCCATCGTCGTCGCGGAGATCAGGTGCACGGTCTGCCGCCACCGCCGCAGTGCTTCGTCGTCGGGGCGGGCGGTGTGGTCGAAGTTCGCACGGGAGACCGCGAGACCGCGCTCGGCGGCGATCTCGTCGACGGCCCTGCGGTTGACCTGCACCAGGCGTTGGTCGTAGTCCGCGAACGCGAACTCGAAGGCATGGCCCGGCCACAGCTGCGGTCGGCCGGGCTGGAGGTGGATCGCGTGCGGACCGACGTCGAGGATGCCGGTCCCGCGGGTGATCCACTGCATGACGAAGTCGTCGCCGGCGGGCATCTCGCCGGTCAGGCGGCCGTCGAACTGCACCGCGCGCAGCGTCATCGCCGCATCCCCGGCAGATGCGTACCGGTAGGAGAACGCGGTGTCGGTGGTGTCCGCTTCCCAGGCGACGCCGGCGTAGGCGGTGGCGAGGGTCCGGCGTGCGTCGGCGATGTCGTCGCCGCGCTCGTCGACGCGGATCGGGGCGGGTGTCTGCTCAGTCATCGTGCTCGAGCAGAAGTGTCACATCCCGACGGAGTCCACCGGGGAAGGTGTACGGAATACGCCGCTAGAAGCGTTCGGCGTCGATGTCGTACACGGCGATCAGCATCGCTGCGGCCGTCCGGGCGGTGCGAGCGGGCTGCACGGTGTCGTGGATCGCAGCCTCGACCTGTGCGCCCCGCAGCAGCAGCGTCAGCGCCGGCGCGAGGTGCGCGGGCAGGGCTGCGGCGTCGCACAGCATCGCGACGTGCTGCTCGACCTGTCGGAGGTGGTCGTCGGCGAGCTGGCGGATGACCGGGTCCTGCCGTCCGAGTTCCCCGTACCCGTTGATGAACGCGCATCCCCGGTAGGAGTCGTCGGCGAAGCACTGTTCGAGGTAGGTGAAGACCGTGAGGAGGCGGTCCCGCGGGTCCGCCGCGACCTGCTCGGCGGCGGTCAGGCCTGCCATCCAGTGCTGGTGGCGGTTCTGGAGCGCGGCGACGACGAGCTCTCGCTTCGTCGGGAACGCCGCCCGGAGCGCGATCAGCGGCACGTGCGCGTCCGAGGCGATGCGCTCCATCGAGACGGGTGTGACACCTTCCACGGCGAACAGGGTGTCCGCGGTCGCGACGATCGCCTCCTCGTCCGCAGTGCGGGCGGGAGGAGCAGCGATCAGTACAGGAGATGTCATGGAGGTGCGCGACAGGTGTCGGACGTGAGCTTACGCGTCAGCCTTCCGGTCGACGGCGTGTGCCGCGGGGAGGGCGTGCCTGGCGGCGTCTCCCAGCCGGCTGAGCCTGCGCCACACGTCCTGGTGACGTGTGGTGAGTTCGGGGATGGTGATGTCGGTCATCGGTGCGTTCACGCGGCGAAGAAGTCGGCGTAGGACGGCTCCGCCGGGACGGACACGTGCTCGTGCTCGCCCACGCGGGCGGCGACGATCTGCGCGAGCTCGGTCGGCGGGGTCAGTCCACGCCGGCGCCACTCGGTCGGGTGGCGGCGGAGGACGTCGAGGGGGATCGTGTCACGCATCGGTGCGGTCCTGTTCGACGATGAGGTCGAGGATGTCGATCGGCTGCGTCGTCGCCAGCTCGAGTGCGGGGGCGGCGGCGGCGTTCACGCGGACAGTCCCAGGACGACCGCGGCGGACGCGGCGACGGTGACCGAGACGATGCCGGTGGCGGTCGCGGCGAGCATGAGGGTGCGCTGACGGGCCTGCTCGCGGACCTCCGAGAACGGGCTGCGCTGCGCGGAGCGACGGGTCCGCGGTGCCAGGGCGGCACTCGCAGATGAAGCGTTCAGGAGTGCGTCGGGGGTGGTGAACGTGGTCACGGTGCCCTCCCTCTCTGAGCCGTCAGCGGCCCGGTCTGGTCCGGAACGTCCGGACGAGATGACCATAGGAAGGAAACCGTTCACGGTGTGAACGATCCGGCGGAGACAGCGAAACCTGGACAGCGGCACACGGACCGGCGTCCGAAAGTGGATCACATCGATCGTTCCCCCGGCGGTGTCGGCCGAGGAGTGTCGAGGACCCGGCTGAAGCAGACCGACTCCGTCGAGCCCTGGTACGAGCCGAACAGCGGTACCGGCTGGTACCCCTCGCGCTGGTAGAAGCGGATGGCATCCGGTTGACGGGTACCCGTCTCGAGCACGAGGCGCCGCGTGCCGAGTCCAGCGGCTGCGACCTCGAGCGCGCGGAGCACTGCGACGGCGACACCGGTACCGCGTGCGGCGGGATCCACGTACATGCGCTTGATCTCGACCACTGCCGGACCGAGCACGTCCTCCGGCAGTGGCCGGAGCCCGCCGCAGGCGATCGCAGCGCCCACTCGATCGCGAGCGACGAGGAACACCGGCACGTCGGCGGCCGAAGGGGCTGCGCCCGGCTCGTGGTCGTCGCTGCCGTACCGCTCGGCGAGTTCTCGGCGTTGCGCCACCCGGAGCGTGTCCGCGTCGGGGTGGTCGTAGGGCGTGGTCTCGATGGTCCAGTCCATGGCATTCCTTTCGGTAACACTCGTTACGGTAACGCATGTTACGGTTGCCTCGTGCCCCGGTACCGGAACGACGAAGCGCAACGCGAGCGCCTGTCCGAAGCGGTCTTCACCACGCTCGCCGATCTCGGGCCGGCGGGGCTGACGCTCCGGTCGGTCGCCGCGAGGGCGGGCTGCACGACCGGTCTGGTGCTGCACACGTTCTCCGACAAGCGGGCCCTCCTGCTGCACGCTCGTGACGTCCTGCACGAGCGGACGAAGCAGCGTGCCGACCTGCTCGAGTCGGGTGCGGCCGGCCCGGGTGCTGCAGTCCGTGCGGTGACGCTCGGCGCGCTCCCGACCGACGCGGAGACGCTCGCCGAGGCGCGGGTGTGGGTCGGGTTCCTGGCCGCGGCGCTCGGTGACCCGGTGCTGCGCGAGCACCACGCCCGGAAGAGTCGCGCGTTCACCGAGCGCCTGACACGCCTGCTCGCAGTGGCTGCGGACCTGTCGGTGGTGGTCGCCGCGGAGCGCGCATCCGCCCTCGCGGCGGCGGTGGAGGGGATCGCGACCCTCGCTGCGGGTGATCCGCAGCAGTGGTCCGCACCCAGGCAGCGCGCCGCGCTGGACATCGTCCTGGACGCCGTCCTGGCGGCGAGCGAACCCGAGACGAGGACGCGACCCGTCTGAGCCGACGCGGACGGCGGGCTCGGGCGCCGCGGACCTCCCGGAGTCGCTCGGCAGTCGTCGGTGCGGGACCTCCCGTCACAGGTCCTCTCGTCACACCGGTCGGGTCCCGCTGACCACCTGGACGACCACAGAGCTGAACGGTCTCACAGGTCGCAGTCAACCCCCAGCGTTGGGGCCGGGCCTCCTGCGGACGACGAGTGAACAATCTGGGAACACCTGTCCGACGTGCTCCCGGAACCGCAGGAGATCCGAGAGCAGCTCCACCGCATCGAGGGATGGCGACGATGACCGTTCTGGAAACCCCACTCCTGCCCACCCGCTCGCGCTCGACGCGGGTCGTCACCGCCTCGGCGAGCGGCCCGGACCCCGACCGGATCCTCGTCTTCGGGGACGCGGTCTTCGCACCCGAGCACCCCCTGCACGCCGCTGCAGGTCTGATGGCGGAGGCCGTGGCTGCACGGTCCGGACGCGGCGCCGACGTCACCGCCGTGCCGTGGTCGAGCTGGTCCGGCCAGACGCTGCTCTCGGCCGGGAACGGGATCCACTTCGCCAACCACGACGTCGTGGTGGTCTGCCTGTCCGGCAGCGTCGTCCACAGCCGCACGACGAACACCGCGGTCGTCGGTGCCGCCGAGGAAGCGCTCGTCCTGGTCGATCAGCTGCGCCCGCAGCTCGCGCCGACCGCCGAGATCGTGCTGGCCCTCGCGCACAGGGAGGACCAGACCGCCCTCGTGACGGCACTGCACCAGGCGCGACCGGACCTGATCGTGCTGCGCATCGACGCCGACACGGTCGCGAGCGCACCGCCGCTGCTCCTCGAGGTCATGCAGCTGCTGCTCGAACAGCAGCGTGCCCGTGCCGGGAGCCCGCAGTGGCTCCGCTCGACCCCGCAGCCGTTCGACCACCGGTACGACGCGATCCGGCGCCTGGGCATCGTGGACGCGCCGGCGGATGCTGCCCTCGACCGGATGGTTCAGCGCATGTCGGAGCTCTTCCACACGAAGGGGGCCGCGATCACGTTCCTGCCGGAGGGCCGACAGTGGTCCGCCGCGAGCACCTGGTTCCCGCGTGGGAGCCGAGCGCTGCAGGACTCGTTCTGCCGCTCCACCGTGCTGGGCTCCGGACCGATGGTCATCGGGGACGCGTGGGCCAGGAACGGCCGGCAGGTAGCGCGACGCGGACGGATCCGCTTCTACGCCGGCCATCCGCTCGAGAGCGTGGACGGTGTGCGGGTCGGCGCGGTCTGCGTGTTCGACCCTGCTCCCCGGCGCGAGGACGCCGTGGAGCTCGACCTCCTGCGCGACTTCGCCGTCCTGGCACGCGACACCCTGTACCGCTCGTAGACCTCCACCAGGTTCGGGTCTGGTGGAGCGCACGGCGCGCCGATCGGCGCGCCGTGCGCAACGAAGGACGGGAGGCGCGGTGTCGGGTACCGCCGCGCCTCCCGTCCGGCACACCGATCGTCCGTACCGGGCTCGGGTGCTCGTCGGCGTCGAGCGCCGCACCGGTCGCGGACGACCTACCCTGGACCGATGCTCTCCCGACGTGACGCCGCCATCCGGCTCGACATCCCCCTCGAGATGGCCGCCCGCCACGGCGTCCCGTCGCACATCAGCGAAGCCGACCTCGCGCAGCTCGAGCAGGACCCGCCCGCGTGGCTCGTGCAGTCCCGCGCGAACCGGACCGGCGCGAAGAAGGTCTGGGCGCGGCTCGAGTGCGCGGTGTGCGGCTTCGCGGAGCAGGAGCGGCCGAAGAAGTGGTGGCCGGACTGGACCGTGCTCGTCTGCGACGACCACGACCTGGACGAGGCACCGCGTCCGGCGACCGGGACCACCCGGCACCGGGTGCACGGCGTCGGCAGCCGCTTCACCGCACTCGTCGACCAGCGCTCCTGACGACCCACCGCCGGGGTCAGCGCCGGCTGACGGGGCTGTCGTGCCGCATCCGCACCAGGCTCGCCCCGGTGGCGCCGGCCATCGCGACGAGGATCACCACGAGCGACACCCACGTCGGGATCTCCGGCGCCCACGAGAAGCCCTCGCCACCGTTGACGAACGGCAGCTCGTTCTCGTGCAGGGCGTGCAGGACGAGCTTCACCCCGATGAACGCGAGGATGAGCGCGATGCCGTACTTCAGGTAGACCAGGCGCTCGAGCAGTCCGCCGAGCAGGAAGTAGAGCTGCCGCAGCCCCATCAGGGCGAAGACGTTCGCGGTGAAGACGATGAAGGCGCTCTCGGTGATGCCGAAGATCGCCGGGATCGAGTCGAGCGCGAACAGCAGGTCGGTGGTGCCGATGGCGATCAGGACGATGAGCAGCGGCGTGAAGTGCCGGGCGCCGTCGTGGGTGACACGGAACTTCATGCCGTCGAACTCGTCGGTGATCCGCACGCGTCGGCGGAGCAGCCGGACGAGCGCGCTGTCCTGCTGTTCCTCGTCGTCGTCCTCGCGCAGCTGCTGGATCGCGGTCCAGATGAGCCATGCGCCGAACAGGTAGAAGATCCAGGTGAAGTCCTCGATGAGCTGTGCGCCCACCAGGATGAACACCCCGCGCAGCACCAGGGCGATGATGATGCCGAGCATCAGCACCTCCTGCTGGATCGCCTTCGGCACGCTGAACCGCGCCATGATGATGACGAAGACGAACAGGTTGTCGATGCTCAGGCTGTACTCGGTCAACCAGCCGGCGACGAACTGTCCGGCGGCGTCACCGCCCGCGAACACGAGCATGAGCACGGCGAACACGAGCGCCAGCCCGACGTAGACGCCGACCCACGCACCGGACTCCCGGAGGGTCGGCACGTGCGGCCGGCGGGCGACGATGAGCAGGTCGACGAGCAGGATCGCGACGAGCGCGATGATCGAGCCGACCTCGAAGACGACGGGGAGCTGGGGCATCGTTCCAGTCTGGGGCATGCGGGAGGGCAGCGGTCGCCCGCTGCCCCCGGAAGGCCGTCCTGCGCGCTCAGACCGTCACGACGACCTTTCCCGCGATGCGACCGGCCTCGGCCTCGGCGTGCAGCGCGGGCAGGTCGTCGAGCGCGATCCGCCGGGTGACCTCGACGTGGAGCTCCCCCGCGTCGACCAGCGAGACGAGCTCGGCCAGGCGCTGCCGGTCGGGCCGGACGAACACCGTCGCCGCGCGGACGTCGCGGTCGTCGTCGCCGGGCGTCGCCAGGAACGCCGTGGTGCTCACGACGGTGCCGCCGTCGCGCACGAGCGAGACGAGTCGCGCGAACGTCTCGGGCTCGATCGGCGCGAGGTTGAGCAGCACGTCGACCTGCTCGTCGACCGCCCCGTGCAGGTCGGTGGTGGTGTGGTCGACGACCTGGTCGGCCCCCGCCGCACGCACGGCCTCGGCGCTGCGCGGGCTGGCGGTGGCGACGACGTGCACGCCGAGGCGCTTGGCGAGCTGCACCGCGTACTTCCCGACGACGCCACCGGCGCCGTTGACCAGCAGTCGCTGACCGGCGGTCAGGTGGCCGTCGTCGACGAGCGCCTGCCAGGCGGTGAGGGCGACCGACGGCAGCGCGGCAGCGTCGGTGAGCGGGATGCTCGTGGGTGCCGCGACCAGGGCCTCGGCCGGCGCGACGACGTACTCCGCCGCGCCGCCGTCCCGCTCCATGGGCAGGAACCCGACCACCGCGTCGCCCACGGCGAGGTCCGCGACGCCGTCACCGAGGGCGTCGATCGTGCCGGAGACGTCGTACCCGGGGACGTGCGGCAGGACCACGGGGATCGGCAGGAACCCGCCGCGCATCCCCCCGTCCGCCGCGTTGTACGCGGAGGCGGCGACCCGCACCCGCACCTGCCCGGCGCCCGGCTCGGGACGCTCGACGTCCTCGATGCGCAGGACCTCGGGTCCGCCGACCTCGTGGAACCGTACTGCCTTCATGGTGTGCCCCTTCGTCTTGTGCTTCGATTTCGAAGCATCTGGACACGACGCTACACCTGCTTCGGATTCGAAGCAACAGGGAGAGCGGAAACGGACGGGAGGTACGTGGCGGAGCCGCCACGTGCCTCCCGTCCGCCTGTCGGATCGGTGCTGACCGGCTACTCGCGCTCGGCGACCGTGTCTGCCGCCTGCTCGTAGAGGCCCGTCGCCAGGGCGTTGAGCACCTGGTGCAGCCCGCCGCCGTGCGCGCCGTCGACGGCGCGGAGCATGGCGCCGTAGCGCGCGCGGTAGTCCTCGACCACGGCCTCGCCCGGCGGGAGCAGGCGGAGCAGGGAGCCCCGTCGGTCGGCGGGGTTCGGGGCGCGCTCGAGCAGGCCGGCGCTCGTCATGCGGTCGATCATGTTCGTCACCGCGCCGGAGGTCAGCCCGAGGTACCCGGCGACCTCGGTCGGCGTCGAGTACCCGGTGTCGCTCACGAGCACGAGTGCGCGCAGGGCGTTCTCGTGGATGCCGGCGCGAGCGCTCAGCTGGCCGACGAGGCTCGTGTTCGCGCGGACGACCGCGGCGAACGCCGCCATGAGGTCGGCGTCGTCGTCGGTGGTGGGGGCCACGGGACCTGCTTCCGTCGAAAGGGGGACACGGGGCGTCCCCCGCTCTGGGGTAAGTATACGAGTGGTCAAATTGGTGAACCACTGACTATCTTGATGATTGAAGCAATTCGGCCCGAACGTCTTGCTCCCGAGCCTTCCCGAACCCGAACGACCACCGAACGACGAGGTACACCGTGTCCACCAAGCTCCGCACCTCCGCACTGAAGCGGATCCGTTTCGCCCCCGTGGCGCTCCTCGCCGGCATCTTCGCCGCCGTCCTGCTGTCGCTGTCGCTCACCGGCACGCTCTCCGGGTTCGCGGCGAGCATCACCAACTCGAGCAACACCGCCGCCACCGGCACCCTCGTCATGCAGGAGCAGAACGCGGGCGCGACCGTCACGTGTCTCAGCACCGACGGCGGCTCGGTCTCCACGAACTCGGCGACCTGCTCGACGATCAACAAGTTCGGTGGCAGCACGACGATGACGCCGGGCAACACGGTGAACACCCCCATCTCGATCAAGAACACCGGCACCGCGAACGCCGCGACCTTCACGCTCACGCCGGGCGCGACCTGCACGCAGTCGGCCAACGGCACCCAGAACGGCACCGCCACGGACCTGTGCGCGAAGATGAACCTCGTCATCACCTCGGGCTCGACCACGGTCTTCAGCGGCACCCTCGCCAGCTTCAAGGGCGCGCCGGCCTCGGCCTTCACGATGCCCGCCGCACCGGCCGCCGGTGCGAGCGTCCCGTTCAACTTCGCGGTCACCCTCGACCAGTCGGCGGGGAACGCCTACCAGGGCCTCGCGGCCTCCGTCCCGATGACCTGGACCTTCACCGCCTGATCCGCGGCCACTGCTCCGGCGGGACGTGCCGATCCCGTCCCGCCGGTGTCCACCTCCACCACCTCGAGTCCCCCGAACCGACGCCTCCCGACCGGCCTCCCCCTTCCGGCCGGGCGACGTCCCCCGCGACGCCTCCCGACCGGCCTCCCCCTTCCGGCCGGGCGACGTCCACCCCGGCGGCGCTCGGTCGGCCCCCCACGACCGAGCGCCGCCACCCCTTCCCACGCACCGACCCGCACCCCCGTCGCCCCCGGAGGCGGCCGAACCCACCGGAGCAGCAGATGAGCCAGACGGCGGCGATCCCGCTCAGCGGCACGCTGGACCGGCCGATCCTGCGCGGGCGGGCCGTCAGCCGCTCCGAGACCGTCCTCGCCTGGACGGTCGCCGCGCTCGCCGCCGTCCTGCTCGGCGCCGCGGTCCTGTTCCTCTCGGCCGGCGGACGCTGGTTCGTCGTCGAGACCCCCTCGATGGGCGTGGCCGCCCCCGTCGGCACCCTCGTGCTGGACATGCCGGTCGACGTCGCCACGCTCGACGTCGGCGACATCGTCTCCTTCGAGACCGACGCCAACCCCGGCGTCGTCTACACGCACCGCATCATCGCGATCGACGCCGACGGCCTGCACACCCGCGGCGACATCAACGGCGCCACCGACCCGTGGACCCTCACGCAGCGCGACGTCATCGGCGCTCCGGTGCTCCTCGTGCCGCACCTCGGCTGGCTGTTCCGCGCCGCCCCGATCCTGCTCGTCGGCACCCTGCTGATCTGGACCTTCACCAACGCCTTCACCGACCGCGTCACCCGTACCTGCCTCCGCATCGCCGGCGGTGCGCTCACCACGTCGTACGCCGCGTTCGTCCTCAAGCCGTTCGTCAACGTGACCACGATCACGAACACGTCGAGCCCGCGGGGCGTCGAGGCGACGATCGTCTCGTCCGGCATCTTCCCCGTCCGCGTCGAGGCGCACGGCGGCACCACCGCCCACCTGGTCGACGGCGAGGTCGGTCGGGTCGTCATCCACGAGCTGACCGACAACGGGCACTACCAACTGACCTCGAACATCGACCTCGACCCGGTCGGCTGGGCCGCCCTCATCGCGGTGTGCCTCGTGCCGCTCGTGCTCTGCCTGGCCGTCGGCCGCGTCGAACCGGTGCGTGCGTCGTGACCGTCCGCACCCTGCGCGACGGCAGGGTCGTCGCCGCCCTCCTCGTCGTCGCCCTCGCCGTGGTCGTCCTGCTCAACCAGTTCGCCCCGACCCGATCCGCCTACAGCGCGACCGTGCGGAACCCGGGCAACACCGCGGCCACCGCGCCGTACTTCACCTGTGCCGCCGCCGCGCGCGCCGACGCCTCGGGCGCCCTGTTCGCCTACGACCTCGACGAGGCGTCGGGCTCCCGCACCGCGGCGGACTCGTCCGGCAAGGGGAACGCCGGCACCTACCAGGGCACGATGACCGCGACCGCGAACCCCGGTGCCTGCGCACGCGACGGCGGCCCGGCGTACACGCTGAACGGGTCGAACAGCTTCGTCTCGACGCCGCGCTCCTACGCCAACCCCACGACGTTCAGCGAGGAGGTCTGGTTCCGGACCACCGTCGCCGGCGGTCTGCTCATCGGCTTCGGCAGCAACCAGGTCGCCGTCTCCGGGCAGCACGACCGGCAGATCTACATCAACACCGCGGGGCAGCTGGTGTTCGGCGCGTACAACGGCACCACGCAGGTGATCACCTCGCCGAGGGCCGTCACGGACGGTGGATGGCACCACGTGGTGTCGACGATGTCCCCGACGAACGGCATGCGGCTGTACCTCGACGGCACGCTCGTCGCCTCGAACAGCGCGTTCAAGGCCGCCGAGAACTACACCGGGTACTTCCGCATCGGCTACGACACGATCAGCGGGTGGCCCGGTGCTCCTGCCAACTACTGGTTCACCGGCTCGATGCGCTTCGCCGCCGTCTACTCGATGGAACTGTCCGCGACGCAGGTCGCGAACCACCACGCGGCCGGTCGCTGACGGACGGGAGGCGCGTGGCGGCGCCGCCACGCGCCTCCCGTCCGACCGTGCTCGGGTGGGGGAAACCCCCACCCGATCGTGCGGGCACCACCGTCGAGGCCCGCTCGCGTCCGCCCCTACTGTGAAGCCGTGCAGAAAGCGACCGCCCTCTGGAGCTCCGCCGTGGACCTCCTCCTCGACGCGTTCCTCGGCATCGTCTGGCTCGTCCTCCTCGTCACGCTCCTCGCCACCTCGATCGGCAGCATCCCCGCGGCCGGCGTGGGGGTGCTCCTGCTGGTGGGCACCACCCTGACGGCCCGGTGGGTCGCCGAGGTCGAGCGCCGCCGCGCGGCGGCCCTCCACGACGTCGACATCACCCGTCCCGTCCGCAGGGCGACCCGCGTCACCGGGCCCTGGCGCGCCGTGGTGCAGGCGTTCGTCGACCTCGCCGACCCCGTGACCTGGCGGGCCCTGGCGCACCACCTGGTGTCCACCGTGCTCGGCTGGGGCTTCCTCGCGCTCGTGACGCTCGCGCCGTTCCTCGTGACGACGGCCCGCTCCGGTCCGCTGCTGGGGCTGCTGCCCGGGGGAACGGCGGGTGGCGTCGTCGCGGCCGTGGTGCTCCTCGTGGTGACGGTGCTGTACGTCTGGGGAGCCGGCCGACTCGACCGCGCGCTCGCCCCGGTGCTCCTCGGGTCGAGCCGGACCGCGGCGCTCCAGGACCGCATCGACACCCTCGCCGACGCCCGGCAGGGTGCGGTCGACGCCGCCACCACCGAACGACTCCGCATCGAGCGCGACCTGCACGACGGCGTGCAGCCCCGGCTCGTGGCGCTCGCGATGACGCTCGGCATGGCGCGGTCGCGGTTCGACAGCGACCCCGCGGCGACCAGGGAGCTCCTCGACCAGGCGCACCGCGACGCGAAGGACTCCATCACCGAGCTCCGGCAGCTCGCCAGGGGCATCCACCCCGCGATCCTCACCGACCGTGGTCTCGACGCCGCGCTCTCCGCCGTCGCCGCCCGCAACGCGGTCCCGACGACCGTCGACGTGGCGCTCACCGCCCGTCCGCGGCCCGAGATCGAGGCGGTCCTCTACTTCGCCGTGGCCGAGGCGCTGACGAACGTCGCCAAGCACTCCGGCGCGACCCGGTGCACCGTCAACGTCGACCAGGTCCCGGACGGCGTCCGGACCGTGGTGTGGGACGACGGGAACGGCGGCGCCGGGGCCGACGGACACCCCGGCGGCGGCCTGAGCGGCATGCGTGACCGCGTCCGCGCCGCCGGTGGCACCCTGCAGACCGAGAGCCCCGTCGGCGGCCCGACCCGAGTGACCGTGGAGGTCCCGTGCGCATTGTGATCGCCGAGGACGCCGTCCTCCTCCGTGCCGGACTCGTCCGCCTGCTCACCGACGCGGGACACGAGGTCGCGGCCGCCGTCGACACCGCCCCGGCACTGCTCGACGCCGTCGCGGCCGATCGTCCCGACCTGGCGATCGTCGACGTCCGGATGCCCCCGACCTTCACCGACGAGGGGGTGCGCGCCGCGGTCCTCATCCGGGCGCAGCACCCCGGGGTCGCCGTGCTCGTGCTCTCCCAGTACGTCGAGGAGCGCTACGCCGCCGACCTCATCACGAGCAACACGGCCGGGCTCGGGTACCTGCTCAAGGACCGCGTGGTCGAGGTCGACGAGTTCCTCGGCGACGTCGCCCGTGTCGGTGCGGGTGGCACCGTGTTCGACCCCGAGGTGGTGGCGCAGATCCTCGCCCGCTCGCGCCGCACCGACGGCATCGACACCCTGTCCCCGCGGGAGCTCCAGGTCCTGCAGCTCATGGCCGAGGGGCGGTCGAACAGCGCCGTCGGCGCCGAGCTGCACATCACCGAGAGCTCGGTCGAGAAGCACGTGTCCGCCGTCTTCACGAAGCTCGGCGTCCCGGCCGAGGGCACCGGCAACCGCCGTGTGCTCGCCGTCCTCCGCTACCTGTCCGAAGCCGCCGGTCGCGGTCGCTGACCGTAGCACCGAACCGGCAGCCCCAGCACCGCACCCACACCAGTACCCGAAGGAACGAGGTCCCCGTGACGACGACCGCCCCACCTCCCAGCACCACGCCCCCGCCCGCCCCCCGACGTCCCCGGACCCTGCGGACCGTGCTGCTGGTCGTCGGCTCGGTCCTGCTCGTCGCGCTGCTCGGTCTCGTCGTGGTGCAGTCCGTCTCGGCGTCCGACCGACAGGACCACTCGCTGACGAGCACCGTCGGCGAGTCGTTCGACCGCATCCGGATCGACGTCGGCGCGACCGACGTCCGGGTCGAGCGGGCCGACGTAGGACGGCCCGTGATCGCGTTCACCGCCGGCGACACACGGCTCCGTGAGCGGCACGAGGTCCGCGACGGCGTGCTCGACCTCACGGTCTCCGGGCCCGCGTGGAGCATCGTCGACCTGTCCGTCGGGGTGCGGCAGGGCGCGCACCTGACCGTCCGCGTGCCGGAGGACGCCGCCGACGCCGTCCCGGTCGAGGTCACCTCCACCGCCGGTGACGTCCTGCTCGCCGGCAGCTGGGGCGACGTCACGCTGACCAGCACCGCCGGGGACGTCACGCTCGACGGTCGCGCCGATGCCCTGACCGTCGAGGCGACCTCGGGCGACGTGGACCTCGCCCTCGGGGCGGCGCCGCGGAGCATCTCGGTGGAGACCACCTCCGGCGACCAGGAGGTCCGTCTGCCGGACGGCGACTACGCGATCACCGCGGAGGCGACGGTCGGTGACGTCGACAACGCCCTCGGCACCGACCCCGGTTCCGCGCAGCGGTACCGGTTCACGGCGGTGGCCGGCGACATCGAGATCGAGCGCGGGTCCGGTCGCTGACGGGCCCGCAGGACGGAACGCCAGGCGCGTGGCGGGGTCGCCACGCGCCTGGCGTTCCGTCCCCCGCGTTCGCGGAGCGGACACCTGTACCTCGGACGCCCCGGTGCCTCGGTGGTGCACGGCGTAGTCAGGACGCTCACCGTCCGACCACGGGAGGAACCCACATGACCAAGGACGCGAACGCCGCCACGCAGGAGAAGCTCGGCGGGATCCTCGAGGCCCGCGACTGGAGCCGCATGCACGAGGCCTGGCACGAGGACGTCGTCGACCACGACCCCGCGCCCGGTCAGGCGCCGGGACTCGCCGGCATCGTCGACTTCTGGACCGAGTTCACCACGGCCTTCCCGGACGTCACGCTCGAGGCGGACCCGCTCGTCGTGACCGACGAGTACATCACCGCGGTCTTCACCATCCGCGGCACCCACACCGGGCCGTTCCAGGGCCACGAGCCGACCGGCCGCTCGTTCACGGTCCGCGGCATCCAGGTGTCGAGGTTCGTCGACGGCAGGATCGCCGAGCGCTGGGGCTCGACGGACCAGAAGGGCATCGAGGAGCAGCTGCAGCTCGGCTCGTCGAACGCGCAGTTCGTCAGCGAGGCCTGACCCGGGCCGCTCGGTCGGGCGCCCCGGGTACGCTCGGGGCGTCCGGTACCAGCCGGGTCAGCAGCCGATGAAAGGCACCCGTGCGTCTCCGAGCCCTCCTCGCCACCGTCGTCGTCGCAGCGCTCGCACCGATCGTGCTCCTCGCCGGCCCGGCGTCCGCGCACGACTCGCTCGTGTCCGCGGACCCGGCCGCCGACTCGTCCGTACCCGGCGACCTCGACCACGTCACGCTGACGCTCTCCGAGGCGCCGCTGTCCGGGCTGCAGACGGGCATCGTGATCAGCATCACCGACGGCGCCGGAACCGAACGCACCACCGGTGACGTCCGGATCGAGGGCAACACCATCGCGAAGGACGTCGACCTCGCCGCCGCCGGCACCTACCGGGTGCAGTGGCGCAGCGTCTCGGTCGACGGACACCCGATCTCCGGCGAGTACCGGTTCACCTCGACGGGAGCGACCGCGCCGACACCGACGCCGACCACGGCGCCGGACCCTGCCGCGACGCGTGCCGCAGCGCCTTCGCCCACCGCGACTGCGGTCGCTGCGACGGGGACGTCCGAGGGTGTGTCCGCGACGCAGGTCGCCGCACCCGCGGGTGACCACCGGCACCACACCGTCCTGCTGCTGCTCGTCGCACTGGCCGTCGTCGCCTTCGCCGCCGTCGTCGGCATCCGCGCCCTGCGGGACCGTCGGAACGGCGTGCCCGCCGAGGGCGCCGAACTCGACCGTGGCACGGACGAGCACGGCGCGGACGAGGACGGCACGCACAGGTGACCCGCGCGGACCAGGCCCGGTCGGCCGACGCTGCACGCGCGGCGCTCGCCGCTGTCGCCGCACCCGGAGCCGGTCCGCTCGTCCCCGCGATGCCGACGACCGCCGACCCGCGCGCGGCGGCCGTGCTCATGCTCTTCGGCGTCCTCGACCGCACCCCGGCCGACCGTGCAGCCGCAGCCGAGGCCGTCCACCGCGACCTCGACGTCCTGCTGCTCGCCCGCGCGTCGACCCTCCGCTCGCACCCGGGCGAGGTCGCCTTCCCCGGCGGCCGCATCGACCCCGGCGACCACGACGCCGCAGCGGCCGCCCTGCGCGAGGCCCGCGAGGAGACCGGACTCGACCCGACCGGCGTCGAGGTCCTCGGCACCCTGCCCGCCGTCCCGCTCGCCCACTCGAACCACCTGGTGCGACCGGTGCTCGGCTGGTGGCGGGACCCGACGCCGGTGCGGGTCGTCGACGAGCGGGAGTCCGCCGCCGTGTTCCGCACCCCGGTCGCCGACCTGCTCGACCCGGTGAACCGCGGGGTGACCGTGCTGCGTCGCGGGGGTCAGGAGTGGCGGGGACCGGCGTTCACGGTACGGTCGGACCAGGGAATGCACACGCTCTGGGGGTTCACCGCGATGCTCCTCGACGCGCTCTTCGACCGGCTCGGCTGGTCCGAGCCGTGGGACGCCGCACACGAGCTGCCCCTCCCTGCGCAGCGAAGGGGCTGACCGCTGCTCTCCACCCTGCTCGTCCAGGTGCCGTGGCTCACCTTCGGTGTGCTCGTCGCGGTCGTCGTCGTCGCCCCCTTCCTCGGGGTCCTGCTGGCGCGGGCGCCGCGGGCCACGACGGCACTCGCGCTGGTCTAGAGCAGCTCGTCGAGCAGGGTCTCGACCCGGCGGCGGACCTCGTCACGCACCGGGCGGACCTGTTCGATCGGCAGTCCGGCCGGGTCGGTGAGCGCCCAGTCCTCGTAGCGCTTGCCCGGGAAGACGGGGCACGCGTCCCCGCAGCCCATCGTCACGACGACGTCCGCCTGCCGGACCGCGTCGGTGGTCAGGACGGCGGGCTGCTCCCCGGCGATGTCGATGCCCTCCTCGGCCATCGCCTGCACCGCGACGGCGTTGATCCGGTCCGCGGGCTCGGAGCCGGCGGAGAACACGTCGACACGGTCGCCGGCGAGGTGCCGGAGCCACCCGGCTGCCATCTGGGAGCGGCCGGCGTTGTGGACGCAGACGAACAGGACGGCGGGCTTCTGGTCGGGCACGGTGACTCCGGGGGACGTCGGGACGGGGCCTGGCCATCCTGCCGCACCGTGGTGAACGGACGGGAGGCGCGTGACGGGTTCGCCACGCGCCCCCCGTCGGTCCCACGGTGCCGGAGGGTCAGCGCGCCGCGGGCTGACAGCGGGGACACCACCAGACCCGGCGAGGCGGGGACCCGACCACCTCGACGTCGTCACGGGCGCGGACACGCGTGCCGCAGCGCAGGCACGGCCGACCCGCTCGTCCGACGACCCAGTGGCGCTCGCCGCGGCGCAGGACGCCCGTCGTCACCTGGTACGCCTCCGGCACCGTCGCCGAGTGCCGGAGCATCCGCTGCGCGGTGTCGAGCAGTGCCCCGACGTCGACGGTGCCGATCGGGCGGTCGGGGTGCACCCCGCGGACGAAGCCGAGCTCGTTCGCCCAGAGGTTGCCGAGCCCGGCGAGCCGGCGCTGGTCGAGCAGGACCGTGCGAACGGGCAGGTCCGGTTCGGCGGTGCAGCGGCGGACGGCATCGTCGCGGTCGAAGTCGTCGTGGAGCAGGTCCGGGCCGAGGTGCCCGACCGCCAGGTGCTCGTCGCGCGTCGGGAGCAGTTCGACCACGGGCAGCGCGAGCCCCCACACGGTGCGGCCGTCGTCGAGGGCCATGCGCACCCGGGCGTCCTGCGCGGCGTGCACCGGCAGACGCTTCCCGGGGCCCGTCGTCGTCCACGAGCCGGTCATCCGCATGTGGGTGTGGAGCGTCGTACCGTCGTCGAACCGGGTCAGCAGGTGCTTGCCGTGCGTCGCGTGCGCGACGATGCGTCGGCCGCCGAGCGGGGTGCCGGCGTCCGCGCCGCCGCGGAGCTCACCGCGCGTGACCAGGGCCCCGTCGACGGCACGGAGCCGTGCTGCCAGACGGTGGACGGAGTCACCCTCGGGCATGTGGTCACGCTAGGCGGCGCCACCGACAGCGTCGGTGTGCTCCTCAGGCCGCGGCGGCGTGCTCCCGCAGCGCCGGGCAGTGCTCCGGTGTCGGGTGCTCGGAGATCGCGATGACCTCGTCGAGTCGGTCGCGGGTGGCCTCGAGCTCGGCGAGCTGCGCGGTGATCCGGTCGCGCTCGGCGACCAGCAGTGCGAACGACTCCGGCGTCGCGACCCCCGCGTCGACGCACGGCAGCAGCTGCACGATGGTCCGGCTCGCCAGGCCGGCGGCGAAGAGCTGCTGCACGAGCTGCACCCGCTCGACGGACGTGTCGGCGTACGACCGCTGGCCGCCCGCGGTCCGCTCCGCCGTGAGCAGGCCCTGCTCCTCGTAGTACCGCAGCGAGCGGACGCTCGCCCCGGTCGCCGCCGCGAGGTCACCGATCCGCATGTCGTCTCCGATCCGCACTTGCACCTGACACCGATGTGAGGTCCTACCGTAGCCGAGCCGCAGCGGGAAGTGCCTGCTCGGCAGGAGGACACCATGGACATCGCCGGATCCGTCGCGCTCGTCACCGGGTCGAACCGGGGCATCGGTCGCCGCTTCGTCACGCAGCTGCTCGAGCGGGGTGCCGCCAAGGTCTACGCGACCGCGCGTCGCCCCGAACTCGTCGACGTCGAGGGTGTCGAGGTGCTCCCGCTCGACATCACCGACGAGGCATCCGTCACGGCAGCGGCAGCCGCCGCGCAGGACGTCACGTTGCTCGTCAACAACGCGGGGATCTCCGCGGGCGGTTCGCTCCTCCGCGACGACCTCGCCGACGCGCACCGGCTGCTCGACACGCACCTGTGGGGGACCCTGTCGATGCTGCGGGCGTTCACGCCGGTGATCGAGCGCAACGGGGGCGGGGCGGTCGTGAACGTGCTGTCCGCGCTGTCGTGGTTCGCCCACCCGGGCGCCGGCGGGTACGCGGTCGCGAAGGCCGCCGAGTGGAACATGACGAACGCCGTCCGGCTCGAGCTGCGCGACGCCGGGATCACGGTCCAGGGGCTGCACCTCGGCGCGGCCGACACCGACATGATGGCCGGGTACGACGGCCCGATGACCGACCCGGCGGACGTCGTGCGTGCCTCCCTGGACGGGGTCGAGCAGGGCCTCACCGAGGTCGTCGTCGACGAGTGGAGCGCGATGGTGAAGGCCTCGCTCCAGCAGTCGCCGGACGTGCTCGCCGCGCAGCTCGTCTGACGGTCACCGAGCGCGGACCCGGACGGACGGGAGGCGCGGTGCCAGCCGGCACCGCGCCTCCCGTCCGTCACCCGGTCGCGTCAGGACCCGGGACGCTCGCCGTTGCCGGTCGACTGCCCGTCGGTGCCGTCCGGCTGCTCGCCGGCGGCGGGTGCGGGGTCGAGGCTCGCGTCGATGCCGGGGTCCGGTGACACGGTGTCGACGCGGACGGGGAACGCGTCCGGCGAGGTGTCGACCACCGTCGCGCGTCCGGTCCCACGTCCACGGAGCCGACGGACGATGTCCCAGGGGCGGCTGCCCGCACGCTCGGCCGGTGCGTCGACCTCGAGACCGTAGTAGGCGCCGACGTGCTCGAGCAGCACCTCACGCTCCGCCTTGTCGTACGCCCGTCGCTCGCGGTTGAACGCGATCACCGTCGACCAACAGGTCATCAGGAGCACGATGCTGAACGGCAGCGCGGTCGTGATCGCCGCCGTCTTCAGCGCGTTGAGCCCGCCGGTGAGCAGCAGCGCCACGGCGAGGAGCGCGGCGACGATCGCGAAGAAGACACGGAGCCAGTTCTTCGGCTCGATGTCGCCGCCCGACGCGATCATCGCCATCACCAGCGAACCGGAGTCGGACGACGTGACGAAGAACACGCCGATGAGCAGGATCGCCCCGAAGGTCAGCACGACGCCCGCGGGCAGGTCGCCGAGCAGGGTGAACAGCGCACTCTCCACGTCCACCGCGCCGTCGGCGCCGATGAGCCCGCCCGAACCGTCGGTCTCCTGGTGGATGGCTGCACCACCGAGGACGGCGAACCACAGGAAGGTGAGGGCGGTCGGCACGAGGAGGACGCCGAAGACGAACTCGCGCACCGTGCGGCCCTTCGAGATGCGGGCGATGAAGATGCCCACGAAGGGGGCCCAGGACATCCACCAGCCCCAGTAGAACGTGGTCCAGGCGCCCTGCCACTCCTCGCCGGCGGCGCCCTGCTGCGCCGTGACGTTGAAGGAGAGGCCGACGACGTTCTGCAGGTACGCCCCGATCGACTGCACGAAGTCGCGCAGCAGGAACTGCGTGGGACCGACGATCAGGATGAAGAGCAGCAGCGCCGCCGCGAGGATGAGGTTGAAGTTCGACAGGATCTTCATGCCCTTCGTCACACCGGTGACGAGGGAGACGATGGTCACCGCGGTGATCACGGCGATGATGGCGATCTGAGTGACGGTGCTGCTCTCCGCGATGCCGGCGCTCTCCAGCCCGGCACCGATCTGGATGACACCGAGGCCGAGGGAGGTCGCGACGCCGAACAGCGTGCCGATCAGGGCGATGACGTCGATGAGGTTGCCCCACCCGCCGCGGACCCGACGGCCGAGCAGCGGTTCGAGTGCCCAGCGGATCGAGACCGGACGGCCCCGGCGGTGGATCGCGTAGGCGAGCGCGAGGCCGAGGACGACGTAGATCGCCCACGCGTGCAGGCCCCAGTGCAGGAACGTCTGGGTCATCGCCTGCTGGGCGAGCTGGTTCTCGGTGCCGCTCACGCCGGGTCGGGGCGATGCGAAGTGGCTGAGCGGCTCGGAGACGCCGTAGAAGACGAGGCCGATGCCCATGCCTGCGGCGAAGAGCAGCGCGAACCACGACCCCGTCGAGAACTCCGGCTCGTCCTGGTCCTTGCCCAGCTTGATGTCGCCGTACTTCGAGAAGCCGACGAACAGTGAGAACCCGACGAAGAACGCCGCGATGAGCACGTAGTACCAGCTGAAGTTGCGGACGATCCCACCCTGCAGCGCGTTGAAGACGGCCTCGGCCGACGAGGGCGCGACGAGCGTCCACGCGACGAAGCCGAGCACGATGACGGCGGCGGGCCAGAAGACCCAGGTGGCGAGGTTCGGGGTGGTCCGGACGGGCTCGCCGGGCCGGAGGCGGTCGGCGGAGGATGCGGGGGGTCTCGTCGTGGCCATCCGTCCATGGTGCCTGATCGACTGTGGGCGCGCTCAGGCGGGGGGTGCCCCCGGCCTCGTGGGACCGTCCGGCACCCCCGGGCCCGGCTACGACCGGAGGAAGTCGGCGATCGGCGTCGAGCCGCCGTTGAACCGGAGCGTCCGACCAGCCGTGGACGGGTCCTCGAGCACGTCCGCGACGACGTGCGCCACGTCGCCGCGGGGCACCTGCGACGCCGAACCGTCCCAGTCGACGGAGCCGGTCGGCTCGTCGTCGGTCAGCGTGCTCGGCGCCACGACGGTCCACTGCAGGCCGGAGTCGCGGAGCACGGCGTCGGCGATCATCTTCGACTGCGCGTACGCGAAGAAGTCCTGGTCCTGCGGGATCCCGTGGTCGAGCTGCGAGCCGGACCAGGAGACCATCACGTACCGGTCCACACCTGCCTGTGCAGCGCCCTGCACGGACAGGACCGCCGCGTCTCGGTCGATCGCCCACGTGCGGTCCGCGGAGCCGCCACCGGCACCGGCCGACCAAACCACGGCGTCGTGCCCGCGGATCAGGTCGGCGAAGTCGGTGAGGGACTGTTCCTGCACGTCGGCGATCCGCGGTTCCCCGCCGTGCGCACGTACCTCGTCCTGCTGGTCCGGGTTGCGGATCACGGAGGTCACGCGGTGCCCCCGGTCGGTGAGGATGCGGGTGGCCAGCAGTGCGACCTTGCCGTGGCCGCCGAACAGGATGATGTCGCTCATGCGGCGGACGGTACGCGGGCCGGCTCCGAGCGAGCGCAAGCGTCTGCCACCCCCAGCGGCCCCCGAGTACCGTCCGACCCGACACGACGGGAGAACCGATGAGCAAGCAGAACGAGCAGCACACCCTGGTCCGCACCCTGGCACTCGGGGTCCTCAGCGGTGGACGGAGCGGCACCCCGCTCGCCGTCCTCGCCCTGAACCACGACAACAAGGCCCTCAAGGGCGACTGGCAGCAGTGGAAGGCCTTCAGCACCCCGCTCGGCCGCGGGCTGCTCGTCGCCTCCGCGATCGGTGAGCTCATCGGCGACAAGTCGTCGAAGGTCCCGGCCCGCATCTCCCCCGCCGGCCTGGTCGGCCGGATCGGTGCCGGCGCGCTCGCCGGTGCCGCCCTGGGCACCACCGGTCGCCGTGACCTCCGCATCGAGGGCGCGATCCTCGGTGGCATCGGCGCGGTCGTCGGCAGCTTCGTCGGCTGGGCCGCCCGCAAGGCCCTCAGCGGTGCCGGTCTGCCGGACGCCGTCGGCGCGCTCGCCGAGGACGGGGCCGTCATCGCGGGCTCCGTGAAGGCGGTCGGCAGCGTCTGACGTGACCACCTGCCGGACGGGAGGCACGGGTCGGCGACGATCCGTGCCTCCCGTCACGTCAGGGGGTACCGACGGTGCCTGCCGCGCCCGGTGGGACGCGCCTAGCGTCGCCACCATGGACATCGTCGTCATCGGAGCCACCGGCCACATCGGCACCTTCCTGGTCCCCCGCCTCGTGCGGGCCGGGCACCGCGTCACCGTCGTGACGCGCGGCACCAGCACCCCGTACGCGGACGCTCCCGAATGGGAGCAGGTCGAGCGGGTCACCGCCGACCGTGAGCGGGAGGACCGCGACGGGACCTTCGGCGACCGCGTCGCCGCGCTGGGTGCCGACGCCGTCGTCGACCTCGTGTGCTTCACCCTCGAGTCGGCCGAGCAGCTCGTCCGTGCCCTCCGCGGCAGCGCCACGCACCTGGTCCACTGCGGCTCGATCTGGCGCGCGGGCGTCTCCCACGTCCTGCCGATCACCGAGGAGACGGCGACGCCGCCGTTCGGCGAGTACGGCACGCAGAAGGACGCGATCGCCCGGATGCTCCAGCAGGAAACCGCTCATGGTGGTGTCGTGACGACGTCGATCCACCCCGGTCACATCAGCGGTCCGGGCTGGTTGCCGATCGGCCCGCTCGGCAACCTCGACCCCACGGTCGTCACGCGGCTGTCCGCCGGCGAGGTCGTCGAGGTCCCCGGCCTCGGCGCCGAGTCGATGGCGCACGTGCACGCCGACGACGTCGCGCAGCTGTTCCAGCTCGCGGTCGAGCAGCGGAACGCTGCCGCCGGTGAGGACTTCTTCGCCACGGCCCGGACCGCCCTCACCGTGCGCGGGTACGCCCACCTGGTCGCGTCCTGGGCCGGCCTGGAGGCACGGCTCGAGTCCGTCAGCTGGGACCGCTTCCGCGGGACCACGGACCCCGAGCACGCCGACGCGAGCTGGGAGCACCTGTCCCGCAGCCAGGTCTTCAGCACCGAGAAGCCGGAGCGCCTGCTCGGGTACGTGCCGCGGTACACGGCGTCGGAGACGGTGCGCGACGCGCTGCGCTGGCAGGTCGAGCACGGCGACCTCGACGTGGCGGACGCCTTCCGCCCCTGAGGGGCCCGTCAGGCCGGGCCGCGCTCGTCCCGCCCGGGCAGGGCGAGCGCGCGGTGACGGTGCACGGCCCAGACCGTCGTCGCGAAGCCGATGAGCACGGCGGCACCGATCGTGACCGCGGTCCAGCCGCCGGCGTCCCAGAGCACGGCGGCGACGGCGGACCCGACCGCGCCACCGACGAAGTTGCCCGTCACGAAGGCGGTGTTCAGGCGGCTGCGGGCAGCGGGGTCGATCGCGAAGAGCCGCGTCTGGTTGAGCACGTTCGCCGCCTGCACGCCGACGTCGAGCAGCAGGACGGCGACGAGCACCACGACGATGGACCGGGCGCCGAGCCCGGCGACGACGAGCGACAGGAGCACCAGGACCAGCGCGCCGCCGATCACGGGCACCGACCAGCCGCGGTCGTGCAGCCGCCCGACCCGCTGCGCGGCCACCGCGCCCGCCAACCCGACCAGTCCGACGGCACCGATCGCGGTCGTCGAGTACCCGAACGGAGCGCTGCTCAGCAGGAACGTCAGCGCCGTCCAGAACATCGTGAACACGGCGAAGACCGACGCGCTGATGACGAGCGTCACCCGGACCGCACGGTGCGCCCGGACGACCCCGAAGACGGACCCGATCAGCCGCGGGTACCCGAGGCGCTCCCGTGGTGGCAGCTGTGGCAGGGCACGGTGGAGCAACACCGCGAGGACCACAGCGACGACCGCGGCGACCACGTACACCGAGCGCCACCCCGCCGCGCCCGCGATCACGCCGCTGACCGTCCGGGACAGCAGGATCCCGGTGAGCACACCCGATGCGATCGTCCCGACCACACGTCCGCGCTGCGCCGGGTCGGCGAGGTCGCCGGCGAGCGGGATGAGCAGCTGCCCGGCCACCGTCGTCGTGCCGACCAGTGCGAGCGCGACGAGCAGCGTCGTGAACCCCGGAGCCAGTGCGGCGGCCAGCAGCGCGACGGCCGAGGCGGCGAGCACGCCGGGCACCAGCCGGCGCCGGTCCGCGACGTCGCCGAGCGGGACGAGCAGCAGGATGCCGAGCGCGTAGCCGACCTGCGTCAGGGTCACGAGCAGCCCGGCCGTCGCCGGTGCGACCCCGAGGTCCGTCGCGATGTCGTCGAGCAGTGGCTGGGCCCAGTAGAGGTTGCCGACCGCCGCACCACCGGCGACCGCGAAGAGCAGGGTCCGGCCGCGACCCATGCCCCCGGCGTCACCGACGCCGGTCACCGGGTCGGGTCCTCGTGGTGGTCCGGGGCAGGACGGCTCGACAGGGAGTCTCGGGCTTCGTCACGGTGGTCCATGCGCTCCACGGTACGTGCGCGCCGTGGCGGCGACGAGGTGCTGGCGGAACCCCTGTCCGCGGTACGTCGTCAGCGCTGTGTCGTCAGCGGCTCGTCGTCAGTGGCTCGTCGTCAGTGGCACCGACACGATCCGGTCGTCGCCGTCCCGGGGGTCGCCGCGCCCGTCGGTGTTGTTCGTCACGAACCACAGCGTGTCGTCGGGGCCGGGCAGCACGGCACGGATCCGCCCGAGGTCCCCGGCGAGGTACACCGTCGACGTGGAGGGGTCCGACACCGGTACGCCGCGGACGGACTCCCCCTTGAGGTTGGCGACGAAGACGGTGTCCCCGATCACGGTGAGCCCGCTCGGTGACGCCTCGTCGGTGGTCCACTGCTGCACGGGATCGACGAACCCGCGGTCCTCGCCGCCGGTGCCCTCGACCTCGGGCCAGCCGTAGTCCTCGCCGGGTTCGACGACGTTGAGCTCGTCCCACCGGTCCTCACCGAACTCGGCGGCGAACATCGTGCCGTCCGCGGCCCAGCCCAAGCCCTGCACGTTCCGGTGTCCGAGCGACCAGACCGGGGAGCCGTCGAACGGGTTGTCGTCCGGCACGTCGCCGTCCGGGGTGAGCCGGAGGATCTTGCCCGCGAGCGAGTCACGGTCCTGCGCCTCGGAGCGCTCGCCCGCGTCGCCGACGCTCGCGTAGAGCATGCCGTCGGGACCGAACGCGATCCGACCGCCGTCGTGGAAGGTGTTCGCCGGCAGGCCGTCGATGACCGTGGTGGACTCCCCGAGCCCGTACGAGCCGGTCTCCCCCGTCAGGTCGTACCGCTCGATCCGGTTGCCGTCGTCGGCCGTCGAGTACACGAACAGGTCGTCGTCGTGCAGCGCGAGGCCGAGCAACCCGCCCTCACCGCCGTGCCGCACTCCGTCGACGACGCCGACCTCGCGCACGGAGCCGTCCGTGCGGAGTTCGAGGACGCGGGCGGAGTCCCGTTCGCTGACGAAGGCGTCGCCGTCGTCCCCGATCGGGACGACCGACCACGGGGCCTCGAGCCCGGTGACGACGTCGGTCGTGGCACCGTCCGGAGCGACCTGCCCGGCGGCGAGGTCGGCGGGCGGGCTGGCGGTGCTGCGCTGCTCGGCGGAGCCGGAGGGGTCCGCGCCCGGTCCGTCGTCGGAGCAGGCGGTCACGGCGAGGGCAGCCGCGGCGGCCAGTCCGACGGCGGACCAGGTGCGGCGGCTGCGGCGGGTGCTGCGGGTGGTGTCCACGGTGTTCCTCCCGGTTCGTGCCGTGAGTCCACACGTTCCGGTCGGGAAACCCCTGGGGGTCCCCGCCGGTGCCCCTCACCGCCGCGCACAGCGGCCTACCGTCGGCGGCACACCGTCCCGGTCGGAAAGGACCACCATGACCACCATCGCCATCGTCGGCGCCGGCAAGGGCCTCGGGCTCGCCGTCGCGGACCGCTTCGGCCGCGAGGGCTTCGACATCGCGCTGATCTCCCGCAACCAGGACCGGCTCGACTCCCTCGCCGCAGGACTCCGGGCATCCGGGTACCGCGCCCAGGGCTTCGCCGCGAACGTCCGCGACGGCGACTCCCTGCGCAGCGCGCTCGAGGCCGCGACCGAGCAGCTCGGCCCGATCGAGGTGCTGCAGTACAGCCCGCTGCCGGCGAAGGAGTACATGCGCCCGGTGCTCGAGACCACCGCAGAGGACCTCGTCGGCCCGATCGAGTTCTCGGTCTACGGCTCGGTGAACGCCGTGCGACAGGTGCTGCCCGGCATGCGGGCGATCGGGACGGGCACGATCCTCTTCGTCAACGGTGGCAGCGCCGTGCGCCCCGGCGCCCGGGTGACCGGCACCTCGGTCGCGTTCGCGGGTGAGAGCGCCTACGCGCAGCTCCTGCACGACGCCGTCGCCGCGGAGCAGGTGCACGTCGCCCAGCTCATCATCCCGTTCGGCATCGACGACGGGCAGGACGACCACTCGTCGGCGGCGATCGCCGAGCGCCTCTGGACGATCCACACCGAGCGCGGGGACTTCCGGACGTACGCCGAGCCGCTGCCCGAGTGACGGGCGACGGACGGGCGAGGCCCGCCCGTCCGTCCGGGGACGCGTCAGCGCGCGGTGCGCTCGATCGCATCGGCCATCGCCGTGGCAACGGCACCGTTCGCCTCCGCCGTCGGGTGGATGCCGTCACGCGAGGTGCCCGGGACGTACGCACCGTCGGCGGCGCGGATCGACCGGAAGGGGTCGACGAAGGCCCAGCCGTGCTCGTCGGCGACGGCGTGCAGCGCGTCGGTGAGCACGAGCTGGCCGGAGCGGCGGTCGGCTCCCCACCGGCTCCACGTCCGGTCGGACGGCGGGCCGGCGACGACGAGCACCCGCTCTGCGCCCACCCTGCGGACGATCGCGTCGACGTCGGCGATGGTCCGCTCGGTCGCGACGGCCTGGTTGACGTCGTTCGTCCCGACCTCGACCACGAGCACGCGTGCCTGCGGCACCGGGCCGATCTCGGCGAGGACCTGGTCGGCGCGGTAGCCGCTGTGGGCGTAGCCGCCGACGGCGCGCAGCCGGTCGTCCGTCGCGAGCTGGTGGAGCCAGGAGTCCGGTCGTGCCGTGATGGAGTCGCCCGCGTAGGCGAACGGGACCGCGTCCGTCAGCGCCGGGGTGTCGAGCGCACCCGAGACGACGTTCGGCGTGCTCGGACGGGCGACGTTGGTCGTGCCCCGCTCGACGCGGGTGTCGCCGAACACGGCGACGGGGCGGTCCCCGGCGCTCGCGGTGTGCGTGGAGGAGACGACGAACACGCCGGCGCCGACGAGGCAGGCTGCGGAGACGAGGCTCGTGACGAGGGCGAGGCGGGTGGTACGGGACACGGGGACAGCGTGGCTCGCGATCGGTCTCCGGGGCCAGCCCCCAGACCTGGGGAACGTGCGGACGGGAGGCGCGTGCCCGCTGGCACCGCGCCTCCCGTCCGCACCGGGTCGCGGGAGCGACCTCAGCTCCCGAGCTTCGACAGCTCCTCGAACTCCTCGTCGGTGAGCTCGACCGTCGCGCCCTGCAGGTTGTCCTCCAGGTGGTCGACGCTCGACGTGCCGGGGATCGGCAGCATGACGGGCGAGCGCCGCAGCAGCCAGGCGAGCGCGAGCTGCGCCGGGCTGGCGCCCTTGCGCTGGGCGATCTCGGTGAGCGGGGAGTCCTCGCCGGTCAGGCCGCCCGTCGCGAGCGGGAACCACGGGATGAACCCGATGCCCTGCTGCTCGGACCAGTCGAGGAGTTCCTCGGCGTCGCGCTTCTGCAGGTTGTAGAGGTTCTGGACGGAGACGATCGTCGCGACCTCCTGGGCGGCCTTCACCTCGTCGACCGAGACCTCGGAGAGCCCGATGTGGCGGATCTTGCCCTCGTCCTGCAGCTTCTTCAGCTCGCCGACCTGGTCCTCGAGCGGGACCTTCGGGTCGATGCGGTGGAGCTGGAACAGGTCGATGCGCTCGAGGCCGAGGCGGCGGAGGCTCATCTCGGCCTCCTGGCGGAGGTACTCCGGACGGCCCACCGGCGGCCACTCGTTCGGGCCGGTGCGGGTGAGGCCGGCCTTGGTCGCGATGACGATGTCGTCGCCGTACGGGTGCAGTGCCTCGCGGAGCAGGTCCTCGGCGACGTACGGGCCGTACGAGTCGGCGGTGTCGAAGAAGTCGACGCCGAGCTCGACGGCGCGCTTGAGCACGCGGATCGCCTCGTCGTGGTCCTTCGGCGGACCCCAGACGCCCGGGCCGGTGAGCTGCATGGTGCCGTAGCCCAGACGGTGGACCTCGAGGTCGCCTCCGATGCGGAACGTGCCCGAGGCGGCGGCAGGACGGTTCGTGGTGTCGGTACCAGTGGTCATGCGCCCGGTCTACGCCCGGGGCGTGACCCGTTCCTGAGTCGGTGTCCCCCTCACGCGCGGCGGGGGTCCCCATCGGGCCGCGGGTACGGGGTGTCTCCGCTGCTGATCCGCACCGCGTCGGCCCACTCGTGCACCCAGGTCGGCAGTGTCAGGTCGCGCGGGGCCCCACCAGCCGCCGCCACGAGCTCGTCGGGGGTCACCGGACCGCCCTCGCGCCGCAGGAACCGGGCCTGCACCACGGCTCGGGCCACGACGGCGCCGTCGCGGACGAACGTCTGCTCGATGTACACCGCACGCTCGTCGACGCCGAGCACCTTCGTCAGCAGGGCGAACCGCTGTCCGAGCGTCAGCGAGCGCTTGTACGTGATCGTCTGCGCCGCGACGACGGCGTACCAGCCCCGGCGCGAGGCCTCCTGCCAGAACCCGGACCGGGCGAGCAGGTCGTACCGGCCGAGGTCGAGCATCGACAGGTACTTGCCGTTGTTCACGTGCCGCAGCGGGTCGAGGTCGGTCGGCGCGACGCGGAACGGCGTGCGGGCCTCGTCCCACAGCGACGGCCGACGCCCGGGCCGCGCGGCGGCCAGTCGGACACGCAGGGTGAGCAGGAGCAGCCGCAGGTACAGGTTCACGAGCCGATCACACCAGCGACCGGGCCGTGCAGTCGACTGTGTTGGAGGAACCGCACGGCTCGCCCGGTGCGGAGTGCAACAGCGTGCAGTCGACCCTCCAACCGGGTCAGCCCGGCGCCGGTCAGCCCGGGACGGCGCCGCCGGCTCAGCTCGTGCCCGGGTGGGCGGACTCCCCGAGCCCCTCGGTGAGCGTGGCCGTGGTGGTACCTCCCTGGCGAGCGTGCTCCGGGAGTAGACCTGCACCATGCAGACACGCACGCTCGCAGACCTCGAGGTCGGCCCCGTCGGCCTCGGCACCATGGGCATGAGCGCCTTCTACACGGGCGCCGGCTCCGACGACGACGAGTCGATCCGCACCGTCCACCGCGCGATCGACCTCGGCGTCACCCTGTTCGACACCGCCGAGGCCTACGGCCCCTACACGAACGAGGAACTCCTCCGCCGGGCGCTCGGCGACCGACGCGACCAGGTCGTCGTCGCCACGAAGTTCGGCCTGATCACCCACCAGCCCGGCGAGTCCGAGCCCAGCACGCAACGGAACATCTCCAGCGCGCCCGAGTCCGTGCGCGAGGCGCTCGAGGGCTCGCTCCGTCGGCTCGGCACCGACCACATCGACCTGTACTACCAGCACCGCGTCGACCCGGCGGTCCCGATCGAGGACGTCATCGGCCAGCTCGCGGGCTTCGTGCAGGAGGGCAAGATCCGCCACATCGGGCTCTCCGAGGCCTCGGCCGCCACGATCCGGAAGGCGCACGCCGTGCACCCGGTCACCGCGCTGCAGAGCGAGTACTCGCTCTGGACGCGGGACCCGGAGGGCGAGGTGCTCGACACCCTCCGCGAGCTCGGCATCGGACTCGTGCCGTACTCGCCGCTCGGCCGCGGGTTCCTGACCGGCGCCATCACGAAGCCGTCCGACCTGGACGACGACGACTTCCGCCGGCAGAACCCGCGCTTCGCCGACAAGGCCTTCGCCGAGAACATGCGGATCGTCGACGAGGTCAGGGCGGTCGCCGACGAGGTCGGCGCGACCCCGGCGCAGGTGGCGCTCGCGTGGCTGCTGGCGCAGGGCGACGACATCGTGCCGATCCCCGGCACGAAGCGGGTCACCCGGCTCGAGGAGAACGTCGGCGCGGCCGACGTGACGCTCTCCCCCGAGCAGCTCGCACGCCTGTCGGCGCTCCCGGTGCCCACGGGCGACCGCTACCCCGACATGTCGTCCATCGGTCGCTGACGCGACCAGGAGGCGTCCTGGAGGCTCGTGGCGACCCCGCCACGGGCCTCCCGTCCGTTCCGCGGCCACGCACCCGCGGGAACGCACGTTCCGCCAGGACCTCGCGTGACCCGCGCGACCCGTGCTCGTCACGGGGCGGAAACAGGGGCTGCATAGCGTCGTCGTGACACGGAACCGGCGACGCAAGGGGCAGGCATGAGCACGACGGGGACACGACGGACCACCGAGGGACGACCCGACGGGGTCGATGCCGTCCCGCCGCTCGCCAGGCTGTTGCCGCTCGGTCTGCAGCACGTCCTGGCCATGTACGCGGGTGCCGTCGCCGTGCCGCTCATCGTCGGCGGCGCGCTCGGGTTCAACCGGGCCGACCTGGCGTTCCTCATCAGTGCCGACCTGTTCGTCGCCGGCCTGGCCACGATCGTGCAGTCCGTCGGCTTCTGGCGGTTCGGGGTCCGGCTGCCGCTCGTGCAGGGCGTCACCTTCGCCGCCGTCGGCCCGATGATCGCGATCGGATCGGCACACGGCATCACCGCGGTCTACGGCGCGACCATCGCCTGCGGGGTCTTCATGGTCCTCGTCGCACCGTGGTTCTCGCAGCTCGTCCGGCTCTTCCCGCCGATCGTCACCGGCACCGTGATCCTCATCATCGGCGTCTCGCTCACGAGCGTCGCGGCCGGGTGGATCACCGACGGCGGGGAGGACGGCGCGGCGGACCCGGTCGACGTTGCCTTCGCGGCCGGCGTGCTCCTGGCGATCGTGCTGGTCGAACGCTTCGCACCGCGCGGTCTGGCGCGGGTGTCGGTGCTCCTCGGGCTCGTGCTCGGCACCGTGGCGGCGCTGTTCGTCCCCGGCATGGTCGACGGGTCGGGCATCGGCGACGCCGCCTGGTTCGCGGTCGTCACGCCGTTCCACTTCGGGCTGCCGACGTTCGACCTCGCGTCGATCGTGTCGATGCTCGTCGTCGGGCTCGTCATCATGACCGAGACCACGGGCGACATGGTGGCCGTGGGCGAGGTCGTGGGCCGACCGGTGTCGAAGCGGACGCTCGCGGACGGTCTGCGGGCCGACGGGCTCGGCACCGTCGTCGGCGGGGTGTTCAACACGTTCCCGTACACGGCGTTCGCGCAGAACGTCGGTCTCGTGGCACTCACCGGCGTGCGCTCCCGGTACGTGGCGACCGCCGCGGGGGCGATCCTCGTCGTGCTCGGCCTGGTGCCCAAGGTCGCCGCGGTCGTCGAGGCGGTGCCGCACGCGGTGCTCGGCGGCGCCGGGGTCGCCCTGTTCGGCATGGTCGCGGCGAGCGGCGTCCGGACGCTGTCGACGGTGCGGTTCGACAACCGGAACGTGCTCGTCGTGGCCATCCCGCTCGCGATCGCCCTGCTGCCCACCGTGGCGCCGGAGATCTACGGGGCGTTCCCGACGTGGTTCACGCTGGTGTTCGACTCGGGGATCTCGTCCGGGGCGGTCGCGGCGATCCTGCTCAACCTGCTGCTCGGGTCGCGCGGGGTGCGGGAGCGGTACGGCGACGACCCCGTGGTCGGCTCGTACGACGCCGTGCGGTCGACGGCGCCGGTCGCGACCGTGCCGGACGGAGCGGACGCCGGTCAGCTGCCGCGGTAGGTGCTGTAGGCGAAGGGGCTGAGCAGCAGCGGTACGTGCAGGTGCTCGGTCCCGGCCACCGTGAACGCCACGACGACGTACGGGTGGAAGGTCGGCGTGCCCGCAGCGCGGTGGTGGGCCCCGGTGTCGAACCGGAGCTCGAGATCACCCCGCGGCAGCACGTCCGGACCGAGGCCGGCGCGACCGTCCGCGTCGGTCTCCCCCGTCGCCAGGACCTCGCCGGCGGGTGTCCGCAGGGTCAGTGCGACGCCGGACGCCGGGGTCCCGGTGCGGGCGTCGAGCACGTGCGTGGTGAGGTGCGGGACGCCGAAGGTCGCCCGGATGCGGTGCACGGCGATGTCGGCGAGCGCGGCGGTGGCCTCGGCGACCTCCGTGTCCGGGTCGCCGGCCAGTCGCCGCTCGAGCTCGGCCAGCAGCTCGTCGGGGGTCCGCCCGGCCGCACGCACGAGGAACACCCGGCCGAACCGTTCCTCGTACGCGGCGTTCCCGCGCGCGACGGCCGCTGCGACCTCGTCTCGTGCGGCGGCCATCGCCCCCTGCTCGCGGGCCGAGCTCGGCTCGGTCGTGCGCTCGCCGATGCGGGGGTGCTCGGCGAGGGCGGCGTCGAGGTCCTCGGCGGTCCACCCGGCCGCGGCCTCGGTCGCCGCCGCGATCAGCGCCGCGACCGTGCGGTGGGGTCGGGCGGCCACGAGGGCGTCGGCCCACGCCGGCACGGCAGCCCAGTGCAGGGCGGTCCGGCGGGCGTCGGCGGCGGGCGCGGTGTCGAAGTCGCGGAGGTCCACGCGCCTCACCCTAGGGACCGCTCGTTACATCGGCGTTTCCGCGGCGCGACCCGCTGGCTCCTTCCGCGAAACGCAACGTCGGCGGTTCCTCGCAGCGGTACATCGCTGCGAGGAACCGCCATGGTTGCGTCCTGCGGACCGGACCGGACCGGACCGGTCAGGGCAGGGCAGGGCGGGACGGGCAGGCTCAGAGCCCGGCGGCGAAGGACACCACGCGCAGCTGCAGGTCCTCGATCCGCCGCACCCGCGCCGCCTCGACGTCGTAGCCCTCGTACGCCGGCGGCACCGGTCGCCGGACGTTCCGCGAGCACTGGAAGTCCTGGCACACGAGCGTGCCGACGGTGTTGCCGTTCCGACCGGCCTTCCCCGAGCGCTTGGCGGCGGAGAACACGACGTCGTTCGGCAGCGTGACGTCCTGGCACCACGAGCACTGCGCCCGTGCGCGGGGTGCGGCCTCGGCCTGCCGGAAGAGGATGCCGACGAGGTCGCCCTCGAGCGTGGGCACGACGACGTACGCCCGCCGGGCGGTCCTCGGGTCGCGCCACCCGAGGAAGTCCCGCGACTCCCAGTCGAGGGTCTCGAGGTCGGTGGGCAGGGTGAGGTCCGAGACCTCCTTGCGGGAGGCGTTGACGAACGAGGATCGGATGGTGTTCTCGCTGATGGGCAGCATGGTGTGGTCGCTCTCGACAGGGCCCGGGCGCGGGGACGCGCCGCACGGGCGGAGGTGTGGTCAGGGTTCGACGAACGCGGCCGTGCCGGACGGCACAGCCGGGGGCGTCACGCCCTGATGCCGGCGCTCAGCGCGCCGACCACCTCCTGCTGACTCACGGCTCCAGCCTACGACGAGGTGTCAAGCCGGGCGTGTCGGATCCTGTTCCGCCGGGGTCCGCAGCAGTACGACCGAGCCGTCGAGGGTCGGTCGGCGGCGCAGCGCCCCGTGCCGGGCGTCCCACTCGCCGGACTCGAGCGCCGCACGGAGCGCGGCGACGGACCGCCGTGCGGTGAGGTCGTCGACGCCGCTCCACGCGGGGTCCGCCGATCGGGCACCCGGGTCCAGCAGCCGTTCGGGTCGGGCGTAGTACGCCTCGGAGAACCCGTCGACGCAGGTGAACGGCACGGGCAGGCGGGTGGGCCCGTCTGCCGTGCCCAGCGCGGCGGCGATCTCGTCGAGGGTGGGCAGGGCGGACGCCTCGGTCTCGACGACCTCGGCCGCGTACTCGGCGAGCCAGCCGTTCCGCAGGCCTTCCGGGTCCCGTGCCAGCACGACCACTGGTCCGGTGGTGCGTGCACGGAGCCCGGCGAGGTCGTCCGCGCGGGTCGGGAAGGTCACGAGCACCGCGTCGGCCGTCCCGCCGGTCGACGGTGTCGTGGTCGAGCGGTCTGCCGGCACGTAGGACACCGGACCGGAGCGCAGTTCGAGCACCGTGCGAGCGCTGCCGAGGACCTTCGCGACAGCCCGCACGAACACGGGCTCCGGCCGGCGGTACCGACGCAGGGCCTCGTCGGGGTTCTCGGTCCTCGTCACGGGCCCACCCTACGGAGCCGCCCTGCCAGCGTCGTCGCATGTTCTCCGGGGGTGCACCCCTCGGCCCGACGCATCAGGGGGACCGAGCGTCTCCTGACGACGCCAGCGGGCGCCCGCGGACGCCCGGCCGCTCAGTCGTCCTGCTCGGCCTCGCCGGCGCGCACGGCGGCCAGCCGCTCGGAGCGCTCCGTCGCGGCCCAGGTCCCGAGCAGCGCGAGCGACCGCTCGGACTCGCTGCCCGGTTCGGCCGAGTACGTGAACATCGTCAGGCCCGGGTCGGCGACGAGTTCGAGCGCCTCGAAGTCGAGCTGCAGCTCGCCCACGATCGGGTGCGCGATCCGCTTGCCGCCGCGGCGGTGCATCCGCACGTCGTGCGCGGCCCACCAGGCGCGGAACTCCTCGCTCCGCGTCGAGAGCTCGCCCACCAGGGTCACCAGACCCGGCTCGCAGGGGTTCGCCACGGCGGCTGCACGCAGGACGGCGACCGCCTCACGCGCGGTGTTCGCCCAGTCCGGGAAGAACTCGCGGGCGGCCGGGTCGAGGAACGTGAAGCGTGCGGTGTTCACCGGACGGCCGGGGCCCGCGAACATCGGCGCGTACAGCGCACGGCCGAGCTCGTTCGTCGCGACCACGTCACCGCGCTCGTTCCGCACCCACGCGGGAGCGCCGGTGATGGCGTCGAGCAGCCGCTGGACGCCCGGTCGCACGCGCGTCGGGACGTTCCGGTGCATCACCTTGACGCCGGCGTTCGCCAGACGTGCGAGGTCGAACAGGTGGACGCGCTCGTCCTCGTCGAGCTGCAGCGCGCCCGCGAGGCCCTCGAGCACGCTGTCCGAGACGCCCTTGAGCGAGCCCCGCTCGAGCCGCGTGTAGTAGTCGACGCTCACGCCGGCGAGCATGGCGACCTCGTGCCGACGGAGCCCGGGCACCCGCCGGACGCCGCCGCCGAACGACGGCATGCCGACCTCGTCCGGGGTGAGCCGTGCCCGCCGCGAGGACAGGAAGTCACGGATCTCGTTGCGCACGTCGATACCCATGGGACGAGCGTACGTGGCGGCACCGGCACGCGACAGGCACCGGCGGTACCCGCCACCCAGGCGGCCGACGAGACGCCGGCAGGGCGCCGGGACGCCGCGGAACGACCGAGACGCCGCCGGAACCGGCGGCGTCTCGTGGACAGCAGGGCGTCTCGCCCGGCGGGCCCCGTCGGGAACCGCCGGGAACCGGCGCGATCGGGTGACGGACGGGAGGCGCGGGTGCGGACCGGCACCGCGCCTCCCGTCCGGCGGGGACGCGGCTAGGCGACGGGCGGGGCGGCGTGCGCCGGCTCGGCCGTCGTCGCCGGCTGCTCGGTGATCCGCACCCGCGCGACGCGGTGGCCGTCCATCTCGGTCACCTCGAGCCGGTGCTCCCCCACGTCGACGACGTCACCGACCTCCGGGACCCGGTCGAGGTGGACCTGCACGAGCCCGCCGACGGTCTCGTAGTCCCCGTCGGGCAGGTGCGGACCGCCGTCGACCGCCAGGTCCTCGAGGACCGTCGCACCGTCGATGCCGCCCGACCGCGCGGCGGTCTCGTCGTACTCGGCGGTGTCCCACTCGTCCCTGATGCGTCCGACCAGGTCCTCGAGCAGCGCCTCGAGCGTGACCATGCCCGCGCTGCCGCCGTACTCGTCGACGACGAGCGCGATCTGGTGGCCGTCGGTGCGCATGTCCGCGATGGCGCTCGACAGCGACTTCGTCTCCGGCATCGCGAGCACCGGGCGCACGAGCGTCGACACGGGGGCCGCCGGGTCGGTCGGGCGGAGGAGGTCCCGCAGGTGCACGAACCCGGCGACGTCGTCGCGCGACCCCTCGGTGACCAGGTAGCGGGAGTGGCCCTCCTCGATGGCGTGGTCGGTCGCGTCGGCGATGGACAGCGAGGCGTCGATGGTGGCGACGTCGTACCAGGGCCGCATCGACTCGCGGAGGATCCGGTCCCCGGCGTCGAGCGCGCTCCGGGCGATCCGGCGGCCCTGCGCGTCGATGGCGTCGTGCTCCTCGACCAGGCCGCGGAGCTCCTCGGTGCTCATCGACTCGCTGCGGGCGTGCGGGTCCCCACCGAGCAGGCGCACCACGGCGTCCGTGGTCTTCGAGAGCACCCAGATCACCGGGCGCATCAGGGTGGCGAAGCGGTCGAGCGTCGGTGCCACCGCCATCGAGAAGCCCTCGGCGCGCTGCAGGGCGAGGCGCTTCGGCACGAGCTCGCCGAACACGAGCGACAGGTAGGCGATGACGAGCGTCATGAGCACGAGCGCGACGGCCTCGGCGGCGCCCCGGTCGAGCCCGAGGCCCGTGAGCAGCGGCGCGACGTCCGGTGCGATCGAGGACGCACCGTAGGCGGCCGAGAAGAAGCCGGCGACGGTGACGCCGATCTGCACGGCGGACAGGAAGCGGTTCGGGTCGCGGCCGAGCGCGGCGACACGGGCGCCACGCGACCCGCGACGTTCGAGCTGCTGCAGCTGGGACTCACGGAGCGAGACGAGGGCGATCTCCGCTGCGGCGAAGACACCGCCGACGAGCACGAAGAGGATGACGAGCCCGAAGGCGATCCAGGTGTCGGCGTCCATCAGCGGGACACCGCCGCGGATCGACGACGGGCGGGCGGTCTGTGGTGATCGTCCATGCTGTGATCCTGCACAGGTCAGCTGGGACGTCGCCGCGGCAGTGCTGCGCGAGCGCTGTGGGTCCGGGGTGCGGGGCGCTCGACGACGACCGCTGCCCGGACTCGCTCAGATGGTGAGCGAGCGGCCGATGCGCGCCTCGAGCCAGGCCTCGGGATCGATCGGGGTCACGCCGTCCATGAGGACCTCGAGGTGCAGGTGCGCACCCGTCGAGACCCCGGACGACCCGACGCTGCCGATGAACTGGCCGGCCTCGACGGTGTCGCCGGCCTGCAGCGGCGAGGACCCCGGGATCATGTGCCCGTAGAGGGTGGAAACGCGGCGGCCCTCGATCACGTGGTCGATGATCACGGTCGTGCCGTAGGAGAAGTACGTGCCCGAGACCCGGACGGTGCCGGAGGCGACCGCGCCGATCGGAGCGCCCATGCCCGGGTTGAAGTCCAACCCCTGGTGGAGCGAGGAGCACGCGGCGCAGGGGGCGGAGCGGTACCCGAAGCCGGAGCTCATGCGCACCGGGCCGGGGAACGGCGAGCGGACCTCGCCGCCGTAGGACACGGCGCCCTCGGCCGCCTCGCCGTCGGACGCGACGACGACCTGCTGCCCGCCGCCGACCGTGAAGTCGTCGCGGTCGAGTGCGGCCGCGGTGACCGCCTGGGTCACCGCGTAGTCCTGGGTGCGGACCTGGGGTGCGAGCGTGGAGGTCGCGAGCGAGGTGCCCGCGCTGGCGTGCGCGGGCATCGCCGACGCGGCGAACATCGCGAGGGCGGCTGCGGCACTGGTGAGCGTGATGCGGCTGGCCCGGTGCGAGCGGCCCGGACGAGCGGCACGTGCGGCGGTCGCCGTGGCTGCCGGCAGCGCGGCGCTGCGGCGGCGGACGACACGCGTGATGCGTGCGTCGACGTGCTCGGTGGTGGCACGGGCCGGCTTCCGGGCCGCGGCGCGTTCGGCCTCGAGGGCCGCGCGACGGGACAGGTGCACGACCGGGGTCTCCGGCTGCTGCTGGTCGGTGTCGTGTGTCGTCGTCATGGCCGCAGACCATTCTGCACGAGTCTGTCGCTTTGTACAGACCCTTTCGTGATCTTCTCGTTACCGAACTGCTGGGAGCCCGCTGACGCGTCACCCGGGTCGCGTGCCGGCCGGGCGTCCGGTCGGTAGTGTCCGAACCCAGCGACCGGAAGGACCTGCGCATGGCCCGAACGCCGCGGGAACGGCACGAACCCATCGACCTCGCGACCGCCGAGGTCGTGCTCGCGGGCACGCAGGAACTGCTGCCCGTGCTCCGCGCCTCGGCCGTGCGCGCGGGTGTCGACGCGGCGCGGATGCGGGTCGTCGGGGTCGACGACCTGCCCGATCCGCACGAGCACGCGGACGCGGACCTGGCCGTGATCGCGATCCGCCGCCCCGGCGACGACCCCGCCTTCCACCGGGCGCAGGAGGCCGCCGAGCTCATCGCCCCGCTGCTCGCCCCGAACGCGGTGCGCGTCGTCATCACCGTCTCCGGCGTGACCCGCCTCGCCCCCAGGGTTGAGCGCACCCTGACCTCCGAGGTGCTGCACCAGATCGGTGTCGCCTCGTCCCGCTCCGGGTTCACGCGACCGTTCCGGAGCCTGCGGACGCGGCTCGGCACGGCGGGCCTGCGGGCGGCCGGGGTGCGGGTGTTCCGGATCACCGTCTGACCACCGCGGGCGCCGGGACGGGTGTCGGACGGAGCGGGTATCTTGATGTCGAGACATCCCGCGCCGCGAGTAGCGTGGACGTACCGACGGTCGAACAAGGGAGTACCCGCCAGCATGGCCAAGATCATCTACACGCTCACGGACGAGGCACCGTTCCTCGCGACCCACTCGTTCCTGCCGGTCGTCGAGGCGTTCGCGCGCACCGCGGGGGTCGACGTCGAGACCCGCGACATCTCGCTCTCGGGCCGGATCATCGCCCAGTTCCCGGAACGGCTCAGCGACGAGCAGCGCCTGGACGACGCCCTGGCCGAGCTCGGCGAGCTCGCGGGGAGCCCCGAGGCGAACATCATCAAGCTGCCGAACATCTCGGCGTCGATCCCGCAGCTCAAGGCGGCGATCGGGGAGCTGCAGGCGCAGGGCTACGACCTGCCCGCCTACCCCGACGAGCCCACCACCGACGAGGAGCGCGACGTCCGCGCGCGCTACGACCGCGTCAAGGGCAGCGCCGTCAACCCGGTGCTGCGCGAGGGCAACTCGGACCGCCGCGCGCCGCTCTCGGTGAAGAACTACGCGAGGAAGCACCCGCACCGCATGGGTGCCTGGAGCGCTGACTCGAAGACGAACGTCGTGACGATGGGCCAGGACGACTTCCGGTCCAACGAGCGGTCCTGGACCGCCCCGGCCGACGACACCCTGACGATCGAGTTCGTGGCGGCCGACGGTCAGACGACCGTCCTCAAGCAGTCGGTCCCCGTCCTCGCGGGCGAGGTCGTCGACGGCACGGTGCTGCACGTCCGCGCGCTCGAGGCGTTCCTGCGGGACCAGATCGCGGCCGCCCAGCAGCAGGGCGTGCTGTTCTCGGTGCACCTCAAGGCGACGATGATGAAGGTCTCCGACCCGATCATCTTCGGCCACGTCATCCGCGCGTTCTTCCCGAGCGTGTTCGAGCGCTTCGGCGCCGACCTCGCCGCCGCCGGGCTCAACCCGAACGACGGCCTCGGCTCGGTCCTCGCCGGGCTCGACAGCCTGCCGAACGGCGCGGAGATCAAGCAGGCGTTCACGGACGGGCTCGACGCCGGTCCCGACCTCGCGATGGTCGACTCCGACAAGGGCATCACCAACCTGCACGTGCCGAGCGACGTGATCGTCGACGCCTCGATGCCGGCGATGATCCGCACCTCCGGCCACATGTGGGGTCCGGACGGCGAGGAGCACGACACCCTCGCGGTCATCCCGGACTCGAGCTACGCCGGCATCTACCAGGCCGTCATCGAGGACTGCCGCGCGAACGGGGCGTTCGACCCGTCGACGATGGGTTCGGTGCCGAACGTCGGCCTCATGGCACTCAAGGCCGAGGAGTACGGCTCGCACGACAAGACGTTCGAGGTCCCGGGCGACGGCACCGTGCGCGTCGTCACGAGCGCGGGCGAGACCGTGATCGAGCACGACGTCGAGCAGGGCGACATCTGGCGTGCCTGCCAGACCAAGGACGTCGCGATCCGCGACTGGGTGAAGCTCGCCGTGAGCCGCGCCCGGGCGACCGGCGCCCCCGCCGTGTTCTGGCTCGACGAGACCCGCGCGCACGACGCGAACCTGATCGGACTCGTGCACCGGTACCTCGGCGACCACGACACCGACGGTCTGCAGATCGAGGTGATGGCGCCGGTCGACGCCATGCGCTTCTCGCTCGAGCGCATCCGCCGTGGCGAGGACACCATCTCGGTCACGGGCAACGTCCTCCGCGACTACCTCACCGACCTGTTCCCGATCATGGAGCTCGGCACCTCGGCGAAGATGCTCTCCGTCGTCCCGCTGCTCGGTGGTGGTGGACTGTTCGAGACCGGTGCCGGCGGCTCGGCCCCGAAGCACGTGCAGCAGCTCGTCGAGCAGAACTACCTGCGCTGGGACTCCCTCGGTGAGTTCCTCGCGCTCGCGGTGTCGTTCGAGCACCTCGCGGGCGTGACGGGCAACGCGCGGGCGAAGGTCCTCGCGGACACGCTCGACCGCGCCACGGGCACGTTCCTCGACGAGGACAAGTCCCCGGGCCGCAAGCTCGGCTCGATCGACAACCGCGGCAGCCACTTCTACCTGGCGAAGTACTGGGCCGACGAGCTCGCCCGGCAGACGGAGGACGCCGAGCTCGCGGCGGCGTTCCAGGGCCTGGCGTCGCGGCTCGACGAGCACGAGTCGACGATCGTCGACGAGCTGAACGGCGTGCAGGGGCACCCGGCCGACATCGGCGGGTACTACCGCCCGGACGCGGCGAAGACGGACGCCGTGATGCGCCCGTCCGCGACGCTGAACGAGGCGCTCGCCGCCCTGTAGGCGACCCCACGACGGACGGGAGGCGCGGTGCCGGCTGGCACCGCGCCTCCCGTCCGTCTTCGGTGCCGCCCGCGTGCCCGCCTGCCCGCCTGCCCGCGTGCCCGCCTTCCGGTCGCAGAACACGCCGTCCGTACCGGAGATGAGCGGCGGGTCGTGCGACCGGAACGACCGCGCGCGGCGGGTCGTGCGACCGGAACGTCCGCGCGCGGCGGGTCGTGCGACCGGAACGACCGCGCGGGTCAGCCCTTCGGGACCGGCGGGCCGACCACGAGCAGGCCGGAGAACACCAGGGCGACGGCGACGGCCCCGATGCCGACGGACACCGCGGGCCGACGCACCACGAAGAAGAGCAGGCGGTCCCAGAGGCCCGATCGTCCGTCGGGTGTGCGGCGCCAGGGGCCCTCGAGCATGCCGCGCCGGGCGACGACGACCTCGAACGGCACCGTCGCGTAGGGCACCACGGCGCTCGCCCACCCGAGCACGAGTGCGCCGACGGACCAGCGCTGGTTCACGGCGACGACCGTGGTCACCACGAGGTACGCCAGGAACACGAACCCGTGGATGCTCCCGCCGATCCGGACGCCCCACTCGCCGGCGTCCAGCCCGTACTTCAGCACCATCCCGGCGATGAGCAGTGTCCAGGTCACGAGTTCGGCCACCGCGGCGGCCCGGAACAGGGAGCGAGGAGTCATGCCGACATCGTCGCGCACCCATCCGGGAGAAGCCCCGACACACCGGCGGTCGTATCGATTCGACCCCGGAGCGGGTAGCGTCGGGGGCATGTCAGCGCCGACCGAGGACCGTCCCCTGAACATCGTCGTCTGGAACGAGAACGTGCACGAGAGCCGCGGCGACGCGACCGTGCTCGGGCACTACCCCGACGGCATGCACACCGTGATCGCCGCCGCGCTCCGCGAGCACCACCCGGAGGCGAGGGTGAGCACCGCCACGCTGCAGGAGCCCGAGCACGGCCTGACCGCCGAGCGTCTGGCCGCGACCGACGTGCTGTTCTGGTGGGGTCACATCGCGCACCAGGACGTCTCGGACGAGGTCGTCACGCGCGTGGTCGAGGCCGTGCACGCCGGCATGGGTCTCGTCGTCCTGCACTCGGGGCACTACTCGAAGCCGTTCACGCGGCTGATGGGCACGACCTGCTCCCTGAAGTGGCGCAACGACGGGGAGCGCGAGCTGGTCTGGACGATCGCGCCCGAGCACCCCATCGCCGCCGGGGTCCCGCACCCGATCGTCATCGACCGCCAGGAGATGTACGGCGAGTACTTCGACATCCCCCGCCCCGACGAGGAGGTCTTCCTGTCGACCTTCGCCGGCGGCGAGGTGTTCCGCTCGGGCGTCGCGTACCGCCGCGGCCTCGGCCGGGTCTTCTACTTCTCGCCGGGCGACCAGGAGTACCCCGTGTACCACCACGCGGACGTCCAGCGGGTGCTGGCGAACGCCGCCGCCTGGGCCGCCCCGACCGCCGAGCGCCGTCAGCTCACCGCCGACCCCCACCCGCGGGACTGGTTCCTCAGCGAGGGTGCGCGTACACAGGAGGGGTGACCAACCATCTCGACGGTGCGGACCGCCGCACCGCGGTGATCGAGGCGCTCGAGGTACTCGGATCAGGGCCCGAGGAGCGCTTCGACCGCATCACCCGCATGACCCACGAGGCGTTCGGCGTCC
This sequence comes from Curtobacterium sp. MCSS17_008, assembly GCF_003234185.1. GTDB lineage: Bacteria > Actinomycetota > Actinomycetes > Actinomycetales > Microbacteriaceae > Curtobacterium. Next base: position 45,765 of record NZ_QKSM01000005.1, read on the forward strand.
CGCTGACCTTCCTCAACCTCGTCCACCACGACCTCGTCACCACGCAGTCCACGTACGGGTTCCAGCAGGGGACGAGCGTGCCCGCGAGCGAGCAGTTCTGCGCGACCACGGTGCTGACCCCCGGGCCGATGGTGATCCCGGACACCGCGCTCGACGTCCGGTTCGCCCACACGCCGGCCGTGACCGAGTACGGGGTCCGGTTCTACGCGGGCGCCCCGCTCACCATGCCGGACGGCACCCGCGTCGGCACGCTGTGCGTGATGGACGCCCAGCCGCGCGAGTTCTCGGACGAGGACCTCGCGCTCCTCGGCGACCTCGCGCGCTGGGCGGAGCGCGAGCTCGGCCGCGTGATCGAGCGTGGCCGGGTGCAGCGGGTGCTCGCCGGCCTGGTGCCCGAACCCGTCACGGTGCCCGGGGCGTCGCTCGACGGCCTCCTGGTGCCGAACGAGGACGGCGGCGACCTGGTCGACTGGCGGGTCGCTGCCGACGGCTCGGTGCACGTCACCGTGGGCGCGGTGACCGCGGCGGGGCGTGCCTCGGCGCTCCTCGCAGCCTCGGTGCGCGCTGCCGTCGTCGCCCAGACGGACGTCCCGCTCCGCGACGCGATCGCCGGCCTGGAGGCGCAGCTCACCCCCGACCTGACGACCGCGGGAGCCGTCGGGTCGCTCCTGCACCTGCGGTTCGACCCGAGGTCGGGTCACGCCGAGTGGGTGGACGCCGGCCACGGCCCGGCGCTGCACGTCCGCGCCGACGGCTCCGTGACCCCGCTGCGCTCGACCGACCTGCCGATCGGCCTGCAGCCCGCCGGCGTCGCCCGCACCGTCGGAGCGACCGACCTCGCACGCGGTGACCGGGTCGTGCTCGTGACCGACGGCATCCTGGCCCTCGACGGGGTCCGCGACGCGGTGGGGCTCGCGGGACTGGCCGCGGCGCACCCCGACGACCTCGTCGACCACGTCCGGACGCTCGTGCCGACCGGCGGACCCGAGGCCGACGTCTCGCTGGTGGTGCTCACCAGGCGCTGACCAGCGGGGTCAGGGCCAGGGCCAGGGCCAGGGCCAGGGCCAGGCCCAGGGCCAGGGCCGGTGTCGGTGTCGGTGTCAGCGTCCGCGCGGCGACGGTCGTCCCGTTGCGGCGGCGACCAGCAGCGTGGCCAGGAGGCCGAACCCGGCGAGCTCCACCCCGAGTCCCGCCGTCTTCCAGTAGGCACTGGCCACGACCTGCGGCTGCGTGATCGCGTCGGGCCACCACGGGTCGAGGAGCGGCAGCGTCCCGGGGAACGGGTCGAGCCCGAGCACGACGAGGCCGGCGAGCAGCAGCACGACACCGAGACCCGCCATCGCCCCGCGGGAGCGGTGCAGCATCCGGACGACGAGTGCGGCGGCCATGCCGACCAGGCCGAGCACGGCCACCAGGAACGCGATGACGACGACCGGCTGCGGCGCGAGGGCCACCCAGTCGAGCACGGCGATCGGCAGCAGCAGCCACCGCCCGGCTCGTGCCCAGCGCTGCGGGTTCCGCCATGCGTCCATGCCGGTCACCGTACGACAGCGCTCCGGGGGGTCCCCTGAGGGCCTCCCCGCGCACGGGCGCTCCTGGTTACGATCGAGCGCATGGCGCAGGACGGCCGGGTCAGGCAGGAACGGGCGGTGGCGACCCGTGCGGCCCTCATCGAGGCGGCGGCGGCCGAGTTCGACGAGCGGGGCTACGTCGGGGCCTCGATGGACGGGGTCGCCGAGCGCGCGGGGATGACCAAGGGGGCGCTGTACTTCCACTTCCGCTCGAAGGCGGACATGGCCAGCGCGGTGATCGCGCGACAGGACGAGATCTCCCGGCGATACGCCGAGGTCGCCGCCACCCGTGCGACGTCGCCGCTCGAGTCGCTCATGTGGATGTCGCAGGGCGTCGCCACCCAGATGGCGCAGGAGGTCGTGGTCCGCGCGGGGCTCCGGCTCGCTGCGGACCCGAACGCGCGGGAGATCCCCCGCGACCACCCGTACGAGCGCTGGGTGGAGCACACGGCGGACATCATCCGCCGGGCGATCGACGCGGGCGAGGTCGACCCGTCGTGGGACCCGGAGCTCGTCGGGCACGTGGTGAGCCCGGCGGTCGCGGGCGTGCAGATGGTGTCGGACATGCTGCACGACCGCGCCGACCTGTACGAACGGCTGCAGGAGCTCTGGACGATGCTCCTGTCGGCGATCGCCACCGAACGGACCCGGACGCAGGTCCCCCGACTCGTGGCGATCATCCGGCCCGAGGGGCCCGAGGGGCCCGGGGGGCCCGAGGGGCCCGAGCCGCCCGAGGGGCCCGCGGACGTCTGAGCGACGCGGGTCCCCCCAGGGACACCCACGTCGCTGTGCTTGGAGGATACCAAGGAGTACGTTTCCGACAGCAGCCCCACTTCGTGGGGACCCGGAGGACGTCGCTACCCTGTGCCGATGGGCACCCCGGCAGCCGAGTTCCACGTCGACGTCGACCTCGTCGCCGCACTGCTGCGGGACCAGCACCCGGACCTCGCCGACCTGCCGCTGCGGGTCGTCGCGAACGGGTGGGACAACGTCGTCCTGCGCGCAGGCGACACCCTGGCCGTCCGGTTGCCCCGACGTGCCGCGGCGGCCGCGCTCGTCGAGCACGAGCAGCGGTGGCTCCCGTCGATCGCCGCCCGGGTCGGGGACGTCGTGCCGGTGCCCGAACCCGTCCGCACCGGCCGGCCCGCACTCGGTTACCCCTGGGCCTGGAGCGTCGTGCCGTGGCTGCCGGGCCGTCCGGCGGGCGAGCGGTCACAGGGTGGACGGGTGGCTCGGGACCTCGCCGCGTTCGTCACGCGCCTGCACGTCCCGGCGCCGGCGGACGCTCCCGTGAACCCGGTCCGCGCCGTCCCGCTGGCCACACGCCGCGATGCCGTGCTGACGCGACTGGCGACGGCCGACGTTCCCCGGGCGGTGGAGCTGGCGGCGCTCTGGCAGGTCGCGGCCGCCGCACCCGCTCACGCCGGGCCTGGCGTCTGGGTGCACGGCGACCTGCACCCGTTCAACCTGCTCGTGGAGTCGTCCCCCCTCGGTGACCGCCGCTTGTCGGCGGTCGTCGACTTCGGCGACGTGACCGCGGGGGACCCCTCGGTCGACCTGGCGACCCGCTGGCTGACGCTGGACGGCACCGGTCGCCGGACGTTCGCGGAGCTCGTCGCCGTGGACGACGCCACGTGGACGCGGGCCCGCGGGTGGGCCGTGTCCATCGCGTCCGCGCTGGCGACCACCGACGACGACGCCTTCCGGACGGTCGCCGCCCGTGCGATCGACGCGGTGCTGGACGACTGAGCCCACCGGGGCTTATCGTTCCCTCACCTGTCCGTGCACTGGAGATCGGAGGGGCCTGATGACCCTCGAGTTCCGCGTCCCGCACGACGTCGACACCGACGCCTCTCCTGCCCCGTCCACCCGACCCGTCACCCCCGGCCGCGCCGGCCTGCGTGGTCTGCGCGACCGGATCGCCGCCCGCAGGGCCGCGGCTCGCGACCGACGGCTGGTCGCGCACCTGCACGAGCTCGACGACGCGCAACGGCTGCTCACGAACGCCCGCGGAGTCGTCGAACGCGGTTGGATCCAGCACTCCTGGTTCGCGTACCTCGACGAGCACGGCCGGGTGCGGAAGGCATCGAGCGCCGCCGCGATGGACGTGCAGGGACGGCCCCTGGTCGCCGCGTGCCTGGTCGGCGCCGTCGTGTCGGCCGCGGGTGGGCCGCAGGTCGTCCACTCGCAACAGGTGCAGCGGGCGCTCGACCTGGTGTGGCACGCCCTCGCCGCCGACGAGGGCCAGCCGGTCGTCTGGTGCCCCGCGCCGGACGTCCGGACGGCCCGGGTCCGGGACCTGACGAGCTGGAACGACGGTCCGTCCCGGGACGCGGCCGAGGTCGCCTCGCTGCTGCTCACCGCCGAGCGGGTGGCGGTGCACGAGACCCGACGCGTCGCCGCGCGACGGGTGGTGCCGACGTCGACGTGAGCGGTCCGGCCCGCCGTGCGACCGCGGCGGGCGGCGGGCGGAGGATCCCCGCGTAGCCGACTCCTGCTCGGCATCGTTACCGTTCTCCCAGGTGGGCGTGGGGGACGGCGGCCTGACCGGGGGTTTCCTGCTGGCGGAATCCGCAGGAAGTGGATGTTCCGAGGGGTTCGGGTTCGCCAGGACCGGCCCTCCTGCGTACGGTCGGTGAGGTTCGTGCCCCGTCGTGTGGGGCGTTCGGCCGACCAGGGAGGAGCACCCACCCGTGTTCCAGTACGTCGTGGAGCGATGGGACCAGATCTGGTTCTCGTCGTGGCAGCACTTCTCACTGGTGGTCCAGTGCACCGTGCTCGCCACGCTCATCGCCGTGGTGCTCGCCGCACTCGTCTACCGCAGTCCACAGCTCACCTCGATCGCGAACGGGGTGTCCGCCATCGGCCTGACGCTGCCGTCGTTCGCCGTCATCGGTCTGCTCATCGTGCCGCTCGGCTTCGGCGTCGTGCCGTCCGTCGTCACGGTCGTGTTCTTCGCCACGCTGCCGATCCTGCGGAACGCCGTGGTCGGTCTCGCCGAGATCCCGCCGGCCGTCGTCGAGTCGGCGCGGGGGATCGGCATGAGCCGGATGCGCACCCTGCTGCAGGTCGAGCTGCCGATGGCGTGGCCGATCATCCTCAGCGGCGTCCGGGTGTCGGCGCAGATGGTCATGGGCATCGCCGCCATCGCCGCCTACGCACTCGGCCCCGGTCTCGGCGGCTTCATCTTCTCCGGCCTGTCCCGGCTCGGCGGCGCGAACGCCCTCAACTCCGTCGTCGTCGGCGTGATCGGGGTCGTCCTGCTCGCGTTCGTCCTCGACCTGCTCCTCATCGGCCTCGGCCGCCTGACCACCCCGAGAGGTATCCGTGTCCAGCACTGACCACGCCACCACCACCGTCCCCGACGGGGACGTCACCGGCCGCAGCATCCTGCTCGACGAGGTCACCAAGCGGTACCCGGGCCAGCAGAAGCCCGCCGTCGACGGCATCACGCTCGAGATCCCGGCCGGCAAGGTCGTCATGCTCGTCGGTCCGTCCGGCTGCGGCAAGACCACCACGCTGAAGATGATCAACCGGCTCATCGAACCCACCGAGGGGCGGATCGTCGTCGGTGACGAGGACGTCACCGGCATCGACGGCGACGAGCTGCGTCGACGCATGGGCTACGTGATCCAGGCGGGCGGGCTGTTCCCGCACATGACCGTCGCGGCGAACATCGCGATCGTGCCGAAGATGCTCGGCTGGTCGAAGGAGAAGATCGCCGCCCGCGTCGACGAGCTGCTCGACCTGGTGTCGCTCGACCCGGACGCCTACCGCGACCGGTTCCCCCGGGAGCTCTCCGGCGGGCAGCAGCAGCGCGTCGGCGTCGCCCGGGCGCTCGCCGCGGACCCGCCCGTCCTGCTCATGGACGAGCCGTTCGGCGCCGTCGACCCGATCACCCGCCAGCGGCTGCAGGACGAGCTCCTGCGCATCCAGGAGGAGCTGCACAAGACGATCGTCATCGTCACGCACGACTTCGACGAGGCCGTGAAGCTCGGCGACTGGATCGTGATCTTCACCGAGGGCGCGCACATCGTGCAGTACGACACCCCGGAGCGGATCCTGGCCGAACCGGCCAACGAGTTCGTCGAGAACTTCATCGGCTCCGGTGCCGGCCTCAAGCAGCTGACGCTCAACCGCGTGCGGGACGTCGAGCTCGCCGCCGCCGTCACGTGCTCGGCGGGCGAGGAGACCCGCGCCGTGCTGCAGCGCATGGACGAAGCCGGCGGGCACCAGCACGCCGTGGTCGTCGACCGCCGGCAGCGCCCCGTGCAGTGGCCGTCGCGCCGGCAGCTCGAGCGCCTGACCCGCGTGCCCGAGGGGACCGAGCCGGACCTGCCCGTCGTCGGCGAGGCCGCGACCCTGAACGACGCGCTCGACACCATGCTCGTCTCGAGCGCCGGCGCCGCCCTGGTGACGGGTCGCGGCGAGGCGTTCCGCGGCGTCATCACCGTCGAGACCGTGATGGACGCGATCACGCGATCGCGTGCAGCGGCGGCGTCCGACCACGCGCACGCCCCGGTCGGCACGAACACGAACCCGATCGAGACCCTGCCGTCGTCGCCCGCCACCGTGGAGGAGCGGAACGACGAGCACGAGGCGCAGGCCGGAGCGGGCGAGGAGGTCCGGTGAGCACCGCCGTCGCCGGTCGCGGCACCGGTCCCGCCACCGCCGAGCGGACCCCCTGGAAGGGCCTGCTCGTCCAACCGATCGCGATCCTCGTCGTGCTCGCCGGGTTCGCGGTCTGGCTCGCGACCGCCGACCTGTCCGCGACCGAGCGGTCGACGCTCAACCCGTCGGGCATCCTCGAGCTGACCGGGCAGCACCTCGTCCTGACGCTGCAGGCCACCGTGCTCGTGCTCGTCATCGGCATCCCGCTCGGCATCGTGCTCACCCGGGGCCCGTTCCGCCGGGCGAGCACCGCCGTCATCGCCGTCGCGAACTTCGGTCAGGCGGCACCCGCGGTCGGGCTCATCGTGCTGCTCGCGGCGTGGCTCGGGCTGAACAGCTGGTCGGCCGTCGTCGCGCTCGTGCTCTACGCGATCCTGCCCGTGCTCCGGAACACCATGCTCGGCGTGCAGAGCGTCGACAGCCGGCTCGTCGAGGCCGGACGGGGGATGGGCATGAGCGCCCTCAGCGTGCTGCTGAAGGTCGAGCTGCCCCTGGCCGTGCCGGTCATGCTCTCCGGCATCCGGACCGCCCTGGTGCTGCTCGTCGGCACCGCCAGCCTGGCGACCTTCGTCGGCGCGGGCGGCCTCGGCCTCCTCATCACCACGGGCGTGAACCTGTTCCTGCCGAAGGTGCTCGTCTCCGGGGCGCTCCTCGTCGCGCTCCTCGCCCTGACCATCGACTGGATCGGCCGCGTGGTCGAGACGGTCGCACGACCGAAGGGACTCCGATGACGCACGCCGAACCGCGCGACGCGAGCCGCGCCTCCCGTCCGTCCGCCGGCCGCCGCTGGGTGACCGCCGCCGCCGTCGCGGGGGCGAGCGCCCTCGTCCTGTCCGGCTGCGGGCTGCAGCCGGCGGCGTCCTTCGTGCCCGGTGCCGCACCCGGTTCCATCCAGCGGATCGACGACCTGCCCGACGACGCGCAGCTGACGGTCACGTCGAAGAACTTCACCGAACAGCTCGTGCTCGGGAAGATCGCCGTGCTCGCCGCGAAGGCGGCCGGGTTCGACGTCACCGACGAGACGAACGTGCCAGGGTCGGTCGCGGTGCGTGAGTTGATGACCTCGCACAGCGCGGACTTCACGTACGAGTACACGGGGACCGCCTGGCTGACGTTCATGGCGCACGAGCAGGGGATCCCGGACAAGACCGAGCAGTGGCAGGCGGTCAAGGACGAGGACGCAGGCAACGGGCTGACCTGGCTCGAGCCCGCGCCGATGAACAACACCTACGCGTTCGCGGTGCGTGACGAGGCGGTGTCCGAGCTCGACGACGTCGCGACGCTCTCGGACATCACGAAGCTGCCGGTCGACCAGCGCACGTTCTGCGTCGAGTCGGAGTTCAACTCGCGCGCCGACGGCTTCAAGCCGATGCTCGAGAAGTACGGGCTGGAGCTCGGCGGGTCCGGCGACAACGGTGTGCCGACGTCGAACGTCAGCATCCTCGACACGGGTACCGTCTACACGGCCACCGACCGGGGCAAGTGCAACTTCGGTGAGGTCTTCACGACCGACGGCCGCATCAAGTCGCTCGGCCTGACGGTGCTCGAGGACGACCGCGGGTTCTTCCCGGCCTACAACGTCGCGCCCGTGATCGACTCCGAGACGCTCGAGGAGTACCCGCAGCTCCGCGACGTGTACGACCAGATCTCGCCCGCGCTCACCGACGAGGTGCTGCAGGAGCTCAACCGGCAGGTGGACGTCGAGGGGCGCGAGCCCGCCGACGTCGCGTTCGACTGGATGGTCGACGAGGGCTTCATCACGGCACCCTGAGCGGGGCCGACGGACGGACGGGAGGCGCGGTGCCGGTCGGTACTGCGCCTCCCGTCCGTCACGACACGCGGGTCCGGGCCGTCCGCCGCGCCACGGCGGACGGCGACACGCATGCGTGCATAGTGTCGGACGCGTGGCGGCTTCGGGACGGGACCTCGGCGACGGGTGCGCACTCACCCTGCGCGACCTGAGCACCGTCGACGCCGTGCACGACCTCGTCCAGCGCAACCTCGGGCGGCTCCGCGCCGCCGAACCGTGGGCGTGGGCGTCGGTGTCGCGGGACTCGCTCGTGCTCCACACCGAGCAGCTCCTCGCGCAGTACGCGATGGACCGTGCCGTGCCGTGCGTCATCCGGGCGGACGACCGGGTGGTGGGGTGCGCGTCCCTCGCGCTCGACGCCTACCTGGGCCAGGCGTCGCTCGGCTACTGGGTGGACGCGGAGCACGAGGGCCGGGGGATCGTCCGCCGCGCGGCCACCGCACTCGTGGAGGTCGCGTGGGAGCGCGGGAGTGCCCGTGTCGAGATCCGGACGGGGGTCGACAACGTGCGGAGCCGCGGGCTGGCGGAGCGGCTCGGGTTCCGGCACGAGGGCACGCTGCGCTCCGCGCTGCCGCTCGGACCCCGGCGGACGGACGTGGCGGTGTACGGCCTGGTGCGCTGACGGCGCGAGGACGCGTCGTCGGATCGTCGGTCGCGGCGTCAGCGGCCCTGCGTCACGCCCGTCCAGACCGCGGCCGCGCCGCCGACCACGAGCAGGACACCGACGAGGACCCACACCGCCAGGGCGACGAGGTTGAGGAGGATGCCCCACCCCGCCCGGCTGCGGGCCGCGGGTTCGCGCCCGCGGGAGGCGACGCCGAGGCACAGGCCCACGACGGGGGCGAAGAAGGTCCACCCGGCGAGCAGCGAACAGATCCCGAGCACGAGGCTCGCGGTGCCGAGGCCGGTCCGAGGGGCGGGCTGCATGGTGGTCATGCACTCGACGTTACGGTCCTGGCGGGCCGGGGGCGTCCCTCCAGGGCGTGATCCAGGGTCCCCCTGCGGACGGACGGTGGGACGCCGGTATCGTCGGAGCATGGCCCTGTTCGGACGACGCAACAAGCACGACGTGCGCGACCGCCCCGTGAGCCAGGTGGAGCTGAAGCGGGCGGTCGACGAGGGCTTCCTCATCGCGAAGGCCGCGGTGACCGTCGCCGTGGCGAACCGGATCATCACGAACGCACTGCGTGACCAGGGGTACTTCGACCACGCCGTCATCGCCGAGGCCACCCGCCAGGAACTGCACCGCATGGCGGAGGAGCAGCGCGGCGACGCGGCCCGCATGCGGGAGATCCGGGCGACGTCGAGCAAGCAGAAGGGGCGCTCGCGGCACCAGCACGACTACCGGCGGGGCGACGACCTGAAGCTCCGCACGCGCGAGGCGACCTACGAGCAGCTCGCGACGATGCTCGACCGGCGCCGCGACGACCAGGGCTTCGTCGACGGCATCGTGCTGCAGGCCCGGGCACGCGCGTGGGACGACATCGGCACCACGGTCGTCGGACGGCTCGGCTGGGCGCAGCGTCCGACCGACGACTACGAGATCGGGCGGGACGAGCGGCTGCAGCAGATGCTCGACGAGGACTTCGCGGCGCTGCTCGCCGAGCACCCGGCAGGTGCGGAGGCACCCGCGGCCACCCCGGCGGACGCCGACGAGCCGGACGAGGGCGACGGGCCCGAGGACGGCACGGACCCCGCGGACGCGGACACCGCCCGCCCCTGACCGCTCGCCGGGGCTCCGGTCCCTAGGCTCGTGCACATGGTGGATGCGGTGGTCGTCGGTGCCGGACCGAACGGGCTCGCTGCGGCGGTGACGCTCGCGCGGGCCGGTCTCTCGGTCGAGGTCGTCGAGCGGAACGACACGATCGGCGGCGGTGCGCGCACGGCGGAGCTCACCCTGCCCGGGTTCCACCACGACGTCTGCTCCGCCGTCCACCCGATGGCGCTGCAGTCCGAGTTCTTCCGGCGGTTCCGCATGGAGGACCGCATCGAGCTCCGGTTGCCCGAGGTGCAGTACGGCCACCCGCTCGACCGGGGCCGGGCCGGCATCGCGTACCGCGACCTCGAGCGCACCGCCGAGGGCCTCGGCCTCGACGGCCGGGCGTTCCGGAACCTCATGGCGCCGCTGTCCGGCAACGCCGACCAGGTCGCCGACTTCGCCACCGACGCGCTCCTGCACGTCCCGCGACACCCGCTGACGGTGCTGCGGTTCGGCCTCCGGGCGCTGGAGCAGGGCAGCGTGGCCTGGAACGCTCGCTTCCGGGACGAGGTCGCGCCCGCGATGGTGTCCGGCGTCGCAGCGCACTCGATCCAGCACATGCCGTCGCTGTCGACCGCCGCCGCGGCCCTGTCGCTCGGCTCGTACGCGCACGCCCGCGGATGGCCGGTGCCGATCGGGGGCAGCCAGGCGATCGTCGACGCGCTCGCCGCCGACCTGGTCGCGCACGGCGGCACGATCGAGACCGGTCGCGAGGTCCGCTCCCTGGGCGACCTCACCCCGGCCAAGGCGGTGCTGTTCGACACGAGCGTGCCCGGGATGCTCGGGATCGCCGGGAATCAGATCCCGACGCCGAAGCGCGGGGCGCTGCGGCGCTTCCGGTTCGGCAACGCGGCGGCGAAGGTCGACTTCGCCCTCTCCGACCCGGTGCCGTGGACGAACGCCGAACTGCGCCGCGCGGGCACGGTGCACATCGGCGGTACCCGGGCGGAGATCGCCGAGGCGGAGCAGGCGGTCGCCCGCGGCCAGCACGCCGAGCGCCCCTACGTGCTCGGTTCGGAGCCGACCGTGGTCGACCCGAGCCGCGCGCCCCGCGGGAAGCACGTCTTCTGGGCGTACGCACACGTGCCCGCAGGCTCCGACGTCGACCCGACGGACGCGGTCGTCCGGCAGATCGAGCGGTTCGCCCCGGGCTTCCGCGACACGATCCTCCGGTCGAGCAGCCGCACCGCGGTGCAGATGGGGGAGTACAACCCGAACTACGTCGGCGGCGACATCGCCGCCGGGGCCGCCAGCTTCTGGCAGCTCGTCAAGCGGCCCGTCCTGTCGTCGGACCCCTGGCGGATGGGTGGCGGCATGTACCTGTGCTCGGAGTCGTCCGCGCCCGGCCCGGGTGTGCACGGCATGGCCGGTTGGCACGCGGCCCGGAGTGCGCTGCGGCACACGTTCGGGATGTCCGAGCACGTCGAACTCGCACCGGAGGACTGAACCATGGCCAAGAACGTCCGCATCCTGCACTGCAGCCCGGAGGACGTCTTCGACGTCCTCCGTGACGGCTGGCTCTACCCGACGTGGGTCGTCGGCGCCTCACGCATGCGGGGGCAGGAGAAGGGGTGGCCGGCGGTCGGCGCTGCGCTGCACCACTCGTTCGGCGTCTGGCCGTTCGTCATCAACGACACGACGACGGTGCTCGAGTACGCCGAGCCCCGGCGGATGGTCACCCAGGCGCGCGGCTGGCCGGTCGGTGAGGCCCGCGTCGAGATCGACGTCGAGCCGCACCCGCGCGGGTGCAAGGTCACGATGCGCGAGAACCCCGTCGAGGGCCCGGGGACCCTCGTGCCCGGGTTCATCGCACAACCGGGCATCTGGGTCCGCAACCGCGAGAGCGTCCGCCGGCTCGGCTGGGTCGCGACCGGTCGCGCACGGAACGGCTGACGTGACGGCCGGGAGGAGCGGGGCGGCGCCGCCCCGCTCCTCCCGGCCGGCACGCGGTCGCGCTCGTCACTCCGCGCGGCTGAACTCGCTGGCGCGCCGGACCTGGTCGTCCGTCAGGGCGACGCCCGTGTAGCGCTCGAACTGCCGTGCGGCCTGCAGGGCGATGACCTCGGCACCCGTGATGACCCGCGCACCCGCTCCACGGCCGGCCCGCACGAGCGGGGTCTCCGAGGGGAACGCGACGACGTCGAACACCGTGGCCGCGGCGTCGACGCGGTCCTGCTCGAAGGCGAGCACGTCCTCGTCCGCGCCGCGCATCCCGAGCGGCGTGACGTTCACCAGGACGTCGGCATCCGGCGCCTCCTGCTCGGTCGCGACCCAGTCGAACCCGTACTGCTCCGCCAGTGCCGGGCCGGTGTCGGTGTTCCGCGCGACGACCGTCAGCTGCTCGAAGCCCGCGCCGCGGAAGGCCGCCGTGACCGCCTTCGCCATGCCGCCGGACCCGCGGAGCACCACGCGGGCGGCCGGGTCGACCTCGTGGGTACGGAGCAGGGAGGCCACGGCCTCGTAGTCGGTGTTCGAGGCGGTGAGCACGCCGTCGTCGTTCACCACGGTGTTGATCGACTGGATCGCGGCCGCGGAGTCCTCGACCACGTCGACGAGGGGGATGATCGCCTCCTTGAAGGGCATCGACACCGAGCAGCCGCGGATCCCCAGGGCGCGGATGCCGGTGACGGCTCCGGGCAGGTCGGTCGTCGTGAACGCCTTGTACGCGAAGTTCAACCCGAGCTCGTCGTACAGGAAGTTGTGGAAGCGCGTGCCGATGTTGCTCGGCCGGGCCGCGAGCGAGATGCAGACCTGCATGTCCTTGTTGAGGATGGGCATGGCACGAGTCTCCCACGACCTCGCCGATGGAGCGGTCCATCCCGGTCCGGCTGGCGGCGCTGGTCGCCACCCCGTCTGGACGGGTTAGTGTGGCGTGGTGCCGGTCTCCGTCTTCGATCTGTTCAGCGTCGGGATCGGCCCGTCGAGTTCCCACACCGTCGGGCCGATGCGTGCCGGAGCGGCGTTCGCCGCCGGGCTGACCGGCGTTCCCGTCGTCGGGCTCGACGTCCACCTGTACGGCTCGCTCGCGTCGACCGGGCAGGGGCACGGCACGCTCGGCGCGGTGCTCGCCGGCCTGATGGGCTCCGACCCCGAGACCGTCGACCCGGACGCCATGGCGGCGGCACTCGACGACCTCGAGCGGACGGGGACGCTGCGGCTCGCGGGAGGCACCTCCGTGCCCTTCCGGCAGGCCGACATCGTCCTGCACCCGCTGACCATGCTGCCCCGCCACCCCAACGCCATGCGGCTGGCCGCGACCGCCGCGGACGGCACGGTGCTGGCCGAGGAGACCTACTACTCGATCGGCGGTGGGTTCATCACGAGCGACACCGAGGGCGCCGTGTCCGAGGCCGCGATCCCGGTCGACGACGCCGTGCCGCACCCGTTCTCGAGCGGTGCCGAGCTCCTCGCGGCCTGTGCGGCGACCGGCCTGCCCGTCAGCGGCGTCGCGATGGCGAACGAGACCGTCACCCGGAGCGTCGAGGACGTCCGCGCGGGCCTCCTCCACGTGCACGACGTCATGCAGGAGAGCGTCGAGCGGAGCATCCGCCGCACCGGCACCCTGCCCGGCGGCCTGACCGTGCGGCGCCGCGCGGCGGACTGGTACGGGCAGCTCACGCGCGACGACCCGCACCACGACCCGCTCTTCGCCATGGAGTGGGTGAACCTCACCGCGATGGCGGTCAACGAGGAGAACGCCACCGGCGGCCGTGTCGTGACGGCGCCGACGAACGGCGCCGCCGGCATCATCCCCGCCGTGCTCTTCTACGCGCTCACCTACGTGTCCGAACTCGCTCCGGAGGACCACGACGACGCCGTGGTCCGCTTCCTGCTCACCGCCGGCGCGGTCGGGTCGATCTACAAGGAACGGGCGTCGATCTCCGGCGCCGAGGTCGGCTGCCAGGGCGAGGTCGGTTCTGCGGCGTCGATGGCGGCGGCCGGGCTCGCCGAGGTGCTCGGCGGGACGCCGGAGCAGGTCGAGAACGCCGCCGAGATCGCGATGGAGCACAACCTCGGGCTGACCTGCGACCCGATCGGCGGTCTCGTGCAGATCCCGTGCATCGAGCGGAACGCCATCGCGGCGAACAAGGCGATCAACGCCGCCCGGATGGCCATGCGTGGCGACGGCGTGCACCACGTGTCGCTCGACCAGGTGGTCGAGACGATGCGGCAGACGGGTGCCGACATGTCGACGAAGTACAAGGAGACCGCGATGGGTGGTCTGGCGGTCAACGTCCCGCTCTGCTGATCCGCGTCAGGGCGAGGGGGACGGTCAGCCGACCTGCATCTCCAGCGTCGTCGAGCACGGTGCGACGTGGTGCTGTCCGTCGTCGGCGCGGACGACGAGCGACGGGCGGCCGTGCGCGTCGAGCACGTCGACCGCCGTCCCCGAGACGAGCCGACCGCGGTCCTCGTAGCGCACGACGGCGTGCATCGGGACGTCGTCCGGCGCCACCGATCGCCACCGCGGTGCTCCTGCGTGTTCCGTTGCCATGCGCATCATCATGGCGGTTGTCCGATTCGCGCACGAATCGACGAGTCTGGCTCAGCTGCTCCACCGGGTGCCGTGCGCGCGACGCGGGTAGCGTCGTGACCATGAGCGACACGGACCACGACCACCTCGACGACGGCGTCGACATGAGCTTCGAGGAGCGTCGGCAGGACACCTTCCGCAGGATGTCCGGCTCGGACGAGCACGACGCGGACCGGCGGATCGAGGTCTCGGAGGGCTCGGACGGCGACGTCCGCATCGACGTCGCCGACACCGCCGCCGTGCGCCCGGGCGACGCCGCCGGCACCGACCCCCGCACGGACGCGACGCAGGACGCCCACTCCGACCGCTGACGGGTCGGCCGCCCCGCCGACGGTGGTGCACGGCATGATCGTCTGGTGCACCTCGTCCTCCACCGCGTCGACGGCGGCGTCACCGCGACGCCCCTGACCGACGCGGGGGAGCCGCTGGGCGACCCGAGCCGCCTGGACGAGCAGCGCCTCCCGGCCTTCGTCGCCGCACACGACGGACCGGACGTGCGCTGGGTCTGGGACGACACCGCCCGGTGGTACCCGGCGGTCCTCGCCGCCGGCGGACGCGTCGCCCGGTGCGTCGACCTCCGGCTCTGCCGCCGCATCCTGCGCGGTGCGCTCGCCGCGCGGGGCACCGCGCTGGCCGCCGCCCCACAGGACGCGTGGGACGCCCCCGGCCAGGAGGCCCGCCCCACCCGCCCGACCCAGGCCCGCCTCTTCGACGACGCGCTCTTCGCCGTCGCACCCGCCGACGACGCCGCGGACCCGGTCGCCGAGTTCCGTCGCCAGCTCGATGCGATCGCCGGATCGACGACCCCGGGCGCGCTGCGCCTGCTGACGACCGCGGAGTCGGCGGGGGCGCTCGTCGCCGCCGAGGTCCTCCACGCCGGGCTGCCCTGGCGCGCCGACGTGCACGAACGGCTGCTCGAGGAGGCCCTCGGCCCGCGGGTGCCCGCCGGGGTGCGCCCGCGACGGCTCGAGCAGCTGGCGGGCGAGATCCGCGCGCACCTGGGGGACCCCTCCCTCAACCCGGACTCGCCGGCCGACGTGCTGCGGTCGCTCCGGGCAGCCGGACTGGTCGTGTCGTCGACGCGGAAGTGGGAGCTGCAGGAGCTCGAGCACCCGGTGATCGCGCCGCTGCTCGAGTACAAGCGCCTGTCCCGGCTGCTCACCGCGAACGGCTGGGCCTGGCTCGACGAGTGGGTCGTCGACGGGCGGTTCCACCCGAGGTACGTCGTGGGCGGGGTGGTCACCGGGCGCTGGGCGGCGGACGGCGGCGGCGCCATGCAGCTGCCGAAGACGGTCCGCAGCGCGGTGGTCGCGGACGACGGCTGGGTCTTCGTGGTCGCGGACGCGGCGCAGCTCGAGCCGCGGGTCCTCGCCGCGATGGCGGGCGACCGGGCGATGGCGTCCGCCGGTGACGGGCGCGACCTGTACGACGGCGTCGTGGCGTCCGGGGCGGTCGAGACCCGGCAGCAGGCGAAGGGCGCGATGCTCGGGGCGATGTACGGGGCGACCCAGGGTGACGCCGGGCGGCTCGTGCCCCGGCTGGCGCGGGCGTTCCCGGCGGCGCTCGGGCTGGTCGACCGGGCTGCACGCGCGGGGGAGCGCGGAGAGCCGGTGACGACGCTGCTCGGGCGGACGTCACCGGTCCCCGACGAGTCCTGGTCCGCCGCCCGCAGCCGCGCGTGGTCGGTGGACGGCACCCCGGCGCAGCAGCGGGCGGTCGAAGCACGTGCCCGGAGCTGGGGACGGTTCACGCGCAACTTCGTCGTGCAGGGGACCGCCGCCGAGTGGGCGCTGGCGTGGATGGGGTCGCTGCGCACGCGGCTCGCGACGAGGTTCCCCGGTCCCGTGACGGCGGGCCCGCACCTGGTGTTCTTCGTGCACGACGAGATCGTGGTGCACACCCCGGTCGAGCACGCGGCGTTCGTCGCCGAGCAGGTCCGGGCCGCGGCGGCGGACGCCGGACGCCTGCTGTTCCGCGACTTCCCGGTGGTGTTCCCGCTGACCGTGTCGACGGTGCGTGACTACGGGGCCGCGAAGGACTGAGCAGCGCGGCGGTGGAGCGGGGCGTCCGCCGTGGCGGGTGTTCGCAGGGTCCGGCGGGCAGGGTGGGTCGATGGATCGAGACCACCACGACGAGAGCGGCGCGGCCGACACGGCTGCGACCGCGGCACGGCAGGTCGACCGTGCCGAGCGCGCCGCCGTCACCGAGGACCGGCACGTCGGCGACCTCGACCTGACGTCGTGGCGCTCACGTGCGGGCCACGCCGCCGCCGAGGGCTGGGCGGCGCTCGGTCGTCGGTACGGCGCGCTGCCGCTGCTCGTCGTGACCCTGCTCGTCGGCATCGGGATCGCCGCCACCGCGACCTGGGCGGCGTCCGAGGTGTACGACGCCGTCCGTGCGTCCGACGACGTCGCCGTGCTCGACCGTCCCGTCCTGGACTGGATGCTCACGCTGCGTTCCCCGTTCGCCGACCAGGCGGTCACGTGGTGGACCGACATCGCCGGCACGATCGGCATGCCGATCGTCGCCGTCTGCTTCCTGGTCGGCTTCACCGTGCAGCGACGGGCGTGGACGCCCCTGGTGCTGCTCGTGGCCGCGAGCGGCGGATCGCTCCTGATGACCGTCGCGGGCAAGGACCTGATCGGCCGCGCCCGTCCGCCGTTGTCCGACGCGGTGCCGCCCTACGAGCACTCGCCGTCGTTCCCGTCCGGGCACACGCTCAACGCCACCGTGATCGTCGGCACGATCGTGTACCTGCTCATCCTGCGGCAGTCGCGCGTGGTCACGCGGGTGTGGACCATCGCGCTCGGGACGCTCTTCGTCCTGTCGGTCGGGGTGTCGCGGGTGTTCCTCGGACACCACTGGACCACGGACGTCCTGGCCGCGTGGGCCCTGGGGCTGGCGTGGCTCGCACTCGTGGTCACCGCGCACCGGTTGTACCTGACGGCCCTGGACCGCGGAGCGCACCCGGTGCAACGCGGTCCGGCCCCGGCGATCCGGTGAGCGCGCCGCCGGGGCGTCGGGACCGCGCACAGCAGACGACACCGGCATGCCCGGTCAGGTCGCCACGGTAGGTTTCCCGGCATGGCAGAACGGGTCTTCGGCGGCAGGTACCGCGTCACCGGCACGCTCGGGCACGGCGGCATGGCCTCCGTCTACCGCGCCGTGGACGAGCAGCTCGGCCGCGAGGTCGCCGTCAAGGTCTTCCGCATCGGTGCCGTCGACAACGGCGAGCGTGCCCGGGCAGAGGCCGAGATCCACACCCTCGCCGCGCTCCGCAGCCCCTCGCTCGTCACCCTGTACGACGCCGCACTCGACGACGTCGACGGCGACTCGTACCTCGTCATGGAGCTCGTGCCGGGCAGCGACCTGGACACCCGACTGCGCGAAGGCCCGCTCGACACCACGACCACGGCCCGTGTCGGTGCGCAGGTCGCCGAGGGGCTCGCCGCCGTGCACGCGCAGGGCATCGTGCACCGGGACGTGAAGCCGGCGAACGTGCTCCTCGAGAGCGACGGCGAGCACGTCAAGCTCGCCGACTTCGGCATCGCCCTGCTCCGCGACGCCGCGCGCGTGACCGGCACCGGCACCGTGATCGGCACCGCCGCGTACATCTCCCCGGAGCAGGTCCTCGGCCGCGAGGTCACCGGCCAGGCCGACGTCTACGCCCTCGGGCTCGTGCTGCTGCAGTGCCTGACCGGCGAGCGGCCGTTCCCCGGCAGCGCCGTCGAGTCCGCCACGGCGCGGCTCACCCGGGGCCCCGAGATCGACCAGCACCTGCCCACCGCGTGGCGGACGCTGCTGCACGTCATGACGGCGCAGGACCCGGGCGAGCGGCCGACCGCCGCCGAGGCGGCACGACGCCTGCGCGCGCTCGAGCGTGACGGCACCGCGCCGGCCACCCAGCTGCTGCCCGGGAGTCCCGGGGCGCTCACCCGCGCCGCAGGCGGCGTTGCGGGGGCTGCCGCCGCGGGCGCCGCGCTCGGTGCCGCCGGCGGGGGCGCGGCCTCCGCCGACCAGGCGACCCAGGCGATGCCCCCGGCGGCTGCCCCCGCCGACGGCGTGGACGCGGCGACGCGCGCGTACGACCGGACCGCCCCGTTCGCGCAACCCGGTGGACGGTCCGGTGGGCAGGACGACGTCGCGACGACGGTCCTCGGCGCCCAGCGCGGTGCCGGTGCCGGTGGCGTCGGCGGCGCCGCTGCGGGCGGTGCCGCGGTCGGCGGGGCCGCAGCGGGTGGTGCCGCAGCACGTGGCGCCGGTGGTGCAGCGGGCGGCGCCGGCCGAGCCGGAGCGGAGACCGACGGCCCGGGGCGCCGACGCGGACCGATCATCGCCGCGGTCGTCGTGGCACTCCTCGTGCTCGCCGGGATCGGCGTCGCGCTGTTCGCCCTGGGCGGCGACGACGACAGCACGCCTGCGCCGACCGAGTCGAGCGAGCCGTCCACGCCGACCGACCAGCAGTCGAGCGAACCGGAGCAGCAGCCCAGCCAGGAGGAGCAGCCGAGCGAGCCCGCGCCGGAGCCGAGCCAGCCCGAGCAACAGCCGAGCGAGCCCGCACAGGAGCCGAGCCAGCCCGAGGAGCAGCCGAGCGAGCCCGCGGACGAGCCGAGCGTCGGCCCCGAGCCGGGCGGGCCCGCGTCGAACCCCGTGGAGGCACCGCAGGGCGGCAACGGCAACGGCAACGGCAACGGCAACGGCAACGGCCCCGGGAGCAACAGCGGCAAGGGCAACGGCGCCGGTGCTGCAGACACGACGGTCGACACGACCGTCGGTTCGCTGACGGACGGCCCCGGGAAGGGTCACGGCCGCGGCTGACCACCGGCCCTTCGCCTTTCGTCGAGACGATGGAGCAAATAGGCTTGCCCGGTGCGTGAACTGCAACGGAGCGGTGGTCCGACGACGGCGGTGGCAGCCCGGAACGGTGTCGGGTGGACCTCGGCCGAGGCGTGGCTGCTCGAACGCCCCGCCGACACCGACGAGACGGTGGCGGTCGTCCCCGTCCACGGTGGGCGGACGATCGCGCCGGGTGACGAGCTGTCATGGGTCTGGTTCCCGGAGCGGACGCTGCCCGAGGGGCACGACGAACCCGACGAGGCGGACCTCGAGCACTTCTGGGACGCGACGGCCTGTTCGCTCGACGTCGTGTTCACCGACGGCACCCGCCTGAGCGACGCGGCGCCGGACCGGACGGCGACCGACCAGTACGGCACCCGGCTGACGCCGGAGGCGCAGGCAGCGGCCCGCACGCAGTGGGTGGACCAGTGGAACCGACGCGCGGTGGACCTCACGCCGTCCGCCGGACGGGTGGTCGACCGCCTGGAGGCACGGCTCGGCTCCGCCACGCCGTCCACCCCCGGCGACGCTGCGCGGCCGGCGCTCCGCGGATGGCTCGACGACGTCCGGCTCGGTCGGGCGCGGCCGGCTCCGGAGACGCCGCTCGGCCGCGTCCGCACGACCCGCGGCACCCAGGCGTCGTCCCGGTTCTCCCGCGGCAACACCGCCCCGCTCGTCGGGCTCCCGCACGGCGGCGTCTTCGGCCTCCCGATGACCGACGCGTCGAGCAACCGGTGGCCGTACGCGTACCACGAGCACGTCGTCACCACCGACGACGGCCGCGTCCGACCGGCGCTCCAGGCCTTCGCGACGAGCCACATCCCGTCGCCGTGGATGGGCGACCGCGGGGTGTTCCAGGTGATGCCCTCTCCGCTCGCCACCCCCGACACCGACCGTCGGGCCCGGGCGCTCGCGTTCGACCACGACGACGAGCAGGACGGCCCGCACCGCTACCGGGTCGCCCTCGACCAGGGCGTCACCGCCACGATGACGGCCGGGGCCTTCGCCCTCGGGTTCCGCTTCACCGGGGTGCGCAGCATCGTGCTCGACCACCACGGGCGCGTGGCCGACGCGTCCGTCCGGATCGCGGACGGCACCGCCGTCGTGGACGTGCTCCTCGACGACCGCCCGGGGACGCCGCCGCACCACGTGCACCTGCGCGTGCCGGGTGCGACCGCCGACCGGACGTCGGTGGAGGACGGGCAGCTCCGGGGGTGGATCGAGGTCGACGGCGACACCGACGTGCTGCTCGGGATCTCGACGGTCTCGCCCGAGGACGCCCGCGCGAACCTCGACGCGGCCGGGTCCTTCGATGCGATGTGCGCCGAGGCTGAGGCGCAGTGGACGGCGAAGCTCGCGACCCTGTCGTTCGAGGGCGCGACCCCGGAGCAGCTGACGGCGCTGTACTCCGGGCTGTACCGGCTCTTCCTGTACCCGAACCGCGCCGGCGAGACCGCGCGCGACGGGGTCCCGCGGCACCGCTCCCCGTACGGGTCGGTGCTCGCCGATCCGATCCGTGACGAGCCCGGGCCCGAGGTCGTCGAGGGTCCCTTCACCACGACGAACGGGTTCTGGGACACCTACCGGACGGCCTGGCCGCTCCTCGCACTCCTCACCCCGGAGACGGCGGGCGAGCTCGCCCAGGGGTTCGTCGCGCACCACCACGACGGGGGGTGGACGCCGCGGTGGAGCGCACCCGGCGCCGAGGACGTCATGACCGGCACCACGAGCGACACCGTCTTCGCGGACCTCGCGGTCAAGGGCGTGACCGGCTTCGACCTGACCGAGGCCTACCGGAGCGCGGTGCGGAACGCGACCGTCCCGCCACGCGACGAGCGGGTCGGACGCAAGGGGAGCCTCCCGGGCGCCTTCCGCGGCCACGTCGACACGGCGACCTCCGAGGGGATGAGCTGGACCCTGGACGCGGCCATCAACGACTGGGGGATCGCCGTGATGGCGGGCCTGCTCGCGTCGTGCGCGACGACGGCCGACGAGCTCGGCCGGTACGAGGCCGAGGCGGAGTGGTTCGCCCGGCGGTCCCTGCAGTACCGCAACGTCTTCGACGCCGAGCGCGGCTTCTTCATCGGCCGCGATCCGGACGGCTCGTGGCGGGTCGGCACCGAGTTCGACCCGCGCGACTGGGGCGACGACTACACCGAGACCAATGCGTGGGGGACCGCGTTCACCGCGCCGCACGACGGCGCGGGCGTCGTCGACCTGCACGGCGGCCCGGCCCGCTTCGACGCGGCGCTCGACGCGCTCTTCGCGACGCCCGAGACGGGCGCGACCGTGCGTTCCGGCTCGTACGGCTTCGCGATCCACGAGATGACCGAGGCGCGTGACGTCCGGATGGGCATGCTCGGGCTCTCGAACCAGCCGGCGCACCACATCCCGTTCTTCCCGATGTTCACCGGACGCCACGACGACGCGCACCGCATCGTGCGCGCGTGCCTCGAGCGGTTGTTCGTCGGGTCCGACCTCGGCCAGGGCTACCCCGGCGACGAGGACAACGGCGAGATGAGCGCGTGGTACGTGTTCGCGACGATCGGGCTGTACCCGTTGGCGCCGTCGACGGGCACCTACGTGCTCGTGCCGCCGTCGGTCCGCCGGACGGTGCTGGCACAGCCGGGAGGCACGGAGACCGTCCTCGAGGTCGCCGCCGGTTCGTCCGGAGCCCACCTCGCGTCGGTGACGGTGGACGGGTCGCCCTGGACGTCGATCAGCATCCCGCACGAGGTGGTCGTCCGGGCGTCCCGCATCGAGTTCACGCTGTCCGAGGAGCCGACCGGCTGGGCGTCGGCGACCCGCCCGGTCTCGGCGTCGGACGTGCACGGGTACCGGGACGTCCCCGTCGACCTGCTGCCGGTGGGGGTCTCGCCGCTCACCGACGACACCGGACGGACCGTGACGGAACTGTCGCCCGGTGCGACCGTGACGCTGCCCGCACCGGGCGCCGAGGCGGCCCTGGTGACGGTGACGGTCGCGCGGCCGGGGTCGTACTCGTGGCGGACGACGCTCGGGGACACCGAGACCGTGGTCCGGGACGCCGTGTTCGAGCACCCGGGGCAGACGCGGGTGTTCCGGTTCCTCGGTCGGGGCGACACGTTCACCTTCACCGCGGACACGGCCGTGCCGCTCACGCAGCTCGAGCTCGTCGCGGCGGACGGACAGCGTTGACCCGGCGTTCACCCGGCGGGAGCACGCTCGGGGCATGTCGATGAGCACACCGTTCGATCCCCAGCAGCCCGGCGCCGACGTCCCCGTGGACGGGAGCGACGAGACCGAGATCGAGGTCGAGGAGGACCGCGGGGCCGACGTCGGCCCCGACTCGGTCGACCCGGGCACCTCGCCGGTCTCCCACGAGGACGAGGACGAGGCGGGCGGCGGCCCGGTCTTCCGTCGTCCGCAGGTGGGCGACCGGCTGCACCCCGACGACCTCTGACGGGGTCCTGACGGTCTGATGGCCGCCGCGCCCGCTCACCGCTGATTGCCAAGCGGGCGCGGCATGCTCGGGCGCATGTCGTTTGCGAACGCGTTCGACCCGTCGAAGGGTCGCGCAATCCCCGAGGACCAGGTCAGCGAGGACGGGCTCGAGCTCGACGAGGAGACCGCCGCCGAGCTCGGCATCTCGTTCGACGTGGTCGGTGGCGCATCGGCGGACCCGACACGGGTGTCGCCCGTCGACGTCCACGTGCCGAGCGCCCCGGTCGCCGACGACTGACCGCCGACGACCGGGCGGCCCCTCAGGGGACGGTGTGCCCCGCCGCGGTCAGGACGCGGTACCACTCCTCGCGCGAGAGCTCGACGTCCGAGCCGGCGGCCGAGTCCCGGACGCGCTGGGGGTTCGTCGTACCGAGGACGACCTGGAAGTGCGCGGGGTGTCGGGTGATCCACGCGACTGCGATGCCCGTCGGCGTGACGCCGTGCGCCGAGGCCAGCTCCTCGAGGACGTCGTTCAGCTCGGCGTACTGCTCACGGTCGCCCAGGAAGACGCCGTCGAAGAAGCCCTTCTGGAAGGGCGACCAGGCCTGCAGCGTCACGCCGTTCAGGCGAGCGTGGTTGAGGATGTCGTTGTCCCGGTCGATCGACTGGTCGAGACCGGCCATGTTCGCCGTGAGGCCCTGCGTGATGACGTTCGCGTGCGTGATGCTCAGCTGCACCTGGTTGAACGCGAGCGGCTGCCGGACGGACTGCTGCAGCAGCTCCACCTGACCGGGGGTGTGGTTCGAGACGCCGAAGTGGTGCACCTTGCCGGCGGCGTGCAGCTCGTCGAACGCCTTCGCGACCTCCTCGGGCTCGACGAGCGCGTCGGGGCGGTGCAGGAGCAGCACGTCCACGTAGTCGGTCTGCAGCGCCTCGAGGGACTCGTGCACGGACTCGAGGATGTGCTCGTACGAGAAGTCGAAGTAGGCCCCGTTCGGCGTCGGCCGGATGCCGACCTTGGTCTGCAGCTGGACCTCGGCGCGCTCCGACGGCGACAGGGTCACCGCCTCGCCGAACCGCGCCTCGCACCCGTGCCAGCCGCCGTAGACCGCAGCGTGGTCGAACATCGTGACGCCCGCGTGGCGCGACGCCGAGTAGAGCGCGCGGATGTCCTCGTCGCTCATGTCGTTGATCCGCATGAGCCCGACGACGACGTCGGATGCGGTGAGGTCGGTCTGTGGCAACTCCAGTGTCTTCACACGGTCGATCCTGCCAGCGGTCGCCGTGCGCAGAGAGGCCCTGCCGGTGCCCGTCGCGTCGAGCGGCCAGGGGCTGACGTCGGCCCTCAGGTCGGGCGCTCAGGCCAGGCGCTCACGTCAGGCGGGGAGCACCGCGACGACCGCGTGGTGGTCGCCCCACGATGCCGTGAGCGTCTCGCCCGCCGGCACCGGCAGTCCGACCACCCGCAGCACGACGAGGTCGCCGTGGTCCGTCCGCACCGTGGTCTCGGCGCCGTCCGTCCGCGGCTCGACCGCGGTCACCGTGGGGGAGTCCGGAGCCGATCCGCTACCCGCCGCCGTCCCCTCCTTGTCGAGCCGCCCGGAGCCGTCGGCTCGCTCGAGCTCGGCCTCGTGGCCGCCGGTGGCGATCGCGCGGCGCAGGACGTCGGCGTACACCGGGTCCGCGACGGCGTCGTACACCCACCGGTGCCCGAGCACCGAGTGGTGCATCTCGCACACCAGGGAGCCACCGGCTCCGTCGAGCGGAGCGCCCCGGTACGTCAGCGGGGTGTGCAGGAGCCGGCCGTCGGGCGTCCGCACGATGATCACCTCGACGCCGACCTCGCCCTCCGGGTCGTCGAACCGGAAGCGGGTGACGATGTCGACCGGCATGCCGGCGGTGAGCCCGCTCCACGGCTGCGCGGGCAGCCAGACGGCGAGGGCCTCGGCCTTGGACGGTCGGAGTTCTGCGCGGTGGATGACGGCCATGACCCGACGGTACCGAGGACACCTCGGCTCCTGCCGTCGGCCCGCCGCGTGGAGGTCAGTGCACCGAGAAGCCGCCGTCGACCGCGATCGACTGGCCCGTGACGTAGGCAGCACCGGGCCCGGCGAGGAACACCGCCGCAGCGGCGAAGTCCGACGCCGCACCGTTGCGACCGACGAGCGTCCGTGCCGCGAGCGCTGCGACCCGCTCGGGGTCGGCGGACAGCCGCTCGTTCAGGGCGGTCTGCACGAAGCCCGGCACCAGGACGTTGGAGGTGACCCCGCTGCCCGACCAGGCCTCTGCCTGGGACCGGGCCAGTGCCTCCAGGCCGGCCTTCGACACCCCGTACGCGCCGCTCGCGGCGAAGGGGCGGTGCGCCTGCTGCGAGCTGATGCCGATGATCCGGCCGTGGCCCCGCGCGGCCATGCCGGGTGCGAGCCGCTGCCCCAGCACGAACGGTGCGTCGAGGTTGACGGCCATCGTCGCGTCCCACGTGTCCTCGTCGAGGTCCGGCATCGGCGGCCGCAGGTTGATGCCCGCCGAGTTGACGAGGACGTCCACCTCGCCGACGGCGTCCGCGAGCGCGTGGGCTCCCGCTCGGGTGGACAGGTCGGCGACGACCCCCGTGGCGGACCCGCCGCCGGTGGTGATCGTCGCGACGGTCTCGTCGATCGCGTGCCGTGTCCGTGCGGCGACCAGCACGTGGGCGCCGGCGTCCGCGAGGGCGAGCGCGATCGCCCGGCCGATGCCGGAGCTGCCCCCGGTGACGAGGGCGCGGCGTCCGTCCAGACCGAAGAGCTGCTCGAGCGACATCCGGCCAGGCTACCGACGCCCGTACGCTGGGGCGGTGCGCGACGACCTGCTCCCCGTGCTCGCCTGCCCCGTCTGCGCCGAGCCCCTCGCCCGCGTCGACGGCGGACCGGTCGGCTGCGCCTCCGGACACCGGTTCGACGAGGCGAAGCAGGGCCACCTGACGCTGCTGCCCGCGAAGCGTCGGGCCCTCACCGCGGACACCCCGGACATGGTCGACGCCCGGATCCGGTTCTTCGGCCGCGGACACTACGCGCCGGTCGAACGGGCGCTCGCCGAGGTGGTCGCCGGCGCGACCGCACCAGGCGTCGTGCTCGACGTCGGGTCCGGCCCCGGCACCTACCTGGCGCACGTGCTCGAGGCGGCCGACGACCGCACTGGGGTCGCACTGGACCTGTCGCCCGTCGCGATCCGACGGGCGGCACGCGTGCACGCGCGGGCGGGAGCGGTCGTCGGGGACGTGACCGAGCGCCTCCCGGTCGTCGGTGATGCGGTTGCGGTCGTGCTCGACGTCTTCGCCCCGCGCAACCGGCGGGAGTACGCGCGGGTGCTGCACCCGGGCGGGATGCTCGTCGTCGTGACGCCGCGGACCGGCCACCTGGCGGAGCTCGCGGAGGCGACGATCGCGGTGGACCCGGAGAAGGAGCGACGGCTGCGGGAGTCGCTCGAGCCGACGTTCGTGCAGCGGCGGTCCGACGACCTGACCTGGACGATGGACCTGTCGGCGGAGGACGTGCACGACGTGGTGCACATGGGGCCGAGCCACCACCACGTCGATCCGGACCGGACGTTCGCGCCCGCTTCGGTGACCGCTGCCGTGACCGTCAGCACGTGGACGGTGGCCTGACGTCCGTCGCCTCTCGGGCTGCCGTCCGGCGCGCGATCGGTGCGCCGTCCAGCGGTCGGGCCGCCGTCCACCGCGAGATCGGTGGTGCAGAAGACGTCGAGTACGCGGACGCGACCCGACGTCTTCTGCTCCACCGACGTGCCACACGACACGACACGACGCGACGCGACGCGACGCGACGGTCACGTGGCACGGTGCTCGGGCTCAGCCCTCGGCCGGCGCCACGTCGAGCTGCCACACGACGCCGAACCGGTCGCGGAGCTGCCCGGCGAGCGGTGCCCACGGCGACGGCGCGAGCGGCTGCCGGACCTCCGCCCCCTCGGACAGGGCTGCCCAGTACCGCTCGACCTCGGCCGCGTCGTCTCCGTGGACGAACACGTAGAACGCGTTGGCGCCCTGGTCGTACGGCTGGTCGGGCCAGACGTCGAACGCCATGATCCGGAAGCCGGCGTCGGTGGTCACCTGCCCGAAGACGATGCGATCCGCCCAGTCCGGGTCCTGCGAGGCGCCCATCTGTCCGTAGGTCGCCGCCGTGACGGTGCCGCCGAAGGCAGCGGCGTAGAAGTCGAGGGCCTCGCGGGCCTGGCCGTCGAAGTTGATGTGGGTCGTGGTCTCGATGCTCATGGGCACAGCGTCTCGAGCATTGCGGTCAGATCGTGACCGGTTCTCCGACGAAGATGGATCCCATGGCCGGACCGTCGTCGCGCATGCTCGCCCTGCTCTCGCTGCTGCAGGTGCACCGCGAGTGGACGGGCGACGAGCTCGCGGAGCGCCTGACGATGAGCCCGCGGACGCTCCGTCGCGACGTCGACCGGCTCCGCGAGCTCGGCTACCGGATCGACTCCGTGCGGGGTCCGGCCGGCGGCTACCGACTGGCAGCGGGATCCGACCTGCCCCCGCTGCTGTTCGACGACGACCAGGCGGTGGCGATCGCCCTGGCGCTCGCCGTGGCCCCGGCGTCCGGTGCCGACATCGCCGAGTCCGCGGTGCGTGCCCTCGCGACGGTCCGACAGGTGATGCCCGAGCGGCTGCGGCACCGGGTCGACCTGGTGGGTGCCGTGGTCGGGCCGACGGGGCCGCGGGTCGACCCGGACGTGCTCGTCGCCGTCAGCGAGGCCGTGCACCGCCACGAGTTCCTGCGCTTTGCGTACGGGGAGCAGGACAGCCCGCACCGGGTCGAGCCGCACGCGGTCGTCGCCCGGCACGGCCGGTGGTACCTGCTCGCGTGGGACCCCGAGCACGACGAGTGGCGCACCTACCGCGTCGACCGGATGACGCCGCGGATGCCGACGCGGCTCGCCTTCGCCCCGCGTGCCGTGCCTGGGGGAGACGCGGCGGCCTTCGTCTCGGCGCGCTTCAAGGGGGCCGAGCGCGAGGACGTGTGGCCGTGCCGGGGCAGCGTCCTGCTGGCGGTGCGGGACGCCGCGCGGGTGGCGCCGTACCTGGCCGAGGACGCCGTGCTCGAGCCACTCGATGACGATGACGACCGCCGACGGCTGACGCTCGGGTCGTGGTCGTGGGACGGCCTCGCCGGCGTGGTCGCCGCACTGACGGTGCCGTTCGTCGTCGAGGGACCGGACGAGCTCCGTGCGGCGGTGCGGCGTTCGGCGGACCGGCTGGAGCGTGCCGCGGTGCGTTAGGGCGGTGCACGCGTTCGTCAGGAGGGCGTCAGGATTCCGTGAGGACCGGCCTGGAGGCACGGAACCGGAACCAGCATCGGTTCCGCACCACACGTGGTGCGGTCCGCGCCGCCCGGCGTCGGCCCCGCAGCAATCCCTGGAGTCCTTCGTGTTCGACGTCTTCGTCGTCGCCGGTGTCCTCGCCGTGTTCGGCGTGGTGGCACTCATCGCCAAGGGGGTGGAGCGACTGTGATCGTCGTCACCATCGCCGCCGCCGTCCTCGGCATCGCCGCGGTCGTCTACCTCGTGTGGGCGCTCGTGCACCCGGAGCGGTTCTGATGAGCGCTGGTGACACCTGGGCCGGCATCGCCCAGGTCGCCACGCTCGTCCTGCTCCTCGTCGTCGCGCACCGCCCGCTCGGCGACTGGATGGCGCGCGTCTACACGCCGACGAAGCACGCCCGTGTCGAGCGTGTCGTCTACCGGGTGATCGGCGTCGACCCGGACGCCGAGCAGTCCTGGCCCGCGTACCTGCGCGGCGTGCTGCTCTTCAGCGCCGTCGGGCTCCTGCTCGTCTACCTGCTGCAGCGGATCCAGGTCGTGCTGCCGGGTGACCTCGGCCTGCCGAACGTCGGACCGGCCCTCGCCTTCAACACCGCGGCGTCGTTCGTCGCGAACACGAACTGGCAGTCCTACTCGCCCGAGGCCACCGTCGGCTACACGGTGCAGATGGCGGGTCTGGCGGTCCAGAACTTCCTGTCCGCCGCGGTCGGTCTCGCGGTCGCCGTCGCCCTGGTGCGCGGCTTCGCACGCCGGAGGTCCGGCACGCTCGGCAACGTCTGGGTCGACGTCGTCCGCGGCACCGGTCGTCTGCTGCTGCCCGGGGCGTTCGTCTTCGCGGTCGTCCTGGTCGCCGGCGGCGTCGTGCAGTCCTGGGGGACCGGCACCGACGTCACGACGCTGGTCGGGGGGACGCAGCACGTCCCCGACGGGTTCGTCGCGTCGCAGGAGGCCATCAAGGAGCTCGGCACGAACGGTGGCGGCTACTTCAACGCGAACTCGGCCCACCCGTTCGAGAACCCGCAGGCGTGGACGAACCTCGTCGAGATGTTCCTGCTCCTCGTTATCCCGTTCTCGCTGCCCCGCACGTTCGGCCGTCTCGTCGGGGACACCCGCCAGGGGTACGCGATCCTCGCCGTGATGGGCACGATCTTCCTGGTGTCCCTCTCGGTCATGTCGATCGCGGAGACCGCGGGCGGCGGCAGCGCCACCCAGGCGGCCGGTGCGGCGACGGAGGGCAAGGAGGCGCGCTTCGGCATCCTCGGATCGACGCTCTTCGCGACCGCCACGACCTCGACGTCCACCGGCGCGGTGAACGCCATGCACGACAGCTTCACCCCCGTCGGCGGCATGATGGCGCTCGTCAACATGATGCTCGGCGAGGTCACACCGGGCGGTGTCGGCTCCGGCCTGTACGGCATGCTCGTGCTGGCGGTCATCACGGTGTTCATCGGCGGCCTGCTCGTCGGGCGCACGCCGGAGTACCTCGGCAAGAAGATCCGTGCCCGCGAGATGACCTTCGCCGCGCTGTACATCCTCGTCACGCCGACCCTGGTGCTGCTCGGTACCGGACTGTCCCTGGTGATCCCGGGCGTCCGGGAGCAGGTCCTCGGCACGAGCATCTTCAACCCGGGCAACCACGGCCTGTCCGAACTGCTCTACGCCTTCACCTCGGGTGCGAACAACAACGGTTCGGCGTTCGCCGGTCTCACCGCGAACACCACGTGGATGAACTCGGCGCTCGGCGTCGTGATGCTGCTCGGCCGGTTCATCCCGATCGCCCTCGTCCTGGCGCTCGCCGGGTCGCTCGCGGCGCAGGACAAGGTGCCCGCGACCGTCGGCACCCTGCCCACGAACCGGCCGCTGTTCGTCGGCCTGCTCGGAGCCGTCGCCGTGATCGTCACCGCCCTCACCTACTTCCCGGTCCTCGCCCTCGGTCCGCTGGCCGAGGCCCTCTCCCGATGAAAGCCGAACCCATGTCCAGCCCGACCCCCTCGTCCACCGCAGCCGGTGCGGCGGAGGCGACCAGCGCCTCCCGGCCGGTCACCCGCTCGTCCGCCTTCGGGCCCCGTCAACTGGCGGCGGGCCTCCCGGGCGCACTCCGCAAGCTCGATCCGCGGCTCATGTGGCGGAACCCCGTCATGTTCATCGTCGAGGTGGGCGCCGCGCTCACCACGGTGACCGCCTTCGTCGAGCCGTCGGTCTTCACCGCCGCCATCGCGGTCTGGCTCTGGCTCACGGTGGTCTTCGCCAACCTGGCCGAAGCCGTCGCCGAGGGCCGTGGCAAGGCGCAGGCCGACACCCTCCGGAAGACGCGGTCGACCACCAGCGCCCGCCGGGTGCTCCGGTGGGACGCGGCCGACCCCGCAGCCCTGACCAACGACACCGAGGAGATCGCCTCGGTCGACCTGGCGAAGGGGGACGTCGTGGTCGTCGTCGCCGGCGAGGTGATCCCCGGCGACGGCGACGTGGTCGAGGGCATCGCGAGCGTCGACGAGTCCGCCGTCACCGGCGAGTCCGCACCCGTCATCCGGGAGTCCGGCGGCGACCGCAGCGCCGTCACGGGCGGGACCCGGGTGCTGTCCGACCGGATCGTGGTACGCATCACCTCGACCCCGGGCGAGACGTTCATCGACCGGATGATCCGCCTGGTCGAGGGGGCCGCGCGCCAGAAGACGCCGAACGAGATCGCGCTGAACATCCTGCTCGCGTCGCTGTCGATCGTGTTCGTGATCGTCTGCCTGACGATGCAGCCCATCGCCGGGCTCGTCGGCGCGACGGTCAGCGTGCCGGTGCTCATCGCACTGCTCGTCTGCCTCATCCCGACCACCATCGGCGCGCTGCTCTCGGCGATCGGCATCGCCGGCATGGACCGGCTCGTGCAGCACAACGTGCTCGCGATGTCCGGACGTGCGGTCGAGGCGGCGGGTGACATCACGACGCTGCTCCTCGACAAGACGGGCACCATCACGTACGGCAACCGGCGGGCGTCCCGCGTGGTGCCCGTGCCCGGCGTGACCGAGTCGGAGCTCATGGCGGCGGCCGCGCTCTCGAGCGCCGCCGACGGCACGCCGGAGGGGCGTTCCATCGTGGAGCTGGCGGTGGCCGCGGGGGTCACCACCGGACTGCCGACCGGCGCCGTCGAGGTGCCGTTCACCGCACAGACCCGCATGTCGGGCGTCGACCTCGTCGACGGTTCCTCGGTCCGCAAGGGCGCCGCCGCCGCGGTCCTCGCCTGGGCGGGTGCCGCGGAGGTCGGGACCGTCTCCGCGATCGACGCCACGGTCGCGGAGATCTCCGACCAGGGCGGGACACCGCTCGTCGTCGGACGTCGCGACGCCGGCGGGGTCGTCACCCTGCTCGGGGTCGTGCACCTCAAGGACGTCGTGAAGGACGGCATGGCCGCCCGGTTCGCCGAACTGCGGAGCATGGGCATCCGCACGGTGATGATCACCGGTGACAACCCGCGCACCGCCGCCGCGATCGCCGCCGAGGCCGGGGTCGACGACTTCCTGGCCGAGGCGACGCCGGAGGACAAGCTCGCCCTCATCAAGCGGGAGCAGGAGGGCGGGAACCTCGTCGCGATGACCGGTGACGGCACGAACGACGCCCCCGCGCTCGCGCAGGCCGACGTCGGCGTCGCGATGAACACCGGGACGACCGCGGCGAAGGAGGCCGGCAACATGGTCGACCTCGACTCCGACCCGACGAAGCTCATCGACGTCGTCCGGATCGGCAAGCAGCTGCTCATCACCCGCGGCGCGCTGACGACCTTCTCGATCGCCAACGACATCGCCAAGTACTTCGCGATCATCCCCGCGATGTTCCAGGCGGCGTTCCCGGGCCTCGGGGCACTCAACGTGATGGGTCTGCACAGCCCGTCGTCGGCGATCCTGTCGGCCGTCGTGTTCAACGCCCTCGTCATCGTGGCGCTCATCCCGCTCTCCCTGCGGGGCGTGCGCTACCGGGCGGCCTCGGCGTCGTCCGTCCTCGGCCGCAACCTCCTGGTCTACGGACTCGGCGGCGTGGTCGTCCCCTTCATCGGCATCAAGTTGATCGACCTCGTGGTCGGTCTCATCCCGGGGTTCTAGACCATGGCTTCCTCCTCTCGCTCCTTCCTCCGCTCCACCGGTGTGGCCGTGCGCCTCACCCTCCTGTCGACCGTCGTCCTCGGCGTCGCCTACCCGCTCGCGGTGTGGGGCGTCGGCCAGGCCGCGTTCCACGACCAGGCGAACGGCTCGATGGTCACCGACTCGTCCGGCAACGCGGTCGGCTCGTCCCTGATCGGGCAGTCCTTCGCCGCTGACGACGCCGATCGATGGTTCCAGTCGCGGCCGAGCGCCGCGGGCGAGGACGGCTACGACGCGAACGCCTCGTCCGGCTCGAACCTCGGCCCGAACAACCCCGACCTGCTGCAGAGCATCGAGGAGCGCCGCGAGGCCGTGGCGAAGGCCGACGGGGTGCCCGCGTCGGACGTCCCCGCCGACGCGGTCACCGCCTCGGGCTCGGGCCTCGACCCGCACATCAGCCCGGAGTACGCGCTGCAGCAGGTGTCCCGGGTGGCCGACGCCCGGGGCATGTCGGAGTCGACGGTACGGGCGCTCGTCGAGCAGCACACCGAGTCGCGGCAGCTCGGGTTCCTCGGCGAGCCGGTCGTCAACGTGCTCGAGCTGAACCTGGCGCTGGCGAAGGCGCGCTGACGCCGGCCCGGCCCGCGGATCGCGCCCCCGAACGGACGTCGCGCCCAGTCACACCGGGGCGCGACGTCCGATCCAGGGCGCGATCGACCACCACCAACCCGAACAGCGAGAGGATGAGCACGTGAAGCGCGGGAAACTCCGGGTGCTGCTCGGCGCCGCCCCCGGTGTCGGCAAGACGTACACGATGCTCGAAGAGGGGCACCGGCTGCGTGCCGAGGGCCGGGACGTGGTCGTCGCCGTCGTCGAGACGCACGAGCGTGCCGCCACCGCCGCGCTCGTCGACGGGCTCGAGGTCATCCCGCGCCGGGTCGTCGAGCACCGTGGTGTCGCACTCGACGACATGGACCTCGACGCCGTGGTGGCCCGCGCCCCCGACGTCGCCCTCGTCGACGAGCTCGCGCACACGAACGCCCCCGGCAGCCCGAACGAGAAGCGCTGGCAGGACGTCGAGGTGCTGCTGGCCGCCGGCATCAGCGTCATCTCGACGGTGAACATCCAGCACATGCAGTCCCTCGGCGACGTCGTCCGCGAGATCACCGGCACGGTGCAGCGCGAGACCGTCCCCGATGCCGTGGTCCGCGCCGCCGACCAGATCGAGGTCGTCGACCTGTCCCCGGCGTCCCTGCGCGAACGGCTCTCGGACGGGCTGGTCTACCCGGCCGCGCGCATCGACGCCGCGCTCTCGAACTACTTCCGGCTCGGCAACCTCACCGCCCTGCGCGAGATCGCGCTGCTCTGGCTCGCCGACGAGGTCGACGACGCACTCAAGGCCTACCGCGCCGAGCACGGCATCGACCACCGCTGGGAGACCCGCGAGCGCGTCCTCGTCGCACTCACCGGCGGCCCCGAGGGCGAGACGCTCCTGCGACGGGGCGCCCGCATCGCCGCCCGGAGCGCCGGCGGGGAGCTCGCCGCCGTGCACGTCACGACGAACGACGGGCTCCGCGAGCGGCACCCAGGGGCGCTCGGCAAGCAGCGCACCCTGCTCGAACAACTCGGTGGCACGTACCACCAGGTCGTCGGCGACGACGTGCCGTCGACGCTCGTGCGGTTCGCGAAGTCGGTCGACGCGACCCAGATCGTGATCGGCGTGAGCCGCCGCAGCCGGCTCGCGGCGGCGCTGACCGGTCCGGGCATCGGCAACACGGTCGTGCGCGAGTCGGGTGACATAGACGTGCACGTCGTCACCCACGAGCGAGCCGGCGGCGGGTTCGCGCTGCCGAAGCTCGGTGGGAGCCTGTCGCGCGGCCGGATCGCGGCGGCGTTCGCGGTCTCGCTGATCCTCGGCCCACTGCTCACCTGGGCGCTGTCGTTCGGCAGCGACCCGGACTCGATCACGGTCGACGTCCTGGCGTACCAGCTGCTCGTGCTCGTGGTCGCGCTCACCGGCGGGATGTGGCCGGCGGTGTTCACCGCGGTGCTGTCCGGGCTGAGCCTCGACTACTTCTTCGTGCAACCCCTCTACATGGTCACCGTCCAGCAGCCGTGGCACCTGGTGGCGCTCGTGATGTACGTGATCAGCGCCGTCCTGGTCAGTTTCGTGGTCGACCGGTCCGCCCGTCGCAGCCGTGCTGCACGACGGGCGGCGGCCGAGTCGGGGCTCCTCGTCGGGATCGCCGGCAGCGTCCTCCGCGGCGACGACGCCCTGCAGGCGCTGCTCGACCGTACCCGCGAGGCGTTCGGCTTCAGCGGCGTGCGGATCCGGCAGGGCGACGAGGTCCCGGCCACGTCCGGGACCTTCGCCGACGGTGCGGACGCGACCACGAGCCTCCCGTCCGGCGCCGTCCTCGAGTTCGCGGGCGCACCCGACGACCCGACCCAGCGCCGACTGCTGCGCGTCGTCGAGCAGCAGCTCGACGCGGCGGTGGAGCACCGCCGGCTCAGCCGCACCGCGGTCGACGCGGAGCGGATCGCAGCGGCGGACCGGGTGCGGAGCGCGATCCTCGCGGCGGTCGGCCACGACGTGCGCCGACCGATCGCCGCGGCGTCCGCCGCCGTGCAGACGCTGCGGGCCGCCGACATCCAGTTGTCGACGGTCGACCGGGAGGCGCTGCTCGCCACCGCCGACGAGAGCCTCAGTCAACTGGCGGTGCTGTTGGCCGACCTGCTCGACGTGAGCCGCGTGCAGGCCGGGGTGCTCGCCGTCACCCCCGTGCCCACCGCGCTCGAGACGGTGGTCGCCCCCGCACTCGACGAACTCGAACTCGGTCCGGACGACGTCGACCTCGACCTGCCCGCCGAGCTGCCGCCCGTCCTCGCCGACCCCGTGTTGCTGCAGCGCGTCGTCGTGAACCTGCTCGCGAACGCGTCCCGCTACGCCCCGGAGGGCACACGCGTCCGCGTCGCGGCGAGCGCCTTCGGCGGCGGGGTCGAACTCCGCGTCGCCGACCGCGGACCCGGCATCCCCGAGGACCGGCGAGACCAGGTGTTCCAGCCCTTCCAACGGCTCGGCGACACCGACAACGAGACCGGCCTCGGGCTGGGGCTCGCGCTCGCACGCGGCTTCACCGAGGGCATGGGCGGCACGATCGAGGTCGACGACACCCCCGGCGGCGGACTCACCGTCGTCGTGCGGCTGCCGATCGCCGGACACCTGGAAGTGGATGTCAAGTGAGCACCAAGGTCCTCATCGCCGACGACGACGCGCAGCTCGTCCGCGCGCTGTCCGTCACGCTCGCCGCCCGCGGGTACGAGGTCGTCACCGCCCGTGACGGCCGCGCCGCGATCGACGCCGTGATCACCGAGCGGCCGGACATCGTCATGCTCGACCTCGGCATGCCGCGCCTCGACGGCATCGGGGTGCTCGAGGGCATCCGCGCCTGGTCGCAGGTGCCGGTGCTCGTGCTCTCCGGGCGGACCGACTCGTCGGACAAGGTCGACGCCCTCGACGCCGGCGCCGACGACTACGTGACGAAGCCGTTCCAGATGGACGAGCTGCTCGCCCGGCTGCGGGCGCTCGCCCGGCGGCAGGCGACGGCGGCGGCGACCGCGGGTGCGACGCCGACGGTGACGATCGGCGACCTCGTGGTGGACCTCGTCGCGAAGCAGGTGACCCCGCCGTCGGGCCCTGCGATCCGGCTCACCCCGACCGAGTGGCGGTTGCTCGAGGTCCTCGTGACGAACCCGGGCCGGCTGATGACCCGCGAGATGCTCCTGACCGAGGTGTGGGGTCCGACGCACGGCAACGACTCCGGGTACCTGCGCCTGTACATGGCGCAGCTGCGGCGGAAGCTCGAGCCCGAGCCGTCGCACCCGCGGTTCCTCGTGACCGAGTCGGGCATGGGGTACCGGTTCGACCCGACGGGCTGACCGCCGGCTTCAGCGCCGCTTCAGGACGCCACGCCATGCTCGGACGATGCGGGTGCTGGTGGTCGACGACGAGGTCCGGCTCGCCGACGGCATCCGCACCGGGCTGCAGGCCGAGGGGTTCGCGGTCGACGTCGCCCACGACGGCGTCGACGGGCTCTGGTACGCCCGCGAACACACGTACGACGCGATCGTGCTCGACCTGATGATGCCCGGCCTGAGCGGTTGGAAGGTCTGCGAGACGCTGCGTGCCGAGCAGGACTGGACCCCGGTGCTCATGCTCACGGCCAAGGACGGTGAGTGGGACCAGGTCGACGCCCTCGACGCCGGAGCCGACGACTACGTGACGAAGCCGTTCTCGTTCCCGGTGCTGGTGGCCCGTCTCCGTGCGCTCGTCCGGAGGGGGTCCCGCGAACGCCCCACGGTCCTCCAGGCGGGGGACCTGCGGCTGGACCCGGCGGAGCGACGCGTCTGGCGGGGCGAGGTCCTGCTCGACCTGACGAGCCGGGAGTTCGCGGTCCTCGAGTACCTGATGCGGCACCCCGGGCAGGTGCTCGGCAAGCGCGAGGTCATCGCGAACGTCTGGGACGACGACTTCGCGGGGGACCCGAACATCGTCGAGGTGTACGTCGGACACCTCCGCAGGAAGGTCGACCGGCCGTTCGGCCGGACAGCGATCGAGACCGTCCGCGGGGCCGGGTACCGCCTCGACGCCGACGGTGGTTGAGCGCGGACCGGGGCGGTCGCGCCGGCCCGCGTCGATCCGCGCCCGTGCGACGGGAGGCGCGGCGCTCGTCGTCCTCCTCGCCCTGGTGATCGGGGCGGTCGCCTTCGTCGCCGTGCTGCGCGGGTCGCTGACGGACGGTGTGCGGTCGGCAGCCGAGCAGACCCTCGACGGCCTCGCCGCCCGCGTCGAGACCGACGGTGCCGCCGCGGTCCGCGCCGAGGACGACGACGTCCTCGCCCAGCTGCAGGACGCCGACGGTCGGGTGCTGGCCCGGAGCGAGGACGGCCCGGACCAGCCCCTCGACGCCGACGCGGACGACGGCTACCGGCACGACGGCGAACGCTGGCTCCTCGTCACCGACGACGTCGACCTGCCCGCGGGCGGTGACGCCGTCCTCGTCGTCGGCGCGCCGCTCGAGGACACCGACGCGGCCGTCCGCACCACCACCGTGCTGCTCGTCGTCGCTGTCCCGGTCGTCGTGGCGCTCATGTCGCTCGTGACGTGGTCCGTCGTCGGTCGGGCGCTCCGACCGGTCGACCGGATGCGCCGCGAGGTCGACGACATCGAGGGCGCGAACCTGGACGCACGCGTCGCCGAACCCGGCTCCGGGGACGAGGTCGACCGGCTCGCCGCGACGATGAACCGGATGCTCGGGCGCCTCGAGGCGTCGCAGCAGGCACAGCGGCAGTTCGTCTCGGACGCCTCGCACGAACTCCGCTCGCCGCTGGCGACGATCCGGCAGCACGCCGAGGTCGCCCGCGCGCACCCGGAGGCCACCGGCACCGCCGAACTCGCCGACGTCGTCCTCGACGAGGGTGCCCGTCTGCAGGACCTCGTCGAGTCGCTGCTCCTGCTCACCCGGGTCGACGAACGTGGTCGGGACCGTGACCGTGCGGTGGACCTCGACGACCTCGTGTTCGCCGAGGCATCGCGCGCACGGTCCGCGCACGGTCCGACCGTGCGGATCGACGTGTCCGGGGTCGCACCGGCACGCGTGCGCGGCGACGACCGGCTGCTCGCGCGGGTGGTGCGGAACCTCGTCGACAACGCCGTCCGGCACGCCGAGCAGTTGGTCGTCCTCGGCCTCGGAGCCACCGGCGACAGCGCCGTCCTCACGGTGGACGACGACGGGCACGGGATCCCGGAGTCCGACCGGTCCCGCGTGTTCGAGCGGTTCGTCCGGCTCGACGAGGGGCGTGCTCGAGACGCCGGCGGTTCGGGCCTCGGGCTCGCGATCGTCGACGCCGTCGTGCGGGCGCACGGCGGGGACGTCGCCGTGTCGGCAGCGCCCGGCGGGGGAGCGCGGTTCACCGTCCGGCTGCCCCTCCAGCAGGACTGACCGGGGCACGCGCCGTCCCGGTGTCGCCCCAGGTCGCTTCAGGTCTGCTTCAGCGCCCGGTCCACATGGTGGGTGCATGCACACCACCACGATGAAGACCACCGCCCGCCGTACCGCACTGCTCGCCGCGCTCCCGCTGGTCGGGGCCCTGGCGCTCGCCGGGTGCGCGACGGACGACGACGATCGGGACGACGCCGCGGGTCCCGCAGCACCGGTGCCCTCGGTGTCGGCGAGCACGGGTGCCGCGACCACTGCCGCGGCGTCGAACGACGCACTCGAGGCCGCCGCCGCGACCGCTCGCGACGCCGTCGGCTCCGGCACCGTGACCTCGATCGAGCAGGAGGCCGGCGGCAGCTCGTGGGAGGTCGTCGTCGTCAGCTCCGACGGCACCGAGCAGGAGGTGCACGTCGACGCCGACGGGAAGCGCACGACCGCTGGTCCGACGAAGGAGCCGGCGGACGCCGACGACGCCGCGGAGAACGAGCGCTTCGTCGGGGCCGCGGACCTCTCGGTCACCGATGCCGCCTCGGCGCTCACCGACACGGTCGCGGGGACCGTCACCGAGCTCGGCCTCGACGACCACGCGGGCAAGGTCGTCTGGGAGGGTGACGTCGTCGACGGCTCCGGCACGAAGCACAGCGTCCGCATCGACGCCGGCAGCGGGAAGGTCGTCACGAGCACGGTCGACACCGACGACTGACCCGCTGAGCCGCGACCGTCGCGGACCGGCCGGGCCGGCCCCTGCGCTGTCGATGGAGCAGGAACAGTCGGGTGCCGGCGAACCACTCGACGACGTCTGCTCCATCGATGGCCGGCGGAGGACCTGCGATCGGCGCGACGCCCCGGAGGCACGGCGGCGGTAGCGTCGAGCCGTGACGATCGAGCTGCGCCGGGTCGGCACGAGACCGTGATGCGCCGCGACCTCGCCGGGGTCGAACGACGGGAGGACCGCCCGTGAACCGCGCCCTGCGCTGGACCGCCTGGACCGTCACCGTCGTGGTGCTGCTCGCCGTGGTGTTCCTGGTGTACGCCAACACCGTCATGCAGGGCACCCGCAGCGCCGCGCTGCAGGTCTGGCGTGACGACCGCGTGGCCGTCCGCGACGCCGTTGACAGCGTCGTGATGACCCCGACCGGCACCGCCGACGGAGAAGGGATCGTCTTCATCCCCGGCGCGAAGGTCGACCCGTACGCGTACCTGGCGACCTTCCGGCAGGTGGTCGCGTCCGGCACGACGGTCGTCATCACGAAGCCGACGCTCAACCTCGCCTTCTTCGACACCCGACCACTGTCGACCTTCGAGGGGCATGCCCCGCAGGTCACCACCTGGGCGGTCGGCGGCCACTCGCTCGGCGGCGTCCGGGCGTGCCAGCTCGCGCAGGACGCCGACGGCCTGCTGCTCCTCGGCAGCTACTGCGCGGACGACATCGCCCGCTCGTCCATCCGCGTCCTCAGCGTCTCCGGTTCCCGCGACGGCCTCTCCACCCCGGAGAAGGTCGCCGCCGCCCGGCACCTCCTGCCGTCCACAGCGACCGTGACCGAGGTCGAGGGCGCCAACCACGCCGACTTCGGCGCCTACGGCGACCAGCCCGGCGACCGCACGGCGACGATCCCGCGCGAGGACGCGCGGGCGCAGATCAGCGCGGCGATCGAGGACTGGGTGCGCACCCTGGGCTGACGTGACCAGACGACGGACGGGAGGCTCGGTGCCAGCTGGCACCGAGCCTCCCGTCCGTCACGTGGTCCGAGCCCGTCAGTGGATGCGGCCCGCCTCGTGGTCGCGGCCGCTCCGGCGGCCCGTCGCCCGGGCGATGAAGTACAGCACCACGCCCACGGCGAGGAGCAGGGCGGCGTACAGCCAGACCTGCCCGCTCTGCTGCGTGAGCAGCAGGATGCAGGATGCGACGCCGAGCACCGGCACCCACGTCCACACACGGAAGTGGTCGTGCTCGACCCTGTCCTTGCGCAGCACCAGGACGGCGACGTTCGTGCTGATGAACACGAAGAGCAGCAGGAGCACGACGGTCTCGGCGAGCGTGCCGACGTCGCCGACGAGCGTCAGGACCATCGCGACGACGGTCGTCGCGATGATGGCGACCCACGGGGTCTTCCGGTTCGGCAGGACCTTGGCGAGGACGGCGGGCAGGAGCCGCTGCTCGGCCATGCCGTAGGTCACGCGGCTCGACATGATCATGGTGAGGAGCGCGCCGTTCGCCACCGCGACGAGGGCGATGATGCTGAACACCCAGTCCGGGATCGGGACGCCCGTGGCCGAGACCACGGCGAGGAGCGGACCGCTCGACTCGGAGAGCTCCGAGGCGGGCAGGGCGATCGAGCTCGCGAGCGCGACGAGCACGTAGACGACGCCTGCCGTGGCGAGGGCGCCGAACAATGCGCGGGGGTAGACGCGGCGGGGCTCGCGGACCTCCTCGGCGACGTTCGCCGAGGTCTCGAAGCCGACGAACGAGTAGTAGGCGACGATCGCGGCGCTGAGGGTCGCCAGCGCGGGGTTCGCGTCGGCCGGGAACGCGCCGACGCGGGAGACGTCGCCGCCCCCGCCACCGAGCATCACCGCGACCACGACGATGACGATGACCAGGCCGGAGACCTCGATGATCGTCATGACGACGTTGCTCTTGAGCGAGTCGGAGATGCCGCGCGCATTCAGGCACGCGATGAGCGCGAGGAACACGATGGCGGTCGGCACCGGCGGCAGGTCGACGAACGTGCCGAGGTAGTCGCCGGCGAACGCCAGGGACAGGCCGGCGGCGCTCGTGACACCGGCGGCGAGCATGCTGAAGCCGACGAGGAACGACACGATCGGCGTCTTGTACGCCCGTTCGGCGAACACCGCGGCGCCACCCGCCTTCGGGTACTTCGTGACGAGCTCGGCGTAGGAGCCCGCGGTCAGCAGCGCCAGGAGCAACGCGAGGACCAGCGGCGCCCAGAGCGCACCGCCGACGTCCTTCGACAGGGTGCCCATCAGGGCGTAGATGCCGGCGCCGAGCACGTCGCCGAGGATGAAGAGGAACAGGAGCGGGCCGGTGATCGCCTGCTTGAGCTTCGAGCCGCTCTGCGCGGGAGCGCTGGTGTCGCTGGTCATGGTGGTGCCTTCCGTCCGGCCCAGCGTCACGACCGACGGCTCCCAGGATTCTCGGATCATCCGCTGCACGCGGCGCGCGGTCCGGTGCTGGCTCCTGCACGGACGACGACTGACGTGAACTCTCTCCACAGCACTCCGGCGAGCCTGAGCGCCGGCGCTGGAGCGGTCCTAGACTCGCCTGGAACGACCGAGCACGACTCCCGTGGTCCGCACCGGACCCACCACCCCACCAGTCCACGGAGGATGCCCATGACGACGCCGGACCGGCGCTCACCAGCGCGACTCGCCGACACGCGGGCGCTCCTGTTCGACCTGGACGGTGTCCTCACCCCCACCGCGGACGTGCACATGCGCGCCTGGAGCCGGCTGTTCACCCCGTTCCTGGTGGCGCACGGCGCCCGGCCGTACAGCCAGCAGGACTACTTCGACCACATCGACGGCAAGCCCCGGTACGACGGCGTCCGCTCCCTGCTCGAGTCGCGGGGCATCGACCTGCCGCAGGGGACGCCGGACGACGCCCCGGGCAGCGACACCGTCTGTGCGCTCGGCAACCGGAAGAACGCCGAGTTCACCGCGGAGCTGACCGAGCACGGCGTCGAGCCGTACCCGGGTTCGCTCCGGTTCCTCGTCGCCGCGATCGCCGCCGGCATGCGGGTCGCCGTCGTCTCGAGCTCGGCGAACGCCACCGCGGTGCTCCGGACCGCCGGGATCCTCGACCACTTCCCCGTCGTGGTCGACGGCCTGGTCGCACGCCAGGACGGCCTGACCGGCAAGCCCGCGCCGGACACCTACCTCGACGCCGCCGGCCGCTTCGGGCTGGCCCCGGCGGAGTGCGTCGTGGTCGAGGACGCCACGAGCGGTGTCGAAGCCGGTCGGAACGGTGCCTTCGGCCTCGTCGTCGGCGTCGACCGCGGTGCCGGTGCCGACGCACTGCGCGAGCACGGGGCCGATGTCGTCGTGCGCGACCTCGCCGAGCTCGTCGACCAGCTCCCGCGCTGACCGCGGCCCTCGTCCAGACCCCGAACTCCCTCCCACGGAGCACACTGCATGAACCCCATCACGTCTGATCCCCTCGACCGCGTCCGCTACCCGGTCGACGAGTGGGCGCTCGTCGAGACCGAGTACACCCCGGACGAGCAGGGCGTCGCGGAGACGAACTTCGCGGTCGGCAACGGCTACCTCGGCCTGCGCGGCAACCTCGACGAGGGCCGCGGCGGCGTGCAGTACGGCACGTACATCAACGGGTTCCACGAGACGTGGCCGATCCGGCACGCCGAGGACGCCTTCGGCTTCGCGAAGACCGGACAGACGATCATCAACGCGCCGGATGCCAAGGTCATCCGGCTCTACGTCGACGACGAGCCGCTCGTCCTGGCCGAGGCCGACATCCTCCGGCACACCCGGCGCCTCGAGTTCCGCGGCGGGTACCTCTACCGCGAGACCGAGTGGTCGACCCCGTCCGGCAAGCGCGTGCTCATCCGCTCGCGCCGACTGGTGTCCTTCACCGACCGGCACCTCGCGGTCATCGACTACGAGGTCACCGTGCTCGACGGCGACGCCTCGATCCTGCTCTCGAGCCAGATCCTCAACCGGCAGGACGTGCAGGACGAGTACCACGCCGGCATGCGGGCGGCGGCGAACGCCTTCGACCCGCGCAAGGCCGAGGCGTTCCACGAGCGCGTCCTCGAGCCGAAGCTCAAGCGCGGTACCGGCGGCCGGTCCCTGCTCGGCTACCAGGCGGTGAGCTCCGGCATGACGATCTGCGTCGGCGTGGAACACCACCTGGAAACCGAGAACAGCTGGGACGAGGCCTCGTCGATCGACGACGACCTCGCAAAGCACGTCTACCGGGTGCAGGCACGTGCCGGGGTGCCGATCCGGCTCGTGAAGCACATGGTCTACCACACCTCGCGTGGGGTGCCGGCTCGAGAGCTCGCGGACCGTTGTGACCGCACGCTCGACCGGGCACACGCCGAGACGGTGGACGAGACCTTCGCGAAGCAGCGCGCGTGGATGGACGACTACTGGACGCGCAGCGACGTCGAGATCCCGGGCCAGCCGGCGATCCAGCAGGCGGTCCGGTGGAACCTGTTCATGCTCGCGCAGGCGACGGCCCGCACGGACGGGCACGGCATCGCGGCGAAGGGCGTCACGGGCTCCGGCTACGGCGGCCACTACTTCTGGGACATGGAGATCTACGTCCTGCCGTTCCTGTCGTACACGGCGCCGATCGTCGCCCGGAACGCGTTGCGCTTCCGCTACAACATGCTCGACGCGGCCCGGTCCCGTGCCCGTGAGCTGAACCAGCGCGGAGCGCTCTTCCCGTGGCGGACGATCAACGGCGAGGAGTCCAGCGCGTACTACGCCGCCGGCACGGCGCAGTACCACATCGACGCGGACATCGCCCATGCGCTCATGCAGTACGTGCGGGCCTCCGGTGACACCGAGTTCCTGAAGCGTGGGGCGATCGACATCCTGGTCGAGACCGCCCGTCTGTGGTCCGACCTGGGCTTCTGGCGGTCGAACGGCGACAAGAAGTTCCACATCGACGGCGTCACCGGACCCGACGAGTACACGACCGTCGTCGACGACAACCTGTACACGAACGTCATGGCGCGGGCGAACCTGTGGTTCGCCGTGAACGCCTGCCGCGAGCTCGCGGTCGACGACCCGGAGGAGTACGGCCGCATGGTCCGGCGCACCGGGCTGGTCGACGACGAGCTGACCGAGTGGGAGCACGCAGCCGAGTCGATGGAGATCCCCTTCGACCCGCACCGCGGCATCCACCCGCAGGACGCCCAGTTCCTCGACAAGGAGCTCTGGGACCTCGAGAACACCCCGGACTCCAAGCGGCCGCTGCTGCTGCACTACCACCCGCTGGTCATCTACCGGTTCCAGGTGCTCAAGCAGGCCGACGTCGTGCTCGCGCTGTTCCTGCAGGGCCACGAGTTCACGGCGGCCGAGAAGCGCCGTGACTTCGACTACTACGACGCGCTCACCACCGGTGACTCGACGCTCTCCGCGGTGGTGCAGTCGATCATGGCTGCGGAGGTCGGCTACCACGACCTGGCGGCGCAGTACTTCCTGACGGCGCTCTACGTCGACCTCGCCGACCTGCACGGCAACACCTCGGACGGCGTGCACATCGCGTCGACGGGCGGCATCTGGGGTGCGCTGGTCAACGGCTTCGGCGGCATGCGCGACCACGGCGGGCGGATGACCTTCAACCCGCGGCTGCCGATGGACTGGGAGCGGCTGACCTACCGCATCCAGGTCCACGGATCACGCATCCGGATCGACCTGGAAGAGGAGGCGATGACCTTCACGGTCGAGACCGGCGAGGGCTTCACGGCGTGGGTGCACAACCAGCAGTGGGACATCACGCCGGGTGCGCCGACGGTCGTACCGCTGCCGCACCACGGTCCGAGGATGACCGGGCACGCTCCGACG
This sequence comes from Curtobacterium sp. MCSS17_008, assembly GCF_003234185.1. GTDB lineage: Bacteria > Actinomycetota > Actinomycetes > Actinomycetales > Microbacteriaceae > Curtobacterium. The sequence goes on from NZ_QKSM01000005.1 coordinate 90,314, forward strand.
ACGAGCGACATCCAGGGCACCCTGCGGGCGGACGGCTCCGTCATCACCGCGTCGGTCCCCATGATCTCCCTCGACCGGACCGTCGACATCGACGAGACCACCGCCTGACCAACGGACCCGTCTCCCCCCCCCTGGTGCCCGTCGCAGCTCGTGCTGCGGCGGGCACCGTCGTCCTCGGCGCACCGCCTGCACGTGCGTCCAGTCGCCTCCGGGCACCGTGGCGTCCGTGCCCCCGGGCCGACGGCGTCTCCTGCGGCACGGCAGCGCAACGAGAGGAGACACACATGGACAAGCGGTTCGAGGGCAAGGTCGCGATCGTCACCGGAGCGGGCTCGGGCATCGGTGCGGCGACCGCGCGGGCCTTCGTCGACGAGGGGGCGGACGTCCTGCTCGTGGACAGTGTCGAGGACAAGGTCCGAGCGGTCGCGGACAGCCTGCCGACCGGTCGCGCCGTCGCCCTGCAGGCCGACGTCGCCGACCCCGCGGCATGGGAGACGATCGTCTCGGACGCGGTCGACCGCTGGGACCGCATCGACGTGCTCGTGAACAACGCGGGGACGTTCACCTCCGGTGACATCACGGACATCGAGCCCGACGAGTGGCGCCGCGTGATCGACACGGACCTGTCGAGCGTGTTCTTCGGCACGCGGGCGGCGCTGCCGTTCCTGCGCGAGACGAAGGGGTCGGTCGTGAACACGTCCTCCGTGTCCGGGGAGGACGCCGACTGGCGGATGAGCCCCTACAACGCGGCGAAGGGCGGTGTCTCGAACTTCACGAAGGCCGCGGCGCTCGACAACGGGCAGTTCGGCGTCCGGGTGAACGCGGTGGCGCCGGGGCTCATCTGGACGGACATGACCCAGCAGCAGGCCGAGGACGAGGAACTCCAGCACCAGTTCGCGGAGCGGGTGTCGCTCGGCCGGGGCGGTCGGCCGGAGGAGGTCGCCGCGGCGGTCTTGTTCCTGGCCAGCGACGCCGCGTCCTACATCACGGGAGCGATCCTGCCGGTGGACGGCGGGACGACCGCGAGCAACGGGCAGCCGGCGCAGGCCTGACGTCAGCCGTCGCGGAGGTCGGGTTCGTCGGCGACGAGCTCGACCTTCACTCGTTCGCCGTCCTCGAGGAACGCAGCGTGGTGCTCCGGACCTCCGGCGAACGGGTGTCGGTCCTCGTAGAGGCGGTGCCACCCGTTCGCGGGCGCGTCCTCCCACAGCGTCTGCACGTCGACCGTGGTGCCGGCGTGGAAGGCGAGGTGGGACAGGCCGGGGCGTCTCCGGTCAGTAGCACAAGAACCATTGCGCAACTGCTCTTGTGCAACTACGGTCGAGCCATGGACGTCCAGCGACTCGACGACGCGGCGCACATGCGCGCGCTCGCCCACCCGACCAGGTTGCGACTCGTCGGTCTGCTGCGGACCGGTGGTCCGCAGACCGCGGCGATGCTCGGCGACCAGGTCGACGAGGCGCCGGGGACGATCAGCTACCACTGCAAGCGCCTGGCCGACGCAGGGTTCATCGAGCCTGCGCCCGAGCTCGGCACCGACCGGCGTGAGCGCTGGTGGCGGGCGGTCGCACAGCACACGTCGTGGAACCTGGCGGACGCGCTCGACGACCCGGACCGGATGCTCGCCGCGACCGCGCTCGACCACACCGTCGCCCAGGCGTACGCCGCGGAGTACACGGCGTTCATCGACGCGGTGCCCGCACTCGGGCGGGAGTGGGTGGCGGCCTCGAACAGCAGCGACCGGTCGCTCCGGCTCACCGTCGACGAACTGCGTGCGCTCGGCGCGGAACTCCAGGGCGTCCTCGACCGGTGGGAGGCCCGGAGCGTGGAACACGAGCCGGGCGACGGGTCCGAGCGCGTCACCGCCGTCGTGCAGAGCTACCGGTCGGCCCGCCCGTGAACGCGCACTGGCGGTTGCGGTCGCTCCTCGCAGTGCAGGTGGTCTCGCGGACCGGCAACGTCGCGACGACGATCGCCGTGCCGTTCGTCGTCCTGTCGCGCGGCGGTTCCGCGACCGACGTCGGGGTCGCGGCGTTCGCGGCGACGCTGCCGATCGTCCTCGGGGGAGCGTTCGGCGGGGTGCTCGTCGAGCGCGTCGGCTTCGTCCGGTCGAGCGTGGTCTCCGACGTCGTCAGTGCCGTGACGCTGCTCGCGGTACCGGTCCTCGCCTGGACGGTCGGACTGCCAGCGTGGGGGTTGCTCGTCCTCGTGTTCCTCGGCGGGCTCTTCGACACCCCGGGGGAGTCCGGCCGACGGGTGCTCCTGCCCGGACTCGCGACTGCCGCGGGCATCCCGCTCGAGCGGGCGGTGGGGCACTTCGAGGCGTCGGTCCGGTTCTCCGTGCTGCTCGGGGCGCCGGCTGCGGGGCTGCTCGTCGGAGCGCTCGGACCGCTGTCGGCGCTCACCGTGACCGCCGGTGTGTTCGGCGCGGCTGCGCTGCTCGCCGCCGTCACGCTGCGCGGCGCCGGGGTCGCCCCGGTGGCCGGTGCGGAGCCCGCGGAGCCGTCGGCCGGGTACTGGCGTGACCTCGGCGCCGGACTGCGCTTCTGCGTGCGGGACCCGCTCTTCCGGCTCCTGATCGCCCTCGTGCTCGTCACGAACCTGCTCGACGCCGCCCGCTCCACCGCGCTCCTGCCGCTGTACGCCGACCGGGTGCTCGGCGGGGCGCAGGCACTCGGCATCGTCAGCGGGACCTTCGGCGGGGCGGCCTTCGTCGGGTCGCTCGCGTTCGGGTACGTGGCGCACCGGGTGCCCCGCCGGATCACCTTCGTGGTCTGCTTCGTCCTCGCCGGTGGGCCGTCGCTCGTGGTGCCCGCGCTCGGCCTCGGGCTGCCGTGGGTGCTCGGCGCGTGCGTGCTGTCCGGCTTCGCAGCGGGGGCGCTCAACCCGATCCTCGGGGCGGTCGAGCTCGAGCGGATCCCGTCGCACATGCGGGCGCGGGTGTTCGGGCTGCTCTCCGCCGGGTCGTGGGCGGGCATCCCCCTCGGTGGACTGGCCGGTGGCGTCGCGGCGGACGCCATCGGGGTCACGGCGACGTTCGGAGTGGTCGCGGTCGTCTACACGGTCGTGACGCTCTCGCCGCTGCTGGGCGGGTCATGGCGGTCGATGGAGCGGCAGGCCCCGACGGAGTCCGGCCGGCCCGACGAGCGTGACGGGCAGGGCGGGGGCGAGGGCGCTCTCGTGCTCAGAACACGTTCTGAACAGCGTGAGGCATGACGTTGCTCACCGCGCCCGCCGTTCCGCCGTCCCGCGGCCCCTGCGGAGCGTCGGCAGCTCGAACGCAAGCGCGGCGAGCGCATCTGGTGCACGGTCGACGAGGACACCCGGACCGTGCACGTCCTCGCGGCCCACACACACCATCCGAACGCGACCGAGTAGGGGGACGGGCTTGCTCGGAGCGGCCCGAGCACTGCTCCGGTAGACGAGGAGCATGACGGACGAGCGGAACGACGACGGACAGGGCCCGGACGACGCACACGTGGTGCCCGAGGGGGTGTCCGAGGCCACGGTCGAGGCCCTCGGCACCCTGTCGGCCGCGGTCGAGGTGCTCGAGCACGCGCGGGGGCTCCTCTACGGGTTCCACCGGCTCACGGGCACGGCGGACCTCAACCTCGGCGAGGCCGTTGAGCAGCTCCGGAAGGCCGGGCACACCGAGCTCGCCGAGCGGATCGACACCGAGCTGGTGGGCCGCAACGTGATCGACGGGCGGTGGACGTTCCAGATCGTCGAGGACTACGACGACAACTACTACGCGCTCGCCAAGGAGCTCGAGCAGACCGCGCGCGACCAGCTCGTCGGCGGCAAGCGGCACCTGTACGAGGCGAGCATGAAGGAGGACCGGCGCACCGCCGGACGTCGCCGCCACGAAGCCGGGCCGGCCGACCTGCCGGACTGAGGCCGCGCCTCCCGGCCGGACGCACCGGACGACACGAGACGCCCCCGTCGACGCGAGACGCCCCCGGATTCGGGGGCGTCTCGACGGTTCGGGGGCGTCTCGGCAGAGCGAGTGGAGCCCCCCCTACCCGACGCCGAGCAGGCCCTCGAGCGGCCCGCGCGCGAAGTACAGCAGGAAGCCCGCGGCGACCACGTAGAGCAGCCACGAGACCTCGCGCCCGCGGCCGGACAGCAGCTTGATGAGCACCCAGCTGATGAAGCCCGCGCCGATGCCGTTCGCGATCGAGTAGGTCAGCGGCATCACGACGATCGTCAGGAACGCCGGCAGCGCCGCCCCGAAGTCGGTCCACCCGATGTCCTTCACCTGCGCGACCATGAGCGCACCGACGACCACGAGCCCGGCGGCCGCGACCTCGAGCGGGACGACCTGGGTGAGCGGCGTGAGGAACATCGACGCCAGGAACAGCAGCCCGGTCACGACCGAGGCCATGCCCGTCCGGGCGCCCTCGCCGATGCCGGAGGCGGAGTCGATGAACACCGTGTTCGACGACACCGATGCGCCACCACCGGCGATGGCACCGGCGCCCTCGACGACGAGCGCCGACTTCAGCCGCGGGAAGGTGCCGTCCGGCTTCGCGACGCCGGCCGCCTTGGCGAGACCGGTCATGGTGCCCATGGCGTCGAAGAAGTTCGTGAAGACGAGGGTGAAGACGAGCATCGACGCGGCGACCGGGCCGATGCGGGTGAACGCGCCGAAGACGTCCGCGTGCCCGACGAGCGACAGGTCCGGCAGGGCGAACAGGGCGTTCGGCAGGCCGGGGGCGTTGAGGTTCCAGCCGGTGGGGGAGTCGACCGAGGTGGGGACCTTGAAGATCGCCTGCAGGATGATCGCGATGATCGTGGTGCCGACGATGCCGATGAGCAGCGCGCCCTTGACGCGGCGCGCCATGAGCGTGCCGATGATCACGAGTCCGATGAGGAAGACGATGGTCGGCAGCGCGCCGACGGACCCGTCCTCACCGAGCTGCAGGGGCGGCGACGCCATCGTCGTGGTGCGCACGAAGCCGGAGTCGACCAGGCCGATGAACGCGATGAACAGGCCGATGCCGACGGTGATCGCGGCCTTGAGCTGCGCCGGCACCGCCGTGAAGATCATCGTCCGGATGCCGGTCAGCGCGAGGATGACGATGACGATGCCGTTGATGACGACGAGGCCCATCGCCTCGGCCCAGGTCACCTGCTGCACGACGCTCACGGCCAGGAACGAGTTGATCCCGAGGCCGGCCGCGATGCCGAACGGCAGGTTCGCGACGAGGCCCATCAGGATCGTCATGACGCCGGCGACGAGCCCGGTGGCGGCCGCGACCTGCGCGTTCTGCAACCAGCCGCCGAGGACGTCCTGCGGCGCCTGGTCCTGGCTGAACCCGCCGAGGATGAGCGGGTTGAGGATGACGATGTACGCCATCGTCACGAAGGAGACGAGGCCACCGCGGACTTCACGGGGGATGCTCGAGCCGCGCTGGGTGATCGAGAAGTAGCGGTCGAGGCCGGACGCGAAGCGGTTCCGGGGTGGGGTGTCGGTCTGCTGGGCGCTCACCGAACGAGTTTACAGAACGCTGAGAGCGCGGCGGGTCGCCCTGGTACCACCCGGTCGGCCGGGAGGCACGGCACACCTCGACGGGGTACGGCGCGGTCGACAGGTGGCCGCGTTCTGCGGCCAGCAACGGTGTTGGATGAGAGGGTGAACGAACGTCTGGACCGCGCACGGATCGAAGCCGCCGTGCGCGAGCTCCTCCTCGCCGTCGGCGACGACCCCGACCGCCCGGAGCTCGAGCGGACCCCGACCCGTGTCGCCGACTCGTACGCGGAGTTCTTCGCCGGCATCGGCGTCGACGCCACGGAGATCGCCCGTTCGGGCGCCGTGCATTCGGAGGACGGCGAGCGCGGCCAGCTCGTCGTGGTCCGGGACGTCCGCTTCCGCTCGATGTGCGAGCACCACCTGCTGCCGTTCACCGGGGTGGCCCACCTGGCCTACGCGCCGGCGAGGCAGCTCATCGGCCTCGGCACCCTGTCCCGCGTGCTCGACGCCGTCGCCTCGCGTCCCCAGTTGCAGGAGCGTCTCGGGGAGCAGGTCGCCGCAGCCGTCACCGAGGGCCTCGACGCCGCCGGCGTGCTCGTCGTGCTCGACGCGACGCACCAGTGCGTGACGACACGGGGTGAACGACAGTCGGGTTCGTCGACGGTGACCGTCGCGGCCACCGGCACGCTCGCCGAGCCCGCCGGCCGTGCGGAGGCGATCGCACTCATCGGTGCCGGTGCCGGTGCCGGTGCGGGTTCCGGGGCCGACCACGGGGCGGACGCATGACGACCGAGCAGCCGACCACGAGCCTCCCGACCGTGTCCTCCGCACCCGGATGGGTGGTGCCGGACCTGCGCGACCCGGTCCGCACCATCGGCCGGCGGACGTTCGACTTCGACCGCCGGATCGCGGTCATGGCGATCGTGAACCGGACCCCGGACTCGTTCCACGACGAGGGCGCAACCTTCGCGCTCGACCGCGCCGTCGAGGCAGCCGTCCGCGCCGCCGAGCAGGGCGCCGACTGGGTCGACATCGGCGGCGTGAAGTTCGCGCCCGGCCCCGAGCTGTCGGCCGCCGACGAGCTCGACCGCGTGCTGCCGGTCGTGTCCCAACTCGCCGAGCAGTCCGACGTCGTCATCTCGGTCGACACCTTCCGGCCCGAGGTCGCGGCGGCGACGATCGCCGCCGGTGCCAGCGTCGTCAACGACACCACCGGCCTGTCCGACCCGAGGATGGCGTCCGTCGTCGCGGACTCGGACGCGACGATCGTCATCACGCACTCGATCGCGCCGCCTCGGCAGGAGCTGCCCTCGCCGCCGACGTACGAGGACGTCACGGCCTCGGTCGTCGACTTCCTGCGCGAGCGTGTCGACCGGGCGCTCGCCGCGGGCATCCCGGAGTCGCGGATCATCGTCGACCCGGGGCACGACCTCAACAAGAACACCGTGCACACCCTCGAGCTGACCCGCCGCCTGCCCGAGGTCGTCGCGCTCGGCTACCCGGTGCTCGCCGCGGTGTCGAACAAGGACTTCGTGGGGGAGTCGCTCGGGCGCCCCCGCGGTCAGCGTCTGTCGGGGTCCCTGGCGGCCGCGACCGTCAGTGCGGTGCTCGGGGCCCGGGTCGTCCGGATGCACGACGTCGTCGAGAGCGTCGACGCGATGCGCATGGTCGAGGCGGTCCTCGGCTGGCGCGCCCCCGTGGAAGCGAGGCACAACACGTGAACACCCTGCCGCCGTCGGTCGCCGGCCTGTCCGACGACGACCTGCTCGACCTGTACACCGCGGAGGTCCCCGACGGCCCGTGGCTGCGGGTGAACTTCGTCGCGACGCTCGACGGGTCCGCCTCGGCGTCCGGCCGTACCGCGTCCCTCGGCGGCGACGACGACCTCCGCGTGTTCGACCTGCTCCGCCGGGTGGCCGACGTGGTGCTCGTCGCCGCCGGCACCGTGCGTGACGAGGGGTACGGCCCGATGGTGCTGCACGACGAGGACGTCGCGTGGCGCCGGGCACACGGGCTGCCCGATCACCCGGTGTTCGCGATCGTCACGAACTCGGGGTCGATGGACGCGTCCTCGCGGGTGTTCACCGAGGCGCCGGTGCGGCCGGTCGTGCTGACGTCCTCGTCGGGCGCGTCGTCCTCGTCGGGGCGCGCGCTGGCCGAGGTCGCCGACGTGGTGGAGTGCGGCTCCTCGTCCGTCGACGTGGACGCCCTGCGGGGCGCTCTGGCCGCTCGGGGGCTCGACCGCATCCACTGCGAGGGCGGGCCGTCCTTCCTCGGGGCGCTCGTCGCCGCCGACGCGGTGGACGAGCTGACGCTGACGATCGACCCGACGCTCGAGGGTGGGGAGGGGCCACGCATCGCGACGGGTTCGTCGCCGGAGCTCCGGCGGATGCGCCCGGCGCACGTGCTGCTCGGCGACGGGGGCGTGCTGCTGACGCGGTGGGTGCGGAACCGGTAGCGGCTAGGGTCGGTCACGTGATCGACGTCGTGGTGTCCGGGGTGCTGTTCGACATGGACGGGACGCTCGTCGACTCGACCGCCGTGGTGGAGGACGCCTGGAGCCGCTTCGGTGCCGAGCACGGGATCGACCCCGCCGAGATCCTCGGCTTCTCGCACGGTCGGCAGACAATCGACACGGTGCAGCGGTTCCTCCCGCACCTGTCGCCGGACGAGCAGCGCGTGGTCGTCGACACGATGATCGCCGCCGAGATCGGCTACACGGACGGCATCGTCGAGGTGCCCGGGGCCGCCGCGTTCGTGCAGCGCCTGCTCGACGTCGGCGTGCCGGTCGCCCTCGTCACGAGCGCCCCGCGCGAGCTCGCCGTGAAGCGCATGACCGCCGCGGGGGTCCCCGTGCCCGAGGCACTCGTGCCCTCCGAGGACGCCGAGCGGAGCAAGCCGCACCCCGAGGGCTACCTGCGCGGCGCCGCCCTGCTCGGGGTGCCGCCGGAGCGGTGCCTGGCGTTCGAGGACGCCCCCGCAGGGGTGGAGGCCGCCATCGCCTCGGGTGCCACCACCGTCGTCGTCGGGACGCTCGAGGCGCCGGCCACCGAGGGACTGCCGCGCATCGCGGGGTACGACGGCGTCGAGGTCTCGTGCGAGGGGTCCGCATTCCGCATCCGGGGCTGAACGTCGGCTCCGGACTGCGAACGTCCCCAGGCCGTCCGGACGACCGTGGACGTCGCGCCGGGAGACCCCCGGCAGTGGAAGGAGCGACCATGGCAGCCCTCGACGGCAAGAAGATCCTCGTCATCGCGACGAACTACGGCGTGGAGCAGGACGAGATCGTCGTCCCCACCGACCAGCTCCGCGAGCGCGGTGCGGACGTCACCGTGGCGGCGCAGGAGTCCGGCTCGATCGAGACCCTCGTCGGCGACAAGGACCCGGGCAAGTCGGTCTCCGTCGACACCACCATCGGCAGTGTCAGCGGCGCGGGCGACTACGACGCACTCGTCGTCCCCGGTGGCACCATCAACGCGGACACCATCCGCCAGGACGCGGACGCGGTCGCACTCGTCAAGGCCTTCGCGGAGGCCGGCAAGCCCGTCGCCGCGATCTGCCACGGCCCGTGGACCCTCGTCGAGGCCGGCGTGCTGCAGGGGAAGACCATCACCTCGTTCCCCTCGCTGCAGACCGACGTGCGCAACGCCGGCGCCGAGTGGGTCGACCAGGAGGTGCAGGTCGACGGCGGCCTCATCACCTCGCGCAACCCCGGCGACCTGCCGGCGTTCGTCGACGCGATCGAGCAGGCCCTCACGGCCTGACCCCCTCCGCAACACGCAACGTGGGCGGTTGCTCGCAGCGACATCCCGCTGCGAGCAACCGCCCACGTTGCGTCTCGTGGGGCGGACCACGCGGCGCCGGTCACCGCGTCAGAGCGCGACGGGGCGTGCCGTGCGGAGCACCGCGGGGCCGAGGGCGAGCACGCCGTCGGACTCCGGGTCGCAGCGGACCCCGCCCCGCCCGCGCATCGCCCGGAAGGCGCCGGGCGCCACCTCGTGGTCCATCCACGCGCACGGGTTCGCCGGGCGGTACCCGCGGAACAGCACCGGACCGTCGCAGCCGGCGCTCTCGAGCGAGAACGGCTCGCCCCGGAGCGCCTCGACGTCCGCACCGCGCAGGAAGACGTTGCGCCGGGTCGCCGCCGGGTCCACCGGTGCGCCGACCGCCTCGGCGACGGCGTCGAGCCCCTCGAGGCCGATCACCGTCACGCTCGCGTGCACGTGCGCCCGCGCGGCGTAGTAGCGGTCCCCGACGATGCCGAGGCCCGCGCGGAGCTCGATCCGGTCGCGGAGCTCCGGTCCGTCGGCGGGCAACGCGCCGTCCGCCGGTCGCCCCTCGTAGCGGTGGCGCGGGGAGACGAGCAGCATCGCGACCTCGACGTCGGTGCGGTACGGCAGGTCGCCGGGGCCGGCCACGTCGTCGACGGAGGTCACGGTGTCCACGGTAGTCGGGCCTCCCGGTCGCACGGCGGGCACCTCCACGCGGGACGCCCTGCACGCGGGACGCCCTGCACGCGGGACGCCGCCCTGCACGCGAGACGCCCGCCCTGCACGCGAGACGCCGGCGGATCCCCCGGCGTCTCGGTGACCCGGCGGCGTCCCGCACGGACGCCCCCGTCTCACGCACACGCACCCGTACCCGCCCTCCCGTGCCCGCACGCCCCGCCCTGCTGCCGCGTCCGATTCCCGCCAGTGGCTGTCGGGGGACCGTGTCAGGCTGGCCGCGTGACGAACCCGGCACCGCCCACCGAGCGCGACGACCTGCACGCGGAGCGGTACCGCGCCGTCGCCTCGCGGGACGCCCGCTTCGACGGGCAGTTCGTCACGGCCGTGCACTCCACGGGCATCTACTGCCGCCCGAGCTGCCCTGCCCGCACCCCGCGGGCCGAGGGCGTCACGTTCTACCGCACGAGCGCCGCGGCGCACCTCGCCGGCTTCCGTGCGTGCAAGCGCTGCCTGCCCGAGGCGACGCCCGGCAGCCCCGAGTGGGACGTGCGCGAGGACGTCGCCGGCCGTGCCGTCCGACTCGTCCTCGACGGGGTGGTCGAGCGCGAGGGCGTCCCCGGTCTCGCCGCCCGCGTCGGGTACTCGGAGCGGCAGCTCAACCGGATCATGACCGAGGAGCTCGGTGCCGGACCGAAGGCACTCAGCAGGGCGCACCGGGCGCAGACGGCCCGGACGCTCCTCACGTCGTCCGACCTGCCCGTCGCCGACGTCGCGTTCGCGGCGGGGTTCTCGAGCGTCCGCCAGTTCAACGACACCGTCCGCGAGGTCTTCGCCCTCACCCCCTCGGAGCTCCGCGCCCGGCGGGGCACCGCCCCGGCGGTCGCCGACGACGGCTGGCTGCACGTCCACCTGCCCGCCCGCGAGCCGTTCGACCTGCAGGGCCTCCTCGACTGGCACGCGCTCCACGCGCTCCACGCGCTCGAGCACGTCGAACGCGACGTGACGGGTCGCGTCACCGGGTACGGCCGCCTGCTCTCCCTGCCGGGAGGCCCGGCCCGCTTCACCGCCTCGGCCCCCGTCCCCGGCACGGCGGGATCGGGCGCGGGGCGCACCGGGGTCGCCCTGCGCGTCCGGCTCGCCTCGCTGTCCGACCTGCCGACGCTCGTGGCGCGGGTCCGTGCCCTGTTCGACCTCGACGCCGACCCCGAAGCGGTCGACGCGGTCCTCGGTGCCGATCCCGTGCTCGCGTCCGCGGTGCGACGGGTGCCGGGCATCCGGCTGCCCGGAGCGGTCGACGCGCACGAGATCGTCTTCCGCACACTCATCGGGCAGCAGGTCTCGGTGGCCGCCGCACGGACCGCGCAGACCCGGCTCGTGGCCGCCCTCGGCACACCCGTCGACCCGGCCCTGGCCGACGGCGGCCTCCTGTTCCCGACTGCCGAGACCATCGCCGCCCGCGGGTACGAGGTCCTGCGCGGCCCGGCGGCCCGGGTCGACACGGTCCTGCGGGTCGCCGGAGCGCTCGCCGACGGGTCGCTCGTGGTGGACGGCGGGCAGTCGCTCGCCGACCTCCGGGCCGGGCTGCTCGCCGTGAAGGGCATCGGGCCGTGGACCGCGGACTACGTCGCCCTGCGCGTCCGGCACCACCCGGACGTGTTCCTGCACAGCGACCTCGCGGTGCGGAACGGTGCACAGGAACTCGGTCTGCCCGGTGGCGTCCGCGAGCTCTCCCTACGGTCGGAGCAGGTGGCGCCGTGGCGGAGCTACCTGACGATGCACTGCTGGCGACCGATCGTCGACCGCGCGAGCGCGGCGGCCGAGGCGGCGGCCGCCACCACGAACCACCAGGAGGACGAACGATGACCGACCAGCTCCCCTCGCCGACGGACCCGTCGGCGACCATCCAGACGCTCGACAGTCCCGACGGGCCCTTCACCGTGCTCGAGGACCACGAGGGACGGGTCCTCGCCTCGGGCTGGACCGACGACTCCGCACAGCTGCTCGCGCGTCTGGCCGACCGGTACCGGCCCGGGCACGTGTCCGAGGGACGGGTCGCCTCGGCCGACGCCGTCGAGGCCTACTACGCGGGTGAGGTCGAGCACGCGATGCGGGTCCCGGTGCGGCAGTACGGCACCGAGCTCTTCACCGAGGGCTGGCACCAGCTGCGGGCGATCCCGGCGGGCTCGGTGCTCACCTACACCGAGCTCGCGGCGGCGATGGGCCGGCCGGGTGCGGTGCGGGCGGCCGCGAGCGTGTGCGCCCGGAACGCTCCGGCACTGTTCGTCCCCTGTCACCGGGTCCTCCGCTCCGACGGGACGCTCGGCGGGTTCGCGTGGGGGCTCGACGTCAAGCGCGCCCTGCTCGAACGCGAGTCCGTCGGGGTCACCGCCCTCGTGTGAGGGGCACCGCGGGTGGAGCGCTCCCCCTGCTTGCGGGTGGTGACGGCCGCGGTGCGGACTGCCATGCTCTGGGTACCGACCCGCACGGTCCGTCCCGAGGACCCGACGCAGCGCCGTCGCACCACCTCGTGAGGACCCATGCACGCAGACCAGCACGCACCGCCCGGCGGGCACGACGACCACCTCGACCGCACCGTGCTGTCGGCGGACGGCACGCCCCTCGCGGTCGCCGAGGCGGGTTCCGGACCGGCCCTGGTCGTGGTCGGCGGCGCTTGGGACCACCACGGCACCCCGGCGGTCGACAAGGTCGTCGCGGCACTGCGCGACCGCTACCGGGTCGTCACGTACGACCGGCGCGGCCGTGGGGCGAGCGGGGACACCGCACCGTGGTCGATCGAGCGCGAGGTCGAGGACCTCGCGGCCGTCGCGGCTTCGATCGACGGGCCGGTCGACGCCGTCGGCTCGTGCGTCGGTGCGGGCGTCGTGTTGCGCGGGCTGGCAGCCGGCGTGCCGTTCGGTCGCGCCGTGCTCTGGGAACCGCCCTACCGTGCCACCGTCGACCCGCACGGCGACGACGTGCTGTTCGCGGACTTCCTCGACGGGCACGTCGCAGCCGGCCGTCGTGCCCAGGCGGTGCGGGCGTTCCTCGCGCAGGTCCTCGGCGTCCCGATCCCGTACATCACCGCCGCGCGGCTGAAGCCCGGCCTGTGGCGGGCACTCCTCGCCGACGCGCACGTGCTGTCCCGCGACGTCCGGGTCCTCAACGGCCTGTCGGTGCCCGAGCGGGTGGCGGCGTCGGTCGGGGTGCCCGTCCTCGTGGCGTCCGGCGACGGCGGCCCGGAGTGGATGCGGGCGGCCGCGGTCGCGCTGGCCGAGTCGGTGCCCGGCTCGCAGCACCTCGTCGTTCCGGGGCAGGGACACGTGCCCGACCCGCGGGTGCTCCGGCAGCTCGTCGACCGGTTCTCCCGGATGCCCGCCGCGGAGTGACGCGCTCCGCCGGCGCTGGTCGGCACGACAGGTGCGAGAGGATGGTGCGGTGACTGCTCCTCGCCTCGGCCTGCTGCTCGACGTCGACGGACCCATCGCCAGCCCGGTGACCCGGACGATCGCGATCCCGTCCATCGTGGCGGACCTCGTCGCGCTCGCCGCCGAGGGCATCCCGATCGTCTTCAACACGGGTCGGAGCGACGCGTTCATCCGGCAGGAGGTCGTCGGTCCGCTCCTCGACGGCGGCCTCGCGGCCGGTGGCCGGGTGCACGCGGTGTGCGAGAAGGGCGCGGTGTGGTGCTCGATCGGCCCGCAGTACGAGGGCGGCATGAGCGACCTGACGATCGCCGAGGACCTCGCGCTGCCGCGGGACTACGCCGACGAGATGCGTGAGCTGGTCCGCGAGGAGTACGCCGACCTGGTGTTCTTCGACGAGACGAAGCACGCGATGGTGTCGATCGAGCAGCGGGTCGAGGTCCCGAACGCCACGTACCTGGCGCGGCAGGCCGAGTTCGACGCGAAGGCGATGGCGGCCCTCGAACGGCGCGGTCTCGGCGTCCGCCGACTCGACGACGTGCGACCGGACGCGGACGGCGCCGTGCAGTGGCGGGTCGACCCCACGATCATCTCGACCGACGTCGAGTCGGACCGGTCCGGCAAGGACATGGGCGCCGAACGTGCCCTCGAGCTGCTCGCGCACGACGGTGAGCTCCCGCGCACCTGGCGGACCGTCGGTGACTCGCGGAGCGACTACGCGATGGCCGACTGGCTGCACGCGAACGGGCACGACGTCGCGCACGTCGACGTCCGTCCGTCCGACGGGGTGCCGGCGACGCCGTACCCGGTGCTCACCGCCCCCGAGGGCGTCATCCACGACGAGGCGGGCGCGCGCTTCCTGGCGGACTGGCGCCGCGGGGCCTGAGCCGCACCGCGCCGGCCGCACGCCGACGGGCATCCCTGACCCGCGCCTCCCGTCCGGACGGCTGCCCGTACATCTGGCCCGGCACCGTTTGCGAGCCGGGGTGGTACACCAGTACCCTCACGGGGTCCACCGCCAGACGATGACGGGATCCCCCATGGCATCACCCCTCCGCATCAAGTCGATCGAGGCGTCCCTCGCCGACTCCGAGGAGCAGGGCCGTTCACTGAAACGGTCCCTCAAGACGTTCGACATCGCCGCGATGGGCATCGCGGTCGCCGTCGGCGCCGGCATCTTCTCGGTCGGCGCCAACGCCGCCGCGAACTTCGCCGGCCCGAGCGTCATCATCTCGTTCCTGCTGGCGGCCGTCACGTGCGGCCTGGCGATCATGTGCTACGCCGAGTTCGCCTCCACGATCCCGGTGGCCGGCTCCGCGTACACCTTCACCTACGCCACGATGGGCGAGCTGCTCGCGTGGATCGTCGGGTGGGACCTCATCCTCGAGACGCTCACCGCGAGCGCCGTCATCGCGAAGTACTGGGGCATCTACCTGAGCACCGCGTTCGGGGTGTTCGGCATCGACCTGCCGTCGACGATCCAGCTCGGCCCGATCGGCTTCACGTGGGGTCCGGTCCTCATCGTCGGCGTCTTCACCGTGCTGCTCGCGTTCGGCACGCGGCTGTCGTCGCGCGTCTCCGCCGTCATCACGGTCATCAAGGTCGCGATCGTCGTCTTCGTCATCGTCGCCGGCGCGTTCTTCGTCAAGGCCGCCAACTTCACGCCGTTCGTGCCGCCGGCGGAGCCGTCCAAGGGTGCCGAGGGCGGCGTGCTGACGCAGTCGCTCGTGTCCTTCGTGACCGGTCAGGCCCCGGCGCAGTACGGGGTCTTCGGCCTGCTCGCCGCGGCGTCGCTCGTGTTCTTCGCGTTCATCGGCTTCGACGTCGTCGCGACCAGCGCCGAGGAGACCGAGAACCCGCAGAAGACGCTGCCGCGCGGCATCTTCATCGGCCTCGGCATCGTGACGCTGCTCTACGTGGGCGTCAGCATCGTCATCACCGGCATGGTGTCCTACCAGCGACTCGCCGACGAGGAGGCGCCGTCGCTCGCCTCGGCGTTCGACATCGTCGGGCTGCCCTGGGCGGCCGGCATCATCGCGATCGGGTCGCTCATCGGCCTGACCACCGTGGTGATGGTCCTGCTGCTCGGACTGTCCCGCATCGTGTTCTCGATGAGCCGTGACGGGCTGCTGCCCCGCTGGTTCTCGAAGACGAACCCGAAGACCCAGACCCCGGTGCGGGTGCAGGTCGTCGCGGGCATCGTCGTGGCGTTCATCGCCGGGTTCACCGCGGTCGACAAGCTCGAGGGCATGATCAACATCGGCACGCTGTCCGCGTTCGTGCTGGTGTCGATCGGGATCGTGGTGCTCCGGAAGAGCCGTCCGGACGCGCCGCGTGCCTTCCGGGTGCCGTTCTCGCCGGTGCTGCCGATCATCTCGGCGGTGCTGTGCTTCTGGCTCATGCTCAACCTCGAGGTCGAGACCTGGCTGCGGTTCATCGTGTGGCTGGCGATCGGCTTCGCGATCTACTTCGGCTACAGCCGTCGGCACAGCCGGGTGGGTCAGGGCCTGCAGTAGCGGCTGCCGAGGCAGCCGAACCACGAAACCGACGTCAAACCAGCTCAACGGGCTGGTTCGACGTCGGTTTCCTGGTTCGATGCGGACCGCGCGGCTAGGCCCCGACGGCGAGCGCGACACCGAACGACAGCATCACGACGGCGACGAGCCCGTCGAAGACCCGCCAGGTCAGCGGCTTCGCGAACAGCGGGCGGAGCAGTCGCCCGCCGAAGCCGAGCGCGCCGAACCACAGGCAGCTCGCGACGACGGCGCCGACGGTCCACCACCAGCGGTCGTCGACGCCCTGCTGGTTGGCCACCGAGCCGAGGAACACGAGCGTGTCGAGGTACACGTGCGGGTTGGCCCACGTGAACACGAGCATGGTCAGGACGGCCGCCCGCAGCGTCGGGACGGGAGGCGCGCCCCGCCTCGGCCCCGCCACCGCGGCCGTGCTCGTGGCCGGGCTCGTGGGCCCGTTCGCACCCGTGGCTGCGCTCGCACCCGTGGTCGCGCCTACGGTGGTCTGTGTGCCCGAGGCCGCCGCGGCCGGCACGACCACGCCGTCGTCGACCGCGTCCTCCTCGACCCGCATCACGTCCCCCGACGGGCGCAGTGCCCGGCGGGCCGCGAGCACCCCGTACACGACGAGGAACGCCGCGCCGACGAACCGCACCACCACGAGTGCGACGGGGAACCGTTCGACGACCACCCCGACGCCGAGCACGCCGGCCACGATGAGCACCGCGTCCGACACGGCACAGACGGCCACCGCGGCGGCGACGACCCGCACCGGAGCGCTGACCGCGAGGCGGAGCAGGTACGCGTTCTGCACCCCGATCGCGACGATCAGGGCGAGGCCGGTGCCGAGGCCGGCGAGCAGGGGGAGGAGTGCGGTCACGGACCCGACGCTACGAGCGGCCCGTGATCCAGTCCAGCTCACGTTCCTGCAGCACCGTAAGCTCTGCTGCATGCTCCGGCTGCAGCGGGACCACCTCGAGACGCTCCTCGCAGCCGTCGACCACGGCACCCTCGACGCCGCCGCTCGAGCGCTCGCGATCACGCCCTCCGCGGTGTCGCAGCGCATCAAGGCGATGGAGCAGCAGCTCGGACGGGTGCTCCTCCAGCGCACCACACCGGTGGCGCCGACCGCGGACGGCGAGGTCGTGCTCCGTCACGCCCGGCAGGCTCGTCTGCTCGACGACGAGACCGCCCGTGCGCTCGGGGCGGTCGGGGACGACGACGCCCCGGTCGTGCCGTCGATCCCGCTCGCGGTGAACGCGGACTCCCTCGGAACGTGGTTCCTCGACGCCCTCGCCCTGGTCCGGGCCGACACCGAGGTGGTGTTCGACCTGCACCGCGAGGACCAGGACCGGACCGCCGAGCTCCTGCGCGCCGGCACCGTGATGGCGGCCGTGACCGCCGAGTCCGACCCGGTGCAGGGGTGCTCGTCGGTCCCGCTCGGGATCGACCGCTACCGAGCCGTCGCGTCACCGGCGTTCGTCGACCGGTACCTCGCCGGCGCGGACACCGAGCGGCGCATGACGACCCGGCTCGACGCGGTGCCGCTCGTCGACTACGACCGCGACGACGACCTGCAGCAGGGGTACCTCCGTCGGGTCCTCGGGCACGCACCGCGAGGACCCCGGCACTTCGTCCCGACCTCGGCGGACTTCGCCCGGGCGGTCTCGCTCGGGTTCGGGTGGGGGATGCTGCCCGAGGCCCAGTGCCTCGAGGGTCTGCGGTCCGGATCGCTCGTCGAGCTCACCCCGGGGCGCCGGGCCGACGTCGCACTGTGGTGGCAGCGGTGGAACCTGGCGTCACCGCTGCTCGAACGGGTGACCGCGGCCGTGCGGGCCACGGCGCGCGAACGACTGCACCAGGCGACCTGAGCCTCCGGCGCCCACGGATCCCCACCCGAGCGGTCCGGTGCCCTTCGCTTCCCGGACGGCGCTGAGGAGCTGCACGGGTACCGGGGCCTACCGTCCACGGCATGACCACGCGAGCCAAGTCCGCCACGGCGCTGCTCGGCGCTGCCACCCTCGCCCTCCTCCTGACGGCGTGCGACCCGGGCGGCGCCCAGAACATCAACCCGGTCGGCAAGGTCCCCGGGGAGGAGGAGCCGTCGCGGTCGGTGGAGTGCGCGGTCGCGTCGAGCGCCGCCGTCGACGCCATCGGCACCGCGGTCGGTCCGCACGACACCACCGAGTTCGCGAACGTCGCCGAGGGTGACGGCGGCTGGTACCTCGCCACGTCGATCGTGCCGTCGGACAGCAAGGACGCGAACGACGACGAGCTCACGATCTGGGCGACCACCTCGGACCCGACCGCCGACGACTGGGACGGCACGATCTACGCCGTGAACGAGAACGCGAAGGAGGCGACCTCGGACGAGTCGCAGTCCGCCTCGCCGGCGCCGAGCTCCTTCAGCGCCGACTCCGACGCGGCGAAGCGCGCCGAGAGCTGCGCGGTCGAGGCCGCCGACCGCTGAACCCGTCCCTGGTCAGGTCTGGCAGCGCGGGCACCAGTAGGTGTCGCGCAGTGTGAGCTCCGAGTCGCCGAGCTCGCCCCGACGGATCGGTGTCCCGCACCGCAGGCAGGGCCTGCCGGCGCGGCCGTAGACCCAGAAGCGCCGTCCGGGTCGGTCGACGCCGGTCGTGACGCGGTTGCTCCGGTCGCGGTTCATCGTGATGAGCCGGTGCGACAGCGCGACCACCCGCGCCGGGTCCTGCACCTGTCCGACGGGTCGCGTCGGCAGGACGCCCCGCAGGAAGCAGAGCTCGTTCCGGTACACGTTGCCGAGGCCGGCCAGCACGCGCTGGTCGAGCAGCGCGAGCCCGATCGCGCGTTCCGCGTCCGCCGTCAGGTTCTCGAGCGCCCGGTCGGCGTCCCAGTCCGGACCGAGCAGGTCGGGGCCGAGGTGCCCGACGACCTCGGACTCCTGGTCGCGCGGCACGACCTCGAGCACGCCGAGCGTGAAGCCCACGGTCGAGACGTCGGCCGCGTCGAGCACCGCCCGGGCCTGGTGCGCCGGTCGTCGCCAGCGCTCCCCGGGGGCGTAGACGTCCCACCGGCCCTCCATCTTCAGGTGCGAGTGCACGGTGAGGTCGCCGATGCGGTGCAGCAGGTGCTTGCCGCGCGGGACGACCTCGTCGACGGTGCGCCCGACCAGGTCGAGGGTCGCGAACGCGGGGACGCGGAAGTCCGAGCGGGTCAGGACCTTTCCCGCCAGCGCGGTGTGCAGGCGTCGGGCAGCGCGGAAGACGGTGTCACCCTCGGGCACGGTGCACCTCCGCTCCGGCTCGTCCGTGCGCCCGTGTCGCGTCCCGTGCGCGAGAGGGCGGCCGGGAGGGCCTGGTCGCCTCAGACACGCAGCCGCAGTCCCTGCGGGGTCGCCGTGAAGCCCGCCTCGCGCAGCGCTGATCCGAGTGGCGTCTCCAGCACGAAGTCGCCGTCGACGCGCTCCACCGCGAGCTTCCGCAGACCCGTGCGCACCGTGGTGGCGAGGGACCGTGCCGCGACCGCGAGGTCGGCCGGGTCGTCGGTGAAGGTCAGCACCGACTTGCCCCCGCGCTCGACGTAGACCGCGAGCCGTCCGTCGACGGTCGTCACGAGCGCCCCCGCCTTGCGGCCGGGTCGGTGCCCGCGGCCGGTCGTCGCGGCGGACGGTGTGGTCGCGTCCGGGGCGGCCCCGCTTCCCGTGCCGGTGCCGGCACCGGAGTCGGCCGGGGCGTCCTCCGACGGCCAGGGCAGCGCAGCGCCGTACGGGTTCGCCGGGTCGGTCGCCGCGAGCGTCAGGGCCTGGCGCTCCCGGTCCGGGTCGGTGCGTTCGTCGTCGTCGAGGTCGCGCGCGTACGTGCGGAGCCGATCGATCGTCGGCCCGGTCGCGAACTGCGCCGCCCCGAGGCCCTCGACGAAGTACCCGCGCCGCGCGCGGCCGGACTCCTCGAAGCGGCTGAGCACCCGGTACACGCCGGCGAACCCGCCGCGGACGCCCTCGACCTGCACCGCACCGCGCGTGACGACGCCGTACCGCTCGAGCAGCTGTTCGGCGGTGGCGGCCGCGCGCAGCGTCGAGTCGGACTCGGCGAGCGGCAGGAGCGACCAGCGACCGCCGACCGAGGGCGGCCCGGACTGCGACGGCAGCGTCGGGCGTCGACGCCCGCGGTACGCCCGCGTCCGTGACGTGCTCGTCGCCTTCGCCCCGCCGCCGAGCATCGCCCGGAGCGGCGCGAACGTGTCGTTCGTGATCTGCCCGGCCCAGACGAGGTCCCACAGGGCGGTCGTCAGCGCCCGGTCGTCCGTGCTGCCGACGGCCTGTCCGAGCTGGCGGAAGAAGTACGCGCCGCCGCCGGCCAGGGCGCCGAGCACGTCACGCTGCAGCTCGGTGGTGTCGTCCCCGGCGGGTTCGGCCAGCGTCGTGGACGCCGTCTCGGCCAGGTGCAGCCGCACCCACCCGTCGTTCCCCGGGAGCGTCCCACCGCCGGACCACAGGACCTCGCCCGTCGCGGTGAGCTCGTCGAGCATGCTCGTCGAGTAGTCGCTCACGCGGGACGGCAGCACGAGGGTCTCCCAGGCGCTGGCAGGCAGGGCGACACCGGCGAGCTGGTCGATCACCTGCAGGACGCCGTCCACCCCACGGAGGCCGCCGCGCGTGCCGAGTGCCTGCACGTGCTGCCACGCGGGCAGGAACCGGGCGAGGGCGTCGGCGGACACCGGCTCGACCTCGTGCCGGAGCGCCGCGAGCGACTTCGTGCGGATGCGACGCAGGACCTCGGCGTCGCACCACTCCGCGCCCTGGCGGTCCGGGCGGAACTCGCCCTCGACCACGCGGCGGTCGGCGACCAGCCGTCGCAGCGTGTCCTGCACGACGGCGACGCCGAGACCCAGGCGACTCGCGGCCTCCTGGGCGGAGAACGGACCGTGCGACCGCGCGTACCGGCCGACCAGGTCGCCGAGCGGATCGGCGACGGGCTCGACGAAGGCCGTCGGCACGCCGATCGGGAGCGGGACGCCGAGGGCGTCGCGCAGGCGGGAGGCATCCTCGATGACGGACCAGCGTGTCGCACCGCCCTGCGTGAACGACAGCACGCGGCGGTCGCGCTCGAGCGTCTCGAGTGCCGCCCTGACCGTCTCGGCCGCACCGCCCGGGCCGTCGGCCGCGGCGTCCGCCACCCAGCTGCGGGCGACGAGCTCGGGCAACTCGAGGGCACCGACGAGCCGCAGCACGTCGACGAGTCCCTCGGCGTCGCGGGCGCGACGGTCGGGGGAGAGCCGCTGCAGGTCGCGTTCCACGGACGCGATGACGGCGGGGTCGAGGAGCTCGCGCAGCTCGGCGCGTCCGAGCAGTTCGCCGAGCAGGGTCGAGTCGAGCGACAGCGCCGCCGCCCGACGTTCCGCCAGGGGCGAGTCACCCTCGTACATGAACGCCGCGACGTACCCGAACAGGATCGACCGGGCGAAGGGCGACGGCTGCTCGGTCTCCCGTTCGACCAGCCGGATGCGACGCTCGGCGATCTGGTCCGAGATGCCGAGCAGCGCCGGGACGTCGTACACGTCCTGCAGGACCTCGCGCACGGTCTCGAGCACGATCGGGAACGTCGGGTACTTCCGGGCGACCTCGAGCAGCTGCGACGCCCGCTGGCGCTGCTGCCAGAGCGGGGACCGCTGCCCGGGGTTCCGGCGCGGCAGGAGCAGGGCCCGCGCCGCGCACTCGCGGAACCGGGCGGCGAAGAGCGCCGAGCCCCCGACCTCGTCGGTGACCAGGGCCTCGAGGTCGTCGCGCTCGAAGACGAACAGGTCGGCTCCGGGCGGCTCGGCGTCGGTCTCCGGGATGCGGACGACGATGCCGTCGTCGGCCGCCATCGCGTCGCCGTCGATCCCGTGACGCTCGCGCAGCCGGGCGCCGACCGCCAGGGCCCACGGCGCGTGCACCTGCATGCCGTACGGCGAGTGCAGGATGAGCCGCCAGTCGCCGAGCTCGTCGCGGAAGCGCTCGACCACGAGCGTCGTGTCGTTCGGTACGTGGCCGGTCGCCGCGCGCTGGTCGCGCAGGAAGGTCAGCAGGTTCGTCACCGCGCGCTCGTCCAGGCCGCCAGCGGCGACCCGGGCGCGAGCGTCCTCGTCGGACGCCGCGTCGACCTCGCGCACGAAGGCCCCGGTGGCGCGGCCGAGCTCGGCGGGCCGACCGATGCCGTCGCCCTTCCAGAACGGCACCCGCCCGGGCTGTCCGAACGCCGGGCTGACGATCACGCGGTCGTGCGTGATCTCCTCGATCCGCCAGCTCGTGGCGCCGAGGGCGAAGACGTCCCCGACGCGGGACTCGTAGACCATCTCCTCGTCGAGCTCGCCGACACGGCTGGCCTTCTCGCCCACCATGAACACGCCGAACATGCCGCGGTCGGGGATCGTGCCGCCGCTCGTCACCGCGAGCCGCTGCGCACCGGGACGCGCGGTCAGGGTCCCGTGCACGCGGTCCCACACCAGGCGCGGCCGGAGCTCGGCGAACTCGTCGCTCGGGTAGCGCCCGGTCACCAGGTCGAGCGTCGCCTCGAACGCCGAGCGCGGCAGCGAGCTGAACGGGGCGCTCCGGCGGACGAGCTCGAACCAGTGCTCGACCTCGACGGTGTCGACGGACCCGGCGGCGACGGTGTGCTGCGCGAGGACGTCGAGCGGGTTCGCCGGCACCGAGATCGACTCGATCTGCCCGGAGACCATCCGCTCGACCGTCACGGCGCTGTTCACCAGGTCTGCGCGGTGCTTCGGGAACAGCACGCCGCGGGAGACCTCGCCGACCTGGTGCCCGGCACGGCCGACGCGTTGCAGCCCGCTGGCGACGGACGGCGGTGCCTCGACCTGCACGACGAGGTCGACCTCGCCCATGTCGATGCCGAGCTCCAGCGAGCTCGTCGCGACGACGCAGCGGAGCCGGCCGGTCTTCA
The DNA here is from genome assembly GCF_003234185.1 of Curtobacterium sp. MCSS17_008. Taxonomy (GTDB): domain Bacteria; phylum Actinomycetota; class Actinomycetes; order Actinomycetales; family Microbacteriaceae; genus Curtobacterium. The sequence goes on from NZ_QKSM01000005.1 coordinate 113,090, forward strand.
GGTCGTCCTCGATGATGGCCCGCTGGTCCTTCGACACCGATCCGTGGTGGGCACGCGCGAGCACGGGGACCTTCGGGTCGGAGCCGCCGCCGTCGGTCTGCCCGGACTGCCCGACCATCTGGGCGGGTGGACGCTTCGGCTGTGCGACCGGTGCGTGGGCGGACGCCCGGCCGGGGGACTGCGTGACCGTGGCTGCTCCGGCGACCGCGCCGACCGTCTCCGGGGTCTCGACGGCCGCGAGGACCCGCTCCTCGTGGATCTCGTTGAGCCGGGCGGTCAGGCGTTCGGCGAGCCGCCGGGAGTTCGCGAACACGATCGTCGAGCGGTGTTCCTCGATGAGGTCGACGACCCGTTCCTCCACGTGGGGCCAGATCGAGCCGTTCGTCGGTGACTCGGTGGCGTCCGCGCCGACGGGCGGTGCGCCGAGCTCGGTCATGTCGTCGACCGGCACCACGACGCGCAGGTCGAAGGTCTTCTGCGCGGGCGGCGCGATGACCGTGACCGGTGCGCGACCACCGAGGAAGCGTGCGACCTCCTCCGCCGGACGCACCGTCGCGGACAAGCCGATGCGCTGCACGGGCTTCTCGAGCAGGTCGTCGAGCCGCTCGAGCGACACCGCGAGGTGGGCGCCGCGCTTCGTCGAGGCGACCGCGTGCACCTCGTCGACGATGACCGTGTCGACGTTCACCAGGGTCTCGCGCGCCTGCGACGTCAGCATGAGGTACAGCGACTCGGGTGTCGTGATGAGGATGTCCGGCGGCTGTCGGAGCAGACGCTGCCGATCGGACGAGGGGGTGTCACCGCTCCGGACGCCCACCGTGACCTCGGGCGGTTCGGTGCCGAGCCGTCGGGCCGTCTGGGTGATCCCGACGAGCGGGCTGCGGAGGTTCCGCTCGACGTCGACGCCGAGCGCCTTGAGCGGCGAGACGTACAGCACGCGGGTCCGCTGCTTCGCGGGCGGACGGTCCGACGCGCTGATGAGCCGGTCGATCGACCACAGGAACGACGCCAGTGTCTTGCCGGACCCCGTCGGGGCGATCACGAGCGCGTGCTGCCCGGTGGACACGGCGTCCCACGCTCCCGCCTGGGCCGCGGTCGGTGCGGGGAACGCGCCGCGGAACCACTCCGCGGTCGCGGGGGAGAAGCGCTCGAGGACGTCCGTCATGGTCCGTCCCATCCTGCCCGCCGCCACCGACAGCTGGCCGAGGGGACGCCGCCCTTGACCTCGCGATAGGTACCGATCTATCGTTGACGCATCGCGATACCGCAGCAACCCATCGCGAGCCCACTTCACCACCGACAGGAAGGAGTCATCATGCGCCCCTCGTACGATGACCTCGACAGCACCACCCCTCGCCGCGGCCCCCGCGGCACCGGCCCGCGCGGACCCCGCTTCGGCGGCGCGCGGCAGCACCACGGCCACGGCTTCCCCGGCCGCGACCGCGGTGACCACGACCACGGCGGGCGCGGCGGCCCCGGGTTCGGCGGCCCCGGGTTCGGCGGCCGCGGCTTCGGTCCGGGCTTCGGTCCGGGCTTCGGCGGCGGCCCCGGCTCCGGACGCGCACGGCGTCGCCGTGGTGACGTCCGCCTCGCGATCCTCGGCCTGCTCGCCGAGGGCCCGCAGAACGGGTACGCCGTGATCAAGACCATCGCCGAGCGCACCGACGGCGCCTGGAAGCCCAGCCCCGGATCGGTCTACCCGACGCTCCAGCAGCTCGTGGACGAGGGCCTCGTCGTCTCGACCGGTGACGGCCGCGGGACCCTCTTCGAGCTCACCGACGCCGGCCGCGCCGAGGCCGAGGCGAAGTCCGCCGAGATCGCCGCCGCGTTCGAGGCCGCGCCGGGCATGCCCGAGCCGCAGCGCGAGCTGGCGGAGGCGCTCCGCAAGGCCGTGAGCGTGCTGCACGTGTACCGGACGAGCGCCACCGACGAGCAGACGAAGGCCGCGACCGCCAGGGTCGACCAGCTCCGCAAGGACCTGCTGCAGATCCTCGCCGACTAGCGGGGTCGCGCCCGACGCGACACGGCGTCGGCCGGGAGGCGCGTGGCGACGCTCGCCGTCCACGGCGACCGCGCCTTCCGCCGAACTCGCCGGAGCGACTGGTAGACACGGTGCATGGCCTCGCTGCGCACCCCCGACCCCGACTCCGGCTGGCTGTCCGACGAGGAACTCGCGAACATCCGCCGCCGGCTGCCCATCTGCTACGTCGAGGCACTCCCCGTCCGCACCGACGGACTCGGCGTCGTGACCGAGGTCGGCGTGCTGCTCCGCGTCGCGCCGAGCGGCTCCATCGCCCGGACGCTCGTCTCCGGCCGGGTGATGTTCGGCGAGTCGATCCGCACCGCGCTGTTCCGGCACCTCGAGAAGGACCTCGGGCCGATGGCGTTCCCCCAGCTCCCCGCGAGCCCCACGCCCTTCACGGTGGCCGAGTACTTCCCGCTGCCGGGTGCCTCGGTGTACACCGACGAGCGCCAGCACGCGATCTCCCTGGCATACGTCGTCCCGGTCACGGGCACGTGCGACCCCCGGCAGGACGCCCTCGAGCTGACGTGGATGAGCCCGATGGAGGCCGCCTCCGACGCCGTGGCCGAGGAGATGGAGGGCGGCCGCGGAGCCCTGCTGCGCGCCGGCCTGGCCTCGGTGGGGGCGCTGCACTGACCCGACCCCACCGCCCGCGCTCCGCGCACGACGAAGCCCCCGGATCCGTCAGGACCCGGGGGCTTCGCAGCTCGGTCGTGGACCGGCTTCAGTGCTTCTCGTCGCGGAGGGAGTCCGCGACGCCGTGCGCCGCGCCCTTCACATCGTCGACACCCTGCTTGGCCGACGCCTTGGCCTGGTCGGTCTGACCCTCGGCCTGCAGCTTGTCGTTGCCGGTCAGGTTGCCAACGCCCTCCTTGACCTTACCGACGAGCTTCTCGCCGGTGTGGTTCTCTTCGCTGCCAGCCATACGGTCTCCTTCCAACGACGGACGATTCCCCGTCGGCTGCTCACGCGGCCTCCGGTGCACCAGAACGTACGCGGTCGGTGCCGCCCTGCTCCCACTGGGCGTCCAGGTTCCGAGCAGCCGAGCGCCCGGAGCCCGAGCCGCGCCTCAGTGGCGGTCGGCAGCCCCGGCCGGACGCGACGCACGACGCGAGCCGCCGCGACGACGACCCCCGCCGGACTCGCCCGCACCGGATCGACCGGCCGCGTAGCCGCCCTCGGACGACCACACCGGAGCGGACCCACCGCGCACGACGTCGCTCGACGCCCGACGGCTCCCGCCCGAGCGGCGCTGACCGCCCGACGACGCTCCGCCCGAGGCGCCGCCACGCGACGACCCGGAGCGGGTCGCGGCCGCGCCGGCGCCCTCGGCGACCGGACGACCACCGCGACCGCCGGTGGACCGGGCCGAGCCGCCGGCCGCAGGAGCGGCCTGCGGGGCCTGGGCCGCGCCTCCCGACCGTCCACCGCGACCGCGGCGACGACCGCCGCCCGCGGACTCGGGCCGAGCCGACTCGGTCGCACGCGGCTGACGCTGACGCTGCTGCTGGGCCGGCTGCTCCGGAGCGAGGTGACGGATCGGGGCTGTCTCGCCGACGAGCTCGGTGACGGCGGGCGAGCTCGCGGTGACCTGCTGCGGCGTGACCTTGATCGCGGCAGCACGCATCATCTGCGCGACGTCGCGGCGCTCGGCCGGCAGCGTCACGGTGACGACGTCACCCGAGGAACCCGCACGCGCGGTGCGGCCCGAGCGGTGCAGGTACGCCTTGTGCTCAGTCGGCGGGTCCACGTGCACGACGAGCTCGACGTGGTCCACGTGCACACCGCGGGCGGCCACGTCGGTGGCGACGAGCACGAGGGCCTCGCCGGAGGAGAACTTGGCGAGGTTGCGCTCCCGGGCCCCCTGCGACAGGTTGCCCTGCAGGTCGACGGCCGGGATCCCCTGGCTGGTGAGCTGCTTCGCCAGGCGCTTCGCGTGGTGCTTCGTGCGCATGAACAGGATGCGACGGCCGGTGCCCGAGGCGAGCGTGCGGACGAGGTCCTTCTTCGCGTCGGCGTCGGCGACCTCGAACAGGTGGTGCGTCATCGCCTCGACCGGGCTGGTCTCGTCGTCGACGGAGTGCATCACCGGGTCGTGCAGGAACTTCTTGACGAGCTTGTCCACGCCGTTGTCGAGCGTGGCGGAGAAGAGCAGGCGCTGGCCCTTCTCGGGCGTCGCCTGCATGATCTTGGTGACGCCGGGCAGGAAGCCCATGTCGGCCATGTGGTCGGCCTCGTCGAGGACGGTGACCTCGATGTCGCCGAGGCTGACGTGCCCCTGCTGCATGAGGTCGGCGAGGCGACCCGGGCAGGCGACGACCACGTCGACACCGCCGCGGAGGGCGTCGACCTGGCGGCCCTGACCGACGCCGCCGAAGATCGTGGTGGTGTTGAGCCCCATCGACTTCGCGAGCGGCGCGAGCGTCGCGTCGATCTGCGTGGCGAGCTCACGGGTCGGGGCGAGCACCAGCGCACGGGGGCGACCGGCGCGACGCGGACGACGGCTCGCGGCCAGGCGGGCGGCCAGCGGGATCGCGAAGGCGATCGTCTTGCCGGACCCGGTGCGACCGCGGCCGAGCACGTCCTTGCCCTGCAGGGAGTCGGGCAGCGTGTCGGCCTGGATCGGGAACGCGGTCTCCTTGCCCTGCTGGGCGAGGGCCTGCGCCATCGGCGCGGGCACGCCGAGGTCGGAGAAACGGATGTCGGAAGGGGTGGCGGTCATCGTGACCTTTCGGGCCGGCACGTGCCGGCCGTGGGCGCGCTCGGGTTCGGCGCGCGGGCGGGATCCCCGCGTCAGCGTGGCTGGCGCGGTCGCCGCAGCAGAGAGCCTGGCACCGGATGGTGGTGCGCGATCATCGACCGGATGACGGTCGGGAGTCGGGGGCGTCCGTACGACGCACGAGGCGATCGGCGCCTCGAGTACCACCAGCATAGCGTGCGACCCCCGGACCCGGGCAGGAACGTTCGCCGAGCGCGTGCGATGATCCCGTGGTGCGCACCCGTCCCGTCCTGCTGACCACCGCGATCGCCCTGGTCGCCGTCCTGGCCAGCGCCGGCTGTGCCGAGGCGTCCACCCCCGCCTCCGCCCGCGCGGCCGCCGCGACGACGTCGTACCGGAACCTGCCGACCGCGGGGCTCCCGGACTACCAGCTCGGCGGCGGGTACACCCCTGCCGTCGGAGTCACCATCGTCGAGCGGGACAGCACGGACCGGCCCGCGTCCGGGAAGTACGGCATCTGCTACGTGAACGGGTTCCAGACCCAGCCCGGCAGGCTCGCGGCCTGGAAGCGGACCGCCCCGTCGGCGCTCCTCCGCGACGCGAAGGGCAGGCTCGTGTCGGACCCGGGCTGGCCGGACGAGGTGCTCCTCGACACCCGCACGGCGGCGAAGCGTGCCGCGATCACGAAGGAGCTCACCAGGTACGTCGCCCGGTGCGCCGACCGCGGGTTCGACGCCGTCGAGTTCGACAACCTCGACTCGTGGACGCGCTCCGGGAAGCGGCTGACCCGCGCCGGGAACCTCGCGCTCGCGAAGGCCCTCGTCCGGGTCGGGCACGGGCACGGGCTCGCCGTGGGCCAGAAGAACACGCCGCAGCTCGGCACGGCCGGGCGGAAGACGACCGGCTTCGACTTCGTCGTCGCCGAGGAGTGCGTGCAGTACGACGAGTGCTCCGCCTACACGGCCGTGTACGGGAAGCGCGTGATCGACATCGAGTACTCGGACACGCTCGGTCGCTCGTGGGAGTCGGTGTGCGGGCTGCGGGACCGACCGGCGATGACGATCCTGCGGGACCGCGACCTGGTCACCCCGGACGACGACGAGTACGTCTTCGAGCACTGCTGACCGACGCCGACCGCGGGACGCAACACCGGCGGCAGCGTGCAGCGGAACGGTGCCGCGTGAGGTCGGCAGGGTTGCGTGCCGCGGACGCGCGGCCGGGCACGCGCGGCCGGGAGGCGCGGCTCGGGCCCGCCGCGTGCCCGGCGTGGTGCCGCAGGGCGGGTCAGGCGGGCCAGGCCTCGCGCAGCGCGGCTGCGGCCTGGTCGGCGGAGAGCCCGGCGTCGTGTGCGGCGGCCGCCAGGGCGCGGGCGGCCTCGGTCACCCCGTCCGGCACCTCCGCCGGGCGTACCACCCGGGTGCCCGCTCCGCGGGCCGTGTGCACGAGCCCGGCTTCCTCGAGCAGCTGGTAGGCCTTGGCGACCGTCCCGGCGGCCAGGCCGAGCTCCTCGGCGAGCGCACGGACGCTCGGCAGGCGCTCCCCGTCCACCAGGTAGCCGGCGGCGATCTGCGCCGCGATCTGCGAACGGACCTGCTCGAACGGCGGTACGCGCCCGCCGGCGTCGAGTGCCACGAGTCCCGTCATGCGATCCACCCTTGCGTCCTGCTCGTCGTGTCGTGTGCTGGGGTCAGAAGTCGTACTGCTCGCCGACCGGGATCGGCACGGCGACCGTGTTGCCCGGGGGAGCGAGGGGGCACGCCCACGCCGGGTCGTACGCGCACGAGGGGTTGTACGCGAAGTTGAAGTCGAGCACGAGCTCGCCGTCGTCGCCACCCAGGTCCGCGCCCTTGATGGTGTCGAGCAGGTAGCGGCCGCCGCCGTAGGTGCCCCGGGCCCTGCCGGCGCTGGCGTCCTTCACCGGTACGAAGACCCCGCCCGCGTACCCGCCGTGCGACCAGACGTCGAGCGTGCCGATGCCCGGGAGCCGCACGACGCCGAGCCGGTCGAAGTGCACGGTGCCGTCGGTGCCCGTCTCGACGTCCATCGCCAGGGGCTCCGCCGGCTCGACCCGGGCGCGGAACCGCCACTCGGGGTCGTAGTCGGGGACCGGCAGCGTCTCGAAGTCGCGGGCGTCCTCGTCGAGCAGCGGACTCGCCGGGTGCTCGCCGAACATCGCGTCGCGGGTCTCCCGCCACATCGCGTGGGCGGTCTCGGGGTCGGCCGTCGCCCGCACGCGCCGGTACAGGTCGAACGTCATCCGCCGCCAGTCCACGGTGGCGAGCGTGCTGTGCACGCGGTCACGGGCCCTCGGCTCCTGCGTCTGGCTCACGGTGCGAGCGTACGCCCGGCCGCTCCGGGCCCGCCAGCGACGGGCCGCGCCTGTGGAAGCTCCCCGACCCGGGCGCTCGCGGGCGGACCCTGGCAGAGTCGTGGGTGCAGGCACGGACGGAAGGGGGCACGACATGGTCGGACGGACGGGGCGACTGCTGGCAGCGGGGGTGACGGCCGTCGCGTCGGCAGCGGCGCTCGCGGGGTGCACGGTCTCGGCATCGGCGGAGCGGACGGTCTCGCCGCCGCGGTTCGAAGCGTCGGTCGCCGACGCGCTCGAGCAGGAGGTCGGCCAGCGGCCCGAGGTCGACTGCGGCACCGACGACGTCGAGCTGGTCGAGGGCAACACCGTGCACTGCGACATCGGCGCCGAGGGGGACACGACCGTGTACGACTCCACGGTCGAGGTGCGGGACGTCGACGGCTCGCGGTACTCGGTGCGGGTCGAGGTGGCGGAGCAGCCGAAGACGCCCTGATCAGGCCCGGTCGGCGGGGACGGGACGGGGCCAGGACGGGGCGAGCTGCCGCATCCGGAGCGCGCGCCACTGCCAGATCACCCACATGCCCGGCCAGAGGGCCACGCCGAGGAGCGCCGGGCGCATCCGGTAGGTCAGGCGGTCGAGCAGCAGGGTCCGACCGTCGCCGAGGTCGACGGTGGCCATGCGGTGCCGCATCGTCATCCGGCCGAACAACCCCGAGACGCCGCCGCCGCCGTCGCGCTGCACCGGCACGCCGTCGACCTCGTACAGGTCGATGTCGACGTGGGTGTCCCCGCTCGGTACGACGCCGAACGCGTCCGCCGTGATCGGGTGCGGGACACCCGGCGTCCAGCGCTCCGGCAGGCCCTCCGGCGAGCGGGACCGGTAGACCAGGAACGGCTTCGTGACGGCGACCATCACCGACGGCGACAGCAGGGCGTCGCGGACGGCGTCGACGGGTGCATCGAGGACGATGCGGAGACCCACGTGCATGACCCGAACCGTACGCCGCTGCTCTGGGTCCCCGCGCGCGGGCCGGGGGACGCGCGCGGCGCTCAGGCGTGCCGGGCGGCGCGGCGGCGGGAGCCCTCGGCGCGGTCGCGCGTGCGCAGTCGTTCCGTGAGCGCCAGGCGCACGGTCGGCCACTCGGCGGCGGTGATCGAGAAGACGACGGTGTCGCGGAGGGCGCCGTCGCGTCCGATCGAGTGGCTCCGGAGCACGCCGTCCTGCTTCGCACCGAGCGACGCGATGGCCGCCCGGGACTGCTGGTTGTGCCAGTGCGTCCGGAACTCGACCGCGATGCACTGCCACGTCTCGAACGCGTGGCTGAGCAGGAGGAGCTTCGCCTCGGTGTTGATGCCGGTCCGCTGTGCCGCCCGGGCCAGGAACGTGTACCCGACCTCGACGCGACGGTTCGCCGTGTCGATGTTCGCGAAGGTCGTGGCGCCGACCACCCGTCCGGTCGGGCGGTCCCGGATCGCGAACGGCACCATCCGTCCCGCCTCGTGCTCGGCGAGCCGACGTCCGATCTCGGCGTCGACCCGGTCGGGTGCGGGCACCGACGTGTACCAGGTGCGCCAGAGGTCGCCGTCCGACACCGCCGCCCGCAGGTCGTCCGCGTGCTCGGCCGCCAGGGGCTCGAGGGTGACGCGGTCGCCGGTCAGGGTGGGGACGGTGCCGATCTCCATGGTCATCGATCCTACGGTCGCGGGACCGGCAGGACGGCCCTGCGGCCCGCACCTGTGGAGACGGACAGGACCCGGCCGCGGGTATCGTGGTCCGGTGGCAGCACGCACCCAGGAGAAGTACCAGGTCCGGTTCGCGTGGGGGACCGCGGGTGCCGACCGGATCGCGCACGACACCCACCTCGTCGTGTGGGTCGACGTGCTCCCGGACACGCGCGACGCAGCCAGGGGCGCCGACCCCGTCGCACGCGCACGGGCCGCGGCAGGCCTGCTGCCGGACGGGCCGGAGGTCGTGCTCGGCCACCTCGGGAACGCGTCGGCCGTGGCGGAGCGGGTCACGAGCCTCCAGGCCGGGCGCGGCGACCGTTGCGTCGTCGCGGTCGTCGCCGCCGGACGGTCCACGTCCGCAGCCGCCGACGTGGCGGACGCCGCCGGGGAGCCGACCGACACGGGCGACGTGCCGGAGCCCGCGGTCGAGGACCTGCTCGCCGCCGGTGCCGTCGTCGACGCGCTCATCGCCGTCGGCATCGACCACACCTCGCCCGAGGCCGCCGCCGCCTGCGCCGCGTACACGGGGCTCCGCCGCGCCGTGAAGCACCTGGTGAGCGCGGCCGAGGGTGCCGCCGGGCTGGAACGCGAGACCGTGCACGCGGCGCTCGCCGCCGGGCCCGACCTGGTCGTCCTGCGGGAATCGAGCGCGTCGGCGTAGCGTTCCCGATCGCAGGCGCCGCCAGGGCGCCGTTGATCGCAAGGAGCACACGTCATGAAGGCAGTCGTCGGCGACACCGTGATCGCGGAGGCCCCGAAGGAGGACCTCATCCAGATCGAGGGCAACTGGTACTTCCCGCCGTCGAGCGTGGACCCGGAGTTCTTCTCGGAGAGCGACACCCAGTACCACTGCCCCTGGAAGGGCGACACGCAGTACTACACCGTCACGGTCGACGGCCAGGAGCTGCCGGACCGCGCCTGGACGTACCCGACGCCCATCCCGTCGTCGTTCGACCGGGTCGGCAAGGACTACTCGGGCTACTTCGCGTTCTGGAAGGACGTCCGCGTCGTCGACTGACCGCCCAGCCGCACGGCCGGCTCAGCCGACCAGCGTCAGCACCACGAGCGCCACGTTGAGGGCGACGATCACCAGCGCGATGACCCCCGCCACGACGCGGGTGGTCATCGCGTTGACGTCTGCGCCCATGATGCTCCGGCGCGACGTGTAGACCACGAGCGGGACGATCGCGAACGCGATCCCGAAGCTCAGGACCACCTGGCTCAGCACGAGGAGCGTCGTCGGGTCCGCGCCGAACGCGAGCAGCGCCACCGCGGGCAGCAGCGTCACGAGTCGGCGGGCGACGACCGGGATGCGCACGTGCAGCAGCCCGTGCATGATCTCCGCGCCGGCCATGCAGCCGACCGACGTCGACGCGAGCCCGGATGCGAGCAGTCCGACCGCGAACAGGACGCCGACGACGGGTCCGACGTTCGCCTCGATCGCAGCCTGCGCCCCGGGGATGGTGTCCGTGCCGGCGACCCCGGGCAGCGTCGCGGCGGCGAGCACCAGCATGCAGACGTTCACCCCGCCGGCCACGACGAGCGCGAGGGCGACGTCCCACCGGGTCGCGACGAGCACCCGCCGGCGCCCGGGTCCCGCGGGCACGTCCCCGTGCCGGTCGCGCGCGAGCGCCGAGTGCAGGTAGACGGCGTGCGGCATCACCGTCGCGCCGAGCATCGAGGCGGCGAGGAGCACGGACTGCGCGCCCTCGAACCGGGGGACGAGCCCGCCGACGAGCTCGCCGGGCGACACCTGGGCGAAGAGCAGTCCGGCACAGAAGCCGACCGTGAGGATCGCGAGCATCGTCGTCACGACGGCCTCGAACGTGCGGGTGCCGCGGCGGCTGTGCAGCAGCAGGATCGCCATCGAGACCACGCCGGTGAGCACCCCGCCGGCGACGAGCGGCAGTCCGAAGAGCAGGTGCAGGGCGAGCGCGCCGCCGATGACCTCGGCGACGTCCGTGGCCGCGGCGACGACCTCGGCCTGCGCCCAGAACAGCAGGCGCGGTGTCCGCTGCATCCGCAGGCCCAGGTGTTCCGGCAGGGACCTCCCGGTGACGACGCCGAGCTTCGCGGAGAGGTACTGCACCACCACGGCGCTCGCGTTCGCGGCGACGAGCACCCAGAGCAGCAGGTACCCGTACTGCGCGCCCGCGGTCAGGTTCGCGGCGACGTTGCCGGGGTCGACGTAGGCGATCGCCGCGACGAACGCCGGACCGAGCAGCGTGAGACCGGCAGCGCGGCGCCGCGGCAGCCCGGGGCTCGGCGAGGCGCCGTCCGCAGGGCGTCCGGAGCGGGCACGTCGGGCGGCGGCGGTGTCGGTCATGCCCTCAGCATGCCAGGATTCGGCGTACCGAATCCACAGATTCGGGTGCGGTTCCGAGCCGGCTCGGGCAGCCGCCCACCCGAGCGCACTCAGGCGGCTGCGCGCCGGGCCCGGTGGGCGCGGACCTTCGCCCGGTTGCCGCAGCGCTGCATGGAGCACCAGCGACGCGTGCCGCCGCGCGACGAGTCGTAGAACACGAGCCCGCAGTCGTCGGCCGAGCACCGGCTCAGCCGCGTCGGCTGCCCGTCCGCGGCGAGGTCGTCGAAGCCGACCTCGGTGAAGAGCGCCACCGCGTCGCGCGCCACGCTCGACAGCGCCTGCGCCAGCCGGACCCGGTTCGCCCCGGCCCGGCGTCGACCACCGGGCAGGCTCGGCGGCACGTCGGGCAGCGCAGCGAAGAGGTTCACCGTGTCGATGTCGTCCGGAGCCGGGCGCGTCCGTCCGGTGCCGGCGCGCAGCCCCGCCGCGACCGCGGTCCGGGCGGCCGCATCGGTGGAGCCCGTCGGGGCCGGGGCCGCCGCGACCGCGAGCCGGCCGATCGCTGCCCGGAGCGCCCGGGCGTCCTGCAGTTCACGGGCGGTGGCGCCGACGTCGATCGGCTCGGTGTGGTCACCGAGCCACTCGTCGAGGTCGGCCGGGGTCACGAGGAGCTCGCCGAGGCGTGCGCGGGGACGTCGGCCGTCCGGGTCGTCCGCGAAGCCACCGGTGTGGGCGAAGTCCAGGGCGATCCGGCCGGCGTCGAAGAACCACGACGACCCGCTGTCCGTCCGGATGTGCTGCCCCGTGTGCATCCGCCCAGGCTAACGGTTCCCCGGCGCGCCTCCCCGCGGCCTGTGGATCATGCGGTAGCCGAGCGGCGTTCCCACGTGATGAGGTTCCGTCCGTCGAACCGTCGGGAGCACCGCGCGCACGCCAACGGGCGCGTCGGGGTGCGGTAGCGGAAGTGCTCGTGACCGGCCGGGCAGGTGCCGACCCACGGCGCGAGCTCCGAGGCGATCGGTCCGTCGTACAGGCGGGACCCGGTGTACCCGATGCCCGCGGCGGTCCGTCGCCACGCGGGGCCGTGGCCGGCGCGGGGGCCGGCGAGCGCGTGTGCGACCTCGTGGAGCAGGACCTGCTCCACGTCGTCGTCCGACACCCGGGCCGCGATGTGCCGGCTCACCGTGATCCGCCGGCGTCCGAAGTCGCACTGGCCGGCACGGGTCTTGGCGTGGTCGAACGCGAACGTCCACCCGCCCGACCCGAGGTGCACGGTCAGCAGGTGCTCCGCGCGGTCCCGGACCCGCTCGAGCGTCGCTGCCGCGGACCGCGTGGTCGCCGCAGGGTGCGTCGTCACCGCTGGTCGGGGTCCGGCTCGTCGCGTGGCGCCTGGCCCTTCTGCGCCGCCCGTGCGGCGATGCGCCCCCACAGGTCGTCGGCCTCGGTCCGCGCGGCGTCGGGTGCGCCGAGCACACGGCGGCGCACGGGCGGGACCTGCTTCACCGGCTCGGCGACGCGGGTGGTCGGCTCGTCGTCCTCGGCGCGGCGCGCGGCGACCTCGCGAGCGGTGCGGGGCTTGTCGTCGGCTGCCTTCGGCTGCGACACGGACGCACGGAGCGCTGCCTCCACCGCGGTGCGGAGGGCCTCGGTGCGCTCGGAGGGGGCGCCGGCCTGGCGGAAGGCCTGGTACGCGCGGGACAGTGCGGCGCGGGCCTCGTCGAACCGGGACAGCTCGAACAGCGACCAGCCCTCGAGCTCGGCGGCGGCGCCCTCGAGCTCCGGCCACTCCTCGGTCCGCGCGGTGTCGCGTGCCATCGCGGCCTCGGTCGCGGCACGCTCGTGCCGGCCGAGGTCGTGCAGCACGTGGGCACGACGGATCCGGGCGGCGACCTTGTCCGACCGCTCGCCGGTGAACATCGTCAGACGGAACACCTCCTCCGCGACGACGAGCGACTCGTCGAGGCGGCCCAGCAGGCGGAGGAGCTCGGCCCGCTCGGCGAGGGCGTCGGTGCTCCGGCTCTGGCCGAGGTCACGCAGCCGCTGCTGCACGGCGTCGGCGTCGACGGCCGGGCGCAGGCTGATCGGCGCGAAGGTGCTCCCCGGGCTCACACCGGCGGTGACCGGCGCGGAGTCGCCCGGTGCGGCGTGACGGGGTTCCCGGGCGCGTTCGGCGCGGTCGGGCTGCTGGCTGTCGTCGGGCGGGAGGGACATCGGTTCGAGGGTAACCGCGGGCTCCCGTGAGCGGGCGGTGCCACGCGCACGGGCGGCGCGACCCGGACCGGGAGGGGACGAACGACGACGGCCCGCCCCGCTGCTGCGGGACGGGCCGTTCGGTGGGTGGGCGGGCGCTCAGGACGCGCCGTTCACCGCCGCCGCCGCGGCGACGCCGACGTAGGTCACGAAGGTCGCGATGGTGGCGACGACGGCGAGGACGATCGCGAAGATGCCCCAGCCGCGACCGCGCCCGGTCACGGCGGCGATGATCCCCTGCACGAGCGCCCAGAGGCCGAGGATCGCCGCGATCCCCGCCACGACCGCGCCGACGCCGAGCTGCCCCATCACGGCCGGGTCGTTCATGAGCTGCTGCTGGAGCTGCTGCTGTTGTTCGGCGGACGCCCCGCCGTTCTGCGCGATGTCGCTGAGCGCGTTGCTGCTCGCCAGGGCGGTGCCCATCAGGTACCCGCCGACGACGCCGAGCACGAGCGACGCGAGTCCGAGCACGAACGCGACGACGCCGACGGTCTTCTTCTTGCGATTCGGCTCCTCGTGGGACTGCCATGCGGGGCCGCCGGCGCTGGCCGGCGCCGAGGACGCCGCGTACGGCTGGTGGGAGCCCTGGTGCTCGCCCCACGTCGGGGAATCCTGGCGCCCGTCGCCCTGGCCGTACTGGTCCTGCTGGTGCCCGTGGTGCTGGCCGTACTGCGGCTGCTGGCCGTACTGGTCCTGCTGGCCGTACTGCGGCTGCTGGCCGTACTGGCCGTGCTCGCCGTGGCGCTGCGCCCGGTCGTCGTACTGCGGCGCGGGGTCGACGCGCTCACCGTACCGCGGTGCGTCGGACTGGTCGTGCTCGGGTGCCCGGCCCCAGACCGGGGCGCTGCCGTCGCCCGTCCGGTCCTCGTTGCTCCGGTCGTCGTTCGTCATCAGGGACTCCCTCGGTCGGTCGCGCGGCTGCGCGGTCGTTGTCCCCCATCCTGGCAGCCGGATGCCCGACGTGTTCCGAGGTCGAGGCCGGCCCGGTACCCCGTCGTCGGCCGGGAGGCGCGGTGCCGGTCCGGCACGGCACCTCCCGGCCGCGCGGTCGCCGCGACCCCGGGTCAGCCGCCGAAGACGCTCCGGTTCGGCTCCGGGGACGCGACCGCGGTCACGTCCGTCACGATCGGGGCCCCGGCCGTGAAGGCGCGCAACTCCGCCCCGTGCACCACCTTCGCGGGCATCGGGTCCGACGAGTACCGCCGCGGCATGTCCGCCACCGGCAGCTCGCTCGCCGACCCGAGCAGCACGATGTTGCCGAAGCGCCGGCCCTTGAGCATCCCGGTGTCCGCCACCGCCGCGACCGAGGGGAGCACGGCCTGCAGGGTCGACGCCTGCCCCCGGGCGAACGCCAGTCCCGCGCCGTCGGCGACGTTCACCGCGACGATGCCGGTGGGGGACAGGAACTCGGCGACGGACCGGTAGAACTCGAGGCTCGTCACGTGCGCCGGGATCTGCGAGCCGCCGAACACGTCGACGACCACCAGGTCCACGGTGCCGCGGAGCCCCGCGGGCAGCTTGCCGAGGACCTCGCGTGCGTCGCCGTACCGCACGCGGATCGACGCACCGCGCGGGAAGGGCAGGACCTCGCGGACGTGGTCGACGAGGTCCCGCTCGAGCTCGACCACCTGCTGCCGTGACCCCGGCCGGGTGACGGCGACGTAGCGGGGGAGCGTCAGGGCGCCCGCGCCGAGGTGCAGCGCGGTGATCGGTCCCCCGGGCAGCAGGTCGATGGCGTGCCCGATCCGCCGGATGTACTCGAAGGCCAGGTGCGTCGGGTCCTCGAGGTCGACGTGCGACTGGGGGGTGCCGTCGACCACGAGGGTGAAGGACCCGGGGCGGTGCCGGTCCGGCTCCACCGAGGCCCAGCCCGCACCGATCCGGAACCCGTCGATCGCATCAGCCATGCCCCCATGGAACACCACGCGCGCGGCCACCCCGCACACGACCACCTGCGCACGGCCACCCGCGCACGGCCAGCAGACGCCAAGACTCCCGACGTACCCTCGACGCCGTCGTCACCCGACAGGTGTCGAGCAACCGGCCGTCGCGGCCGGGGTGTTCCGCTCGTCCGTGTGACCACGACGTGGACCGGCACGACCCGCGCGACCCCCACCGCGCCCGGCGCCCTCGCACGTCGTCGGCGTGCCCCGGTGCGCCGCCCTCCGGCGTGCGAAGGTGCACGGCACCACCCGTGCGCCGATCGCCCGATCCGTGCGGCGCGCGGTTGGGACCGGACTCCCCCGAGGAACCCGACCCACCAGGAGACCCGCGATGACCGACACCCTCAGTGTCCCCACCCTCGGACCCGCCCGCGCCGCGACGGCGGCGGGCCGGTCCGCCCGCCCGCACCGTGCCTCCCGTCCGGAGACGGCCGACGGGGAGCGCGCTCCCGTCTGGATGCGGGTCACCGGCGCCGTGCTGCTGCTCGGCGGCGGCGCGCTCACGGCGGCCGTCCTCGGCTGGCCCGGTGACGCACCCGAGGTCGCGCTCCTCGTGCCGGGACTGGTCGCGCTGGTGGCCGGCGCGCTGCTGCTGCTCGCCCGCACCGGGATCGCGGTGACCGACACCGACGTCGTCCTGCACTTCCGACCGCTGCCCGTCCGCCGGATCCCGCGGCGGCGCATCGCCGACGTCGCGGTCGTCGAGGCGGACGCGACGACGTACGGCGGGGTCGGGCTGCGCCTGCGCCGTGGCGTCCGGGCGCTCATCCTGACCCCGGGTCCGGGGGTGCGCATCACGGACGACCGTGGCCGCGTGACGTTCGTGCGGGCCGAGCACCCGGAGCAGGTCCTGCACGCGCTCGCGGCCCGGGCCGGCGCGGCTCCCTGGTCGTAGGAGCGGGAATACGCGACCGGTCTCCGCGCTTATACACGCCATCGCCGAATCCGGTCAAGCCAGGACTGGACAGCGCAGGCCAGGGCGACCTATGATGACAGTTCGCGCTCCCTGGCATCCGTGTGTCGTCATATTGCGGTCGAACACGCGCCCTGGTGCAGCCGGTCCCGTATATGGCGGCGGGTCCCGCTCACCGATCATCCCACAGGTCCTCGACGGTCGTGCCCGTCCTGCACCCGTGTCGGTGGTCCCGGGGTCGCGCCGAGCGATCAATCCACTCACCTACGTGCTGCTCGTCAGTACCGGCCCGACGGGGCCTACCGGAGGTCACACCCTTGGCTGCTGCGCCCAACGCATCCACCAACCCCAAGAACGGTCGCAACCACTCGCGACTCTCGTTCGCCAAGATCACGGACACCCTCACGGTCCCTGATCTGCTCGCCCTCCAGACGGAGAGCTTCGACTGGCTCGTCGGCAACGACGTCTGGAAGGCCCGCCTCGCCGAAGGACAGGAGCAGGGTCGCACCGACCTCGCGCTGCACTCCGGCCTCGAGGAGATCTTCGAGGAGATCTCCCCGATCGAGGACCTCGGCGAGACCATGCAGCTCTCGTTCACGTCTCCGGAGCTCGAGGACCCGAAGTACTCCATCGACGAGTGCAAGGAGCGTGGCAAGACCTACGCCGCGCCGCTCTACGTCAACGCCGAGTTCATGAACCACATGACCGGTGAGATCAAGACGCAGACCGTCTTCATGGGCGACTTCCCGCTCATGACCGAGCGCGGCACGTTCATCATCAACGGCACCGAGCGCGTCGTCGTCTCGCAGCTCGTCCGCTCCCCGGGCGTGTACTTCGAGCGTGCGCAGGAGAAGACCTCCGACAAGGACATCTACTCCGCCCGCGTCATCCCCTCGCGCGGTGCCTGGCTCGAGTTCGAGATCGACAAGCGCGACCAGGTGGGCGTGCGCATCGACCGCAAGCGCAAGCAGTCCGTGACCGTCTTCCTCAAGGCCCTCGGCCTGACGAGCGAGGAGATCATGGAGGAGTTCCAGGGCTTCGCCTCGATCGAGTCGACGCTCGAGAAGGACGCCGTCCTCACCAAGGAAGAGGCGCTCAAGGACATCTACCGCAAGCTGCGTCCGGGCGAGCAGGTCGCCGCCGAGGCCGCGCGTGCGCTCCTCGACAACTTCTACTTCAACCCGAAGCGCTACGACCTCGCCAAGGTGGGTCGCTACAAGCTGAACCGCAAGCTCGGCATCGACGCGCAGCTCTCGGACTCGGTGCTGACCGTGCAGGACATCGTCCGCACCATCAAGTACCTCGTCTCGCTGCACGCCGAGAAGACCACGCTCGACGGTGTCCGCGACGGCGAGCCGGTGCAGCTGCGCCTCGACGTGGACGACATCGACCACTTCGGCAACCGTCGCATCCGCGCCGTCGGCGAGCTCATCCAGAACCAGGTCCGCACGGGTCTGTCCCGCATGGAGCGCGTCGTCCGCGAGCGCATGACCACGCAGGACATCGAGGCCATCACGCCGCAGACGCTCATCAATGTGCGTCCGGTCGTCGCCGCGATCAAGGAGTTCTTCGGGACCTCCCAGCTGTCGCAGTTCATGGACCAGAACAACCCGCTCGCGGGCCTGACGCACAAGCGTCGCCTGTCGGCCCTCGGCCCGGGTGGTCTGTCCCGTGAGCGTGCCGGCGTCGAGGTCCGCGACGTCCACCCGTCGCACTACGGCCGCATGTGCCCGATCGAGACCCCGGAAGGCCCGAACATCGGCCTGATCGGCTCGCTCGCCTCGTTCGGTCGCATCAACTCGTTCGGCTTCATCGAGACGCCGTACCGCCGCGTCGTGAACGGTCAGGTCACCACGACCATCGACTACCTCACGGCTTCGGAGGAGGACGACTTCGTGGTCGCCCAGGCCAACGCGCCGCTGACCGACGACTTCCACTTCCAGGACGACAAGGTGCTCGTCCGGAAGAAGGGCGGCGAGGTCGAGCTCGTCGGCAAGGACGAGGTCGACTACATGGACGTCTCGCCGCGCCAGATGGTGTCGGTGGCGACCTCGCTCATCCCGTTCCTCGAGCACGACGACGCGAACCGCGCCCTCATGGGTGCGAACATGCAGCGTCAGGCCGTCCCGCTGCTCCGTTCCGAGTCGCCGCTCGTCGGTACCGGCATGGAGGGCTACACCGCCATCGACGCCGGTGACGTCGTCACCGCCGACAAGGCCGGTGTGGTCTCCGAGGTCTCGGCCGACGCCGTGACCCTGCAGCTCGACGAGGGCGGCACGCAGACCTACTACCTGCGCAAGTTCGACCGCTCGAACCAGGGCACGAGCTACAACCACCGCGTCATCGTCTCCGCCGGCGAGCGCGTGGAGCAGGGCGAGGTCATCGCCGACGGCCCCGCGACGGAGAACGGCGAGCTCGCGCTCGGCAAGAACCTCCTCGTCGCGTTCATGCCGTGGGAGGGCTACAACTACGAGGACGCGATGATCCTGTCGCAGAACCTCGTGAAGGACGACACGCTCTCCTCGATCCACATCGAGGAGTACGAGGTCGACGCCCGCGACACGAAGCTCGGCAAGGAGGAGATCACCCGCGACCTCCCGAACGTCAGCCCGGACCTCCTGGCCGACCTCGACGAGCGCGGCATCATCCGCATCGGCGCCGAGGTCCGCCCCGGCGACATCCTGGTCGGCAAGGTCACGCCGAAGGGCGAGACCGAGCTCTCGGCCGAGGAGCGCCTGCTCCGCGCGATCTTCAACGAGAAGTCGCGCGAGGTGCGCGACACCTCGCTGAAGGTGCCCCACGGTGAAGAGGGCACGATCATCGGCGTCAAGGTGTTCGACGCGCAGGACGGCGACGACGAGCTCGGCTCCGGCGTCAACCAGCGCGTGGTCGTCTACATCGCCCAGAAGCGCAAGATCACCGCGGGTGACAAGCTCGCCGGTCGTCACGGCAACAAGGGCGTCATCTCGACGATCCTGCCGGTCGAGGACATGCCGTTCCTCGCGGACGGCACCCCGGTCGACATCGTGCTCAACCCGCTCGGCGTCCCCGGCCGCATGAACTTCGGCCAGGTCCTCGAGATCCACCTCGGGTGGCTCGCGAAGCAGGGCTGGAACGTCGAGGGCATCCAGGAGTGGGCGTCCGCCCTCCCCGAGGCCGCCCGCCACGCGGAGCCCGGCACGAAGGTCGCCACCCCGGTGTTCGACGGTGCGTACGAGCGTGAGATCGAGGGCCTCCTCGACAGCACCCTCCCGAACCGCGACGGTGAGCGCCTGATCGGTTCGTCCGGCAAGGCGCAGCTCTTCGACGGTCGCTCCGGCGAGCCGTTCCCGGAGCCCGTCTCGGTCGGCTACATGTACATCCTCAAGCTGCACCACCTGGTCGACGACAAGATCCACGCCCGTTCGACCGGTCCGTACTCGATGATCACGCAGCAGCCGCTGGGTGGTAAGGCGCAGTTCGGTGGCCAGCGATTCGGTGAGATGGAGGTGTGGGCGCTCGAGGCGTACGGCGCCGCCTACGCCCTCCAGGAGCTCCTGACGATCAAGTCCGACGACATCCTCGGCCGCGTGAAGGTCTACGAGGCGATCGTCAAGGGCGAGAACATCCAGGAGCCCGGCATCCCCGAGTCGTTCAAGGTCCTCATGAAGGAGATGCAGTCGCTCTGCCTGAACGTCGAGGTCCTCTCGGCCGACGGCCAGGCGGTCAGCCTCCGCGACACGGACGACGAGGTCTTCCGTGCCGCTGAGGAGCTCGGCATCAACATCTCCTCGCGGTTCGAGTCGTCGTCCGTCGACGACATCTGATCCCGCCCGTACCGAACACGTTTCGAACTCAGCAAGAGAGAAGAACATTGCTCGAAGCAACTTCCTTTGACGCCATTCGGATCGGCCTCGCAACCGCCGAGGACATCCGTCAGTGGTCGTACGGCGAGGTCAAGAAGCCGGAGACCATCAACTACCGCACCCTGAAGCCCGAGAAGGACGGTCTGTTCGGTGAGCAGATCTTCGGTCCGTCCCGTGACTGGGAGTGCGCCTGCGGCAAGTACAAGCGCGTGCGCTTCAAGGGCATCGTCTGCGAGCGCTGCGGCGTCGAGGTCACCAAGTCCTCGGTCCGCCGTGAGCGCATGGGCCACATCGAGCTCGCCGCCCCCGTCACGCACATCTGGTACTTCAAGGGCGTCCCGTCGCGCCTCGGGTACCTGCTCGACATGGCCCCGAAGGACCTCGAGAAGGTCATCTACTTCGCGGCGTACATGATCATCGACATCGATGAAGAGGGCCGTCACGCCGACATGCCCGGTCTCGAGAACGAGATGCGCCTCGAGATCAAGAACCTCGAGGGTCAGCGCGACTCGATCATCGCCGACCGCCTCAAGAAGCTCGAGGACGACCTCGCAGCGCTCGAGGAGGAGGGCGCCAAGGCCGACGTGAAGCGCCGGACCAAGGACACCGCCGAGAAGGAGATGTCCCAGGTCCGCAAGTCCTTCGACGAGGACATCACCCGCCTCGAGCGCGTGTGGGAGGACTTCCGCAACCTCAAGGTCGGCGACCTCAAGCCCGAGGACGCCGTGTTCCACGAGCTGCAGGACCGCTTCGGGATCTACTTCGACGCCTACATGGGCGCCGAGGCGATCAAGCTGCGTCTCGAGGCCTTCGACCTGGCCGCCGAGGCCGAGTCGCTGCGCCTGCAGATCGCCGAGGGCAAGGGCCAGAAGAAGATCCGCGCGATCAAGCGTCTGCGCGTCGTCAGCTCCTTCCTCGCCACCGGCAACTCGCCGGCCGCGATGGTGCTCGACGTCGTGCCGGTCATCCCGCCGGAGCTCCGCCCGATGGTGCAGCTCGACGGTGGCCGCTTCGCCACGTCGGACCTCAACGACCTCTACCGTCGTGTGATCAACCGCAACAACCGTCTCCGCCGCCTGCTCGACCTCGGTGCCCCCGAGATCATCGTGAACAACGAGAAGCGCATGCTGCAGGAAGCGGTCGACGCGCTGTTCGACAACGGTCGTCGTGGTCGCCCGGTCACGGGTACCGGCAACCGCGCCCTGAAGTCCCTGAGCGACATGCTCAAGGGCAAGCAGGGTCGTTTCCGCCAGAACCTGCTCGGCAAGCGCGTCGACTACTCGGGCCGTTCGGTCATCATCGTCGGCCCGCAGCTCAAGCTGCACCAGTGCGGTCTGCCGAAGCAGATGGCGCTCGAGCTGTTCAAGCCGTTCGTCATCAAGCGCCTCATCGACCTGTCGCACGCGCAGAACATCAAGTCGGCCAAGCGCATGGTCGAGCGTTCGCGTCCGCAGGTGTGGGACGTGCTCGAGGAGATCATCCGCGAGCGTCCCGTGCTGCTGAACCGTGCGCCGACGCTGCACCGTCTGGGCATCCAGGCGTTCGAGCCGCAGCTCGTCGAGGGCAAGGCCATCCAGCTCCACCCGCTCGTGTGTGCTGCGTTCAACGCGGACTTCGACGGTGACCAGATGGCCGTGCACCTGCCGCTGTCGGTGGAGGCCCAGGCCGAGGCCCGCATCCTGATGCTCGCCTCGAACAACATCCTCAAGCCGTCGGACGGCCGTCCGGTGACCCTGCCCGCACAGGACATGATCATCGGTCTGCACCACCTGACGACCGTCCGCGAGGGCGCCCTCGGCGAGGGCCGTGCGTTCTCCTCGGTCGCCGAGGCGATCCTGGCGAAGGACCAGAACACGCTGCACCTCAACGCGATGGTGAAGATCCGCATGACGGGTGTCCACTTCGCCGAGGGTGAGGCGCCGGAGGGCTACGAGGTCGGTCAGCCGATCCTCCTCGAGACCACCCTGGGCCGCGCGCTCTTCAACGAGACCCTGCCGGCGGACTACCCGTTCGTGCAGCGCGTCACCGACAAGGGCACGCTCTCCGCGATCGTCAACGACCTCGCCGAGCGCTACTCCAAGACCGAGACGGCCGCCGCGCTGGACCGGATCAAGGACGCGGGCTTCTACTGGGGCACCCGCTCCGGTGTGACCGTGGCGCTGTCGGACGTCGTGACGCCTCCTCGCAAGAAGGAGATCATCGCGGGCTACGAGGTCCAGGCCGCCAAGGTGCAGGGCGAGTTCGACAAGGGTCTGATCACCGACGCGGAGCGCCGCGCCGACCTGATCAAGATCTGGACCGAGGCCACGAACGAGATCGCGCAGGAGATGCGCGACAACTTCCCGGTCGACAACACCATCAACCGCATGGTGTCGTCGGGTGCCCGTGGTAACTGGCTGCAGGTGCGCAACATCGCCGGTATGCGTGGTCTGGTGAACAACCCGAAGGGCGAGATCATCGCCCGCCCGATCATCAACTCGTACCGCGAGGGCCTGACCGTGGCGGAGTACTTCATCGCCACGCACGGTGCGCGCAAGGGTCTGGCGGACACGGCTCTCCGTACCGCCGACTCGGGCTACCTGACGCGTCGTCTCGTCGACGTCTCGCAGGACGTCATCATCCGCGAGGACGACTGCGGCACGACCCGTGGTCTCGAGCTGCCGATCGCGACCGTGGGTGCCGACGGTGCCCTCGTCCGCGACCCGCGCGTCGAGAACACCGTGTACTCGCGCACCCTGGCCACCCCGGCCACGGACGCGCAGGGCACGGTCGTCGCCGAGGCCGGCGAGGACGTCGGTGACGTCCTCATCGACAAGCTCATCGCTGCCGGTGTCGAGAGCATCAAGGTGCGCTCGGTCCTGACCTGCGAGTCGGCCGTCGGTGTCTGCGCGAAGTGCTACGGCCGTTCGCTCGCCACGGGCAACCTCGTCGACATCGGCGAGGCGGTCGGCATCATCGCCGCCCAGTCCATCGGTGAGCCCGGTACCCAGCTGACGATGCGTACCTTCCACACGGGTGGTTCGGCCTCGGCCGACGACATCACGCAGGGTCTGCCCCGCGTGACCGAGCTCTTCGAGGCCCGCACCCCGAAGGGCGCGTCCCCGATCGCCGAGGCCCCCGGCCGCGCCACGATCGAGGACACGGACAAGGGCCGTCGGATCATCCTCACGCCGGACAACGGCGACGAGCCGTTCATCTACCCGGTGCTCAAGCGTGCGACCCTCCTCATCGAGGACGGCCAGCACGTCGAGCTCGGCGAGCAGTTCATCGCCGGCACGGTCGACCCGAAGGAGGTCCTCCGGGTCAAGGGTGTGCGCGAGGTCCAGAAGCACCTCGTCAACGGTGTGCAGGACGTGTACGGCTCGCAGGGCGTGCCGATCCACGACAAGCACATCGAGGTCATCGTCCGTCAGATGCTCCGCAAGGTCACCGTCGTCGACCACGGCGACACCGACCTGCTGCCGGGTGAGCTCGTCGACCGGTCGCGCTACAACGCGCTGAACCGTGCGGCACTGCAGGAGGGTCGCAAGACCGCCTCGGCTCGCCAGGAGGTCATGGGCATCACGAAGGCGTCCCTCGCGACCGAGTCGTGGTTGTCCGCCGCTTCCTTCCAGGAGACCACCCGCGTCCTCACGCAGGCGGCCATGGAGGGCAAGCAGGACCACCTCGTCGGCCTCAAGGAGAACGTCATCATCGGTAAGCTCATCCCCGCCGGGACGGGCCTCAGCCGGTACCGCGACGTGGACGTCGCCGCGACCGAGGAAGCCAAGGCAGAGCGGTACCCCAACCGCATCTTCGCCGACGACTCCTCGTTCTCGGACGCGGACCTGAGCTTCGTCGACTTCGACAGCTTCTCGTCCGACGACTTCACGCCCGGCACCTACAACTGAGCCTGAGCTGACGTCGGAAGGCCCCCGCATCCTCGGATGCGGGGGCCTTCCTCGTTGCGGCGACGGCGCCGGACGGGAGGCGCGGTGCGGGCCGGTACCGCGCCTCCCGTCCGCCGTGCGGTCTTGTCAGGCCGTCCGGCCCTTCTCGTCGACCAGCGAGTAGAGGCTGAGGACGTTGCCGTCCGGATCACGCACGTCGAACCAGTCGACGGCACCGTCGACGCACTCGACCGGGCCCACGTCGATGCCGAGGGACCCGATCCGCGCGTGCTGCGCGCGGACGTCGTCGACGCCGAACCGGACGGTGGCCGGGCGCTCCTCGGCGTCCGCGGCCAGGTACAGCTGGAGCCAGATGCCGCCGACCTCGTACTCGACGACGCCGTCCTCGGGCTCGAGGTCGGGATCGGTGCGCTGGAACACCGCGCCGTACCAGAGGCAGGACGCCTCGATGTCGGTGACGGGCAGGCCCACGGTCACGCTCGTGATGTCCATGACCCATCATGTCCCGACGGGAACGCGCACGTCGAGGGTCTTCTCGTCCCGTGCCTGCTGGCAGCCGTTCCTGCACCGGTACGGCCCACCACCGCCCTGTCCACCGATCGGCGCCCGCACCCGCGCTGGTGGCGCGGCGGAGCAGACGATCGACGCATGTCGAACACGACGCGGACACATCGGCACCGACCGTCACCCCTGCACTGGGGACACCCGGCACCCCGTCGCCCCCTCGTTGTGGGACTGCGGGGCCGAGGTGGCTCAGCCGTAACGTGGACGGGCGCCGCGACGCCGCGGTGCGCACCCCCACGACACAGTCTCGACCCGAAGGAGGCTCCGGGGCACATGGCCACGCTGTCCGAGATCCTCATCCTCAACGGCGCCCTGCCGATCGAACACCTCGACGCCATGACGGGCGACGAGGAGATCGACGAGCGGGCGATCCGCACCCTCGTCGACCAGGGGGTCGTGAGCGAGGCGCAGTACATCACCGCCCGTGCGGCCTCGAACAACTCGCGCACCGTGCCGCTGACGGACTACCCGGTGGACGGCACGGCCGTCTCGATGCTGCCGGCTGCGCTCTGCCGTCGACACGGCGTGCTCGGCATCGGGTTCGAGGGCGAGACGCTGGTGCTCGCGATGGTCAACCCGACCAACGTGCTCGCGATCGACGACGCCCGCACCGCCTCCGGTCGTACGGTGAAGCCGCTGCAGGTCGACGAGCGGGACCTGCAGGCAGCGCTCGACCGGTACCTCCGCGCGGACGACGAGCTCAACGACCTGACCTCGTCGCTCGAGGAAGAGGCGTCCGCCCAGGCGCAGCAGCAGGTCGACCTGACCGACGGGTCGCTCGACGACGTCCCGATCGTCCGCTTCGTCAACCTGCTCGTGTCCCAGGCGATCCAGGACCACGCGTCGGACATCCACATCGAGCCCGGCGAGCACGAGGTCCGGGTCCGGTACCGCATCGACGGTGTGCTGCACGAGATGGCACCGGCGCCGAAGAACATCCAGAACGGCGTGACCAGCCGGCTGAAGATCATGAGCGACATCGACATCGCCGAGCGTCGGAAGCCGCAGGACGGTCGCATGTCGGTCCGGCACGGTGGACGGCAGATCGACCTCCGCGTCGCGACGCTGCCCACGGTGTGGGGCGAGAAGGTCGTCATGCGGATCCTCGACAACTCGAACACGTCGATGTCCCTCAAGGACCTCAACCTGCTCGAGCAGAACTTCCGGGCGTACCAGCGCTCGTACTCGAAGCCGTACGGCATGATCCTGGTCACGGGCCCGACCGGTTCGGGCAAGTCGACGACGCTGTACACGACCCTGAACGCCGTCGCCCGCCCCGAGATCAACGTCATCACCGTCGAGGACCCGGTCGAGTACCGGATGGCCGGGATCAACCAGGTGCAGGTCAACCCGAAGGCGGGCCTGACGTTCGCATCGGCGCTCCGGTCGATCCTGCGTTCGGACCCCGACGTCGTGCTCCTCGGCGAGATCCGGGACCACGAGACCGCCCAGATCGCCATCGAGGCGTCGCTCACCGGGCACCTGGTGCTCTCGACGCTGCACACGAACGACGCTCCCTCGGCCGTCACCCGGCTCACCGAGATGGACATCGAACCCTTCCTGGTCGGGTCCGCCCTCGACTCGGTCGTCGCGCAGCGTCTGGCGCGGCGGCTCTGCGACCGGTGCAAGGCGCCGGCGGTCTACGAGGCCGAGCAGCTGCACGCGCTCGGGTTCCTCGACAGCCCGGGCGCAGTCGTGCCGGAGTTCTTCGCGCCGATCGGCTGCGCCGTGTGCTCGAACACCGGGTACCGCGGCCGCATCGCCCTGCACGAGGTCATGACCGTCACCGAGGAGATCGAGCGACTCGCCGTCGCACGCGCGTCGAGCGCCGAGATCAGCCGCGTCGCCCAGCAGCAGGGCATGCTCACGCTCCGGCAGGACGGGTGGGAGAAGGTCAAGCTCGGCATGACGAGCGTCGACGAGATCCTGCGCGTGGTCGCGTAGGTCGGGAGCACGGACGATGAGCGAATCGGTGTACGACATCGAGGCCGGCGACGACCCCGTCGCCGGGTGGCACCCCGGGCAGCCGGGCAACGAGGTCGGTGGTCGACGGGCCGCGCGGCTCGCGGCGGCCGCAGCGGCTGCGGCCGCCGCATCGGCGCCGGAGGTCGACCGGCCCGTGGTGCCGACGTCGAGCAACGCCGTCTACGACCTGTCCGCGGAACCCGCCTGGGATGCCCCGGCCGACCCCGGCAGCGCGTCCGCGTGGGGGAGCGAACCGGGTGGCGACGCCGCTCCCGCGTGGGGCGGCGCCGGGTCCTGGCCGCCGCCCGCGGGGGAGCCCGTCGCCGTACCGGTGGCGCAGCCGCAGGCCGCGCCGGCCACCCCGCCGGCCGCCGTGCCCCCGTCCACCGCCGCCTACGGCTACGCCGACACGGTGACCCAGCACCTGCCCGTGGTGCCCGCGGAGCCGACCACGATCCTCCAGACCGTCGCTCCCAGCGCGCCGGGGACCGCCGGCGCGCACCCGGAGATCGGCTTCACCCGCCATGCACGCGAGGTCGCCGACGCCGACCTCATCACCGCGCTCGCGCAGGTCGTCTACCAGGGCGCCTCCGACCTGCACGTCACCGCCGACGCCCCACCCACGGTGCGCGTCGACGGCTCGTTGCGACCCGCCGTGCCCGGAGGACCGTGGGCCCGGAACAAGGTGATCGCCGCGCTGAAGACGCTGCTCAGTCCGGAGCAGGCCGGGCAGTTCGACCACGAGCAGGAGCTCGACTTCGCGTACTCGCTGTCACCCGAGTTCCGCTTCCGCGTGAACTACTACCAGCAGCGGGGCAACTGGGGTGCGGCGTTCCGCATCATCCCCACGAAGATCAAGTCGCTCAAGCAGCTCGGGATCCCGGAGCACGTGGGCGAGTTCGCCAAGCTGCCCCGCGGGCTCGTGCTCGTCACCGGGCCGACCGGGTCCGGCAAGTCGACCACCCTCGCCGCGCTCATCGACCTGGTCAACGAGACCCGTGCCGACCACATCGTCACGGTCGAGGACCCGATCGAGTTCATGCACGAGCACAAGAAGGCGATCATCAACCAGCGGGAGGTCGGTGCCGACACGCACTCCTTCGCCGCCGCCCTCAAGCACGTGCTCCGGCAGGACCCCGACGTCATCCTCATCGGCGAGCTCCGCGACCTCGAGACCATCTCCGTCGCACTCACCGCCGCCGAGACCGGCCACCTCGTGTTCGCCACGCTGCACACGCAGAGCGCGCCGGGGACCATCGACCGCGTCATCGACGTGTTCCCGCCACACCAGCAGGGGCAGATCCGGACGCAGCTCGCGGCGACGCTCGAGGGTGTCGTCTGCCAGACGCTCGTGCCGAAGGCGAACGGCACCGGCCGTGTCGTCGCCACCGAGATCATGAAGACCACGCCGGCGATCGCGAACCTCGTGCGTGAGGGCAAGACGTACCAGATCACGTCGGCCATGCAGGCGGGGCGGGATGCCGGCATGCACACGATGGACCAGGACCTCGCCGAGCTCGTCAACGTCGGCACCGTCACCCGCGCCGCCGCCATGGAGAAGGTGCACGACGAGGACGGCTTCGACCGCCTCGTGCAGCGCGTCGAGTCGCCGTCCGACTCGTCCGCCGCCGCCATCGCCGCGTCGGAGATCGACTTCGGTGACAAGTACTCGGGAGGCCACTGATGTCGCTCGCCTTCGACTACCGGGGCCGAGACGGGGCGGGCAAGCTCGTCAAGGGGCGGCTCGACGCCGCCTCCGAGGGGGCAGTCGTCCAGCGCCTGCGCAGCATGGGTGTCTCGCCGATCGCCATCACCGAGGCGAAGCCCGGCACCGGGCTGCAGACCGAGATCAAGATCCCCGGCTTCGAGAAGGGCGTCGGACTCAAGGACCTGGCGATCATGTCGCGGCAGGCCTCGACGATGCTCTCGTCCGGCCTCTCACTGCTGCGGGCGCTCACGATCCTCGCCGACCAGACGGACAACAAGAAGCTCAAGGACATCCTCGGCAAGGTCCGCGACGACGTCGAACGGGGCGTCTCCTTCTCGGACGCCGTGGCGAAGTACCCGGTCGACTTCCCGCCGATCATGATCAACATGATCCGCGCGGGGGAGACCGGCGGGTTCCTCGACCAGGCGATGGACTCGATCGCGACGAACTTCGAGAAGGAGCACAAGCTCCGGTCGACGATCAGGTCGGCGATGACCTACCCGGTCGTCGTGCTCGTGATGTCGCTGGTCGCGGTCGTCGTGATGCTGATCTTCATCGTGCCGATCTTCCAGGACATGTTCGCGTCGCTCGGCGGGCAGCTGCCGCTCCCGACGCAGATCCTCGTCCAGCTGTCACACGCCATGCGCTGGGCCGGGCCCGTGCTGGCCGTGCTCGTCGTCGTCGGGTGGCTCTGGTACCGGGGGAACAAGAACACGGACCGCTTCCGCGCGTTCCGCGACCCGGTCCTGCTCCGCCTGCCGGTCTTCGGACAGCTGACGAAGAAGATCGTCATCGCGCGGTTCGCCCGCAACTTCTCGAACATGATCGGCGCCGGCGTGCCGATCCTGCAGGCACTCAAGATCGTCGGAGAAGTGTCGAACAACTTCGTCGTGCAGAAAGCATTGGACCGTGTTGCGGAAAGCGTGCGGAAAGGCGAATCGATCGCTGAACCGCTCGCGAAGGAATCCGTGTTCCCAGCGATGGTCGCGCAGATGATCGCGGTCGGTGAAGACGCCGGTTCGCTCGAGGTCATGCTCGAGAAGATCGCGATCTTCTACGATTCCGAGGTGGAATCGACCACAGAGTCGCTGACGTCACTCATCGAGCCGCTCCTGATCGCGTTCCTCGGCGTCGTGGTGGGTGGCATGATCGTCGCCCTCTACCTGCCGATCTTCCAGATCTCCTCGCTCGTCAAGTAACTCGGCGAATGCGTTCTGCCCTCTTCCGGGGGTGGTCGGCTCGCGGTCCGACCCCGGTACTGGGGGCATTTCGCAGCGCCGATCACCCCCGTTCTCGGGATTATGCCCGCAAACTGCTCTGAATACGCTTGCCAGCGGCGGCGGAGCAGTCCCCAGCCCATCCCCCCAGTGCAATTCCCAGAAGAATGGACAACACCATGTACTTCGCTCTCATGGGCAAGCTCGACGCTCGCCGCAAGGGCCTCCTCGAGGACAAGGAGAAGGGCTTCACGCTCATCGAGCTCCTGGTCGTCGTGATCATCATCGGCATCCTCGCCGCGATCGCCATCCCGGTCTACCTGAACGTGCAGAACAACGCGAAGGACGCGTCGGTGAAGTCGGACCTGGCGAACGCGAAGACCGCGGTCATCGCGTTCCAGACGGACAAGAACGGGACGCTGCCGACCGGAACGGAGTTCGCCGACGGTAAGACGATGGTTCCGTACGGCTACACGGAGAGCGCCGACACGAAGTTCACGTACAAGCCCGCGGCCACGGGAAGCTCGTTCTGCATCTCCGCGCGCGGTGCGACGAAGAAGGACTTCAACATCACCGACACCAAGGCCGCGGCCGAGGGCACCTGCCCCTGAACGAACTGTGACTCAGAAGGGCGACGTGTCTTCCCGTGCGTCGCCCTTCTCCGTAGTCCAGACCCTGTGAGGAGGTGACCATGTTCCGCAGGACGCACCGCGTGCTGCGCCCGATCGACCCGACGACCCGTGACTCCGGGCTCTCGGTGATCGAGGTCATGGTCGCCATGATGGTCTTCGCCGTCATGTCGGTCGGCATCGCCTACGGCATCGCGAACACCCTCCAACTCACCCAGACGAGCCGTGGCCGCGAGACGGCGGTCGCACTCGCATCCCAGGACATCGACGCGATGCGCCAGACAGCAGCGGCGACGACGGCGGGGATCTTCAAGGTCGTGAGCAAGTCCGGCTCGAGCAACAGGAAGACCCTGGGCGGTGTGACCTACGAGATCGACCGGTCCGTCACCTGGGTCCAGAGCGACGGCGCGAGCGGCGCCTGCGGGACGTCGAACGGCAAGCTCGCCTACAAGAGCGTCGTCGCGACGGTGTCGTGGCCGAACGCCCGTGGCGGGACGTCCTCGACGACCATGACCTCGGCGATCGCGCCGAGCGACGCCGTGACCGACCCCGGGTACGGCACCGTCATCGTCTCCGCGGTGAACGCCTCGGGGGCACCCTTCGCCGGCGTCGGGATCTCGCTGACGCCGATCTCGGGCAGCGGTGCCGTGGCGCCGGGCACGGCCCCGTCGCCGACGGACTCGCAGGGCTGCTCGTACGCGGTCAACGTCGCTCCGGGCGACTACACCGTCACCGCGACGATCGCGGGCGGCATCGACACGGACCAGGAGCAGCCGTCCCAGCAGACCCCGATCACCGTCACCGCCGGCGCGAGCGCACCCGTCCCGTTCGTCTACGACCGCGCGAGCCAACTGACGCTCCGCTACGCATCGAGCTACGGTGCGACGCTCCCCACGAACATGCCGACGGTGTTGTCGAGCACGGTCGGCGGGCTCGACACCGTCACGCCGTGGGACACGACGAGCCAGACGCTCGTCGTCACCTCCGCCTCGGAACAGTCACTGCCGGTCTTCCCCTTCGCGTCCGGGTACACGGCGTACGCCGGGCCCTACTCGAACAGCCCGAACGCCACGGTGAACTGCTTGAGCCCGAACCCTGCGGCCTGGACGACGCCCGATGCCGCAGGCGCGGCCGGAGCGCTCCCACCGCTGATCACGACCGAGTCCGGGCAACCGTCCGACGGGGCCGTGATGATGGGCGTGGCGAAGGTGAGCGACGTCAAGGGGCGCTACATCACCGCGGTCTCGTCCTCGAACCCGGGAGCAGGCGACCCCGGCTGCGCCGCAGGCATGACCATGAAGTTCCCCGTCTCGTCGTCGGACACCGCGACGATCGCCCTGCCGTTCGGGACGTGGACGATCTCCTCGGGGAAGACGTTCGGTTCGACGTCGCGGAACGAGATCGCCACGAAGGCTGCGAACGTCACGCCGGTGACGCCCGGCCGCGTGAACCAGAAGACCGCGCTCTTCGTCATCGACTACGACAACACGCTCACGCTCGACCCGCGCGGACAGACCTCGTGATGCGGGTGTTCGGCCGGTTCCGGCGCGAGGACGCCGGCGTCGGCCTCATGGAACTCATCGTCGCGATGAGCATCTCCATGGTGATCCTCGTCGCGGTCGGCGGCTTCTTCACCGCGACCCTGCGCGCCGGCTCGACGAACACCAGGTCCGACCAGAACGCGCGCTCGGCCGCCGTCGTGATGAACTCACTCACCCGGTACGTGCACGCCGCGAGTCTGCTCCCCCGTGCGGACGGCACCTACGCGGCGGCGGTCACCCAGGCGAACGGCTCCCGGATGACGTTCACCGCCTTCATCGACCTCGACGGCAACGCCACCGACACCCCGGTCCAGGTCCGGTACTCGTTGAACGCCGCCAGGGGCCTCGTCCTCGACCGGTGGACGGGGACGACGACGAAGGGCTTCACGACCTTTCCCGCCCCGACCCAGGCGCCGACCCGCACGATGGTCCTCGGTGGTGCCGTGGCGACACCGACGGGTGACGGGGATCCGCTCTTCACCTACCTCGGCGCGAACGGGTCCCCGCTGGCCACCCTCGCCGACGGGTCCGTCCCCGCGTCGCAGCTCGGCGCGATCCGCGCGGTCCGGGTGAACCTCGAGCTCGGGTCCGCCACGGCGGACACCCCGGGCAACACGCACATCCAGAACACGTTGTACCTGTTCAACGTGGCGTACGGCACCGGCACCGGCACCGGAATCGGGAGCACGCCGTGATGCGCCGCGTCGTCGCCGCTCTCCGTCGTGCGCACGGCGACGAACGGGGCATGGCCCTGGCCAACGTCGTCATCTTCGGCACCGTCATGCTCATGCTGGTCGCGACGATGGTGGCCGTGTCGGCGTCGGGCGCGGTCAAGTCCGCGACTGACCGGAACTTCCAGAACGCGATGGCTGCTGCGTACGCCGGCCTCGCGGACTACCAGGCGAAGCTGTCGAACGACAACGGGTACGCCCTCTACGGCAACCCGGCCGCGCAGTTCAGCAAGGCGAGCGGATCGACGTTCACCGGCGACGACAAGAACGTCGCCTTCACGACCAGCGGGAGCCGGTGGGCGGCCGTCGTGGGCTCGACGGACCAGTTCTTCCGGTACGAGGTCGACAACGCCGACTACTCGTCCAAGGGCGTGCTGCGTGTGCGCGTGACGGGCAAGGCGGGTGGCAGCGTGCGGTCCCTGGTCGCGAACCTCAAGGGCGACGGCTTCATCAACTACCTGTACTTCACCAACTACGAGTCGTCGAACCCGGCGATCTCCGGCAGCACCTGCACCACCGCCTACCAGTGGCAGAGCGGTGTCAGCAACAAGTGCCAGGCCGTGCAGTTCGCCGCCAGCGACGTCCTGAACGGCCCGATCCGGACGAACGACGTCTTCACCGCTGCGTGTGCCACGACCTTCAACGGAAGCGTCGAGCAGCACGACACGCGGGTGCGGCCCTCGAGCGGCACCTGCGGCGGGCAGTTCAACGGTGGGGACCCTGCCGCCGTGCCGTACCTCGGTCTGCCGGCGCTCAACTCGAACATGTCCCAGGAGACGCGCACCGACATCCCCGCGACCGTCCCGCGTCCGGGCTGCCTGTACACGGGGCCGACGCGGGTCGCCTTCCTCGGCGGCGGCAAGATGACGGTCTGGTCGCCCTGGACGAAGGCGACCCAGATCCAGGTGGACGACAGGACGGGCAAGGTCGAGGCCGGTCCGGACACCGCGAAGGCCGCGGCGCTGTGCGGTTCGATCGACGCCCTGCAGAGCGCGAGCGGAGCGACGATCCCCACGCTGCCGGCGAACCTCATGTACGTGCAGGACGTGCCGTCGTCCGGGAACAACGTGAACAAGTGGCCGGGTGCCTTCCCCTCCGGGTACACGAACACCTACTGCACGACCTCGGTCACGGTCGGCTCGAACGGCAAGGCGACCACGAAGCCGAACCAGCCGTTCAGCAACGGGCTGGGCTATCCCGCCGCGGACGAGTGGGTCAACGGGCGCAGCGCAGGTCGGGACGCGACGACGCTGACCGGTTCGGCGTCCGACACGTACTCGTGCACGGCGGGCGACGTCTTCATCAGCGGAGCGTTCGCGGGCGCGATGACCATCGCCTCGTCGGGCACGATCTGGGTGACCGGCAGCGTCACCTACGCGGATGCGACCGCCGACATCCTCGGACTGGTCGGCCAGAACGCCGTCGAGGTGTACAACCCCACCAAGTGCACCTCGTACCCCTCCACACGGTCCGGCACCGACCACTCCCGGTGCAACACCTCCGGGATCGCGCTGCTCGACCGCTCGGCCGGGGAGAGCATCACGATCAGTGCGGCGATCGCGAGCAACGCCGGGACCTTCTGGAACCAGAACTACGACATCGGACCGAAGCTCGGCGTGCTCAAGGTCGTCGGTTCCATCGCGCAGAACTGGCGCGGCCCGGTCGCGACCACCGGCAGCACCGGTTTCTCGAAGAACTACGTCTACGACAAGCGCCTCCTCACCACCGCGCCGCCGAAGTTCCTGCAGCCCGTCTCGACGTCGTACGGCGTCACGACGCAGGTCGAGGTGCAGTCCGCCTACCAGGTGGACGGTGCATGCGCGAAGACGAGCACGGGAGCCTGCCGGTGAGCGCGGCCTGGATCACCGCCGCCCTGGCCGGGGTGCTCGGCCTGGCGATCGGTTCCTTCCTCAACGTCGTCGTGCACCGGGTCCCCGCGGGGCTCTCCGTCATCGCGCCGGCGAGCGCCTGCCCACGGTGCGACCACCCGATCCGCCGGCGGGACAACGTGCCCGTCCTGTCGTGGGTCCTGCTCCGTGCGCGGTGCCGCGACTGCGCCGCACCGATCTCGGTCCGCTACCCGGTGGTCGAGGCCGCGACCGCCGTGCTCTTCGTCCTGGTCGCACTGGTGGCGCCGCAGCCGCTCGCCGCCGCGACCGCGACAGGAGCGCTCGGGCGGACCGTGATGCTCGGCGCACTGCTCTACCTGATGGCGGTGAGCGTCGCGCTCTCGCTGATCGACCTCGACACGCACCGCCTGCCGAACGCGATCGTCCTCCCGGCGGCCGTCGTGCTGCTGGTGCTCCTCACCGGGGTCTCTGCGACATCGGGGGACTGGGGTGCCCTGCTCCGTGGTGTCATCGGCTCGGTCGCGCTCGGCGGGGCCTACCTGGTCCTGGCGCTCGCCGTCCCGGGCGGCATGGGGCTCGGCGACGTCAAGCTCGCCGTGGTGCTCGGACTCGTGCTGGCGTACCTCGGATGGGGACCCCTCGCAGTGGGAGCTTTCGGTGCCTTCGTCGTCGGCGGTACGGTCGCGATCGCACTGGTCGTCGCCGGCCGCGCCCGCATGGGGAGCGGTGTCCCCTTCGGGCCGTCGATGCTCGTCGGCGCCTGGATCGGCATCGTGTCCGGCGCTCCCCTCTGGGCGGCCTACCTGGGCCTCCTCGGCCTCTCCTGATCGCCCCACAACGAAAGCAGCACCATGGGAAAGAGCATCGTCGGCGTCGACATCGCCGCGTCGTCGATCCGCGCGGTCGAGGTCGCTGACGCCCACCGCGGTCGGCCGATCGTCATGCGCGTGGCCGAGGTCCCGACGCCCGAGGGCGCGGTGAGCCGCGGCGAGGTCCTCGAACCGAACACCGTGGGTGCCGCACTGCGCCAGCTCTGGTCCGTCGGGCGGTTCCGATCCCGCGACGTCGTCCTCGGCATGGGGAACCAGCGGGTCCTGTCCCGTGACCTGACGGTCCCGCACGCCCCGCTCGCGCAGATCAGGGAGAGCCTGCCCTTCCAGGTGCAGGACATGCTCCCCGTCCCCGTGGTCGACGCGATCCTCGACTTCTACCCCGTCAGCGAGGGTGTCGACGAGACCGGGCCGGTGATCCGCGGCCTGCTCGTCGCCGCGATCAAGGACGCCGTCCTCGCCAACGTGCGCTCCGTACGGCTCGCCGCGCTCAACCCGGTGGGGGTGGACCTCATCCCGTTCGCGCTCACCCGGGTGCTCGCCCCCGCGGACGCGCAGCAGGGGACCATCGCCATCATCCAGGTCGGCGCAGACACCACGAGCGTGGTCATCGCGACCGACGGCGTGCCGCAGTTCGTGCGCATCATCCCGTCCGGCGGGGACGACATCACCCGCTCGCTCGCCGGACGCCTGGACATCCCCTTCGCGCAGGCGGAGGCCGTCAAGCGCCACTTCGGCATCGGCCCCGGGGCCAGGACACCGGACGACGCACGCGCCGTCGCGGCGGTGTTCGACACCGTGAACGAACTCGTCACGAGTCTCCGGAACACCATCAACTACTACGTGAACACCCGTCCGGAGGAGACCGTCTCGGGCATCTCGCTCGTCGGCGGTGGCGCGCGCCTCATCGGCTTCCGCGAGGCCCTCGCCGACACGACGCACCTGCCGGTCACGACGCCGTCCGCGTTCCGTGACGCGGGCTTCGGCCGCGCCGTGCGCGAGGAGGACATCCTCGCCCACGGCGACTCGGTCGCCGTCGCCTACGGACTCGCGGTGGGGAGCAAGGCAGCATGACCAGCACCCAGGAACGATCGAGCACGGCACCGGCCCGCCGGAACCGCAGCGACCGCCGTTCCGGCACGGAGTCGATCGCGGGTCGCGCACCCCGTGTCGACCTGTTGCCGGCGGAGGTCTACGTCGAGCGTCGCCAGCGGGCGGCCACCCGTCGTGCATGGCTCGGCGTCGTCGTGGCCGGAGCGGCCGTGGTGCTCGCGACGGTCGGCGCCGTGGCGCACCAGATGGCCACGGCTGCGTCGCTGACCGCGGCGCAGGCGGAGACCACCACCCTCCTCTCGCAGCAACAGCGGTACGCGGACCTCCGGGCGACGGAGCGCGACACCGAACTCCTCGAGTCGGCCCGGGAAGTGGGCGGATCCACGGAGGTGGACTGGGACGCCACGCTCGGTGGCATCAGGAACGTCCTGCCGGCCGATCTCTCGATCAGTGGCATGACCATCGCATCGGCGAACGTGACCGAACCCTTCGGACAGGCCGCAGACGCGGGCGGCGCACCTCGGGCGGCGACGCTCACCCTCACGGCGAAGTCGACGACCATCCCGTCCGTCCCTGACTGGACGACCCGCTTGTCCGGGCTGACGGGCTACCTGGACTCGTCCATCTCCTCGATCTCCTACGACGAGGACCGGGCCGAGTACACGTCCGTGATCGCCCTCGAGCTCGACGCACGCGCCTACGACGGCAAGTACGGCAAGGACACCGAACGATGACGAAGCACCGTCTCTCCCTCGTGATCGCACTCGTCGTCTGCGCCGCCGTCCTGGCAGGCGGCTGGTTCCTCGGCGTGCAGCCGCAGCTCGCCGCGGCCGCGGCGAACCAGACGCAGCAGGCGACCATCGACGCGACGAACGACAAGAACCGAGCCGAGCTGACGCGGCTCGCGAAGGCGTTCTCCGGACTCGGCGAGACGAAGGCAGAGCTGGACCGCCTCCGCGCCTCGGTGCCGTCGACGGTCGACACCGAGTCCTTCGTCCGCGAGATCGACGCGGATGCGACCGCAGCGTCGGTGCAGGTGACGAACGTCACCATCGGCGACGCCGTTCCCTACGCCCCGGCCGCCGATTCCGCGGCCGAACCGGACGCGAGCTCGAACGGGACGTCCGCCGCGTCCGCGGCACCGCCCACCGCGGACTCGGAGGTGCCCTCAGCGCAAGCGGCGACCGACCCGGCGATCACCGGTTCGAACTTCTCGCTCGTCCCCGTCACCGTCGCGGTCAAGGGGTCCTACGACCAGGCGCTCGCGTTCACGAAGGCGATGCAGTCGGGCGCCCGGCTCTTCCTCGTCACGGGCATCGCCGCCGCCAGCGAGGACGACGGCGCGACCCCCATGCAGTCGCAGTCATGGTCGCTCTCGGGGTCGATCTACGTGCTCGCCGACCCGTCCGCGGCCCCCGCCCCAACCGGCTGAACCCAGCGCGCACGAGACCCCCGCGAAGTGGGTGCGCCACGCCACGCCGCGCCCACTTCCGCGACACACGTCGGTCTGCGTACGATGCTCCCGACGCCGCACTCGCGGCTGCTCACCCCCTCTCGGACGGTCGCCTCAGGACGGCCGTTCCTCGTCGTGCCCGGAGTCGCGCGTGTTGGTCGGAATCGTGGAGTTCCTCGGCTGGTTCGGAGCCGTAACCGTTCTTGCAGGTTACCTGCTGTTCTCACTGGGCAAGATCCCGAACGGACCGCTCTACCAGCTCCTCAACCTCGTCGGGGGGCTCTCCGTCGCGATCAACGTCGCCGCGCACCACGCGATCCCGTCCACCATCGTGAACGGCGTCTGGGCGATCGTGGCGGTCGTCGTGCTCGTCAGGATGGCGCGCACCCGGAGGGCCACGAGGGGCCGCGTCGTCGAGGTCCCCGCTTCGGTGGCGCTGCACGCCGAGCCGCCGGCGACGACCGCGGTCCTGCCGATCGTCGGCCCCGCCCTGCGCGACCACGAGGCGGAGGCGACCGACCCCGACCAGGCCGAGCCGCGCCTCCCGGCCGACGCTGCCGCGGCCAGCAGTGCCGTCCCCGCCGCGCCCAGCAGCGCCGCCCCCGCCGCCCCGCTCACGGAGTCCATCCCCGTCATCACGGCGACCATCGCGCTCGCACTGGTCGCCGCCGCCCAGGAGCAGGCCGACCAGGCGTCCTCCGAGCAGGACCGGGTGCAGCGGGACCAGGTCCCGACCGTGCAGTAGCCGGACCGCGCCGTCCCGCCCTGCCGGCGGTACGATCGCTCCATGTCCCGGTGGCTGATCGCGACGATGACGTCCGTGCTCTTCATCGCGCTCGTCATCGCGGTGACGGGTTTCGAAGCCCTGCTCGCCGACGTCGAGGCCATCGCGCAGCCCGACGCGAGCCCCTACCTCGGCCCCGCGATGGTCGTCGGCGCCGGGGTGGTCGTGTTCCTCGCGACCGCGTCCGGTGTCCGTGAGGGCAACCCCGGTGTCACCGCCCTCGTCGCCGCGGCGGGCACCTACCTGGTGATGCTCGGGGTCGGTTCCGTCGGGTACGCCCTGACGCGTGGCGACGGCACGGAGCTGCTCGTCTTCCCCGCCGGCGCGGCGCTGAGCCCCTTCGTCGTCGGGTCCGTCGTCGTCGCGCTGCTCTGCGTCGTCGGCGGCATCTCGGCCGCGCGTCACCAGGCTCGTGCGCAGCCCACGCCGACCGCCGCGGCCCCGGAGCGCGAGCACCCCTGAACCCGGCCCCGCACCGCCTGACGGCGGTACGATCGCGGAGCAGGCACGAGGCACGACGGGGGACGCATGAACGACCAGCAGCCGGACGGGTGGGCAGCGGCCCCGCACGTCGACACGCTCCGCGGCACGCAGGAGGCACCGGCGCCGGTGGGCGGACCCGCGCCCGGTTGGCAGCGTCGACGGATGCGCCGCGGTGCGGTCCTCGGCATCATCGCCGGTGGCACGGCCGTGGTCCTGCTCGCGGTGACCGGGGTCGTCGGCTACGCCGTCCAGTCCGCCTCGCACTCGGCCGACCGGCCCGTGCGCGCGTTCCTCGACGACCTGACCTCTGGTCGTGTCGACGACGCACTCGACGCGGCGGGGATCGACCACGACGACGACGACGTCCTCCTCACCGACGCCGCGTACGCGGAGGCGTCCGGCCGCGTGACGGGCTACCGCATCGTGGCCACGCGGACCGACGGCGACACCGCCACGGTGCGCGCCTCCCTGCGGCAGGGCGGCCGTGACGTCGCGACGACGTTCACCCTGGACCGCACCGACTCCGACTGGGGCGTCTTCCCGGTCTGGGAGCTCGAGGCGCCGACGCTCGGTCAGGTCGAGCTGTCGGTGCGCGGTCCCGCGGGGACGCCCGTCGAGGTCGCCGGCCAGCGGGTGACGACCGGGCGCGACGGCACCGCGCGCCTCGACGCCCTCCCCGGCACGTACGACGTCTCCGTCGACGGGGGCAAGTGGTACTCGGCCGAGGGCGGATCGGCTCGCGTGGCAGGCTTCGGCGGGACCGGCTCCGTCCCGGTCGCCATGACGACGACGCTGACGTCCGCGGGGGAGCGGGCGGCGCAGCAGGCGGTCGACCGCTGGGTCGACGCCTGCATCGCGTCGACGGACGCGGCGCCCTCGGGCTGCAGCTTCTACGCGTACGGCGAGGACCCGGCCTACACCTACTCGAACCAGGAGTGGACGCTCGAGCAGCGACCGCAGGTCGCGGTCGGCGGGTGGCTGTCGCGCGGTTGGACCGTGTCGACGACGACCTTCGGTCGCGCCACCTTCACCGCGGACATCTCCGGCCCCGACGGCGTGGGCACCGCGACGGCCGGGCCGATGAACGTCAACGTCGCCGGGTACGTGTCGGGCTTCACCGACGCCGGCGCCACGTTCGAGTCCGCCATCGGGAACGGTGCGTCGGACACGGGTTCCTGACCCGCGTCGCGTCGGTCGCGCGGGGCGACGTCGGCCGGGAGGCGCGACCCACCCCCGTCGGGTCCGTGCCGTCGACAGGTGGTCGGCGCCCACACGACACCGCCCCTCGGGGCCGGACCCGGTCCAGCGCGACCGCGTTCGCCCAGGGCGCTCACCGGGGCTCCGAGCGCGACGCGCCCGGATTGATTTCGCTGTGTGACGCGGGTAGTCTCTACCGGGTGTGCGCCCTCGGGCGCGCCCGAAATCCCGGGTCACCCTCGTCGCCCTGACGGGTCCGTGCCGGGATCATCCATCCCACGACCTCCCCTCCGCCGTCAGGCGGTGATCAGCGTGGGATGAGGAAGCCGACGGAAGGCGTCGGCCAGAGCACGAGCGAAGAACCAGGAGAACAGTTGCCTACCATCCAGCAGCTCGTTCGCAAGGGTCGCACGCCCAAGGTCGTCAAGACCAAGGCGCCGGCACTGAAGGCGAACCCCCAGCAGCGTGGTGTCTGCACCCGCGTCTACACCACCACCCCCAAGAAGCCGAACTCGGCCCTGCGCAAGGTCGCTCGTGTGAAGCTCTCGAACGGCACCGAGGTCACGGCCTACATCCCCGGTGAGGGCCACAACCTGCAGGAGCACTCGATGGTGCTCGTCCGCGGCGGTCGTGTGAAGGACCTCCCCGGTGTGCGCTACAAGATCATCCGCGGTGCCCTGGACACCCAGGCCGTCAAGAACCGTAAGCAGGCCCGCAGCCGCTACGGCGCGAAGAAGGGTTGAGATAGATGCCTCGTAAGGGTCCCGCCCCGAAGCGTCCCGTCGTCGCCGACCCGGTGTACGGCGCGCCGATCGTCTCGCAGCTCGTCAACAAGATCCTCCTGGACGGCAAGAAGGGCCTCGCCGAGCGCATCGTCTACGATGCACTCGAGGGTGTCTCCGCCAAGAACCAGCAGGACGCCGTCGCGACGCTGAAGAAGGCGCTCGACAACGTCCGTCCGACCCTCGAGGTCCGCAGCCGCCGCGTCGGTGGCTCGACCTACCAGGTCCCGGTCGAGGTCAAGCCGCACCGCGCGAACACCCTCGCGCTCCGCTGGCTCACCTCGTACGCCAAGGCCCGTCGCGAGAAGACGATGACCGAGCGTCTCATGAACGAGATCCTCGACGCGTCGAACGGTCTCGGTGCCGCGGTCAAGCGCCGCGAGGACACGCACAAGATGGCCGAGTCGAACAAGGCCTTCGCCCACTACCGCTGGTAGTCCCGGCTGCGGGCGGGTGCCGGTCGTCATGAACGACCGGTGCCCGCCCGGCCGCCAACCTCTCCTACAACTCTTCCGGAGGAACCTGTGGCACAGGACGTGCTCACCGACCTGAACAAGGTCCGCAACATCGGCATCATGGCGCACATCGATGCCGGCAAGACCACGACGACCGAGCGCATCCTGTTCTACACGGGCATCACGCACAAGATCGGTGAGGTCCACGACGGCGCTGCCACGATGGACTGGATGGCGCAGGAGCAGGAGCGCGGCATCACGATCACGTCGGCCGCGACGACCTGCTTCTGGGACAACAACCAGATCAACATCATCGACACCCCCGGTCACGTGGACTTCACGGTCGAGGTGGAGCGTTCGCTCCGCGTCCTCGACGGTGCCGTCGCCGTCTTCGACGGTAAGGAGGGCGTCGAGCCCCAGTCCGAGACCGTGTGGCGTCAGGCGGACAAGTACAACGTCCCGCGCATCTGCTTCGTCAACAAGATGGACAAGCTCGGTGCGGACTTCTACTTCACCGTCGACACGATCATCAACCGCCTCGGTGCGGAGCCGCTCGTGCTCCAGCTCCCGATCGGTGCCGAGAACGACTTCATCGGTGTCGTCGACCTGATCGAGATGCACG
Source organism: Curtobacterium sp. MCSS17_008 (assembly GCF_003234185.1). Taxonomy (GTDB): domain Bacteria; phylum Actinomycetota; class Actinomycetes; order Actinomycetales; family Microbacteriaceae; genus Curtobacterium. The sequence goes on from NZ_QKSM01000005.1 coordinate 154,881, forward strand.
CCAAGGTCTGGCCCGGCGACGCCAAGGGTGACGTGACCATGGGCGCCCAGTACGAGGTCCAGGAGATCCCGGCGGACCTCCAGGACCGTGCCGAGGAGTACCGCGCCAAGCTCGTCGAGCGTGTCGCGGAGTCCGACGACGCCCTGCTCGAGAAGTTCTTCGACGGCCAGGAGCTCACGAACGACGAGATCCGCGCGGGCATCCGCAAGCTCACCATCGCGTCCGAGGTCTACCCGGTCCTCTGCGGCTCGGCGTTCAAGAACCGCGGTGTCCAGCCGATGCTCGACGCCGTCATCTCGTACCTCCCGTCCCCGCTCGACGTCCCGCCGATGATCGGCCACGACGTCAAGGACGAGGAGAAGGAGATCATCCGCAAGCCCGACGCCACCGAGCCGTTCTCGGCCCTGGCGTTCAAGGTCGCGGTGCACCCGTTCTTCGGTCGTCTGACCTACGTCCGCGTGTACTCCGGCTCGATCGAGTCCGGTGCCCAGGTCATCAACTCGACCAAGGGCAAGAAGGAGCGCATCGGCAAGATCTTCCAGATGCACTCCAACAAGGAGAACCCGGTCGACAACGTGACCGCGGGCCACATCTACGCGGTGATCGGCCTCAAGGACACCACCACCGGCGACACGCTCTGCGACCCGAACGACCAGGTCGTCCTCGAGTCGATGACGTTCCCGGAGCCGGTGATCGAGGTCGCCATCGAGCCGAACACGAAGGCCGACCAGGAGAAGCTCTCCACGGCCATCCAGAAGCTCGCCGAAGAGGACCCGACGTTCCGCGTCGAGCTCAACGCCGAGACCGGCCAGACCACCATCAAGGGCATGGGCGAGCTCCACCTCGACATCCTGGTCGACCGCATGAAGCGGGAGTTCAAGGTCGAGGCGTCGGTCGGCAAGCCGCAGGTGGCCTACCGCGAGACCCTGACCAAGCCGGTCGAGCGCTACGACTACACCCACAAGAAGCAGACCGGTGGTTCCGGTCAGTTCGCGAAGGTGCAGATCGCGCTCGAGCCGATGGAGGTCACGGCCGAGAAGGTCTACGAGTTCGAGAACGCCGTCACCGGTGGTCGCGTCCCGCGCGAGTACATCCCGTCGGTCGACGCCGGTATCCAGGACGCGATGCAGGTCGGCATCCTCGCCGGCTACCCGACCGTCGGTGTGAAGGCCATCCTCAAGGACGGCCAGTCGCACGACGTCGACTCGTCCGAGATGGCGTTCAAGATCGCCGGTTCGATGGCGTACAAGGAGGCTGCCCGCAAGGCCGGCCCCGTCATCCTCGAGCCGATCATGGCCGTCGAGGTCCGTACTCCCGAGGAGTACATGGGCGACGTCATCGGTGACCTGAACTCCCGTCGTGGCCAGATCGCCTCGATGGAGGACGCTTCGGGCGTCAAGGTGGTCCGCGCGAGCGTGCCGCTGTCCGAGATGTTCGGCTACGTCGGTGACCTTCGTTCGAAGACCTCCGGTCGTGCCGTCTACTCCATGACCTTCGAGACCTACGCACAGGTCCCGAAGAAGGTCGAAGAGGAGATCATCGAGAAGGGCAAGGGGAACTGACGCTCTGAGCGTCTTCTCCACAGGCGAGGGTGCCCGGCGACGGGCCCCTCGCCACCAAGTAAAGTAAGACACACACCCTGCACGCCAACGGTTGCAGAACCGGGGGCATGCTCTCCGAGTCCTGAGGAGGACCCACAGTGGCCAAGGCCAAGTTCGAGCGGACCAAGCCGCACGTCAACATCGGAACCATCGGTCACGTCGACCACGGCAAGACCACGCTCACGGCGGCGATCACCAAGGTTCTGCACGACCAGTACCCGGACCTCAACGAGGCCCGTGACTTCGCGCAGATCGACAGCGCTCCCGAGGAGCGCGACCGCGGTATCACGATCAACATCTCGCACGTCGAGTACCAGACCGACAAGCGCCACTACGCGCACGTCGACGCCCCGGGTCACGCTGACTACGTCAAGAACATGATCACCGGTGCGGCCCAGATGGACGGCGCGATCCTCGTGGTCGCCGCCACCGACGGCCCGATGCCCCAGACGCGTGAGCACGTGCTGCTCGCCCGCCAGGTCGGCGTCCCCTACATCGTCGTCGCGCTGAACAAGTCCGACATGGTGGACGACGAGGAGATCCTGGAGCTCGTCGAGCTCGAGGTCCGTGAGCTCCTCGGCTCGCAGGAGTTCGACGAGGACGCCCCCGTCGTGCAGGTCTCGGCGCTCAAGGCGCTCGAGGGCGACGAGAAGTGGGTCAAGTCCGTCCAGGACCTGATGTCCGCCGTCGACGAGAACGTCCCGGACCCGGTGCGCGCCACCGACCAGCCGTTCCTCATGCCGATCGAGGACGTCTTCACGATCACCGGTCGTGGCACCGTCGTCACCGGTCGTGTCGAGCGTGGCACGCTCGACCTGAACTCCGAGGTCGAGATCGTCGGCATCCGCCCGACGCAGAAGACCACGGTCACGGGCATCGAGATGTTCCGCAAGCTGCTGGACAAGGCCGAGGCCGGTGACAACACCGGTCTGCTCATCCGCGGTCTCAAGCGCGAGGACGTCGAGCGCGGCCAGGTCGTCGTGAAGCCGGGTTCGGTCACGCCGCACACCGAGTTCAAGGCGAACGCCTACATCCTGACCAAGGACGAAGGCGGCCGTCACAACCCGTTCTACGCGAACTACCGTCCGCAGTTCTACTTCCGCACCACGGACGTCACCGGCGTCATCACCCTGCCCGAGGGCACCGAGATGGTCATGCCGGGCGACACCGTCGCCATGTCGGTCGAGCTCATCCAGCCGATCGCCATGGAGGCCGGCCTCCGCTTCGCCATCCGTGAGGGTGGTCGTACGGTCGGCGCCGGTACGGTCGAGGAGATCATCAAGTAGTCCCGGTCTTCCGGAAGACACTGCGGAAGCGGGGTCGGGCCTTCGGGTCCGGCCCCGCTTCGTCGTTCCCGGCGGGGTCCGCGGAGTCTCCGGCAGGCGCACCGGAGACGCCGTTCGGGACCGATCACAGGCGGGACAGGGCACGATCGTCAGGGTGACTCGTCTCCGTCGTTCCAGGACCAACGGTCGTGGCTACCACCGTGTCCGCAGCGGGAAGGGCTTCTCGTTCCGTGACCCGGACGGGCAGACCGTGACGGACAAGGCCGTCCGCCAGCGGCTCGAGGAGCTGGTCATCCCTCCGGCGTGGGACGACGTGTGGATCTCGCCGTACGACAACGGCCACATCCTGGCGACGGGCATCGACGGTGCCGGGCGTCGGCAGTACATGTACCACCCGGGCTGGCGCGAGCGGATGGACCGCATCAAGTACGACCGGGCCCTCGCCCTCGCCGAGTCGTTGCCGTCCGCGCGGCGCATGGTGACGCAGGACCTCCGTCGGCCCGAGCCGGACCGCCGCCGAGCCCTCGCCGCGGCCTTCCGGATGCTCGACCAGGGATCGCTCCGGGTCGGCTCCGAGCGCTACGCCACCGAGCACGGCAGCAGGGGGCTCTCGACGCTGCTCTGCGCGCACGCGCACGTCTCCGGCGACGACATCGAGCTCGACTTCCCGGGCAAGAGCGGGCAGGAGTGGTCGTCCACGATCCACGACCACGACCTGGCGCGCGTGATCGCCGGGATGAAGCGGCGTGGACCGAACGCGCGGCTGCTCTCCTTCCGGGCGGAGCGGGGCGCCGAGTGGGAGCCGCTCGCCGCCGAGGACATCAACGAGTACGTCAAGGAGCGCGCGGGCGACGAGTTCACCGCGAAGGACTTCCGGACCCTGCACGGCACCGTGGCGGCGGCGGTGGACCTGGCGAAGACCGGGCCCCAGTCGTCGCAGGCGAAGCGGAAGAAGGCGGTGTCGCACGCCGTGAAGGCCGCGAGCGAGGAGCTCGGCAACACCCCGACGGTGTGCCGGCAGAGCTACATCGACCCGCGACTGCTCGACGCCTACGACCACGGTGAGACGATCGATCCGGACCGACTGCACGCGGCGGAGTCCGAGGTACGCGCCCTGCTCTACCGGCAGTGACCCGGGGGTGCGGGAGATGACGTACGGTTGGACACCGTGCCCGACCACCCCCACCCGGGCACGGAAGGACCCCTCCCAGTCGTGACCGACGAGTGCATCCACGGTTTCCCCACCGAGCTCTGCGACATCTGCTCCCCCCGTCAGGCAGAACTGCCTGCGGCCCCCTCCACGCCGACGCCCCGTCGGACCCGCATCACCACCGACCTGCGCTCCACCCCCGCCCCGACGAGGGGTTCCTCGTCCCTGCGGACCCCGGCAGCGCCCGAGCTGCCCGAACCCCGCGTCTTCGCCTCGCTGCGGGCCCACCACGCCACCCACGTCGACAACCTGGCATCGATCGTCGCCGAGGGCGCGATCCTCGCCGCCGACACGGCCACGCCGACCGTCGACGTCAGCTCGGCCGAGACCCGTGCGGCGCGCGCCGAGGCCCCTGCTCCCGACGGTGGTCCGGTCTCCGGGCACGTCGCCTTCACGCTGTCGCCGGACGCGACGCGTTGGGACGAACTGCGCCGGGGCGCCGAGGGCCCGCGCTGGTCCGACGCGGCCCGCCGGACCCGCGCCACCGAGTACGTCGTGCTCGTCGTCCCCGTGTCGGCGTTCGGGGCGTCGGTCATCGTCGCCGACCAGGACGCCGAAGCCGACGACGTGCGCTTCGCCGTCGGCCCCGAGGCCGCGACGAACCTCATCCGGCGAACGGACTTCACCGACCCCGAGATGCACGGCCTCGAGCTGCTCGCCGGGCCCCGCGTGCCGTTCTCGTCCGTGGCCGTCATCGGTGTCGCGAACGACCGCGTTCGCCAGCAGGTCAAGGCGCTCCTCGCCGAGCACCGCGGGCACGCTCCGCGCGTGGCGGTGTTCCCGCCCTGGTTCGTCCCGCCCGTGGTCGACGCCGAGTAGCGGCACGACGCACCGACGGCGCACCCTCCCGACCACGTCGGGAGGGTGCGCTGCGTCGTGGGGCGATCCGGGCCTCCCGACCGGCGGATGCCCGTGGTTCCGGGGGAGCGGGCCGTCCCCGACACGCCCGCGATCCGCGACACGCCCGGGTTGCACGGATCCCGTGCCTATGCGAGACTTGTCCGGTTCCGAATTCCGCGGGCGTTCGCGCGCGCAGGATCACTGCTCTGGCAGTGCACAACCCCTCCGTCCAGCGGAGCTGGGTTGGGCCGCAGGCAGCAGAACACGATCGAATCCCCACGAAGCGCGACGAGCAGCGCTGTGTCGAGAGACACGGCTGTGCCCGGAGGGCGGGGAAGCGACATGCCCACGCTGGACGGCCCCGGTCGCCCTGCGCGGTTGACAGGAGAACAGCGGTCATCCCCCAGCGGATGCGGCCGGTTGGTTCAGGAAAACAGCCAAGCCCTGCAGGAATGCACGGTGACGGCGGCGTCAGGCGGCCCGGAAGGGTGCGCGGCGCAGAGAGGACAGAGAGACACATGGCGGGACAGAAGATCCGCATCCGGCTCAAGTCGTACGACCACGAGGTCATCGACACGTCGGCCCGGAAGATCGTCGACACGGTGACCCGTGCCGGTGCGACCGTGGTCGGCCCGGTGCCGCTCCCCACCGAGAAGAACGTGGTCACCGTGATCCGTTCGCCCCACAAGTACAAGGACTCGCGCGAGCACTTCGAGAAGCGCACGCACAAGCGGGTCATCGACATCGTCGACCCGACGCCGAAGGCCGTCGACTCGCTCATGCGACTCGACCTCCCGGCCGACGTCAACATCGAGATCAAGCTGTAAGGGGGCTGACCAATGGCGAACTCAACCAAGACCGTCAAGGGCCTCCTCGGCAAGAAGCTCGGGATGACCCAGGTGTGGGACGAGAACAACAAGTTCATCCCCGTCACCGTGATCGAGGTCGGCCCGAACGTGGTCACCCAGATCCGCAACGTCGAGCGCGACGGCTACGAGGCGATCCAGATCGCCGCCGGTGCCATCGACCCGCGCAAGGTCAACAAGCCGGCCGCCGGCCACTTCGAGGCTGCCGGTGTGACCCCGCGTCGCACCCTCACCGAGATCCGCACCAACGACGCCGCTGAGTACACGCTCGGCCAGGAGCTCACCGTCGACACGTTCGAGGCGGGCCAGAAGGTCGACGTCGTCGGCACGTCGAAGGGCAAGGGCTTCGCCGGTGTCATGAAGCGCCACGGCTTCGCCGGTGTGTCCGCTTCGCACGGTGCGCACCGCAACCACCGCAAGCCCGGCTCGATCGGTGCTTCGTCGACCCCGTCGCGTGTCTTCAAGGGCATGCGCATGGCCGGTCGTATGGGTGGCGAGCGCGTGACCGTCCTCAACCTCACGGTGCACGCCGTCGACGCCGAGAAGGGTCTGCTGCTCGTCAAGGGCGCCGTCCCCGGTGCTCGCGGTCGCTCCGTCTTCGTCCGCACCGCCGTGAAGGGTAAGTGATCATGGCCACCACGACCGCCAACACGATCGACGTCCTCGACGCGACGGGAGCCGTCGCCGGCAGCATCGAGCTGCCCGCGGAGCTCTTCGACGTCGAGACCAACGTCCCGCTGATCCACCAGGTCGTCACCGCGCAGCTCGCCGCCGCGCGTCAGGGCACCCACAAGACCAAGAACCGCGGCGAGGTCCGCGGTGCCGGTCGCAAGCCGTTCAAGCAGAAGGGCACCGGCCGCTCCCGTCAGGGTTCGGTCCGCGCTCCGGAGCACACCGGCGGTGGCGTCGTCCACGGACCGACCCCGCGCGACTACTCGCAGCGCACCCCGAAGAAGATGATCGCCGCTGCGCTGCTCGGCTCGCTCTCGGACCGCGCCCGCGGTGGCCGCATCGCCGCCGTCGAGTCCTTCGTCCCGGCTGAACTGCCGTCGACCAAGACCGCTCGCACGCTCATCGAGAAGGTCGCGCCCGTCAAGAACGTGCTCGTCGTGCTCGAGTCGGACGACGAGCTCACGCTCAAGTCGGTCCGCAACCTGCCGAACGTCCACGCGCTCTCGTACGGCCAGCTCAACGCCTACGACGTGCTCAAGGCCGACGCCCTCGTCTTCAGCAAGAGCGCACTCGACGCCTTCATCGCGTCGAAGACCGCGAAGGAGATCTCCGCATGAGCGGCTTCAACAAGGACCCGCGCGACATCATCATCTCGCCGGTCGTCTCGGAGAAGAGCTACGGCCTGATCGACCAGGGCAAGTACACGTTCATCGTGGACCCCCGTTCGAACAAGACCGAGATCAAGCTCGCCATCGAGAAGATCTTCGACGTCAAGGTCGCGAGCATCAACACGCTGAACCGTCCGGGCAAGACCCGTCGCACGCGTTTCGGCATGGGCAAGCGCAAGGACACCAAGCGCGCCATCGTGACGCTCAAGTCCGGTTCGATCGACATCTTCACGGCTGTCGGCTGAGGACCAGAGGGATAAATCATGGCTATTCGTAACTACAAGCCGACGACCCCCGGTCGTCGCGGCTCGTCGGTCGCCGACTTCGCTGAGATCACCCGTTCGACGCCGGAGAAGTCGCTGCTTCGTCCGCTGCCGAAGACCGGTGGCCGCAACAGCTCGGGCCGCATCACCACCCGCCACATCGGTGGTGGCCACAAGCGCCAGTACCGCGTGATCGACTTCCGTCGTCACGACAAGGACGGCGTGGACGCCAAGGTCGCACACATCGAGTACGACCCGAACCGCACCGCGCGCATCGCGCTCCTGCACTACGTCGACGGCACGAAGCGCTACATCATCGCGCCGAACAAGCTCAAGCAGGGCGACGTCATCGAGCAGGGCCCCGGCGCCGACATCAAGCCCGGCAACAACCTGCCGCTGCGCAACATCCCCGTGGGTACGGTCATCCACGCGATCGAGCTCCGCCCCGGTGGCGGCGCGAAGATGGCGCGTTCGGCCGGTGCCTCGGTGCGTCTCGTCGCCAAGGACGGCCCCTACGCGCAGCTCCGTCTGCCGTCGGGCGAGGTCCGCAACGTCGACGCCCGCTGCCGCGCCACGATCGGCGAGGTCGGCAACGCCGAGCAGTCCAACATCAACTGGGGCAAGGCCGGCCGCATGCGCTGGAAGGGCGTCCGCCCGACCGTGCGTGGTGTCGCGATGAACCCGGTCGACCACCCGCACGGTGGTGGTGAGGGCAAGACGTCCGGTGGTCGTCACCCGGTCAGCCCCTGGGGCCAGGCCGAGGGTCGTACGCGCAAGCCGAACAAGCCGAGCGACAAGCTCATCGTCCGTCGCCGTAACGCCGGCAAGAAGCGCAAGTAGGAGTTCCGAAGATGCCACGCAGTCTGAAGAAGGGCCCCTTCGTCGACGAGCACCTGCTCCGCAAGGTCGTCACGCAGAACGAGGCCAACACCAAGAACGTGATCCGCACGTGGTCGCGTCGTTCGATGATCGTGCCGAACATGCTCGGCCACACGATCGCCGTGCACGACGGCCGCAAGCACATCCCGGTGTTCGTCACCGAGTCGATGGTCGGTCACAAGCTCGGCGAGTTCGCGCCGACCCGCACCTTCCGTGGTCACGTGAAGGACGACAAGAAGGGCCGTCGCCGCTAAGGCGGGGACGAAGAGGAGGAACGAAATGGTGGAGTCGATCGCACGCGTGCGACACATCCGCGTCACGCCTCAGAAGGCCCGTCGCGTCATCGAGCTGATCCGCGGCAAGCAGGCCCACGAGGCCCTCGCCATCCTGAAGTTCGCCCCCCAGGCCGCTTCGGAGCCCGTGTACAAGCTGGTCGCCTCGGCGATCGCCAACGCACGTGTCAAGGCGGACTCGACGAACAGCTTCCTCGACGAGCGCGACCTCTACGTGAGCCGCGTCTTCGTCGACGAGGGCACGACCCTGAAGCGGTTCCAGCCGCGCGCCCAGGGCCGGGCCTTCCGCATCAACAAGCGCACCAGCCACATCACGGTCGTCCTCGCGACGCCGGACGAGGTCGAGGCTGCCGCGACGAGCAAGAAGGCGAGCAAGTAATGGGCCAGAAGGTCAACCCGTACGGCTTCCGTCTCGGGATCACGACGGACCACGTCTCGCACTGGTTCACCGACAGCACGAAGCAGGGTCAGCGTTACGCCGACTACGTGGCCGAGGACATCAAGGTGCGCGAGTACCTGAAGAAGACCCTCGACCGCGCCGGCGTCGCCCGCATCGAGCTCGAGCGCACCCGTGACCGCGTCCGCGTGGACATCCACACCGCGCGTCCGGGCATCGTCATCGGTCGCCGTGGCGCCGAGGCGGAGCGCGTCCGTGGCGAGCTCGAGAAGCTCACCAAGAAGCAGATCCAGCTCAACATCCTCGAGGTGAAGAACCCCGAGACCGAGGCCCAGCTCGTCGCGCAGGGCATCGCCGAGCAGCTCTCCGCCCGTGTCGCGTTCCGTCGCGCCATGCGCAAGGGCCTGCAGGGTGCACAGCGCGCCGGCGCCAAGGGTGTCCGGATCCAGGTGTCGGGCCGTCTCGGCGGCGCCGAGATGTCGCGCTCGGAGTTCTACCGCGAGGGCCGCGTGCCCCTGCACACGCTCCGCGCGAACATCGACTACGGCTTCTACGAGGCTCGCACCACCTTCGGCCGCATCGGCGTGAAGGTCTGGATCTACAAGGGCGACATCACGAACAAGGAGCTCGCTCGCGAGCAGGCGAACCAGCGTTCGTCGCGCCCGGAGCGTCGTGGCGGCCCCCGTGGCGAGCGCGGCGACCGTCGTGGCGGCGACCGTGGCGGCCGTCAGCAGCAGGCCCCGCAGGACGCGCCGGCCGGCGCAGGAGTTGAGGCGTAACCATGCTTATTCCCCGTCGAGTCAAGCACCGCAAGCAGCACCACCCGAAGCGTTCGGGCCAGGCCACCGGTGGCACCAAGGTGTCGTTCGGTGACTACGGCATCCAGGCGCTGACCCCCGCCTACGTGACCAACCGTCAGATCGAGTCCGCTCGTATCGCCATGACGCGTCACATCAAGCGTGGCGGCAAGGTGTGGATCAACATCTACCCGGACCGTCCGCTCACCAAGAAGCCGGCTGAGACCCGCATGGGTTCCGGTAAGGGCTCGCCCGAGTGGTGGGTCGCCAACGTCAAGCCGGGTCGTGTGCTCTTCGAGCTCTCCGGCGTCAACGAGGACATCGCCCGCGAGGCGCTGACCCGTGCAATCCACAAGCTGCCCCTCAAGGCACGCATCATCAAGCGCGAGGAGGGCGACGCGTAATGGCGATCGGTTCCAAGGAGCTCCGTCCCACGGAGCTCGACACGTTCGAGAACGAGCGTCTCGCTGACGAGCTGAAGAAGGCCAAGGAGGAACTCTTCAACCTCCGCTTCCAGTCGGCCACCGGCCAGCTGGAGAGCCACGGTCGTCTCCGTGCCGTCAAGCGCGACATCGCACGCATCTACACCGTCCTCCGCGAGCGCGAGCTCGGCATCCGTGCCACGCCCGCGCCCGTCGAGACCGCCACCAAGGCCAAGAAGACGAAGAAGGCTGACAAGCCGGCCGAGTCGACCGAGGCCGAGACCGCCGAGGAGAACTGATGGCGAACGAAGAGAAGAACTCCGCCGCCTCGACCCGCGGCTACCGCAAGACGCGTCGCGGCTACGTGACGAGCGACAAGATGGACAAGACCATCGTGGTCGAGGTCGAGGACCGCGTGAAGCACGCGCTCTACGGCAAGATCATCCGCCGCACGTCCAAGGTGAAGGCCCACGACGAGCTCGGCACCGCTGGTGTCGGCGACCTCGTCGTGATCAGCGAGACCCGTCCCCTCAGCGCCTCCAAGCGCTGGCGCCTGGTCGAGATCCTCGAGAAGGCCAAGTAGGCCCCGGCCTGCTTCGGAATAGGAGACAGCAGTGATTCAGCAGGAATCCCGCCTGAAGGTCGCCGACAACACGGGTGCCAAGGAGATCTTGACCATCCGCGTGCTCGGTGGCTCGGGTCGTCGCTACGCCGGTCTCGGTGACGTCATCGTCGCCACGGTGAAGGACGCCATCCCCGGCGGCAACGTGAAGAAGGGTGACGTCGTCAAGGCCGTCATCGTTCGCACCAAGAAGGAGACCCGTCGTCAGGACGGCTCCTACATCAAGTTCGACGAGAACGCGGCAGTGATCCTCAAGGCCGACGGCGACCCGCGCGGCACGCGCATCTTCGGTCCGGTCGGTCGTGAGCTCCGTGACAAGAAGTTCATGAAGATCATCTCGCTCGCGCCGGAGGTGCTGTAAGCCATGGCGAACATCAAGAAGGGTGACCTCGTCGAGGTCATCACGGGCGCCACGCAGGAGCGTGGCGGCGACCGCGGCAAGCAGGGCAAGGTCATCGAGGTGCTCCCGGAACAGGAGCGCGTCGTCGTCGAGGGCGTGAACTTCGTCACGAAGCACGTCCGCGTCGGGCAGACCCAGCGTGGTTCGAAGACGGGTGGCATCGAGCAGCACGAGGCTCCGATCCACGTGTCGAACGTCGCGATCGTCGACCCGAAGACCAAGAAGCCGACCCGCGTCGGTTTCCGTACCGAAGAGGTGGAGAAGGACGGCGTGAAGAAGACCGTCCGCGTCCGCTACGCCAAGAAGTCGGGTGAGAAGCTCTGATGACCGACACGACTGCCACGCCGGCGACCAAGGTCGAGCCGCGCCTCAAGCAGAAGTACAAGAACGAGATCAAGGCTGCCCTCACCGAGCAGTTCGGGTACGCGAACGTCAACCAGGTCCCCGGCCTGGTGAAGGTCGTCGTGAACACCGGCGTCGGCGAGGCGGCTCGCGACTCGAAGATCATCGAGGGGGCCATCAAGGACCTCACGGCGATCACGGGTCAGAAGCCCCAGGTCACCAAGGCCCGCAAGTCCATCGCGCAGTTCAAGCTGCGTGAGGGCCAGGCCATCGGTGCGCACGTCACCCTCCGCGGTGACCGTGCCTGGGAGTTCATCGACCGGCTCGTGACCCTCGCACTGCCCCGCATCCGCGACTTCCGCGGCCTGAGCGACAAGCAGTTCGACGGCAACGGCAACTACACCTTCGGTCTCACGGAGCAGTCCGTGTTCCACGAGATCGACCAGGACCGCATCGACCGCGTGCGTGGCTTCGACATCACCGTCGTGACCACCGCGAAGACGGACGACGAGGGCCGCGCGCTGCTCCGCCAGCTCGGCTTCCCGTTCCGTTCGGCCGACCAGACGGTCTAAGATAGTCCGGGCGTTGCGGGCCGGAGGATTCACGTCCTCCGGCCCGCACGCACGAACACACCGACTCCGGGGAACCGCCCCGGGGTCACCCGATCGCTCAGGTCGGCATTCGTGGAACGGGTGTCGAAACCAGGCGAAGAATGGACGACCATCATGACGATGACCGATCCGGTCGCAGACATGCTGACCAGATTGCGGAACGCGAACTCGGCGCACCACGACGCCGTCTCGCTCCCCAGCTCCAAGCTGAAGAAGAACATCGCCGAGATCCTCAAGCGCGAGGGCTACATCAGCGAGTGGAAGATCGAGGACGCCCGCGTCGGGCAGACCCTCACGATCGACCTGAAGTACGGCCCCGAGCGCGAGCGTTCGATCGCCGGCATCAAGCGCGTCTCGAAGCCCGGTCTCCGGGTCTACGCGAAGTCGACGGAGATCCCCCAGGTCCTCGGTGGCCTCGGCGTGGCGATCCTCTCGACCTCGTCGGGACTGCTCACCGACCGTGAAGCCGAGCAGAAGGGCGTGGGTGGGGAAGTCCTCGCCTACGTGTGGTGACCGACAATGTCTCGTATCGGACGTCTTCCCATCGACATCCCCGCAGGCGTGACCGTCTCCGTTGACGGCCAGATCGTCGCGGTCAAGGGCCCGAAGGGCGAGCTCGCGCTCGTCGTCGCCGAGCCCATCCAGGCCAAGGTCGAGGAGAACCAGGTCCTCGTCACCCGCCCGGACGACGAGCGTGAGTCCCGTGCCCTGCACGGCCTGACCCGCACCCTTATCGCGAACAACATCGTCGGCGTGACCCAGGGCTACTCCAAGGGCCTCGAGGTCGTCGGCACCGGTTACCGCGTGCAGGCCAAGGGCAGCAACGTCGAGTTCGCGCTCGGCTACTCCCACCCCATCACGGTCGAGCCGCCGGCGGGCATCAGCTTCGCCGTCGAGGGCAACAACAAGCTCACCGTGTCGGGCATCGACAAGCAGGCCGTCGGCGAGGTGGCTGCCAACATCCGCAAGCTGCGCAAGCCCGAGCCCTACAAGGGCAAGGGTGTCCGCTACGCAGGCGAGGTCGTGCGCCGCAAGGCCGGAAAGTCAGGTAAGTGATCATGGCTCTCGGTATCCGAGGAAAGAGCAAGTCGGCCGCCAAGGCGCGTCGTCACAACCGTCTCCGCAAGAAGATCACCGGCACCGAGGCGCGTCCGCGTCTCGCTGTCACCCGGTCGTCGCGTCACGTGTTCGTCCAGGTCATCGACGACGCGAAGGGCCACACCCTGGCCAGCGCCTCGACGATGGAGGCCGACCTCCGTTCGTTCGACGGCGACAAGACGGCCAAGGCCCGTCGCGTCGGCGAGCTCCTCGCCGAGCGTGCGAAGGCCGCCGGCGTCGAGGCCGTGGTCTTCGACCGCGGTGGTAGCAAGTACGCCGGTCGCGTCGCCGCGATCGCCGATGGTGCCCGTGAAGGAGGGCTGAACCTGTGAGCGACATCGCGAACAACAACGAAGCGGCCGAGACCAAGGCCCCGGCAGCGGACACCGCCGCCGTCGCCGAGCGTCCCGTCGAGACCGCCGCGGGCTCCGCGTCGAACAACCGCGACAACGCCGACCAGCGCGGCCGTCGTGGCGGCGGGCGTGACCGTCAGCAGGGTCGTGACCGCAACAACCGCGGTGGCGACAGCCAGTTCCTCGAGCGCGTCGTGACGATCAACCGCGTCTCGAAGGTCGTCAAGGGTGGTCGTCGCTTCAGCTTCACGGCGCTCGTCGTCGTGGGTGACGGCAACGGCCTCGTCGGTGTCGGCTACGGCAAGGCGAAGGAAGTCCCGACCGCGATCTCGAAGGGCGTCGAGGAGGCGAAGAAGAACTTCTTCCGCGTCCCGCGCGTCGGCAACACCATCCCGCACCCGGTGCAGGGTGAGGCCGCTGCCGGTGTCGTCCTCCTGCGTCCGGCCGCCGCCGGTACCGGTGTCATCGCCGGTGGTCCGGTCCGCGCCGTGCTCGAGTGCGCCGGCATCCACGACGTCCTGAGCAAGTCGCTCGGCTCGTCGAACACCATCAACATCGTGCACGCGACCGTCGAGGCGCTGCAGCAGCTCGAGGAGCCCCGCGCCGTCGCGAGCCGTCGTGGCCTCGACGTCGACCGGGTCGTCCCGGCTCGTCTGCTCCACGCCGAGGCCGCGGCCCTGCGTGCCGCGACCGAGAAGGCAGGTGCGTGATGGCGATGCTGAAGATCACGCAGACGAAGTCCGTTATCAGCGAGAAGCAGTACCAGCGCGACACCCTGCGCAGCCTGGGCCTCAAGCGCATCGGCCGTACGGTCCTGCGTGAGGACAACGCCCAGAACCGCGGGTACATCGCGACGGTGGCGCACCTCGTGAAGGTCGAGGAGGTCGACGCATGAGCGACGAGAAGAACGAGCGCGTGCAGGTGCTGAAGCTGCACCACCTCCGCCCCGCCGAGGGCGCCAAGAAGGACCGCACCCGCGTGGGTCGCGGTGAGGGCTCGAAGGGCAAGACCGCCGGCCGTGGCACCAAGGGTCAGAAGGCCCGGTACCAGGTCAAGGTCGGCTTCGAGGGTGGGCAGATGCCGCTGCACATGCGCACCCCGAAGCTCCGCGGGTTCAAGAACCCGTTCCGCGTCGAGTACCAGGTCGTGAACCTGGACAAGATCGCGGAGCTCTACCCCAACGGTGGCGACGTCACCGTCGCGGACCTGGTCGCCAAGGGTGCCGTCCGCAAGAACGAGAAGGTCAAGGTTCTCGGTCAGGGTGACATCAGCGTTGCGCTGACGGTCTCGGTCGACAAGGTCTCGGCGTCCGCCGCCGAGAAGATCGTGGCTGCTGGCGGAACCGTCTCCCAGTAACCCCCGTCGGCGGCCCGTGCGTTTGCGCACGGGCCGCCGTTACGGTTTCCTTGACAGTGGCCGTCGTCCGTCGGCCGGGTCGGTGCTGCCGACCGACACCGTGACGGCCCCGATCGGCCGCCGGTCCCAGAAGTTCGGAGTCCTCGTGTTCAGAGCGGTCGCGCGCATCATGCGCACCCCAGATCTTCGCAAGAAGATCGGCTTCACCCTCGCGATCATCGCGCTGTTCCGTCTCGGGTCGTACATCCCCGCGCCGTTCGTCGACTACGCCGCCGTGCAGAGCTGCCTCGCCAGCGCGTCGTCCTCGGGTGGTCTCTACGACCTGATCAACCTGTTCTCCGGCGGCGCCCTGCTGAAGCTCTCGGTCTTCGCGCTGGGCATCATGCCGTACATCACTTCGTCGATCATCGTGCAGCTCCTGCGCGTGGTCATCCCGCACTTCGACGCCCTCTACAAGGAGGGCCAGTCGGGCCAGGCGAAGCTGACGCAGTACACGCGCTACCTCACCATCGCGCTCGGTGTCCTGCAGTCCACCACGCTCATCACGGTCGCGCGCTCGGGTGCCCTCTTCGGCACGAACGCCTCGGCCTCCTGCTCGTCGATCATCTCGAACGACAGCTGGTACGCGATCATGCTCATGGTCGTCACGCTGACCGCGGGTACGGGCCTCATCATGTGGATGGGCGAGCTCGTCACCGAGCGCGGCATCGGCAACGGCATGTCGCTGCTCATCTTCACGTCGATCGCGGCGCAGTTCCCGTCGGCGCTCTGGGCCATCGAGCAGTCGCAGTCCTTCGAGCTCTTCCTGTTCGTCATCCTCGTCGGCCTGGTCATCATGATGGCCGTCGTCTTCGTCGAGCAGTCGCAGCGGCGCATCCCCGTGCAGTACGCCAAGCGCATGGTCGGACGTCGCACCTACGGCGGGAACAACACCTACATCCCGATCAAGGTGAACATGGCCGGCGTCGTGCCCGTCATCTTCGCCTCGTCGCTGCTGTACCTGCCGGCCCTGGTCGCGCAGTTCAACCAGCCCTCCGACGGCTCCGAGCCGGCGGCCTGGGTGACCTGGATCCAGAACAACCTGACCTCGGGTGACAACTGGTTCTACATGGTCCTGTACTTCCTGCTCATCGTCGGGTTCACGTACTTCTACGTCGCGATCACCTTCAACCCCGAAGAGGTCGCCGACAACATGAAGAAGTACGGCGGCTTCATCCCGGGCATCCGGGCCGGTCGTCCGACGGCCGAGTACCTCGACTACGTCCTGACCCGGGTGACGTTGCCCGGCTCGCTCTACCTCGGTCTCATCGCGCTCATCCCGCTGGCAGCACTGGCGCTGTTCGGCGCGAACCAGAACTTCCCGTTCGGCGGCGCGAGCATCCTCATCATCGTGGGTGTCGGTCTCGAGACCGTGAAGCAGATCGACTCGCAGCTGCAGCAACGTCACTACGAAGGGCTTCTCCGTTGAGCGCACGTCTCATCATCGTCGGACCTCCCGGAGCCGGGAAGGGCACCCAGGCCGGTCGCGTCGCCGAGAGCTTCGGCGTCCCCGCCATCTCCACCGGTGACATCTTCCGCAAGAACGTCTCCGAGGGCACGCCGCTCGGCGTCCAGGCGAAGGCGATCATGGACGCGGGCAACTACGTCCCCGACGAGCTGACGAACGAACTCGTGAAGTCGCGCCTGGCCGAGGCGGACGCCGCGCAGGGCTTCCTGCTCGACGGCTACCCGCGGACGGTCGGTCAGGTCGAGTACCTGGACGCGCTGCTCGCCGAGCAGGGCACCGGGATCGACGCCGTGGTGCAGCTCGTCGCCGACCAGGACGCGCTCGTGGAGCGGCTCCTGAAGCGCGCCGAGGAGCAGGGCCGGAGCGACGACAACGAGGAGACCATCCGTCGTCGTCAGGAGGTCTACACGGAGCAGACGGCACCGATCGTGGCCGCCTACGCCGAGCGCGGGCTCGTGGTGGACGTCGACGGCCTCGGTGGCATCGACGAGGTCGGCGACCGCATCCAGGCGGCGCTCGTCTCGCGCGGACTCACCGCGGGCGTCTGAGCCCCGTCGTGCGACGCCGGAAGCCGTCGATCTACAAGACGCCGGAGGAACTCCGTGCGATGGTCCGGCCGGGTCTGCTGACCGAGGCTGCCCTCACCGCGGTGCGTGCGGCGGTCCGGCCGGGCATCACCACCGCGGAGCTCGACGCGATCGCCGAGCGGACGATCCGCGAGGGCGGCGGCATCCCGAACTTCCAGCTCGTGCCCGGCTACCGGCACACGCTGTGCGTCTCGGTGAACGACGAGATCGTCCACGGCATCCCCGGCGACCGCGTGCTGCAGCCCGGTGACATCGTGTCGGTGGACGCCGGTGCCGAGGTGGACGGCTGGAACGGCGACAGCGCCTTCACGACGGTGCTGCCCGGGGGCGATGCGCCGCTGACGGCGGCACGGCAGACCCTCTGCGACACGACCGAGCGCGCGCTCTGGCACGGCATCGCGGCGCTCGCGCACGCCCGGAACCTGAACGAGGTCGGCGCGGTCATCGAGGACACGATCGACGAGACGGGTGCGTGGGGCATCGTCGAGGACTTCACCGGGCACGGCATCGGACGCTCCATGCACGAGGACCCGCCGGTCTTCAACTACCGGGTCCGCGGCGCCGGGCCGGCGGTGAAGCCCGGGCTCGTCGTGGCCGTCGAGCCGATGGTCACCGCCGGCACGATCGACAGCGCGACGGACGACGACGACTGGACGATCCGGACGCTGGACGGCTCCGACGCAGCGCACTGGGAACACTCGGTCGCCGTGCACGCGGACGGCGTCTGGGTGCTCACCGCCACGGACGGCGGTGCGTCGGGTCTGGCGCCGCTGGGCGTCACACCCGTCCCGATCCCGTAGGTCGGCCGCCAGCCGGGCTGCGCCGTCGCCCGGCCCGGAGGCCGCCCCGCGTGCACGGAGTGCGTCCGGCTGGGGCGGTCGCAGGCGTCGGTGCCTGTGGCTCAGTTGCCGACGGAGCAGGTCTGCTCCGACGCGCTCTGCCCCGAGATGCTCGAGGGCAGGGGCGTCGCGCTCGGCGTCGAGGTGGTCCCGGAGCCGGTGGAGCCGGGAGCGGCCGGTCCGGTGCTGCTCGCGGCGGACGGTTCCTCGGTGGGGCTCGGGGCGGCTGGTGCCTCCGCGCCGCTGGACGGCGACGCCGAGGGCGTGCTCCCTGCGGTCGGGGACTCCTCGGAAGCCCGACCGGTCGAGGAGTCCGCCAGCGAGGTCTTCTGGTCCCGCTGGAGCGCGACGTTGAGCGCGTGCGCCGGTTCCTCCGCGACGAGCACGTGCGCGGTGTCGTCCGGGTCGTCGACCACGGGGTACTGCACGAACAGCATGTTCGCGGTGCTCATCCCGCGCAGGGTCGAGGCGAGCCCGACCAGCGTGCGGGTCTGGGCGAGGCCGTCGGAGAGCGTCATGTTCGACAGGGCTGCCCCGGCGAGCTTGTACAGCGTGACCGGGTTGGACAGCGTGCCGTCGGAGGTCACCTTCCGCAGGAGGGCGGAGAGGAACACCTGCTGCGAGCTGATGCGCGCGAGGTCGCTCCCGTCGCCGACGCCGTGCCTGCTGCGGAGGAACGCGAGGGCGTCCTGCCCCTCGAGGGAGTGCTGTCCGGCAGCGAGCTGGAGGCCGGTGTACGTGTCGTTGATCGGCTTGGCGACGCAGACGTCGACACCGCCCAGGGCGTTCGACATCTCGATGACGCCGTCGAAGGTGATGAGGCCGGCGTAGGGGATGTTCAGGCCGGTCAGGTTCTCGACCGTGTCGACGGCGCAGGAGATCCCGCCGTGACCGAGGGCTTCGTTGATGAGCTCGCTGTCGACCGCCGGGTAGGTGGTGCCGGTCTCCGGGTTCGTGCACGCCGGGAACGGCACCTTGAGGTCGCGCGGGAAGCTGACGGCGGTGAGCTGCTGGTGGTCCTGCGAGATGTGCACCAGGATCGTGACGTCGTTCCGGGCACCTTCGACGTCCTCGTCGGAGTCGAACTGTCCGACGCGGGTGTCGCTGCCGACGAGCAGGATGTTCGCACCGCCCTCGATCGCGGTGATGTCCGCGGTCTTCGCCGTGTTCTGGTCGTCGGTGCTGAGCTGCACGGTGTCGGGCGCGGCGGCCAGCTGTGCACCCGCGATGGCGGCGACGCTCGTCCCGCTGACGAGCAGGACGGCCAGCCCCGACGCGACGAAGCCGACCAGCGTTCCCCAGGCGCGACGGCGGGGCAGCCGGCCGTGGCGGGCGAGGGGGCGGCGGGGCGCGTCAGGCACGTGGTCTCCGATCGGTGGTCCGACGGGGCGTCGGACGGTCAGCGCGACCCACGCTACGGCGACGGAGCCGTCGCGGAGCCCGGAACGCACTGTCAGACCACTGTGGGACACGCAGCCCGTGCGCCGCGAACCCCAGACGGAGGGGTTCCGTCCGGCCAGCACTTGGCAATCGGGGGCTCATCCCATACGATTGATCTTTGGTGTGTCATGCCCTTCGGCGTGGCGCCCGACCCGCAGACCGGCTCGGGGATCACACCGGTAATCCAACCAAGCGACAGTGAGGCTATGGCCAAGAAAGACGGCGTCATCGAGATCGAGGGCTCGGTGCTCGAAGCTCTGCCCAACGCGATGTTCCGCGTTGAGCTGACCAACGGACACAAGGTCCTTGCGCACATCTCCGGGAAGATGCGCCAGCACTACATCCGCATCCTCCCCGAGGACCGCGTGATCGTGGAGCTGAGCCCGTACGACCTGACCCGCGGCCGGATCGTCTACCGCTACAAGTGATCCGCGAGCTGGAAAGGAACGGCTCGGCGAACCCGCCGAGCACGAAGCCAGCGAGCAACAGGAAGCAATCATGAAGGTCAACCCCAGCGTCAAGCCCATCTGCGAGCACTGCCGTGTCATCCGCCGCAAGGGCCGCGTCATGGTGATCTGCAAGAGCAACCCGCGCCACAAGCAGCGCCAGGGCTGAGCTCCCAGCAGGACCCACAACTCAACACTGAACACGCAGTACCAGAACCCCGGTCCGGCCTCGGCCGCGATCGGGGGGACACCTCGGGACGGAGGCCCGGGCACCGGTACTGCGCCACACCTCCACCGAAAACAGGAGCAGCCAGCACATGGCACGTCTAGCAGGCGTCGACATCCCGCGCGAGAAGCGCGTGGAGATCGCACTCACGTACATCTACGGCGTCGGCCGTACCCGCGCGGTCCAGGCACTCGCCGAGACCGGTATCTCCGGTGACATCCGCGTCAAGGACCTGACCGACGACCAGCTCGTCGCCCTCCGTGACTTCATCGAGGGCAACTTCAAGGTGGAGGGTGACCTCCGCCGCGAGGTCGCCGCCGACATCCGCCGCAAGGTCGAGATCGGTAGCTACGAGGGTCTCCGCCACCGTCGTGGTCTCCCGGTGCGTGGTCAGCGCACCAAGACCAACGCGCGTACCCGCAAGGGACCGAAGCGCACCGTGGCAGGCAAGAAGAAGGCCCGATAGGAGATCATCATGGCTACCCCCAAGACTGCCGCGCGCAAGCCGCGTCGCAAGGAGAAGAAGAACGTCGCCGTGGGCCAGGCCCACATCAAGAGCACGTTCAACAACACCATCGTCAGCATCACCGACCCGTCGGGTGCCGTCCTCAGCTGGGCGTCCTCGGGTGCCGTGGGCTTCAAGGGTTCGCGCAAGTCGACGCCGTTCGCGGCGCAGCTCGCCGCCGAGTCCGCTGCGCGTCAGGCGCAGGAGCACGGCGTCAAGAAGGTCGACGTCTTCGTCAAGGGTCCGGGTTCGGGCCGCGAGACCGCGATCCGTTCGCTCCAGGCCGCTGGCCTGGAGGTCGGCTCGATCAACGACGTCACCCCGCAGGCGCACAACGGCTGCCGCCCGCCGAAGCGTCGCCGCGTCTGACGCGAGGAGCAACCGGCCGTTCCCCGCTCGTCCCCTGACCGGGGCGAGCGGGGCCGGCCATTCCTGGTCGTTCGATCGCGCACGACGGGCCCCTCGGCTCCGCCGGTGCGCGTGATCACAACTCAACAGACCCGTCGGGGCCCGGTCGGCCCCGTCGTACCGCCGAGTGTCATATAGCGGACACTCCGCCGAAAGGAATCCCACAGTGCTCATTGCACAGCGCCCCACCCTGACCGAGGAGTCGATCTCCGAGTACCGCTCGCGCTTCGTCATCGAGCCGCTCGAGCCGGGCTTCGGTTACACCCTCGGCAACTCGCTGCGCCGCACGCTCCTCTCCTCGATCCCCGGCGCGGCTGTCACCAGCATCCGCATCGACGGCGTCCTCCACGAGTTCAGCACCGTCCCCGGTGTCAAGGAAGACGTCACCGAGATCATCCTCAACATCAAGAGCCTCGTCGTCTCCAGCGAGCACGACGAGCCGATCACCGCGTACCTGCGCAAGCAGGGTGCCGGTCAGGTCACCGCGGCGGACATCTCCGCCCCGGCCGGCGTCGAGATCCACAACCCGGAGCTCGTCATCGCGACCCTGAACGACACCGCGCGCTTCGAGCTCGAGCTCACGATCGAGCGTGGCCGTGGCTACGTCTCGGCGACGCAGAACCGTTCGGAGTTCAGCGAGGCCGGGCAGATCCCGATCGACTCGATCTACTCGCCGGTCCTCAAAGTCACCTACCGCGTCGAGGCGACGCGTGCCGGTGAGCGCACGGACTTCGACCGCCTGGTCGTCGACGTGGAGACGAAGCCGGCGATCTCGCCGCGCGACGCCATCGCGTCGGCCGGCCGCACGCTGGTCGAGCTGTTCGGTCTCGCCCGCGAGCTGAACACGGGGGCCGAGGGCATCGAGATCGGCCCCGCGCCGGTCGACGCGGTGCTCTCGAACGAGCTGCAGACCCCGATCGAGGACCTCGACCTGTCGGTCCGCAGCTACAACTGCCTCAAGCGGGAGGGCATCAACACGGTGTCCGAGCTCGTCGCCCTGTCGGAGACGCAGCTCATGAACATCCGCAACTTCGGTCAGAAGTCGGTGGACGAGGTCAAGGACAAGCTCACCGAGCTCGGCCTGTCCCTCAAGGACACCGTCCCCGGATTCGACGGCGCCCACTTCTACAGCGGGTACGACGAGGACGAGTCCAACTGACCTCGCGCTGACGCGCACGCGCACCGTTGAGTCGGCGCGCACCACCATCACCACTGGAGAACTGACATGCCGAAGCCCACCAAGGGCCCCCGCCTCGGTGGCGGTCCCGCCCACGAGCGCCTGCTCCTGAGCAACCTCGCCAACGCCCTCTTCACGCACGGTCGCATCACGACCACCGAGACGAAGGCCAAGCGCCTCCGTCCCGTCGCCGAGCGTCTCATCACGTTCGCGAAGCGTGGCGACCTGCACGCGCGTCGTCGCGTGATCAGCATCCTGCGCGACAAGTCCGTCGTGCACACGCTGTTCACCGAGATCGCCCCGCAGGTCGAGGACCGTCAGGGCGGCTACACCCGCATCACGAAGCTCGGCTTCCGCAAGGGTGACAACGCGCCGCTCGCCTCGATCGAGCTCGTGCTCGAGCCGGTCTCGGGCAAGCCCGCCCCGGTCAAGCGCGACGCTGCTCCGGCCGCTGCCGCGCCGGTTGAGGAGACCCCGGCCGAGGAGACCCCGGTCGAGTCCACGGAGACGACCGAGGAGTCCGCTCCCGTCGAGGCCGAGACCGCGACCCCGGCTGCCGCCGAGGTCGAGGCCGACGCTGCCGAGAAGGCCGACGACGCCGACAAGGCCGACGACGCCAAGTAGGTCCCGCCACCACGAGGAAGCCCCCGCGACGCACGTCGCGGGGGCTTCCTCGCGTCCGGGCGGCGGTCCGGGCGGACGGGAGGCGCGCTGCGGCCCGTCCCGTGCCTCCCGTCCGGTGCGCACCCGCGTCAGTTCACAGCGTCGCCGCCGTACGGTGATCGCGACATGGCGAGAGCAGAACGGATCACCGGAGCAGGCCGCAGGGTGTGGCGTTGGAGTCGGGACTCCGGTACGCAGCCCCGGCTGCTGCTCGCGGTCAAGGCGGCCATCGCGGCGACCATCGCGTGGACGCTCGCGAAGTACGCGCCGGGCGTCGCCGCCGAGTACCCGTACTACGCGCCGCTCGGCGCCATCGTGGCGATGCGGACGACCGTCTTCGCCGGCATCCGGTCGGGCGTGCAGACCTTGGTCGGGATCACGCTCGGCATCCTCATCGCGATGTTCACGATGCTCATCGGCGACCCGGGTGTCATCGCGGTGGCGTTGGCCGTGGGGCTCGGGGTGCTCGTGAGCGGGTTCCGCGTGCTCGGCGAGGGGTACTCGTGGGTGCCCATGGCAGCGCTCTTCGTCCTGCTCGTGGGCGGTGGGAACGCCGAGGGGTACTCCTTCGCCTACGTCGTGCAGATGGCGATCGGCATCGGGATCGGTCTCGCCGTGAACTTCGCCGTGGTCCCGCCGCTGCACTTCTGGGACGCGGAACGCCGGATCGACCAGGTCAACGGCGTCCTGGCGCAGCAGCTCGACGACCTCGCGGACGTGCTCGAGAAGGGGGAACCGGACACCGCTGCGTGGGATCGGCAGCAGGAGCGTCTCGACACGGCGATCGCGGACGTGCGGGACCGCGTCTCGACCGCGCAGGAGAGCCGTCGCATGAACCCCAGGAGCGCGCTGCGGGGATCGCGTGCTCGTCTGCAGACCGACGGCGCCCGGTTCCGCGCGCTGGAACGGGTCGCCTGGTACACGACCGACCTCACCGAACTCGTGGCACGCTCCGGGCCCGTCGCGGAGAACATCGGACGCCCCGACCCCGCGTTCGCCGAGCCGTTCGCCGCCGCGCTCCGCAGGGTGGCGTGCGTCGTGCGCGGCGACTGCCCCGAGGACGGTGCCGACGAGGCGATCGCGGAGCTCGAGCGGGCGCTCGACGCCAGCCGGTCGGACCCGTCGCGGGTCACGGTGACCTCGAGTGCGATCGTGGCGCTGCGCGGCGTCCTCGAGTCGGAGAAGCGCGCGACGTCCGACGTCGACACCGAGACCGGGCCCTCGGGCAGCCGGCGCTAGCGGGCGCCTCCGTCCCAGCTGCGCGGGGCGTCGACGGCCGTCGTGCTCAGTAGGATCGGCTCGTGCCCGTCGAGTCCCGCGTCGCCGTCCTCGGACCGGTCACGGTCGAGGGGCCGGACGGAGCAGTGCTCCCGGTGCCCGGTGCCCTCGCGCGGTCGTTCCTGGCCGCCCTGGTCCTCGCGCCCGGACATGCGCTCGGCACCGACGCGCTCATCGACGAGATCTGGGGCGACGACCGGCCGAAGGGCGCCCGGGCGGCACTGCAGACCCTGGTGTCCCGACTGCGCAGGACGACGGCGGACGGGCTCGTCGTGTCGACCAGCACGGGCTACGCGCTGGGCGGCGACCCGGCGGGCATCGACCTCGTCGCCGCGGAGCAGGCCGTGCACGCACCCGACACCGCCGCGGTGCGGGGAGCGCTCGGCCGCTGGCGGGCTGCACCGGGTGCCGACGTCGACGGGGACCTGGGTTCCGCAATCGCCGATCGCGCGGCTGCGGCCGAGCATGCCCTGCGTCGTCGGCTCGCCGCACTGCTGCTCGAGGACGGCGACGCCGCCGCTGCCGCGACCACCTGGCTCGCCGAGGTCGACGCGGCACCCTTCGACGACGCGGCCGCGGGCGGCGCGATGCGCGCCCTCGACGCCGACGGCCGCACTCCCGAGGCGCTCGCGGTGTTCGCTGCCCACCGGGAACGGCTGGCGGACGGGCTCGGGGCCGACCCGTCCGCGGAGCTCGTGCGGCTGAACGCCGAGCTGCTCAGACGGTCGGCGGCCGTGGACCACGCGGTCCGGCGCACCGGGCTCCGGGCCGCCCCGAACGAGCTCGTCGGGCGGCAGGACGACGTCGCCGCGGTGTCCCGGTTGCTCGACGAACAGCGCCTGGTCACGGTGCTCGGACCGGGCGGACTCGGCAAGACCCGGCTCGCACAGGCCGTCGCGGCAGCGCTGCCTCCGACCACCGGCGTCGTCGTCTGCGAGCTCGCACCGATCGGCGACGGCGAGGACCTGCTGCCGGCCCTCGGTGCCCTGCTCGGGATCGCAGAGGTGCGGACCGCGCGGATGCTCCAGGACGCCGTGGTCACCGACCTCTGGGCACGGGTGGTCCGTGC
The DNA here is from genome assembly GCF_003234185.1 of Curtobacterium sp. MCSS17_008. Lineage (GTDB taxonomy): Bacteria > Actinomycetota > Actinomycetes > Actinomycetales > Microbacteriaceae > Curtobacterium. The sequence goes on from NZ_QKSM01000005.1 coordinate 180,002, forward strand.
GCTCGACGTCGGCCCCACGGTGCTCGTGCTCGACAACTGCGAGCACCTGCTGCACGCAGTCGCCCGCTGCACCGCCGACCTGCTCGCCGCGGTCGCCGGGCTCCGCGTGCTCACCACCTCACGGGCACCGCTCGCGATCGCGGGCGAGGTCGTCGCACCCCTCGGGCCGCTGCCGGTCGAGGCCGACGGTGCCGCGGTGCGGCTGTTCACCGAACGCGCTCGTGCCGCCCGGCCCGGCGCGGTGCTGCCCGTCGACGCCGTGCGCAGGATCTGCACCCGCCTGGACGGTTCCCCGCTCGCCATCGAGCTCGCCGCGGCCCGCATCCGGGGCATGTCGGTGGACGAGGTCGAGCGTCGGCTCGACGACCGCTTCGCCCTGCTGCGCGGTGGCGACCGGAGTGCGCCCGAGCGACACCGCACGCTGCTCGCGGTCATCGAGTGGAGCTGGCGGCTGCTCGATCCCGGGGCACAGGACCTGCTCACCCGCCTCGCGCTCTTCCCGGACGGCGTCGCCGTCGACGCCGTCGAGTCGGTCGCCGAACCCGATCGGCGCCCGGACGCGCTCGACGACCTCGCCGACCTCGTGGAGCAGTCCCTCGTGCAGCTCGTGGAGGTCGAAGGGGAACCGGTGCGCTACCGGTTGCTCGAGACCGTCCGCGAGTTCGGTGCCGCGCGTCTGACCGAGCGGGGGACCGCCGAGGCCGTCCGCTCGGCGATGACCACCTGGGGCCGCGAGCTGTGCGCGGGACGGAACCTGTTCGCGGTGCGGGGTCCGGCACAGCTCGTCGCGTTCACGGACGTCCGACGCGAGGCGGACAACCTCGTCACCCTGCTGCGCTGGGCGCTCCGCGCCGACGACGTGGTGACCGTCGCACACGTCTTCGCCGCGCTCGGCGGGTACTGGACGCTCCGGGGGCTGCACCGTGAGGTCGCCGGGACCGCTCCCGACGTCGTCGCGGCGCTGCGCTCGCGCACCCCGGGGCCTGCCGACCGCACCGCGGCGGTGATCGGCCTCGTGATGTGCGGCGCGACCGCGGCGTTCACCGACCTCCGGACCACCGCCCGGGCGATCATCGGGCTGCGGGAGCTGCACGGCTCCGGCCGCGCCGAGGACCCGGTCGTCGACGCGCTCGCCGAGCTCCTGCTGTCCCTCGGACGACCCGAGCAGGGCTTCGCCGAGCTGGCACGGCTGCGTGACCACCGGGCCCCCGCGGTGTCCCTGCTCGGCCACATGCTCAGCGCACCGCTCGCCGAGAACGCCGGCGACCCCGTCGGGGCCCTGCGGTACGTCCAGCGCGCGGAGGAGCTGACCCGTGTGACCGGCGAGGCCTGGACCACGGGCACCGTCGCGGTCACGCTGACGCAGCTGCTCGCGCAGTCCGGGCGGTACCGGGAGTCGCTCGCCGCCGCCGTCACCGCCCGGGAGCACCTCGAGCTGTTCGGGGCGGAGGACGACCTGTACGAGATCGGGTGGACGGTCGGTCTCGCATCGGCCGCGACCGGTGACGTCGACCGAGCCCGCACCGTCGCAGCAGACCTGCGGCACCGGCCCGACGGTGGTCGCGGTGGGTTCGAGGACCGGGGGCTCATCGCCGTGCTCGCGGTCGCGATCAACGCCGAGTGTGCGCGGTACGAGGGTGACCTCGACGCAGCAGCGGCCGGGTACGCCACGGCCTGGGACGTCGTGCAGCCCGGACGCGGACCCTCTGCGCACTGGGCCCTCATGGCGGGCGCGGCACGCATCGCAGCGGCGGACGAGGCGGCCGTGGGCCGGACCGACGGTGCACCACCGGGACACGCGCCAGCTGACCTGGCGGCAGCCGAGCTGGCGGTGGCCCGTCGGATCCGCGTCGGGACCCTCGTGCAGCTGCGGCTCCGACAGGCCCGCCGGGACATGCCCGTCATCGGGACGGCACTCGCCGGGCTGGCGGTCGCGTACGCCCGCACCGGCCGTCCGGCCGCGGCGGCGGGCTGCTGGGGCGCGCTCGTCCGGCTCGGGTCGCGTCAGGACTTCGCGGTCCTCGCCCACGCTCGGCTGCGCCCGCTGCTGGCCGGTGCGGTGGGGGAGCAGGAGCTCGCCGACGCCGAGGCGACCGCGGCCGGATGGGACCGGGCCGAGGCCGCCTCGCGGGTTCGGGCCCTGCTCGAGGGGACCCGGCTGCCGGAATGACCGGGTGCCGTCAGGCCTTCCGCATGTAGGCGCGGACCGTCAGTGGTGCGAACACCGCGACGACCACGGCGGCACCGAGCAGGCTGAGCCACAGGTCGCCGCCCACCACGCCGTGGTTCACGAGGTCGCGGACGGCGGTGATGAGGTGCGAGATCGGGTTGACCTCGGTGAACCAGCGCAGCCAGCTCGGCAGCGTGTCGGTCGGGACGAAGGCGTTCGACAGGAATGTCAGGGGGAAGAGCACGAGGTTCGCGATCCCCGAGACGCTGGACGCCGTGCGGGCGATGACCCCGAAGTAGGCGAAGATCCAGCTGATCGCCCACGCGACCACGATGACGAGGAGCGCCGCGAGGAGCACCGCGCCGAGGCCGCCGGCCGGCCGCAGGCCCATGACGATCCCGACCACGAACGTGATCGTGGTCGCGATGGCGTAGCGGACGGTGTCGGCGAGCAGGGCACCGGCGAGCGGGGCGATCCGCGCGATGGGGAGCGACCGGAAGCGGTCGAACACCCCCTTGTCCATGTCCTCGCGGAGCTGCACCCCGGTCACGACGGACGACGTGATCGCCGTCTGCACGAGGATGCCGGGGATGATCACGGGCAGGTAGCTGCCGACGTCGCCGGAGATCGCGCCGCCGAAGATGTACGTGAACATCACGGTGAAGACGATCGGCATGAGCGTCACGTCGAACAGCTGTTCCGGGGTGCGACGGATCTTGACGAGTCCGCGGTACGCCATCGTGAACGACTGGCGGACGGTGGCGGCGAGGCCGGTGGCACCGACCCCGGGCCGCGGGGTGACGCGCGGTGCCGAGGACGGGCCGGCGGTGGGGGCGATGGTGGTGGTCATGCGAGGCTCCCTTCGAGCGCACGGTCGGTCTCGGTCGCCGCGTCCGCGGGGGTCGGCGAGTCGGTGATGGTGAGGAAGACCTCGTCGAGGGTCGGCTTCTGCACGCTCACCTCGGCGAGGGAGACGCCTGCGTCGCGGAACGACACGAGCAGGTCGGTGACGCGATCGGGCGCGGTCATCGGTGCCGTGAGCCGCCCGCCCTCGGGGCTGACGACCGCCGGGGTGCCGAGCACACGCTCGACGAGCGACGCCGCGGTGGCGAGGGCGACCGGGTCGGCGTCCGCCAACCGGAGCTGCAGCGAGGCCGTGCCGACCGAGGACTTCAGCTCGTCCGCGGTGCCCTCGGCGACCACGCGGCCGTGGTCGATGACGGCGATGCGGTCAGCGAGCTGGTCGGCCTCGTCGAGGTACTGCGTCGTGAGGAGGACGGTCGAGCCGGTCGCGACGAGCTCCCGGATCGTGTCCCACATCTGTGCGCGGGTCCGGGGATCGAGGCCCGTGGTCGGCTCGTCGAGGAAGATGAGCGGCGGCTGCGCGATGAGGCTCGCCGCCAGGTCCAGCCGGCGACGCATGCCACCCGAGAACGCCTTCAGCGGGCGCGAGGCCGCCTCGGTGAGCCCGAAGCGCTCGAGGAGCTCTCCCGCCTTGCGCTTCGCGTCGGCACGGGACAGCCCGAGCAGCCGCGCGAAGATGACGAGGTTCTCGGTGGCGCTGAGCGTCTCGTCGACACTGGCGTACTGCCCGGTCACGCCGATCAGGGAGCGGACGGTCTGCGGCTCGCGTCGGACGTCGTGCCCGAACACGCGGGCCTCGCCGCCGTCCGGCACGAGCAGCGTCGCGAGCATCGAGATGGTGGTCGTCTTGCCGGCGCCGTTCGGGCCGAGCACGCCGTAGACCGTGCCGGCCTCGACACGGAGGTCGACGCCGTCCACGGCACGGTTGCTGCCGAACGTCTTGACGAGGCCGGTCGCCTCGACGGCGAGTGGTGTGGTGGTCATCGCACAGGTCCTTTCGTCGATGTCGAGACGATGGTGCTGTCGGCCGCTCACGCGGCGCTGACGCGGCGCTGACACCGGCGGACCGCTGCCGTCAGCGGGGCACGGACGGGAGGCCCGTCCCGGCCCCGGTACGCTCGCTCCCGTGGACGGGACGGACGAGCCGAGCACGGCCGGGACGGACGAGCCGAGCACGGTGCGGTTGCGCCTCGACATCGCGTACGACGGCGCGGCGTTCTCGGGCTGGGCCCGGCAACCGGGGCTGCGGACGGTGCAGGGCGCGCTGGAGTCGGCCCTCGCGACGGTGTTCACCCGCTGGGGGGAGCCGCCGCTGCTGACCGTCGCGGGCCGGACGGACGCGGGGGTGCACGCCACCGGGCAGGTCGCCCACCTCGACCTCACCGCGGAGCAGTGGGGCGCGCTCACCCGCCCGCGGCGGTCGTCGCCGGACGGGCCGCCCCGGACGTCGCTCGACGGACTGGTCAAGCGGGTGAACGGCATCGCCGCTCCCACGGGCGACGTCGTCGTCACGCGGGCCTCGGTCGCACCGGACGGGTTCGACGCCCGGTTCTCGCCGCTCTGGCGACGGTACGAGTACCGGGTCGCGGACGCCGACGCACCGCGCGACCCCCGTCGTCGTGGGCACACGCTGTGGCACCCGACGCGCCTGGACCCGGCAGCGATGGAGCGCGGTGCGCTGACACTGCTCGGGCTGCACGACTTCGCGACCTTCTGCAAGCCGCGCGAGGGCGCGACCACCATCCGGACGCTGCAGGAGTTCCGCTGGGACCGCGAGCCGGACGGCGTGCTGGTGGCGCGCCTCCAGGCCGACGCGTTCTGCCACTCGATGGTGCGGGCGATGGTCGGCGCGACCATCGCGGTCGGCGAGGGGCGCCTCGGCCCGGACCGGCTCGAGGAGCTGCGCGTCGCCGAGCAGCGCACGAGCGCGTTCAAGGTGGCGCCCGCCGTCGGCCTGACGCTGACCGAGGTCGGGTACCCCGCGGACGACGAGCTCGCGGCCCGCGCGACCCAGACCCGTGCGCGCCGGACGGACGACGAGCCGGGCGCCGGTAGCGTCGGGGGATGAGCACCCGCGCGCCCCGATCCGTCGTGTCCGTCGCCCCCGGGGTCGTGTTCGTCGAGGGGCCGGTGTCGAACTGGGTCGTGCTCGCGGAGGAGGACGGCGTCGCGCTGATCGACGCGGGTTACCCGGCGGACACCGACCTCGTGCTCGACACGGTGCGCTGGGCCGGACACGACCTCGCCGACCTGCGGCGCGTGTACGTCACGCACGGGCACGTCGACCACGTCGGCGGCATCCCCGGCATCCTCGAGCGGTTCCCGCACGTCCGGGTGCTGGCCCACGCGGACGAGCTCGACAACGTCCGGGGGCCCGGGCGGCAGCAGGTCACGCCGGCGGAGATCGGTGGGCGGCTCGCCGCGCCGCGGACGCTGCGGTGGCTGGCGCGGGCGATCGGCTCGGACGCGCTGCGGCCGGTGACGGTGCCGACCGCCCGCGCCTTCACCGCGCACGACTTCGAGGGGCGGGCGATGACGCCGTTCCCCGCCGTCGGGCACACCGCCGGGTCGACCGCGTACCTGCTGCCCGCAGCGGGGGCGATCGTGACGGGGGACGCGGTGGTCACGCACCACGACACGCAGCCGGCGTCGTGGCAGCCCCGGCCGCGGATGATCACGCCGTTCTTCACCGCGGACGAGGCCACGGCGCTCGAGTCCGCACGGGCGCTGCCGTTCCCCGAGATCGTGCTGCCGGGGCACGGACCGGCCGTGCACCGGGTCGGGAGCGAGTGGGTGCCGGTCACCGGCTGAGGGCCCCGACGGGCACCCCGGACGGGGGTGGACCGGATCGTTCACCTGCCGGAAACCTGAGCGACCCCGCAGGTCACTAGCGTGCTGGAGTCCCCCTCCTCCTGCCGAAGGTCAGCATGCCCAAGCTCATGCGGCGCACCGTGCTGTGCGCCACCGTGGCGGCGACGCTCGTCGCTGCCCCGCTCGTGTCCGTCTCCACCGCTCTCGCCGCTCCCGACGGCACCGACCTCGTCATCACCGAGGCGTACCTCAAGGGCGGCAGCGCGAACCAGCCGTTCACGAACAAGTTCGTCGAGCTGGGCAACCCGACCGACGCGGCCGTCAGCGTCGACGGCTGGTCCGTCCAGTACCGGTCCGCGACGAGCACCGGCGCCCCCGCCGTCGGGCGGCTCGCCGGCTCGGTGCCCGCACACGGCACGTACCTCGTGCAGATGGGGTCGAACGGCACGAACGGCGCGGCGTTGCCCGAGCCCGACGCGGTCACCGGTCTCAACCCGTCCGGCAGCGCCGGGACCCTCGTGCTCTCCGACCAGGCCACGGCGTTGACGCTGCCGGCGGGCGCGGTCGCCACGGGCACGCCCGGCGTGGTCGACCTGCTCGGCTACGGCACGTCGAACACCTACGAGTCCGCCGTCGCCACGACGGGCACGGCGAACAGCGTCCCCGACGCGCTGACGCGGACCGGGACGGCCGACACCGACTCGAACGCGGCCGACTTCACGCGCAGCTCCTCGGTGACGCCGGAGAACGCAGGCGGCGAGGGCACCACGCCCACCGACCCCGGCACGCCCACCGACCCCGGCACGCCGACGACACCGGCCGAGCAGGTCACCATCGCGCAGCTGCAGGGCACGACGGACACCTCGCCGTACGCCGGCAGGACCGTCACGACCGAGGGCGTCGTCACCGCCGTCTACCCCACCGGCGGCCTGAACGGGTACACGATCCAGACCGCCGGCACCGGCGGCGCGGTCGACCTCGCCACCCACCGCGCCTCGGACGCGGTCTTCGTGTTCTCGTCCGCGACCGCCGGCAGCGTCGCGATCGGCGACGCCGTCCGGCTGACCGGCGAGGTCTCCGAGTACAACGGCCTGACCGAGCTCACGGTCGCCAGCGCCGCGGGCCTGACGAAGCTCCCGGAGGACGGCGTCGTGCAGCCGGCCCCGGCCACGCTGACCCTCCCGCGCACCGACGCACAGCGCGAGTCGCTCGAGAGCATGCTCGTCGCGCCCCAGGGTGACTACACCGTCGCCGACAACTACACGACGAACCAGTACGGCGAGGTCGTCCTCGCCGCGGGGACGGAGCGCCTGCTCCAGCCGACCGAGGTCGCCCGGCCGGGCAGCGCCGAGGCCGCCGCGGTCGCCGCGGACAACGCCGCCCGAAAGGTCGTCCTCGACGACGGCGCGAGCACGAACTTCCTCAGCGCCGCGAACCAGTCGGTGCCGGTGTCGTGGCTGACCCAGGGGCCGGTCACGGTCGGCGCCGCAGCGACGTTCTCGGAGCCCGTCGTCCTCGACTACCGCAACGCCGCGTGGAAGTTCCAGCCCACGGCGCCGATCACCGGTGCGACGCCCGCGGCCGAGCTGCCCGCGTCGTTCTCGGACGTCCGCACAGTGGCACCGGAGGAGGTCGGCGGCGACCTGAAGCTCGCCGGGTTCAACGTGCTCAACTACTTCCCGACGACGGGGGACCAGCTCACCGGCTGCAGCTACTACACGGACCGCGACGGCGACCCCGTGACGGTGCGCGGCGGCTGTGACGCCCGCGGTGCCGCGAACGCCGACGACCTCGCTCGCCAGCAGGTGAAGATCGTCAAGGCCATCAACGCCCTCGGCGCCGATGTCGTCTCGCTCGAGGAGATCGAGAACTCCGCCCGCTTCGGGAAGGACCGCGACGCCGCGGTGGCGACCCTCGTGGCCGCCCTCAACGCCGCCACCGGCGAGGACACCTGGGCGTACGTGCCGTCCCCGGCGGAGCTGCCCGCGAGCGAGGACGTCATCCGCCTCGCCCTCATCTACAAGAAGGACCGCGTCGCGCCCGTCGGCGAGTCGACGATCCTCGACGACCCGGCGTTCGCGAATGCCCGCCAGCCCGTCGCGGACGCCTTCCGCCCCGTCGGCGGCGACGCGGACGACGACTTCCTGGTGATCGCGAACCACTTCAAGTCGAAGGGCTCCGGCTCGGGTGCGGACGCCGACCAGGGCGACGGCCAGGGCGCCTCGAACGCGTCGCGCGTGGCCCAGGCGACGGCGCTCGCCGCGTTCTCGACCACCGAGCAGGAGAAGTACGGCACCGACAAGGTGTTCATGCTCGGTGACTTCAACGCCTACAGCGAGGAGGACCCGATGGTCGTCCTGCGCGACGCCGGCTACACCGACCTCGGGCCGGCGGAGGACGCGTCGGAGTACTCCTACGTGTTCAGCGGGCTGAGCGGTTCGCTCGACCACGTGCTCGCGTCGCCGGCCGCGCTCGAGACGGTCGCGGGCGTGGACATCTGGAACATCAACTCGGTCGAGTCGGTCGGTCTCGAGTACAGCCGGTACGACTACAACGTCACGGACCTGTACCGCGACGACGTGTACCGCGCGAGCGACCACGACCCGATCCTGGTCGGCTTCGACCTGGCCGAGGACGAGACCCCTGCCCCGGGTGACGGCGGCACCCCGACGCCGGGCGACGGCGAGACGCCGGCCCCGACGCCCGGCGGCGAGACCCCGGCCCCCGTCCCCGGCGCGACGCCCGCTCCGGTCCCGGGCGACGGCGCCACCCCGGCGCCCGCGGCCCCGGTCGCACCCGCCGAGACGTCCCTCACGGACGGCGAGCGCGGCTCCGTCAGCGCCCCGGCGACGGTCCGTGCGGGCGAGACGATCACCGTGACCGTCGGTCCGCGGTACGCCGGCACCGAGGTGTCCGTCTGGCTCTACTCGACCCCGCGCCTGCTCGCCACGACCACGGTCGCCGCTGACGGCACCGTGCGCGTGACGATCCCTGCCGACGCCACCCTCGGCGCCCACCGGCTCGCGGTCACCGCTGCGGACGACTCGCTCATCGGCTGGACGACGACCACGGTCGTCTCCGCCACCGGCGAGCTCGCCTTCACCGGTGCGGAGGTCATCGGCGGTCTCGCCGCCGCGGTGCTCCTGCTCGCCGCGGGCACCGGCGTGCTCGTGGCCCGGCGCCGTCGAACGGCCTGACCGCGGTCCGAGGCTCGGAGCGACAGCCCCGTCGTCACACGACGACGGGGCTGTCGCCATGCCCGGCGCGAGCCCCTGACGGGCTGGAGGCGCGGTGCCGGCCGGCCGCGCGCCTCCAGTCCGTCACACCGCCACCGTTCGACAAGGCGAGCCGCGTCGGGTAGGCTCTCACCTTGGTCTGCGCGCCCCGTGCGCCGGACAGTCAGATGAGCCCTCCACCGGGCAGTTCCACGAGCATCGCCCGCGGAACACCCACCGGAGCGGGATTCACGGACTCCTCACCTCGACACGAAAGCAGCACACCTGTGACTCGTACGTTCTCCCCGAAGCCGGCAGACGTCCAGCACGACTGGATCGTCATCGACGCGACCGACGTCGTCCTCGGCCGTCTCGCCACCCACGCTGCGGCGCTCCTGCGCGGCAAGCACAAGGCCACCTTCGCCCAGCACATGGACATGGGTGACTACGTCATCATCATCAACGCGGACAAGGTCGCCCTCACCGGCTCCAAGCTCGCGAAGAAGGTCTACTACCGCCACTCGGGCTACCCGGGCGGCCTCACGGCGACCTCCTACCCGGAGATGCTCGAGAAGCACCCGACCCGCGCCGTCGAGAAGGCGATCCGCGGCATGCTGCCGAAGAACACCCTCGGCCGTGAGCAGCTCAAGAAGCTGAAGGTCTACGCCGGCGCGGAGCACCCGCACGCCGCGCAGCAGCCCAAGGCGTACACCTTCGACCAGGTCGCACAGTAGTTCCGGCCACGACGACTTCAAGGACAGAGAAAACTCATGGCTCAGATCGCTGACTCCCTCGACCAGACCCCGGAGAGCTTCACCACCGAGAGCGCCCCGGCGTCCTCGGAGACCGCTCCCCGCCAGATCCTCAACGTCTCGGGCGGTGCCGTCGGGCGCCGCAAGGAGGCCATCGCCCGCGTGCGCCTCGTCCCCGGTGGCGGCGCGTTCACGGTCAACGGCCGCACGCTCGAGGACTACTTCCCGAACAAGCTGCACCAGCAGCTGATCAACGACCCGTTCAAGGTGCTCGAGCTCCTCGGCGCCTACGACGTCACCGCCCGCATCACCGGTGGTGGCCCCTCGGGTCAGGCCGGTGCGCTCCGCCTCGCGATCGCGCGTGCGCTGAACGAGATCGACCGCGAGAACAACCGCGCCACCCTCAAGAAGGCCGGCTTCCTCACCCGTGACGCCCGCGTCATCGAGCGCAAGAAGGCCGGTCTCAAGAAGGCCCGCAAGGCGTCGCAGTTCTCGAAGCGCTAGTCGCGCGACGAACCCGATCGCAATGCCGCGTCTGTTCGGTACCGACGGTGTTCGTGGACTCGCCAACGGCGAGCTGACGGCCGCGCTGGCACTGGGTCTCGCCCAGGCCAGCGCGGCCGTGCTCACACACGGACACCATGCGGACGCCCGCCGGGCGTCCGGTCGACCGCGCCCCCGCGCGGTCCTGGCGCGCGACCCGCGCGTCTCCGGCGAGTTCCTGGGTGCCGCGGTCGCGGCCGGTCTCGCCTCCGCCGGCGTCGACGTGCTCGACGCCGGGGTCATCCCCACCCCTGCTGCGGCCTTCCTCGTCGCGGACATCGACGCCGACTTCGGCGTGATGATCTCCGCGTCGCACAACCCGGCGCCGGACAACGGGATCAAGTTCTTCGCCACGGGCGGCCGCAAGCTGCCGGACGAGGTCGAGGACCGCATCGAAGCGGCCATGCACGACCAGTCCGCGCCGACGCCCACCGGCGGCGACGTCGGTCGCATCACGCGCTTCGCCGACGCCGAGGACCGCTACGTGGTCCACCTGCTCGGCACGCTGCCCCACCGGCTCGACGGCCTGCACGTCGTGCTCGACTGCGCGAACGGTGCCGCCGCGGGCGTCTCGCCCGAGGTGTTCGTCAACGCCGGTGCCCGCGTCACGCTCATCGGTGCCGACCCGGACGGCATGAACATCAACGACGGTGTGGGGTCGACGCACATCGACAACCTCGCCCGCGCGGTGCTGTCGCACGGTGCGGACGTGGGCATCGCGCACGACGGCGACGCCGACCGCTGCCTGGCCGTGGACGCAGCCGGCAACGCGATCGACGGCGACCAGATCATGGCGATCCTCGCGCTCTCGCTCCAGGAGCGGGGCAAGCTGGCGGACGACACGCTCGTCGCGACCGTCATGTCGAACCTCGGGTTGAAGCGGGCCATGGCGGACGCGGGCATCACGGTGCTCGAGACCGGCGTGGGCGACCGCTACGTGCTCGAGAAGATGAACGAGGGCGGCTTCTCGCTCGGCGGCGAACAGTCCGGCCACATCATCTTCAGCGACTACGCCACCACGGGCGACGGGGTCCTGACGGGCCTGCACCTGGTGGCCGAGATGGCACGCACGGGCAAGACCCTGCAGGAGCTCGCCTCGTGCATGACCGTGTTCCCGCAGGTGCTCCTCAACGTGCGCGGCGTGGATCGCCACGGGCTGGACGACCAGGGCGTGCAGGACGCCATCGCAGCGGCGACCGAGGCGCTCGGGGACTCCGGCCGGGTGCTGCTGCGTCCGTCGGGCACCGAGCCCGTCGTCCGCGTGATGGTCGAGGCCGCCTCGCAGGAGGACGCCCAGCGCGTCGCCGAGGAGCTGGCCGACGTCGTGCGCGACCGGCTGGCGATGGACGAGGCCGCGTAGGGCGCTGCCCGCTGCGCCGGGCGCACCCCGTGCCGAACATCGCACTCCGGTCCACCGGGGTGCGATGTTCGTCCGGGGGTGCGACTTCGGCGGGCCCGCGCCGCAGCCGCAGACGCCGGCGCCGCGGCGTCAGATCTTGCGGAGCAGCACCGAGTTCACCTTGTGGTTCGCGCCCTTCTTGAGCACGAGCGTCGCCCGGGAGCGGGTCGGCAGCACGTTCTCGACCAGGTTCGGCTCGTTGATCGCCCGCCAGACCTCGGTGGCCGTGCGCACCGCGTCCTCGCGGGACAGCGACGCGAACCGGTGGAAGAACGAGTCGGGGCTCGAGAACGCCTCCTCCTGCAGGGCGAGGAACCGGTCGACGTACCAGGACTCGATGTCCTTCGTCTTCGCGTCGACGTAGATCGTGAAGTCGAACAGGTCGGACAGCGCGAGTCGGCCGTGCACGGGTGGCGCGAGCACGTTGAGCCCCTCGACGATGAGGACGTCCGGCTGCCGCACGACGATCTCGGCGTCCGGCACGATGTCGTAGACCAGGTGCGAGTAGAACGGCGCGCGCACCTCGGTCGCCCCGCTCTTCACCTGGCTGACGAACCGGAGCAGGGCCCGACGGTCGTACGACTCCGGGAAGCCCTTGCGGTCCATGATCCCGCGGCGCTCCAGCTCGGCGTTCGGGTACAGGAAGCCGTCGGTCGTGACGAGTTCGACGCGCGGCGTGTCCGGCCAGCGCTTCGTCAGCTCGCGCAGCAGACGCGCGACGGTGGACTTGCCGACGGCCACCGACCCGGCGACGCCGATCACGAACGGGGTCCGTCCGGCGCGCTCGCCCAGGAACCGGCTCGTCTCGGCGTGCAGGTTGCGCGCACCGGCCGCGTACAGCGTCAGCAGGCGCGAGAGCGGCAGGTAGACCTCCTGCACCTCCTGCATGTCGAGCCGGTCACCCAGGCCGCGCAGCTGCACGATCTCGGTCTCGGTGAGCGACAGGTGCTCCTTCGGGGCGAGCTGGGACCACTCGTCGCGCGGGATCTCCACGAACGGGGTCGGGTGCGCGACGGGGGTCTCCGTGATCGGCATGGGGACGAGCGTACAGACGGGAGGCGCGGCGGACGTGAGCGGACCGGCGCGCGCACGCCGCGCCTCCCGTCCGGTGCCCGGTGCGTGTCCGCAGGACGCGACCGGACGGCAGGCAGGTGGTCAGGCGGGGAGCGCTGCCTCGATGGCGGCGACGACCTCGGGGGCGTCCGGCTTCGTGGTGGGACGGAAGCGCGTGACGGTGCCGTCGGGGGCGACGAGGAACTTCTCGAAGTTCCACGAGACCCGGCCGGCCTTGCCGGAGGCGTCGGGTGTCTCCTTGAGGGCCTGGTAGAGCGGGTGGGCGCCCTTGCCGTTCACCTTGACCTTCTCGGACATCGGGAACGTGACACCCCAGGTGGTGGAGCAGTACTCGTCGATGGCCTCGGAGGAGCCGAGCTCCTGCAGGAACTGGTTGCTCGGGAACCCGAGGACGGTGAAGCCCCGCGGGCCGTACGTCTTCTGGAGGGCCTCGAGCTGCTCGTACTGCGGCGCGAGCCCGCAGCGCGACGCGACGTTCACGACCAGGACGGCCTTGTCGGCGAAGGTGCCGAAGGTCGTCCGCTCACCGTGCAACGTCGTGATCGCGATGTCGTCGAAGCGTCCCATGCGCCAAACGTTATCCCCAGCCCTGCTGCCTTGCAGGGTGGTCCTCCAGGCAGACCGTAGGATCGTGCGCATGTGTGGAATCGTGGGCTACGTCGGCAGCAAGAGCAGCCAGGAGGTCCTCCTCGGTGGTCTCCGTCGTCTCGAGTACCGCGGCTACGACTCGGCGGGCATCGCCGTCGTCGACCGCCCCGGTGACCTCGTCTCCGCCAAGAAGGCGGGCAAGCTCCAGGCCCTCGTCGACGAGCTCGAGTCGCACCCCGTCGCCGACGGTGCCACCGGCATCGGGCACACCCGCTGGGCGACGCACGGTGGCCCGACCGACGGCAACGCGCACCCGCACCTGGCCGACGGCGGCAAGCTCGCCCTCATCCACAACGGCATCATCGAGAACTTCTCCGAGCTGAAGCAGGAGCTGCTCGCCGAGGGCGTCGAGTTCGCCAGCGAGACCGACTCCGAGGTGGCCGCGCACCTGGTCGGCCGGGCCTTCCGCGAGACCGGCGACCTGACCGCCGCCATGCAGCAGGTCGTGCAGCGGCTCGAGGGTGCGTTCACGCTCCTCGTCGTGCACGCCGACCAGCCGGGCGTCGTCGTCGGTGCCCGACGGAACTCCCCGCTCGTCGTCGGTCTCGGTGACGGCGAGAACTTCATGGGCTCCGACGTGGCCGCGTTCGTCGCGTACACGCAGCGTGCCCTCGCCATCGGGCAGGACGAGATCGCCACGATCCGCCCCGACGGCGTCGACGTCGTCCACTTCGACGGCACCCCGGCCGAGCCGACCGAGTTCGAGGTCAACTGGGACGCCTCGGCCGCCGACAAGGGCGGCTGGTCCTCATTCATGGCGAAGGAGATCAGCGAGGAGCCCGAGGCCGTCGCCAAGACGATCCTCGGCCGCGTGCACGACGGCGCGGTCACGCTCACGGACCTCGACCCGATCGCGGACCGGCTGCAGCAGGTCGACCGGGTCATCGTCATCGCCTGCGGCACCGCGGCCTACGCCGGCATCCTCGGCAAGTACGCCATCGAGCAGTGGGCCCGGATCCCGGTCGAGGTCGAGCTCGCCCACGAGTTCCGCTACCGCGACCCCGTGCTCGACGGCCGCACCCTCGTCGTGTCGATCAGTCAGTCCGGCGAGACCATGGACACCCTCATGGCGGTCAAGTACGCCCGCGAACAGGGCGCGCAGGTGCTCTCGATCTGCAACACGCAGGGCGCCACGATCCCGCGTGAGTCCGACGCCGTGATCTACACGCACGCCGGTCCCGAGGTCGCCGTCGCGTCGACGAAGGCGTTCATCGCGCAGGGTGTCGCCCTGTACCTGCTCGGGCTCCACCTCGCGACGCTGAAGGGCACGCTGACGTCGGAGCAGATCGCCGAGCAGGTCGCCGAGCTCGAGGGCCTCGCCCCGAAGCTCCAGCAGACCATCGACGACGCGTCCGGCATCAAGGACCTGGCGCGCTGGATGGCGGACACCCGGAGCGTGCTGTTCCTCGGCCGCCACGTCGGGTACCCGATCGCGCTCGAGGGTGCGCTCAAGCTCAAGGAGCTCGCGTACATCCACGCCGAGGGCTTCGCCGCCGGTGAGCTCAAGCACGGTCCGATCGCCCTGATCGAGCCGGGCCAGATCGTCTTCGTCATCGTCCCGTCGCCGCGCGACCAGCGCTCGCTGCACCCGAAGGTCGTCTCGAACATCCAGGAGATCCGCGCGCGCGGGGCACGGGTCATCGCGATCGCGGAAGAGGGCGACGCCGCGGTGCTGCCCTTCGCGGACGAGGTCCTGCGCATCCCGCTGGCGACCCCGCTGTTCGAGCCGCTGCTGGCCGTCGCGCCGCTGCACATGTTCGGCATGGAGCTCGCGGCGGCCAAGGGTCTCGACGTCGACCAGCCGCGCAACCTCGCGAAGTCGGTCACCGTCGAGTAGTCGGTCGTGATCATCGGCATCGGGGTCGACGTCGTCGACACGGAGCGGTTCCGGGGTGTGCTCGAGCGCACCCCGGCGCTCCGGGCGCGGCTGTTCACCCCCGCCGAACAGCTGCGGGACGGTGAGCCGCGGCCGGTGTCGTCGCTCGCGGCCCGGTTCGCGGCGAAGGAAGCCCTCATCAAGGCGTTCGGCTCGAGCGCCGGGTTGAGCTGGCAGGAGCTCGAGGTCGTCGCGGACGACCAGCGGAACCCGTCGCTCACCCTGCACGAGGGTGCCCGTCGTGTGGCCGCGGACCGCGGTGTGACGAACGTCCACCTGTCGCTGTCGCACGACGGCGGGATCGCGACGGCGTTCGTCGTCATCGAAGGGAAGCAATCGTGAGTGCGTTCACCGGGATCACCGTGGACCGCGAAGCGTTGATCGCCAACTACGCAGCCGTGTCGGAGCGGGTGTCGCCCGCCGGGGTCATCGCGGTCGTCAAGGCGAACGCGTACGGGCACGGAGCCGCCGACGCCGCGCGGGCGTTCGTCGACGCCGGGGCGGAGTGGCTCGGGGCCGCCGACGTGGACGAGGGGATCGCGCTCCGCCGGTCGGGCATCGACGAGGGCGTCCGGATCCTCGCGTGGTTGCACGCCCCGGACGAGGACTTCCGTCGCGCCGCGCAGTACGACATCACTCCGGCGGTCTCGAGCGTGTCCCAGCTGGCCGCGGCCGCCGACTCCGAGGTCCCTGCCGTGCACGTCTGCGTCGACACCGGCCTGAGCCGGAACGGCGCCGTCGAGTCCGAGTGGGCCGAGCTCTTCGAGACGGCCGGACGCATCGTCCGCGCGGGTGGTCGCACCCGCGTCGAGGGGCTCATGTCGCACCTGTCGAACGCCTCGCGCGCCGACGACCTCGACCAGGACGCCGCGCTGCAGCGGGCACTCGACGGCCTGGCCGCGCAGGGCATCGTGCCGGACGTCGTGCACCTCGCCGCGAGTGCCGCGAGCATCGCCGTGCCGGAGACCCGTCACGACGCCGCCCGGGTCGGCCTGGCTCTGTACGGGCTCAGCCCGTTCGCCGACCGCACATCGGCCGACCTCGGGCTGCGGCCCGCGATGCGGGTCACGGCCGCGGTGCTCCGGACCGTCCGCGTGGCCGCGGGCGAGGGCGTGAGCTACGGCTACACCTGGCGTGCCGAGACGGACACACGCCTCGCGGTGATCGGGCTCGGGTACGCCGACGGCTTCGACCGCGACTTCGGCAACCGGGTCTCGGTGCGGATCGGCGACCGGCTGTTCCCGGTCGTGGGACGGGTGGCGATGAACGCCATGCACATCGACATCGGCGACGCGGACGTCCACGTGGGCGACGAGGTCGTGCTCTGGGGCGACCCGGCGGACGGCGACCCCGCGGTCGAGGACTGGGCGGCCGCCATCGGCACCATCAACTACGAGGTGGTCGCCAGGGTCGGCCGCAGCGTGGAACGGAGGACGACGTGAACGCGCCGCTGCGCCGGGCCCGGATCGACCTCGACGCCTACCGGTCGAACCTCGACCTCGTGCGCGAGTGGATGGAGCCGGTCGAGGTCATGGCGATCATGAAGGCCGACGCCTACGGTCACGGCCTCGAGCCGATCGCCCTCGCTGCCGTCGACGCCGGCGTGCGGTGGATCGGCGTGCTGACGGTGCCGGCGGCCCTGCGCCTCCGGTCGATCGGGGTCGGCGAGGACGTCCACCTGTTCACCTGGCAGCACGACCCGGCGCTCGACTTCCGCGACGCGATCGACTCGGCGGTCGACCTCGGTGTCTCGAACCTGGCCGAGCTGCAGCGGGTCATCGACGCGGTCGACCAGCGCCCCGCACGGGTGCACCTCGGCGTCGACTCCGGGCTGCACCGTGACGGCGCGACCGCCGACGCCTGGCCGGAGTTGGTGTCGCTCGCGCTGGACGCGCAGCGCGCCGGTCGCATCGAGGTCGTCGCCGCGTACACGCACCTCGCCGAGTCCTCCGACGACGACGACAGTGCCGCGGTGGCCGTCTTCGACCGCGCCGTCGAGACCGCGGAGGACCTCGGGCTGGACCTGCCGATGGAGCACGTCGCCGCGTCCCTCGCCGGGCTCGAGCGCAAGGAGTTCCGCAAGGACATGGTCCGGATGGGCGCGAACCTGTTCGGCATCCCCGGTGCGGACGGGGTGTCCGCCGCCGACCTCGGGCTCGAACCGGTGATGACGTTGACGGCCTCGGTCGCGAAGACGAAGCGCGTGCCGGTCGACACCGGCGTCTCCTACGACTACACGTACCGCACGGCCTCGGAGACGACGCTCGCGCTCGTGCCCGTCGGGTACGCCGACGGGGTGCCGCGCCTGGCGCAGGGCCGGATCGAGGTGACGATCGCGGGCAAGCGGTACCCGATCGCCGGCCGTGTCGCGATGGACCAGTTCCTGGTCGACGTCGGCGACGACGAGGTGCGCGTGGGTGACCCGGTCGTGCTGTTCGGCACGGGGGAGCACGGCGAGATGACCGTCCTCGAGTGGGGCGAGGCGCTCGGCACCATCGGTGAGGAGATCACCTGCCGCATCGGCGCCCGTGTCCCGCGTGAGGTCGTCGGGTACGAGGTCGAGGGTCGCGTCGGCGCCTACCTGCGGGAGCAGCCGTGACCGACGCCCGCGTGCTGCTCGACACGACGGTGGCGACGACCGACGAGATGGGCGCGCTGGGCGCCCGGCTCGCGCGGGTCCTGCGGGCAGGCGACCTCGTCGTGCTGACCGGTCCGCTCGGCGCCGGCAAGACGACGCTGACCCGTGGCCTCGGCGCCGCGCTCGGTGCACGCGGGCAGGTGTCGAGCCCGACGTTCGTGCTCGCCCGGACCCACCCGACGACGACGGGGCCGGACCTCGTGCACGTGGACGCGTACCGGTTGACCGACCCGGTGGAGCTCGACGACCTCGACCTCGACTGGGACGCCGCGATCGTGGTGGTCGAGTGGGGCCGGGGCTTCGTCGACGGCATCTCCGACGAGGTGCTCGACGTCGAGATCGTCCGCGCGACGGGAGCGGACGCGTCCGACGTCGACGACGCAGACCTCGACCCGGACGACGTGCCGGACGAGCCCCGACGGGTGATCGTCACGGCGACCGGGCCGCGCTGGGCAGACACCGCGCTCTGACGGCGAGGCCGACCGGCACGGCGATCGCGCCTACGATGGACGCGTGCTCCTCGCGATCGACACGTCCGCCGGTACCTCGGTCGCCGTCGTCGACCCGGCCACCGGACACGCCCTCGCCGAGCGCAGCACCGACGACTCCCGTCGCCACGCCGAGGTGGTCGGCCCGTTCCTCGCCGAGGTCCTCGCCGAGGCCGGCATCACGGGCGCCGGTGTCACCGGCGTGGTCGCAGGCATGGGCCCCGGCCCCTTCACCGGTCTGCGCGTCGGCATCGCCGCCGCGCGCACCTTCGCCGCGGCCCGCGACGTGCCCTTCCTGCCCCTCGTCAGCCACGACGCCATCGCGGCGGACCTGCCGCAGCGCCCCGTCGTCGTCCTGACGGACGCCCGCCGTCGCGAGGTCTACTGGAGCGCGTACGACGAGACCGGAGCGCGGGTGGCGGGTCCGGGACTCGCGAAGCCGGCCGACGTGGACGAGGCGATCCGCGCCTCCCGTCCGCACGCGGCGACCTGGGAGCGCGTGACGGTCGCGACCGTGCCGGCCGGGAGGCTCGGGGCGCTCGCCGCTGACCGGCTCGCCTCCGACGCACCCTTCGCCGACGACACCCCGCTCTACCTGCGCGACCCCGACGTGACGATGCCGGGGGCCCCGAAGCGGGTCGTCCGGTGAGCGGCCTGCCCGAAGGCCTGCGGCTGCGGCGAGCGGTGCCGCAGGACCTCGACGACATCATGTGGCTCGAGCACGTGTCCTTCCCGACCGACGCGTGGTCGGCGTCGCAGATGGCGGGGGAGCTGTACTCGCCGCACGGGTACTACGTCGTCGTGGAGACGACGGACGACGGTGCGCCGGCGGTCGTGGGCTACGCCGGGTTGTCCTCGCTCGCCGGCAACCCGGTCGCCGACGTGCAGACCATCGCCGTCGCCGCCGACCAGCGGGGCAGGGGACTCGGGAAGGTACTCTTCACGGAGCTCCTCGACGAGGCCCGTCGTCGTGGCGTGCACGAGGTGTTCCTCGAGGTCCGCGCCGACAACCCCGTCGCGCAGGCGATGTACACGGCGGCCGGGTTCGAACGCATCGCCGTGCGGCCCCGCTACTACCAGCCCGACGGCGTCGACGCGTGGGTGATGCGGGCGGAGCTCCCCGTCACGCCCGGTGCGTCCACCGGTGTCGGCCCCATCGGACAGGAGACCCTCGGTGAGCGCGACTGAACCCCTGGTGCTCGGGATCGAGACGAGCTGCGACGAGACTGGCGTCGGCATCGTCCGCGGGACGACCCTGCTCGCCAACGTGATCGCGTCGAGCATGGACGAGCACGCCCGCTACGGCGGCGTCGTGCCCGAGGTCGCCGCGCGCGCGCACCTCGAGGCGATGGCCCCGACCCTGCACGAGGCCCTCGACCGCGCCGGCGTGACCCTCGACGAACTCGACGCGGTCGCCGTGACCGCCGGCCCCGGGCTCGCGGGCGCGCTCATGGTCGGTGTCGGCGCGGCGAAGGCGCTGGCGGTCGCGACGGGCAAGCCCCTGTACGGCGTCAACCACCTGGTCGGACACGTCGGTGCTGACGTCCTGCGCGCCGACGGCAGCGCCATCGAACTGCCGACCGTGGCGCTGCTCGTGTCCGGTGGGCACACGTCGCTGCTGCTCGTGCGCGACCTGGTCGGCGACGTCGAGCTGCTCGGCGAGACCATCGACGACGCCGCGGGCGAGGCGTTCGACAAGGTCGCGCGGCTCCTCGGCCTGCCGTACCCGGGCGGGCCGCAGATCGACCGTGCCGCCGCGGACGGCGACCCGACGGCCATCCGGTTCCCCCGGGGGCTGACGCTGCCGAAGGACATGGCGCAGCACCGCTACGACTTCTCGTTCTCGGGGTTGAAGACCGCCGTCGCACGGTGGGTGGAGAAGTGCCGGGACGAGGGCCGCGAGGTCCCGGTCGCCGACGTGGCCGCGTCGTTCCGTGAGGCCGTGGTCGACGTGCTGCTCACGAAGGCGCTCGCCGCGTGCCGCGACACCGGCGTCGACCGGCTGCTGCTCGGCGGCGGGGTCGTCGCGAACGCGCGGCTCCGGGCGGTCGCCGAGGAGCGCTGCGCCGCCGCCGGGGTGGCGCTGCGGATCCCGCCGTTCGACCTCTGCACCGACAACGGCGCGATGATCGCGGCCGTCGGAGCGCGCCTGGTCGCCGAGGGGCACGCGCCGAGTGACCTCGGCATCGCCGCCGACTCCACCCTGCCAGTGACGACCGTCCAGGTCTGACCAGCGGGCCCGCAGCCGTCCGCGCCGGTCCGGAGCCGTCCGAACCGGTCCGGAGTCCTTGTGGGAGGATGCTCGGGAGGCACCGACCGACCATGGTGCCGAGAGGGGTGGACGGTGTCCGATCAGAACCAGTGGCCGAAGCCGGGCGAGTCGAACGGCTCGACCAACGGACAGCAGCACGACGGGCGGTCCGGCGCCCAGCAGCCTCCGCAGTCGGCCCCGTCGAGCGGTGCGCAGGACCCCTGGTCGCGGTCCGGTCAGGGCACCTCGGCGCAGGGCGTCGGGAGCGCCCCGTACGGTCAGCCGTCGCAGGGCAACCCGTACGGACAGCAGGCCCAGGGCAACCCGTACGGACAGTCGCAGTCGGGCCAGCAGGGCAACCCGTACGGACAGTCGCAGCCGGGCCAGCAGGGCAACCCGTACGGACAGTCGCAGCCGGGCCAGCAGGGCAACCCGTACGGACAGTCGCAGCCGGGCCAGCAGGGCAACCCGTACGCCGCCAGCGGCCCCCAGCACAACCCGTACGCCCCACAGCAGGGCGGCAACCCCTACGCCGCGCCGTACGCCACGGGCGGCTACCAGCCCTACGCGCAGCGGCCGAAGACGAACACCCTCGCGATCCTGTCGATCGTGTTCGCGTACGCCGGCATCATCATCTGGCCCGTCGTCATCCTGACGAGCCCGGCCGGGGCGATCATGGGCCACATCGCCCTCGGCAAGATCAAGCAGACCGGAGAGGGCGGTCGGGGCCTCGCCCTCGCCGGCATCATCGGCGGCTGGGTGCTCACGGGGCTCTACGTCCTGTTCGCGATCCTCTTCATCGCCCTCATCGCCAGCACCGGTGGCGGCTACTCCGACCCGTACGACTACGACCCGAGCGCCTTCGTCGGCTGAGCGCTCCCGGCCAACGACAGGACCCCGCGAGATGCTCGCGGGGTCCTGTCGTTCCCCGGGAGTACCCGGGGTTGCTCGGGAGTGCGCGCGACGCCCTGCGCCGGGGCGCTACCCGGCCACGTCGGTGAGCCGCTCGCACAGGACCGCGGTGTGCCGCCCCTCCAGGCGGGTGAGCACGAGCGTGACCGACCGCCGCCCCCGCAACCGCAGCCGCTTCCGGAACTGCGCCGGGTCGACGTCGACGCCGCGCTTCTTGATCTCCACCGTGCCGACGTCCTCCGCCGCCAGGCGCGCCGCGAGTTGCTTCACGTCGAGCGGCATCGTGTCGAGCACGCGGAACCCCTGCGCGAACGGCGTCGACACCGCGCGGTCGGAGGTGACGTACGCGATCCCGTCGGAGAGCATCCGACCGTCGATCGACCGGGCCAGGTCGCCGATGAGCCGGGCGCGGATCACGGCCCCGTCCGGCTCGTACAGGTACGAGCCGACCGGCCCGACCTCGACGTCCTCGGCGTCGGCCGCCCCGGTCAGCTCGGCGATCCCGTGTGCGCCGATGACGGTCGCCGCACGGCGGACCCCGTCACGGGCGAGCGGGCCGGACCAGAGGACGAGCTCGACGACCTCGCGGTCGACGGACACCCACTGGGCCTCGAGGGTGTCGGGGATGAGGTCACGGTCGATGCCGGGCCCGAGCTTCACGCCCGTCGGGGTCGTTGTCGCCGCTGCGAACACGGTGTCGAGCGACGGTGACCAGTCGTCCGGGTCGGCCAGGCGCTTCGTGTTCGCGTGTCCCGCCGTGCGTCGTGCGGGGTCCATCCACACGCCGTCGACGCGGGACAGGTCGAACGTCGCCGCGTCGCCGAGCTCCACGCGCGCGTTCGGCCAGAGGGCGAGGTTGTGGGTCGCGACGGCCGCGGTCACCTCGTCGCGGTCGACGGCGGTCACGTCGAGGTCGAGCGCCGCCATGGCCATCGCGTCGCCGCCGATGCCGCAGCCGAGGTCGGCGACCCGTCGGATCCCCGCCGCGGCGAACCGGCCGGCGTGCTGCGCGGCGACCTGCAGCCGGGTGGCCTGCTCGAGCCCGGCCTCGGTGAAGAGCATCCGTGCGGCGAAGTCCCCGAACTTCCCTCTCGCCTTCTGCCGGAGCTTCGCCTGCGTCAGGACGGCGGCCACGAGCCCGGGATCGTGCCCCTCGCCGCGCAGCCGCGAGACGACCCGGACGATCTCGCCCCCGTCCGAGACGCCGGGGGTACGGTCGAGCAGGGCCATCCCCTCGGGGGTCAGCAACTGGGCGAGGTCGGCGGCTTCCACCCGACGATCCTCCCAGGTCGCCGAGGAGCCCGACACGTGCTGGCACTCGGATTGACCGAGTGCCAGACTGTCCCTAGAGTTGGCGTTGGCACTCTCCTGTGCGTAGTGCCAACCGGTTCCCATCTGTACCGAGTCAGTACCGAGAAAGAAGAGGTCACCGTGGCCGTCACCATCAAGCCGCTCGAGGATCGCATCGTCATCCGCCAGGTCGAGGCGGAGCAGACCACCGCTTCCGGTCTCGTCATCCCGGACACCGCGAAGGAGAAGCCCCAGGAGGGCGAGGTCGTCGCCGTGGGCCCGGGTCGCATCGACGACAACGGCAACCGCGTCCCGCTCGACGTCGCCGTCGGCGACAAGGTCATCTACTCGAAGTACGGCGGCACCGAGGTGAAGTACTCCGGTGAGGACCTGCTCGTCCTCTCGGCGCGCGACGTCCTCGCGGTCATCGAGCACTGAGACCAGTACTCCTCGACGAACGCCCCGTCCGGCTCGCAGCCGGCGGGGCGTTCGCGCGTCCGGAGGCGCCGGAGCGCTGTGCGGACGGGAGGCTCGCCCCACGCCCGCCGGGACGGTGCTGGTTCCTAGGATGGTTCCGTGAGTGAACCGACCCCCGTGCGCCCCGCACGCAGCGAGGCATCCGTCGGCGTCGTGCAGGCGATCGTGGCGTACGGGCTCTGGGGTCTCATGCCCCTGCTCTTCGCGGCGATGGCCCCCGCCGGTGCGTTCGAGATCGTCGCCTGGCGGATCGTCTTCGGCCTGGTCTTCTGCGCGGTCGCGATCGCCGTGACGCGGTCGTGGCTCCGCACCCGCTCCCTCATCGCCCAGCGCCGGGTGATGCTCGTGATGGGGCTCGCGGCCGTGCTCATCCTGGTGAACTGGACCGTGTACGTCGCCGCCACGACGACGGGCCACACGGTCGAGGCCGCGCTCGGCTACTTCATCAACCCGCTCGTGACGATCGCACTCGGTGTCGTCGTGCTCCGCGAGCGGCTCCGTGCGGCGCAGTGGGCAGCGGTCGGGATCAGCGTCGTGGCCGTCGTCGTCATCGCGGTCGGCTACGGGCAGGTGCCGTGGATCTCGCTCGCCCTCGCGTTCTCGTTCGGGCTCTACGGGCTCGTCAAGAAGCGTGTCGGCGGGACCGTCGACGCGTTGAGCGGGCTGACGCTCGAGACCGTCTGGTTGCTACCGATCGCGGTCGGGGCGCTCGTCGTGCTCGGGGTCACGGGCCTCGGAGGCGGGGTGACGTTCACGAGCGAGGGGTGGCCGCACGCCCTCGTCACGGTGCTGACCGGCCCGGCGACCGCGGTGCCGCTGCTGCTCTTCGCGTCGTCGGCGCGGCGGGTGAGCCTGTCGACGCTCGGGCTGACGCAGTACCTCGCGCCGGTCATGCAGCTGCTCGTCGGTGTCGTCGTGCAGCACGAGGCGATGCCGCCCGCGCGGTGGATCGGCTTCGGCATCGTCTGGGTCGCACTCGTGGTCCTGACGGTCGACAGCTTCGCGGCCGCTCGGGCAGCGCGGCGCCGGACGCTCGCGCCTTCGGCGGCCGAGCCGGTCTGACGGCGGGGAGCCGCGCCTCCCGGCCGTCGCCACGTCCGTGCGCCGGAGTGGTGCAACAGCGGAACAGTCCCCCGCCGGAAGCCGGCGGGGGACTGTCGCGCTCGCAGAGGTGTTACTCCGAGACCGAGCCCTGGATGGCGCTCTGGTACACGGGCTTGTTCTCGCCGTCGAACTTGTAGATGCCGATGTAGGCGCTCGACGGGTCGTTCTCGTCGTCGAACGGACCGATGCCGGACGGACCGGTGTAGTGGATGTCCTCACCCTCGTCGAGCAGGTCCTTGCACTCCTTGAACGTCGCGCACTCGGTGCCGCCGTCCGCACCGGACACCGCGGCCATGTTGGCCTGGATGGTGCCGGAGTCGGTGCCCTTGCCCTTCACCGCGGCGAGGGCGGCGAGGGTCGTGGCGTCGTAGGACTCCGCCGCGTACGAGTAGTCGGCGAGTTCCTTGCCCGACGACTCCTTGTAGAAGTCGGCGAGGCGCTGCTTCAGGTCGTCCTCCGGGCTGGCACCGGGGATGGTGCCCTGGGCGCCCTCGAGCGTGCCCTTGTCGAAGTCCTTCGAGTAGTCCGCGGTGTTGCCGTCGGACATGTAGATCTTCGCCATGTCGGCGTTCTGCGACTTCAGCTCGGGGATGATCGACTTCGTCTCGTCGAAGGCGAGCACCACGATGGCGTCCGGCTTCGCCGCCAGGGCGGCCGTGACCTCGGACGAGAACGTCGTCTGGCCGGGCGGGAACTCCTGGCCCTTGCCCTTGCCGCCGTAGACGACCTGGCCGCCCGAGTCCTCGACCGCCTGCTGCACCGAGTCGCGGAGGCCGGTGCCGTAGGTGTCGTTGAAGACCAGGAACGCGACCGTGGCGTTGCCGTCACCCGTGACGAGCTGGCCGAGCGCCGAGCCCTGCACCGAGTCCGGCGGAGCGGTCCGGAAGTAGTGCGACGAGTACCCGGACAGGTCGGTCGCCGTGTTCGCCGGCGAGATCTGCACGATGCAGTTGCTCGTCAGCTGGTCGATGACGTTCAGCGTGACGCTGGACGACTCGGCACCGATCACGACGGGGACCTCGGCGTTGACGAGCTTCGTCGCGGCGGAGCTCGACACGGTCATGTCGTTGCTGTCACCGGAGTCGGTGGCCGGGTCGATGCTGACGTCCTTGTCGAGCACGCCGCCCGCGGCGTTGATGTCCTCGACGGCGAGGCCGACACCGGACTCGGCCGGCGGGTTGAGGTACGACAGCGTGCCCGTGAGCGGGAGGATCGTGCCGATCTTCAGCGCGTCGGTGCCCGGGGTGTCGGGGGCCTTGCAGCTCGCGGCCGGGTCCTTCTTCGCGCCGCCGGCGGAGGCGGAGGAGGTGGTCTCGGCGCTGCCGCTGGTGGAACACGCGGCGAGGAGGAGCGCTGCCGCTCCCGCCACTGCCAGTGCCGTGGTGGCACGGGTGGTTCTGGTCATCCGTGGAGCCCTTTCTCTGCGCGGAGGTCCAACCGCATCGGGTCGAGCGCGGTCTCCTCCGCGTGGGTTGCCGAGAAAACTAGGGCCGAAGTGTTTCGCCTGTGTGTCCGGCATCGGCACCTGGACGTTTCGTTACACACCCGTGACGAAAGTCTGGAGCCGCACGGGAACCCCTGATGAGGAGTCCGTCCGGACGGTCTCCGGGTCGCACGGGCGTGGACCGCTCCTGCTCGGGCGTCGCTGGAGCGCTCCTTCCGCTGGCCCGTCGACGGCGCACTGTGCTGGTCGCGCGGATCCGGACGAGCACTGCGGCGACCGCGCGTAGCGTCCGGCCCATGAGCGACGCAGCTTCCACGACAACGTTCCGTCCCACCCGTGCGATCGTCACCGGCGCCGAGTCCGGCATCGGCCGGGCCACCGCCGTGGCGCTCGCCGCTGCCGGCATGGACGTCGGCATCACCTACCTGTCCGAGCCCGAACGGGCCGAGGAGACCGCCGCCGAGATCCGGCAGTCGGGGCGGCAGGCGTTCGTGGCGCAGATCGACGTCACCCGGCTCGACGAGGCGGGCGCCGTGATCGAGCAGCTCGCCTCGCAGCTCGGCGGCGTCGACGTGATCGTCGCCGACGCCGGGACCGGCGACAACGCGCCGTTCCTCGACATCACGCTCGACCAGTGGCGGCACACCGTTGCGACCGACCTCGACGGCGCCTTCGTCACGATCCAGGCGGCCGCGCGGCTGATGGTCCAGCAGGGCACGGGCGGACGCATCATCGGCATCACGAGCGTGCACGAGCACCAGCCCCGGTACGGGTCGAGTGCGTACGACGCCGCCAAGCACGGGCTCGGCGGACTCCTCAAGACCGTGGCGATCGAGCTCGCGGAGCACGGCATCACGGCGAACGCCGTCGCGCCGGGGGAGATCGCGACCCGGATGACCGGGGCAGAGGACGAGGACCCGCACACGATCTCCCGTCCGGGGGTGCCGCTCGGCCGGCCGGGCAACGCGTGGGAGATCGCCGCGGCGGTGGCGTTCCTGGCGTCGCCCGCGTCGTCGTACATCACCGGGGTGTCCCTGCCCGTCGACGGCGGCATGCTCCAGATGGGCCCGCACGGCGGCAGCCACATCACCTCCGACGACTGGCGGAGCGCCTGACCCGCGTCCCTCCCTCCCCGCAACGCCGTTTGTCGACCGAGACGCCTCCCGCCTGCCGAGACGCCTCCCTGTCGCCGAGACGCCGCGACTTCTGACGGCGTCTCGGCGCGGGTGAGGCGTCCCATGCTGACGCCGGCGTCTCGCATGGCATGCGGCCGTCGTGCGTCGACGTCCGCGTCCCGCGCGTCAGCGGGGTCGCTCGGCCCAGCCTCGACCGAGCGGCAGCCCCGCTGCGAGCAGCACCGGAGCGAGGAGCGCCGGTGCCGCGGCCTCGCGCATGCACCACCGCGCGAAGCCGGTCACCTGCGGCAGGCGCCGGATGGCGTCCTCCCGTCGCTTCTCGGCCCGGAGTGTCTCGCGGTCGTCGTACTTCGCCCGACCGTCGAACTCGCCGACCACGCCGGTGCTCGGCCACCAGAAGTCGACCCGGAATCGCCCTGCATCCGTCGTGAACTCCTGCTGCAGCACGGGTGGCTGGACACCGAGCTCCCGCATCGTCACCCGGCTCAGGGACTCTCCCGCCGATTCCGACTCGGCGTCGGCGAGGTCGAGGGCCGTCCGGGCCACCCGCGACCCTCGTCCACCTGCGCGGGCGGTGCACTCCCGCTCGAGCGCGTCACGAGGGACGGTGCCCAGGTGGAGCACGTGGTCGAGGACCAGGACCGCGTGCTCCAGCGGCACGACGTGCACGATGTCGGTCACGGTCCGCAGGAGTGACGTCACCGCGTTGCCGTCCAGCCGGACCACGTCGCGCGGAGTGAGCACGCCCGTGTGCCGGACGACTCCGCGGCCGACGTGGGTCTTCTCGAGCAACGGGTCCGTCACGTGCAGGCGCCAGTCCCACCGGCCGAGCTCGGGCAGCCCCCAGAGCACCCCGGCGGACCGGTGCGAGACCACCGCGCACCGCCGGAGTGCCGCGGCGCGGCTGCGCACGACGAGCCGGCGACGTCCACGATCGTCCAACGCGTCCCACTCGTGGCGCTCGACCGCCGCTCCGTGGAACAGACGGACGGGGTCCTCGAGTTCTGCAGGACGGCGGGCGACCACCCGCGGAGGCGGAGGCGTCGGGGGCATGTCCGACACGATGGCGCACCCATGCGTCGGACGGAGGCCGAGGGACAGGGTTGGGGAGAGCCTCCCGTCCGATGGCGGCGGTGCAGGACGAAGCGAGACGCCCCCGTCAACGCGAGACGCCCCCGGAGCTCCGAACGCCGCCGGATCCGGCGGTGTCCCGACGCAGCGGGGGCGTCTCGACGCGACGAGGGCGTCCAGTGCTGGGTCAGCCGCGGTAGTTGGGGGCCTCGACGACCATCTTGATGTCGTGCGGGTGGGACTCCTTGAGCCCGGCCGCGGTGATGCGGACGAACCTGCCGCGGGCCTTGAGCTCCGGGACGGTGCGGCCGCCGACGTAGAACATCGACTGCCGCAGGCCGCCGACGAGCTGGTAGACGGCGTTCGCGACCGAGCCACGGTAGGGCACCTGGCCCTCGATGCCCTCGGGGATGAGCTTCTCGTCCGAGGGGACGTCGGCCTGGAAGTAGCGGTCCTTCGAGTACGAGGTCTTCTCGCCGCGGGTCTGCAGCGCGCCGAGGGAGCCCATCCCGCGGTACGCCTTGTACTGCTTGCCGCCGACGAACACCAGGTCGCCCGGGGACTCGTCGGTACCCGCCAGGAGTGAGCCGAGCATGACCGTGTCCGCGCCGGCGACCAGGGCCTTCGCGATGTCGCCCGAGTACTGCAGGCCGCCGTCGGCGATGACCGGCACGCCGGCCTCACGCGCGGCGAGCGACGCCTCGTACACGGCGGTGACCTGCGGGACGCCGACGCCGGCGACGACGCGGGTGGTGCAGATGGAGCCCGGGCCGACGCCGACCTTGACCGCGTCGACACCGGCGTCGACGAGCGCCTGTGCGCCCTCACGCGTCGCGACGTTGCCGCCGATCACGTCGATGCCGTCGAACGAGGCGTCGGCCTTCAGACGGCGGACCATGTCGAGGACGCCCTCGCTCTCGCCGTTCGCGGTGTCGACGACGAGCACGTCGACCCCGGCGTCGCGCAGGGCCTCCGCGCGCTGCCAGGCGTCGCCGAAGAAGCCGATCGCGGCGCCGACGCGCAGACGGCCCTCGTCGTCCTTCGTGGCGTCCGGGTACTTCTCGCTCTTGTCGAAGTCCTTGACGGTGATGAGCCCGCGGAGCCTGCCGTCGGCGTCGACCAGCGGGAGCTTCTCGATCTTGTGCTGCGCGAAGATCGCGACGGCTTCCTCGGGGTCGATGCCCTCGGCCGCGGTGATGAGCGGCGCCTTGGTCATGACGTCGCGGACGAGCGTCGTGCCCATCTCGAACGGCGCGACGAAGCGCATGTCGCGGTTCGTGATGATGCCGACGAGGGTACCGTCCGACTCGACGACCGGCAGGCCGGAGACGCGGAACTGACCGCACAGGGCGTCGACCTCGGCGACGGTGGCGTCGGGGGTCGTGGTCACCGGGTTCGTGATCATGCCCGACTCGGACCGCTTGACCTTGTCGACGTACGCGGCCTGGTCCTCGATGGACATGTTGCGGTGCAGGATGCCGATGCCGCCCTGTCGGGCCATGGCGATCGCCATCCGGGCCTCGGTGACGGTGTCCATCGCCGCGGACAGCAGCGGGACGTTGACCGAGATGCGCTTGGTGAGCCGGGACGTCGTGGACGCCTCGCTCGGGATGACGTCGGTGTGCCCCGGCAGGAGCATGACGTCGTCGTACGTGAGTCCGATGAATCCGAACGGATCCGGCTGGTCCATGGGTCCCCTTCGTGGGCGAGGTGAAGTGGTGGCACCGGGGCGCGTCGTCGGGTTCCCGATGGGCCATGGTAACGCGCGCGACACGCGCGCCATTCCGGCGTCCCCCGGCGTCCGAATCTGAACGACAGCTGGGAGAGCCGCCCGAGGTCGTTCCGGAGCGCGCTGTACCGGCCGGACGGGCGGATCCATGCGGATCGGAGGGGCGTCGGTCACGAAAGCAGCACGATTTGTGCAGGAGACGTGATGGAAACACGGGGGACACAAAAAATGCCTATGGTCTCGACATCCGAACGAGAGGCTCATCCGTGGGTTCCATCACTCCGCCGGGGTCAGCGCTCAAGCGCCGACTCCGCCGTGGGGCACCAGGTCGCAACCGCCTGGTCCTCGCCGCAGTACTCTTCCTCGCTTTCCTCGCCACCTTCGCGGTCGACTGGGCAGTGTCGCCCTCGGCCCAGGCGGCGACGAGCAGTCCGTCCGCCAGCAGCAGCCCGGCCACGAGCACCGGGCCGTGCGTGGTCAGCCCGACGAACGGCTGCATCCGGGGCACGATCCTCGACTCCGAGCGCGAGCCCGCCGCCGGGGTCGACGTCGACGTCGTCGGAGCGGGCGGCTTCGACCAGACCGCGACGACCGACGACACCGGCCGCTGGTCCGTCTCGGTCACCGAGGCCGGGCAGTACACCGTCAGCGTCGACCAGGGATCGCTGCCGAAGGGGCAGTACCTGACGAACGCCGCCGACGCCGAGCGCAAGGTGAACGCCACGCTGGGCGCCAACGTCGGACAGATCTTCCAGCTGTCCGACCAGCAGGGCGCCACCACCGCCGACTCGTCGAGCAGCGTCAGCGCCGCCCGGGCCTGGCAGCAGCTCGCGTCCGGCATCCGTCTCGGGCTCCTCATCGCCCTTGCATCGGTCGGGCTGTCGCTCATCTACGGCACCACCGGCCTGTCGAGCTTCTCGCACGGCGAGCAGGTGACCCTCGGCGGCCTCCTCGCCTACGTCTTCGCGAACCAGCTCGGGTGGAACATCTGGGTCACCGGCATCGTCGTCACGCTCCTGTGCGCCGCGACCGGCTACCTGCAGGACGCCGCGATCTGGAAGCCCCTGCGCCGCCGGCGCATCAGCCTCACCCAGCTGATGATCGTCACGATCGGCCTGTCGATCGCCGCGCAGTACGCCTTCCAGTACTTCTTCGGCGCGTCGACCGTGCGCATCCAGCAGGGCAACCCGGAGACGGTGACCTTCGCCGGACTCACCCTGACCGTGCAGTCCTACGTCGCGATGGCCATCGCGCTCGTGGTGCTCGTCGGCACCGGGCTCTTCCTGGCCAAGACCCGCTTCGGCCGCGCCACCCGCGCCGTGTCGGACAACCCGGCGCTCGCCGCCGCGTCCGGCATCGACGTCGACCGGGTGATCCGGTTCGTGTGGACGCTGGCCGCCGGCCTCGCGGGGCTCTCCGGCGTCATGCTCGGCCTGGTCCTCAACGGCGTGAACTGGCAGACCGGCCTCCAGCTGCTGCTGCTCATGTTCGCGTCGGTCACCCTCGGCGGTCTCGGCACCGCCTACGGCGCCCTCGTCGGTTCGATGATCATCGGCATCGTCGTCGAGCTCACGAACCTCGTGCTGCCGGGCGACTTCAAGTACGCCACGGCCCTCGTGATCCTCATCCTCATCCTGCTGTTCCGGCCGCAGGGCATCTTCGGCCGCGCCGAGCGCATCGGCTAAGGGAGCACCGACATGGACTACATCCTGAACCTGCTGTCCTCGCTGACGCAGGAGGCCCTCGCCCCCACCACGGCGGCGTTCGCCCTGGCCGCGATCGGCCTCAACGTGCACTTCGGTCTGACCGGCCTGATCAACATGGGCCAGGCGGCGTTCCTGCTGCTCGGCGCGTACGGCTTCGCGATCTCGATCACGAACGGTCTGCCCTTCGTCATGGCGGTGCTCATCGCGCTGGCGGTGGCGATCGTGTTCGCGGTGATCCTCGGCATCCCGACCCTGCGGTTGCGTGGGGACTACCTGGCGATCGTGACGATCTCCGGCGCCGAGATCATCCGCATGGTCGGCCGGTCCAGCCTGCTGACGGACACCACCGGTGGTTCGAACGGCATCGCCGGCTCGAGCTACCGCGACCCGTTCAACGCCCTCAGCCCGCTGCCCGACGGCACCACGAGCATCCTGTGGTTCACGTACTCGAACAACGGGGTCAACGGCTGGTGGATCCGCATCGCCGCCTGGGGCCTCGTGGCGCTCTTCACCCTCGTGCTCTTCCTGCTCATGCGCAGCCCGTGGGGCCGCGTCGTGAAGGCCATCCGCGAGGACGAGGACGCCGTGCGCTCCCTCGGCAAGAACGTCTACTCGTACAAGATGCAGGCGCTCGTGTTCGGTGGTGCCCTCGGGGCGCTCGCCGGGGTGATCTACGTGCTGCCGAGCTCCGTGCAGCCGGACGCCATGGGTCGCTCGATGACGTTCTTCATCTGGACAGCGCTGATCCTCGGCGGAGCCGCGACGGTGTTCGGTCCGGTGCTCGGGGCGATCCTGTTCTTCGTCGTGCGGCTCTTCGTCCGCACCCTCGCCGGGGACTTCATCCCCGACTCGATCATGAACGCGCAGCAGGCGGAGCAGTTCTCCTACGTGCTCGTCGGCGTCGCGCTCATGCTCCTCATCGTGTTCCGGCCACAGGGACTCCTGGGCAACAAGAAGGAGCTGTCGTTCAGTGTCTGAGACCTACACCCACACGAAGACCGACCCGATCCTCACGGTCGACGGCGTCACCCGGCACTTCGGCGGCATGACCGCGGTCGACGTCGACCACCTCGAGGTGCAGCGCGGCACCATCACCGCCCTCATCGGTCCGAACGGCGCCGGCAAGACGACGTTCTTCAACCTGCTCACCGGTTTCGACAAGCCCAGCCCCGGTGCGACGACCCGCTTCAACGGTGACACGCTGCAGAAGACGAGCGCGACGCACATCGCGAACAAGGGCATGGTCCGGACGTTCCAGCTCACGAAGGCGCTCAGCCGCCTCACCGTGATGCAGAACATGCTGCTCGGCGCCCGCGACCAGCCGGGGGAGAACTTCTTCGTCGGCCTGGTGCCGGCGCTCTGGCGGAAGCGCGAGCGCGAGATCACCGCGAAGGCCGAGGACCTGCTCGCCCGCTTCAAGCTCCTCGAGAAGAAGGACGACTACGCCGGTTCGCTCTCGGGCGGCCAGCGGAAGCTCCTCGAGATGGCCCGGGCGCTCATGTCCGACCCGACGATGATCATGCTCGACGAGCCGATGGCCGGCGTGAACCCCGCGCTCACCCAGTCGCTGCTCGGGCACATCCAGTCCCTGCGCGACGACGGCATGACCGTGCTCTTCGTCGAGCACGACATGCACATGGTCCGGCACATCTCGGACTGGGTCGTCGTGATGGCCGAGGGCAAGGTCGTCGCCGAGGGCCCGGCGGACACGGTCATGGACGACCGCGCCGTCATCGACGCGTACCTCGGTGCGCACCACGACACCGACCTGGGCGACGACTCGCTCCTCACCGAGGAGACCTACGAGGAGCTGGCCGAAGAGGTGGCCGAAGAAGAAGCGGCGGACGACCACCACAAGGCGGACGACCACCGCGGGCAGGACGAGCAGGAGGCGACCCGATGACCGACGCAACGAACGCAGCAGACGCGAGCCGCGCCTCCAGTCCGGCCCCGGCGGCCACGCTGGACCGAGAGCCCGTCCTCACCGCGAAGAACCTGGTCGCCGGGTACCTGCCGGGCGTGAACATCCTCAACGGCTGCGACCTCGACTGCTACCCGGGCGAGCTCATCGGCATCATCGGTCCGAACGGTGCCGGCAAGTCGACGCTCCTCAAGGCGCTGTTCGGCCTGGTCTCCATCCGCGAGGGATCCGTCACGCTGCAGGGCGAGGACATCACGAACCTCAAGGCGAACAAGCTCGTGCAGGCCGGCGTCGGCTTCGTCCCGCAGACGAACAACGTGTTCCCCTCGCTCTCGATCGAGGAGAACCTGCAGATGGGCCTGTACCTGCGTCCGAAGAAGTTCGCGGAGCGGCTCGAGGTCATCTACGACCTGTTCCCGGTCCTCGGGCAGCGGCGCAACCAGCGCGCCGGTTCCCTGTCCGGCGGTGAGCGGCAGTCGGTCGCGATGGCCCGGGCACTGATGATGGACCCGAAGGTGCTGCTGCTCGACGAGCCCTCCGCGGGCCTGTCGCCGGTGCGCCAGGACGAGACCTTCATCCGCACGCGCCGGATCAACAAGGCCGGGGTGTCGATCATCATGGTCGAGCAGAACGCGCGACGCTGTCTGCAGATCTGCGATCGTGGGTACGTGCTCGACCAGGGGAGGAACGCGTACTCGGGCACCGGGCGTGAGCTCGCCGACGACCCGAAGGTCATCGAGCTCTACCTGGGGACGCTCGCCAAGGACGTCGACTCCGCTCGCTGAGCGAGGTCGACCCGCGGGTACTGCTGTGGGGGTGGTACCCGCACCCGACGGGGCCGCGCAGGCTGCTGATGCGCCGCGCGGCCCCGTCCTCACACGGGCGGGGCAGGGCTGGTCGCGAGACGCCGCGATCGCCCCGAGACGCCGCGGTCGCCCCGAGACGCCGTGGTTACGTCGAGACACCACCGGATCCGGGTGCGTCTCGCGTCGTCCGGTGCGTCTCACGTCGACGCCGGCGTCTCGCGCGCCGGGGCGCACCCCGATCCGGCCGGGAGGCACGACCCACCGCCGTCCGTCGGCTAGCGTGACGCGCGTGCGGACTCCCGGCCCCCTCGTGCTCGACGCCCTCGTCTGGGTCGTCTTCGCCGTGCTCTTCGTCGGTGCCGCACTCCTGGTGAAGGTGGCCGCCGCGCTCCTCGCGGTGCTGGTCGTGCTGGCGCTCCTGCTCGGGCTCGTCCTGCGGGCGATCCGGAAGCGACGTGCGCGGGGCCCCGACGCACGACGCTCCCGCTGATCCCGAGCCCGCACCGGCGGCCCCGCTGCACCGTCCACCCGTCCCACTCCGGCAACCCGCCCGCTAGGCTTGCCCGGTGACTGAAGTCGAGATCGGTGCAGGCAAGCGCGGCCGTCGGGCCTACGCGTTCGACGACATCGCGGTGGTCCCCTCGCGGCGTACCCGCGACCCGCACGACGTGAGCGTGCAGTGGTCGATCGACGCGTTCACCTTCGCGTCGCCGATCCTCTCGGCGCCGATGGACTCCGTGTCCTCGCCGGCGACGGTCATCCAGATGGGCAAGCTCGGGATCCTCGGCGTGCTCGACCTCGAGGGGCTGTGGACCCGGTACGAGGACCCCACGCCGTTCTACGAGGAGATCAAGACCCTCACCGACGGCAACGTCACGAAGCGCATGCAGGAGATCTACTCCGAGCCGGTCAAGGCCGAGCTGATCACCGCGCGTCTGGCCGAGATCCGTGCCGCGGGGGTGCCGGTCGCCGGTTCGCTCAGCCCGCAGCGCACGCAGGAGTTCTCGCAGACCGTCGTCGACGCCGGTGTCGACCTGTTCGTCATCCGT
Organism: Curtobacterium sp. MCSS17_008; assembly: GCF_003234185.1. Lineage (GTDB taxonomy): Bacteria > Actinomycetota > Actinomycetes > Actinomycetales > Microbacteriaceae > Curtobacterium. The sequence goes on from NZ_QKSM01000005.1 coordinate 215,376, forward strand.
GGCACGACGGTCTCGGCGGAGCACGTCTCCCAGAACCAGGAGCCGCTCAACCTCAAGAAGTTCATCTACGAACTCGACGTCCCGGTCATCGTGGGCGGTGCCTCGACCTACACGTCGGCGCTGCACCTCATGCGCACCGGTGCCGCCGGCGTGCTCGTCGGCTTCGGCGGCGGCGCTGCCTCGACGACCCGTGCGGCGCTCGGCATCCACGCACCGATGGCGACCGCGGTGGCGGACGTCGCGGGCGCGCGCCGTGACTACATGGACGAGTCCGGCGGCCGGTACGTGCACGTCATCGCCGACGGCGGCCTCGACACCGCAGGCGACATCGTCAAGGCGATCGCCGTCGGCGCCGACGCGGTCATGCTCGGCACCGCCCTGGCACGCGCGACCGAGGCGCCCGGCGGCGGGTTCCACTGGGGCGCCGAGGCGCACCACCCGGAGCTGCCCCGCGGGCGTCGGGTCGAGGTGGGCCAGATCGCCCCGCTCGAGAACGTCCTCAACGGCCCGACCCCGTCGTGGGACGGCCGCGCCAACCTGGTCGGTGCGCTGCGTCGCTCCATGGCCACGACGGGATACTCCGACGTCAAGGAGTTCCAGCGAGTAGAAGTGGTCGTGGCGCCGTACCACCAGCAGTGACGGTGGCACCCGTGCTCCCGCGCGGGTGACGCCTCGGCGCCGTCCGTGCGCGGAGGCCCGCTCCGTGCGCGCAACCCGCACGGAGGCGACGATGGCGAAGGTACCCAGCAACACCGGTCCGACGGGCAAGGCCCCGGACGACGCGGTCACGCAGACGAGCACGGACGCGACGGCGAACGACGCGGCGGACAGCCTGCGCACGCCGAAGACCGGTGGCGTGGGCTTCGACCCGTCCGTGAAGCTCGGCCCGGACGAGCGTGCGGCCGCGATCGAGACGCTCAAGACGAAGGAGCTCGACGTCCTGGTCGTCGGCGGCGGCATCGTCGGCGGCGGCAGCGCGCTCGACGCCGTCACGCGTGGTCTCAGCGTCGGCATCGTCGAGGCCCGCGACTGGGGCTCCGGCACGTCGAGCCGCTCGTCGAAGCTCGTCCACGGCGGCATCCGGTACCTCGAGCAGCTCAACTTCGCACTCGTCCGCGAGGCCCTGATCGAGCGCGGCCTGCTCCTGCAGCGCATCGCCCCGCACCTGGTGAAGCCCGTGCGCTTCCTCTACCCGCTCAACCACCGCGTGTGGGAGCGCTTCTACATCGGCATCGGCATGGCGATGTACGACGTCTTCAGCTGGTCCGGTGGACGGCCGCCGGGGGTCCCGCACCACCGGCACCTCAGCCGCAAGCAGGTCCTCAAGAACATGCCCGGCCTGAAGAAGGACGCGTTCGTCGGCGGCATGACCTACTACGACGCCCAGGTCGACGACGCCCGCTACGTCGCCTCGCTCGTGCGCACCGCAGCGTCCTACGGCGCGGTCGCCGCGAGCCGGGTCCGGATCGAGGGCTTCATCAAGGTCGGGGAACGGGTCGTCGGCGCGCACGCGCACGACATCCAGACCGGCGAGAAGTTCGACATCCGGGCGAAGCAGGTCGTGAACGCCACCGGCGTCTGGACCGACGACACCCAGGCCATGGTCGGCACCCGCGGGCAGTTCAAGGTCCGGGCGTCGAAGGGCGTGCACCTCGTCATCCCGCGCGACCGGTTCCAGTCGAACACCGGCATGATCCTCCGCACCGAGAAGAGCGTGCTGTTCGTCATCCCGTGGGGCCGGCACTGGCTCGTCGGGACGACCGACACCGACTGGAACCTCGACAAGGCCCACCCGGCGGCGACCGCGGCGGACATCGACTACATCCTCGAGCACGTGAACAAGGTCCTCGCGGTCCCGCTCACCCGCGAGGACGTCGAGGGCGTGTACGCCGGCCTCCGCCCGCTGCTGGCGGGGGAGTCCGACCAGACGTCACAGCTCAGCCGCGAGCACGTCGTCACGCACACGGCCCCGGGTCTCGTCGTGGTCGCGGGCGGCAAGTGGACCACCTACCGCGTGATGGGCAAGGACGCCATCGACGAAGCCGTCGCGGCGATGGACGGCAAGATCCCGGCGTCGACGACCGAGGACATCCCGCTGCTCGGTGCCGAGGGGTACCCGGCCGCGTGGAACCGCCGTGGCCGCACCGCACGGCAGTTCGGCGTGCACAAGGTCCGGATCGAGCACCTGCTCAACCGCTACGGCACGCAGGCGACGGAGGTGCTGCAGCTCGTGCAGCAGGACCCCTCGCTCGCCGAGCCGCTGCCCCAGGCCGACGACTACATCGGCGCCGAGGTCGTGTACGCCGCGTCCCACGAGGGTGCCCTGCACCTGGAGGACGTGCTCGCCCGCCGCACCCGCATCTCGATCGAGGCGTGGGACCGCGGCGAGGAGGCCGCCCCGGTCGCCGCGAAGCTCATGGCGGGGGTGCTCGGGTGGGACCAGGAGACCACCGAGCACGAGGTGTCGAACTACCTCAAGCGCGTCGCCGCCGAGCGGGAGTCGCAGCTGCAGCCCGACGACGAGTCGGCCGACCGTGTGCGCCTCGAGGCGCCGGACATCGCGTTCGGCTTCGACGAGGACGACGTCGTCGTGGGCGGTGGCCGTTCGAGCGGCGCAGAGGGTGCGAAGGCGACCGACGACCAGGTCGAGGGCGAGAAGACGAGCGAACCGAGGTAGGTCCCACCGGACGGGAGGCGCACGGCGACGCCGCCTCGCGCCTCCCGTCCGTCTGCTGGCCCGTGTCTTCCGCGGAACGCAACGTCGGCGGCTGCTCGCAGCGCTATCCCGCTGCGAGGCGTCGCCGACGCCGCGCGATGAGTCGGGCCTGCCCGATGACGAGGACGACGGGGATCGCGACGAGCGCCGCGAGGCTCGTGCAGTACAGCACGCCCGCCCAGATCGTGTGGTCGCCACCCCCGACGCCGTACCCGTCGGCGACGTCCATGCCCAGCGCGAACCCGCACCACCACGAGACCGGTGCGCCGAACGCGACCACGGCCAGCAGGGCGGACGCCGTGACGTGCGCGGGACCATCGTGCAGCAGCCAGACGAGCACCGCGGCGATCACGACGCCGACCCCTGCGGTGACGAGCACGACCACGATGTCCTGGGTCACGCCGAAGCCCTGCCGTCGGAGTTCGGCGTGGATCTCGTCGAGTCGCTGCCCGGGGACGGCACCCAGCGGATCGAGCACCAGGGCGTTCAGCGCCAGCAGTGCCGCGTAGGCGGTGACGACGAGCAGTCCGACCACGGCGACGAGGGTGCGCGCGCCGCCCGGAGGATTCCCCATGGCGTGACGGTACCGGCACCGCCGAGCGCTCCGCGTCCGCCCGGCGGATGACCTGCAGCACGGAATGCCCCGTCGCACCCGGTGGTTATCATCGGGGTACTCACCAAGGGAGCCATCATGGTCGACGTCCATCGCGTCAAACTCCCCGGAGTCGGCGTGCTGCACAGCTTCTACACCGACGACGGTGGCAAGTGCGGTGTCATCACGCACCGGTCGGGGCACTCCGACCTCATCTCGTTCGCCGATGTCTCCGACGGCGCGGACAAGTCCGAGAAGGTCTCGCTGCGCCTCAGTGAGGACGAGGCGCACACCCTCGCCGAACTGCTCGGTGGCACCCGGATCACCGAGGGCCTCGACAAGCTCGACGAGATCCCCGGCCTGTCGATCGACTGGTTCAGCGTCGACTACGAGGACGCCATCGCGGGCAAGCCCCTCGGCGACCTGCACGACTCGGGCTTCATCGGCCTGACCGTGGTCGCTGTCGTCCGTGGTGACAGCGCCAACCCGGCGCCGTCGTCGGACTTCGTGGTGTTCCCCGGGGACACGATCGTCGTCGCCGGCGCACCGGAGAAGGTCGCCAAGGCGTTCGCGTTCTACCGCAGCGGAGAGCTTGCGGCCGCACCGGCCGAGGCCCCGCGCAGGAGCTGATCCGTGCACCTGGGTGGTGAGCTGCTCACCATCGGCGCGCTGTTCATCATCGCCTACGTCCTCGGACGACTGGGCAAGACCATCGGTCTGCCCGCCATCCCGGTCTACATGGTGGTCGGGCTCGTCGCGAGCCCGCACACACCGTGGTTCGGACTGAGCGTCGAGTCCCACACGATCGAGCTCATCGCGACGTTCGGACTCATCCTCCTGCTCTTCAACCTCGGGTTGGAGTTCGACCAGGAGGAGTTCTACGGCAACGCCGGCAAGCTCCTGGTCTCGGGCGGGACGTACGTCGCCATCAACATGGGCATCGGGTTCGCCTTCGGGTTCTCGCTCGGCTGGGGCACCCGCGAAGCCCTGATCATCGCGGGCATGACGGCGACGTCGTCGAGTGCGATCGTGACGAAGCTGCTCATCGAGCTGCGGCGCCTCGCCAACGACGAGACGCCGATGATCCTGGGCGTCACCGTCATCGAGGACGTCTTCATCGCCATCTACCTGGCGATCGTCTCCGTGGTGCTCTCGGGCGACACGAACATCTGGGCGGTCGTCGGCAAGCTCGCGTTGGCGTTCGGCTTCCTCGTCGTGATGTTCACCCTCGCCCGGTTCGCCGGCCGGTGGGTCTCGAAGATCTTCGCCACCCGTGACGACGAGCTCTTCACCGTGCTGTTCTTCGGGCTAGCGGTGATGTTCGGCGGCATCGGCGACCTGCTCGGCGTGACGGACGCGATCGGTGCGTTCGTGATCGGTCTGCTCTGCGGTGCCACCCGGTACCGGGACCGCATCGAGCAGCTCGCCCTGCCGATGCGTGACGTCTTCGCCGCGTTCTTCTTCGTGAACTTCGGCCTCGGGCTCGACCTGTCGACGTTCGGCGAGGTGCTCTGGCCGGTCCTCGGCGCGATCGGTATGACGATCGTGCTCAACGCCGTCGCCGGGCAGATCGTCGCCCGTATGAACGGCTTCAACGTCCAGCAGGGCATCAACACGGCGGTCATCCTGGTGAACCGCGGCGAGTTCGCGCTCATCCTCGCGACGCTCTCCGCCGCCGCCGGCCTGGAGGCACGGATCACCGCCTTCGCGGGCCTCTACGTCCTCGTCATGGCCGTCCTCGGTCCGCTGCTCGCCGTGAACTCGGACCGGATCGGCCGCCTCGTGGTGCGTCCGGCACGGGTCGCGAAGCTGCGCTCGCGCCTCCGTGCCCGGCTCGGTCGCCGGACCGGCCTCCCGGCCGGGCCGGCACTCGACGAAGCCGTCGACGCCGCGGCCGAGGCGGGCGTCGCCGACCAGGACGCCGCGGCTGCCGCTCGCCGTGCCGAACGGGACCGCCAGTTCGCGGAGGAGTTCGCCCTCGTGGAGGCAGCGGGCAGGGAAGAGCGCGACAATGGGGCATCGGAGCCGACGACGAGCGAACCCGTGACGTCGCCGGTCGAGATCCCCGCCGAGCGCCCGAAGCGCCCGGCCCGCCAGCGCGATCCGGAGTACTGATACAGATGTGGGCCGTAGCCCGACGACCGAGGTGGATCGCGCTGCTCCTGCTGGCGCTCGTGCTCGCGGGGGTGTTCGCCGGGCTGGGCAAGTGGCAGCTCGAGCGGAGCATCGCGAACGGCAAGCCGCTGCCGGCGACGACCGAGACGCGCAGGGCGCTCGACGACGTGACCGAGCCGAGCCGTGCCGCGTCGGAGGAGCTCGCGGGGCAGCAGGTCAGCGTCACGGGCACGTTCGTCGCCGGTGACACGACCGTCCTCACCGGCCGGTCCGGTGGTGGGACGTACCAGGCGGTCGGTCACCTGGTCGACACCGACACCGGGGCGAGCCTGCCGGTGGTCATCGGCTGGTCCGACGACCGGCGCGACGCCGTGGCGGGCGGGGAGCGCCTGGCCGACGGTGACGAGGTCACGGTCGAGGGCCGCTACTACCCGGCCGAGTCGCCGGACCAGGACGCCTACAGCGAGGGCGAGTTCTCCGCGGTCGCGCCGGCTCGGTTCGTCAACACGTGGCAGGCCTTCGACGACCGGATGTACATCGGGTACGTCGTCGCCGACGGCACCACCGCGAAGGCCGCCGACCTCGGCACCATCGCCGACCGGGCCCCGACGCGCGAGGTCCAGTTCGACTGGCTCAACCTGTTCTACGCGATCGAGTGGGTCGTCTTCGCCGGGTTCGCCGTGTTCCTCTGGTACCGGTTCGTGAAGGACGCCTGGGAGCGCGAGCAGGAGGACGCCCGCGAAGCGGCGCTGGCCTCCGGGGCCGAGGGGTCCGAGGCGGCCGACGGCACCACCGAGCCCGCTCCGGCGCACCGGTAGGATCGATCCATGGCCCTGACCGTCCGGACGCGTGACATCCCGAAGATCCCGGGCGCGGTGAAGTGGTACCGCGTCTCCGCGTACGTCACCGGTGTGCTCCTGCTCGCCCTGGCGGTCGAGATGGTCATCAAGTACACCCCGCTGCAGCTCGAGATGCAGCTCGGCAACGGCCCGTTCTTCGTGCCGAACGGCACCGCGGGCGAGACGCCGGGCACGTTCAACCTGTCGACGGCGATCCTCATCGCACACGGCTGGCTCTACGTCGTCTACCTCTTCACGGACTTCCGGCTGTGGAGCATCATGCGCTGGAGGCCGACGCGCTTCCTGCTCATCGCCCTCGGGGGCATCATCCCGTTCATGTCCTTCGTCGTCGAGCACCGCATGCAGAAGCTGGCGATGGACACGTACCACGACCTGACCGCTGCGCAGCAGCGTGAGAAGGAGGCCGCTCGGTGAGCGAGACCGAACAGCGCCCCGTCCTCGTCGTCGACTTCGGCGCCCAGTACGCGCAGTTGATCGCGCGTCGTGTGCGCGAGGCGAACGTCTACAGCGAGATCGTCCCGCACTCGGTCACGGCGGACGAGATCCGTGCGAAGGACCCGGCCGCGATCGTCCTGTCCGGAGGCCCGTCCTCCGTCTACGAGGACGGCGCACCGGCCCTCGACGGCGAGATCCTCGATCTCGGCGTCCCCGTGCTCGGCATCTGCTACGGCTTCCAGGCGATGGCGAAGTCGCTCGGCGGTGAGGTCGCGCACACGGGTCTCCGCGAGTACGGCGCCACCGACGTGACCGTCTCCGGCACGGGCAGCGTGCTGCTCGGCGACCAGCCCGAGTCGCAGGTCACGTGGATGTCGCACGGCGACTCCGTGGCGAAGGCGCCGGAGGGCTTCGAGGTCCTCGCGTCGAGCGCCTCGACCCCGGTCGCCGCGTTCGCGTCCGACGAGCGCAAGCTCTACGGCGTGCAGTGGCACCCGGAGGTGAAGCACTCCGCGTACGGCCAGGCCGTGCTCGAGAACTTCCTGCACCGTGCCGCCGGGCTGCCCGGTGACTGGAACTCGGCGAACGTCATCGAGGAGCAGGTCGAGCGGATCCGCTCGCAGGTGGGTTCCGCCCGGGTCATCGCCGGACTCTCGGGCGGTGTCGACTCCGCCGTCGCCGCCGCGCTGGTGCACAAGGCCGTCGGCGACCAGCTCACGTGCGTCTTCGTCGACCACGGGCTCCTGCGCGCCGACGAGCGCAAGCAGGTCGAGGAGGACTACGTCGCCTCGACCGGTGTCCGACTCGTCACGGTCGACGCCGAGCAGCAGTTCCTCGACGCCCTGGCCGGCGTCAGCGACCCGGAGCAGAAGCGCAAGATCATCGGGCGCGAGTTCATCCGCACGTTCGAGGCGGCGGCCGAGGCCCTCGTGCTCGAGGCGCGCGCGGACGCTGCGGCCTCGGACTCCGACGCCGGCGAGGTCAAGTTCCTCGTCCAGGGCACGCTCTACCCCGACGTCGTCGAGTCCGGCGGCGGTTCGGGCACGGCGAACATCAAGTCGCACCACAACGTCGGCGGCCTGCCGGAGGACATGACCTTCGAGCTCGTCGAGCCGCTGCGCACCCTGTTCAAGGACGAGGTCCGTGCGGTCGGTCGTGAGCTCGGGCTGCCCGAGGTCATCGTGGGCCGACAGCCGTTCCCCGGCCCGGGGCTCGGCATCCGCATCGTCGGCGAGGTCACGAAGGACCGCCTCGAGCTGCTCCGTGCCGCCGACAGGATCGCCCGCGAGGAGCTGACCGCGGCCGGCCTGGACGAGGAGATCTGGCAGTGCCCGGTCGTCCTGCTCGCCGACGTCCGCTCGGTGGGCGTCCAGGGCGACGGCCGCACCTACGGGCACCCGATCGTGCTCCGTCCGGTCTCGTCGGAGGACGCCATGACCGCCGACTGGACGCGCCTGCCGTACGACACCCTGGCGAAGATCTCGAACCGCATCACGAACGAGGTCCGCGACGTGAACCGCGTCGTGCTCGACGTCACGAGCAAGCCGCCGGGGACGATCGAGTGGGAGTAGCCACTCCCTGACGCATCGAGGGCCCGGCACGCACTGCGCGCCGGGCCCTCGTGCGTTCGGGCCCCTCGCCGTGCGCCGCGTCCGTCCTGGTCGCACGAGGCGCCGTCCGCGTCCGTCCTGGTCGCACGACGCGCCGTCCGCGTTCCTTCCGGTCGCACAACGCGCCGCCCGCGTTCGTCCCGGTCGCACGACGCGCCGCCAGGGCGGGACATGAGCGGCATGTCGTGCGACCTGCACCACCGGCCGGCCAGCCGGCCGTCCGTCCGCTCGTCCGGGGCCTTGCGGTGACGAAGAGCCCCGGGAACGACGAAGGGCTCCGGCGTCTGCCGGAGCCCTTCGATCGAGCGGGTGCGAGCTACTCGCGGTTGCTCGCCAGGATCGCGAGGATGCGCAGGATCTCGATGTACAGCCACACGAGGGTGACGATGAGACCGAACGCCGCGGTCCACGCGTAGATGCGGGGAGCGCCGCGCTGGACACCGGTCTTGATCTGGTCGAAGTCGAGGACCAGCGAGTACGCCGCCATGAGCACCACGAGGATGCCGATGATGACGCCGAGTGGGATGCCGAAGACCTCGACGCCACGGAGTCCGAACGCGGTGTCCGTCACGCCGGTCCACATCAGGACGACGTTGACGAGCGAGAAGACCAGGTACCCGACCATCGCGATGAGGAAGAAGCGCGTGGCCTTCGGCGTCGCACGGACCTTGCCGGACGTGAACAGCAGCAGGGTCACGGCGAAGACGCCGAGGGTGCCGAACACCGCCTGCGTGACGATGCCGTCCCACATGCTGTTGAACGCTGCCGAGATGCCGCCGACGAACAGGCCCTCGAAGAACGCGTAGGCGAGGACGAGCCCCGGCGACGGCTTCTTCTTGAAGGTGTTGACGAGGGCGAGCACGAAGCCGACGACCGCGCCCACGATCCAGACGATCGGGGGCAGGTTCCAACCGGCGACGGCGCCGACGAGGAGCACGCCGAACGCCAGGAGCGTCTTGACGATCGTGTCCTCGTAGGACATGCGGTCGGTGTCGACGGTGCTGGCCGCCGGGCGGTCGTACATGTACTGCAGCTGCTCGGGCGTCATACCGCCCTGCTGCGGGTACTGCCCCTGCTGTGGGGTGTGTCCCCAGCCCGCCTGCTGCTGACCAGCGCCGGCGCCCCAGGCGTTCCGGCCCTGGTCGTTGAAGGCGGGGGACTGGTCGAAACCGGGCTTGAAGGCCATGGTGTCCTCTTCCTTGGAGATTGGAGTCCTCTCAGCCTAGGGGCGCTTCACCGCGGAAGGCTGAGGATTCGCGGCGAGCGGAAGCGGGCATGGGCGGGCCCGACTCCGGAAGACTATGGGGACGGTCTGCGTGCGCGCCCCGAGCTCGTCGAGAAGCAGCCGACCGTCGGAAGCGACGTGCGCGCCCGGGTGGGACGTGCCTCCCGGCGGGGTCGGCCGATGCGGCGACGTGCCGGAGCGACACCGGACCCTCACCCCGGGGCAGGCCCGAGCGGCTACGGTTCGGCGCATGACCCGTGTCATCGCCCACCGCGGAGCCTCCGGCCACCGCCCCGAGCACTCGCGGAGCGCCTACGAACTGGCCGTCGAGCTCGGTGCCGACGCGATCGAGCCCGACCTGGTGCCGACCAGGGACGGCGTGCTCGTGCTCCGGCACGAGAACGAGGTGTCCGGCACGACCGACGTCGCCGACCACCCGGAGCTCGCGCACCTGCGGACCACCAAGACCGTCGACGGGCAGACCGTCACCGGCTGGTTCACCGAGGACTTCACGTGGGACGAGCTCCGGACGCTCCGGGTCCGTGAGCGCCTGCCCGTGTTGCGTCCGGCCTCCGCGGCGCACGACGGGGAGGAGGGGGTGCTGCGGCTCGAGGACCTGCTCCGCATCCTCGACGCGGCCCCGCGCCCGGTCGGGCTCGTCGCGGAGGTCAAGCACGCCACGTACTTCGAGCGGGCCGGGTTCCCGATGGCGCAGCTGCTCGACGACGTGCTCGGCACCGCCGGGTGGCGTGGGGACGACCGGCTGACGGTCGAGTCGTTCGAGAAGACCGTGCTCCGGCAGCTCGGCGCGCTCGGCACGGGTGGTCGGCTCGTGTACCTCCAGGAGGCGCGTGGCAGCGCCGCGGACGAGGTCGCCTCCCACGGGTCGTCGGCCCCCTCGTGGGCGTCGGAGCGGACCGACGGGGCGCTCGCCGCGTTCGCGGGGGAGTTCCACGGGATCAGCGTCGACCTGGGGACCCTGATGGCCGGAACGGACACGGTCGCCGTCGACGACCCGCGTCCGGTGCGGAGCGCGGTCGTCGACCGGGCGCACGCTGCCGGACTCGCGGTCTACACCTGGACGCTGCGGCCGGAGAACCGGTTCCTGCCGGCGCCGCTCCGGCGTGGGGGCGACCTGGCGGCGCACGGCGACTGGGAGCGGTGGTTCACCTCGGTGCTGCGGACCGGGGTGGACGGTGTGTTCGCGGACCACCCCGACCTGGCGGTGCGGGCGCGGTCACGCGTCGGGGGGTGACGCCACTCGCGCACGCGAGCCCTCGGCCGAGGCGGGGCGCGCGTCGGGGACGTCCGCTGCGAGCGCCGGCTCGGTGGTGGCAGGCTCCGGTGCGGTGTGCCGCACCGTGCCGAGCGCGGCGGCGAGTCCGGCCGGCACCGACAGGAACAGCGCCCACGACACCGTCGGGGGCCACGAGCCGGCCCACAGTGCGATCACGACCTGCAGGCCGAGCGCAGCCAGGACGCCGGCGAGCAGCGCGTGCGCGGTGACGTGCACGATCCGGCGCGCTCGACAGCGCGTGAGCAGCTGGCCGAGCGCGAACGTGAACGGTGTCGCCGCGATCGCCCCACCGAGCGAGACGATCCCGGTGGGGACCGAGACGACGAGGACCGTGAGCAGGGCGCCGCCCACGTCTGCAGGCTGCTTCGCGGCGGCGACCCACGCGGCACCCACCGCGGTCGCAGCCGGCGTCGTGACGAACGCCATCCAGAGCCAGCTCCGGAGCGCGAGTCCCACGGCGTCTCCTGCGGTCCACGTCCTCATGCCCGTCAGCCTGCACACCGGCGGGTCCGATCGAGGTGGTCGCGGCGCGTGCTGTGTCCCCGGACCCACGCGCCACTGCGCCTGTCGGAGGGCGCGCCTAGACTGACCCGGTCATGACGATCGTGCTCGACCCCTTCGACCAGTCCCCCGAGCCGGGCGCGGGCACCCGCCCCGGCGGGTACGACGACCCGTTCACCGCGGGTCTCAACCCCCAGCAGAAGGAAGCCGTCGAGTACCGCGGCGAGTCCCTGCTCATCGTGGCGGGCGCGGGCTCGGGTAAGACGAGCGTGCTCACCCGGCGCATCGCGCTGCTGCTCGCCAACCGCGAGGCCTGGCCGTCGCAGATCCTGGCGATCACGTTCACGAACAAGGCCGCCGCCGAGATGCGCGAGCGCGTGCAGGCCCTGGTCGGTCAGGCCGCCGAGGGCATGTGGATCTCGACGTTCCACTCGGCGTGCGTGCGGATCCTCCGGCGCGAGGCCGAGCGTTTCGGCTTCCCGCAGTCGTTCACGATCTACGACTCGGCCGACTCGCGGGCGCTCCTCAAGCGGATCATCAAGGAGCTCGAGGCGGACTCGCTCGGGCTGACGGTCGGTGCCGCGGCGTCGAAGATCTCCAAGCTCAAGAACGAGCTGCAGGACGTCGAGACCCACGCCAGGAACATCAACGCGAACGACCCGCAAGAAGTGATGTTCACCGAGGTGTTCCGCCGCTACACGAACGAGCTCCGTCGGGCGAACGCGTTCGACTTCGACGACCTCATCGGGCAGACGGTCTTCCTGTTCCGTGCCTTCCCCGAGGTCGCCGCGCTCTACCAGCGCCGCTTCCGCTTCGTCCTGGTCGACGAGTACCAGGACACGAACCACGCGCAGTACGCCCTGATCCGCGAGCTCACCCGTCCGGTGCCGGTCGAGCAGGTCGACAAGCTCGAGGACGCCGGGCAGCACGTGGCGCGCATGCGCGAGGCGGACGGGTCGATCGCCCCGGCGTCGCTCACCGTGGTCGGTGACTCGGACCAGTCGATCTACGCCTTCCGGGGCGCCGACATCCGCAACATCGTCGAGTTCGAGCGCGACTTCCCGAACTCGAAGGTCATCCTGCTCGAGCAGAACTACCGCTCGACGCAGACGATCCTCGACGCCGCGAACGCCGTCATCGCCAACAACTTCGACCGCCAGGCGAAGAACCTGTTCACCGACGTCGGCGCCGGCGACAAGATCGTCGGCTTCACCGGGTACACCGGCCACGACGAGGCGCAGTTCGTCGCGGACGAGATCCAGCGGCTGCACGAGGAGGGCACCTCGTACCGCGACATGGCCGTGTTCTACCGGACCAACTCGCAGACCCGTGCCCTCGAGGAGATCTTCATCCGTTCGGCGATCCCGTACCGGGTGCTCGGCGGTACGAAGTTCTACGAGCGTGCCGAGATCAAGGACGCGATGGCGTACCTGATCACCGTCGCCAACCCGGCCGACCCGCTGTCGCTCCGACGCATCCTCAACGTGCCGAAGCGCGGCATCGGCGCCGTCACGGAGACCGCCCTGCAACGGTACGCGGACGAGCACGAGACCTCGATGCGCGAGGCCCTCCGGCACGCCGACGAGCTCGGGTTCGGCCCGAAGGTCCGGAACGCGATCACCTCGTTCGCCGAGCTGCTCGACGACGTCGCCTCACGCGCCGCCACGCAGCCGGTCGTCGACACCCTGACGCAGCTGCTCGACGGGTCCGGCCTGCTCGAGAACCTGCGGAAGTCGCCCGACGCGCAGGACGCCGCCCGCGCCGACAACATCGACGAGCTCGTGGCGGTGACGCGGGAGTTCCAGAAGAACAACCCCGAGGGCACCCTGTCCGACTTCCTGACCGAGGTCTCCCTGGTCGCGGCGGCGGACGAGCTCGACGACTCCTCCGGCACGGTGTCGCTCATGACCCTGCACACGGCGAAGGGGCTGGAGTACGACGCGGTGTTCCTCACCGGCGTCGAGGAAGACCTGCTGCCGCACCGGATGTCCGCGAACGAGCCGGGCGGTCCCGCTGAGGAACGTCGGTTGTTCTACGTCGGCATCACGCGGGCGAAGAAGTCGCTGTTCCTGTCGCTGGCGATGACCCGCGCGCAGTTCGGCGACGTGAACGTGGCGATGCCGTCCCGCTTCCTGCAGGAGATCCCCGAGGGGCTCATCGAGTGGAAGCAGTCGCCGGGCATGGCGAACAGCCGCGGCGGCACCGAGCCCCGCGCCCTGAACGCCCGTCGTGGCGGCGGTCCGGGCGGCTTCGGCGGTGGTGCAGGCGGCGGTGGCTACCGAGGGGGCGGCGGCTTCGGCGGTGGCTCCTACGACCGCGCGGCCGCTGCGGCGAAGACCCGCCCGAAGACCGAGTGGGCCAACCGCGTGTCCGGGCAGGTCCGCGACAACGGGGACATGGAGCTCGTGGCCGGCGACCGCATCAAGCACGTCGACTTCGGCGAGGGCACCGTCTCCGCGGTGACGGGGCAGGGCGCGAAGCGCATCGCCGAGATCGCGTTCGACGCAGCGGGGCGCAAGAAGCTCCTCATCAAGATCGCCCCGATCGAGAAGCTCTGACGCTCAGCGCACCACCCGGACCGCCTCGAGCCCCCGCGGCGCCCATCGCTCGACGCCACCGCCGGCCGGCCCTCCCACAAGACACCGGTGTTCACGGGCCGCACACCCGGATCGCGGTGTTCGTCGCGGAGACACCGGTGTTCTGCCGCGCAGGCGACCGGGCACCGCGCAGGCGACCGGGCACCGCGCAGGCGACCGGGCCCGCGCAGGCGACGGGGCCCGCCACGGGCGCGCCTAGGGCTGCAGCCGCGCCGCGTCCCAGCCGTCACCCGCACGCACGTACTGCAACCGCCGGTGCATCCGGTCGCGACTGCCCTGCCAGAACTCCACCACGTCCGGCTCCAGCCGCCACGCCACCCAGCCCTCGGGCCGGGGCACGTCGTCGTCGGACTCGTCGAGCAGCACGTTCGCGTCGTCGATCAGGTCCTGCAGGGTCCGCGGCTCGAGCACGTCCGACTGGTCGGCGATCGCGGTCGCGGCGCGGGACTTCGGCGACCGGTCGGCGAACAGCGCGTCGGACTCCTCGTCGGACAGCTGCACGGCACGACCCTCGAAGCGCAGCTGCTGCATGCTCTCGCGCCAGTAGACCTGCAGCGCGGCGTGCGGGTTCTCGGCGAGCTGCCGCCCCTTCGGGCTGAGCGTCGAGGTGCCGAACACCAGGCCGCGGCCGTCGAGGCGCTTGACGTCGACGGTCCGGGCGCTGACCCGACCGTCGGCCCCGGCGGTGGCGAGGGTCATCGACATCGGCTCGGACACGTCACGTGAAGCGGCGCCGTCGAGCCACGCTCGGGCGACGTCGAACGGTGACGCGGGCGGCGCGTCGAACTCGGGCAGGTGCAGGGAGCCGTCACCGGAGAGCGAACTGGACATGCTCCCACCCAACCGGCCCGCCGACCACGGTGCTCAGGTTCGTCGCGCGTACCGTGCCGCCGTCCGGTGCATGGCGCGCAGGAGCAGCGGCCCGGGCAGGCGGAGCGCCCATCCCGGCACGAGCGCCCGCACGCCGCGCACGAGCCGGAGCGTCCGTCTGAAGCGCCGCTGCTCGCGCGGCCCCCACGCGAACCCGTACTGCGCGCGGAGGGCCCCGGGCAGCATCCCGACGGTGACGATCCGGACGAGGGGCATCGCCGCGCGCACCCACAGCGGTGCGGAGCGGGGGTGCAGGAGGTCCCGCACGATGCTCCGGGCGTCGTCGGTGACGTGCAGCGTCGGCAGTGTCCGCTCCCAGTACGCGTCGAAGGCCGCCACCGAGTCGAACCAGCCGTCGGACGGGACCCGCAGGGCGGTCGCGATCGGCGCGTAGGCCGCGAGCACCCGCTCGGCGTCGTCGTCCGACAGCGGGTCGCCGAAGCGCGCGTGGGCGCTCCGCGCGGAGTCGAACAGCGTGGCCGCGACCCAGCGCTGCCGGTCGACGTCGTCGGCCCCGGCGACCGGACGGTGCGCCCGGTTCACGAAGGCCGTCGCGACGGCAGCGTCCGCCGCGGTCCCGTTGACGACGGCGGAGACGAACATCAGGGTGTGGGCGAGCCGTTGCTGCGGCCTGCGGGCGAAGTCCGAGTGCCGCCGGACCCCCGCGCCGACCACCGGGTCGGCGATCTGCAGCAGGATCGCGCGGCCACCCGCCGCGACGGGCGTGCTGTCCGCCAGCCAGCGCCGCAGGTCGCGGTCACCACGGGGCGGCCGGGAGGCACGGCCTCCGCCCGCCACGGACGCCCGGTCGTCCGTCCCCGCGGCGCGGCCGGCGGGGCGGGGGTGGGCCGGCCCTCCCGTCCGGGGCGTCACGGACGCGGCCCGTGCCGTCGTGCCCGTCGGAGCGGCGCGGTGTCGACGACGATCGCTGCTGCGAAGGCGACCACGCCGCCGACGAGGGCGGCGAGCACGCCGGGGCCGACGACCGTGCCGCTCGCGGCGGCGAGCAGGGTCGCGACGAGCCAGATGCCCGGCAGTGGCCAGAGGTGCGTCGTCGCTCCCGTGACGACGGCGAGGGCGACACCGGCCACGAGGAGCGGCAGCCACGCGAGGGTCCCGGTGCGGGCACCCGAGTGGGCCGCGGCGGCGACGAGGAGCAGGGAGGCGAGGGAGGCGAGGGAGAGCAGCCGTGCCAGCGCGGGCGTCGACCGGACGCGGGCACGGACGGCACGGAGCACGGCCCGATCGTACTGGGCCGTGCTCCGTGCGAGGTGTCGGTGAGCGGTGCTCAGAGCGGCTTCGTGCCGAGGTCGCCGCCGAGGTCCGGACGGTCGGTGTCGTCGTCGTGCTCCCACAGGTCCGGCGAGCCCTCGCGGGGTGCGCCACCCGTGGGGCCGTCGTCGGAGCCGTCGCCCGGCTGGGGCTCGACCGTCTCGCCGGCGACCGCGTCGTTCGTCACCGTCTCGAGGGACTCCTCGGACTCGTCGACCTCGTAGGGGCCGACGTGCTCGCGGTCCACGTCGTCGTTGCGGCGCTCCTGGGCGTCGAAGTCGTCGACGGGGCTGATGCCGGGGTCGCTCATGGTGCAGTCCTTCCGTGGGAGGTTCGGGCTCCGGGGCCGGGACCGGTCGCCGGAGCCGTCGGGCCTCCCTGTCTACGCCGTCCGCCTGACGGGTCGTCCGGTCGGCGCGGTCCCGGCCCGGTTTCGCGTCGCGTTCACCTCGGCGTCACCTGCGGGTCACGAACGCGGGTCACACTCGCCGTGCTCGGGGGAGTGGAGCGCGGTCGCCGACGGGTGGTCGAGCGGCCGCGCCTTCCCCCGCCCGAGCCCGTTCCGGCCCGAGCTCGTCCGGCCCGGCCCGTCCGGTGCGCGGGACGCTCGTCCGTGTCGCCGATCAGACGCGCTCGAGCAGGTGCCGTTCCTCGACGTCGGCGAGCGACAGGGTCTTGTAGCCGGCGGACTCGAAGAACACCGTGACCCGGTCGTCCTCGGTGCTCATCACCGTGCCACGGCCCCACTGCTGGTGCTCGACCGGCGACTCCGGCGGCCAGGTGTCGTCGTTCGCGCCGTCGGCGCCGTGGGCCGTGTCCTCGTAGGCGGTGCCCGCCGTGCACGTGTCGCAGTTGCCGCACGGTTCCGCGAGCTCGTCGCCGAAGTACCCGAGCAGGAACTGCCGTCGGCAGCCCGACGTCTCGGCGAACCGACGCATCATGGCGATCCGCGACTCCTCGATCTCCTCGCGCTGCGCCGCCTGCGCCTTGGCGAGCGCCGCCGCGGCCTCGGCGTCCCGTGGTCCGTCCGGCCGTCGACGCAGCCCGTCCTCGCCGTCGTCGAGTGCTCCGGCGTCCACCAGGGCGTTCGCGGCGCGTCCGGCGGTGCGCGCGGCGAGGCCGGAGCGCTCCGCGAGCTCCGAACGGGCGACGGCGCCCTCGGACGGCACGGCGTCGAACACGGCGCGCAGGGACGCCGGCCGGGGTGACCCGGAGGCGAAGAAGCGGCGGAGCCCGAGGTCCTCGGCGCGGTAGTGCATCGTCGCGAGTCCGACGTCCCCGTCGCGGCCTGCCCGGCCGACCTCCTGGTAGTACGCGTCGACCGACTCGGGCACGTCGGCGTGCACCACGAACCGGACGTCCGGCTTGTCGATCCCCATGCCGAACGCACTGGTGGCGACGACGACGTCGAGGTCCCCGTCGAGGAACTCGTGGTGCACCCGCTCGCGGTCGCGCACCCGGAGACCCGCGTGGTACGGCTTCGCCCGGCGACCGCGCTCGACGAGCTCGTCGGCGTAGGTCAGCGTCTCGGCGCGGGTGGCGACGTAGACGATGCCCACGCCGTCGAGCTCCACGACCTGGTCGACGACCGCGGCCTGCTTCTCGTCCGCGTCGGCGTGGCGGACCACCTCGAAGCGCAGGTTCGGCCGGTCGAAGCCGGTCGCCACGACGAGCGGGTCGCGCATGCCGAGCCGCTCGACGATCTCGGACCGGACCGGAGCGGACCCGGTGGCGGTCATCGCGAGCACCGGCGGCCGACCGAGGCGCTCGACGACCTCGCCGAGCACGAGGTAGTCCGGGCGGAAGTCGTGACCCCAGCTGGACACGCAGTGGGCCTCGTCGATGGTGACCAGGGCGACGCCGGCGTCGCGCAGCCGGTCGACGACCTCGTCCTTGGCGAGCTGCTCGGGGGCGAGGAAGACGTACCGCGCCTCCCCGGAGGCGACCGCGTCCCACGCGTCGTCGAGTTCGCGGCCGCCGCGCGTGGCGTTGATCGTGACGGCCCGGGGCGCTTGCGGGTGGTCCTCGATGCCGACGACCTGGTCCTCCTGCAGGGCGACGAGCGGCGAGACCACGACGACGGCGCCGTCGAGCGCGAGCCCGGCGACCTGGTAGATCGCGGACTTGCCGGAACCGGTGGGCATGAGCGCCAGGGCGTCACGACCGGCCAGGACGGCGTCGACGACCTGCTCCTGCTCGGGTCGGAGGTCCCAGCCGAAGACGTCGGCGACACGGATACGGAGTTCCTTCTGCACCAGTCGACCGTGCCCGAGGGGTGCTGGTGGGTTCCCTGGTGAGCGCGTCCCCCGGCCATCCGGCGGAGCGGTCCGGACGTGCCCGCCGTCCACCTCGCGGCGCTAGGGTGGTCGCGGCCGTCGTCTCGACATCGAGCGACCCTCGACGTTGAGTGCGCGACCCCATGACCGATGCCGATCGCACGAACCGTGCGGGAAGAAGAACAGCGTGGATCTTTTCGAGTACCAGGCCAGGGACCTCTTCGAGTCCTACGGCGTCCCCGTCCTGCAGGGGATCACCGCCGACACCCCTGAGGAGGCGAAGGCAGCTGCGGAGCGGATCGGCGGCGTGGTCGTCGTCAAGGCCCAGGTGAAGGTCGGCGGTCGCGGCAAGGCCGGCGGTGTCAAGGTCGCGAAGACCCCCGACGAGGCGTACGAGCACGCGAAGGCGATCCTCGGCCTCGACATCAAGGGCCACACGGTGCAGCGCGTCATGGTCGCCCAGGGCGCCGACATCGCCGAGGAGTTCTACTTCTCGGTGCTGCTCGACCGGGCGAACCGCTCGTACCTGTCGCTCGTCAGCGTCGAGGGCGGCATGGAGATCGAGCAGCTCGCCGTCGAGAAGCCCGAGGCGCTCGCCCGCGTCGAGGTGAACCCGCTCACGGGGATCAACGACTCGGCTGCTGCGGACATCGCCCGCCGGGCCGGGTTCCCCGACGAGCTGGTGGACCAGGTCGCCGCCGTCTTCGTGAAGCTCTACGACGTGTTCGCCGGCGAGGACGCCACCCTCGTCGAGGTCAACCCGCTCGTCCGCACCGGCGACGGGCAGATCCTCGCCCTCGACGGCAAGGTCTCGCTCGACGACAACGCCGACTTCCGCCACGAGGGGCACGCGCAGCTCGAGGACACCGCGAGCGAGGACCCGCTCGAGGCCAAGGCGAAGCAGCACGGCCTGAACTACGTGAAGCTCGACGGCGAGGTCGGCGTCATCGGCAACGGCGCGGGCCTGGTCATGTCGACGCTCGACGTCGTCGCATACGCCGGTGAGCGCCACGGCGGCGTGAAGCCCGCGAACTTCCTCGACATCGGCGGTGGCGCCTCGGCCGAGGTCATGGCGAACGGCCTCGACGTCATCCTCGGCGACCCGCAGGTGAAGAGCGTCTTCGTCAACGTCTTCGGCGGGATCACCGCCTGCGACGCCGTCGCGAACGGCATCGTCGCCGCGCTCGGCATCCTCGGCGACGCGGCGACGAAGCCGCTCGTCGTCCGGCTGGACGGCAACAACGTGGACGAGGGTCGTCGGATCCTGGCGGAGGCGGCGCACCCGCTCGTCACCGTCGCCGAGACCATGGACGATGCGGCCGAGCAGGCCGCCGAGCTCGCCGCGGCCGCGGCGTAAGGAGCACGAGAGCAATGTCGATCTTCCTCAACAAGGACTCGAAGGTCATCGTCCAGGGCATCACCGGCGGCGAGGGCACGAAGCACACCGCGCTCATGCTCAAGGCGGGCACGAACGTCGTCGGCGGCGTGAACGCCCGCAAGGCCGGCACGACCGTGACCCACGGCGACGTCGAGCTCCCCGTGTTCGGCTCGGTGCGCGAGGCCATCGACACCACCGGTGCCGACGTCTCGATCGTCTTCGTCCCGCCGGCGTTCGCGAAGGACGCCGTGATGGAGGCCATCGACGCCGAGATCCCCCTCGTCGTCGTCATCACCGAGGGCATCCCGGTGCAGGACTCCGCCGCGTTCTGGGCGCACGCGAAGGCCCTCGGCGGCAAGACCCGGATCATCGGCCCGAACTGCCCCGGCATCATCACCCCGGGCGAGGCGCTCGTCGGCATCACCCCGGCGACGATCACCGGCAAGGGCCCGATCGGTCTCGTGTCGAAGTCCGGCACCCTGACCTACCAGATGATGTACGAGCTGCGTGACCTGGGCTTCTCGACCGCCATCGGCATCGGCGGCGACCCGGTCATCGGCACCACGCACATCGACGCGCTCGCCGCGTTCGAGGCCGACCCCGAGACGACGGCGATCGTCATGATCGGTGAGATCGGCGGCGACGCCGAGGAGCGTGCGGCCGACTACATCAAGGCGCACGTCACGAAGCCGGTCGTCGGCTACGTCGCGGGCTTCACGGCGCCGGAGGGCAAGACGATGGGTCACGCCGGCGCGATCGTGTCCGGTTCCGCCGGCACCGCCGAGGCGAAGAAGCAGGCACTCGAGGCAGCCGGCGTCAAGGTCGGCAAGACGCCGTCCGAGACGGCCGCGCTGCTGCGCGAGGTGGTCGCCGCCGCGGGGGCGTAGCGGTCCGCACGACCCGACGGACGGGAGGCGCGGTACCAGCGGGTACCGCGCCTCCCGTCCTGCTGTGGACGGTCGGTCAGTCTCCACAGGTGCCGCGCGGCTCGCTCGGCGACCGGGGGAGGGCACGTATCCTCGCCACGATGAACCGCCTGGGAACCGCACTGCTGGCCGCCGTCGAGGCGATCGTGACGGTCGGCGTGGGCCTCGGGATCGCCCTCGTCCCGCTCACCCTGCTCTGGGGGTTCGAGTACGGACTGCAGATCGACTGGGACGTCTTCTGGAAGGCCGCGGGGAGCGTCTGGCTCGTCGGGCACGGCGTCGACGTCACCTTCCGCCTCGGGTCCGACGTGGCCGGGGCATCCGGCATCGACGGTGCGGGTGACCCGATCCACGTGACGCTCGCCGCCCTCGGGTTCGCGGTCGTGACGGCCTGGCTCGGCGGCCGGGCCGGACGCCGGTTCGCCGAGACGGAGCACCGCACCACCGGGCTCCTGGTCGGTACCGCCGCCGTGGCACTGCTCGGACTGGCGATCGCGCTCTCGTCGTCCTCGGCCGCGACCAGCCCGGTCCTCTGGCAGGCCGTCGTGCTGCCGGCGCTGTGGTTCGCGGTCCCCGCACTCGTCACCAGCGAGGTCTGCCGCCGGCGGCGCGGGCTGCCGGCCGACCCCCTGGCGCAGCGGGTGCTCGATCAGGTCGACCGGATCCCCGCGCTGTGGCGCACGATGGCGGGCTTCGCGCTCCGCGCCGGGACGGCCGTCACCGCCGTGGTGGTGGCAGCCGCGGGCGTCGTCGTGGCGCTGTTGCTCTTCGCCTCGTTCGCCGAGGTCATCGCCCTGTACGAGCAGTCGCACGCCGGTGTGATCGGCGGCATCGCGCTGACCGTGGGCCAGCTCGCGTTCCTGCCCGACCTGGTCGGCTGGGCCGTCGCGTGGCTGGTCGGGCCGGGGTTCGCCATCGGCACCGGGTCGAGCGTCTCGCCGATCGGGACCGCCCTCGGCCCGATCCCCGGGGTCCCGGTCTTCGGTGCGCTGCCCGCGTCGGGACACACGTTCGGTCTGCTCGGGGTCCTCGTGCCCGTCGTCGCCGCGTTCGTCGTCGGCGGGCTCATGCGCCCCACGCTCGTCCGGGCGCTCGGTGCCGACGACTCCCCGTTCCGCCGGGCCCTCGCCGGCGTCGCGACCGGTGTCGTGGCCGGGGTGCTGACCGGCGTCGCCACGGCGCTCACCTCGGGGTCGCTCGGACCGGGGCGGCTCGCCGAGGCCGGACCGGACGGGCTGCTCGTCGGGCTCCTGGCGACGCTCGAGGTCGGCCTGCCGGCCGCGGTCGCGCTGGCGCTGGGCAGCGATCTCGTCCGGCTGTCGGAACGCTCCTGGGGCCGCGAACGCTGGATCGAGGCCGACGAGGAAGCCGCAGCGGACGACACCCGTGCCGGTTCGCTCGTCGCCGCCCTCGACGAGGCCGGCGCCGGTCGGACGACCGAGACGCACCGGTTCGTGGTCGAGGAGGCGCACGACTCGTCGACCCGTGCGACGGGCCACTCGTCGGACACCACGGGCTCCGCCGGTGACGCCCACCGGACGGAGCCGATCACCGAGCGCGAGCCCGCCGTCGAGCCCGACACCGTCGAGGAAGAGCGCGACGAGCACGAGGCCGAGCCCGAGCCCGAGCCCGAGCACGGGCCCACGCCGACCCTCGACCGGCGGGCGCCCGTCGAGGAACCGGACGACGTCCCCCTGCCCGACTGGGCCCGGACGGACGCGGTCGCTGCGGAGCGGGTCGCGCCGACCCCGACGCCCTCCGCCCGTGGCGGGATCAGCGGTCTGCGCGAGCGCCTGCGCGGCGCAGCCGACGACGTGCGGAACCGCGCCGGCGACCTGCGGCACCGGGTCGGCGGAGGAAGCGCCGCCGGCGACGACGGGGCGCACGCGGGGTACGACACCCTCCCGCACGCTCCCGGAACCGAGCCGCAGCCCGCGTTCCCGTGGAGCACCGAGGAGTTCGTCGCCGGGCGCGACGACGCCGACGAGCCGACCGGGACCCCCGCCGAGGTCCCGACCGACACTCCCGCAGGGCGCACCCCGTCGACGAGCACGCCGGCCGCGTGGGACCAGACCGACCAGATCGCCGAGGACGAGCTGCCCTGGTGGCGCCGTCCGAAGCACGACGCGTAGCCCCGGCCGCGCCGCCGGTAGGGTGGTGACCGTGCTCGAACTGGTCGTCCTGATCTCCGGTACCGGCTCGAACCTCCGGGCCCTGCTCGAGGCGACGACCGACGCCGAGTACCCCGCCCGCGTGGTCGCGATCGGGGCCGACCGCGACGCCGAGGGGCTCGGTCTGGGCGAGGAGTTCTCGATCCCGACCTTCACGGTGCCGTTCTCCCGCTTCGCCACGCGCGAGGAGTGGGGTGCCGAGCTCGCCACCCAGATCCGTCCGTGGTCGCCCGACCTGCTCGTGCTGTCCGGGCTCATGCGTCTGCTGCCGCACGCCGTCGTCTCCGAGTTCGCCCCCGCGATCATCAACACGCACCCGGCGTACCTGCCCGAGTTCCCGGGGCCGCACGGCGTCCGCGACGCCCTGGTCGCCGGGGTCGAGCAGACCGGGGCGAGCGTCATCCAGGTCGACGACGGCGTGGACACCGGCCCGATCCTGGCGCAGGAGCGCGTCCCGGTGCTGCCGGGCGACACCGAGTCGACGCTGCACGACCGCATCAAGCCGGTCGAACGCCGCCTGCTCATCCAGACCATCCTCGACATCGCCAACGGCACCACCGACCTGAAGGGCCCCCCGAGCGCATGAGCGTGCACGCCGCCGACCCCAGCCTCTACCGCCACCGCGACGTCGTCCCCGTGCGGCGCGCACTCATCTCGGTGAGCGACAAGTCCGGCCTGCTCGAGCTCGCCGGCGCCCTGGCCGATGCGGGTGTGGAGCTCGTGTCGACGGGCAGCACCGCGCAGACGATCCGCGACGCCGGGTACGCCGTCACCGACGTGTCGGGCGTCACCGGTTTCCCCGAGTCGCTCGACGGCCGGGTGAAGACCCTGCACCCCGCGGTGCACGCCGGCCTGCTCGCCGATCTGCGGCTGGCGTCGCACGAGCAGCAGCTCGCCGACCTCGGCATCGCGCCGTTCGAGCTCGTCGTCGTGAACCTCTACCCGTTCGTCGAGACCGTCGCCTCGGGTGCCGACGCCGCGACCGTGGTCGAGAACGTCGACATCGGTGGCCCGGCGATGGTCCGCGCCTCGGCGAAGAACCACCCGAACGTCGCCATCGTCGTCTCGCCGTCGTCCTACGCCGAGGTCGTCGAGGCCGTCCGCGCCGGTGGCACCACGCTCGAGCTCCGGAAGCGTCTCGCCGCACAGGCCTTCGCGCACACCGCGTCGTACGACGCAGCGGTCGCGTCGTACTTCGCGACCGACGTCGTCGCGCCGGACACGACCCCCGTCGCCGAGCAGGCCGCCGCACCGACCGCCGCCGGCGACCTCGAGACGCCCGGCACCGTCGACGAGACGCTCCGGGTCGAGGCCGGCCTGGCCGCCACGCTCCGCTACGGCGAGAACGCGCACCAGGCAGCTGCGCTGTACACGACCGCCGGGGGAGCGGGCATCGCGCAGGCGACGCAGCTGCACGGCAAGGAGATGTCGTACAACAACTACGTCGACGCCGACGCCGCCGTCCGGGCCGCGTACGACTTCGACACCCCCGCCGTCGCGATCATCAAGCACGCCAACCCGTGCGGCATCGCGATCGCCCCGGCCGACGCGGCCGACCCGATCGCCTCGGCGCACGCCGCCGCGCACGCATGCGACCCGCTGTCGGCCTTCGGCGGCGTCATCGCGGCGAACCGTCCGGTGACCAGGCAGATGGCCGAGACCGTGCGTGACATCTTCACCGAGGTCGTCGTCGCCCCGGCCTTCGACCCCGAGGCGCTCGAGGTCCTCTCGCAGAAGAAGAACATCCGGCTCCTCACGCTGCCGGCGGACTTCGCGCTCGCGACGCGGGAGGTCAAGCAGATCTCCGGCGGGTTCCTCGTGCAGGACGCCGACCGCTTCACCACCTTCGACCAGTCGACCTGGACCCTGGTGTCCGGCGAGCCGGCCGACGAGGCCACCCTCGCCGACCTCGCGTTCGCCTGGAAGGCCAGCCGTGCGGTGAAGTCGAACGCCATCCTGCTCGCCGACCAGGGCGCGAGCGTCGGCGTCGGCATGGGGCAGGTCAACCGGGTCGACTCGTGCCACCTCGCGGTGGACCGTGCGGGCGAGCGGGCCCGCGGCAGCGTCGCGGCGTCGGATGCGTTCTTCCCGTTCGCCGACGGCCTGCAGGTCCTGCTCGACGCGGGCGTCCGCGCCGTCGCCCAGCCGGGCGGCAGCGTCCGTGACGACGAGGTCGTCGCGGCGGCACAGGCGGCCGGTGTGACGATGTACTTCACGGGCGAGCGGCACTTCTTCCACTGAGACCCGCTCAGGTCGACGGCGTCCAACAACGCCGGGACCATTGCGCAACACGAGCGACTGTGAATAGTCTGTAAGGCTCCGCACCGCACCGGACGATCGCAACCGGACCGGCCGTGCCCGCGGACACATCGGTGACGAAGACGACGACTGGAGTGACGATGGACGCGACGACCGGAACAGTGGCGACGGCTGCCCGGACGGGTCTCGTGTCCCTCGTGGGGACCACTCCCGACCCGCGACCCCGGACCCGGACGGCGATGCCGATCCGCACCCCGGGCACGGCCGCCGTCTAGCCAGGCCCCTCCCACGGCCTCGCGCCCGACGACACCGTCGGCGAGCGCGGACCACCTGCTGAGAACCCGGGGACCCGTGTCTCCGGTGCCCTCCGGCCGGTCGACGTCACGCGAGTGACGGCGACGGCGCGCGACCACGCGCCCGGCCGACGACCACCGCACTGCCACGCCGTGCCTCCCGGCCGGACCGCCACCGCCGACGCGACCCGTCGACGGGACGGCGACCCGACCGTGCGGACACGGCACGACGCACGAGGACGCAACCGCATGTCCACACCGCCCGACCAGGCGCTCCCGTCCACCGACCGCCCGTCGACCCTGCGCGCCATCGGCCGCATCTGGCCCTACGTCAAGCCGTACCGCTGGCGGCTGCTCGGCGGCATGGCCGCGGCGATGGGCGCCTCGCTCGTCGCCCTGGCGATCCCGTACGTGCTGCAGTGGCTCGTCGACGGCCCGCTGTCGTCGCGCGACGCCGCACTCATCTGGCCGGCCGGCCTCGGCGTGCTCGCGCTCGGCGCCCTCGAGGCGTTCTTCATCGCGTCGCGCCGACGTCTCGTGATGCGGCCCTCGACGCGCATCGAGACGAGCATGCGCAACGCCCTCTACGCGAAGCTGCAGGACCTGCCGGTGTCGTTCCACGACCGCTGGGAGTCCGGGCAGCTGCTGTCCCGCTCGGTGTCCGACCTGTCGCTCATCCGGCGCTGGCTGGCGTTCGGCGTCGTGCTGCTCGTGGTGAACATCGTCACGATCGCCGTCGGCTTCGTCGTGCTGTTCACCTTCGGGTGGGTCCTCGGCCTCGTCTTCCTGGTGGCGTCGATCCCGCTGTGGATCAACGGCCTGCTGTTCGAGCGGAAGTACTCGCAGGTCGCGCGGCGCAGCCAGGACCAGGTCGGCGACCTCGCCACGAGCGTCGAGCAGTCGGTGCACGGCATCCGCGTGCTCAAGGCGTTCGGGCGCGGCCGGTCCAAGCTCGACGAGTTCAGCGAGCAGGCCGAGGCGCTGCGCGGCACCGAGATCGAGAAGGCGAAGGCCATCGCGAGCATCTGGCTGTGGCTGCTGCTCGTGCCGGACGTCGCGTTCGCGCTGTGCCTGCTCGCCGGCATCTGGCTGGCGTCGCAGGGCGACCTGACGGTCGGGCAGCTGTTCGCCTTCTTCGCGACCGCGACGGTGCTGCGGTTCCCGATCGAGTCGATCGGGTTCTTCCTGTCGATGACGTTCGACACCCGCACCGCGGTGGACCGGTTCTTCGAGGTCATGGACTCCGAGAACACGATCCAGGACCCCGCGGAGCCGAGGACCATCGCCGAGCCGCACGGTGCGCTGTCGTTCAACGCCGTGCACTTCCGCTACCAGGACTCGCCGACCGGGTTCCCGGACCTGGTGGACGGCGTCGAGCTGCAGCTGCACCCCGGCGAGACGATGGCGCTGGTCGGCCTGACGGGCAGCGGCAAGACGACGCTGCTGTCGCTCGTCCCGCGTCTCTACGACGTCACCGGGGGCTCCATCACGATCGACGGCGTCGACGTCCGCGACCTGACGCGCGCCGAGCTCCGCCGCCACGTCGGCGTCGCGTTCGAGGACGCCACGCTGTTCTCGACGAGCGTGCGGGACAACGTGCTGCTCGGCCGGCCGGACCTGTCCGGCGACGAGGCCGAGCGGATCATGCGCGAGGCCCTGGACATCGCCCAGGCGTCCTTCGTCGACGAGCTGCCCGAGGGCGTCGACACCCGCGTCGGCGAGGAGGGCCTGTCGCTCTCCGGCGGGCAGCGCCAGCGTCTGGCGCTCGCCCGCGCGATCGCCGCGCGCCCCTCGGTCCTCGTGCTCGACGACCCGCTGTCGGCGCTCGACGTCGACACCGAGGCCCGCGTCGAGGCCGGCCTGCGACGGGTCCTCGCGGACACGACCTCGCTGATCGTCGCCCACCGCCCCTCGACCGTGACGCTCGCCGACCGCGTGGCGCTCATGGAGGGCGGGCGCATCACCGCCGTCGGCACCCACTCGGAGCTGATGGCCACCAACGAGCACTACCGCTACGTCATCTCGTCGCTCGACGAGGACGACGCGCCCGCCCGAGAGGAGGCGATGGCATGAGCCAGTCAGATCCCCGCCCCGTCGGCACCGCCGACCTGCCGGGAGGCACGGATCCCGACGTCGAGGAGACCCCCGACGTGCGGTCTGCCGCGCCCGTCACCGCGTCGGTCACCACCCTGGGGGTGCGCGGCGAGGAGCGCGAGGACTTCACGAAGGCGGAGAGCAAGCGCCTGCGGCGGCGCTCCCTCGCCCTGCTCGGGTCGCTCGCGTCGCCGCTGAAGGCCCGACTGGTGCTGCTCGGGGTCGTCGTGGTCGTCTCCACCGCGGGCACGGTCGCGGGCCCGGCGCTCATCGCGTGGGGCATCGACAACGCGCTGCCCGCCGTGCTCGACAGCAACGACTGGGTGCCCGCGTTCGGCGTCGTCGCGACCTACATCGTGGTGGCGGTGCTCGGCGCGGTGCTCACCGCGTGGTACACCGTGCTCGCCGCACGCATCAGCCAGGCGATCCTGTTCGACCTGCGGAAGCGGGTGTTCCTGCACACCCAGCGGCTGTCGCTCGAGTTCCACGAGACGTACACGTCGGGCCGGATCATCTCGCGGCAGACGAGCGACCTCGACTCGATCCGCGAGCTGCTCGACTCCGGCCTGAACCAGCTCATCCAGGGCGTGCTCTACATGGTGTTCACGGGCATCGCCCTCGTGGTGCTCGACCCGACGTCCGGGCTCGTGCTGGCGGTGTCGCTCGTGCCGCTGTGGTTCCTCGTCCGCTGGTTCCAGACGAACTCGCAGACGCTGTTCCGGGCGACCCGTGTCACCTCGGCCCGCGTCATCGTGCACTTCGTCGAGACCATGACCGGCATCCGGGCGGTGCAGGCGTTCCGGAAGGAGTCCCGCAACCGCGACGAGTACGGCCGGTACGTCGAGGACTACCGGGTGGCGAACACGAAGGTGTTCAACCTGTTCGGGACGTTCGACCCCGTGCTCGTGCTCATCGGCAACGCGACGCTCGCGGCCGTCGTCATCGTCGGCGGCTTCCGGATCGTCGGCGGCTCGCTCGAGGTCGGCGCGCTGCTCGCGGTCGCGCTCTACGCGAAGCGGTTCTTCGACCCGGCGCAGGAGCTCGCGATGTTCTACAACGGGTACCAGTCGGCCTCGGCGGCGATGGAGAAGATCTCCGGCGTCCTCGAGGAGCGGCCGAGCGTGCCGGACCCCGCGGAGCCCGTGCGGCTGCCCGAGGCCACCGGTGCGATGGACTTCGACGACGTCGAGTTCGCCTACAACGCCGACAAGGTCGTGCTCCCCGGGTTCGACCTGCACATCCCGGCGGGGCAGACGATCGCGCTCGTCGGGTCGACCGGCGCCGGCAAGTCCACGCTCGCGAAGCTCATGGCGCGGTTCTACGACCCGACGAAGGGGTCCGTGCGGCTGGACGGCGTGGACCTGCGGGACCTCGACCCGAAGGACATGCGCCGGGCGATCGTCATGGTGACGCAGGAGGCCTACCTGTTCTCCGGCTCCGTCGCCGACAACATCGCGCTCGGCAAGCCCGGGGCGACGCGGGACGAGATCGTGCGGGCAGCGGAGGCCGTCGGTGCGCACACGTTCATCGAGGCCCTGCCCGACGGGTACGACACCGACGTGAACAAGCGCGGCGGGCGGGTGTCGGCCGGGCAGCGCCAGCTGCTGTCGTTCGCCCGGGCGTTCATCGCCGACCCGAAGGTGCTCATCCTCGACGAGGCGACGGCGTCGCTCGACATCCCGTCCGAGCGGCTCGTGCAGGAGGGACTCGAGACCCTGCTCGCGGACCGCACGGCCGTGATCATCGCGCACCGCCTGTCGACGGTCGCGATCGCCCACCGGGTGCTCGTGATGGAGTACGGCCGGATCGTCGAGGACGGCACGCCGGACGACCTCATCGCGGGGACCGGGCGGTTCGCCCAGCTGCACGCGGCCTGGCGCGACTCGCTCGTCTGACCGGCGACCGGGCTGCGCGCGCGTGGTTGGCTTGTCCCATGAGCAACGACAGCGTGCAGCCCGGCGGCGTCGCCCTGCGCGACCCCTTCCCCGGGGCACCCTTCGCCGAGGCGGTCCGCCGGTTCTGGCGGAAGTACACCGTGTTCACCGGCCGGGCCTCGCGCTCCGAGTTCTGGTGGTGGTGGATCACGTCGTTCGCGATCGGGCTCGTGCTGCAGCTCGTCCCGCAGGTGTTCACGCCGGACACCCCGGTGTTCGAGAACCCCGTCGGGTCGTACCTGTTCGTGCTGTGGGGACTCGTGACGCTCGTCGGCTCGCTCGCCCTCGGGGCACGACGGCTGCACGACGCGGACCGCTCCGGTTTCTGGCAGTTCCTGCACGTGCTCCCCGCCGTCGGCTCGCTCGTGCTGTTCGTCATGTTCCTGCTGCCGTCGAACCCGAAGGGCGCGCGGTTCGACGCCTAGACGCTCAGAACGGGTCGTCGGCGTCCGTGGAGGGCGACCAGCGCGCACGACGCATGTCGATCCTCCAGACCGAGGAGCCGTGCACGAGCGGGGTCCCCTCGGCGCGGTAGTGCTCGAGCGCCCGGGACTCGTGCCGGGCCGGCGGCAGTCCGCCGGAGCGGACCACGCGCCACCAGGGCAGGTCGGCGCCCTCGAGCGCCATCACCCTGCCGACCGCGCGGGACGCCCGCGAGCCGAGCGCCGCGGCGACGTCGCCGTAGGTCATCACGTGACCGGGCGGGATGAGCCGGACCACCTCGGCGACGGCCGCGCCGAAGTCGGGTTCGTCCACCGGGCGTCCGGCGACTACAGGGCGAGCACGGCGTAGTGGTCGCCGTACTGCGTCTCGCGCACGACCTCGAAGCCGAGGGCGCGGAAGAACGCCTCGGGGCTGCCGTCCCCGCCGGGCTCGTAGACGACGGTCAGGCGGGCGAAGCCGCGGCTGCGGGCCTCGTCCGCCAGGCCGTGCACGGCGAACCGGCCGACACCGCGGCCCTGCGCGTCGGCGGCCACGTTGACGCGCCAGATCGCGCTGCGGAGCTCCTCCTCGGAGTTGTCCTCGTCGAAGGTGCCGATGATCATGCCGACCACACGGTCTCCGTCGAGCACCACGCGGGTCCACGCCGAGCTCGGCTTCACGTCGGACTCGGCGACGCCGTACGTGGTCGGCTGCACGAACTGCTCCTGCCCGGGCTTGAGCGTCAGCGAGTTGGCCGCAGCGGCGGTCGACGCGGAGAGGGCTTCGAGGCGGAGGTCCGTCATGCCGCTCAGGCTAGCGGTGCACCCCGTCCGGGTGCCAGGACGCCCGGCAGACCGTTGCCGCACCGTTGTCGACCGCGTGGCCCGGACATCGGCGCCGGGTCCCGGGGGCCGCGGTAGGGTCGCGACATGGCGGAGCATCGACGTGGGGCGAACCTGCCGTCGATCGGCGGGTTCAACCGCACCGTCGTGCTGGACGCCGTCCGGCGCTCGCCCGAGGGCCTGAGCCGGGTCGAGCTCGCCGCGCGTACCGGGCTCAGCGCGCAGACCGTGTCGAACGTGACCCGCTTCCTCATCGAGGCGGGCATGATCGCGGAGTCCGGCACCGTCGTCGCCGGCCGTGGGAAGCCCCGGACGATCCTGCGGCTCGAGCCCACCAGCCGGTACGCGGTCGGTGTGCACGTCGACCCCGCGGTGGTGACCTACGTCCTGCTCGACCTCGCGGGCACCGTGGTCGCCGAGACCACCACGTCGACGCCGTCGGCCGACGACCCCTCCGAGGTCGTGCGGACGATCGCGACGGCCGTCGACGGACTCGTCGCCGACGCGGGTGTCGCCGTGGAGAGCGTGCTCGGGGTCGGCATCGCCAGCCCGGGGCCCATCGACGTCGACGCCGGTGTCGTGCTCGACCCGCCGTTCCTGCCCCGGTGGCGCGACGTGCCCCTGCGCGACGCGCTCGCCGAGGCGACGGGCTTCCCGGTGCTGCTCGAGAAGGACGTCACGGCGGCGGTCGTCGGCGAGATGTTCCTGGCGGGGGAGTCCTCGGCGCGGAACTTCGCCTTCGTGTACTTCGGCACCGGCTTCGGCGTCGGGCTCGTCGTCGACCACGAACCGGTCCGCGGGGTCGGCTCGAACGCCGGCGACGCGGGGCACATCATGGTGGACCAGGGGGCCCTCGCCGGCACCCCGGACGGATCGGGCACGCGGGGCGAGGTCGGGGCCGCCGTGGCGCCGGACCGGCTCGTGCAGCTGGCACGCGCACGAGGGCTCCGGCTCGCTGAGGACGCCCCCTCCGACGACGTCACCGCCGTGCAGCGCGCGTGGGAGGCCCTGGGAGCCGCGATCGACGGCGGCGACGAGGTCGCGGTCGGGCTCGCGGCCGAGGCCGGCGCGGTGATGGGACAGGCCGTGGTCGTCATCGTCAACCTGCTCGACATCGACCGTGTCGTCTTCGGCGGGCCGTTCTGGTCGGGGATCGCGCCGGTGGCGCTGCCGGCGGCGAGGGAGGCGGTGGTCGGTTCGCCGCTGCTCATCCCGAAGCACCCGATCGCGGTGGTCGACAGCGGTCGCGGTGCGGACGTCGCCGCCGTGGGTGCGGCCTGCCTGGTCCTCGACGCCGCGCTGTCGCCACGGGCGAGCGCGCT
Source organism: Curtobacterium sp. MCSS17_008 (assembly GCF_003234185.1). GTDB lineage: Bacteria > Actinomycetota > Actinomycetes > Actinomycetales > Microbacteriaceae > Curtobacterium. The sequence continues at coordinate 247,384 of NZ_QKSM01000005.1, forward strand.
GCTCATCCGACGCTGACGGCAGCTGCTCGTCCGCCCGGCCCCGTCCACGGCGGTGTGTGGTCGCTCGCGCGCCGCTAGGGTTCGGGGACACGCACGTGGAGGAGGGCCGCATGACGACGAGCACGGACGACGAGACGGGGACGATCGACCCGCGGTGGGCGAGGGTCCGGCCACTGGTCTTCAGGACGATCATCGGAGCCGTCGTCGCGGCCGGCCTGGAGGGGATCGTCGCGGTGCTCCTCGGGGACTTCGGCCGGGTCGCGGTGCAGCTCCTCCTGACGGTCGTCGTGGTCGTCGTCTTCGCGCTGCTGTCCTGGTACGACGCCGACGTGTCGTCGCGTCGCTCCGGGACGTTCGCGTTCGCGAGCATCGCCGTGTCGATGTACCTGCTGGTGACCGGCCTGTTCAAGGTCTGGGTCGTGCCGACGGACCCGTTCGGTGGTGACGGGATCTGGATCGTCGGCGAGCGCTTCTGGCAGTGGCTCGGGATCGTGTTCGTGGCACGGTTCGCCCTGCTGCACGTCCACCTGCTGCTCGTCATCCACCGGCGCTACCCGACGCCGCTGCTGCAGCTCGTCGCGAAGGTGACCGTCGCGCTGATCGCGCTGCTCGCCCTGCTGCTGTCGGTGCCGCTCCTGGCTCCGGACGCCGACCTGGCCAGCGGGTACTGGCGGCTCGTGTGGGTGGTCGTCATCCTCGACCTGCTCGGCACCGTCGTCGTACCGCTGAGCAACGCGCTGTTCCGGCCGCGACCGGCGTCGGTCGCGTGGCCCGCGCCGTCCGGGACCGGCGCGGGGTCCCCGCACGGCCCCGCCGGGCCGGGGCCCGCGGCCCCGCTCGTCGGCGGGTGGTCGGGCACGCCGGAGCCGGCGGCTCCCGCGGCACCCGCGGAGCCGGCGGCTCCCGCTGTGTCCGCGGCTCACGCTGTGTCCGCGGAGCTGGCGGCTCACGCTGCGTCCACGGAGCCCGCCGCTCCCGCTGCACCCGCGGGCGTCGCACGGCCGACGCGCACGGGTGGCACGACGGTCACGGGCAGCGACGGGATGCTCTACGAGGGGCGGCCGGACGGTGCCCGGGTGCTGGCCTGGCCCCGTTACGTCGACGGGACGCCGCTGCCGGCCGCCCCGGACGGCTCTCCGGACTTCAGCGGCGTCGCCCGCCCCTGACACGCGTCGGCACGGCAGCGGCAGGACGGCCGTGTCGGCACGGCAGCCGACAGGACGGTCCCGTCGGTCAGACCTCGCCGAGCACCTTCCGCCAGGCAGCCGTCAGGGTGGCGTACTCGTCGTCCGAGAGCAGGTCGCGCACACCCGTCGCGAGCACCGCCGACCGGACGGCCTCCTCGGCCCCGGCCCGGTCCCGCCGGTGCGCGTCCGAGTGCTTCACCGCGCGCCCGGCCTCCTGCGCCGCCTCGATCTCGTCCACCCGGCCCGCGGCGCCCGCGGCGTCGAGCGCGTGCTGCCACGCGGCGAGCAGGTCGGCGTTCGTCACCATCCGGCCGTCGGCCCCGCCCTGGATCGCGAGCGACGCGCTCGGCTCCGGCAGCAGGATCTGCTCGTCGGCCTTCCATGCGACGTCGAGCGCCTCCGCCTCCTCGGCGGTGATCCGCCCGGCACGTTCGATCATCGACTGCAGTCCGGTGGTGCTGGTGTCGTCCGTCACGGTGTCCTCTCCGACCGAGCGCGTTCGCGTGGTCCCCACCATCCTCGCGACGCCTGCTGGGAGTCCGGATCTGCGACCCCGCGCCGAGGCGGACGGGAGGCTCCCCGCCGGCCCGCCCCGCGCCTCCCGTCCGCCTCGGCGCGGGGTCGCAGATCCGGACTCCCAGCAGGCGTCGCGAGGATGGTGGGGACCACGCGAACGCGCTCGGTCGGAGAAGACA
>NZ_QKSM01000006.1 GCF_003234185.1 Curtobacterium sp. MCSS17_008
TGGCCTCGGCCATGTGTATAACGGGCAGTTCCGGTGCTCACGGGTGCGTGAGCCGCACAGATCCCGCCCGCTCGTCCATCCCCCTCTGTGCGAGCGGGCCTTTCCGGTGCCCACGGGTGCGTGGGCCGCACAGATCCCGCCCGCTCGTCCGTCCCCCTCTGTGCGAGCGGGCCTTTCCGGTGCCCACGGGTGCGTGGGCCGCACAGATCCCGCCGCTCGATCGCCCTTTCCCGCGAGCGGGCCCTTCCGGTGCCCACGGGTGCGTGGGACACACCGATCCCGCCCGCTCGTCCCCCAGGAGCGCCCGAGCACGACGTGTTCCGCCCGCCCGCGGAACGGCCGCGCTCGCGGAATCGCACCCCGCCCTGCCGGACGACGACGGCCGGGAGGCGCGCGGCGGGTCCGCCACGCTCCTCCCGGCCGTCCCGGGGTCTGTCAGACCGTGGCGGCCGCGTGCTCCGTGAGCAGGTGCTCCTGGTCGGTCTGCACGCAGGCCACACCGCGACCCGCCACGTCCTCCAGGTGCGGATCGATCGTCCGGCACTGCTGCTGCCGTCCCTCGTCGAGCAGCTGGTACAGCGGGCAGCGGGTGCGGAAGCGGCAGCCCTCGATGCGTTCCGTCGGCGATGGGAGGTCGCCCTGCAGCAGGATGCGGCCGCGGTCGGCCTCGGCCGTCGGGTCGGGGACGGGCACCGCCGACAGCAGTGCCCGGGTGTACGGGTGCTGCGGGGCGTCGAAGACCCGGTCGCCCTCGCCGTACTCGACGATGCGGCCGAGGTACATCACCGCGACGTCGTCGGCGATGTGCCGGACCACGGACAGGTCGTGCGCGACGAAGAGGTACGACAGCCCGAGGCGGTGCTTGAGGTCCTCGAGCAGGTTGATGACCCCGGCCTGCACGGAGACGTCGAGCGCGGAGACGGGTTCGTCGAGCACGAGGATCTTCGGCTCGACGATGAGTGCCCGGGCGATGCCGATCCGCTGCCGCTGGCCGCCGGAGAACTCGTGCGGGTACCGGTCGATGTAGCTCGGCTCGAGTCCGACGAGTTCGAGCACATCGCGCACCCGACGGCGGATGTCCTCCTTCGGCACGCCGTGCACGGTGAGCGGCTCGCCGATCACCGAGCCGATGTCGAGGCGCGGGTCGATGGACGCCATCGGGTCCTGGAACACGACCTGGATGTCGCTCCGGAGCGCGCGGCGGTCGCGCTTCGACAGGGTCCCGGTGTCGACGCCGTTGACGCGGATGGTGCCCTGCTGTGCGCCGGCGAGCTCGAGGATCTCCATGATCGTCGTCGTCTTGCCGCAGCCGGACTCGCCGACCAGGCCGAGGACCTGCCCGCGCTTAAGCGTCAGGGAGATCCCGTCGACCGCGTGCACCTCGCCGATCCGTCGGCGGAAGACGGCTCCCTTGGTGAGCGGGAAGGTCTTCACGACGTCCTGCAGCTCGAGGACGACGTCGTCGCCGTGGTCGACGGTGGCCTCGGGGATGTCCTCCGGGCGGGGGAAGATCTCCGACCGGGACAGGGTGCCGGCGGCGATCTCGTCGCGGCGGATGCACGCGGCGGTGTGGTCGTCGGCGAACGCCCCGTTCGAGATCGTCGACACGGAACCGGTGAGGACGGGGTTGTCGCCGCTCGCGGCCACGCTCGGGGAGAGCAGGGCGGGTTCGCCCTCGCGGCAGGCGTCGAGGACGGCCGGGCACCGGTCCGCGAAGGGGCAGCCCGTCGGCTTCGCGGTGAGCAGGGGTGGTCGACCGTCGAGGGGCACGAGGCGCTCGGATCGCGACGACGTCATGTTCGGCATCGACCGGAGCAGCCCGATCGTGTACGGCATCACCGGCTCGTGGAAGAGGGGTTCGACCGGTGCCGTCTCGACGATCCGGCCGGCGTACATCACCGCGACGCGGTCGGCGTTGCCGGCCACCACCCCGAGGTCGTGCGTGATGAGCACGACGGCCGCGCCGGTCATGTCCTTCGCCGTCTGCAGCACGTCGAGGATCTGCGCCTGGATCGTGACGTCGAGGGCGGTGGTGGGTTCGTCGGCGATGATGAGCTTGGGGTCGTTGGCGATGGCGATCGCGATCATCGCGCGCTGCCGCATGCCGCCGGAGAACTCGTGCGGGAAGGCGTCGAGACGACGGGCCGGGTTCGGGATGCCGACGGCGCGCAGCAGTTCCTCGGCGCGGACCCGGGCGGCCTGGGCCGAGAGCGCACGGTCGTGCAGCTTGAGCCCCTCGATGATCTGCTGACCGATCGTGTACACCGGCGTGAGGGCGGAGAGCGGGTCCTGGAACACCATGGCGATGTCGCTGCCGCGCAGCCGCGACATCTCGCGGTCGTTGCGGCCGACGAGTTCCTGCCCGTCGAAGCGGATGCTGCCCTGCACGTGAGCGGAGGACGGCAGCAGGCCCATCACGGCCATCGACGACACCGACTTGCCGGAGCCGGACTCACCGACGATGCCGAGGAACTCGCCCTGGTGCACCGAGTAGTCGACACCGCGGACCGCGTAGACCGGCTTGGTCTTCGGGTTGAACGTGACGGACAGGTCGGAGACGGTGAGCAGCGGCTCAGTCACGGTTGGCTCCTGAGGTGGGGTCGATGGCGTCGCGCAGGGCGTCGCCGAGCAGGCTGGTCGACAGCACGGTCGCGACGAGCGTCGCGGCGGGCAGGACGAAGAGCCAGGGACGGGTGACGGCGGACTGGCTCCCCGCGGCGAGCAGCGTGCCGAGGGACACGTCCGGCACCTGGATGCCGAAGCCGAAGAAGCTCAGGGCGCTCTCGGACAGGATCATCGCGCCGACGCCGAGCGTGGCGTCGATGATGAGCAGCGACGCGACGTTCGGCAGGATGTGCCGACGGATGATCGTGAACGAGGGCACGCCCATGAAGCGGGCCGCCTTGACGTAGTCGCGCTCCCGCAGCGACATCGTCTGTCCGCGGATGACGCGGGCCATGATCATCCAGCCGAAGATCGCGAGCCCGATGATGAGCGCGACCCAGCTGAGGTTCTTGAAGAGCGGGCTGAGCAGCACGAGCGCGTAGAACGACGGGATGACGAGCAGCAGGTCGATGCCCCAGACCAGCGCCCGGTCGACGAAGCCGCCGAAGTAGCCCGCGATCGCTCCGACGATGCCGGCGATCAGGGTCGCGGCGGGTCCGGCGATGAGACCGATGAGCAGCGACTTCTGCAGGCCGACGAGCGTCTGCGCGTAGATGTCCTGGCCGATGTCGTTCGTGCCGAACCAGTGCGCCGCGCTCGGAGCCGCGCCGAACGCCAGACCGTCGGAGTCGACGGCGTTCCAGTGGTACAGGGATGGGCCCACGAAGGCCCAGAGGATGATGAGCAGCAGGGCACCGCCGCCGATCCGGGCGCGCCAGGTGCCGAAGACCTTGCGCCAGAGCGGCGTCCGGCCGCCCGTGACCTGGACGACGTGCGCCGGCTCGCCGGCCGCGCCGTCGCCGGGGTCACCGACGGTGGTCGTGGTGGTGGGGTCGAGTACGGACACGGGTCACACCCTCACTCGCGGGTCGAGCGCGGCGTAGAGCAGGTCCGCGAGGGTGCCTGCGACGAGCACGAGGACCGCCGTGAAGAGGATCGTGCCCGCAGCCGCGTTGATGTCGTTGTTGGTGATGCTCTGCACGAAGTACTCGCCCATGCCGTGCCAGCTGAAGACCAGCTCGGTGATGCTCGCGCCGGTCAGGATGAGGCCGAACGAGTACGCGAAGAAGGTCGACATCGGGATGAGGGCGACGCGGACGCCGTGGCGCATGATCGCCGACCCGCGGGTCCGACCCTTCGAGCGTGCGGTGCGGATGAAGTCGTTCGAGAGCACGTCGAGCATCGCCGACCGCTGGTACCGCGAGTACGAGGCGACGGCACCCAGCGTGAGCGAGATCGTCGGCAGGAGCAGGTGCACGAGCCGGTCGCCGAGGACCGGGAAGAACCCCGTCACCCCCGGCGTGTACTCACCGGTGAAGCTGATGAGCTGCGTCCCGGTGGCGTTGTTGAGCCCGGTCGCGAGGATCATCAGGACGACCGCGATGACGAACGGCGGCGTCGCGAGCACCGCGAACGACAGGTAGGTCGACACCTGGTCGGACGCCCGGTACTGGCGCACGGCGTTCCAGACGCCGAGCAGCACGCCGAACAGGGCCCCGAGCAGCGTGCCGATCACGAGCAGCCGGAGGCTCGTGCCCGAGCGGGCGACGATGTCGGCGGTCACCTCGGTGCCCCGGGCGCTCAGCCCGAGCGATCCGTGGGTGACGAGCCCCACCCACCAGTCCCACGTGCGGACGAGCAGCGGGGTGTTCGGATCAGCGCCGATCTTCTGCAGCGACGCGTCGATCGTGCCCTGGGGGACCGGGGGGTTGCGGCCGAGGAACCGGGACGCGGGGTTGAGGGTCGAACTGGCGAGCAGGTAGCCGAGGGTCGTCGCGACGATCGTCAGGATGACGTAGTTCACGATCCGCTTCGCGATGAAGGCAAGCATGGACGATGGACCTCGCAAGGGGTACGGACGGCGTTGTCGGTGTCGAGAGCGTAACCCCTGCCGACCGCGTCGTGGTGATGCGAAGTGACGCTATGCAACATCTGTTACAGCCGTGTTTCGATTCCTCGCAGGGACTCTCGTGGGGACTGCGGATGTGACTAGGGTTCTCAACCAACACACCGGCGGCAGGGGCCGTCGGTGTTCGGAAGCGCTCAGCGCGAACCACATCGAAAGGGGATCCTCGCGATGCGAATGAGGATCAAGAGCACCGCCGTGCTCGCCACCGCAGCCGCCACAGCCCTCGTGCTCGCGGGCTGCTCCGGCGGCGGCACGGCAGGCGAGAGCAGCTCCGCGGTCGCCCAGTCGTCACTGCAGTCGACCGGGTGGACGTCCGCGGATCGTGACTCGATCAAGGACGGCGGCACGCTGACGCTCCCGATCGACACCGCTCCCGCCAACTTCCAGCTCAGCAACCTGGACTCCGGGACGGTCGACGACCAGACCATCGCCGGTGTCTACCTGCCCGGGTTCGTCCAGTTCAAGGAGAACGGCGACTGGGAGGCGAACCCCGACTACGCCGAGTCCGTCGAGCTGACGAAGGACTCGCCGCAGACCGTCGAGGTCCAGATCAACCCGGAGGCCACCTGGTCCGACGGCACGCCGATCACCGTGAAGGACGTCGCCGCGAACTGGAAGGCGCTCAACGGCACCGACGAGGCCTTCGCGCCGCTCGCTACGAACGTGTGGGAGGACGTCGAATCGGTCTCGCAGGGCTCCGACGACCGCGACGTGGTCATCACGTTCAAGAAGACCAACGCCGACTGGGCGAGCGTCCTCAACGGGATCTACCCGTACTGGGCGGTGGACACCCCCGAGCACTTCAACGAGGCATGGGCGAAGGGCCCGTACGCGGCGGACGGCAAGACGTACGTCTCCGGCGGCCCGTACGTCGTGGAGTCCTTCGACGCCAACGGCGGTGTGCTCACGTTCGAGAAGAACAGCAAGTGGTGGGGAGACGAGCCGAAGCTCGACACGATCGTCTTCAAGACCGTGTCGCGGGACGGCCTCGCCCAGGCGTACGCGAACAAGGAGCTCGACGCCTTCAACCTGTACGGCAGTGCCGACAACCTGAAGACCGCGAACAGCCGCTCGGACTCGAAGATCGAGCGCTCGCTCGGCACCACCTGGCGCCACGTGACGCTCAACGGCACGTCCGAGGTCTTCGAGGACCAGGAGGTGCGCCAGGCGTTCGCGCAGGCGATCAACCGCAAGGTGCTCGCCCAGGCGATCCTCTCGCCGGTGAAGAGCCCGGGTGACGTGCTGAACAACCTCGTGTACCTGCCGGGGCAGAAGGGCTACGAGGACGACGCCTCGAAGGTCTACGGCTACAGCACGGAGGACGCCAAGGAGAAGCTCGAGGACGCCGGTTGGACGATCGGTTCCGACGGCTACGCGGCGAAGGGCGGCAAGACGCTCGAGGTCCGGTTCGTGATCCCGTCGGACAACCCGAACTCGGCGAACATCGCGCAGCTCGTGCAGCAGCAGACGAAGGCCGCCGGTTTCAAGGTGACCATCGACACCGTCCCGACCGACGACTTCTTCACGAAGTACATCACCACCGAGACGCGCGACTTCGACGCCACCTACTTCGCGTGGCAGGGCACGCCGTTCCCGGTGTCGTCGCTGAAGTCGATCTTCTACCCGGCGGATGCCGGTCAGAACTACTCGGGTGTGACCGACGACTCGCTCGGCGCCGCGTGGGACAAGGCGAACGCCGAGCTCGACGCGGACGCCCGGGTCGAGGACGCCCAGGCCATCGACAAGAAGATCGTCGAGGTCGCCGGCACCATCCCACTGTTCGCGGAGCCCTACGCCTGGGGTGTGCGGAAGGACCTGGTGAACTACGGGCCGGCGCAGTTCCAGTCGAGCTCCGTCAAGTGGCAGGACGTCGGCTACACCGAGTAGTCCGACCGACAGAACGACGCCCCCGCGGTCCTCGGACGGCGGGGGCGTCGCGTCGTCGGTTCAGAGCCGCGCACCCGCCATGGAGGCGAGCACACCGAGCACGATCATCCCGACGACCGACCAACCGTGGGGGCGGTGGGTGATGCGCGCCGGCACGACCGTCGCCGGGGGCGGGCCCTCCTGCTCCACCGGTGCGGGGAGGAAGGCGCGCATCCGCCGAGCCGCGGCGTCGACGTCGAGGCGGGTGACGCCTCCCGGACGGCCGGTCGCGGCGCCGAGGCGGGCCGTCGGACGGGTGGCGAGCCAGGTGCGACGGACGCCCTCGCTCGTCACCACCTCGATGCCGTACCTGGTCCGGATCTCGGTCACGCGGCGCCAGTCGTAGGTGCTCGTCCGCCGGACGTCGACGATGCGCAGGTGCTCCGGCGTGCACTCGAAGCGGGGGCGCCAGAACACGGCCCAGGCGACGAGGGCGATGAAGCAGCTCGGCACGGGCGCCAGCCACACGCTGCCCCCACCGACCAGGGCGAGCGGGACGAGCACGACGGCGACGGCCCAGAGGACGACGGCGAGCACGCGCATGCCGGGGGCGACGATCACGGTGGGGGGCACCCGACGATGCTAGGCGACCGTGGCGAGGTGAGCGCCGGAGGGCTGCCGAGAGCGCCTCCCCGGGGATGTCCGGGGAGCGGGTGTGACACACCGGCGCGTACCTCCGGACGACCCGGTCCCCCGGGGAGGCGGGTCCTGCGGACCGCTCGTGCCGTCCATGGTCCGCGGTCCCCCGTCCGGGTGTCAACACCCCTCGACGGAACCCTCGGGAACCGACCCGCCGACCACGGCTCAGTCGGCGAGCTGCTCGACCTGGGTCCGGATCGTGTCGGCCTTCGGGAACCGCAGTCCGACCAGCCCGACGTGACGCCACCGCACGACGCCGTCCGGCCCGATCACGAAGACCGATCGCCGGAGGCCGATCCCCGGAGCCTGCAGCCCGTAGGCGCGGACGACGTCGCCCGCGGTGTCGCTGAGCAGCGGGAAGGTGAGCGACGATCCGCGGGCGAACGCCTCGTGCGAGTCGAGCGCCTGCGGGCTGATGCCCCACACCACGGCGCCGAGGTCGCCGAAGTCGTCGAGTTCCTCCTGGTAGCTGCAGAGCTGGGCGGTGCACACCGGGGTGGCGTCGCCGGGGTAGAAGGCGAGGACGACCGTGCGACCGATCTCGGCGGACAGGGCGTACTCGCCGTCGGTGCGGGTGCCGCTGCGGACGATCGTCCCGGGCAGCGTGAAGCCGGGCGCTGGTTCGCCGACCTCGGGGATGTGCATGGGCTCACGGTAGGGCCGCCCGCTGCGATCGGGGCTCCGGCACGCTGGGCGTGCGCCCGGACGATCCTGAGCGTGTGCCTACCGGAACAGCTGCGGGAACGCCTGCGCGACGAAGGGGTACCCGACGAACACCACGGCATCGAGCAGACAGTGGGTGATCACGAGGGGGAGGAGCCGGCCCCACCTCGTGTAGATCCACCCGAACACGACGCCCATCACCGCGTTGCCCACGAACGCCCCGAACCCCTGGTACAGGTGGTAGCTCCCGCGCAGAACGGCGGTGGAGAGGATCACCTGCCAGCGCCCCCACCCGAGCCCGCCGAGCCGCTCGTACAGGTAGCCGATGACGATGACCTCCTCCTGCAGCCCGGACCGGATCGCCGAGAGCAGCAGGACGGGGATGGTCCACCAGTACGTGTTCAAGGCCGCCGGGTCGACGTCCACGGTGAAGCCGAGCGCCCGCCCCGTGAAGTACAGCGCGAGTCCGGGGACGCCGATGCACAGTGCGATGACGGCCGCGCCCCCGAGGTCCGGGCGGACCCGGAACCGGTCGATGCCGAGTCGCTGCAGGTGTGGGCGACGGACGCTCCAGAGCAGGTAGCAGACCAGCGCGACCGGGGCGAGGTCGACCGCGATGCCGACGAGCTGCCGTGCGAGGTCGACGTACTGCACGGTCGTGGTCGACGTGTTCAGCGCGGTGGACTGCTCGCCGAGCGGGCTGGTCTGCGACAGGTCGTCGATGATCTGCAGGACCGAGTACAGGGCGCTGCCGCCCAGGGACAGCGCGAGGACGATCGTGATCTCGGTCCACGTTCGCCGTCGGCTCATGGGCTGTACTCCTGTCGGTTGCGAACTACCGGTAGACTGGCGTGTCGGGCGTTCTGCCCGCGGGTGCCGTGTGTCCACGACGACCGGCCGCCCGATCCTCTTCCGAACACCAAAGGATGTCCTGTATGGCGCTCGCCACCCGGTCCGACCTGCGCAACGTCGCCATCGTGGCACACGTCGACCACGGCAAGACCACCCTCGTCGACGCGATGCTCACGCAGACGAACTCGTTCGACGCCCACTTCGAGGGCGAGGACCGGATGATGGACTCGAACGACCTCGAGCGCGAGAAGGGCATCACCATCCTCGCGAAGAACACCTCGGTGCTCTACAACGGGAAGCACGCCGAGGAGTTCAACCCCGGTGGCCGCATCACCATCAACGTGATCGACACCCCGGGCCACGCCGACTTCGGCGGCGAGGTCGAGCGAGGCCTCTCGATGGTCGACGGCGTCGTCCTGCTCGTCGACGCGTCCGAGGGCCCGCTGCCCCAGACCCGCTTCGTGCTCCGCAAGGCGCTCGCCGCGAAGCTCCCGGTGATCCTGCTCGTCAACAAGACGGACCGCCCGGACTCCCGCATCGACGAGGTCGTCTCCGAGTCGCAGGACCTGCTGCTCGGCCTGGCCTCGGACCTGGCGGACGAGGTCGACGACCTCGACCTCGACGCCATCCTGGACGTCCCCGTGGTGTACGCCTCGGGTCGTGCCGGTGCCGCGAGCCGCAACAAGCCGAACGACGGCGAGCTGCCCGACAACGACGACCTCGAGCCGCTGTTCGAGGCGATCCTGCAGCACGTCCCCGCTCCGCAGTACGACGACGAGCACCCGCTGCAGGCGCACGTCACCAACCTCGACGCCTCGCCGTTCCTCGGTCGCCTCGCGCTGCTCCGCATCTTCCACGGCACGATGAAGAAGGGGCAGACGGTCGCGTGGGTCAAGCACGACGGCACCGTCGCGAACGCCCGCATCACCGAACTGCTCATCACGAAGGCGCTCGACCGCTACCCCGCCGAGTCCGCGGGCCCCGGTGACATCGTCGCCGTCGCCGGCTTCGACACGATCACCATCGGCGAGACCCTGAGCGACCCGGAGGACGTCCGTCCGCTGCCGACCATCACGGTCGACGACCCGGCGATCTCGATGACCATCGGCACGAACACGTCGCCGCTGGTGGGCAAGGTCAAGGGCCACAAGCTGACCGCGCGCATGGTCAAGGAGCGCCTCGACCGCGAGCTGATCGGCAACGTCTCGCTCAAGGTGCAGGACATCGGCCGCCCGGACACCTGGGAGGTCCAGGGCCGTGGTGAGCTGGCGCTCGCCATCCTCGTCGAGCAGATGCGCCGCGAGGGCTTCGAACTCACGGTCGGCAAGCCGCAGGTCGTCACGAAGCGCGACGAGAACGGCAAGCTGCAGGAGCCGTACGAGCACATGACGATCGACACGCCGGAGGAGCACCTCGGCGCGATCACGCAGCTCATGGCAGCGCGCAAGGGTCGCATGGAGAACATGACGAACCACGGCACCGGCTGGATCCGCATGGAGTTCATCGTGCCGTCGCGCGGCCTCATCGGCTTCCGCACGTCCTTCCTCACCGAGACCCGCGGCACCGGCATCGCGAACGCGATCTTCCACGGCTACGACGAGTGGGCCGGCCCGATCCAGACGCGCATCAACGGCTCGATCGTCTCCGACCGCGCCGGCGTCGTCACGCCCTTCGCCATCACGAACCTCCAGGAGCGGATGACGTTCTTCGTCAACCCGACGGAGGAGGTCTACGAGGGCATGGTCATCGGTGAGAACTCCCGTGCCGACGACATGGACGTCAACATCACGAAGGAGAAGAAGCTGACGAACATGCGTTCGGCGAACGCCGACTCCTTCGAGTCGATGACGCCGTCGCGTCAGCTCTCCCTCGAGGAGTGCCTGGAGTTCGCGCGCGAGGACGAGTGCGTCGAGGTCACCCCCGACGCCGTCCGCATCCGCAAGGTCGAGCTCGACGCGCAGGCCCGCCAGCGCGCGTACGCCCGCCTGAAGCGCCAGGACGCGTAGACCGAGCGCACCGGAGGCGCGTCCTCCGTCCGACGGCCCGGTCACCTCACCGAGGTGGCCGGGCCGTCGGCGTCCGGCGTTACGGTGGACGGGTGACTCTCGACCTCCTCTCGCTGTACCAGGACCTGCACGCCCACCCGGAGCTCGGCTTCCAGGAGCACCGCACCGCCGGCGTCATCGCCGACCGGCTCGCGGAGATCGGCGGGATCGAGGTCACCACGGGTGTCGGTGGCACGGGTGTCGTGGGCGTTGTGTCCAACGGCGCGGGCCCGGTCGTGTGGCTCCGCGCCGACATGGACGGCCTGCCCGTGCAGGAGCGCACCGGCCTGTCGTACGCGAGCGCGCACACCGGCCGTGACGACGAGGGCGCTGAGGTCCCGACGATGCACGCCTGCGGGCACGACATCCACGTCACCTGGCTGCTCGGCAGCCTGGAACGCCTCGTCGCCACCCGCGACGCGTGGCACGGCACCGTCGTCGCCGTCTTCCAGCCCGCGGAAGAGGTCATCTCCGGAGCCCGCGCCATGATCGAGGACGGCCTGGTCGAGCGGTTCCCGAAGCCCGACGTGGTGCTCGGTCAGCACTCGGCGCCGGCACCGGTGGGCATCGTCGCCGTCGGCTCCGGCCCCGTGATGGCCTCCAGCGACCGGCTCACCGTCACCTTCAACGGGCGCGGCGCACACGGCTCGGCGCCGCAGGCCTCGCTCGACCCCGTCGTCACCGCCGCCAGCGCCGTCGTGCGGCTGCAGACCGTCGTCTCGCGCGAGGTCTCGCCGTCCGACGCCGGCGTGGTGACCGTCGGCAGCTTCCACGCCGGTACGCGGCCGAACATCATCCCGGACCAGGCCGTGATCGAGATCTCGACGCGCGCTCGGAACGAGGAGACCCGCGAGCGCATCATCGCCTCGATCGAGCGCATCGTCCGCGCCGAGAGCGAGGCGGGCGGCCTCGACGCGCCGACGATCGAGCGTGCGCCCGGTGCCGAGGTCACGGTCAACGACGCCGAGGCCGCGCAGCGCGTGCTCGAGGCGCTCCGTCAGGCGGTCCCCGATGCGCGCGACCTGGAGATCGGGCTCGCGATGGCGTCGGAGGACGTCGGGCAGCTCGCCACCGCGGCAGGGGTCCCGCTCGTGTACTGGTTCACCGGCATCACCGACCCGGAGCTGTTCCGCCGCGGCGAGGAGATCCCGAGCAACCACTCGCCGTTCTACGCGCCGCAGGCCGAGACGGCGATCCCCGTCGGGGTCGACGCCCTGACCGCCGGAGCACGCGCCTACCTGGTCTGACGGCCGCTGGCCTCTCGTGCCCGCCCCGGGGGCCATGGCTCACGCGGCGACGCGCTGGACGGGAGCTTCACAGCGAACGCACGCCGCGCCTCCCGTCCGGCCGCCTAGGGTGCTGCCCATGCGCACGACCCGGACCCTGATCGCCGCCGTCACGGCGGGCATCGCCCTCGCCGGCCTGACCGGCTGCTCCGCCGACGCCGTCCGTCAGGCGACCGACCTCGGCTCGTCGGTCGCATCGGACGTGAGCGAGACCGTGCGGGGCATCGACGGCGAGGCGATCCAGGACGGCATGGCCTCGGTCGCCGGCGGCATCGACGGCGCGCTCGACGCCGCCCTCGACGGCACGGGCGTGACCTCGGACGGCAGGGTCCCCGACGGCTTCCCGACCTCGGACGTCCCGCTCGTCGACGGCACCGTGCTCGGCGGCGGAGCCGGCCCGAACGGCTCCGGCTGGGTGGTGCAGGTCCGCGTGGCCTCGGTCGACGACTTCCCGGCGGCGGCCGAGCAGCTCGCCGCGGCCGGGTACACCGAGTCCGCGAAGCGTGCCGACTCGTCGAGCGCCTTCGGGCTGTTCCGCAGCGACGCCCACCGCGTGGTGCTCACCGTGTCGGAGACGAAGGACGGCGTCACCGCGACGTACATCGTCACGCCCCGGTAGCGAAGTACCCTGGGACGCGATGTCCAAGGCCCCCGCAACGCGACCCGAACGCGTCCTGTTCGTGCACGCCCACCCCGACGACGAGACGCTGTCGTCGGGCGGCACCATCGCCACACTGATCGAGCTCGGGGCCGAGGTGACCGTCCTGACCGCGACCCGGGGGGAGCGCGGGGAGATGCTCACCGACGCCCTCGCGCCGCTCGCCGGCGACGGCCCCCGCGTGGCCGCGCACCGGGAGACCGAGATCGCCGCCGCACTGGCCGCGCTCGGGGGTCCGGCGCACCTGTGGCTGGGCGGCCCGGGAGCGCGTCCGACCGACCTGCCCGTCCGTCGGTACACGGACTCCGGCATGCAGTGGGGACCGGACGGGCGCGCCACCAGCGCCACCGACGCCCCCGCGGACTCGCTGACCCGGGCCGACCTGGGCGAGGTCGTCGACGACCTGCGTGCGGCCATCCGGTCGACGGGCGCCGACGCCGTCGTGAGCTACGCCGACGACGGCGGGTACGGTCACCCCGACCACGTCCGCGTGCACCACGCCGCGCGGTACGCCGCCCGGGCCGAGGAGGTGCCGTTCTCGATGATCGTCGCCCCGGACGCCGACGAGGTCGACCTGACGGTCGACGTGGTCCCGGTCCGCGCGAAGGTCCGTGCCGCGGTCGAGCAGTACCGTTCCCAGGTCGCCGTCGACCCGGTGGACCCCGCCGACCCGCAGCGTCTGACGTGGGTCATGCCGCACGGCGTCCGCCAGGCAGCGCCCGCGGTCGAGGCCTACCGGCACGACGTCGAGCCCGTGCCCCGGGTGCCCGAGACCTTCGCGGAGCTCTCCGGTCAGGGCAAGGTGACGGCCGTCGTGGTGGCGGCCGTCGCCGGCCTGGTCGCGGGGGCGCTCGGCACGGTGACGCACCAGCAGACGCTCGCGGGCTTCCCGATCGGCATGGTGATCACGACCCTCGTCGTGCTCGGGCTCGTCGTCGGCCTGCGCCTGCTGTACCGCTCCCGTTCGATGGTCGCGGCCGCCGGGATCGCCGTCATCGTCGCCACGCAGGTGCTGGTGAGCGTCGGCGGCCAGTCGTCGCCGCTCGTGCTCGCGAACCTCGCCGGGTACGTCTGGACGTTCGGGCCGGCGGCGATCGCGGCGCTCACCCTCGCCTGGCCCGACCTGTCGGGACTCCGTGCCAGCACAGCGGCGGCGGCGCCGGCGGACGGACGGTCAGGGTCGTCCCCGGGCCGCGAGTAGACTCGCACTCGCTCAGTCCGAAGGGAGCACCCGCACCGTGACCTACGTGATCGCCCAGCCCTGTGTCGACGTCAAGGACCGCGCCTGCATCGACGAATGCCCGGTCGACTGCATCTACGAGGGCGACCGGTCGCTGTACATCCACCCCGACGAGTGCGTCGACTGCGGTGCGTGCGAGCCGGTCTGCCCGGTCGAGGCGATCTACTACGAGGACGACCTGCCGGACGAGTGGGCCGACTACTACAAGGCCAACGTCGAGTTCTTCGAAGAGGTGGGCTCGCCCGGCGGTGCGGCGAAGGTCGGCGTGATCCACAAGGACCACCCCGTCGTCATGGCCGAGCCCCCGCGCGGCTGACCGCGGACCCGCACGTGG
The DNA here is from genome assembly GCF_003234185.1 of Curtobacterium sp. MCSS17_008. GTDB lineage: Bacteria > Actinomycetota > Actinomycetes > Actinomycetales > Microbacteriaceae > Curtobacterium. Next base: position 14,217 of record NZ_QKSM01000006.1, read on the forward strand.
CGCTCGACCTCCCCGACTTCCCCTGGGACCAGCTCCTCCCGTTCAAGCAGCGCGCGGCGGCGTACGAGGGCGGCATCGTCGACCTCAGCGTCGGCTCGCCCGTCGACCCGACCCCGGAGGTCGTCCGCACGGCCCTGGCCCGTGCGACCGATGCGCACGCCTACCCGCAGGTCGCCGGTACGCCGGCCCTCCGCGAGGCGATCGCCGCGTGGTACGGCCGTCGGCAGGGCGTGACCCTCACCCCGGACCAGGTCCTGCCGACGATCGGCTCGAAGGAGTTCATCGCGGGACTCGCGCTCTGGCTCGGCATCGGTCCGGGTGACACCGTGGTGTTCCCCGAGGCGGCGTACCCGACCTACGAGCTCGGCGCGGCGCTGGTGCGCGCCGAGGCGCTGGCGTCGGACGATCCGGCCGCGTGGCCGGAGACGACGAAGCTCGTCTGGCTCAACTCGCCGGGCAACCCGGACGGACGCGTGCTGTCGGTCGAGCAGCTGCGCGCCGCGGTCGAGCGTGCCCGCGAGCTCGGCGCCGTGATCGTCGGCGACGAGTGCTACGCCGAGCTCGGCTGGGAGCCGCCGTACGACGCCGGGCCGACCCCGTCGATCCTCGACCCGCGCGTGGTCGGCGACCGCGTGGACGGCGTGCTCAGCGTGTACTCGCTGTCGAAGCAGTCGAACCTCGCCGGGTACCGTGCCGCGTTCGTCGCGGGGGACGCGGCGATCCTGGCAGAGGTGCTGGCGGTCCGGAAGCACACCGGCATGATGCCGCCGCTGCCCGTGCAGGACGCGATGATCGTCGCCCTCGCCGACGACACGCACGTGCAGCAGCAGAAGGCCCGCTACCGCGCCCGACGGAACATGCTCCGACGGGCACTCGAGGGCGCGGGCTTCCGGATCGACCACAGCGAGGCCGGGCTCTACCTCTGGGCCACCCGTGGCGAGCCGGCGCTCGAGACCGTCGGGTGGCTGGCGGAGCGGGGCATCCTCGTCGCCCCCGGGACCTTCTACGGCCCCGCGGGTGCGGAGCACGTGCGGGTGGCGCTCACCGCGACCGACGACCGGATCGCGGCGGCGGCGCAGCGCCTGGCGAGCACCAGGAGACTGGCGGGGTCCTGATCGAGGTCGGTCGCGCCTCCCGGTCGAGACGACGGACCGGACCACCGTGCGCTCCTCGCACAATCCGTGGAATCCACCAGATCTCCGCCTTCCGGTGGTGCACGACCGACAGTCGGCGCAGTTAGGCTGTCGTCGTGACTGACACTGCCAACGACGCTCAGAAGACGGCCACACCGCCCACCACGCCCGTTCCCGTGAGCCCCGCCGCCGCCGAGTCGACGGAGACCGCGACGCTGACGTTCCCGGGTGGCACCGCGGAGTTCCCGATCCTGCCGAGCGTCGACGGCGCGTCCGCGATCGACATCTCTTCGCTGAAGAAGCAGACCGGGCTGAACACCCTCGACTACGGCTTCGTCAACACCGGCGCCACGAAGAGCGCCATCACCTACATCGACGGCGATCAGGGCATCCTGCGCTACCGCGGGTACCCGATCGACCAGGTCGCGTCGGGCTGCACCTACCTCGAGGTCGCGTGGCTCCTCATCTACGGGGAGCTCCCGACGAAGGACGAGCTCGACGGGTTCGACGCCCGCATCCGTCGGCACACGCTGCTGCACGAGGACCTCCGGCGCCTGTTCGACGCGCTGCCGCACTCCGCGCACCCGATGTCGGTGCTGTCCAGCGCCGTGAGCGCACTGTCGACGTACTACGAGGACGACATGGACGTCGACGACCCGGAGAAGGTCGAGCTGCAGACCGTCCGGCTCCTCGCCAAGCTCCCGGTGATCGCCGCGTACGCGCACAAGAAGGCGATCGGGCAGGCGTTCCTGTACCCGGACAACTCGCTGTCGTTCGTCGACAACTTCCTGCGCCTCAACTTCGGCACCATGGCCGAGACGTACGTGCCGAACCCGGTGCTGTCGAAGGCGCTCGAGCGGCTCCTCATCCTGCACGAGGACCACGAGCAGAACGCCTCGACCTCGACCGTCCGGCTCGTCGGCTCGACGAAGGCGAACATGTTCGCCTCGATCTCCGCGGGCATCAACGCGCTCTACGGGCCGCTGCACGGCGGTGCGAACGAGGCGGTGCTCGAGATGCTGCAGCAGATCAAGGACTCCGGCGAGCCGGTGTTGCGCTTCGTCGAGCGGGTGAAGAACAAGGAGCGCGGGGTGAAGCTCATGGGCTTCGGGCACCGCGTCTACAAGAACTACGACCCGCGGGCGAAGCTCGTCAAGGAGTCCGCGCACGAGGTGCTGGAGTCCCTCGGGGTGCAGGACGACCTGCTCGACATCGCCATGGAGCTCGAGCAGATCGCGCTCGAGGACGAGTACTTCGTCAGCCGCAAGCTCTACCCGAACGTCGACTTCTACACCGGCATCATCTACCGGGCGATGGGCTTCCCACCGCGGATGTTCACCGTGCTCTTCGCGATCGGGCGCCTGCCGGGGTGGATTGCCCAGTGGCGCGAGCTGAACAACGACCCGCTCAACAAGATCGGTCGTCCGCAGCAGCTGTACGTGGGGCACCCGGAGCGCGACCTCCCGGCGCGCTGACGTCGGTCCGACCCGAGCCCGGTCGACAGGCCCGCTCGCGATCCGCGAGCGGGCCTGTTCCGTCACGATCGGCGGCGTCCGCCGATCTACCCGTTCCTTCCCATTACACGTGCGTTGACATGCGGAACCGGTCGGTGGCGGTCGCCCAGGCGGCGAGCAACTCCGTGGCGGCGCCGAACGCGGGCGAGGCCGGCCGGTTCAGGAACGCGTGGCGATCGTGCAGGACGTGCCGCTCCACCGTCGTGCCCGCGGCGGTGAGTTCGTCGGCGAAGCGGTCGCCCGACGCCCGCATGGCGTCCGACTCGGCGTCCACGACGAAGGCCGGTGGGAACCCGGTCAGGTCCTGCCCTCCGGCGAACGCCGTCCGCTCCCGGCGCGACCGTCGGGGCACCGCGTTGCGGTTCGCGACGTCGAGGGCCCACGGTGCGTGCGTGACCCGGCGGTGCCCGCGGACGCCGCGCTGGACCTCGCGATCGCGGGGGAGCCGCGCGTGGTGGAAGCCGTAGGCCAGCACCACACCGTCCGGCGGGTCGCCCGCGTCGAGCAGACCGAGCGTCGCGGCGGACGCCAGGCACGCACCGGCGCTCGCGCCGCCGAGCAGCAGGGGACCGTCGGTGTGCGCCCGTGTGTGCCGGACCACCGCGAGCACGTCGTCGTGGGCGTGCGGCCACCGTGCGCGCGGTCGCGGGCCGCGACGACCGACCCAGGGGAGCCCGGGGAGCGGGACCAGCCGGTAGTCGACGGTCACCACCGCCAGACCACGGTCCGCCAGCGCGACGGCCACGGCGTGCGACTCCGGTTGGTCGAGGCCCCCGCGGAAGAAGCCGCCGCCGTGCAACCACACCAGCGTCGGACCTTCCGGTCGCCCGTACCGCCGCACCGGGACCGGCCCGTGCGGTCCCGCGATCGTCGCCCCCATGCCGACAGTCTGGCAGTGGGGCGCCGCGCGGCTACGCGTGCAGGGCAGTGTTGAGCTGGATGCCCTGCCCCTGACGCTGCAGGGCCTCGACCGCGCCGGTGAGCGAGTTGCGGCGGAACAGCACGTTCGGCACACCGGAGAGCTCGGCGGCCTTCACGGTGCGGGGCGTGCCGTCGGGAGCGGGCGCGGCGCCGACCAGGACGACCTTGGTGCCAGCGGTGACGTAGAGGCCCGCCTCGACAACGGAGTCGTCGCCGAGCGAGATGCCGAGTCCGGCGTTCGCCCCGAGGAGGGCGCGCTCGCCGAGCGACACCCGGTGCGTGCCCCCGCCCGAGAGGGTGCCCATGATGGACGCGCCGCCGCCGATGTCGGTGCCGTTGCCGACCACGACGCCCTGCGACACACGGCCCTCGATCATGGCGTCACCGAGGGTGCCGGCGTTGAAGTTCACGAAGCCCTCGTGCATGACGGTCGTGCCGGGTGCGAGGTGCGCTCCGAGCCGGACGCGGTTCGCGTCGCCGATGCGGACGCGGTCCGGCACGACGTAGTCGAGCAGCCGGGGGAACTTGTCGACCGCGTGGACGGCGATGCCCGCGCGCTGCAGGGACGGGCGGAGGCGGGTCAGCGCCTCGGGGTGCACGGGGCCTGCATTCGTCCAGGCGACGATCGGCAGGTGGCCGAAGACGCCGTCGAGCGCGATCTCGTTCGGACGCACGTGCAGGTGGCTGAGCAGGTGCAGGCGCAGGTAGGCGTCCGGCGTGCTGGTCGGCGCGGCGTCGATCGCGATCTCGGTCGTGACGGCCTCGATCCGGACGTCGCGGCGGGGGTCGTCACCGACGTGCGCGCGGAGCTGGGCAGGGAACTCGGCGTCGGCGGGGCGCTCGCCGAGGTGGGTCTCGGGGTACCAGGTGTCGAGGACGGTGCCGTCGGCGGCGATCGTCGCGAGGCCGTGGCCCCAGGCGTGGGACGGGCGGTCGGTGGAGGTCGTCTCGGTCACGCGACCAGGCTAGCGAGCCCGCCGGGCGGCGGACCGTCCGGGCGGACTGGAGGCCGGACTCGCGTCCGCCGGTCGTGTCCCCGGCGTGGGCGGTCCCCTCCGACGAGACGACGAGGCACGGCCGGTAGGCTGCCCGCATGCCGGAGCTGCTCGACCTCACCGCCTCGTCCATCGACATCACGCGCGCGATCTGCGACATCGAGTCCGTGTCCGGCAACGAAGGGCGGTTGGCCGACGCGATCGAGGCATCGCTGTCGTCGCTACCGCACCTCGAGGTCGTCCGTGACGGCGACGCGATCGTGGCGCGGACGCAGCTCGGCCGCGAGCGCCGGGTGGTCATCGCGGGCCACATCGACACGGTGCCGCTGAACCACAACCTGCCCACCGAGTTCCGCACCGCCGAGGACGGCACCGAGATCCTGTGGGGTCGCGGGACCGTCGACATGAAGGCCGGCTGCGCCGTGCAGCTGAAGCTCGCGCACGACCTGGCCGAGCCGAACGTCGACGTCACCTGGGTCTTCTACGACCACGAGGAGGTCAGCGACTCGCTGAACGGCCTCGGCCGCCTGGCGCGGACCCGGCCCGAGCTCCTCGCCGGTGACTTCGCGATCCTCGGCGAGCCGTCCGGCGCGCAGATCGAGGGCGGCTGCAACGGCAACCTCCGCGCGGAGATCCGCACCTTCGGCAAGCGGTCGCACAGCGCGCGCAGCTGGATCGGCGACAACGCGATCCACAAGACCGCGCCGATCCTCGCCACCCTCGCCGCCTACGAACCCCGCACCGTGACGGTCGACGGTCTCGAGTACCGCGAGGGCCTGAACGCCGTGGGGATCACCGGCGGGATCGCGGGCAACGTCATCCCGGACGAGGCGATGGTGCACGTCAACTACCGCTTCGCGCCGTCCCGCTCCGCCGACGAGGCCGTCGCGCACATCCGCGAGCTCTTCGACGGCTACGACGTGCAGATCGTCGACCTGGCCGCCGGCGCCCGTCCGGGACTCGACGCCCCGCTCGCGCAGCAGTTCGTCCAGGCCGTGGGCGGACCGGCACCGCGCCCGAAGTACGGCTGGACCGACGTGGCCCGGTTCTCGGCCCTCGGCGTGCCCGCCGTGAACTACGGCCCGGGCGAGCCGGTCTTCGCGCACCACGACGACGAGCAGGTCCCGGTCGCCCAGATCACCGCGGTCGAGGACGGCCTGCGTCGGTGGCTGACGGCCTGACCACCGGCGCCGCGCGGACCGTCGCGCGGCGGACCGCCGCGGCACGGTGGCGGGCGCGGTACCGGCTCGTGCCCTGGTGGGTGCGGGTCAGCGTGGTCTACGTGGCGGCGCGGCTCGTGACCGGGGCGATGCTGCTCGCGTTCGCCCGGGCGCAGACCGCCAACTCGTTCACGTCGGCGAACCCGTCGTACCTGTCGTTTGCGTCGATCTGGGACGGGGCGTGGTACCGCGTCATCGCGGCGAACGGCTACCCGTCGACGCTCCCCGTCGACGCCGCCGGACACGTCACCGAGAACGCGTGGGCCTTCATGCCGGCCTACCCGTTCCTCGTACGCGGCCTGATGGTGCTGACCGGGGCGTCGTTCGAGGCGGTGGCCGTCACGGTCTCCCTCGTCGCGGGGTGGGGCGCCGCGCTCGTCTTCCGACGGCTGATGGGACGCTTCCTCGACGACCGGCGGGCGGGCTTCGCGACGGTGCTGTTCTGCGTCGCGCCGGTGTCGGCGGTGTTCCAGGTCGCCTACGCCGAGGCGATGGGGCTCTTCCTGCTCCTCGTCGCCCTGCTGCTCATGGTCGACCGTCGCTGGTGGACGATGCTCCCCGTCGTGCTCCTGCTCGGGATGACGCGGCCGACCGGGCTGGCGTTCGCGTTCCTCGTGGTGCTCTTCCTCGGCGTCTGGGCGTTCCGTCCGGCCTGGGTGCGGGAGGTCGAGCGGCCCAGTGTCCGCCGTGCGGTGCCGCCGCTCGCCGTGGCCGTCGTCTCCGGGCTTGTCGGACTGGCGTGGCCCGCGATCGCCTGGGCGGTCACCGGTGTGCCGAAGGCCTACACCGACACGGAGCTCGCCTGGCGGTCGTCGTACATCGGGTGGCAGGAGCTCGTGCCGTTCGCCCCGTGGATCCAGGGGTTCGGCTGGTGGTTCCGGCAGCCTGCCGGCGGGGTCCTGCTCGCGGTCACCCTCGTCGGCTTCGCGGTCTTCGTCCTCCACCCGGCCGCGCGGCGCGTCGGGCTCGAGCTCCGGCTCTGGGGCGTCGCCTACGTCGTGTACCTGCTCGCGGTCTTCTTCCCGCAGTCGAGCACCTGGCGGATCCTGCTGCCGATCGCGCCGCTGCTCGGGATCGTCGCCCTGCCGCGCTCACGGGTCTACCGCGTGCTCGTCGTCATGGCCTGCCTCGGGCTGCAGTGGGCGTGGCTGTACCACTGCTGGTGGATCGACGGCTACGACTGGACCCCGCCGTGATCGGCCGTCGTTCCACCGCGCGGCCGGGTGTCCGTGCTCCGGGCGACGACCTCGCAGACCGCGGCGACACGGCGATCCGACACCCCCGACCTGGGTGGTTTCGCAGTTGCCGCTCCTGTACGGGATAATGGGCAGGCATGTACTGCACGAAAGGGGACATCTGATGGCAGCGATGAAGCCGAGGACCGGTGACGGGCCGATGGAGGCTGTCAAGGAGGGTCGACTCATCATCGTGCGGGTTCCGCTCGAAGGTGGAGGCCGCCTGGTGGTCTCGGTCAACGATGCCGAGGCCAAGGAACTCCACGACGCACTCGCCGAGGTCGTCTCGGCATAGTCCGTCGAAGCACCACGACAGGAGGCCCGGAGCGCGTACGCTCCGGGCCTCCTGTGCGTCAGGATGGTCCCGTGCCCCGCACCCGACTGCCCGTCCGCCGCATCGAGGAGTACGCGCCGGACCCCCTGCCGCGCGGCTCGTGGCCGGCGACGCTCGCCCCGGTGCGGCAGCTGCTCGACGACGGTCTCGACCTCGGCCCCGTCACCGTGTTCGTCGGCGACAACGGTGTCGGCAAGTCCACCCTCGTCGAGGCACTCGCCCTCGCGTACGGCATGGGGCCCGAGGGCGGTTCGACGATGTCCGGCCACTCCACCCGACCCACCGAGTCGCAGCTCTGGGAACACCTCGTCCTCGTCCGGGAGCCCGGAGCTCCGAAGAGCGGGTTCTTCCTCCGCGCGGAGACCATGCACGGGGTCTTCACGTTCCTGGAGCAGCACCCCGGCGGACCGGAGCCGCGGTTCCACGAGCGCAGCCACGGCGAGTCCTTCCTCGACTTCGTCATCTCCCGGTCGCGGTGGCCCGGCCTGTGGGTGCTCGACGAACCGGAGTCGGCGCTGTCGTTCTCCGGCTGTCTCGCCCTCATCGGTCTGCTGCAGTCCGTCGTCGAGACCGGCATCGGGCAGGTCGTCCTCTCGACGCACTCGCCGGTGCTGGCGGCCTTCCCGGGGGCGACGATCCACGAGGTGGGGGAGTGGGGACTCCGTCGCACCGCGTGGCAGGACCTCGACGTGGTGCGCGACCAGCGGGCCTTCCTGGCGGCGCCGGAGCGGTACCTGCGGCACCTGGGCTGACCCGCGCCTCCGCAGCGGCCGGTGGACCGCCTGCCTAGGCGGAGACCTTCGTCATCTGCAGCAGCCCGTCGCCGGCCGGCGACAGCGCGCTCCGCACCGCTCCCGAGGTCGAGACCTCGGTCAGCAGCAGCCGGAAGTCCGTGGTCGCCCGGTCCCGCCGCACGGGATCCGCGACGCGTCCCCGCCACAGCGCGTGCGGCACGAGCACGGTGCCGCCGACACGGGCGAGCCGCAGCCCGTGCTCGACGTACTCGATGACGTGCTCGGGGTCGGCGTCGACGAGGACGACGTCGTACGAGGCGTCGTTCATCCGCGGGAGCACCTGGTTCGCCCGCCCGGGGATGAGCCGGACGCGCGACGGCGCCGTCCCCGCGGCGATGTAGGCGTCGCGGGCGTGTTGCTGGTGGTCCACCTCGACGTCGATCGTGGTGAGGGTCGCGTCCGGGGCGCCGCTCAGCAGGTACAGGCCGGAGACACCCAGGCCCGTGCCGATCTCGATGATGCTCGTCGCACGCGATGCGGCGGCGACGACGGCGATCTGCGCGCCGATCGCGGGGGAGATCGCCTCGACCCCGAGTTCGAGGGAGTGCTCTCGCGCTCGGGCGATCACCTCGGGCTCCGAGACGATGTCCTCGGCGAACTTCCAGTTCGACTCTTTCTCCGACACGCACACTCCGTTCGGGAGACAACTCTACGGGTGCGCCGCAGCAGGACGGGTTACGCTCGTCCCCGTGTCCATCGACTTCAACAAGATCCTGATCATCGGGATCATCGCAGTGCTGCTGCTCGGGCCGCAGCGCCTGCCGATGTACGCGCAGAAACTCGCCGAGTTCGTGAAGGCCGTGCGCCGCTTCGCCGACACCGCCAAGGACCGCATGCGCGAGGAGATGGGCCCCGAGTTCGACGAGGTCGACTGGCAGAAGCTGGACCCGCGGCAGTACGACCCGCGGCGGATCATCCGCGACGCCCTGATCGACTCGGGCAGCAGCACGGCGAGCAGCATGGCTGCGGTCCAGACCGCGCAGGTCACCGCGTCGCGCGTGCGCGCGACGGCACCGGTGGTGCCGCTCGCGGCAGGGGAGGCCGCGCCCTTCGACACCGAGGCGACCTGACGCCCGTCACCTGACCGACGGCCGACGGGAGGCGCGGTGTCAGCCGGCAGCGCGCCTCCCGTCCGCCCGTCAGTCGCGCGTGGCGACGATCGTGAACGTCGTCGGCATGCGGTCGCGGTCCTCCGCGGGCCAGACCCAGGAGCCGGCGCCGTCCTCCTCCATGCGCGGGCTGAAACGCCAGGGGAGCGTCCGTCCCTCGTCCAGCCACCGCAGCCGGAGCCCGGCGCCGAGCAGCGCGTTCACGGTCTCCGACAGCGGGTGCGGCCACTCGTAGGTCCGGGGGTTCGCGACCGTGCCCTCGCCCACGTACGTCCCCGCGTCCTCCCACTGCTGCGCGGTGCCGTCCGGGAAGTACCGGTGGCGCGTGACGAGTTCCGACGCGTCCTCGTCGAGGCCGTACAGCGCCGGGTGCCCGTCGCGGATGAAGAACACCCCGCCCGGGCGCAGGAGCGCGGCGACCTGCGCGGCCCAGCGGTCCAGGTCGGGGAGCCAGCAGATCGTGCCGATGCTCGTGTAGACCACGTCGAAGTCGCCGGTGACGGCTGTCCTGGCGTCGAGCACGTCGGTCTCGACCCACGTGACGTCGAGGCCGAGCCGATCGGCCAGGGCCGCGGCCGACGCCAACGCGGGCGCCGAGAAGTCGACGCCGGTGACGCGCGCGCCCTCGCGCGCGAGCGACACCGTGTCCGTGCCGATGTGGCACTGCAGGTGGCAGACGTCGAGACCGTCGAGCGTGCCACCGGGCAGCCACGGTTCGAGCGCGGGCAGGTCGTCCCGCACGACGTCCGAGCGGTGCGCGGGGTCGTCGAGCGCCGCGACGTCGTAGGCGCCCTCGTGGATCGGCACCCGGTCGTCCCAGTTCGCGCGGTTCACGTCGCGGGCGGCGTCCCAGTCGACGCTGACGTGGTCGGTGTTGCTCATGCCGTCACCGTACCGACCGGGCACCTCGTGGCGCGAGCGCCGCTCAGGACAGTGTGAGCCCGAGCTTCCGACCGGCCAGGCCGCGGCCCATCGTCGTGATCCGCTCCGCGACCTCGCGCAACGCCGTGGCCGCGGGGTCGCCCGGGGCACCGAGCACGACCGGCACGCCGGCGTCACCACCCTCGCGGAGCGGCACCGACAGCGGCACGCGGCCGAGCACCGGCACCGGGAGGTCCTGGCCGCGGGAGAGCCGACGGGCGGTCTCGTCGCCGCCGCCCTCGCCGAAGAGGTGCAGGACGCTGCCGTCGGGCTGGACGAGCCCGGCCATGTTCTCGACGACGCCGATGACCTTCTGCCCGGTCTGGCGCGCGACGACCCCGCTGCGCTCGGCGACGTCGGCCGCCGCGGCCTGCGGCGTGGTGACGACGAGGACCTCGGCGTGGGGGAGCAGCTGCCCGACCGAGATCGCCACGTCGCCGGTGCCGGGCGGCAGGTCGAGCAGCAGCACGTCGAGGTCCCCGAACCACACGTCGGTCAGGAACTGGGAGACGGTGCGGTGCAGCATCGGCCCCCGCCAGGAGACCGCGGTCGAGACGTCGTCGACGAACATGCCGATCGAGACGACCTTCACCTCGTGCGCCACCGGCGGCAGGATCATGCTGTCGACGCGGGTCGGGCGCGGTGCCACGCCGTGCTCGTCGGTGAGTCCCATGAGCCCGGGCACGCTGAAGCCGTGCACGTCGACGTCCACGACGCCCACGCGCTGCCCGGCTGCCGCGAGCGCGACCGCCAGGTTGACGGTCACCGTCGACTTGCCGACCCCGCCCTTGCCGCTCGTCACCGCGATGACGCGGGTCAGGGAGTCCGGCGTGAACTGCACACCACGGGGACGGTCGCCCCGCAGCCGTTCGGTGAGCGCGGCGCGGGTCGCGGGGGACATCACGGACACGTCGACGTCGACGTGGTGCACGCCGTCCACCGATCCGGCGGCCGACCGGACGTCACGCTCGATGGTGTCGGCGGCCGGGCACCCGACGATCGTGAGCTGCAGGTCGACGCGCACCCTGCCCTGCGGCTGGACGTCGACCCCGCGGATCATGTCGAGCTCGGTGACGGGCCGACGGATCTCGGGGTCGAGGACGCGGCCGAGCGCGGCGAGGACCGCGGCGCCGAGCTGCTCGTCAGCTGTCGGTGCGGTGCCGTCAACCACGTGTGCTCGTCGCCCCCGCGCTGTCGTCCAGGGGGTCGCCGCCGCGCAGCGCCGCCTCTTCCGCGTCCCGACGGTCGAGCTCCTCGAGCAGCGAGCGGATCTCGGCGCGGATGAAGTCCTTCGACGCCATCTCGCGCATCGCCAGGCGCAGTGCGACGACCTCGCGGGCGAGGTACTCGGTGTCGGCCAGGTTCCGCTCGGCACGCTGACGGTCCTGCTCGAACTGCACGCGGTCGCGGTCGTCCTGCCGGTTCTGTGCGAGCAGGATGAGCGGCGCCGCGTACGACGCCTGCAGCGAGAGCACGAGGGTCAGCGCGGTGAAGCCGATCGCCGCCGAGTCGAACTGCCACGGCTTCGGCGCGAGGGTGTTGTACCCCATCCACAGGGCACAGAAGAGCGTCAGGCCGACCAGGAACCAGGGCGTCCCCATCGCACGGGCGATGCCCTCGGTCGCGCGGCCGAAGGTGTCACCGCGGCCCCGACGCCGTGTCGGGAGCACGCGCGTGCGCATGCCCTTCGGCGAGTCGAGCCGCTCCTGGCGGTTGTCATCCGTTCGGGCCACGGGTGGTCCTCCTTCCCGTCGTCACGGGCGTCTTGCGCTGGCGTTGGCGGAGTCGCGAGGGGGTCTCCCCCTCGCCCTGACTTCGCCAGTCGTCGGGCAGGACGTGGTCGAGGACATCGTCGATCGTCACCACCCCGACCAGACGGTGGGCGTCGTCGACCACGGGGACGGACACGAGGTTGTACGTCGCCATCACGCGCGTGACCTCGGCGGCGCTGGCGTCGACCCGGACCGGTTCGGTCTGCTGGTCGATGAGCGTGCCGAGGCGCTCGTTCGGCGGGTAGCGGAGCATGCGCTGGAAGTGCACGAGGCCGAGGAAGCGGCCGGTGGGCGGCTCGTACGGCGGCAGGGTCACGCAGACGCTCGCGCCGAGTGCCGGGGCGAGCTCGTGCCGGCGGATGAGCGCCAGACCCTCGGCCACGGTGGCGTCGGCGGAGACGATGACCGGCTCGGTGGTCATGAGACCGCCCGCGGTGTCCGGCTCGTACTCCAGGAGCATGCGGACGTCCTGTGCCTCCTCCGGCTCCATGAGCTGCAGCAGGGCCTCGCTCCGGTCGTCCGGGAACTGCGCGAGGACGTCGGCGGCGTCGTCCGGCTGCATCTGGTCGAGGACGTCGGCGGCGCGGGCGTCGTCGAGCTTGGTCAGGATGTCGATGCGCTCCTGGTCGGGCATCTCCTCGAGCACGTCGGCGAGCCGGTCGTCGGGGAGCTCCTCGGCGACCTCGAAGCGGCGCTCCTCGGGCAGGTCGAGCAGCGTCGACGCCAGGTCGGCCGGCAGCAGGTCGGAGTAGGCGGCGATGACGTGCTCGGCGGACTGGGTCTCGCCGGGGAGCTCGTCCTCGGTGACCTCGTTCCACGAGGCGAACGTGGTCGGGCCCTTGCCGAACGGCGACGGCGTCGTCTTCGGCTTCCGGAGGAAGAGCTGCGACACCTCCCAGTCGCCCTGACCGCGGTCCTCGATCGCGACGTCCTCGACGGTGGCGCGCGTGCGCTCCTTCTTGATGAGGACCTTGCGGCCGAGCATCTCGGCGATGACCCGGACCTCGCCGCCGCGCTGCTCGAAGCGCCGCATGTTCACGATGCCCGTGGTGATGACCTGGCCGGCGCCGATCGACGTGACGCGGCCGATGCTGAGGAAGATGCGGCGCTTGCCCGGCACCTCGACGATGAGCCCGACGACGTGCGGGGCGTCGACACGGCGGTACACGACCAGGACGTCCCGGACGCGGCCGACGCGGTCGCCCGCGGGGTCGAAGACGGAGCACCCGGCGAGGCGGGCGACGAAGACCTTCGTGGCGCTCACCCGTCCAGCGTAGTCGCTGCCGCTCGGGCCGGGGACGAGCGGCCCCGGCGGACGCTGAGGGGACACACGGGTCGATGGACCGACCGGTCCGCTCGTGCCCCGGTGCTTCCCGGGAGGCGCACGTGCGATCGCAAGGTGCCCGGTGGATGATGGCTGGGTGAGCAACCAGAGCCCGTTCGCCGGACGCACCGCCCAGGCCTTCCCGACGCTGCCGCGCGGGGACGTCCTCGGGACCTACGACAGCTACCCCGACGCCCAGCGCGTCGTCGCGAAGCTGGCCGAGGCGGACTTCCCCGTCGCGAAGATCTCGATCGTCGGCAACGACCTCAAGACCGTCGAGCGGGTCACCGGCAAGATGACCTACGGGCGCGCCGCGATCGCCGGTGCGCTGTCCGGCCTCTGGCTCGGCATCTTCTTCGGCATCGTCCTGACGCTGTTCTCCCCGAGCGCCGGCGGGCTCATCCTCGCCGCCGCGATCATCGGTGCGGCGTTCGGCATGCTCTACGGCATCGTCTCGTTCGCCATCACGAAGCGACAGCGTGACTTCACGAGTGTGCACCAGGTGCTCGCCACGAACTACCAGATCATCGTCGACCCGCAGCTGACGGGGCAGGCGCAGCGGATCCTCGGTCAGCACGGTGCGACGCCGTCGACGCACTGGAACGACGCCCCGCAGCCGGGGGCGCCCGGCACGCAGGCGCGGCCCTTCCAGGGGCAGCAGCCGTGGCGACCGGGTCCGCAGCAGGGCTCGCCGTACGGTGGGCAGTCCACCCCGCACCGCCCGGGAGGCCCGCAGCAGCCCGGCACGCCGGCTCCCGGTCAGCAGACGGGCGCGTCCCGCCCCGGGCCCGGACCGCAGGGACCGGGCCAGGACGGCGGGCCCCGCTACGGCACGAACGACGGGCCGCGCTACGGCACGAATGACGGGCCGCGCTACGGCACGAACGACGGCCCGCGCTACGGCGAGACGCCGCAGGCGGCCCAGCAGCCTGCGGCGACGACCGACCCGCGGGCGCCCCGGTCGCGCCAGGACGAGCCGCCGCAGTACGGGGAGCGTGTCGCCGAGCAGCCCGCCGCCGCACCGGCGCCGCGGCCTGGTTCGGCGCCCGAGGACCGGAACGCGGACGACCGCAGCGGCGACGACCGCAGCGGCGACGACCGCCGCGACGACGACCGCGCCTGACACCGGCGCGACGAGGACGCCCGCGACCGACGAGCAGTCGGTGGCGGGCGTCCGGCGTCCGTGCAGGGCCGCGGACTCAGAGGACCTTCGAGTAGCAGATCGACCGCGCCGCCCCGACGTAGGGTCCGAAGTTCGCGATGCGGGTGAAGCCCTCGCGCTCGTAGAAGCCGATGGCACGCTTCTGCTGGTCGCCGGTCTCGAGCACGAGCGCGGGTGACCCGAGGTCGATCGCGGCCTCCTCGAGCCGCCGCAGGATCGCGCTGGACACACCGGCACCGCGCGACTCCGGCCGGACGTACATGCGCTTCACCTCGGTGATGCCGTCCTGCACCAGGCGCAGCCCGCCGCACCCGAGCGGCGTGCCGTCCTCGTCACGCGCCACGAAGAACACCGCGATCGAGTCCGCGGTGGGCTTCTCCCCGGGTTCCGTGTCGCCACCGTAGGACCGGTCGATCTCCAGCCGCTGCGCCGCGCGGAGCCGCTGGGCGTCGGGGGAGTCGAAGTGCTCCACGTCGATCGACAGGCCGCGCGGGACCGCCGTGCCGATCGGGGTGTCGGACGGGACGGTGGTCGTGCTGGGGGAGGCCTCGGGCATCGTCGTCACCCGCTCAGGCTAGCGGCCGGTGCGGGCGATCCACCCCTCCACTTCCGAGGGGGTCCGGGGGATGCCGACGGACAGGTTCTCGGCGCCGTCCTCGGTCACGAGGACGTCGTCCTCGATCCGGACACCGATGCCACGGAACTCCTCGGGCACGGTGAGGTCGTCCTGCTGGAAGTAGAGTCCGGGCTCGATCGTGAAGACCATGCCGGCCTGCACGACCCCGTCGATGTACATCTCGCGGCGGGCCTTCGCGCAGTCGTGCACGTCGAGCCCGAGGTGGTGGCTCGTGCCGTGCACCATGTAGCGGCGGTGGAACTGGTTGTCCGGCTGCAGCGACTCCTCGGCGGTGCCGGGCAGGAAGCCCCACTCGGCGGTCTTCCGCGCGATGACCTCCATCGCGGTGGCGTGCACCTCGCGGAAGGTGATGCCGGGCTTCACGATCGCGAACGCCGCGTCGGCCGCCTCGAGCACGGCCTCGTAGACCGTGCGCTGCACGTCGGTGAAGGTGCCGCTCACCGGCAGCGTCCGCGTGATGTCGGCCGTGTAGAACGAGTCGACCTCGACCCCGGCGTCGATGAGGATGAGGTCGCCCGGCTGCACCGCGCCGTCGTTCCGCGTCCAGTGCAGGATGCAGGCGTGGTGGCCGGAGGCCGCGATCGTGTCGTAGCCGACCGTGTTGCCGTCGGCGCGGGCACGACGGTTGAAGGTGCCCTCGACGATCCGCTCACCACGGGGGTGTGCGAGCACGGCGTCGAAGTCGGCGATCACGTCGTCGAAGCCGGACCTCGTGGCCTCGACGGCCCTGCGCAGCTCGGCCACCTCGTACGCGTCCTTGACGAGCCGGAGCTCCGAGAGGTCGCGGGAGAGCACGTCGTCGGTCGCCGCCGCACCGTCCGTCGCGGCCGCGCCGCCGACCGCGGTGCCGAGGCGCTCGTCGAGCACGCGCGTCAGCTCGGTGTCGGCGTCGCGGACGACCAGCACCGATGCGTCGAGACCGTCGGCCACCGCGGCGAACGCGCCGAGGTCGGCCGTCGCCAGGCCGAGGTCGGCGGCGACCTCGTCGAGCGACGGGCGCGGTCCGACCCAGAACTCGCCGATCTCGGGGTTCGCGTAGAACTCCTCGGAGTCGCGGCCGGCCGTGGCACGGAAGTAGAGCGTGGCGTCGTGACCCGAGCCGTTCGGGGTCATCACGAGGACGGAGCCGACGACGGTGTCCGTGCCCCAACCCGTCAGGTGCGCGAAGGTGGAGTGCGGGCGGAACGGGTAGTCGCAGTCGTTGGAGCGGACCTTCGCCTGACCCGCGGGCACCACGATCGTGCGGCCCGGGTGCAGCTCCGAGACCCGCGCGCGACGCGCGGCGGCGAAGGCGGCCTGCTCGCGGGGCTCCGGCAGCGGCCGCTCACGGTCCGCCCACTGCGACGCGATGTGGTCCTTGAAGGTCGAGGATCCGGGGGTGGTGGATCGGTTGCTCGTCGCGCGGGGAGTGGTGTCGGCCATGTCACCCATCATCGCACCGAGCTGACCCTGCGGCCTGAGCGGCCGTCCGCCGGTCGCTAGCATGGACGACGTGCCCGATCCGTTCATCGACCTGCACGCCCACTCGAGCGTGTCCGACGGCACCGAGCGGCCGGCGGAACTCGTCGCCGCGGCCGCCGCCGCCGGGCTCGACGGCGTCGCCCTGACGGACCACGACACGACCGCCGGGTGGGACGAGGCCGCTGCCGCCGTCCGCGACCGGCCGATGTCGCTGCTGCCCGGCCTCGAGCTGAGTACGCGCGTCGGACACCGGAGCGTGCACGTCCTCGGCTACCTGGTCGACCCCGCGGACGAAGCCCTCGTCGAGGAGACCGCCCGCATCCGGGACGGCCGCTTCTCGCGGGCCCGACGCATGGTCGAGCGCATCGGCCAGGACCACCCGATCACGTGGAGCGACGTCCTCGCGCAGTCGAGCGACGGCGCCACGATCGGTCGACCGCACATCGCCGACGCGCTCGTCGCCCGGGGGCTCGAGCCCGACCGCAGCGCGGCGTTCCGCGGGATCCTGCACCCGGCATCCGGGTACTACGAGCCGCACGACGCCCCGACGCCCCTGCGTGGCGTCGAGCTCATCCGTGCCGCAGGTGGCGTCCCCGTGATCGCGCACCCGGCGGCGTCCTCACGCGGCATCGTCATCGACGAGCCGATGCTGCGCGAGCTCGTCGACGCCGGACTCGGCGGCCTCGAGGTCGACCACCGCGAGAACCTCGCGCACGGCAAGCGCACCCTGCTCGACTGGGCGGAGCGCTACGGCCTGCTCGTCACCGGGTCGAGCGACTACCACGGCACGGGCAAGCCGAACCGGTTCGGTGAACACCGCACGGCCCGCGTCGCGTTCGACTCCATCGTGAGCCAGGCCACCGGCAGTGCTCCGGTGCACGGCGCGGGCTCGCGCCTGGCCTGATCCGCCGGCGGTCGCGGTCGTACCCCCTCGGTGCCGTCCGTGGCGCGTCGATGGAGCAGGAATGGTCGGGTCGGCGGCTGCCATGCGACAGTTCCTGCTCCATCGATGACGCGGACGCGGGCGCGGACGACGGAGGCCCCGTCGCGTCTGCGACGGGGCCTCCGGACGGGAGGTGCTACTCGCCCTCGCCGCTGCTCTGCGGTGCCGAGGCGGTCGCCTCGGCCGAGCCGTTGCCGCCGCTGCGACGACGGCGGCGACGGCGGCGCTTGGCGGCGCCGTCGGTCGTGGTGCCCTCGGCGGTCGGCTGGGCGGCGTCGGGGCCGCTGGTCTGCTCGGCGGGGGCCGGCGCGGCGGACTCCTGCGAGCCTCCCGAACGAGTGCGCGTGCGCGACCGCGAGCCGCTGCGCTCGCCGCTCCGGCGCTCACCGCTGCGCTTCGGCGAGGAGGAGCCGGCCTCGGCCGCGTGCGAGGACGCGCCGGGCAGGCGGCCCTTGGTGCCGGCCGGGATGTCGAGGTCCGTGAACAGGTGCGGCGACGAGGAGTAGGTCTCGACGGGCTCGGGGATCCCGAACTCGAGGGCCTTGTCGATGAGCGTCCACTTGTGCAGGTCGTCCCAGTCGACGAACGTCACCGCGATGCCGGTCTTGCCCGCACGGCCGGTGCGGCCCGCGCGGTGCAGGTACGTGTCCGGGTCGTCCGGGATCGTGTGGTTGATGACGTGCGTGACGTCGTCCACGTCGATGCCGCGGGCGGCGACGTCGGTCGCGATGAGCACGTCGCGCTTCCCGGCCTTGAAGGCGGCCATCGCGCGCTCGCGCTGCTCCTGGTTGAGGTCGCCGTGGACGGCGGCGGCGTTGAAGCCGCGGTCCTTCAGCTCCTCGACGAGCTTCGCCGCGGCGCGCTTCGTGCGGGTGAAGATCACGGTCTTGCCGCGACCTTCGGCCTGCAGGATGCGGGCGATGACCTCGTCCTTGTCCAACGAGTGCGCGCGGTAGATGACGTGCTTGATGTTCGCCTGCGTCAGGCCCTCGTCCGGGTCCGTGGCGCGGATGTGCACCGGGCGGGTCATGAAGCGGCGGGCGAGCGCGACGATCGGCGCGGGCATCGTCGCCGAGAACAGCATCGTGTGGCGGACGGCGGGGACGGCCTGGAAGATGCGCTCGATGTCCGACAGGAAGCCGAGGTCGAGCATGCGGTCTGCCTCGTCGAGCACGACCTCCTGCACCTTCGACAGGTCGAGGAGTCGCTGGCGCTGCAGGTCGATGAGGCGGCCCGGGGTGCCGACGACGATCTGGGCACCGGCCTTGAGCTGCTCGATCTGGCCCTCGTACGCCTTGCCGCCGTAGATCGAGACGATCGTGGTCGGGCGGTTCGCGGTGGCCAGCTCGAGGTCCTCGGTCACCTGGACCGCGAGCTCGCGGGTCGGGACGACGACGAGCGCCTTGACGCCCGGTTCCGGAGCGGCACCGAGGCGCTGGATGAGCGGGAGGCCGAAGCCGAAGGTCTTGCCGGTACCCGTCTTGGCCTGACCGATGATGTCCTGGCCGGTGAGGGCGAGCGGGATCGTCTGCTGCTGGATCGGGAAGGGCTCGGTGATGCCCTTCGTCGCGAGCGCGTCGACGATGTCCTGCTCGATGTTGAGGTCTGCGAAAGTCAAAGAATCACCTTAGTCCTGGTGGAAGTCCACGCCAGTCTACCGACGGCGGGCGACCGCAGCGCCCCGGACGGCCTCGCGGCCCGCGGCCCGTATGCTTGTCGCGTGGTGTCGTGGTGGAACCGGAAGCGCGCTGCGCAGCTCGCCGCCGCGTGGCTGGCGTCGCGGAACCCGCGGAACGCCTCGCCCGTGGAGCGCCTGCAGCTGGACGACGTGAGCCCCGAGCTCGACGTGTACCTCGGCCAGGCCGCCTACCTGCAGTTGTCGCTCTACGAGACGATGGGTCGGGCCGGTGCCGCCGCCCCGACGATGTCCGGGCGCCTCGTCACGGGCGTGCTCGCCACGACCGCGCTCGAACGGCACCGGACGATCGTCGCCGAGATCGAACGCGGCGGCTGGGCGCCCGCGGAGCTCATGGAGCCGCACCGCGAGGCCATCGACCGCTTCCTGCTCCGGACGAGCGGCGCGGACTGGTACGAGTCGATGCTCACCGGGTACGTCACGGCGGGGATCCTCAACGACCTGTTCGGCAGCCTGCTCCGGTCGCTGCCGCTCGACGTCCGGCAGCGTCTGCGCACGGTGTTCGACGCGCGGGAGGAGCCCGCGGTCGTCCAGGAGCTCGCGGCGCACATCGAGCAGGACCCGCGCATCGGCTCGCGGCTCGCGATGTGGGGTCGACGGCTCGTGGGGGACACGTTGCTGGTCGCGCGCTCGGCGCTGGCGTCCCACGCGCGCGAGGACCAGGAGCGCCTGGAGCCGGTGTGGACGGAGCTCATCGCGGCGCACACGCGGCGGATGGACACGCTCGGCCTGACGGCCTGACGGCCTGACGGCCTGACGGCCTGACGGCCTGACGGCCCGCCGTCAGGTGCGCTCGGCGCGGGCGCGCTCGAAGAAGTCCTCGTCAGCAGCGGTCCGGCGACGGCCGAGCACCCACTCGGTCACGACGGCCACGACGCCGGCGCCGACCAGGGCGACCGCCCAGATCCAGCCGCCGTCGTAGGGCCACCCGGCCCAGGTCAGCGCTTCCCAGGCGATCGCGGCGACGACGCCGCCGACCACCGGGCCGAGCAACGCGCCGCGCGTCGGGCGCCACGGCACCACGACGTGCGCGACGGCCCCGGCGATGAGACCACCGAGCACGGCGAAGAGCAGCTCCACGTCAGGCGACGAAGCCGATGCGTCGCGATTCCTCGGCGCCGACCTCGACGTAGGCGAGCGAGGCGACGGGCACGATGAACCGGCGGCCCTTCTCGTCCTTCAGGGAGAGGTGGGTCGACTGCGACTCGAGTGCCTTGGCCACGGACTGCTCGATCTCCTCGGCGCTCTGGGCGGTCTCGAAGGCGATCTCGCGCGGGCTGTTGATGATGCCGATCTTGATGTCCACGAGCACAGCGTATCCGAGGGCTCCCGTCCGGCACCGGCCGTTCGCCCCGGGCGCACTCGCGCGTGCAGGACCGGAGCGTCGGCGTTCGCTGTCGGCCGTCCTCGGTACCGTGTCCGCGTGCCCAGGACCACGCTGACGACCCTCCCCGAGGACGTCGGGGTCGCCCGCCCGCTCGTCGCCGACCCGACGCAGGACGCCGTCCTCGCGCTTCCGGAGGGCCGCCACGCCGCCGTCATCGGGGCGCCGGGCACGGGCAAGACCACCACGTTGGCGCGTCTCGTCGCCGACCGGCTCGCGCGCCCCGAGGCGATCTCGCACGACGGTCACGCGACGGTGCTCGCACTGACCTCGGCGCGCACCGCAGCGACCGCGCTGCGGGACCGGCTCGCTGCGGCGGTCGACCGGGTCGTGCCCGGCGCGCTCGCCCGGACGGTGAACTCGCTCGCGTTCCAGGTGGTGGCGCACGCTGCGGCCCTGCACGGGCAGGAGACACCGACCCTCCTGACCGGCGGCGAGCAGGACCGCATCATCGCGGACCTGCTCGAGGGGCACGAGGCGGACGGCACCGGTCCCGCGTGGCCCCCACCGATCACCGCCGTCGTCCGGGAGCGCGCCGGGTTCCGGACGGCCCTGCGCGACGTGATGATGCGTGCGGTGGCCGCCGGCGTCGAACCCGACGACATGCGCGAGCTCGCCGACGACACGGGGCACCCGGAGTGGCGTGCCGTGGGGGACTTCGTCGACGAGTACCGGGCCGCCGTCACCGCCTTCCGTGGCAGCAGTCTCGACGCCGCCGAGCTCGTGGCGTTCGCGACCGCGGCCGTGCTCCGCGGCGAGGTGCCGGCGAGCGTCGCGGCGCTGCGGCTCGTGGTCGTGGACGACACCCAGGAGCTGGTGGAGGGCGAGATCGCCCTGCTCGGGGCACTGGCCCGAGCCGGCGTGCAGGTCGTGGCGTTCGGCGACCCCGACATCGCCGCGTCGGCGTTCCGCGGGGCCGAGCCCGACGTGCTCGGCCGGCTCGCGGTGCGGCTCGGCGTCGAGCGGGTCGACGAGGTCGTGCTCGAGACCGTGCACCGCCATGCCGCTCCCGTCCGCGAGCTCGTGGGGGCGGTCACCGCCCGCATCGGCGCGGCGGCCGCCGGTCGGCAGCGCACCGCGGCCGCCTCGACCGCGGATGCCAGGAGCGACGCGGTGCTGCACCTCGAGGCGGGGAGCCGGTCGGCGCTCGTCGTCGCGGTCGCCCGGCGTCTGCGCGAGCACCGACTGCTGGACGGCGTGCCGTGGCACCGGATGGCCGTCGTGACACGCAGCGGCGCGGCGATCCCCGAGCTCGTCCGGGCGCTCTCCGTCGCCGAGGTCCCGGCGACCGCCGGCGCCGCGCCCGTCCGACCCCGCGACGACAGCGCGGCGCGGGCGTTGCTCGACGCCGCGGCCGTCGCCCTCGGCGTGCTCCCGCTCGACGCCGACCTCGCGACGTCCTTCGCGACGGGTCCCCTCGGCGGTCTCGACACCCTGGCCATGCGACGGCTCCGGCTCGCCCTGCGGCGCGAGGAGCTCGCCGGCGGTGGCACCCGGACGGCGGACGAGCTGCTGGTCGAGGCGCTCGGGGCTCCGGAGCGGCTCGCCACGATCGACGCCGGGTTCGCCCGACGCGCCACCCGGCTCGCGAGGAGCCTGGTGCAGGCGCACGCCGACGCCGCTGCCGACGCCAGCATCGAGGAGATCCTCTGGGGGCTGTGGGAACGCAGCGGCCTCGCGACCGCGTGGGGTGCGCAGTCGGCGTCCGGCGGGGTGGGCGCGGCCGAGGCGGACCGGCACCTCGATGCGGTCGTCGGCCTGTTCACCGCCGCGAAGCGCTTCGTGGAGCGCACGCCGGACGCGCCCGCCCGGGTGTTCGTCGACGACCTGCTCGGTGCCGACCTGCCCGAGGACTCCATCGGCCCGGACCGCACCGCCGGCCGGGTCCGGGTGCTGACGCCCTCCGCCACCATCGGGCTGGAGTGCGACGTGGTGGTCGTCCTCGGGCTGCAGGACGGCGTGTGGCCGAACACCCGCGTGCGCGGCAGCCTGCTCGACCCGGACGGTCTGGTCCGCGCCGCCGCCGGTGTCGACCACAGCGCGGTCGACGACCGGGCCGCGGTCATCGCCGACGAGCTGCGGCTGTTCGCCCGGGCCGTGTCCCGCGCGACCACCCAGGTCGTCATCGGCACGGTCGCCAACGACGACGAGGCACCGTCGCCCTTCGTCCGCCTCGTCCCGGTGCCGCCGGACCGGCAGCCGACCGTGCACCCGCTCTCGCTCCGGGGCCTGGCCGGTTCGCTGCGCCGACGCGTCGTGACCTCGGGCGACCACGAGGCCGCCTCGGCCCTCGCCCGCCTCGCCGAGGCCGGTGTGCCCGGTGCCTCGCCCGACGAGTGGTACGGCTCGGCCGAGCCCACCACCGAGGACCCCCTCGTCGACCTCGACGCCCCGCCTGCGCCCGAGCACGAGGGGGGCGAACCGGTGCCGCCGACGGTCGCCGTGTCCCCGTCGCGGATCGGCACGTTCGAGGAGTGCCCGGTGCACTGGTTCGTCCAGACGTTCGGCGGCAGTGCCCCGAGCCCGGCGATGGGCATCGGGACGATCGTCCACGAGGCGATGGAGCAGGCGGCCGCGGTCGACGTCGAGTCCCTGTGGCAGCACGTCGAGGGACGGTGGGACGAGCTGACGTTCGAGTCACCGTGGGTCGCGGACCGCGAGCGGGCGCGCACCCGTCGGATGATCGAGGGTCTGAGCGACTACCTGCGGACGTTCGCGAGCGCCGGCCGTCGCCTGCTCGGTGCAGAGACGTCGTTCGCGCTCGTGACCGGACCGGCCCGGATGCGGGGCAGCATCGACCGCATCGAGGTCGACCCGGACGGCAGGGTGAGCGTGGTCGACCTCAAGACGGGCCGTTCCATGCCGAGCGAGAAGAACGACATGCCGCAGCACCCGCAGCTCGGCGCGTACCAGCTCGCGGTCGAGGACGGCGCGGTCGAGGGCGTGCCGGCCGGCGTCCCGATGGCCGACGCGCGGCTCGTGTTCGTGCAGAACCCCCGAGGCGGTCGGGCGTACTCGGAGCGGACGCAGCACGCGTTCGACGACGAGACGCGGCAGGCCTACCGCGAGCGTCTGCACGAGGTCGCGCGGGGCATGGCCGGGAGGACCTTCCTGGCGAACGTGGACGACCACTGCGACCGCGCCCGTACCGGTGTCGAGTGCCGGATCCACGTGGTGGGAGAGGTGACCTGGTGACGAACCAGCCCGACACGACGACCAGGCCCGCGACCGACGGGTCCGTGCTCGCCACCGCCCGGCACGACGCCGACGCCATCGCCGACGCCCTCGGCCGCCCCCGCCCGACCGCGCAGCAGCGCGCGGTCATCGAGTCGCCGCTCGCGCCCGCGCTCGTCGTCGCCGGCGCCGGCAGCGGGAAGACCGAGACCATGGCGTCCCGCGTCGTCTGGCTGCTCGCGAACGGGTTCGTCCGTCCGGCCGAGGTGCTCGGCCTGACCTTCACCCGCAAGGCAGCCGGCGAGCTGTCCGTCCGCATCAACGACCGCATCCGCGCGCTGGAGGACGTCGGTCTGCTCGCCGCCGGTGACGCGTTCGAGGCGCCGACGGTGTCGACCTACAACGCCTTCGGGAACGCGGTGTTCCGTGAGAACGCGCTGCTCGTCGGACGCGACGGTGAGTCGCAGGTGCTCACCGAGCCGTCCGCCTGGCAGCTCGCGCGCCGGGTCGTCGTCGGTGCGCGGGACGACCGGCTCGCCGGACTCGACCGCGACGTCGACACGGTGACCGCGGCGGTCGTGTCCCTGGCCGGCGCCGTGTCCGAGCACCTCGTCGACCCGGCGTCCCTGCGTCGGTTCGCCGTCGACTTCGCCGGGTTGCTCGAGCTCCCCGGGAACGCCAGGGGCAACCCCTACAGGGCCGTCACGGACGCGGTCGCGGCGATCGGTGCGCTCGAACCGCTCGTCGACCTGGTCGAGGAGTTCCGCCGACAGAAGGTCGACCGCGGCTTCGTCGAGTTCTCCGACCAGATCGCCCTGGCGCTCGCCGCCGCCGAGTCCGCGCCGCGTGTGGTCGACGACCTGCGGCAGCGCTTCCGCGTGGTGCTGCTCGACGAGTACCAGGACACCTCGGTCGTGCAGACCCGGTTCCTCGCCCGGCTGTTCCGGGGGCACCCGGTCATGGCCGTCGGCGACCCGCACCAGTCGATCTACGGCTTCCGCGGTGCGAGCGCGGCGAACCTCGCACGCTTCCCACGCGACTTCGGCGCCGCGGGCGCGTCCGTCACCTTCGCCCTGTCGACGAGCTGGCGCAATCCGGTCGACGTGCTCGCCGGGGCGAACGCGGTCGTGGCTCCGCTGTCCGAGGCCTCCGAGGTCGCCGTCGAACGCCTCGCCCCGCGGCCCGGCGCCGACCGCGGCACGGTGACGACGGTCTTCCCCGAGACCCTGCCGGAGGAGGCGGACGCCGTCGCCCGCTGGTTCGCCGAGCGTCGGGCGGCGGATCCCGACGGCTCGATGGCGCTGCTGTTGCGCTCCCGCAAGGACCTGTCGGCCTTCACCACTGCGCTCGGTGCGCACCGGGTACCGTTCCACGTGCTCGGGACCGGCGGGCTGCTGCAGCGGCCCGAGATCGTCGACCTGGTGGCGTGTCTCCGTGTGCTCCACGACCCCGCCGCGGGCAACGACCTCATCCGGCTGCTCGCCGGGGCCAGGTGGCGGGTCGGCGCCGCCGACATCGCAGCGCTGCACGAGCTCGCCCGCTGGTTGTTCCGGCGGGACCACACGCAGCAGCGGCTCGACGACGAGCTGACTGCGGCATTCCGAGCGTCCGTCGCGGCGGGGGAGCACGGTTCGATCGTCGACGCGCTCGACTTCGTCGCGACCGCCCCCGACGAGCACGGCGCTCTCGCGGGCATCAGCCCCGCCGGCCGACAGCGGATGCGCGCCCTGGGGCAGCAGCTCGCGGCACTCCGCTCGCGGGCCGCGGGGGACCTCGTCGACTTCGTGACCCTGGCGGTGCAGGAGATGCGGCTCGACGTCGAGGTCGCCGCGCACGAACAGGGCAGCGCGGCGTTCCTCGACGCGTTCGTCGACGAGCTCGCCGGCTTCGTCACGACCGACGACCGAGCGGACCTCGGCGCGTTCCTCGGGTGGATCGACGCGGCCGCCCGCCGGGACGACATGGGCCCGCGGTCCGAGGAGCCCGAGGCCGGCACCGTCCAGATCCTGACGATCCACGGCTCGAAGGGCCTGGAGTGGGACGCCGTCGCGGTGCCACGGCTCGTCGAGGGCGCGCTCCCCGCTCGCCCGCAGGAGGGGTCGTCCGGCTGGTTGGGCTTCGGCCGGCTGCCGTACGAGTTCCGCGGGGACGCCGAGGAGCTCCCGCGGCTGGACTGGCGGGGGCACGACGACCAGAAGGGCGTCGTCGACGCGATCGACGCCTACAAGGAGCAGGTGCGGTCCCGCAACGAGGACGAGGAACGGCGCCTGACCTACGTCGCCCTGACGCGCGCTCGGCACGACCTGCTCGTGTCCGGCTCGTTCTGGGCGGGTGGGGTGAAGCCGACCGAGCCGAGTCGGTACCTGCGCGACCTGGTCGAGGCCGGCGTCGTCCCCGCTGACGCCGTGCCGGAGTCGACCGTGCACGAGGAGGACCCGCTCGGCGACGACGGCGCCACCCAGACGTGGCCGCACGTGCCGTTCGGACAGCGGGGGGCGCGGGTCCTCGCCGCCGCTGACCGGGTTCGGAACGCCAACCCCGGCGCTGCCGGTCGTTTCGCGGCGGACATCGACCTGCTGCTCGCCGAACGGCAGGCGAACCGGTCCGGGCGGCACCGCGTCGCGATCCCGCACCGGGTCCCGGCGTCGGGGTTCAAGGACTACGTCGGCCAGCCGCACGAGGTCGCCGAGCGGTTGCGCCGGCCGATGCCGGAACGGCCGTACCGGGCGACCCGGCTCGGCACGCTCTTCCACCAGTGGGTCGAGCAGCGGGCGCGCGGCGGCGGGTCGCTCGAGACGCTCGACCTGTGGGACGGGGAGCGTGACCTCGACGCGGACGAGGCCGCCGACGCCTCGACGGACGCCGCGGTCACGGACGACGACGCCCGGCGTCTGGCGGACTTCCAGGCCACCTTCGTCCGGTCCCGTTGGGCCGATCTGACACCGGTCGAGGTCGAGCGCGAGATCCACATCCCGTTCCTCGGGCACAGCGTGGTCTGCAAGCTCGACGCCGTCTACGAGATCGACGGCCGCGCCGAGGTCGTCGACTGGAAGACCGGTAAGGCCCCGACCGGTGCGGAGGACCTGGCGGCACGACAGCTGCAACTCGCGCTGTACCGCGTCGCCTACGCCGAGTTCACGGGCCGGCACGTCGACGAGGTGGACGCGGTGTTCTACTTCGTCGCCGACGACCTCGAGGTCCGGCCCACCGCGCTGCTCGACCGCGCCGGGCTCGAGCAGGCCTGGCGGGAGGCGCTCGGCTGACGCGACCGGACGACGGGACGCGCGCCGGGACGGACGGGAGGCGCGGGGCGGGCCCGCACCGTGCCTCCCGTCCGACAGCCGGTCACGACGGGCGACGCACCGCCGCCGGGATCAGCCGTGGCGGCGCTCGGTCGACGACAGCAGCTGTTCGACCTCGCCGATCTCCATCGTGTCGGGCGACACGGACTGCAGCGGCGCCGCGGTCGGGGTCTGCACCGCGTCGACGAGCCGGTGCATCATCGCGACCGCGTCGTCGACCACCTCGGTGCTCTTCGCCTGCACGCCGTGCAGCAGCCACTGCGCGGTCTCGAGCTCGTGGTACACCCGGGCACGCTGGGCGAGCTGGCGGTCGCGACCGCCACCGTTCGCCTCGTACGCACCGAGGACGGTGTCGAAGGCCTCACGCCGTCCGGCCAGCACCCACGCCAGGTCCTTCGCCGGGTCACCGAGGCGCAGCTCGCCCCAGTCGAGGACGCCGGTCACCGCATCGCCGTCGGCCAGGACGACCGAGGTGCCGAGCGCGCCGTGCACGACGGTCGGCGTGAACTGCCAGAGCTGTTGGTCGCGCGCGGCGCCCTCCCACCGCTCGACGAGGGCGGCGGGCACGAGCTTCGTCGCGACGGCGCGGTCCATCACCGAGACGGCGGAACGCAGGACCTCGAAGGGGGTGAGCGACGGCAGGCCGGCGTCCGTCACGAAGCTCGTCGGCAGCTGGTGCACGGCGGCGACGGCACGGCCGACCGCGGTCGCGAGCTCGGGCCGCTCGCCCAGGTCGCGGAGCGTCGGGTGTGCGCCGGGCAGGTACGTGGTGACGATCGCACGCGTCGAGCCGATCGGGGCCTGCCCGCGGTACTCGGCGACGGCGAAGGGCAGCCGGGTGCGGATGCCGGCGCTCAGGGCGCGGATGGCGACGAGGTCGGCGGACTGCCGTGCCTCGGCCCGCTGGTTGCGAGGCCGGCGGATCGCGCTGAGCGCGCCGTCGGCATCGCGGAGGACCGCCGACTCGTAGTCGCCGGACGCCGCCGAACCGAGCGTGCGCGTGCCCGTGACGACCAGGCCCGGAACGGCCGTCGTCGCCAACGCGGCTAGAGTGAACTGGGAACCCGCCATGCTCCTCAGGGTAGGTCCGCGTCCCGTGCTCCAGTGCACGCCACGCTGACCTGTGCAAGCCCGGGAACGGTCCACAGGTTCCCGCCGAACAGCCCGTCACCACCTGAGGAGCACCCTGCCGTGACCGTCGAGTTCGCCGCCCGGCTCCCGCTGTCCCGCAACGAACTCGACCGCGACGCGGAGTTCCGGACGACGCCCGACCTCGACCGCGTGCTGCGTGCCGACCCGTCGACGCGGTGGCTCCCGGTCCGCGGCGCCGAACTGCTCCGCGAGGCCGACGGGGCGCTCCGGTTCGTCGGCGCCGACGCGGTACCGGAGGACGCCGTCACGCTGTACCTCGGCCGTGCGGTCTCCGACGCCCCCGACGCCCCCGCAGGGACCCGGTTCGTCGCCGCCCTGCTCGACGCCTCCGCCGCCGCGGCGATCGAGTCCGACGACGACGCGTGGGTGAGCCTGCGGATGTTCGGCACCGAGCTGTCCGCCCGCGACCAGGGGCTCGCGGTCGAGGCCGTGGCGATGGCGAACTGGCACGCGGTGCACGGGTTCTCACCGCGCACCGGGTCCCCGTCCGCGGTCGTCAGCGGCGGCTGGGTCCGCCGCGACCCCGAGGGGCACGACCTCTTCCCCCGCACCGACGCGGCGATCATCGTCGGCGTGACCGACGCCGAGGACCGCATCCTGCTCGGCTCCAACGCGGCGTGGGACGCCGACCGCTACTCACTGCTCGCCGGGTTCGTCGAGCCGGGGGAGTCCCTCGAGGACGCCGTCCGCCGCGAGGTCTGGGAGGAGTCCGGCGTCCGCGTCGAGGAGCCCGAGTACCTCGGGTCGCAGCCGTGGCCGTTCCCCGCCTCGCTCATGGTCGGCTTCCGTGCCCGAGCGGTCGACGGTGACCCCTCCACCGTGCGGCCGGACGGCGTCGAGATCCTGGACGTCCGGTGGTTCTCGCGCGACGAGGTCCGCGAGCGCGCCGGGGACACCCTGCTGCTGCCCGGTCGCACGTCGATCGCCCGCGCCATCATCGAGGAGTGGTACGGCGGGCCGCTGGACCTGCCGTGACCGACGCTCGGGAGAACGCACCGCGTGGCGCGGTGTCCGCCGCCGGGCCCACGCCGGATCCGGTGCGTCCGCCGGCACCGGACGAACTGCTCGCGGTGCTCGACGCCGAGCAGCAGACCGTCGCGCGCACGCTCCTGGGACCCGTCGCCGTGCTCGCCGGAGCGGGCACCGGGAAGACCCGCGCGATCACCCACCGGATCGCGTACGGCGTCGCGACGGGCACCTACTCGCCGAACCACGTCCTGGCGCTGACCTTCACCACGCGGGCAGCAGGGGAGCTCCGCTCCCGGCTGCGCGCGCTCGGCGCCGGCACCGTGCAGGCGCGCACGTTCCACGCGGCGGCGATGGCGCAGCTCAGCTACTTCTGGCCGGACACCGTCGGCGGGCACGCCCCCCGCATCGTCGAGTCGAAGGGGCGCGTGATCGCGCACGCGGCCGACACCGTCGGGATCCACGTCGACACCCCGGTCCTCCGCGACCTGGCCGCGGAGGTCGAGTGGCGCAAGGTGCAGATGCTGACCTACGACGAGTACGAGGCAGCCGCCGCCGACCGGGTGATGCCCCGGGACACGCCGCCCCGCCGCGTGGTCGACCTCATGCGCGCCTACGAGCAGCTCAAGGACGACCGTCGGCAGCTCGACTTCGAGGACGTCCTGCTCGCCACCCTGGGCATGGTCGAGTCCGAGCCCCGCGTGGCCTCGTACGTCCGGCAGCAGTACCGGTTCTTCGTCGTCGACGAGTACCAGGACGTCTCACCCGTGCAGCACGACCTGCTCCGCGCGTGGCTCGGCGGCCGTGACGACGTGTGCGTGGTCGGCGACGCCAGCCAGACGATCTACTCGTTCGCGGGGGCGTCGAGCCGGTACCTGCTCGGCTTCGGCTCGGAGTTCCCGCGCGGCTCCGTCCTGCGGCTCGAGCGGAACTACCGGTCGACGCGCGAGGTCGTGCACGCCGCGAACACGCTGATGCGCGGGCAGCCCGGAGCACTCGACCTGGTGGCACAGTCGACCGAGCCGGGCCCGGAGCCCGAGGTCCTGGCGTGCGTGCACGACGGGGACGAGGCACAGACCGTCGCCCGGCGGATCGGTGCGCTCGTGACCGGCGGCGCGGCCTTCGGCGACTGCGCCGTGCTCTTCCGCGTCGGTGCACAGTCCGCCGCGCTCGAGTCCGCGCTCGGCCGCGCCGGGATCCCCTACCGCGTGCAGGGCGGGGCACGCTTCTTCGACCGGCCCGAGGTGAAGCTCGCCGTGCACCACATGCGCGGTGAGGCGGTCCGGCAGACCGACGACGAGCTCACCCGCCGGGTCGGGCTGGTGCTCCAGCTGAGCGGCTGGACCCCCACCCCGCCGGACGGCACGGGCGCGGTCCGCGACCAGTGGGAAGCGCTCCAGGCCATCATGGGCCTGGCCGAGGCGGCACCCGCGGGCACGACCATGCAGCAGTTCACGCAGGACCTGGTCGACCGCGCGGCGACCCACCACGAACCGGAGCTCGACGCGGTCACCCTCGCCACGCTGCACTCGTCCAAGGGTCTGGAGTGGCCGCACGTCGTGGTCGTCGGCGCGGCCGAGGGGCTGCTGCCGATCTCGCACGCCACGACCGACGCCGAGGTCGACGAGGAGCGTCGGCTGTTCTACGTGGGCCTGACCCGTGCGCGTCGCTCGGTGACGGTCACGTGGTCGCGACAGGGTTCCACGCGAGGGGGCGCCCGGGCCCCGAGCCGCTTCCTGGCAGCGCTCGACACGCACAGCGCGGGTGCGGGGTCACCGGCAGCAGACTGACGGTGAGGTCGTCGCGCTCGAAGACGACCTGCTCCGACCCCGGCTGCTGGGAGGTGCGCGGCAGGCGCTGCACGACCATCCGGGTGGCCGCCGACGCGATCGCGGCGAGCCGCCAGGGAGAGAGCGGTGCCGCCGGACGACCCCACACCTGGGCGGCGAGCGTCGGCCACGCGGGGTCGTCGTCGACCCGGGCGTACTCGACGCACTGCAGGCAGGGGCCGGCTCCGGGCACGACGACGGGCCCGAGGCGGACCCGACCGTCCCCGACGACGAGCGCCAGGTGCGGTGTGCCCCTCCGGGTCCACGCCGAACGCAGCGCGGGATCGACGACGTGCTCGGCCACGACCACCGCGATCACCGGCGGCGGTTCGGGCAGCACGACCGGGCCACCGCGGGGAGCCGTGCTCCGGGCGACGGTGACCCCCTCGCCGGACAGCATGTCGGCGACGCTGTCGGCGAGGGGCCCTGCGCCGTGCACCTCGACCCGGGCGAGCGGTTCCGGCAGGACCTCGACGACGGCGGGGGAGGCGTCGCCCAGGACCCGCGCGGCGACCGCTGGCCGGCACCCGGTCGTGTCGGCCAGCGCGGTCAGCGCATCGCGGCTCGTCTCACGGCGCAGCGCGCAGAGGAAGCGTTCCTCGGCGACGGTCGGCACCGGGACCACGGCACGCGGCGGGTCGACGCCGAGCTGCACGGTCCCCGGGTCGCGCCAGACGAACTCGAGCGTGGGGTCGATGCGGATGCCCATGTCCCCACCGTGACGGAACGGCCGGTCCCGTGCGGGCCGGCCGTCACCATCTGTGGAGAACTACTTCGAGGGGGCGTCCCCGTCGGTGGACCCGTCCTCCTCGATGCCGCCGCTCTCGTCCTCACGCGGGCGATCGCCCGTGGCGTCGTTGAGCAGGTCCTCGAGGGCCTTGTCGAACGCGTCGTCCTCCGCCGAGCGGCCGGGGTTGCGCAGCCGGAGCACGAAGGCGTCCGGGTCGTCGACGTCCTCCGAGGTCGGCACGGCGTCGAAGTGCGACCACAGGGCGTCGCGCTCCTCGGCTCCGAGCTCCTCGGTGACGCGCTGCCACAGCGCCGCGGCCTCGCGCAGGCGGCGGGGCCGGAGCTCGAGTCCCACGAGCGTCGCGAACGCGGACTCCGCGGGACCGCCCGAGGCGCGACGGCGACGGACCATCTCGGCGATGGCCTCGGACTTCGGCAGGCGCACGGTGGCTGCGGCCGTGACGGTGTCGACCCAGCCCTCGACGAGCGCGAGGACCGTCTCGAGACGGCCGAGCGCCGCCTCCTGCTCGGGCGTGCGCGGGGGGATGAGCGCGCCCGACGCCAGTGCGTCGCGGAGCTGCTCCTGGTTCGTCGGGTCGATCTCCGACGCGAGCTCCTCGACCCGGTCGAACGGGATGTGGATGCCCCGGGCGTAGTCGGTGATCGACGAGATGATGTGCAGCCGGAGCCAGCGCGCCGACCGGAAGAGCCGTGCGTGCGCCAGTTCCCGGACGGCCAGGTAGATGCGGACCTCGTCCTCGGGCACGTCGAGGCCCTCGGCGAACTCGGCGACGTTCTGCGGCAGCAGGGCCGCGACCTGCTCGTCCAGCAGCGGGACGCCGACGTCGCCGCCGGACACGACCTCCTTCGACAGCTGCCCGACGACCTGGCCGAGCTGGATCGCGAACAGGGCGCCGCCGACGCCGCGCATCGCCTTCGAGACGTCGCCGAGCATCGCCTTGAGCTGCTCCGGCGCACGCTGCTCGATGGCCTCGGTGAGGGCGTTCGAGATGCTGAGCGCCACCGGCTCCGCGATCTGTGCCCAGACCGGTGTCGTCGCCTTCGCCCACTGCTCCCGCGTGTACAGGCTGGGCGTGGCGGTGAGCTCGGGGACACTCGTCGCCTCGTCGAGCCAGAGCGCGGCGACCTGGAACGCCTGGTCGCTCGCCTGCGAGGTCGCCGGGTCCACGGGGTGGCCGCCGTCGCGCGCGATCGCCGTGGCACGCTCGGCCGCGACCGAGAAGTCGATGCCGTCGCCGCCCGACTGGGCGGCCCGCTGGAGCTGGCTCATGAGGTTCGCGACGAAGGCCGGGTCGTTCGGCAGCCCGGCCGCGCCCGCGAGCTGCGACGGGTCGATCTGCCCCTCTCCGGAGAGCAGCTTGCGCAGCATCTCCTGGAAGTCGTCGTCCGGCCCCGGCTGCGGTTGATCAGGCATGACGACTACGCTAATCGCTGCTCACGGGGCCGCGCCTGGGATGCCCCCGTGGGGACGCCAGGACCGCTGCGCCGAGGGCGAACAGCCCGCCGCAGCGCGGGCGCACAGCCCCGTGGAAGGACGCCCGTGACCCTCTTCGCCCCCGCGCCCCGTCGCCGTTCCCGCTCGCGCACCGTCGGGTGGGCGTTCGTCATCGGGGCCGTGGTGCTCGGGCTCCTGGCGAGCTTCCTGCCGAGCCCGTACCTGATCGAGGTACCCGGCCCGGTCTACAACACGATCGGCACGCAGCGGCAGGGGCAGGGCGAGGACGCGAAGGACGTCGAGCTCATCCAGATCGAGGGGGAGCGGACCTACCCGACGGCCGGCGCGCTCGACATGCTCACCGTCGGCATCCAGGGCGACGCCACGAACCGGCCGTCGTGGACGAGCGTCGTCCGCGCGCTGTTCTCGGAGTCGGAGGCGGTCATCCCCGCCAGCGCGATCTACCCGGAGGGCACCACCACCGAGCAGGTCAGCGAACGGGACGAGGCCGACATGCGGTCCTCGCAGCAGTCGGCCGTCGCCGCGGCGCTCATCCACCAGGGCTACGACCTGCCGACCGAGCTCCGCGTCGGCAGCGTGCAGGACGGTTCCGCCGCGGACGGGAGGATCCGCGAGGGCGACGTGATCACCGCGTTCGACGGCGAGCAGCTGACGGAGAACGTCGACGCCGGGTCCCTGCGCGCGGCGGTCGCGGAGCACGGCACCTCGTCGCCGGCGACGGTCACGCTGCTGCGGGACGGCGAGCGTGAAGAGGTCGAGGTCACCCCGCGTGACGAGCAGGGGACGGCGCTCCTCGGCGTCGGCGTGACCGAGCGGTACGAGTTCCCCTTCGAGGTGAAGATCGCGCTGCAGGACGTCGGGGGCCCGTCGGCGGGCATGATGTTCGCGCTCGGGATCATCGACGAGCTGACGCCGGGGAAGCTCAACGGCGGGAAGCACGTCGCCGGCACCGGGACCATCACCGCGGACGGCGAGGTCGGCCCGATCGGCGGGATCCGCCAGAAGCTGTACGGCGCGAAGGACGCGGGCGCGACGGTGTTCCTCGCCCCCGCTGACAACTGCGACGAGGTCGTCGGTCACGTGCCGGACGGGCTCGACGTGTACGAGGTCGCCACGCTCGACCAGGCGGTCACCGACCTGCAGACCATCGCCGCCGGGAAGAGCACCGCCGGACTGGCGCGCTGCGGGTCGTGACGCGCTCGCGCCGACCCGGTCACGCGCGGGTGGTGACGCGCGCGCTCGTCGTGGTCCGCGCCTCCCGTCCCACCGGTCGGGAGGCATGACGCGCCTTCCTGAGTCCCCGTACAGTTTCGCTGTCGGTCCGGACCAATAGGATCGGTGCACTGACGGCCCGCCGCGCCGGGCCGCCGGTCCGACACGTCTGGAGCACAACAAGTGACGACAACCTCGTCCACCTCGGGCACTGCTGGGCGGCGTTCGCCGCGGGTCCCGATCGTGGTCACGATCATCGTGCTGGCCGCACTGGTGATCGGCTTCTTCATCTTCGCCAGCCTGTACACCGACTACGCGTGGTTCGCGCAGCTCGGCTTCCAGCAGGTCCTCACGACCCGCTGGATCGCCGGGACGCTCATGTTCGTCGCCGGGTTCCTCGGGATGGCCGTGCCGGTGTACGTGAGCATCGCGCTCGCGTTCCGGTTCCGTCCGGTGTACGCGAAGCTCAACTCGCAGCTCGACCGCTACCAACAGGTCATCGAGCCGCTGCGCCGTGCCGTCATGGTCGGCATCCCGGTCGTGCTCGGCCTCTTCGCCGGCCTGGCCACCGCCGGGCGGTGGAGCATGGTGCTCGAGTACTTCAACCGGACGCCGTTCGGCAGGAAGGACCCGCAGTTCGGTCTCGACATCGGGTTCTACGTCTTCGAGCTGCCGTTCTGGCGCTCGGTCGTCGCCTACGCGTCGGCCGTGGTGCTCATCGCCGGCATCGCCGCGCTGGCTGCCACGTACCTGTACGGAGCCCTGCGCTTCGGCGGGCGCGAGGTCCGCATCTCGCGTGCCGCGCGCATCCAGCTCGCCGTGACGGCCGCCGTCTACGTCGCACTGCAGGCGGTCAGCCTCTGGCTCGACCAGTACGCGGCGCTGACGAAGGACAACCCGCTCATCACCGGTGCGCAGTACACCGACGTGAACGCGGTGATCCCCGGCCGCGAGATCATGGCCGGCATCGCGGCCATCGTCGCGATCCTGTTCGTCGTCACGGCGGTCATCGGCCGCTGGCGCATCTCGATCGTGGGCACCGGCCTGCTGCTCGTCGCCGCGATCGTCATCGGCGGCATCTACCCCTGGATCATCCAGCGCATCCAGGTGAAGCCGTCGGAGCGCACCTACGAGTCGGCGTTCATCGAGCGGAACATCGAGGCCACGCGCGATGCGTACGGCGTGAGCGGTGTCGAGGAGCAGAACTACGACGCCACGACCGAGGCCAGCTCCGGTGCGCTCGCGCAGGACGCGCAGACCACGGCGAACATCCGTCTGATCGACCCGAAGATCGTCTCCGACACCTTCAGCCAGCTGCAGCAGTACCGGCAGTACTACAAGTTCCCGAGTGAGCTCGACGTTGACCGCTACGACATCGACGGTCAGACCGAGGACACCGTGCTCGCGGTCCGCGACATCGACCTCGACGGCCTCAGCGCGCAGGCGAACACGCAGTACAACCGCACGTTCGTCTACACGCACGGCTTCGGCGTCACCGCCGCCTACGGCAACCAGCGCGCGAGCGACGGCAAGCCGGTGTTCCTCGAGTCGGGCATCCCGTCGAACGGGAAGCTCGGCGACTACCAGGAGCGCGTCTACTTCGGTGAGACCTCGCCGCCGTACTCGATCGTCGGTGGTCCCGAGGACGCGAAGAACATCGAGCTCGACTACCCGGCCGGGTCGGACGACAGCGACGGCGGCAACGCCACCACCACGTACCAGGGCGACGGCGGGCCGAGCCTCGGCAACTTCTTCAACCGCCTGGTCTACGCGGCGAAGTTCCAGTCCGAGCAGATCCTGCTGTCGGACGCGGTGAACAGCGACTCGCAGATCCTGTACGACCGCGACCCGATCCAGCGTGTGCAGAAGGTCGCGCCGTACCTGAAGCTCGACAGCGACGCCTACCCGGCGATCGTCGACCACCGCATCCAGTGGATCGTCGACGGTTACACGACGAGTGACGCCTACCCGTACTCGCAGAGCCAGAGCCTGTCCGACACCGTCGCCGGCACCGAGTCGTCGACGTTCCGGACCGACCAGGTGAACTACATCCGCAACTCGGTGAAGGCCACCGTCGACGCGTACACCGGCAAGGTGACCCTCTACGCCTGGGACACCGAGGACCCGGTGCTCAAGACGTGGCAGAAGATCTTCCCGACGTCGACCGAGCCCGTCTCCCAGATGAGCGCGGAGCTGCTCGACCACGTGCGGTACCCCACCGACCTGTTCAAGGTGCAGCGGTCCATCCTCGGCACGTACCACGTGACCAACGCGAACTCGTTCTACTCGGGCGACGACGCGTGGAACACGCCGCAGGAGACCACGACGGGCACGAACGACTCCGACACGACGAACGACACCGCGTCGCAGACGACCACGAACGCGCTCGGCACCAGGACCACGGCGTCCCAGGGGAACCTGCAGGACCCGTACTACCTGACGATGAAGGTGCCGGGGCAGGACACCGCGTACTCGCTGTACACGACCTACATCCCGCAGCAGTCGGCCGGGGCGAACAACCGCAACGTGCTCACCGGGTACCTGGCCGTCGACTCGGACGCCGGTGGTGCGGGCAAGGGCGAGAAGGCGTCGAACTACGGCAAGCTCACCCTGCTGACGATGCCGAAGACCGACAACATCCCGGGCCCGGCGCAGGTGCAGAGCCTGTTCAACGGTGACACCAACGTGTCGCAGGAGCTGAACATCCTGAAGCGGGGCAACTCGACGGTGAAGCAGGGCAACCTGCTGACCCTGCCCGTCGGCGGCGGGTTCCTCTACGTGCAGCCCGTGTACGTGCAGTCCACGTCGAGCGGCTCGTACCCGCTGCTGCAGAAGGTGCTCGTGGCCTTCGGGGACAAGATCGCGTTCGAGGACACGTTGGACGAGGCCCTCAACAGCCTGTTCGACGGAGACTCCGGCGCGGCTGCCGGTGACCAGGGCGCTTCGAACGGCTCCGGCTCCTCGGGCTCCGGGTCGTCCGACTCGGACGCCGGGTCGTCCGACTCGGGCTCGTCGGAGTCCGGTTCCGGGTCCTCGGACTCGGGGTCCTCGTCCGGGGACTCCGGGTCGTCGACCGGCGGCTCGGGCTCCGGTGGTTCGTCGAGCGGCACGGACAACGAGGCGCTGCAGAACGCCCTCGCCGATGCGAAGGAGGCGCTCGCGGACCGGCAGGAGGCCTACGCGGACAACGACCTGGTCGCCGCGGCCGAGGCGGACCAGCGCCTGCAGGACGCCATCCAGGCCGCCACCGAGGCCGAGAACGGCAACTGACACGCCGTGGCGGGGCGCTCGATTTGTGTCCCGCCACGGGCGTGTGTAGGCTGTATGACGTGCCGCGGGGTGGAGCAGTTCGGTAGCTCGCTGGGCTCATAACCCAGAGGTCGTAGGTTCAAATCCTGCCCCCGCAACCAAGCGTCACGTGAAGGCCCCGGTCCGTTCGGACCGGGGCCTTCGTCGTGTACGGAACTCGCTGCGCGGCTACGCTCGCCCCATGCCAACCCTGACCGTCGCCGCCGCCCAGTTCGCCCCCGTCGACGACGCCGCCGCGAACCTCGAGACCGTCCGCGTCGCCGCCCGGGACGCGGCCGTCCGTGGAGCCGACCTGCTCGTGACGCCCGAGTACACCTCGTACTTCGCCGCCGACCTCGACGAGCGGTTCGTCGCAGCTGCCGAACCGTTGGAGGGGCCGTTCGTCAGCGGCCTGCGCGAGATCGCACGGACGGACGCCATCGCCCTCGTCGTGGGCGTCGCCGAGACCGCGGACTCGTCGGGGCGGTTCCGGAACACCCTCGTCGCCGTCCTGCCCGACGGCTCGCTCGCAGCCACCTACCGCAAGGTGCACCTCTACGACGCCTTCGGGTCGAAGGAGTCGGACCGCATCGAGTCCGGCGAGGTCGACCAGCTCCCGGTGTTCGACCTCAGGGGCGTCCGTGTCGGACTCGAGACCTGCTACGACCTGCGCTTCCCGGAGGTGACGCGTCGCCTGGCGGCACCGGAGAGCGGTGCCGCCGACGTCGTCGTCCTACCCGCCGAGTGGGTCCGGGGTCCGGGCAAGGAGCACCACTGGAGGACGCTCCTGACCGCCCGTGCCATCGAGAACACCGTGTGGGTGGTGGGTGTCGGGCAGACGGGGCCGGTCGGCATCGGGGGATCGGTCGTCGTCGATCCGAGCGGAGTGGCGGTCGCGGCTGCCGGTGCCGCCCCGGGCACGTTGCTCGCGACCATCGACACCGCGACGACGGACGCGGTCCGAGCCGTCAACCCCTCGCTGTCGCTCCGCCGGTTCGACGTGCACCCCCGCACCTGACGGGACCGCCGTCCGTCCACCCGATCCCCGAGCACGCCGCCGACCCGTCCGGACCTGCGCGCGTGCCCGTGCCCGAGCCCGAGCCCGCGCTCGTGCCCGCCCGCGCCCGCGCCTGCCCGCGCCCGCGCCTGCCCGCGCCCGCGTCTGCCCGCGCCCGCGCCTGCCGGCACGCGGTCCCCGGAGGTCGCGCTCGACACCGCCGAGGCTCGGTCCCTGGCGATCGCGCTCGCGCTGTCCCGAACGGGCGGAATCGGTGGACCGGCCGCGTCTCGCGGACCGGATACGCCCGCTCGCGAAGCGCCGGACGGAGCCTGCGGTGCCGTCGCATCCGACGCTCGGGGGCTCGTCATCGATCGAGGGGCGGGATCACCGACGAGTGCGACCTCGGTCTGCGCGTTCCACGGCGGTACGAGCGGGCGGAAGGTGCGGGCGGCGTGCGACGGGCACGACAGGAACCGCCCGCTCGCGGAGGGGGTGACTGGGCCCGGTGCGGCGCGGTGCGAGGCGCGGCGAGCGGGGCCGACGGGGCGGGGGAGGGCGCGCCTCCCGGCCGGGTCAGTGCGCGGGAGTGAGCGCGGCCAGCCGGGTCGCAGCCTCGCTGAGCACGCTGCGCCGCTTGCAGAACGCGAACCGGATCAACGACCGGTAGCCCGCCGCGTGGTCGGGCCGGACGAACGCGGAGACCGGGACACCGACGACGCCGGCGAGGGCGGGCAGCGCGAGGCAGAACTCGCGGGCGTCCTCGTGGCCGAGCGGCGCGGCGTCGGCGATGACGAAGTAGCCACCGTCCGGCCGGAGGACGTCGAAGCCGGCGGAACGCAGTCCGGCTGCGAGCAGGTCGTGCTTCGCCGAGAGGTCCTGCGCGATGCCGTGGAAGACCTCGTCCGGGAGCCGGAGTCCGGCGGCGATCGCGGGCTGGAACGGCGCCCCGTTGACGAAGGTGAGGTACTGCTTGACGGAGACGATCGCCTCGACCAGCGGGGCGGGGGCGGTGAGCCAGCCGACCTTCCATCCCGTGGTGCTGAAGGTCTTGCCCGCGCTCGAGATCGTCACGGTCCGGTCTGCGGCTCCCGGCAGCGTCGCGATCGGGACGTGCGGCACGTCGAAGGTCAGGTGCTCGTAGACCTCGTCCGTGACGACCAGCGCGTCGTGGCGCTCCGCGAGTTCCAGGACGGTGGCGAGCACCTCGCGGGGGAGCACCCGCCCGGTCGGGTTGTGCGGCGTGTTGACGAGCACGACGCGGGTGCGGTCCGAGAACGCGGCGCGGAGGGTGTCCTCGTCGGGGAGGAAGTCCGGCGCCGTGAGCGGCACGGTGACGTGGATGCCGCCAGCGAGGCGGATCAGCGCGCCGTAGGCGTCGTAGAACGGTTCGAAGGTGACGACCTCGTCGCCCGGCTCGACGAACGCGAGGAGCGTCGCGGCGAGGGCCTCGGTGGCGCCGGCGGTGACCAGGACCTCGCGGTCGGGGTCGACGGTCGAGCCGTACCAGTGCTCCTGGTGTTCGGCGACGGCGGCGCGGAGCTCCGGCGTGCCGCGACCCGGCGGGTACTGGTTCACGCCGCGGCGGATCGCGTCGACGGCGGCGTCGAGGACCGCGGCGGGCCCGTCCTCGTCGGGGAAGCCCTGGCCGAGGTTGATCGCCCCGGTCGCGGCGGCGAGCGCGCTCATCTCGGCGAAGACGGTCGGTGCGGGGACGCCGTCCGGGCCGAGCAGCATGGCTCCCTCGGCGGCTCGGAGCCAGGGTCCGGTGCGGTGCATGTGGTCCTCCGGTACGTCGACGGCCTGCGGGACCCCAACCTAGTGGGCGTCCCGATCACGGTGCGCAGGAGGAGGACCGGCAGGAGCAACGCGTCCGAGAGTGCTTCCACAGGCGACGCATAAGATCGCCATAGGCCGCTTGCAGCCCCAGCAGGAGCACCGCCCAGGTGGGTCCGGAAGACTGCAGGAGCTTGAGAGGAGCACGTCCAGCATGACCGACACCACGCCACACGGCCAGGGCGACGAGAACCGCCCCGAGGACACCGACCACCGGGCCGCAGCCGAGGACGCCACGCGCGGCACCTCGGGCGAGGGCGCGTCGACGCCGGACGCCTCCGGAACGCCGACCGACCGTCACACGGATCCCGACCACACCGACGTGATCGACCACGCCCGCGGGGGAGAGACGGACGTCATCCCGTCCGCGAACCCGACGGACCGGTACACGGCTCCGTACCCGACGTACGCGCAGCACGCGGGCGGTGATGGTCGGAGCCCGTACGGTTCGGACAACGACCACCACGGCCGGGCGAGCACGTACGGCCAGACCAGCACGTCCGGCCAGGGCGGCCACAGCCAGTACGGCCAGAGCCAGTACGGGCAGAGCCAGTACGGCCAGGGCCAGAGATACGGCCAGGACCAGTACGGCTCCGGCCAGGGCGGCGGCCAGTACGGCCAGGGCAGCAGTCAGTACGGCCAGGGCAGCAATCAGTACGGCCAGGGCGGCAGCCAGTACGGCCAGGGCGGCAGCCAGTACGGCCAGAGCAGCACCCAGTACGGCCAGGGCGGCGGCCAGTACGGGCAGGACCAGAGCGGCGCCGGCCAGCAGCCCCGTCACGGCGAGTACGCCCAGGGCGGAGCGACGTACGGCTCGCAGTACGCCTCGTCGCAGTACGGCACGGACCAGAGCACGTCGTACCCCGGCTCCGCCCAGGCTCCGTCGTCCGCCAGCGCCTTCGGCGACGTCGACGGCTCGAACCAGCGCAACGGCCACTACTTCGGCAGCGCCGCCACGGGTGCCGCAGCCGGTACGGGCACGGGCACGTCCGCCCGCACGAAGGACGGTCGCGGCAAGCTCGTGCTCCCCGTCGTCGCGGGCCTCGTGCTCGCGGGTCTCGTCGGCGGCGGCGCCGGTTGGGCAGCGGGCGCATCGCAGGCCGACGGTGGCACCGTCGTCGGTTCGAGCTCGTCGCAGAGCGGCGGCAACCTGACGGTCAACGACTACAACAACGCCACCGTCGTCACCGCCGTCGCCGCGCAGGCCACGCCGTCCGTCGTGACGATCAACGTCTCCGCCGGGTCCGCGGGCGGGACCGGCTCGGGCGTCTTCTTCACCAAGGACGGCTACATCGTCACGAACACCCACGTGGTGACCCTCGACGGCGACAGCGGGAACGGCACCATCACCGTGACGACGGCCGACGGCAAGATCTACCCGGCGAAGCTCGTCGGCACGGACCCGACCGTCGACCTCGCCGTCATCAAGATCGACGCGGACGACACGAAGCCGATCTCCTTCGCCGACTCGTCCGACCTCAACGTCGGTGACACGGCGGTCGCGATCGGTGCGCCGCTCGGTCTGTCCAACACCGTGACGGACGGCATCGTGTCGACCCTGAACCGGAGCATCCAGGTCGCATCGAGCGCCCCGAGCCAGGGCGGCGACCCGAACGAGGGCGGCGACGGCAGCAGCCCCTTCGAGTTCCCGGGCAACGGTGGGTCGACGAACACGACGGTGTCGCTCCCGGTCATCCAGACCGACGCCTCGATCAACCCCGGCAACTCGGGCGGGGCGCTGCTCGACTCCAAGGGCAAGCTCATCGGCATCAACGTCGCCATCGCGAGCGCCGGCAGCTCGCAGTCGTCGGACGCGCAGTCCGGCAGCATCGGCGTCGGCTTCGCGATCCCGTCGAACCTGGTGCAGCGGGTCGCGAACGAGATCCGCGAGGACGGCTCCGCGACGCACGGTCTGCTCGGCGCGACCGTCGGGGACGCCTCCGAGGACGCCAGCGCCACGCAGGTGGGTGCACTCATCAAGTCGGTGGTGTCCGGGGGCGCGGCCGCCGACGCCGGTCTCCGGAGGGGCGACGTGGTCACCAAGATCGGTTCGGCGACGGTCGCCGACGCGACCGACCTGACCGCGCAGGTGCGCTTCTTCGC
Source organism: Curtobacterium sp. MCSS17_008 (assembly GCF_003234185.1). Classification (GTDB taxonomy): domain Bacteria; phylum Actinomycetota; class Actinomycetes; order Actinomycetales; family Microbacteriaceae; genus Curtobacterium. The sequence continues at coordinate 56,837 of NZ_QKSM01000006.1, forward strand.
GGGCGGCGCGAAGACGACGATCACCTACGTCCGTGACGGGCAGACCCGCGAGACCGACGTGACCCTCGGCACCTACAAGAGCTGACGCAGGACGGGACGGACGGGAGGCGCGGTGCCGGCTGGCACCGCGCCTCCCGTCCGTCCCGTGGAGGCGTCGCGCGTGCCGTCGGGGCCCCGCGAGGCGTGACGCAGGTGGGCGGTCCGGCCGCTTGATAGGCTCATGGCTGCTCTCCGGGGCGGTGCCGTCCGAGGTGCGCCCCGCGCACCTGACGACGACCCCGAGGACCGCATGCAGACTGACGGACAGCCCCTGCCCGGGGTCTCGTACGTGATGCCGGTGCTCAACGAGGTGACCGAGGTCCGCGCTGCGGTCTCGAGCCTGCTCGAGCAGGACTACGACGGCCCGTTCGAGGTGATCCTCGCCCTCGGTCCGTCGATCGACGGCACCAACGAGCTCGTCGCGGAGATGAGCGCCGCGGACCCGCGCGTCCGAGCCATCGACAACCCGGTCGGGTCGACGCCCGCCGGCTTGAACGTCGCGATCCGGGCGTCCGTGCACCCCGTCGTCATCCGGGTCGATGCGCACTCGGTGCTGCCCCCGGACTACACGCGGGTCGCCGTCCGCGTGCTGCTCGAGTCCGGCGCGGACAACGTCGGCGGGATCATGCACGCCGAGGGACGGACGCCGTTCGAACGCGCCGTCGCACTGGCGTACGGCAGCCGCGTCGGCCTCGGCGGCACGCCGCACCACGTGGGCGGCAAGGCCGGCCCGGCAGAGACCGCGTACCTCGGGGTGTTCCGACGGGAGCGCCTGTTCGAGGTCGGCCTGTTCGACGAGGGCATCAAGCGCGGGCAGGACTGGGAGCTGAACCGGCGGCTCCGGCAGACCGGCGGCACGGTGTGGTTCACGCCCGAGCTCGTCGTGACGTACCGTCCGCGGCCGAGCCTCCGGCGTCTCGTCCGGCAGTTCGTCGCCACGGGCCTCTGGCGGGGTGAGCTCGCCCGCCGGTTCCCCGCGAACAACGGACTGCGGTACTTCGTGCCGCCCGCGATGGTCGCTGCGATGGCCCTCGGCATCGTCGCGGGACTCGTCGGCATCGTCGGTGCCGTGCTCGGGTCGCCCGTCGCGTGGTCGCTGGTGGGCTTCGCCGTGCCGGCCGTCTACCTCGTCTTCGTCGTGCTCGGCGCCGTCCTCGTGGCGCGGCGCTCCGGCCTGGCCACCCTGCTCTGGTTGATCGTCGTGCTGCCCTGCATCCACGTCGGCTGGGGCATCGGCTTCATCATCGGGTTCCTCACCCGGACCTCCGACCTGACCACGCACACGGGACGGTGACCTGACCCCTTGACGCACGACACCACCGGCCGCGGAAGCGCCCGCCCCACCTCGATCGCGGAGCTCCGCGCGGTCGCGCAACCCGACGCGGTCCGTTCGCGCGCGAACGCGGAGCACTGGACCGCCTCGCTGTACCTGCGTGACGTCTCCCCGTACCTGACCTGGGTGCTCCTGAAGACCCGCGTCTCGGCCAACCAGGTGACCGGCCTGATGATCCTGGTGGGCTGGAGCGTCGCCGCGGCACTGCTCATCCCGGGGATCTGGGGAGCGCTGCTCGCCCTCGTGCTCGGGCAGCTGCAGATGCTCGTCGACTGCTGCGACGGCGAGGTGGCCCGGTGGCGCGGTACCCGGTCGCCGGCCGGGGTGTTCCTCGACAAGGTCGGCCACTACACGACCGAGGGACTGATCCCCGTCGCGCTCGGCGTCCGGGCTGCCACCTGGCCGATCCACGGCGCCGACTGGATGTGGACCACGATCGGCTGCGCGCTCGGTCTGGTCATCGTGCTCAACAAGGCGCTCAACGACATGGTGCACGTCGCCCGCGCGGACGCCGGGCTGGGCAGGCTCGTCGACCGCCGTGACGCCGGCACCGCTCCCTCCGGCCGTCGACTCGCCTCGTTGCGTCGGGCTGCTCGGTTCCTGCCGTTCCACCGCCTGTACCACTCGGTGGAGCTGACGATCCTGACCTTCGTGTTCGCGCTCGTCGCGCTCGTGGTCGGGCACCCCGCGGCCGACCGGGTCCTCGTCGGCGCGCTGCTGCCGCTCGCGGTCCTGGCGACCGCCGGCCACTTCGTCGCCATCATCTCGTCGAAGCGGGTCCGCGCGTGACGACCGGCAAGGTCCGACGGAACGCCGTGCCGCACCACGACCGGCCCCGGATCGGCGTCGTCAGCCTGTCCCAGGGCACCCGGCCCGAGGACCTGCGGCGCGGCCTCGAGAGCGTGCTCGCGCAGCAGGACGTCGAGCTCGACGTCGTCTGCGTCGGCAACGGGTGGGAGCCCACCGGGTTGCCCGAGGGCGTGCGCGCGCTCGCCCTGCCGCAGAACGTCGGCATCCCCGCCGGTCGGAACGCGGGCGCGGAGGTCGTCGAGGGCCAGTACGTGTTCTTCCTCGACGACGACGCGTCGATCCCGTCGCCGACCTTCCTGCGGGACGCGGTGGCGCTCCTCGAACGGGACCCCTCGCTCGGGCTGGTGCAGCCCCGTGTGGTCGACCCGACCGGTGCGGCGAACCCCCGCCGCTGGGTGCCGCGCATCCGCAAGGGGTCGCCGTCGGACTCGTCGCCCGTCTTCTCGGTCTGGGAGGGTGCGGTCGTCCTGCCGATGGACGTGTACCGCGCCGTCGGCGGCTGGGGAGCGCCGTACTTCTACGCGCACGAGGGCATCGAGCTCGCGTGGCGCGTCTGGGACGCCGGACGACGTGCCTGGTACGCCGGGGACCTGGTCGCGCACCACCCCGCGATCGATCCGGCCCGCCACAGCGAGTACATCCGGTTGAACGCCCGGAACCGCGTGTTCCTGGCACGCCGGAACCTGCCTGCGGTCCTCCGACCGGTGTACGTCGGCTCGTGGGCCGCGATCCAGGTCGCGCGCTGGTGGCGGCACCCGCTCCGCCTGCGAACCTGGTTCGCCGGCGTCCGCGAGGGCTGGACGGCCGACTGCGGTCCGACCAGGCCCATGGGGTGGTTGACGGTCGGGCGCATGACCCTGGCCGGACGAGCGCCGCTCGTCTGACCCCTGCTCGCCCGCGCCCCGACCCCCGAGTCGTCCGGCGGTGCCACCGCCCGGACCGCCCAGTACAGAGCCCGTAGCCTGAGGACCACCATGCCGATCACCAAGGACGTCCGGACCGCGATCCGTCTCGCCCGTCGCCTGCTGCAGACGCGCCGGAGCCGTCGTGCGCTCGCACGTCGGCTGCCCGGGGTCCCGCCGTTGGCCCCGCGCTCGGTGGAGGTCGCGGTCTACTTCGCCGACGGCCCCGTGAACATGTACCAGGTGCGCCAGTGGTACGCGCCCCTGGCCGAGCTCGCCGGCGAGCACCCGGTCGCGATCGTCTCGCGCAGCCCCGGCACCATGACGACCCTGCTCGACGAGTCGCCCGTGCCCGTCGTGTACGCCCGCCAGGTGATCGACCTCGAGCGCTTCGTCGAGGAGCAGGCGCCGAAGATCGTGCTGTACGTCAACCAGAACGCCCGGAACTTCCAGATGATGCGGTACGGGCGCATGTGGCACGTCTTCGTCAACCACGGCGAGAGCGACAAGATGTACATGACCACGAACCAGTTCAAGGCGTACGACCACGCCCTGATCGCGGGCGACGCCGCCCGTGACCGGCTCGCGGCGGCGCTGTGGGACTACGACGTCGACCGCCGGACCACCGCGATCGGCCGGCCCCAGGCCGACCACTTCGCCGGTGCCGTGCCGTACCCGCAGGACGACCGCACGGTCGTGCTCTACGCCCCCACCTGGGAGGGCGACCGGCCGGCGGCGGCGTACGGCTCGATCGCGTCGCACGGAGTGACGCTCGCGGAACGGCTGCTCGCCTCGCCGCGGCACCGACTGGTCTACCGCCCGCATCCGCGCAGCGGGGTGCTCGACACCGAGTACCGTGCGGCGCACGAGCGCATCGTCGGGGCGATCCACTCCGCCAACGCCGCTGACCCGTCCGCTCACCACGTGCACGACGACGGGCCGGAGCTCGGCTGGCAGCTCGCGGACGCGGACGTCGCCATCACGGACATCAGTGCCATGATCTACGACCGGTTGGCCGTCGGGAAGCCGCTCATGGTGACCCGGCCGGTCTCGCCGGACGCCGAGGTCGACGAGCGCGGCTACCTGGGCGACGCGAACTGGCTGCTCGCCGGGGACGCGGCCGACGTGGTCGCGCGGGTCGACGCCGCCGCGAACGACGCCGACGAGCTCGCCAAGCTGCGGCACTGGGTGCAGCGGTACTTCGGTGACACCACTCCCGGTGCCGCCACCGCCCGGCTGCACGCCGCGATCGACCGGCTCGTCGCCCGCTGGCACGAGGTGGCTGCGGAGCGCGGCGAGGGCTGACCGCTGCGGCGTCCTCACGAGGCCAGGCCCACGAGGCGGTCCCCGACGAGCGACATGCGCCAGAGGTACTCGGACCGGTCGGGACGTCGCCACCGGACGACGACGATGCCGGTCTGCTCGGGGTCGGCGCCGAAGACCGCGATGGACAGCGACCGCCCCGGGTCGAGCTGGTTCACCGCGAGCGGCGGGCAGTACCCGCTGCCGAGGTGCGTGAGCGAGATCGCGTGGAGCGGCTCGGAGCCGGTGTTCACCAGGTCGTAGCGACGTGGTGCCCGGGATCGGTCGACGGTGAACGGGACTGCGTAGGCCGTGGGTGGGTGGTGCATGCCGGTCACGGTAGGGGGAGGGGCCGACGTCGGGAGCCCCGGGGGTGCCTCGGCGCACCCGTCCTGTGGAGGAGGGCCGAGCGGGCCCAGGGTGTGGAGGAGGGACGGTCAGTTCCCGTGGTCCGCCGCGTACCGCTCGAGCGCCGCCTCGATGGTGCCGTCGAGCTGCAGCCGCCCCTTGTCGAGGTAGAGCCCGCGATCGCAGAAGCGACGCAGGTCCTTGTCGCTGTGCGACACGAAGAACAGCGTCCGACCACCGGCGAGCAGCTCCTCGATGCGCTTGTAGCACTTCTCGCGGAAGCTCTTGTCGCCGACCGCCAGGACCTCGTCCACCAGGATGATCGGTTCGTCGAGGCGGGAGATCACCGCGAACGCGATGCGCACCTTCATCCCGCTCGACAGGTGCTTGTACGGGGTGTCGACGAAGTCGCCGATCTCCGCGAACTCGATGATCTCGTCGAACGCGTCACGGATCTCCGCGCGGGACATCCCGTGCAGGCCGGCGGTCAGGTAGACGTTGTCGCGGACCGACAGGTCGCCGACGAACCCACCGGTGATCTCGATGAGCGGTGCGACGCCGGCGTCGACCTGCACGCGGCCCTCGTCCGGCAGCATGACCTGCGCGACGAGCTTCAGGAGGGTCGACTTGCCCTGTCCGTTCCGGCCGACGACGCCGATCGCCTCACCCGGCCGGACGTCGAACGACACGTTCCGCAGTGCCCAGAACTCGTCGGCGCGCTTCCGACGGTTGCTGCCCGCGAACAGGTCCTTGAAGCTCCGGCTGGCGCGACGGTTCCGCTTGAACCGGATGCCGGCGTCGCGGACGGAGATGACGGGTTCGAGCTCGGTCGGACGAGCGGGCCGGTCGGTGGCGGTCATCACAGCTCCTTCAGGACGCGGTGCTCGCTGCGACGGAACACGACGAGGCCGACCACCAGCACGACTGCGGTCACGACGACCGACACGCCGACCTCGAACCAGTCGAGCTGGCCCGGGAAGAACGCCGAGCGGTAGATCCCGAAGATGCCGCTGAGCGGGTTGAACGCGGCGACGTCGCGGAGGCCGTCGGGGAGTGCCTGCGTGCCGTAGATGATGGGCGATGCGTAGAACAGGAAGCGCAGCACGAGCTTCACGGCGCGCTCGAGGTCACGGAAGAAGACGACCAGCGGGGCGACGATCAAGCCGAGGCCGTACACCAGCGCACACTGCAGCAGGATGGCCAGCGGGTACAGCGCCAGCTCCCAGTGCAGGCGGGCGCCGGTGGCGATCGCGAACACCGCGAGCACCGGCAGGCTCAGCAGGAACTCGATGCCCTTCGACGCGTTCACCCGTGCGACCCAGATACTGCGCGGGATCGTCGTCGACCGGATGAGCTTGGTCTCCTTGATGAAGGCCCGGGTGGAGTCCGACACCGCTCCCGTGAACCACATCCACGGCAGCAACGCCGAGAGCAGGAACACGATGTACGGTTCCTCACCCACTGACCCGCGGTGGAAGACCTGGGTGAAGACGAACCAGTAGATGGCCGACATCACCAGCGGGTCGAGGATCGACCACAGGTACCCCAGCGCGGACGTGGAGTAGCGGACCCGGAGGTCGCGCACGGTCAGCAACCACAGCGCCTGGCGGTAGCGCCGACCGGCGCTCCTCGACGGCGCCGGTGCGGTCGTCGCGCGCGCGGTCGGCGCACTCGCTGTGGTCACGGTTTCCCTCCGGGCGGAACCGCCGAGGGGGTCCTGACGGGGGTTCAGGCGAACAGGTCGTTCGCGCGCTCGAGGTCCTCGGCGAAGTCGATCTCGACCGCGTACAGGTCGGAGATGTCGATCGGCGACCAGCGTAGCCCGTCCTCGGCGATGGCAGCCTCGATGCCGCCCTCGAAGTACTCCTGGTCGTCCACACGACCGAGCTGGCGGATGAGGGCCTGCTTGTCGGACGACGAGACGTAGTTGATGCCGACCGCTTCGCCGAGGCCGCCAACGACCCGCTTCGACAGCTCCTTGATGCAGCCCGCGGCGTCGACCGTGTACTTGACCTCCTCGTCGGAGACCTTCTCGGTGTTGACGCTGACGAACGAACGGTCCTGGTCCATCATGTCCGCGGCACGCACGAGGGCGCGCGGGTCGAAGACCACGTCACCGTTCATCCAGAGCACGCCGCTCTTGCCGGTGGCCTTGAGGGCGCGCAGCAGGCTCTTCGAGGTGTTCGTGGAGTCGTAGGACTCGTTGTAGACGAAGTTCGCCTCGGGGAACGCCTCGACGATGTACTCCGACTTGTAGCCGACGACGATCGTCACCCGGGCGCTCGAACCGAAGGCGGCGCGGATGTTGTCGAACTGCTGCTGCATGATGGTGCGGCCGTCGCTGAGTTCGGTCAGCGGCTTCGGCAGGCTGCGGCCGAGCCGGCTGCCCATCCCCGCTGCGAGGATGACGATCTGCGTGGTCATGCTGGTCCCTTCTGGTGTCCGCCCGCGCGCCGCGTGGGGCACGGGCGGGCCTGGTCGAGTCTGCTCGCGGAGGGTCCGAGTTCGCCGAGAGCCCGCGCATCCTGCACTGTCGAGTGGGGGACGAGCGGCCACGGGACGCCCGTCCGAGCAGGTTTCCAAGTGGTGAACACTCCGTCGTGCCCTGGTGAATGATACGGAACGAGCGCGCACCGGGGTACGGGTCTGCGCGCTTCGTACTCAATTCGTGACACTGCCGACGGCCCGTCCCGGACCCCTCGACCACGTTGGTACGGTGGGGCGGTGGCTGCAGCTGATGACGACGACGTGTACGCGACGTCCGACGCCGCCTGGCTGACCGAGGCGGAGGACCCGTCCGGGGACGAGGCCGACGACGACCAGGGGGACGGGGATGCGCGGGACGCCTCCGATGACGACGACATGAGCGACGACGCGACGGCGACGGTGGTCGACCAGCCCGCCGAGGAGCGCCCGGCCGGTGCCGAGCAGCGTACGGGCGGCGATCGACCGGGAGCGGCACCGGGGGGCACCGCGGCGACGAGCACCGGTCGGATGCCGCGCAAGGGCAAGGGCAAGGGCAGGGGCCGTGCCTCGCGCCCGACCGGACCCGGCGTCGCAGCGGCCAACGGTGCCGCCGCGTCCTCGTCGAGCGGACCGGCAGCGTCGCCCGACGGACCCGCCCCGTCGTCGACGTCCGACAGCGACACCCAGGTGGCGGGGGGTCGTGAGGACGCGTCGACCACCCCGAAGAAGAAGCGCAGCCCGAAGCGGCAGCCCACCGCGACGGCCGCGGCCGCGCAGCCCGCTCAGCCGCAGCAACCGGTCGTGCTCCGGGCCAGCGGGCTCGTGAAGCGCTACGGCCAGACCCTCGCTGCGGACGAGGTCGACCTCGAGATCCGCCAGGGCTCCATCTTCGGCGTCGTCGGGCCGAACGGAGCCGGCAAGACGACGACCCTGTCGATGGTCACCGGCCTGCTCCGTCCCGACGCGGGCACCGTCACGGTGCTCGACCACGACGTCTGGTCCAACCCGGCCGCCGCCAAGCGCGCGCTCGGCGTCCTGCCCGACCGGCTGCGGTTGTTCGACCGGCTCACCGGCGGCCAGCTCCTGCACTACTCGGCCACCCTCCGCGGACTCGACGGCGCGACCGCACGGAAGCGCAGCGCCGACCTGGCCGAGGCGTTCGGACTCGGCGAGGCCCTCGGGCGCCAGGTCGCCGACTACTCGGTGGGCATGGCCAAGAAGATCGCGCTCGCCGCGACGCTCATCCACTCGCCCCGCGTGCTCGTGCTCGACGAGCCCTTCGAGTCGGTCGACCCGGTGAGCGCTGCGACGATCACCGAGATCCTCCGGCGGTACACGCGCGGTGGTGGCACGGTGGTGCTCTCCAGCCACTCCATGGAGCTCGTGCAGCGCACCTGCGACTCGGTCGCGATCATCGTCGGCGGCAGGGTCCTCGCCTCCGGGACCATGGCCCAGGTCCGCGGGCGCAAGAGCCTCGAGGACAAGTTCGTCGAACTCGCGGGCGGCCGCGTCGTGGCAGAGAGCATGGAATGGTTGCACAGCTTCTCCGACTGAGGGTCGACCTGCTCGCGGGCGAGGTCCGCGGGGGAGCCCGGCGGTCGGTGCTCGTCGTGCTCGGGAGCCTGCTCGGGCTGGTCGCCGCGGTGTTCGTCGCAGGGGAGCTGCTCGCCCTGCGGGCGACCCCGACCGAGGTCGCCCGCTCGATCGCGGTGCCGGTCGGCACCTTCGTCACCCTGGCGTTCACCCTGGTGCCGCTCGTCGTCGGTCGGAACGACCAGTTCGACCCGCGCCGCTTCGCGGTGTTCGGCATCGACCGTCGTCGGCTGGCGGTCGGACTGGGGGTCGCCGGACTCGTCGGCGTCCCGGTGCTCGCGGTCGCGGTCGTCGCCGTCGGCCAGGTCGGCACGTGGTCACGGAGCGGTGGCACCGCCGTCCTCGCCCTCGTCGCCGCACTGCTCGGTGTGGCGACCTGCGCCCTGTTCGTGCGCGTCGGCTCGGCGGTCGGAGCCACCTTCGTCGGGTCGCACCGATCGCGGGACGCCGGCTGGCTCGCCGGCCTGGTGATCGTCGTGCTCGGACTGCCCGTCGCGTCGCTCCTGCTCCGCTCCGACTGGCTCGACCCCGCGAGCGCCGAGCTGCAGCGGGTGGCCGACGTGGCCGGTTGGACGCCGTGGGGCGCGGCGTGGGCCGTGCCGGCGGACGTCGCCAGCGGCCGCGTCACCGAGGGGCTGCTCAAGCTCCTCGTCGCGGTCGTCGTCGTCGCCCTGCTCGCGTGGGCGTGGTGGGCGCTCGTCGGCCGCGCCCTCGAAGCCGTCGACGGCCGCGCGACGACCCGCCGCTACCGCGGTCTCGGCTGGTTCGACCGACTCGGGTCGAACCCCGTCGGCGCCGTGGCGGCGCGCGCCCTGACCTACTGGGCGCGCGACCCGCGGTACCGGATGTCCTACCTGGTCATCGTCTTCGTGCCGATCGTCGTGCTGCCGCTCGGCGTCGCCGGCGTTCCGTGGCAGTGGACGGCGCTCGTGCCGCTGCCGCTCATGGCGCTCATCGCCGGGTTCCTGCCGCACAACGACGTCTCCTACGACAACACCGCCGTCTGGCTGCACGTGGCGTCCGGTGCGCCGGGCTGGAGCGACCGTCTCGGCCGGCTCGTGCCGGTGCTCGTCGTCGGGCTGCCGCTCGTCGTCGCCGGCGCGGCGGTGTCCGCGTCCCTGTTCGGTGACTGGACGGCGTTCCCGGTGCTGACCGGTGTCGCGGTGGGGGCGCTCCTCGCCGGCCTCGGCCTGTCGAGCGTCGTGTCGGTCCTCCTGCCGTACCCGACGGTGCGCCCGGGCGACCACCCGTTTCAGCAGCCGCAGGCCGCGGGCAGCACGGCCGCGGTGGCGCAGACCACCATGGTCGTCGGCATCCTCGTGTCACTCGTGCCCGCGGTCTGGCTCGCGGTGCTCACCGCGCTCGATGGGCCCGAACCGTGGGCGACGGCGACGCTGGTCGTGGGTGTCGCCGTCGGCCTGGTCGTGCTCGTCGTCGGCATCGTCGTCGGGGGTCGGCTGTTCGACCGCCACGGCCCCGACCTGCTCGCCGCCGCGCAGCGGAACTGAGCGCGGCGCGGCCGGGAGGCGCGGCGCGGGTCACCGGGACCGCCCCGGTCCGCGACCGTCCGTCGGACGGGAGGCGCGGGGCGGGCGTGCACCGTCCCTCCAGGCCGTCGCGCGGCGTCAGCCGCACCGTCGTACCCTGGTGTCATGAGCATGACGGAACCCGGTGGCGGCCTCGACGTGATGGACCGCGAGCTCGAGAAGCTCCTCGAGGAAGAGGCGATCGAGCCCGGTGATCACGAGCGCTTCTCGCACTACGTGAAGAAGGACAAGATCCTGCAGTCCGCGCTGTCGGGCAAGCCGGTGAAGGCCCTGTGCGGGAAGAAGTGGGTGCCCGGGCGCGACCCCGAGAAGTTCCCGGTGTGCCCGGACTGCAAGGCCATCTACGAGAAGATGAAGGCGGAGTAGCCCCGGTCTAGATGACCAGGGTCGGGATCGCCGGGTCGCCACGGCCGATGCGTGACGCGTCGACCGGCAGCTCGGCCTTGGCCCGCTTGTGGTGTGCCCGCGCGGCTTCGACCCCGGTGACGCCGAGGAAGGCCGGGTCGACCTCGCCGTGCTCGACCACGGGCACGAGGAGCGGACGCTCGTCGGGGCCGACACGTCCCGAGGTCAGGACGACCTCGGCGGTGGCGATGCCGTTGCGGAGGCGACGACCGGCCTCCTTCCGTCCGCCCGTCGAGGCCTTGTCCGCCGACTTCTTCGCGACCGGCACCCACTCGTCCCCGGCGGGCGTCTGGTGCGCGACGAGCTTGAAGACCATGCCCGCGGCCGGGTGCCCGGAGCCCGAGACGACGCTCGTGCCGACGCCGTACGAGTCCACCGGGGCGGCGCGCAGGGCGGCGATCGTGTACTCGTCGAGGTCGTTCGTGACCGTGATCTTCGTCGCCGGGGCTCCGAGCCGGTCGAGCTGGGCGCGCACCGCAGCGACGACGCTCGGCAGGTCGCCGCTGTCGATGCGCACGGCGCCGAGGCGGCCGTTCGTCAGCCTGACGGCCGTCTCGACGGCGGCCTCGATGTCGTACGTGTCGACGAGCAGCGTCGTCCCGTCGCCGAGGGCCTCGAGCTGGGAGCGGAACGCCGCCTCCTCCGAGTCGTGCAGCAGCGTGAAGGCGTGCGCCGCGGTGCCCATGGTCGGGATGCCCCACGTGCGGCCGGCCTCGAGGTTGCTCGTGGCGCCGAACCCGGCGATGTAGGCGGCGCGGGCGGCGGCGACGGCGTTCCACTCGCCCGTGCGGCGGGACCCCATCTCGGCGAGGGGGCGGCCGTCGGCGGCGGAGACCATGCGGGCGGCGGCGCCTGCGATGGCCGAGTCGGCGTTGAAGATGCTCAGCGCCAGGGTCTCGAGCACGACCGACTCGGCGAAGGTGCCCTCGACCTGCAGCACGGGGGAGTTCGGGAAGAAGACCTCGCCCTCGCGGTAGGCGCGGACGTCGCCGGTGAACCGGTAGTCGGCGAGCCAGCGGGCGGTGCCCTCGTCGATGACGTTGCGGTCGCGGAGGAACGCGATCTCCTCGTCGCCGAACCGGAACTCGGTCAGGGCCGTGAGGAAGCGCCCGAGACCGGCGGCCACCCCGTACCGGCGGCCGTCCGGCAGGCGGCGGGCGAACACCTCGAACACGCAGCGTCGATCGGCGGTGCCGTCCTTGAGGGCGGCGTCCACCATGGTGAGTTCGTACTGGTCCGTGAGGAGCGCGCTGGTCACCTCACCGACTGTAGTGACGCGCTGGTGGGGAGGCGCGGATCCCGGGAGGCGCGGACCCCGGAAGGCGCGCCTCCCGGAAGGTGCGGACCCCGGAGGCGGGGCGGCGCCGGTCGTGCGGGTGGGGAGTGCGCGCGGGGAGGTGCGCGGGGCTGAGTCGAGCCTCCCGGTCTGCGAGCGGGCGGAACCGGCTGCCTGCGCGGCGTGGTCCTGACGGGTTCCACCCGCTCGCGCCTCCCGGTCGGCGAGCGGGCGGAACCGGCTACCTGCGCGGTGTGGTCCGGACGGGTTCCACCCGCTCGCGGTGGGGGACCGGGGTGCGGCTCGGTACGCTTGTCGGGTGACGGATGCACCGATCGGAGTCTTCGACAGCGGGGTCGGTGGGCTCACGGTGGCGCGGGCGATCATCGACCAGCTCCCGCGCGAGAGCATCCGGTACGTCGGGGACACCGTGCACTCGCCGTACGGACCCAAGCCCATCGCGGACGTCCGGCGGTACGCGCTCGAGGTGATGGACGACCTGGTCGACCAGGGCGTCAAGGCGCTCGTGATCGCGTGCAACACCGCGTCCTCCGCCGTGCTGCGTGACGCACGGGAACGGTACGAGCAGGCGTACGGCATCCCCGTCGTCGAAGTGATCCAGCCCGCCGCCCGCGCCGCCGTGAAGCAGACGCGGACCGGCCGGATCGGTGTGATCGGGACGGTGGGGACGATCGCCTCCCGGGCGTACGAGGACGCGTTCGCCGTGGCAGCGGACGTCACCCTGACGCTCGCGGCGTGTCCGCGGTTCGTCGAGTTCGTCGAGGCCGGGGACACCTCGTCGCCGGCGCTCCGCGAGGTCGCCGCGCAGTACCTCGCACCGATCCGCGACGCCGACGTCGACACGCTCGTGCTCGGCTGCACGCACTACCCGTTGATGTCCGCCGCGATCCAGTACGTGATGGGCCCGGACGTCACCCTGGTGTCGAGTGCGGAGGAGACCGCGAACGACGTGTACCGGCGACTCGTCGAGCACGGGCTCGAACGCACCACCCCGGAACCACCGACCTACGCCTTCCAGGCGACGGGCGACGACGAGAACGGCTTCATCCGGCTCGCGCGACGCTTCCTCGGCCCCGAGGTCGCGAGCGTCGGACACCTCCAGACCGCCAGCATCCCGTTGCCGGACAGCATCACGCTGCCCCGGACCGAAAGGACCCCATGAGCACCCGCATCGACGGCCGCAGCGCCTCCGACCACCGTCCGGTCAGCATCGAACGGGGGTGGAGCACGCAGGCCGAGGGCAGTGCGCTCATCTCGTTCGGCAACACGAAGGTGCTCTGCACGGCCTCCTTCACGAACGGCGTCCCGCGGTGGATGGCCGGCAAGGGCACCGGGTGGGTGACCGCGGAGTACTCGATGCTGCCGCGTTCGACCAACGAGCGCATGCAGCGTGAGTCGATCAAGGGCAAGGTCGGCGGACGCACGCACGAGATCTCGCGGCTCATCGGGCGGTCGCTGCGCGCCGTCGTCGACATGAAGGGCCTCGGCGAGAACACCCTCGTCATCGACTGCGACGTGCTGCAGGCCGACGGCGGCACCCGCACGGCGTCGATCACCGGTGCCTACGTCGCGATGGCCGACGCGATCGAGTGGGGCCGCGACAAGGGCTTCATCGCGAAGAAGGCCACGCCGCTCACCGACAGCGTCCAGGCGATCTCGGTCGGCATCGTCGGGGGTGAGCCGATGCTCGACCTGGCGTACACCGAGGACTCCGCGGCCGACACCGACATGAACATCGTCACGACGGGCTCCGGGAAGTTCATCGAGGTGCAGGGCACGGCCGAGCACGCGCCGTTCGACCGTGACGAGCTGAACACGCTGCTCGACCTCGGCCTGGCGGGCAACCGGTCCCTCGCGGCGATCCAGCGCGACGTGCTGGGGCTCGCGTGACCGCCCGCACGGTCGTCCTCGCGACCCACAACCAGGGCAAGGTCGTCGAGCTCCGCGGGATCCTCGGCGAGGCGCTCGGCGAGGGCGTCGAACTCGTCGGCTACGACGGCCCGGAACCGGTCGAGGACGGCGACACCTACGCGGCGAACGCCCTCATCAAGGCTCGCGCCGCGGTCGCGCACACGGGGCTGCCGGCGCTCGCCGACGACTCCGGGATCGCGGTCGACGCGCTCGGCGGTGCGCCCGGCATCCACTCGGCCCGGTACGCGGGGACCCGGGTCGACGCGGACAACATCGCGCTGCTGCTGCAGAACCTGGAGGGCGTGGTCGAACGGACCGCCGCCTTCGTCTGCGCAGCGGCGTTCGTCACGCCGGACGGCACGGAGCACCTGTTCGAGGCGGTCTGGAACGGCGAGGTCCTGACCGCACCGGTCGGGGACGGCGGCCACGGGTACGACCCCGTCTTCCAGCCGGACGACGCGGACCGGTCGGCGGCGCAGCTCAGCCGCGACGAGAAGAACGCCCTGAGCCACCGGTCGAAGGCGTTCCGCGGGATCGCGCCGATCGTGCGGGAGTACTTCGGGGTCTGACGGAGGCACGCGAGCGCCGGACGGGTCGGAGCCCGGGTGACGAGCGGCTGCCGCCCTACTGCCCCGCCGGGCGCGTCGGAGCCCGGGTGACGAGCGGCTGCCGCCCTACTGCCCCGCCGGACGGACCGGGCCCCCGGCGGCGGCCGCCTCGGCCTCGGCGGCGTGCTTCGCCCTGCGCGCGGTGCGCCAGTAGTGCAGACCCGCGGGGACGACCGTCACGACGACGGCGAGGATGAGGATGACGTCGATGTAGTTGCGGACGAGGTCGGCCACCGGGGGGATGTAGCCGAGGAAGTACCCGAGGAACGTCACGCCGACACCCCAGACGACGGCGCCGACGGCGTTGTACAGCGAGTACTTCTTGTAGTTCATACGCCCGACACCCGCGGCGATCGGCGCGAAGGTGCGCACGACGGGGACGAACCGGGCGAGGATGACCGCGAGCGGCCCGAAGCGGTGGAAGAACGCGTTGGTGCGGTCGACGTTCTCCTTCGAGAACAACCCGCTCTCCTTGCGCTCGAAGATCGGCGGGCCGGCCTTCTTGCCGATGTAGTACCCGAGTTCCCCGCCGAGGAACGCAGCGAGACCGATGAGCAGCGCGACCACCCAGATCGGGATGCCGCCGAGGCTGCCGCCCTGCTGGAAGGCGAAGAGCCCGGTGATCACGAGCAGGCTGTCGCCCGGGAAGATGAAGCCGACCAGCAGGCCCGTCTCCGCGAAGACGATCACGCAGACCGCGAGGACGGCGAACGCTCCGAAGTCCGTCAGGATGTGGTTCGGGTCGAGCCACGGGATCAGTGCGAGGGGTACGGCGTGCATGGTTCTTCCGGTCCTGGAGGCGGCGGCACGGGGAAGGCTCCCGCGGGACGAGGGTACCGTCCGTGGTCGCGACGCCCATCCGCCGTCAGGCTGACTTCGCCGGCCCGCCGACCACCGGTGCGGAAGGAGGGACTCGAACCCTCACGCCTGGGGCACAGGAACCTAAATCCTGCGTGTCTACCGATTCCACCACTCCCGCGAGCAGCGGCAGTCTACCGAGCGCCACCCGCCGGGCGGACGCGAGCCGCGCCTCCCGTCCGCTCCGTCACCGGAGCTGGCGCGGCAGGTACCGCGGCACGTACCGCAGCAGGATCCCCGCGCCGACCAGGCCGAGGACCCCCATCACCCCGCTCGCGAGCGCGAGCGATGCGACGGCCGTGACGCCGGAGATGACCAGGGGCGCGGCCGCCGAGCCGAAGTCGCCCGTGAAGCGCCACGCCCCGAGGAACGGGGCCGGGTTGCCCCGCGGAGCGAGGTCCGCGCCGAGCGTCATGAGGATGCCGCTGCCGACGCCGTTCGCGAGGGACATGGCGATGGCGATGGCGACGAACCAGCCGACCCTCGCGTCCAGGTGGCCGCTCCAGGCGAGCAGGAAGTAGCTGATCGCCAGGCCGAGCATGCACGGCAGCGCGCTCGCCAGCCGTCCCCACCGGTCCATGATCTGGCCGCTGGTGTAGAAGAGCGCGAAGTCGACGGCCCCGGCGATGCCGATGACGAGCGCCGCCGAGGAGTCGTCCAACCCGACGCTGACCGCCCAGAGCGGGAGGATGACCTGTCGCCCCGCCCGGAGCGCCCCGATGAGCGCGGCGCCGCTGCCGAGTCGCGCGAGGACGGCGCGGTTGTCGCGGATGGTGCGGAAGAGGCCGGTGGCCTCGCGTTCGACGAACTGCGCGCCGGTGTCGGTCGGCGGCTCGTCGGGATGGGGGACGGGTGCCGTCCGGGAGGTCGCCTCCGGAGCGGCCGTCGTCGTGTCCGGACGGGAGGCGCGGCTCGGCAACCGCAGACCGCGGACGCCCGTCGCGGGGTCGCGGAGCACGAGGAGCACGACCGCCGCCGCCAGGCAGCAGACGACGTGGATCCAGAACGCGCTCTGCGTCGTCCCCGTCAGGTGGACGACGCCGGCCGAGACGAACGGTCCCACGAAGTAGCCGAAGCGGAACACGCCACCGAGGCTCGAGAGCGCGCGGGCGCGGATGCGCAGCGGGATCGCGGTCGTCATGTAGGCGTGCCGGGCGAGCGCGAAGACCGCCGTCGAGACGCCGACCAGGAACACCCCGACCGCGAGCACCCAGGGGCTCGGCGAGACGACGCAGACGAGCAGACCGACGACGGAGACGACCGCGGCGCCCATCATCGCGTTCCGCTCGCCGATCCGGCCGACGACGACGCCGGAGGGCACGTCGCCGATGAGCTCGCCGACCAGGATGAGCGCGGCGACGAAGCCCGCGAAGGCCAGGCTCGCGCCGAGGGAGTCGGCCGCGATGGGGATGATCGGGATGATGGCCCCCTCGCCGATCGCGAAGAGCGCCGCGGGGAGGAACCCGGACAGCAGGACGCCGCGGCGGTCGAAGGCGTCGTTCGTGGTGCTCGTCATCGTCGAGCCACGGTACGCCGGTCGCGGAGTTACCCTGGACGCATGCGTGTACTGGCGGCGATGAGCGGTGGGGTCGACTCGGCGGTGGCCGCGGCGCGGGCCGTCGACGCGGGGCACGACGTCGTCGGTGTGCACCTGGCCCTGAGCCGGATGCCGGGCACCCTGCGGACCGGCAGCCGCGGCTGCTGCACCATCGAGGACTCGATGGACGCGCAGCGTGCGGCCTCGGCGCTCGGAATCCCGTACTACGTGTGGGACTTCTCGGCGCGGTTCAAGGAGGACGTCGTCGACGACTTCGTCGCCGAGTACCAGGCCGGCCGGACCCCGAACCCGTGCATGCGCTGCAACGAGCGGATCAAGTTCGCGGCGCTGCTCGAGAAGGCCCTCGCGCTCGGGTTCGACGCCGTCTGCACCGGCCACTACGCCTCGATCCTCACGGGTCCGGACGGCTCGCGCGAGCTGCACCGCTCCGCCGCGTGGGCGAAGGACCAGTCGTACGTGCTCGGCGTGCTGACGGCCGAGCAGCTCGAGCACGCGATGTTCCCGCTCGGTGCGACCCCGTCGAAGGACGAGGTCCGGGCCGAGGCCGCGGCGCGCGGGCTCACCGTCGCGCAGAAGCCCGACTCGTACGACATCTGCTTCATCCCGGACGGTGACACCCGCGGTTGGTTGGCCGACCGGGTGGGTACCGAGCCCGGTGCGGTCGTGGAGCGCGACGGCACGGTCGTCGGCGAGCACGAGGGAGCGACCGGCTACACGGTGGGGCAGCGCCGCGGCCTCCACCTCGGCCGCCCGGCGCCGGACGGCAAGCCGCGCTTCGTGCTCGAGATCCGCCCGAAGGAGAACACCGTCGTCGTCGGGCCGAAGGAGGCCCTCGACGTCCGGTCGATGGCCGGAGCACGCTTCACCTGGGCCGGCACCGCTCCGGCGGACCCGTCGGAGCCCTTCGCGTGCGACGTGCAGATCCGCGCGCACGCCGACCCGGTGCCCGCGACCGCCCGGGTGGCGGACGGGGAGCTCGTGATCGACGTCGACGAGCCGCTCTCCGGCGTCGCGCCGGGGCAGACCGCCGTCGTCTACGTCGGTACGCGGGTGCTCGGGCAGTGCACGATCGACCGGACCGTGTCGGCGGTGCCGGCGGCCGTCTGACCGGTACGCCCGGAGGTCGACGGTGTGTCGACGGTGTGCGCGTGGTCCGGGCGGCGCGGGGCGGGGCGGCGTCCACGGTGTGCGCGTGGTCCGACCGTCCTGCGCCGGGGTCGGCGGCGCACGGTAGAACTGAGGCATGAGCGAGACCACGCCCGCCGACTCCGCCGACTCGACGTTCGAGACGATGGCCCCGGCCGACCTCGACGCCGCCCAGGCCCAGCGGGAGGTCGACCGCCTCCGCACCCGCGTCAACGAGCTGCGGCACGAGTACTACGAGGGGAACGGTTCGACCGTCTCCGACGCCGAGTACGACGAGATGGTCCGCCGGCTCGACGCGATCGAGCAGCGCTTCCCCGACCTGCTGACGCCGGACAGCCCGACCCAGACCGTCGGCGGGCAGGCCCAGACCGTGCAGTTCGCGCCGGTCGAACACGCCGAGCGCATGCTGAGCCTCGACAACGTCTTCAGCCCCGAGGAACTGACCGACTGGGCCGTCAGGGTCCAGCGTGACGCCGGGGCCGAGCGCGTCCGGTTCCTGACCGAGCTGAAGATCGACGGACTCGCCATCAACCTGCGGTACGAGCACGGTCGGCTGGTGTCGGCGGCGACGCGCGGCGACGGCGTCGTCGGCGAGGACGTCACCGGCAACGTCCGCACCATGGGCACGATCCCGGACCGCCTGTCGGGCGAGGGGCACCCGGCGATCGTCGAGATCCGCGGCGAGATCTTCTTCCCGGTCGAGCAGTTCGACGAGCTGAACGCCCGGCAGCGCGAGGCGGGGGAGCGGGTGTTCGCGAACCCGCGCAACGCGGCCGCCGGCTCCCTCCGCCAGAAGGAGGAGGGCAAGTCCGAGGCGAAGCGCGCCCTGATGGTGGACCGGCTGCGACGACTCCGGATGCTCGTGCACGGCATCGGCGCCTGGCCGGTGCGCGAACTCGAGCGGGACACCGAGGTGCACTCGCAGTCCGAGGTCTACGAGCTGCTGCAGACCTGGGGGCTGCCCACGAGCTCGCACTACCGGGTGTTCGACACCGTCGACGAGGTCATCGGCTTCGTGCGGTCCACCGGTGAGCGCCGGGCATCCGTCGAGCACCAGATCGACGGTGTCGTGGTGAAGGTCGACGACCTGGCCCTGCACGAGGAGCTCGGGTCGACGTCCCGTGCCCCGCGGTGGGCGATCGCCTACAAGTACCCGCCCGAAGAGGTCCACACGAAGCTGCTCGACGTCGTCGTCAGCGTCGGCCGGACCGGTCGAGCCACGCCGTTCGCCGTGATGGCCCCGGCCGAGGTCGCGGGCTCCGTGGTCCGCCAGGCGACACTGCACAACCAGGACGTCGTGAAGGCGAAGGGCGTGCTCATCGGTGACACCGTGGTCCTGCGCAAGGCCGGTGACGTCATCCCCGAGGTCCTCGGGCCGGTGGTGGAGCTCCGGGACGGCAGCGAGCGCGAGTTCGTGATGCCGACGGCGTGCCCGGAGTGCGGCACGCCGCTCGCACCGGCGAAGGAGGGCGACAAGGACCTCCGCTGCCCGAACGCCCGCAGCTGCCCGGCGCAGGTCCGCGGCCGCGTGGAGCACATCGCGTCGCGCGGGTCGCTCGACATCGAGGGGCTGGGCGAGGTCGCCGCGGCGGCGCTCACCCAGCCGCTGCGCCCCGAGCAGCCGCCGCTCGTGACCGAGGCGGGTCTGTTCGACCTGACGATGGAGGACATCGTCCCGATCGAGGTCATCGTCCGCGATGCCGAGACCGGGATGGAGAAGTCCGACGACGAGGGGACCCCGAAGCGCGTCACGCCGTTCAGTCGTGCACGCAAGAAGACCGATCCGCCGTTCGACCCGTCGGCGCGAGGTGCGGACTACACGGGCGAGCCGAGCCGCTACCCGTCGAAGAACGCGTTCGAGATGCTGGCGAACATCGAGGCCGCGAAGACGAAGCCGCTCTGGCGCATCATGGTCGGGCTGAGCATCCGGCACGTCGGACCCGTGGCGGCGCGGGCCCTCGCGAACCACTTCGGCTCGCTCGACCGGATCCGCAACGCCTCGCGCGAGGAGCTCGCCGCGGTCGACGGTGTCGGCGGGATCATCGCCGACGCCCTGCTCGACTGGTTCGCCGTCGACTGGCACCGCGAGATCATCGACCGGTGGACCGCGGCCGGCGTGCAGTTCACCACCCCCGACCACCCGGGTCCCGGCGCTGCCGCCGAGGGCGGTGTCCTCAGCGGGGTCACCGTCGTCGCGACGGGCTCACTCGAGGGGTACACCCGCGAGGGTGCGCAGGAGGCCATCATCGCCGCGGGCGGCAAGGCCGCGTCGAGCGTCAGCAAGAAGACCGACTTCGTCGCGGCCGGTCCCGGCGCGGGGTCGAAGCTGACCAAGGCCGAGCAACTCGGTCTGCGCATCATCGACGCCGAGCAGTTCCGGCTGCTCGTGACCGAGGGGCCGGACGCCCTGGCACCCGACGACCAGGCGGACAGCGCGGACTGATCAGGCACACCGGGATGCGGTCCACCGGAGGGACACGCCTGCCGGTGTACCCAGTTCGAGGGGCAAGTCGCAGCGCAGACCCCCTCGTGGGCGCGATCTCCTTACACTCGATAGGGCATCACTCGTCGCCTGGAGGGGGAGGACGAGACGGCCTTCCCGGGGGAGACCTGATTGCTGCTCATCGCTGCGGCCCTGCTCACCGCCTCGATGCACTCGGTGGGAGTGATCGAGGCCCCCATCGCGCCCACGGCCACCTCGCGTGCCCACGTCGCCGAGGTGTCACCGGAGTCGGGGCCCGCGGCCCGCGGCGAGGGCCCGGCGGACGAGGGCCTCGAGGTGCTCGCCCGTGCGCACGGCCGAGCCTTCCTGACGGACCTCGTCACCGTCGACCTCGGCGACCTCGAACGCGCCGACCGTGACGACCGCGTCCTGGCGACGGCGCAGGACCGTCCGCCGCCGGCGACGGAGGTCGCCAGCTGGTGGGCGGGCCTCTCCGACGCCACCCGCGACCGGCTCGCCGCAGTCGCCCCGTCCGTGGTCGGGAACCTCGACGGTGTGCCGTACGACGTCCGGGACCGCGCGAACCGACTCACCCTCGCCCACGAGTCCCTCGGGACGGGCGCGTCCGGCGGCGGCGCCGACACCTCCGTCGACGCCGGTACCACGACCGACACCGCACGCAGTGCGATGCTCGAGCAGGTCCGGGCGGCTCTGCACCGCGAACCCGGCGAGGCGGCTCGGTCCCTCGTCGTGCTCGACACGCGGGGGTCCGGACGGGCGGCGATCGCCGTCGGCGACCTCGGGACCGCCCACGACGTCACGGTGGTCGTCCCCGGGATGTTCTTCACCGTCACGGGGCAGATGCACGACTTCACCGACACCGCCGGTCACCTGTACGACGAACAGGTGACCGTGTCAGCACGCGCCGCGAGCGGCACGGGCGCGGACCCCACGAGCGGCGCCGTGCTGGCGTGGATGGGGTACCGGACGCCGGACATGTCGAACATCCTGACCCTCGGCCTCGCCCGGACGGGCGCCGAGCGGCTCGAGCGGGTGGTCGACGGGCTGGACGCCGTCCGCGGGGACGACCGGCCCCGGCTCAACGTCGTCGCCCACTCGTACGGCTCGACGACGGCGCTCATGGCGCTCTCCTCCGGTCGCATGCAGGCGGACTCGCTCACCGTGCTCGGCTCGCCCGGCAGCGACGTGCGCACCGCATCGGAGCTCGCCGTGCACGCGGGACAGGTCTACGTCGGCGACGCGCACAGCGACCCGATCGCCGGCTCCGGGTACTTCGGCACCGATCCGGGCTCGCCGGGGTTCGGCTCGACGCTCCTCGACCTGTCCGCGGGCGCGACGACGCGTGACGACGGGGTCTTCCGACGCCCGGAGGGGCACAACGACTACCTCAAGCCCGGGACGGCGTCGTTGCACGACGTCGCGCTCATCGCCGTCGGACGCGGCGACCTCGTGCGGCACCATGCCCGACGCGGCCAGGACGGCGGCGGCGGCCCGCGGACGGCACCGGACATGTACCTCCTGCGGCCGCAGGACTTCCAGCCGCGCGACTGACCCGCGCGGGCGAGCACCCCGAGGCTCCGCCGGTGCCGGTGCCGGTGCCGGTGCCGGTGCCGACCGTGCGCGTCCGTGCCCCACCAGGCGTGGCGACGCCGCCGGACACGGCCAATAGACTGGTGCGCATCCCACGAACCGATCGACGGAGCACCATGCCTGACATCACGAGCGAGCAGGTCGCGCACCTGGCGAACCTCGCGCGTATCGCACTCACGCCCGACGAGATCGAGAAGCTGACCGGGGAGCTGTCGCACATCGTCGAGAGCGTCGCCAAGGTCGCCGAGGTCGCGACCGACGACGTCCCGGCGACGAGCCACCCGGTGCCGCTCGGCAACGTCACCCGACCCGACGTGGTGGGGCAGACGCTGACCCAGGAGCAGGCGCTGTCCGGCGCCCCGGACTCCGACGGCGAACGGTTCCGTGTGACGGCGATCCTCGGCGAAGAACAGTAGGCGACGAAACGATGACCGACGACATCACCAAGCTCAGCGCCGCAGCGCTCGCGGACGCCCTCGTGGCGCGCGACGTCTCGAGCGTCGAGGCCACCCAGGCCCACCTCGACCGCATCGCAGCGGTCGACGGTGACGTGCACGCGTTCCTGCACGTCAACGAGAACGCCCTCGCCGTCGCGAAGTCGATCGACTCGCGCCGTGCCGCGGGCGACGACCTCGGTGCGCTCGCGGGCGTGCCGATCGCCGTGAAGGACGTCCTGTGCACCCAGGACATGCCGACGACCTCCGGCTCGAAGATCCTCGAGGGCTGGCGCCCGCCGTACGACGCCACCCCGGTCGCGAAGCTCCGCGCCGCCGGCCTCGTGCCGCTCGGCAAGACGAACATGGACGAGTTCGCGATGGGCTCGACCACCGAGTTCTCGGCGTACGGCCCGACGCGCAACCCGTGGGACCTCGACCGCATCCCCGGCGGGTCGGGTGGCGGTTCGGCCGCCGCGGTCGCCGCGCACGAGGCACCCTTCGCCCTCGGCTCCGACACCGGTGGCTCGATCCGCCAGCCGGGCGCCGTCACCGGCACCGTCGGCGTCAAGCCGACGTACGGCGGCGTGAGCCGCTACGGCGCGATCGCCCTCGCGTCGAGCCTCGACCAGATCGGTCCGGTGTCGCGCACCGTCCTCGACGCCGCGCTCCTGCACGACGTCATCGGCGGGCACGACCCGAAGGACTCCACGTCGATCCCGGACGTCTGGCCGTCCATGGCCGCGGCCGCGCGCGAGGGCCTGCAGGCCGACACGCTGCGTGGGCTCAAGGTGGGCATCGTGAAGGAGCTGGCCGGGGGCGAGGGCTTCCAGGCCGGCGTCACGCAGCGCTTCCGTGAGACGGTGGCGATCCTCGAGCAGGCGGGAGCCGAGGTCGTGGAGATCGACGCGCCGTCATTCGCCTACGCCATCAGCGCCTACTACCTGATCCTCCCGGCGGAGGCCTCGTCGAACCTCGCGAAGTTCGACTCGGTGCGCTTCGGCCTCCGGGTCACGCCCGAGGGCGGCGCCACGGTCGAGGACGTCATGGCCGCGACGCGCGAGGTCGGATTCGGTCCCGAGGTCAAGCGCCGCATCATCCTCGGCACCTACGCGCTGAGCGCCGGGTACTACGACGCGTACTACGGCTCCGCGCAGAAGGTGCGCACCCTGGTGCAGCGCGACTTCGCGGCCGCGTTCGACCAGGTCGACCTGCTCATCAGCCCGTCGGCGCCGACGACCGCGTTCCCCCTGGGCGAGCGTCTCGACGACCCGCTGTCGATGTACCTCAACGACCTCACGACGATCCCGGCGAACCTCGCCGGCGTCCCCGGCATGAGCATCCCGAACGGTCTCGCGCCCGAGGACTCGCTGCCGACCGGTGTGCAGCTCATGGCCCCGCAGCGCGAGGACGCCCGCCTGTACCGCTACGGCGCCGCGCTCGAGCGCCTGCTCGAACAGCAGTGGGGCCGCCCGCTCATCGACAGCATCCCGGACCTCGACCAGTCTCAGCAGTCCGCTGCGCAGGAAGGTGTGATCTGATGGCGCAGAAGGACGCGCTGATGGACTTCGACGAGGCGCTCGAGCGTTTCGAGCCGGTGCTCGGCTTCGAGGTGCACGTCGAACTCGCGACGAAGACGAAGATGTTCTCGGACGCGCCGAACTTCTTCGGTGGCGAGCCGAACACGAACGTCACGCCGGTCGACCTCGGGCTGCCCGGGTCGCTGCCGGTCGTCAACGAGCAGGCCGTGCGGTACTCGATCCAGCTGGGGCTCGCGCTCGGCTGCTCGATCGCCGAGTCCTCGCGGTTCGCCCGGAAGAACTACTACTACCCGGACAACCCGAAGAACTACCAGATCTCGCAGTACGACGAGCCGATCGCGTTCGAGGGTGAGGTCGAGGTCGAGCTCGCCGACGGCACGATCTTCCAGGTGCCGATCGAGCGCGCCCACATGGAGGAGGACGCCGGCAAGCTCACCCACGTCGGTGGCGCCACGGGCCGCATCCAGGGCGCCGAGTACTCGCTCGTCGACTACAACCGCGCCGGCGTCCCGCTCGTCGAGATCGTCACGAAGCCGATCTTCGGCGCGAAGGACCGCGCCCCCGAGCTCGGCGCCGCGTACGTGCAGGTCATCCGTGACCTCGTCCGGGCGCTCGGCGTCTCCGAGGCCCGCATGGAGCGCGGCAACCTGCGCTGCGACGCGAACATCTCGCTGCGCCCGTGGGGCCAGGCGGAGCTCGGCACCCGGACCGAGACGAAGAACGTCAACTCGTTCCGCGCCGTCGAGCGCGCCATCCGCTACGAGATCCAGCGCCAGGCCGCGATCCTCGCCGCGGGCGGCACGATCACGCAGGAGACGCGCCACTGGCACGAGGACACCGGGCGCACCTCGGCCGGCCGCCCGAAGTCGGACGCCGACGACTACCGCTACTTCCCGGAGCCCGACCTGCTCCCCGTCGTGCCGGACCCCGCCGTCGTCGAGGAGCTCCGGGCGTCCCTGCCCGAGGCGCCCGTCGCGCGCCGTCGTCGGCTCAAGGGCGAGTGGGCCTTCAGCGACCTCGAGTTCCAGGACGTCGTCAACGGCGGGCTGCTCGACGAGGTCGAGGCCACGGTCGCCGCCGGTGCGTCGCCGCAGGCCGCCCGCAAGTGGTGGACGGGCGAGATCAGCCGCGTCGCGAACGCGCAGGAGGCCGCCGCGGGCGACCTCGTCTCGCCGCAGCACGTCGCCGAGACGATCGCGCTCGTCGAGTCCGGCGACCTGACCGACCGTCTGGCGCGCCAGGTGCTCGAGGGCGTCATCGCCGGCGAGGGCTCGCCGGCGCAGGTCGTCGAGGCCCGCGGGCTCAAGGTCGTCTCGGACGACTCGGCGCTCACCGCCGCGGTCGACCAGGCCCTGGCCGCCCAGCCCGACGTCCTCGCCAAGATCCAGGACGGCAAGGTCCAGGCCGCCGGCGCGATCATCGGCGCGGTCATGAAGGCGATGAAGGGCCAGGCCGACGCCGCCCGCGTCCGTGAGCTGGTCCTGGAGCGCGCGCAGCAGTCGTAGCGCGACCGACAGACGGACGGGCGCGCCCCGCGCAGCGGCAACGCGAAGCGTTGCGCGGGGCGCGCCGACCGAACCCGCGAGGGAGGGGTGGCGGACCCCGCCACGTGCCTCCCGTCCGTCGTCGTGTCGGTCCGTCGTCGTGCCGGTCCGCGATCCTGGGGACGCGTCAGCGACCCGGTGACAGGATGAGGAGTGACCGCAACGATCCGCGCCATCGGGACCGCCGTACCCGACACCACCCTCGACCAGGCGGCCGTGCAGGAGCTGTTCGCCGGCCAGCCGGACCTCGGTCGACTCGGCCGTCGCATCGTCCCGGCGGCGTTCGACGTCTCCGCCGTCGAGCACCGGCACACCGTGGTCGAGGAACTCGACAGCTCCCGCCCGGGCGGCCTCTTCCGCCAGGACTCCGGCGCGCTCGTGTCGCCCTCCACCGGGACCCGGAACGACCGCTACCGCGACCTCGCGCCGGCGTTGTTCGTGGCCGCGGCGCGGGACGCCGTCGAGCGTGCCGGCGTCGAGCCGTCACGGGTCACGCACCTGGTGACGGTGTCGTGCACGGGGTTAACGCAACCCGGCCCGGACATCGACGTCGTCGACCAGCTCGGCCTGCCCGCGGGCGTGTTCCGCCACCACATCGGCTTCATGGGGTGCTGCGCCGCGTTCCCCGCGCTCCGCATCGCCGCCGCGTTCGCCGAGGCCGACCCGGACGCTGTCGTGCTCGTCGTCTGCGCGGAGCTCTGCACGCTGCACGTCCGGGCCTCCGACGACCCCGACCAGATCGTCGCGAACAGCGTGTTCGGTGACGGGGCGGCGGCAGCCGTCGTGACCGCCGGGGGCCCCGGTCTCCGCATCGAACGGTTCGCGACCGCGACGGTGCCCGAGGGGGCGTCGGAGATGGCGTGGAACATCGGCGACGAGGGCTTCGAGATGGTGCTCTCGACCGCCGTGCCGAAGCTCGTCGGCGTGCACGTCCCCGCGGCGGTCACCCCGTTGCTCGGCGAGGGGGAGACGTTCGCCGACGTGCCGGTCTGGGCCGTGCACCCCGGAGGACGTGCGATCCTCGACCGGGCGCAGGACGCGCTGGCGCTGCCGGACGGCGCGGTCGCATCGAGCCGTGCCGTGTTGCGGGACCACGGGAACATGTCGAGCGCAACGGTGCTGTTCGTGCTGCGCGACGCGGTCGAGCAGGGGCTGACGGCGGGGTCGCCGGTCGTCGCCGTGGCGTTCGGCCCCGGTCTGACGGTGGAGAGCGCGAGGCTGACGGCGGTCGGGGCGTGACGGGGCGGGAGCCTGCTCCGCGCGTCGTCGACCTGACTGTGCGGGACGCCGAGCTGCAGGAGCTCATGGACGACCCGACGTGTGACCCGCGCACGCTCGACCGCACGTTCCGCCGGTTCGCCGTGGTGAACGCGCTCGTCAGCGGGTGGCGAGCGGCGTGGCGGACGCACGTCGTCCCGGCGCTGCCGCCGAGCGGTCGGGCTCGCGTGCTCGACCTCGGGTGCGGCGGCGGCGACCTGGCACGCTCGCTGGTCCGGTGGGCGGGCTCCGACGGCTTCTCGATCGAGGTCGTCGGCGTCGACCCGGACGACCGGGCGATCACGGCGGCGACGCGGACCGCGACCCGCGGGGTCTCGTTCCGACAGGCGTCGAGCGGGGACCTCGTGGCGGCGGGGGAGCGGTTCGACGTCGTCGTGTCGAACCACGTGCTGCACCACCTCGACGACACTGCCCGGTCCGCGTTCCTGGCGGACTCGGAGCAGCTCGCGACCGGGCGGAGCCTGCACTCGGACATCCGGCGGTCGCGGCAGGCCTACCGCGCGTACGCGCTGGCGTCGCCGCTCGTGTCGGCCGGTACGTTCGTGCGGGTGGACGGGCTCCGCTCCATCCGCCGGTCGTTCACCGTGCCGGAGTTGCAGGCGGTGCTGCCCGCGGGCTGGCGTGCCGAGCGGGCCGCCCCGCACCGGGTGCTCGCGGTGCGGGACGCCTGAGCCGCGCGGACGGCGGACGCGAGCGGGCCGGGCCTGCCCAGCGCGCTACGGGCGCAGCAGCACCTTGATCGCGCGACGCTCGTCCATCGCGGCGTACGCCTCGGCGGCGTCGTCGAGGGGCAGCTCGAGGTCGAACACCTTGCCGGGCTCGATCGCGCGGGAGAGCACGTCGGGCAGCAGCTCCTCGATGTAGGCGCGGGCCGGAGCCATGCCACCGCCGACCGTGATGTTCTTCGCGAACAGGAACGGCATCGGCAGCTCGGGGTCGCCGGCGGGCACGCCCACGTACCCGACGTTCCCGCCGGGACGGACGACGCGGAGTGCCTGGTCCATGCTCTCGGCGGTCCCGACGGCCTCGAGCGCGCAGTCGGCGAGGTCTCCGCCGAGCAGCTCGCGGACGGCCGCCACGCCCTCGTCCCCGCGGGTCGCGACGACGTCGGTCGCGCCGAACTCGCGGGCCAGGGCCTGCCGGTCGGCGTGCCGGCTCATCGCGATGATCCGCTCGGCGCCGAGACGCGAGGCCGCGAGCACCGCCGACAGACCGACCGCGCCGTCCCCGACGACCACGACGGTCCTGCCCGGGCCGACCCCGGCCGAGACCGCGGCGTGGTGCCCGGTGGAGAAGACGTCGGACAGGGTGAGCAGCGACGGCACGAGGTCGTCGTCGACGGGGCCGGGCACCTTCACGAGCGTCGCCGCGGCGTCCGGCACGCGGACGTACTCGGCCTGCGCGCCGCCCATCGGGTGGCCGTACGCATCGGGCGTCACGCCGAACGTCGAGCCGTGCTCGCACCCGCTCGTCATGCCGTGGGCGCACGCCTGGCAGGTGCCGTCGTTCGTGGTGAACGGTGCGATGACGAAGTCGCCCTCGGCGAGGTCGGTGACGCCGGAGCCGAGCGTCTCGACGACGCCGACGAACTCGTGCCCGATGGCGCGGGGCTCGTCCGTGCCGCGGACGCCGCGGTACGGCCAGAGGTCGGAGCCGCAGACGCAGGCGGCGGTGACGCGGACGACGGCGTCGGTGGGGTCGATGACGGTGGGGGTGTCACGCTCCTCGACACGGATGTCGCGAGGGGCGTGGATGACGGTTGCGCGCACGGTGTGGCCTTC
This sequence comes from Curtobacterium sp. MCSS17_008, assembly GCF_003234185.1. Lineage (GTDB taxonomy): Bacteria > Actinomycetota > Actinomycetes > Actinomycetales > Microbacteriaceae > Curtobacterium. The sequence continues at coordinate 85,592 of NZ_QKSM01000006.1, forward strand.
CGGTCGGGGGTGGTCGTGGCGCGTGCCGTGACGCGCCAGGGATCCGGCGCCGTTGCGGGACCCGTCGACACTACGCTTCCCGGGTGGACGACGACCGGTACGGCAGCGACGTGCTCTCGGGTGACTGGCGCTCGAAGGGTGTCAAGAAGGTGCGGCAGGTGCCGCTCGAGCGCGACATGGTGCTCGAGGACCCGGATTCCGGGTGGGCGGGCGCCGTGGTGGGGCTCGAGGCGGGCAACGTCACCCTGGAGGACTGGAAGGGCCGCACCCGTGCGTTCCCCTTCACCGGGCAGTTCCTGCTCGAGGGGGAGCTCGTGACGCTCGGTCGCCCGCAGGCGCCGGTGGGGCGGTCTGCCGCGGCTGCGCCGCCGGCTCGCGCCGTCGGGTCGGACGGGAGGCCCGGGGTCGCGCCCGCCGTGCGGCACGCGTCCGACGGTGGTCGCCTCCGCACCGCGTCCGGTTCGTTCGCCGTCGAGCAGCAGCGTGCCCGGGTGGCGCTGCCCTCCCGGATCATGGTCGAGGGCAAGCACGACGCCGAGCTCGTCGAGAAGGTGTGGGGCGCCGACCTGCGCGTCGAGGGCGTCGTGGTCGAGGAGCTCTCCGGCGTGGACAACCTGGCGGACGTCCTCGACGACTTCCGCCCCACCCGCGACCGGCGCGTCGGGGTGCTCGTCGACCACCTCGTCCCGGGGTCCAAGGAGTCCCGCTTCGCCGAGGCGGTCATGCGGGGGAAGTGGGGTGCACACGTGCTGGTCGTCGGGCACCCCTTCGTCGACGTGTGGCAGTCGGTGAAGCCCGCGCGGCTCGGGCTCGAGGCGTGGCCCACGATCCCGCGCTCGATCGAGTGGAAGAAGGGCATCTGCCAGCACCTCGGCTGGCCGCACGCGGAGCAGGCCGACATCGCCCGCGCGTGGCAGCGCATCCTCGGGCAGGTGCGGACCTTCGCGGACCTCGAGCCGCAGTTGCTCGGCCGCGTCGAGGAGCTCATCGACTTCGTCACGGAACCGAGGGCCTGACCACCCCGGCCACCTGACGTGCTCGCCCCGGGCGGCCGGGGCGACCCGCGCCTCCCGGCCGTCCCGCGTGCTGGCGGAGGCGAGCGGGCGGAACGTGCGGGCGCGCTCGACCTGGGCGCTCCGTTTCCGCCCGCTCGTGCGCGTCTCGTGTCTCCGGGTCGTGCTGGCGGAGGCGAGCGGGCGGAGTGTGTGGGCGCGCTCGACCTGGGCGCTCCGTTTCCGCCCGCTCGCGCGTGGTTCCGTGTCTCCGGGTCGTGCTGGCGGAGGCGAGCGGGCGGAATGTGCGGGCGCGCTCGACCTGGCCACTCCGTTTCCGCCCGCTCGCGCGCGGGTCCGGGGGGATCGGCGTGTCGACGCCTACTGTTGAGGGATGGACGGCATCGACGGTCGCGTGCGGGGTGCGGTCGACGTGTGGCTGCGCTGGCTCCCGCGCTGGCAGATCGGCACCGCCCGTCCGCGCACCCGGATCTGCCGCAGGTGCACCGGCTCGCCGATCGCGACCGCGGCCGGCTTCGGAGCCGACGTCCCGCACGCCGTGCAGCACGCGCTGATCGGCCGGATCTCGACGATCGTCGAGGACGCCGTCGACGAGTACACCGCGAAGAACCTGCCGCTGCTGCAGCGCGAGCTCGAGCGGGCCGCGGCACGAAACCGACACGCCGGGTACCAGCCGACCGAGGGACTGTCGCCGGAGTTCCAGGGCCTCGACGTGGACCCGGAGCCGTCGCCGGGAGCGCCGTTCCTGTTCACCCTCGACGAGCTGACGGGGACGGGCGCGGGCGAACAGGCACCGCGGGAGCCCCTGTCGGACGAGGCGAAGGCCGCGCTCCGGCACGAGATCGCGCTCTCGGACGAGTGCGCGCGGGCGACGGGGACGGCCGTGTGCCTGGCACTCGTCGAGCACCGGGCGCGCATCGCGGAGGCCGTCGAGCGCCTGGTCGAACCGCAGATCGCAGCGCTCGTGTCCGACATGTTCCGCGGGTTCGACGGCCCCGGGGAGACCGGGCGCGAGGGGCTCTTCTGATCGTCGGGCCGCTGTCGTCCACCGCCGGCCGGCCGGGCGAGAATGGTGTGGTGACTCGCACCTGGGGCTGGCTCGCAGCCGTCGTCGACATCGTCCTCATCGTCGCCTTCGCGCTCATCGGGCGTTCCTCGCACGCCGAGGCGGCGTCGCTGCCGGGACTCTGGACGACCGCGTACCCGTTCCTTGCGGGCTGGGCCGTCGGGTACCTCGTGGTGCGGGGATGGACGCGTCCGCTGCGGACCTGGCCGACGGGCGTCGTCGTCTGGGTGGCCACGGTCGCGATCGGCCTGCTGCTCCGCGTCCTGACCGGGCAGGGTGACGTCGCGGGCGATCCGCTGCCGCTGTCCTTCGTCGTCGTGGCGACCATCGTGCTCGCCGTCTTCCTGCTCGGGTGGCGCCTGGTCGTCACGGCGATCGGCGCCCGGGCAGGACGACGGGCCGGCGGACGGGCCTGACCCGCTGCCGGTGACCGGAGCCGTTCACCCCGAGGTCACCCGCGCGCCACCCGGTGCCGACAGCATGCCGGGATGACGACGCTCGACCACGCCACCGTCGGACCCGACCGTGACGAGCACGCCGCTCGGGCGTTCCCACGGCTCGTGGCGCGGCGTGGCGCACCGCGGGTCCGGCGCGAGGACACCCTGCCCGCGATCGCCGTCGCCGAGGCACTGGGGGCGGACGTCATCGAGGTCGACGTCCGCCGGACCGCCGACGGTGTCGCCGTGCTCCTGCACGACGACACCCTCGGACGGCTCTGGGGCGACCCGCGTCGCGTCGCGGACGTGTCCTGGTGCGACGTCGCACGTCTGGGCAACGGCCTCGACCGGATCCCACGCCTGGACGCCGTGCTCGAGCGGCTCGACGGCTGCCGGGCGGCGCTGCTGGTCCGCGTGGACGACGCCGCGGACGCCCTCGTCGCCACGCGGACCGTCGCCGCGTCGACCTGGGACACGACGGTCGCCTGGACGGGGACGCCCGACGCGCTCGCCGCCGTCCGCGCGGCCCTGCCGGACGCCGACACCTGGTTGCCCTGGGAGTCCCTCGCCGCCCCGACCGCCGTCGCCACCGCAGACATCGGCCCGTCGGCCCTCGTCCTCGACGACGTCTTCCTCACGCCGGACACCATCGCCGCAGCCCGCGACCTCGGGCTCGCGGTGGCCGTCCACACGGTCGCCCACCCGGAGCCGGTCCGGTGGGCTGCGCGACTCGGGGCCGACCTCATCGCCACGGACGACGTCGCGTCCGCGCGCGCCGTGCTCGCCGGCGGGGAGCGGAACGGCTGGGCGCAGCACGACCGCGAGCCGACGGAGGAGGAGGTCGCGACCAGGGCACAGGCACTGGCGCACCGGATCGCGCACGAGGTGATCGCCTTCACCCGCGAGCACCCCGTCGGACAGGTCGCATCGAAGCGGGCGCCGGGGGACCTGGTCACGGACGTCGACCGTGCGGTCGAGCGGCTCGTCCGGGCCCGCGTGCGCGCGGCCTTCCCGACGCACGGGTTCACCGGCGAGGAGTACGGCGAGGCGCCGGGCGACCGGTACCGCTGGTACCTCGACCCCGTCGACGGCACCACGAACCTGGTGAACGGACTGCCCTGGACCTCGATGTCGCTCTGCCTCACGCGCGGTGGTCGTCCGCTCGTCGGCGTCGTCGCGGACCCGTGGCGCGGCGAGGTGCTCGAGGCCCGTCGCGGACGCGGTGCCGTGCTGCGGGACACCCCGCTGCGGCTCGACGACACCCCGCGCCCGCTCGCCGGTGCGGTCGTCGGTGCCGAGTTCGGCGGACAGGGCGCCTGGGCGGGACTCGGGAGGCTCGTGGAGGCTCTCGCCGAACGGTCCTGCGCCGTGCGCGTGATGGGGTCGAGCACGCTCACCGTCGCGCAGGTCGCCGCCGGGCGCGGAGTGGGCGGGTGCGTGCCGTCCTTCGACCCGGTCGACCACGGCGCCGCCGTGCTGCTCGTGCACGAGTCCGGCGGTGTCGTCCTGACCCGGACGGGCCCGGTGGACGGCTTCCCGGCCGAGGGCGAGCCCTTCCTCGTCGCGCACCCCGGGGCGGCGGACGAGTTGTTCGCGGTCTGGTCCGCAGCACTCGGGAGCCGCTGACACCGCTCTCGGACAGTTCTGTGCAGTCGTACAGTCAGCGGTCGTCGGTGCTCCATAGGGTGGCAGACGACGTGCCGACCCGTCCGGGCGGACCGCACCGAAGGAGCGACGACATGGGATTCCTCGACCGACTGCTCGGCCGTCCCGAGCGTGACCGTGGTCAGCAGGACCAGTGGGGACAGCAGCAGCCGCAGCAGCAGGGGTACCGGTACGGGCAGCAGTCCTACCAGGTGCCGCCCGTGTCGCAGGGACAGCAGCAGTACGGCGGACAGCAGTACGGCGGACAGCAGTACGGCACACCCCAGTGGGGCGGTGGCGCGCAGGCCGGCGGACAGCAGGGCGCCGGGTCCACCGAGGACGAGCGCGCCGTCGAGCGCTACCGGTACCTGCTCCGCACGGCGCCGCCCGAGCGCATCGAGGAGGTCCACGCCGAGGCGTTCGCCACCCTGACGCCCGAGCAACGCCGCATGGTCTACGAGGAGTTCACGCGGAGCGCCCCCGACGGCGAGGCCCCGCGCGGCGACGACCCCCGCTCCCTGGCGCAGGCCGCCACCCGGTCCGAGATCCGTCAGCCCGGCTTCATGGAGCGTTCGCTCGGCGGGATGGGCGGTGGTCCCATGGGCCAGCGCGGCGGTCCCTCGTTCGGCCGGATGATCGGCGCCTCGATCCTCGGGACGGTGGCCGGCTACGTCATCGGATCCGCCATCATGAGCGCCTTCCTGCCCGACCCGGGATCGTTCGACGGCGGTACCGATGCTGCGGGCGACGGTGGTTCGGAGGACACTGGTGCCGACTCCGGTGACGGCGGGGCGTCCGATGCGGGCGCGGTCGACGGCGGCGGGTTCGAGAGCGCGGGCTGGGGCGACGGCGGAGGGGACTTCGGCGGCGGCTTCGGCGACTTCGGTGGTGACTTCGACGTCTGAGTGACGTCGTCGCTCCCGCCGACCCCACCACACCGACGTGGCCGACGAGGGAGCGACATGGCCATCATCGAAGCCTCCGGGCTGACCAAGACCTACCGATCGCGATCGGGCCCGGTGCACGCACTGGCCGGGCTCGACCTGTCCGTTCCCGAGGGCACCGTCACGGCGCTGCTCGGACCGAACGGCGCTGGCAAGACCACCACCGTCAAGGTGCTCACCACGCTCGTCACACCGGACAGCGGGCGGGCGACGATCGACGGCGTCGACGTCGTCGCCGACCCGCAGGCCACACGGCGTTCCATCGGGGTCTCCGGGCAGTACGCCGCGGTCGACGAGAACCTCACCGGGGCCGAGAACCTCGAGATGATCGGGCGGCTCTACCACCTGGGGCGCCGGGCGTCCCGGCAGCGGGCCCGTGAGCTCATCGAGGTGTTCGACCTGGCCGAGGCGGGCGACCGTCCGGTGAAGGGGTTCTCCGGCGGCATGCGGCGACGCATCGACCTCGCCGGCGCGCTCGTGACCAACCCGCGGGTGCTGTTCCTCGACGAGCCGACCACCGGGCTCGACCCGCGCAGCCGGCTCGCGCTCTGGGGGATCATCGAGGGGCTCGTCGACGACGGCGCGACCGTGCTGCTCACGACGCAGTACCTGGAGGAGGCGGACCAGCTCGCCGACGACATCGCCGTGATCGACGACGGCCGGGTGATCGCCGAGGGCACCGCCGACCAGCTCAAGGCGCAGGTCGGCGGGCACCGGGTGGTCGTCACGCTGGTCGACGAGGACGACCACGACGCCGTCGCCACGGTGCTGCGCCGACACGGGGTCGGCGACGTCGAGACCTCTGCGGACCGTCGCACGTCGGGCATCGCCGTCGAGGCCGGTCCCGCAGCGCTGCAACGGGTGCTCGCCGACCTCGGTGAGGCGGGCATCGGCCTGCACGACGCGGGCATGCGCCGCCCGACCCTGGACGACGTGTTCCTGCGCCTCACCGGTCACGCGGCCACGGCGGACACCGAGGACGCGGCCGACGGGGGCGGCGGGGCGGGGCCCGGTCGCGCCTCCAGACCGGGTCGACGCGACACCGCACCGGCGTCGGTCGAGGCGACCGGCGGTGCCCCGGAGCGTGTGCGGTGACGGCCGTCGGCGCACGACCGCGGCAGCAGCTGCCGGTGGTGGTGACCTCGCCCGTCGCGGTGTGGTTCGAGGACGGCTGGACCGTCACGAAGCGGAACCTCACGAAGATCAAGCGCTCGCCGGACATGCTCGTGTTCGCCGTGCTGCAGCCGATCATGTTCGTGCTGCTCTTCAGCCAGGTCTACGGCGGCGCCATCCAGGTGCGGGGGACCGACTACACACAGTTCCTGATGGCTGGGATCTTCGCGCAGACCGTCGTGTTCGGCGCGACGTTCTCCGGCTCGGCGATGGCGCAGGACCTCAAGGAGGGGTTGATCGACCGCTTCCGGACCCTGCCGATGTCCGCGTCCGCCGTGCTCGTCGGACGGACGAACTCCGACCTCGTGCTCAACGCGATCTCGATGGTGATCATGATGCTGACCGGCCTGGCCGTCGGGTGGCGGGTCGGGTCCGCGCCGCACGAGTTCCTGGCCGGCGTCGCGCTGCTGCTGCTCTTCAGCTACGCGTTCAGCTGGGTGATGGCGCTGCTCGGGATGAGCGTGCGGACGCCGGAGGTGATCAACAACGCGTCGTTCATGATCCTGTTCCCGCTGACCTTCATCTCGAACGCGTTCGTGCCGAGCGAGACGATGCCGCTCGTGCTGCGGGTCTTCGCCGAGTGGAACCCGGTGTCCTCGCTCGTGCAGGCCGCGCGCGAGCTCTTCGGCAACGTCGGCACCGCCCCGGTGCCCGACGTCTGGACGATGCAGCACCCCGTCGCGACGGTCCTGGTCGGCATCGCCGTGATGCTCGTGGTGTTCGTCCCCTGGTCGGTGCGCAAGTACACCAGGATCAGTGCGGGGTGATCGGGTCTCCACAGCCCTGAGCGGGGGCTCCCCGGCGGTCACCGCGACCGCTTACGATCGTCTCTCGTGACCGCGACCGAAGCCGAGCGCGCCGCCGAGCGCGGTGCCGCCGAGCGACCCTCCGACCGCAGCGCCCGGCTGCGGCGCTGGATGCTGCACGGTGCCGACCAGGGTGCCTCGCACCAGGGGCCCCACCAGGTCGAGGTCGAGAAGACCCATCCGTGGTGGCGCGTGATGTGCCTGACCGGCGTCGACTACTTCTCGACGCTCGGGTACCAGCCCGCGATCGCCGCGCTCGCCGCCGGACTGCTCTCGCCCGTCGCGACGATCGTGCTCGTGCTCGTCACGCTCTTCGGCGCCCTGCCCGTCTACCGGCGGGTGGCGTCGGACAGCTTCAAGGGCGCCGGCTCCATCATGATGCTCGAGAAGCTCCTGCCCTGGTGGGCGGGGAAGCTCTTCGTGCTCGTGCTGCTCGGGTTCGCCGTGACGGACTTCATGATCACGATGACGCTGTCGGCGGCCGACGCGACCGCGCACATCGCCGAGAACCCGTTCACGCCGCACTGGTTCACCGAGATCCCCGTGCCCATCACGCTCGTGCTGCTGCTCCTGCTCGGCATCGTGTTCCTCCGCGGGTTCAAGGAGGCGATCGGCATCGCTGTCGGTCTCGTCGCGGTGTTCCTCGCGCTCAACGCGATCGTGGTCGTGGTGGCGCTGTGGCACGTCTTCGAGCGCCCCGTCGTGGCGAGCGACTGGTGGTCGAACCTCACCGCGCAGCACAGCAACCCGCTCGTCATGATCGGCATCGCGCTCGTGGTCTTCCCGAAGCTGGCACTCGGCCTGTCGGGGTTCGAGACCGGTGTCGCGGTGATGCCGCAGGTGCGCGGTGACGCCGGTGACGACCCGAACGGCCGCCCGGAGGGACGTATCCGCGGCACGAAGCGGCTCCTCACCACGGCTGCGATCATCATGAGCACGTTCCTCATCACGTCGTCGGTCGCCACCACCTTCCTCATCCCGCAGCACGAGTTCCAGCCGGGCGGCGGCGCGAACGGGCGCGCGCTGGCGTTCCTCGCGCACGAGTACCTCGGCAACGTGTTCGGCTCGGTCTACGACGTCTCGACGGTGGCGATCCTGTGGTTCGCCGGCGCGAGCGCGATGGCCGGACTGCTCAACCTGGTGCCGCGGTTCCTGCCGCGGTACGGCATGGCTCCGCAGTGGGCCCGGGCGACCCGGCCGCTGGTCGTCATCTTCACCCTCATCGCCTTCGCCATCACGATCATCTTCGAGGCCGACGTCGACGCGCAGGGCGGTGCGTACGCCACGGGTGTGCTCGTGCTCATCACGAGTGCGGCGGTCGCCGTCACGCTCTCCGCTCGTCGGAAGCAGCAGGGGAAACGGACGGTCGGGTTCGGGGTGATCGCGGTCGTGTTCGTCTACACGACGGTCGCGAACGTCATCGAGCGACCGGACGGCGTGCGCATCGCGGCGGTCTTCATCATCGCGATCGTCGTCGTCTCGCTCGTGTCCCGCATCCGACGATCGTTCGAGCTCCGGGCGTCCTCCATCGAGCTGGACGCCACCGCGCGGCAGTTCATCGAGGCCGATGCCGACCAGTTCAGCTCGATCTGCATCATCGCCAACGAGCCCGGCGCCGGCACCGCCGAGGCGTACCGGTCGAAGGGGCGCGAGGAACGCCGCGACTCGGGCATCCCGGCGCGCGTGCCGACGATGTTCCTCGAGGTGCTGCCCGCCGACTCGTCCGACTTCGAGGAGGACCTGGTCGTCGAGGGACACGTCGTGCACGGCCACCGCGTCCTGCGGGTCCGGTCCGGCAACGTCCCGAACACGATCGCGTCGACGCTGCTCGCCGTGCGGGACATCGCGGGCGTCGTGCCCAGCATCTACTTCGAGTGGAACGAGGGCAGCCCGATCCAGAACGCACTCCGGTTCGTGTTCACCGGGGTCGGCGACGTCGCACCCGTCACGCGCGAGGTCCTGCGCGAGGCGGAGCCCGACGTCCACCGGCGGCCGACCGTCCACGTGTCGTGACGGACGGGTCGGCGGCGGGTCGCGCCTCCCGTCCGACCGGCGGGCTGGCGGCGGTCCTCGTCGCCGCCGCGGTGTGGGGCACCACGGGGACCGCGACGCACTTCGCGCCCGGGGTGCCGGCATTCGTCTTCGGTGCGGTGACGTTCGGGTTCGGCGGGGCCGTCCTCGCTGCCACGACGGGGCGCGGCGCGGTCCGCGCGGTGACCGGGCCCGGGGCGCGGGGGTGGGTGGTCCTCGGCGCCGTGTCGCTCGTGGTGTACGCGGTCGCGTTCTACGCGGCCCTCGCCGGGGCCGGGGTCGCACTCGGCACGACCCTCGCGATCGGGTCGTCACCGCTCTTCGCGGGACTGGTCGAGTGGGCGGCGGACGCCAGGCGCGTCACCCGTCGCTGGGTCGTCGCGACCCTGGTGAGCGTCGCCGGCATGGTCGTCGTGACGCTCGCCCGGTCCGAGGCGTCGGGCACCGGGCCGCTGCTGCTCGGGCTGGGCAGTGCGCTCCTCGCCGGGCTGACGTACGCGACGTACTCGTGGGCGGTGGCGCGGGGGATGGGGGCCGCCAGGGTCGCCCCGCCGGTGGCGGGGCCCGCCGCGCTGCCGGGCCGGTCCGACCCCGCGGTCGTCGGGGCCGGTGCTCGCGCGGTCGTCGGGGCCGGTGCTCGCGGGGTCGTCGGGGCCGTGTTCGGGCTCGCCGCCGTGCCCCTCGTCGTGCTCGCCGTGGTGGCCGGGAGGGACGCCCTGACCGTCGGTGCGAACTGGCCCGTCTTCGTCTACCTGGCGCTCGTGCCCACGGTGCTCGGGCACTCGCTCTACGCGGTAGGACTCCGCAGCGTCACCGCGTCGGTGGCGACGCTGCTGTCGCTGTTCGAGCCCGTCGTCGCCGCGGTGCTCGCCGTGGTCGTCGTCGGCGAGCACCTCGGCACCGCGGGCTGGGCCGGGATCGCGCTCGTGGTCGCCGGGCTCGCGCTCCTGGCGATGCCCGGCCGCGTCGCTACTTCGCGGTGATCTGGTCCCGCACCTTGCGGCGGAGCACCTTGCCGATCATCGAGCGGGGCAGGTCCTCGACGACGACGATCCGCCGCGGCACCTTGTAGGCCGCCAGCTGGTCGCGCGACCAGGCCCGGAGCGCCTCCGGGTCGAAGGTGCCCGGGTCCTTCGGCACGACCGCGGCCACGACCTGCTCGTTGCCACCCTGCGTGATGCCGACCACCGCCACCTCACGGACGCTGGGGTGCTTCAACAGGGCGTCCTCGACCTCGGACGGCGACACGTTGAAGCCGCCCGTGATGATGAGTTCCTTGAGGCGGTCGACGATGCTGACGAAGCCGTCGGCGTCGATCGACACGACGTCTCCGGTGCGGAACCAGCCGTCGGGCGTGAAGACCTCGTCGGTCGCCTCGGCCTTGCCCCAGTAGCCGCGGAACACCTGGGGTCCTCGGACCTGGAGCTCGCCGGCCTCGCCGGTGCCGAGCACCTTCGTCTGGTCATCGGGGTCCACGACGCGCGCCTCGGTCGACGACAGCGGCAGACCGATCGCGCCCAGTCGACGCTCCGGGGAGACCGGGTTCGCCATGAGGACGGGGGAGCACTCGGACAGGCCGTAGCCCTCGACCAGGTAGCCGCCGGTCCGGGCCTCCCACGGTTCGACGACGCTCTGGGACAGGGGCATGGCGCCGGAGATGCCGATCTCGATGCCCTGCAGCGACACCTTCGCCGAGTCGGCCGCGTGCTGCAACCGGGTGTAGATCGGCGGGACGGCCGGCAGGAACGTCGGCGGGTGCTTCCGCATCGCCTTGAGGACGAGCGCGGGGTCGAACGCGGGGAAGAGCACGAGCCGGGAGGCCATGCTCATCGCGAACGTCAGGCAGAGCGTCAGCCCGTAGGCGTGGAACATCGGCAGCACCGCGTACACGGTGTTGTCACCGCGACGGATCTGCGGCACCCACGCGCGGGCCTGGGCAGCGTTGGCCAGCAGGTTCCGGTGGCTGAGCACGGCACCCTTCGGCACCCCGGTGGTGCCGGACGTGTACTGGATGAGCGCGATGTCCTCCGTCGCCGGGCGGGGGTGTCGCTTCGACAGCTTCCGGGTGGAGACGAGGTCGTCCCACTTCGTCGTGCCGCGCACGCTGGTCGTCAGCTTGGCGCGGGACTCGCGGGCCTTCGCGACCGGCAGGGACAGGGCGAGGCGCGTCGACCGGGGCATCGCGCGCGTGAGGTCGACGGAGACGATGGCGTCCAGCCGGAGGTCGGCGGGGAAGTCCTGCAGCGTCGCGACGGACTTGTCCCACGCGATCGCGACCCTCGCGCCGTGGTCCTCGAACTGGTGACGGAGCTCACGGGCGGTGTAGAGCGGGTTGTGCTCGACGACGATCGCGCCGAGGCGGAGCACCGCGTAGAACGCGACGACGTGCTGGGGGCAGTTCGGCAGCACGATCGCCACCCGGTCGCCCGCGGTGACGCCGAGCTTCCGCAGGCCGTTCGCGGCGCGGAGGATCTGCTCCTCGAGGTCGGCGTACGACGTCGTCCTGCCGAAGAACTCGAGCGCCACCTTCCCCGGGAACCTGTCCGCGGACTGCTCCACGATGTCGTACAGCGAGCCCGTGGGCTCGTCGATGTCGTGCGGGACCCCCGGGGCGTACGAAGCAAGCCAGGGACGAGGCGTGTCGATGCTCACCCGGCCAACCTACCCGGCGGTCGCGGCTGACTGTCAGGGGCACGACGGACGATGGCCGCATGCCCTCCGTGTCCGACGCGTTCCGCTCCCGGCTCAACGACACCTTCACCAACGGCGCGACCGAGCGCCCGGCCTGGATCGACGAGCTCGAGCAGGGGTCCGACGCCGGGTTCTTCGGCCCCGGGTCCGCGACCTGGGCCGTGCACGGCGGCAACCACACGGTGCTCGCCGGGGTCCGGGCGCTGCTCGTGCAGGCCCTCCACCCGGGTGCCCTCGCCGGTGTCGCGGACCACTCCCGGTACCGCGAGGACCCGTTCGGCCGACTCGCGGGCACCATCCGCTGGATCTACACGGTGTCGCACGGCGACACGCAGCAGGCAACGCACGCCAGCCAGTGGGTCCGCAGACTCCACGAGCGCGTCGTCGGCGAGTACGTGGACGGGCACGGCGTCACGCGGCCGTACGCCGCGAACGACCCGGACCTGGCACGGTGGGTGCACCTCGCCTTCACTGACGCGTTCCTCCGGAGTGCGCAGATCTGGGGGCAGCCGATCCCCGGCGGGGCCGACGCCTACGTGCGCGAGTGGGCGACCGCCGGGCGGCTGATGGGCGTCGAGGACGCACCGGAGTCCGACGCGGAGCTCCGCGCGCAGATGAACGGCTACCTGGACCGTGGGGAGCTCCGGGCCGACGCACGGACCCACGAGGTGGTCCGGTTCATCAAGGACCCGCCGCTCGCCCGGCTGCTGCGACCGGGCTACCGTGCGGTGTTCGACGGCGCGGTGTCCTCGCTCGACCCCCGGCACCGCTCGATGCTCCGGTTGCGGACGCCCGGGGTCGGACCGGTGCAGCTGCCGGTCCGACAGGTCGCGGGCGTCGTCCTGGGCGGTGTCGGCGCGGTGCTCGGGACCACCCCGGGCACCGAGCACGCGGCACTGGTCCGGATCGCGCGGCTCGAGCGGTCTGCCGAGCACCAGGAGACGATCGCCTGACGGCGCCGACGGCCGTCCGCGCAGCGGTGGGACCGCCGGACGGAGCGCCGGACGGACGGGACCCGGGGCGTGTAGGCGGACTCGAGCCGCGACACCTCGTCCGCGCTGAGCTCGATCGCGGCGGCGGCGACCGCGTCGTCGATGTGGTGCTCCTTCGTCGCGCCGATGATGGGCGCACTGACCGCGGGCTTCCCGGCGACCCACGCGAGGGCGACCTGGGCCATGCTCGCACCCCGCGCCTCGGCGACCTGCTGCACCGCGTCGACGATCGCGCGGTTGGCGTCCTCGTCCTGACGGTAGAGCGTCTTGCCGAACTCGTCGGTGTCGGAGCGGCTGCCCGAGCCCTGGTCGCCCCACGGGCGCGTGACCCGACCGCGAGCCAGCGGGCTCCAGGGGATCACGCCCACGCCCGTCGCCTGCGCGAACGGGTGCATCTCGCGCTCCTCCTCGCGTTCGAGCAGGTTGTACTGGTCCTGCATGCTGACGAACTTGGTCCAGCCGTGCAGCTCGGCGACGTGCTGCATCCGGGCGAACTGCCACGTCCACATGCTGCTCGCACCGATGTACCGCGCCTTGCCCGCCTTGACGACGTCGTTGAGCGCCTCCATCGTCTCCTCGATGGGCGTGTGCGGGTCGAAGCGGTGGATCTGGTAGAGGTCGACGTAGTCCGTGCCGAGCCGGGTGAGCGAGGCGTCGATCTCGTACATGATCGCCGCGCGGGACAGTCCGGCGCCGTTGGGGCCGGGGCGCATGCGGTTGAAGACCTTCGTGAAGACCTGGACGTCCTCGCGCGGGGCGATCTCCTTGAGGAGCTGCCCGGTGATCTCCTCGCTGGAGCCGGCGGAGTACACGTTCGCGGTGTCGAACGAGGTGATGCCCGCCTCGAAGGCGCGGCGGACGAAGGGGCGGGCGTCGTCGATGTCGACGCTCCAGGCGTGTGCGCCCTGGTCCGGCTTGCCGTACGACATCATCCCGAGGACGATCCGGCTGATCTCGAGACCGGACGACCCGAGGCGGGTGGTGCCGACGGTCGTGGCGCCCTGGGTGTTCCCGCCTGCGCCCGCCGGGGCCGAGCGGGCGTTGTCTGCTGCGTCCGTGCTGGTTGCCCCGAGGGTTTCGCCCGCCGGGGTCGAGCGGGCTGGTTCTGCGGTCATGCGTTCACCCTGGCATCACGCCCTGTGACGGCGAGCAGGCGGACCTGCAGCGGTGCGTCGTCGTCGACCTCGACCGGAGCCGCGTAGAGCCCGGTCGCGGCGAGGTCCTGGATCTGCGGTTCGAAGTACTCCCAGACCGCCCGGACGAGTTCGGCCGGCAGCGATTCCTCCGAGCCGGTCGCTCGCGCGAGGTCCCACGTGTGGATCGTGATGTCGCTCGTCTGCTCGGTGAGGTACTCCTCCGCGCGGACGACATCGGTGCTGAGGTGCACCGGTGTGTCAGCGGGCGCATTCCGCCAGGCCTCGGACGCCTCGGAGGCGAACTTCGCCCACTCGGCGGCGAGGTCCTGCCCGATCGGCTCGAGGTCGGCTTCGGCCTGGGCGTAGTCGCACCCCGTGAGGAGCTTCGGGATCCACCGCTGCTCGTCGATGACGTGGGTGACGAGGTCCCGGGTCGTCCACTCGGAGTCGGGGGTGGGGGCGTCCCAGTCGGTCACGGCGGCGACGCGGCGGCCGAACTCGGCTGCGGCGAGGGACTGCAGCGCGATCCAGTCGGTGGCCATGGTGGTGCTCCTCTTCGTCAGGGCGGGTGCCGGGTGCAACGGGCCCTGCGAGCGGGCGATTCCCGTGCTGCGGGCAGACGACACGCTACGCCCGCTCGCCGTCCGGAAGCGAGGGCGGTCAGGACGTCGAGTGGGCGGAAGGTGCGAGCAGCGGATGAGACGGTCGCGACATCCGCCCGCTCGTGCGCCGGCGAGCGCGACCCGGAGAGCAGACGACTGCGACGACACGCAGAACGGCCCGACTCCGTGGGGGAGGAGCCGGGCCGTTCGCCGGGTACTGCAGGTGCGCTTGTTCGGTGTCCGTGATCGACGATGTCGCAGTGGCGCGGGATCGTCGACCGCGGTTCGAGAGACTCGGAGGGTCAGGCCGCCTGGAGGACGAACTGCACGTCGAGGTTGATCGTGACGTCGTTGCCCAGGGTGAAGCCACCGGCCTCGAGCGCGGCGTTCCAGTTCACGCCGAACTCGGTGCGGTCGATCTTCGTGGTCGCCTCGGCGCCGAGCTTGACCTGGCCGTAGCCGTCGGTGGTGACGCCGCCGAACTCGGTCTTCAGGGTGACGTCCTTGGTCACGCCACGGAGGGTGAGCGTGCCGTCGATGAGCATGTCGTCACCGTCCTCGCGGATGCCGGTCGACTTGAAGACCATCTGCGGGTGCTCCTCGGTGAGGAAGAAGTCGCCCGTGGCGAGGTGCTGGTCACGCTGCTGCTGGTTCGTGTTGATGCTCGCGACGTCGATCGAGGCCTCGAGGGTCGAGTCGAGGGGGTTCTCCGCCGTGACGAGCGTCGCGTCGAAGCGCTCGAACGAGCCCTTGACCTTGCTGATCGCGAGGTGACGGACCGAGAAGGTGACCTCGGAGTGCGTCGGGTCGATCTTCCAGGTGCCGGTCTGGTAGCCGGGGATGGCGGAAGCGGTGAGCGTCATGGTGACTCCTTACGAGTGCGTTGGTCTGCTGGTCCCGACCAGGCGTGTGCAACTACATGCGCCTGCATCGATCCGATGGTAACCCATTGTGCACCTGTTTGGTTGAAGCGTCAACCAAAGTTCACGAGAACGTCGCAGGACGGTCCCGGGGACGGGTGTCGTGCCTCCCGGCCGCACCTGTCGCGAGCAACCGACGGACGCGCTGTGCGAACTGGTCCGCGAGCGGTCCGACGTCGTCTGCCGTCGCGCGGACGAGCCACCAGTCGACGTCCTTG
This sequence comes from Curtobacterium sp. MCSS17_008, assembly GCF_003234185.1. Lineage (GTDB taxonomy): Bacteria > Actinomycetota > Actinomycetes > Actinomycetales > Microbacteriaceae > Curtobacterium. The sequence continues at coordinate 101,265 of NZ_QKSM01000006.1, forward strand.
AGGTGCTCGCCGCGCGTCAGGTCCTTCCGGAACGTGTGCGCGTCCGTGCGGTGGAGGTCGCTCTCGTACTCGATGGCGACGCGTGCCCACGGGTACGCGAGGTCGACGCACGCGACCCAGCGACCGTCGACGACGACGTCGTGGTTGCGTGCCGGCTGCGGCAGGCCCCGCCGAACCAGGGTCAGACGCAGCCGGGTCTCGCCGGGGCTGCGCGATCCGGTGCGGACCTCTGCGAGTGCTGCCCGCGCCTTCCGGATGCCCCGTGCTCCTCGGTACCGGAGAACGGCTGCGGTGAGATCGTCCGTGGTGCACCAGTTGAGCCACCCGACGAGGGCATCACCGGCGACGATGAGCTCGTCCGTGGTGAGGAACCCGGCGAGCATGACGAAGGTGTTCGCGGGGTCGATGATCGGGGTCGTTCCAGAGTGGACGATCTGCGCCCGTTCGCTCCTGACCCGGTGCCCGATGGTGCCGTGCACCCGGAGGGACTGGTCCTTCCCGACGGTGGTGACGTGGACGCGCTGGTCGCGTTCGAGTCGGCGAGGCAGGGGGATGCCGAGCAGGTGAGCAGCCGTGGTGTGGCTGAACGCCTGGTCGCTGCGCAACCGTGGAGCGACGGCACGTGCGCGGTCGGCGTGGGTGCTCGGCGGCGACCAGCAGCGTGTCCCGTGGAAGGGCGCGATGAGGTGTCTCGAGCGGAGGCGGGCCGCGGAGACGCCACGTTGCAGTGCCTCGCGGACGCGGAAGGGACGGCCACGGAGAGCGGCGGGGAAGCGGGCTGCGAGGTCCATGGGCTGGAGCGTGTCACGGCGCTCCTCCGGCTCGCGGTGGACGTGGCGTTCCTGTGGAGGGTGCGCTGGGCACGCGTGGTGTGGAGGAATGAAGTGCGCTGCGTCCCGCGGTTCGCTGCCGCCCCAGCGGGCGGAACCGGTCCGGACGGGAGGCGCGGTCCGACCCTTTCCGCCCGCTCGCGCTCCGCGGCGCGGGCGCGCCAGGTACTCCCACGCCCCCTCACGAGAGCGCTCACTCCACTAGCGTCGGGACCATGGAATTCAGGTACCTGGGCAACTCCGGACTCAAGATCTCCGAGATCACCTACGGCAACTGGCTGACGCACGGCTCGCAGGTCGAGAACGACGTCGCCACCCAGTGCGTGCGAGCAGCGCTCGACGCCGGCATCACCACCTTCGACACCGCGGACACGTACGCCAACACCGCGGCGGAGACCGTCCTCGGCGAGGCGCTCAAGGGCGAGCGGCGCCAGTCCCTCGAGGTCTTCACGAAGGTCTACTGGCCGACGGGCCCGAAGGGGCACAACGACGTCGGTCTCAGCCGCAAGCACATCATGGAGTCGATCGACGGCTCGCTCGAGCGCCTGCGGACCGACTACGTCGACCTCTACCAGGCACACCGCTACGACCACGAGACCCCGCTCGAGGAGACGATGCAGGCCTTCGCCGACGTCGTGCGGCAGGGCAAGGCGCTCTACATCGGCGTCAGCGAGTGGAACGCGGAGCAGATCCGTGCGGGTGCCGCCCTCGCGAAGGAGCTCGGTTTCCAGCTCATCTCGAACCAGCCGCAGTACTCGATGCTGTGGCGCGTCATCGAGGGCGAGGTCGTCCCCGCCTCGGAAGAGCTCGGTCTCAGCCAGATCGTCTGGTCGCCGATCGCCCAGGGCGTCCTCACCGGCAAGTACAAGCCGGGTCAGCCGGCCCCGGAGGGTTCGCGCGCCACGGACGAGAAGGGCGGCGCCGACATGATCAAGCGGTTCATGCGCGACGAGGTCCTCGAGGCCGTGCAGCGCCTGCAGCCCGTCGCCGACCAGGCCGGCCTGACACTCGCCCAGCTCGCGATCGCGTGGACGCTCCAGAACGAGAACGTCGCGTCCGCGATCGTCGGCGCCTCGCGCCCCGAGCAGGTCACCGACAACGTCAAGGCGGCGGGCGTCACGCTCGACGCCGACGCGCTCGCCGCCATCGACGAGGCGCTGGGCGACATCCCGGAGCGCGACGCGAGCAAGACGGTCAGCCCGGAGCAGCGTCCCGCCTAGGACGCACGACCGACAGACGGACGGGAGGCACGGTGCCAGCTGGCACCGTGCCTCCCGTCCGTCTGTGCGACAGCAGCACGGGTCCTGCTGGACGCCGGGTGACCCGCAGACGCCCTGATCGTGTTCGCAGGCCCCTCATCGAGCTGACGCAGCGCGACGCGATACCGTCGAGGTGAACAGCAAGGAGCACCATGAGCACGTCCCTGGTCATCATCCCGACCTACGACGAGGCGGAGAACGTCCGCCCGATCGTCGCCCGCACCCTGGCGGCCACCGATGACAGCGTGCACGTGCTCGTCGTGGACGACAACTCGCCCGACGGCACCGGTGACATCGCCGACGAGATCGCCCGCGAGACCGACCGCGTCCACGTCGTGCACCGCAGGGTGAAGGACGGCCTCGGCGGCGCCTACCTCGCCGGGTTCGCCTGGGGCCTCGAGCACGGCTACGACAAGCTCGTGGAGATGGACGCGGACGGGTCCCACCACCCGGAGTACCTGCCGTGGATGCTCGAGCTCGCCGACTCCAACGACCTCGTGCTCGGGTCCCGTTGGATCAAGGGCGGCGAGGTCGAGAACTGGCCGTGGTACCGCGAGCTGCTGTCCCGCGGGGGCAACCTCTACACGCGCATGGCCCTCGGCATCGCCGTCCGCGACGCCACCGGCGGCTTCCGGGTCTTCACCTCGAACGCGTTCGAGCGCATCGACCTGGCGGGCGTCGCGTCGAAGGGGTACTGCTTCCAGGTCGATCTGTGCTGGCGCGCCCTCGAGGCCGGGCTGCGGGTCGTGGAGACGCCGATCACGTTCACGGAGCGGGAGTTCGGCGTCTCGAAGATGAGCGGGAACATCGTCCGCGAGAGCCTGACGCTCGTGACCAGGTGGGGCATCGACCGCCGCCTGCGCGAGTTCCGGTCCCTGGTGAAGAACCACCGCCGCCTGCCCTCGGTGCGCAAGAACGCGCACGCGGTCGGCGACCAGTCGGCGTAGGCGGTCCTCCCCGCGGCCAGCGATGCCCTCCGGCGGCGCTGCCGCTGCGCACTCGCGGGGCTCCGGTCGCCGCCGGGCTCCGGTCGCCGTCGGTGCGCCTGACGGGTCGGCGGAAGCGACAGACCCCCGTGGAGTCCCACGGGGGTCTGTCGCACGCACGGGGCACTCGTGCTCGTCGACGCTCCGCCGCGTCCCAGCCGGCACGAGACGGGGGCGGCACCCTCCGGTGCAGCCCCCGCCCGCCGGTGCTCGTCAGCGCAGGATGACCACGCCGCGCGAGGCGAACCGCACCACGCCGGCCTCGACCGTCGCCTCGCCGAAGCGGTAGAGCTCCTCGCCCGAGGCGTCCGGCACCGCGACCTCGGCGGCGTCGTCGGCGAAGTTGACCACCACGTGCACCGGCGCAGCGTCCGGACCGAGCAGGCCACGCGTGAGCACGAGCCAGCGGTCGTCCTCGTCGAAGCGCACGGCGTTGGCCTCGTAGCGCTGGTCGACGAAGGCCTGCTCGGTGCGGCGCAGCGCGACGAGCACCCGGTAGGCCCGGAGGATCGTCGCACCACGTTCCGCGGTCACGTCGGCCCAGTCGAGCTTCGAGTTCGAGAACGTCGTCGGGTCCTGCGGGTCCGGCACGGCCGACTCGTCCCAGCCGTGCTCGGCGAACTCGGCGATGCGGCCCTTCGCGGTGGCCTCGCCGAGCGCCGGCTCCGGGTGCGAGGTGAAGAACTGCCACGGGGTCGTGGCCGCGAACTCCTCGCCCATGAAGAGCATCGGCGTGAACGGGCCGAGCAGCGTCAGCGCGGCCGCGATGACGAGTGACTCGTCGTCGAGGGTCGCCGCGAGCCGGTCGCCCGCCGCGCGGTTGCCGATCTGGTCGTGGTTCTGGTTGGCCACGACGAGTGCCGTCGCCGGCGAGGTCCCACGGTCGATCGGGCGACCGTGCCGCTTCTTCCGGAACGACGACCACGTGCCGTCGTGGAAGAACCCGTGCTCGAGGACCTTGGCCAGCGCCGACAGCGGGGCGAAGTCGGCGTAGTAGCCGTTCGTCTCGCCGGTGAGCGCGACGTGCACCGCGTGGTGGAAGTCGTCCGACCACTGCCCGGTGAGGCCGTAGCCCGCGGCCTCCTGCGGCCGGAACATGATCGGGTCGTTGAGGTCCGACTCCGCGATGAGCGACAGCGGTCGGCCGACGAACTCGGCGTACGCCTCCGTCTCGGACGCCATCGCCTGGAGCACGTGCGGGCGCGTCGTGTCGCGGATGGCGTGCACGGCGTCGAGGCGGAGCCCGTCGACGTGGTGGTCACGGAACCACATGCGGACGTTGTCGAGCACGTACCGGCGGACCTCGGGGTGCTCGACGTTGACCGAGTCGCCCCAGGTGTTGCCCAGCCCCTGCAGCAGGTACGGGCCGTACAGCGGCAGGTAGTTACCGCTCGGACCGAGGTGGTTGTACACGACGTCCTGGATGACGCCGAGCCCGAGCGCGTGCGCGGTGTCCACGAAGCGGTCGTAGGCGTCCGGGCCGCCGTACGGGGCGTGCACGGCGAACCAGCCGACACCGTCGTAGCCCCAGTTCCAGGTGCCGTTCACGGCGTTGACGGGCAGGAGCTCGACGAACTCCACGCCGAGCTCGACCAGGTGGTCGAGCTTCGCGGCGGCGGCGTCGAGCGTGCCCTCGGGCGTGTACGTGCCGATGTGCATCTCGTAGATGACGCCCCCGCGGGCCGGGCGGCCCGTCCAGGACTCGTCGGTCCACGCGAAGCGCTCCGGGTCGACGACCTCGGACGTGCCGTGCACGCCGTCCGGCTGGTACCGGCTGCGCGGGTCCGGGCGGACGTCGTCGTCGTCGTCGATGCGGAAGCCGTAGCGCGCGCCGACGACCGGGGTGACCTCGTCGGTGCTCCACCAGTCGTCGTCACCGCGGGTGAGGGCGTACTCGACGTCGTCGACGACCAGGCGCACGCGCTCCGGGTTCGGCGCCCAGACGGCGTAACGGGCGGGAACGGTCATGCGTGACCCTCCAGGATCTCGATCTCGGCCTGCTGGTCGGCGACGGCGGTGCCGTCGGACCCCGCGGCCGCGGGTGTGGACGTGGACGCGCCCTGCACGGCGACAGCCGCGTCACCGGGCGTGGTCGTGTCGGCGACCTCGGCGGGCACGAGCAGCGCGACCGGCAGGTCCGCGAGCAGCTCGGTGAGCGCGATGCCGCGGGACGCCGGGAAGCGACGACCGGTGAGCAGGTCGACGCGGTCGAGCGGTACCGGGTGGACGAGGGTGTCGCCCCATCCGCCGACGCGTTCGAGCCCGACGGGCAGGCGGGTCGCGACCGTCACGGCACCGCCGCGGTCGAACGCGAGCACGTGGTCGGCGGCGATCCCCGTCGCCTCGAGCCCGAGGTAGCGCGTGAAGAGCTCGGGGTGGTCGCGGCGCAGGCGGAGGGCGCGGCTGACGACGAGGAGCTTCGCGGCGCCGTCGGTCCCGACGGCGGGCAGGCGCTCCGGACCGTCGTCGTCCGGGCCGTCGAGGGTGGCGAGGACGTGGCGGCGCTCGGCGTAGTCGACGGGACGGCGGTTGTCCGGGTCGACGAGCGAGCGGTCCCAGAACTCGGTGCCCTGGTACACGTCCGGCACGCCGGGCATGGTGAGCTGCACGAGCTTCTGGGCGAGACCGTTCGACCAGCCGGCTGCGTCCACCGTCCGGTCGAGTCCGTCGAGGACGGCGACGACCTCGGGATCGTCGAACGCGGCGTCGACGAGCGCGTGCATCTGGCGCTCGAAGGCCTCGTCCGGCTCGGTCCACGTGGTGCTGTCCCCGGCCTCGCGGGAGGCCTTCTCGGCGTAGGCGTGCAGGCGCTCGCGGCTCGCGGGTCGGGCACCGACGATCGCCTGCCAGAGCAGGTCGGCCAGCACGGCGTCGTCGAGGGGAGCAAGCGACTGCAGGCGCTGCAGCGCGGTGGTCCACTCGGCTCCGAGCTCGGAGAGCACGCTGATGCGCGCTCGGGTGTCCTCGCTGCGCTTCGTGTCGTGCGTGGTCAGCGTGGTCATGGTGTGCGGCCAGCTGCCCTGGCGGTCGCGCTGCGCCTGGTGGAAGGCCTCGACCGACACCGCGAAGACGCTCGGGTCCGCGCCGACCTCGCTCAGGGTCGTCAAGCGCGAGGTGCGGTAGAACGCGGTGTCCTCGACGCCCTTCGCCATCACCATGCCCGAGGTCTGCTGCAGCCGGACGGCGGCGGCGTGTCCCGGGTCGACCAGTGCCGGTGCGATCCGGTCGATGACGTCGTCGAGGTCGGGGCGGGCCTCTGCGGCCCGTTCGAGCGCGTCGATGAGGTGGTGGACGCCCTCGGGCAGGTACGTGCGGTAGACCTCGAACGACGCGACGACCTCGGCGACGGCGTCGACGATGCGGTCCTCGGGGACGTCGGGTGCCACGGGGGTGAGGAGGCGGGCGAGGCGACGGACCTCGCTGCCGAGGATGCCGTCCGCGATGCCGCGGCGGGTGTCGTGCGTCAGCTGCTGCCAGTCGGTCGGTTCGCTGCCGGAGGCCGCGGTCAGCGGCGCCTCACCCGCGGGGTCGACGAGCACGCGGTCGAGCACCGCGAGGGCGTCGTACCCGGTGGTGCCGTCGACCGGCCACGAGGACGGCAGTTGCTCGCCCGGCTCGAGGATCTTCTCGACCAGCGTGTAGGCGCCACCGGTCAGCTCGTGCAGGTCCTGCAGGTACCCGGCGGGGTCGTACAGGCCGTCCGGGTGGTCGATGCGCAGCCCGTCGACGAGCCCGTCGCGGAACCACCCGCCGATCGTGGCGTGCGAGGCCGCGAAGACCTCGGGCTCCTCGACGCGGATCGCGGCGAGGGTGTTGACCGCGAAGAACCGGCGGTAGTTGAGGTCGCGGTCGGCACGCTTCCAGTGGACGAACTCGTAGTGCTGCCGTGCGTGCACCGACTCGACGTCGTCGCCGTCCTGCACGGTGCCCGGTGCGGTCGGGTAGGCGGTCTCGCCCACGAACAGCTTGCCGTCGCGGAGCTCGACCGCGTCGAGCAGGCGGTCGTCGAGCACGGGGACACGGATGCGACCGTCCCCCGCCTGCCAGTCGACGTCGAAGGCCCACGCGACGGGGGCGCCCTGACCGGCCTCGAGCAGTGACCACCACCACGGGTTCGCCTCGGGCGTGGCGACGCCGACGTGGTTGGGCACGATGTCGACGAGGACCCCGAGCCCGGCGGCGTGGGCGGCCTCGGCGAGGGCACGGAGCGCCGCGTCGCCGCCGCGCTCGGTGTCGACGTGGCTGTGGTCGACGACGTCGTAGCCGTGCTGCGAGCCTGGCTCGGCCTGCAGCACGGGGGACAGGTAGACCCAGTCGGCGCCGAGGTCGCGGATGTGGTCGACGACGCCCTGCGCCGCGGCGAGGTCGAAGTCGGCGGTGACCTGCAGACGGTAGGTGGACGTGGGGACGCGTCGGGCTGCGCTCACCGGGTGGCTCCTGTGCTGTCGTCGGTGCCGGACGGAGCCGGCGCCGCGGCGGGGTTCGTCGGGGTGGACCCGTCCTGCGTGGTGGGGGAGGTGTCGGCGTCGGCGGACTCGTCGGCGTCGGCCGCGGGCGCCTCGGGGACGGCGGATCCCGCGTCGACCGGGACGGCGGACCCCGCGTCGACCGGAGTGGTCGTCACCTCGTGGTCCGGCTCGGCGCGGAGCACGATCATCGAGCGCGCGGGCACGTCGAGCGGGGTGCCGGCGTCGAGGACCTCGTCGCGGGCACCCGGCTCGGCGGTGTCGATCCGCACGGTCCAGCCCGGTGCGTACTCCTCCGGCGGCAGCGTGAAGGTCACGACGTCGTCGTGCGCGTTGTAGTACGTCAGGAACGCGACGTCGGTCACGCGCTCGCCCCAGCGGTCACGCCCGCGGATGCCCTCGCCGTTCAGGTACATGCCGACGCTCTTGCCGAAGCCGGAGTCCCAGTCCTCCGGGTCCATCGCCTCGCCCGAGGGGGTCAGCCACACGACGTCGGGCAGCGGCTCGCCCTCGCCCCGCCGCACGGGGCGGCCGTTGAAGTACCGGGTGCGGCGGAAGGTCGGGTGGTCGTGACGGAGCTTCACGACGTCGGCGGTGAACTGGATGAGCTCCTCGTCGGCGTCCGCCCAGTCGATCCAGCTGATCTCGGAGTCCTGTGCGTACACGTTGTTGTTGCCGTGCTGGGTGCGGCCGAGCTCGTCGCCGTGGGCGATCATCGGCACGCCCTGGCTCAGCAGCAGGGTCGCGAGGAAGTTCCGTCGGCGCTGGAGCCGCAGGGCGTTCACCGACTCGTCGTCCGTCGGCCCCTCGACGCCGGAGTTCCACGACCGGTTGTGGCTCTCGCCGTCGTTGTTGTCCTCACCGTTGGCCTGGTTGTGCTTCTCGTTGTAGGACACCAGGTCGGAGAGCGTGAACCCGTCGTGCGCGGTGATGAAGTTGATGCTCGCCTTGGGCGTGCGGCCGTCGTGCTCGTACAGGTCGGCGGAGCCGGAGATCCGCGACGCGAACTCGCCGAGCGTCGACGGCTCACCGCGCCAGAAGTCGCGCACGGTGTCGCGGTACTTGCCGTTCCACTCGGACCACTGCGGTGGGAAGTTGCCGACCTGGTACCCACCGGGACCGACGTCCCACGGCTCGGCGATGAGCTTCACCTGCGACACGACCGGGTCCTGCTGCACGAGTTCGAAGAACGCCGCGAGACGGTCGACCTCGTAGAACTCGCGCGCGAGCGCCGCCGCGAGGTCGAAGCGGAACCCGTCGACGTGCATCTCGGTGACCCAGTACCGCAGCGAGTCCATGATGAGCTGCAGCGAGTGCGGGTGACCGACGTTCAACGAGTTCCCGGTGCCGGTGTAGTCCATGTAGTACCGCTTGTCGTCGTCGACGAGGCGGTAGTAGGCGGCGTTGTCGATCCCGCGGAACGACAGGGTCGGCCCGAGGTGGTTGCCCTCGGCCGTGTGGTTGTAGACGACGTCGAGGACGACCTCGATGCCGGCCCGGTGCAGCTCGCGGACCATCGCCTTGAACTCCTGCACCTGCTGGCCCCGGTCGCCGGAGGACGAGTAGTGGGAGTGCGGCGCGAAGAAGCCGATCGTGTTGTAGCCCCAGTAGTTCGACAACCCCTTCTCCTGCAGCGTGGAGTCGTTGACGAACTGGTGCACGGGCATGAGCTCGAGCGTGGTGACGCCCAGGCGCTTGAGGTGCTCGATGACCGCCGGGTGGGCGACGCCGGCGTAGGTGCCGCGCTGCTCGTCGGGCACGTCCGGGTGCGTCTCGGTCAGGCCCTTGACGTGTGCCTCGTAGATCACGGTCTCGCCGTAGGGGATGCCGGGTGCCCGGTCGCCCTGCCAGTCGAAGAAGGGGTTGATCACGACGCCCTTCATCATGTGCGACGCCGAGTCCTCGTCGTTCGTGGAGTCGGGGTCGCCGAAGGTGTACGAGAACAGGGACTGGTCCCAGTCGATGTCACCGCTGGTCGCCTTGGCGTACGGGTCGAGCAGGAGCTTGTGGGGGTTGCCGCGCAGGCCGTTCTCGGGGTCGTACGGGGCGTGCACGCGGAAGCCGTACTCCTGCCCGGGGCCGACGTTGGGCAGGTAGGCGTGCCAGACGTGGGCGTCCACCTCTACGAGGTCGACGCACTCCTCGTTGCCCGCCTCGTCGAAGAGGCACAGTTCCACGCGGTCGGCGACGCCGCTGAACAGTGCGAAGTTCGTGCCGCTGCCGTCGTAGGTCGCCCCGAGGGGGTACGGGTTGCCGGGCCAGGTGTGCAAACGGTCCTCCAGGTGTGGGTTGCGCCAACATATCGGCGCAGGCTGCCCGCGTCCGCAGACAAGACCCAGCAGTGGACGGCCGCCGCGCGCGTCGCGGCCTGTGGAGGGAGCGCCGAGTAGCCTCGCGCGCATGGCCAACATCGTGACCCAGATCGCAGACAAGGTACGCCCGGTGGGCGTCTCGACCAACTACGGGGAGCCGGTCGAGGTCGGTGACCAGACCCTCATCCCGGTGTCCATCGGCTGGTTCGGCTTCGGCGGAGGCGGTGGGGACGACGAGAACGCCAGCGGCGGTGGCGGTGGCGGCGCGTCCGTCCCGGTCGGCGCCTACGTCCGGCGCCCCGGCCAGGACCTGCAGTTCGAGCCGAACCTCATCGCGCTGCTCGCGGTGAGCATCCCGACCATCTGGGTGACCGGCAGGGCCCTGAGCAAGGTGATCCGCGCGCTCAAGAAGTGACTGCAGGACGGACGGGAGGCCCGTGGCGACGCCGCCACGGGCCTCCCGTCCGTCCCGGGCGCGCGTCACGCGGTCGTGACCGCGTCTAGACTGTCGGGACACACACGGGAGTCCGGGACCGCCGGGCTGAGAGGGAGCGAGTGGCGCTCCGACCGTCGAACCTGATCCGGGTCATGCCGGCGCAGGGAGGAGTCAGCAACGATGCCTGCAACCATGCAGTCCGCAGTACCGTCCACCACGCCGAAGCGTTCGCTGCGCTGGCGGGTCGTCGACATCGTCGTCGCGAGCGTGCTCGCCGTCGCGATCGGTGTCGTCTTCAAGCTCTGGGAGTTCGGCTACGAGCCGATCAGCACCGTGGCGGGCCTGGTCCTGCCCGGCACCCAGGCGCTCTTCGGCGGGGTCTGGCTGCTCGCCGGCCCGATCGTCGCGATCGTCGTCCGCAAGCCCGGCGCCGCGCTGTACGCCGAGATGGTCGCCGCCTCGGTCGAGGCGCTGCTCGGCACCCAGTGGGGGTGGCTGACGCTCGAGGCGGGCTTCGTGCAGGGCCTCGGCGCGGAGCTCGTCTTCGCGGTCTTCCTGTACCGGGCCTGGCGCCTGCCGGTCGTCGTGCTCGCCGGGGCCGCGGCCGGCCTCGCGCTCGGCATCAACGACACCCTGCTCTGGTACCCGGGACTCGACGCGGCGTTCAAGGCCGTCTACGTCGTGTCAGCCGTCGTGTCCGGCGCCGTGATCGCCGGGCTCGGCTCGTGGCTGCTCGTCCGGGCGCTCGCGGCGACCGGCGTGCTGTCCTCGTTCGCCGCCGGACGCGAGCACACCAAGCGCGATCAGGCCGAGCGCGGACCCCGCGTCGACGCGTGACCGCCGTGTCGTCGCCGGGCGCGGCGGGCGTCGCCTTCCGTGACTGGGGGTGGCGCTACGCCGGGCGGGACGCCTGGGCGGTCCGGGGGCTGGACCTCGTCGTCGAGCCGGGGGAGCGGGTCGCGGTCGTCGGTCCCTCGGGAGCCGGCAAGTCGACGGTGCTCCGGGCGGTCGCGGCAGTCCTGGCCGACGAGCCCGACCCCGACGACGACACCGCAGCGGCCGTGCAGGGCTCGGTCCTGGTCGACGGTGCCGACCCCCGCGCGGTCCGCGGGCGCGTCGGCCTCGTCATGCAGGACCCGGAGGCCCACACGGTGATGTCGCGGATCGGGGACGACGTGGCGTTCGGCTGCGAGAACACGGGTGTCCCGCGCGAACGCATCTGGGACCGCGTCCGGTACGCGCTCGGCGTCGTGGGGCTCGACCTGCCGCTCGACCGCTCCACGAGCCGGCTCTCCGGCGGGCAGCGGCAGCGCCTGGCGCTCGCGGGGGTGCTCGCGATGCGGCCGGGTGTGCTGGTGCTCGACGAACCCTGCGCGAACCTCGACCCCGACGGGGTCCACCAGGTGCGCGACGCCGTCCGTGCCCTGCTCGACGACACCGGGGCGACCATGCTCGTGGTCGAACACCGCATCGGCACGTGGCTCGACCTGGTCGACCGGCTCGTGCTGCTGGAGCCCGGCGGCGGAGTGGTCGCGGACGGCCCGCCGGCGGTGGTGCTCGCCGAGCACGGTGCCGCGTTGACGGCAGCGGGCGTCTGGGTGCCCGGAGCGGAGCCCGCACGGGGGTCCTCCCGGGGCGCCGCTGCACGACGGCCGCTCGCGTCGCCCGGTCGAGCGGGCGGAACCGCACCGGCGGACGGCGGGTCCGAGCGCGGGATCCGCCCGCTCGCCGCGGAGACGGAGGCGCGCACCGGCGGGGGCGCGGCGGTCGGAGCGGGTGCGGTGTTGCTCGAGGCACGTCGACTCGCGACCGCACGAGGGGGCGTCCTCGGCCGAGGCACGGCGCAGCGGGTGGGGAGCGGCATCGACCTCGAGGTCCGAGCCGGACGGGTCCTCGCCGTCACCGGGCCGAACGGCGTCGGCAAGTCGACGCTCGGGCTCACCCTGGCCGGGCTGCTGCGTCCGGCGGGCGGTGCGCTCCGGGCGACACCGGACCTCGCCGGGGACGCGGGCGACGCCCCGGTCCGGTGGACGAGCCGACAGCTCGCGTCACGGATCGGCACCGTCTTCCAGGACCCCGAGCACCAGTTCGTCGCTCGTTCCGTCCGCGAGGAACTCGCCGTCGGACCCCGCGCACTCGGTGTCCCGGACGCCGACGACCGCGTCGACGAGCTCCTCGACGCCTTCGGGTTGCGGCACCTCGCCGACGCCAACCCCTTCACGCTGTCCGGCGGCGAGCAGCGGCGGCTCGCGATCGGCACGGTCGTGGCCACACGGCCGCCCGTCGTCGTGCTCGACGAACCGACCTCCGGGCAGGACCGTGCCACCTGGCAGGCCGTCGTCGACCGACTCGGGTCGCTGGCGGACGCCGGGACCGCGATCGTCGCCGTCACACACGACCGCGACCTGGTGCGTGCCCTCGACGCCGACGAGGTCGTGCTCGCCGCCGACGGGGTGCGGGCCGTCCTGCCGGGACCACCAGAGGAGGTCGCGCGGTGACCGGCCCGACGGCGCGAGGGATGTCGGAGCCTCCGGTCGCGCCTGCCGTCCGGCCCGTCCGCGGGGTCCGTGGCGTGCAGCCGGTCGCGTCGATGCTCGGGGTGCTCGCGCTCGGGCTGTGCCTGGTGCTCAGCCTCGACGTGGTGTCCGCGGCCGTCGCGCTCGTGCTGGAGCTGCTGCTCCTGCCGCTGCTCCGGATCCCGGCGCGGACCCTGCTGCTGCGGACGTCGCCGGTGCTCGTCGCCGTACCGCTGACGGCGTTGAGCATCGCGCTGTACGGGCGGCCCTCCGGACGGGAGTGGTTCGACCTCGGGTTCGCGCACGTGACCGACGGGTCGCTCGTGCTCGCAGCGGCGACCGCGCTCCGCGTGCTCGCGGTGGGCGTGCCGGCCGTCGCGCTGTTCGTCCGGGTCGACCCGACGGACCTGGCGGACGGGCTGGCGCAGCTGCTCCGGCTTCCGGCGCGCTTCGTGCTCGGGGCGCTCGCGGCGGTGCGGATGACGACGCTGCTCGGGGAGGACTGGCGGCAGCTCGCGATGGCGAGACGGGCGCGGGGCGTGGCCGACCACGGCCGGATGCGCCGGGGCGCCTCGATGGCGTTCGCGCTGCTCGTGCTCGCGCTCCGACGCGCCACGACGCTCGCGGTCGCGATGGAGTCCCGGGGGTTCGGCGCACCCGGACGACGGACGTGGGCACGGCAGGCGCGGTTCGCGGGGCCGGAATGGGCGATGGTCGCGGTGCTCGTCGGGATCGGCGTCGTGTCGATCGGGGTGGCGGTCGCCGCGGGGACCTGGCGTGCCTGAGCCCGACGCGGAGCTCGTGCACGGCCTGGCGGCTGCTGCAGCCGGGGCAGCCGCGGCGACCGGACGGCGTCCCGTGGTGCTCGTCGACGGTCGGTCGGGCACGGGGAAGACCACGCTCGGCAACGCCCTGGCGGCGCGGCTCGACGCACAGGTGGTGCACCTCGACGACGTCTACCCGGGGTGGGACGGGCTCCGGGCCGCGGCGGACGCGGTGGTGTCCGACGTGCTCGGGCCGTCCTCGGGGTACCGGCGGTGGGACTGGACGGTCTCGGAGCCGGCGGCGTGGACGCCGGTCGACCCGGACGCGCCGCTCGTGGTCGAGGGGTGCGGGGCGCTGTCGCGGGCATCGGCGCCGCTGGCGACGCTCCGGGTCTGGCTCGAGGCGGACGACGACGTGCGGTGGGACCGTGCGATCGGGCGGGACGGCGAGGTGTTCGCGCGCGAGTGGGAACGCTGGGCGGCGCAGGAGGCGGCGTTCATGGCGGCGGAGGGACCGGCGGCGCTCGCGGACGTGGTCGTCCGGACCTAGGGCAGGACGGGCAGGGAGCGGGCCGGCGCGTGTGCGTGCCGTCCCCGTCCCCGTGCGGGTGCGCGCCGCGCTGACTCGCGCACCGCGCTGGCCTGAGCGCTGCGCTGGCCCGAGCGCTGCGCTGGCCTGCGCGCCCGCAGCCCGTGCAGCTCACCCGCGGGGTGCCGCCGCGTCCCCACCGGCAGCGGCACCGGTACCGGCACCGGCTCCACCCGCCCGTGCCCGCCGCGTCGCTCCCGCCGGGTCGACCGCGAACACCGCCGCGACGATCGAGAGCACGGCGTACACCCCGATGTAGGCGCACAGGATCCACGGCGAGCCCCCGCCGAGCTCGACGAACACCGCCGCGAGCAACGGCGTCAGCCCCACGGAGAAGATCGACCCGATCTGGTACCCGAGGCTCATCCCCGAGTACCGCCGTCCGGTCGGGAACTGCTCCGCGAACCACGCCGCCTGCGGCCCGTAGATGCTGTCGTGGAACACGCACATCCCGACGAGTGCGACGAGGGGCAGCAGCACCAGCGGCCCGGCGTCGAGGAACGCGAAGAACGGCCAGACCAGCACCCCGATCCCGACCGCCGACCAGATCGTCAGCACGCGCCGCCCGACCCGGTCGGACAACCAGCCCCAGAACGGCGTCGACACGAGCGACACCGCCGAGATCACCAGCACTGCCTGCAGTCCGGCGGCGGACCCCTCCTCGCCGCGCTTCGCGCCGAGGTACGTCAGCGAGTACGTCGTGAGGATCGAGTAGAGCGCCGGCTGCACGAGTCGCAGCCCGGCGGTCACGAGGATCGAGCGCGGGTGCCGCCGGATCGCCTGCCACACCGGGAAGCGCTCGACCCCGCCGGACGCGCGCAGCTCCTGGAACACCGGCGCGTCCTGCACCCCGAGGCGGATCACGAGGCCGACCGCGACGATCACCGCGGAGAACAGGAACGGCAGCCGCCAGCCCCACGCCAGGAACGCCTCGTTGCCGAGCAGCGTCCGCACCAGCGTGAAGACACCGGTGGCGAGGAGCATGCCACCCGCCGAGCCCATCTGCGTGAACGCGCCGAACAGCCCGCGGTGCCGCTCGGGCGCGTGCTCGACCGACAGCAGCGCCGACCCGCCCCACTCCGCCCCGGCAGCCACGCCCTGGAGCAGCCGCAGGACCACGAGCGCGACGACCGCCCAGACGCCGACGGTGGCCGCCGACGGGATCACGCCGATGAGCGTCGAGGCGACACCCATGAGCACGAGCGACGCGACGAGCAGCTTCTTCCGCCCGATCCGGTCGCCGAGGTGCCCGGCCACGATGCCGCCGAGCGGCCGCGCCACGAATCCGACGCCGTAGGTCGCGAACGACGCGATAACGCCGACGGCGGGGGTCACCGACGGGAAGAAGGTCGGCGCGAACACCAGCGCGGAGGCCGTCGCGTACAGGTAGAAGTCGTAGTACTCGACGGTCGTCCCGACGAACGACGCAAGGGCGACGCGACGTCGGGTCGCGGTGGTCGAGGGGGCGACGGGACGGTCGGGAGGCGCGGCGACGGTGGTCGGGATCGGCATGCCTCAGGAGCATGGTCGCGTCCCGGCTCCGGCGGAACACCGCCCGTAACGCGAGGTCACGTCACTGCCGTCGACCCGCCGACCCTGGACACCATGGGACGCATGAGCGATGTACCGAACCGTCCGCTGCGCTTCGCGGCCTTCGTCATGAACACGACGTCGCACATCCAACACGGCCTCTGGCGGCACCCCGACGCCCGGCAGACCGACTTCGACGACGTCACGCTCTGGACCGACCTCGCCCGCACGCTCGAGCGCGGGAAGTTCGACGCGATGTTCTTCGCGGACGTCGTCGGCACGTACGGCCCCGCCCGTGGCGACTACTCGACGAACCTCCGCGAGGGACTGCAGATCCCCTCGAACGACCCGTCCGTCCTGCTGTCGGCGCTCGCCGTGTCCACCGAACACCTCGGCCTGGCCTTCACCTCGAGCGTCATCCAGGCGCACCCCTTCGACTTCGCCCGCAAGGTCTCCACGCTCGACCACATCACCCGCGGTCGCATCGGCTGGAACGTCGTCACGAGCGCCCTCGACAGTGCCGCCCGGAACTTCGGCGCCGACCGGCTCGAGGAGCACGACGAGCGCTACGCCTGGGCCGAGGAGTACCTCGAGGTCTGCGCCAAGCTCTGGGAGGGGTCGTGGGAGGACGGCGCCGTCCTCAAGGACCCGGTGCGCGGGTACGCCGACCCGACGAAGGTGCACCGCATCGACCACCACGGGAAGCGGTACGACGTGCAGGGACCCCACCTGTCCGCCCCGTCGCCGCAGCGCACGCCCGTGCTGTTCCAGGCCGGGTCCTCGCCCGCCGGTCGGGCGTTCGCCGCGCGGAACGCCGAGGCGCAGTTCATCCTCACCTCCAACCGCGACGCCACGGAGCAGCTCATCCGCGAGACCCGCGACCTCGCTGCCGCCGCCGGCCGACGCCGTGAGGACATCGCGTTCTTCCTCGGGCTGACCTTCGTCACGGGCTCCACCGAGGCCGAGGCGAAGGCGAAGGAGGCGGAGATCGACGAGTACCTGGCAGCCGACGGGTTCCTCGTGCACTCGAACCTCGGCTTCGATCCGGACTCCGGCGAACCGCTCGACCCCGCGACGCCGCTGTCCGAGGTCCGGACCCAGGCGGGGCAGTCGCACCTGCAGTGGCTCCGCGAGGCCGCCGGTGACCGCGAGCGGACCATCGCCGACCTCGCCCGGTTGTCCGCCAAGCTGCGCGCCCGGGTCGTCGGGACGCCCGAGCAGATCGCCGACGAGCTCGCCGACTGGCAGCGGGTGGGCGTCGACGGCGTCAACGTCATCAACTGGACGCTGCCAGGCTCGTACGAGGAGTTCGTCGACCACATCGCACCCACCCTGCAGGAGCGCGGGCTCATGCAGTCCGAGTACCGGGAGGGCACGTTGCGCGAGAAGCTGTTCGGTCACGCGCAGCTACCGGACTCGCACCCGGCCAGGCGCTGGCGCGGGGCCTTCACCGGTGGCGCGAGCGCGACCAGCGCGGTCGACGCCCGCGATGCCGTGGAGGTGACCGCGTGACGGACGCGACGACGACGGTCGGGGCCGGGCCGAGCCTCCAGGCCGGGTCGACGGGGGACCGCCTGGCCGCGCTGCGGGAGCGCTTCGCGCCGGTCGTCGAGCGCATCCGTCAGGGGGCCGTCGCCCGCGAGCT
The DNA here is from genome assembly GCF_003234185.1 of Curtobacterium sp. MCSS17_008. Classification (GTDB taxonomy): domain Bacteria; phylum Actinomycetota; class Actinomycetes; order Actinomycetales; family Microbacteriaceae; genus Curtobacterium. Next base: position 118,598 of record NZ_QKSM01000006.1, read on the forward strand.
GGCGTCCGGCGCCCCGGGGGAGCGGGAGCTGCCGCACGCCGAGGTGCGCGCGCTGGCGGAGGCGGGCTTCGGCCGGCTGCGCGTCCCGGCGGACCGCGGCGGCTTCGGTGTGACGCTGGTGGAGCTGGCGCACCTCGTGGCGGACCTGGCGGCGGCGGACTCGAACATCGCGCACCTGTGGCGGGGGCACTTCGGGTACACCGAGCTCGTGCTGCTCCGACCCGAGTCGCCGGCTCGCGACGAGTGGCTGCAGCGGATCGTCGCCGGGGCGATCGTGGGGAACGCGACCTCGGAGCGGACCGGCACGACGCTCGCCGACATCTCGACGACCGTCGCTCCGGACGCCGACGGCACCTGGCGGCTCGACGGACGGAAGTTCTACTCGACCGGCACGCTCTACGCCGACTGGATCTACCTGGCGGCGGACCGGGACGGCGAGCGCGTGACGTTCGCGGTGCCCACCGATGCCCCGGGCGTGACCGGCATCGACGACTGGGACGGCTTCGGACAGCGGCTCACCGCCTCCGGCACGACCGTCTTCTCCGGCGTCGCGGTCGACGAGTCGGTGATCTCGGCGTACCGGGACGCCCCGCTGTCGCACATCCAGGCCTTCTACCAGCTGTACCTGCTCGCGGTCCTCGCCGGGATCGGGCAGGCCGTCGTCGACGATGCCGTGGCGTTCGTCCGGCCGCGCACCCGCACGTACATCCACGCGAACGCGCCGACCCCGGGGGAGGACCCACAGGTGCTCGCGGTCCTCGGTCGGCTGTCGGCGGGGGCGTTCACCGCGCGCTCGCTCGTCGTCGCGGCGGCTGGTCTGCTCGACGGGGTCGTGGCGACGAACGAGCCGGGGGTGGGCGTGGACCACGCGCTGCTCGACGCGGCCGAGAACGCGGTCTACCAGGCGCAGGTCGAGGTCGGGCCGCGGGTGCTGCGGGCGTGCTCCGACCTGTTCGAGGTCGGCGGGGCCTCGGCGGCGGACCGGACCCGGGCACTCGACCGGCACTGGCGGAACGCGCGGGTCGTCGCGTCGCACAACCCGGCCGTGTACAAGGAGCGGCTCGTGGGGGAGTACCTGCTGCACGGGCGGGGGCCGGTGGACGCGTGGGAGCGGTACCACGAGGTGGGACCGACGCGGTTCTGAACTACGCCCAGCCGAGCTCGTGGAGTCGCTCGTCGTCGATCCCGTAGAAGTGCCCGATCTCGTGGACGAGCGTCGTGTGCACCTCGTCCCTGAGCTCGTCGACGGTGTCGCACTCCTCGAGGTGCTGCTTCCGGAACACCACGATCCGGTCCGGGAGCTCGCCGAACCCGTACTGCCCGCGCTCGGTCGCCGCGACTCCGTCGTACACGCCGAACAGGTCGGAGCCGTCCTCGGGCTCGTCCTCGACGACGAACACGACGTTGTCGAGCCCGTCGACCATCTCGTCGGGCAGGCGGTCGAGTTCGTCGGTCACGAGCTGCTCGAACTCGTCGGCGGACATCTCCATCACGGAGTCGATCGTCGCAGACCAACCTGGCGGAACGACGAAGGCCCCGTCCTCTCGGACGGGGCCTTCCGCTGACCTTCGTCAGCACTGGGGTGAGTAACGGGTCTCGAACCCGCGACCTCCTAGACCACAACCAGGCGCTCTACCAACTGAGCTATACCCACCACGTACACACCGGCGGACCAGCGCGACCACTCAATAGTAGTACATGCCGGAGGTCCCGCAGACCAGGCGTGTCGCTACTCCGCCGCAGGCTGGGCGAGTCGTGGTTCCCACTGCTCGACGACCTGTGCGGCGACGGCGCGCACGTCCTCGGTCGTCGGGCCGGGCTCAGCGACGAAGCCCGCGCGGCGGTAGTACTCGAGCTCACGGATCGACTCGAGGATGTCCGCGAGGGCGCGGTGCCCGCCGTGCTTCTCCGGCGCGTTGAAGTACACGCGCGGGAACCAGCGACGGCAGAGCTCCTTGATGCTCGACACGTCGACGCTGCGGTAGTGCAGGTGCCCGTCGACCCGCGGCATGTACTTCGACAGGAACGCCCGGTCGGTGCCGATGGTGTTGCCCGCCAGGGGAGCGCTGCCCTCGGCCGGCACGTGCTGGAGGATGTACTCGAGCACCTGGTACTCGGCGTCGGCCAGGGAGACGCCGTTCGGGATCTCCTCGAGCAGCCCCGAGGTCGTGTGCATGTTCGTCACGAACTCGTTCATGTTGTCGAGCGCCGACTGGTCGGGCTTGATGACGATGTCGAACCCGGGGTGCACCGGGACGAGGTCGAAGTCCGTGACGACGACGGCCACCTCGACGAGCTCGTCGACCTCGAGGTCGAGGCCCGTCATCTCGCAGTCGATCCAGACGAGGCGGTCGTTCGCAGTTGCCATGCCCCCGATCCTATTCCGCGCGGGTGACGCTCCCGCTCGCGGCGGTGGTGGTGTGGACCGCGTGCAGCGAGCGGGCGCATCCTGTGCGCCGGAGCGCGCGCCGGGGTCAGGTTCCGCCCGCTCGTCGCGGGCGACCTGTCGGGCGGAGTGCGCGCCTTCCGTCCGTCCGTCCGACCCGCCGGCTGACGACGAGCGGGCGGGAACTGCTGACGCCCAGCGGTTCGACGTCTGATCCCGCCCGCTCGTCGCGGGGCGGCGGGCTGTCGGGCCCGGCGCCCCTTCCGCCCGTCCGTGCGCCGGACGACGAGCGGGCGGAAGCTGCTGGCACGCGGCTGCTGGAACGCTGGTTCCGCCCGCTCGCGAGCACGCTCGCGTCCGGGAGGCGCGGCACGCTCCGGCTCGTCGGCTCGGCGGCCCGGTCGGCGGCTCGCTCCTCGTCGAGTGGGCGGAACCCGCAGCGGACGAGTCTGCTCGACGACCGGATCCGCCCGCTCGCGTCCGCGAAGGCGGGGCGACGCTGATGAGCTGGTCGCCGAGCACGCACGACGAACGGGCGGGACCGGCGGCCGAACCCCTGGTTCGACGACCGATCCCGCCCGTTCGTGCGTGCAGGGCCGCGAGCGCCCCGCGGCCGCGTCCGGCCTCAGACCATCTCGCCCGCCGAGATCGCCTCGGCCTCCACGCGCTCCGACTCCGCGCCGTCGTCGACCCGCCGGAGCACCCGGGTGGTCAGGGCCACGACCACGAAGGCGACCGCCACCGACAGCCCGGCGAAGACGTACGCCGCCGAAGGCGAGAACGCCTCCGCCAACAGCGTCGCCACCGGCGGGGCGATGGCACCACCGATGAAGCGCACCGCGGAGTACGCACTCGACGCCACCGACCGGGGGAGGTCCGTCGCCTCCATCACGCACTCGGTGAGCACGGTGTTCAGCACGCCGAGCACGAGTCCGCCGATGACGACGCACACGATGAGCCCGACCTGCGACGTCACGACGACCGCGGCGGCGAACAGGTCCAGGGCGAGCAGCGGCAGGGCGATCTTCAGGACGGTCGTGCGCCGCATGCGGGCGGTCAGCATCGGCGCCACCCACACCGAGGTGATCGCGAGCCCGAGGCCCCAGCCGAAGAACGTGAAGCCGATGCCCAGCGCACCGAAGCCGAGCGGGAACGGCGTGTACGCGAGCAGCACGAAGAAGCCGATGTTGTAGAACAGTGCGGTCACCGCGAGGGCGGCGAGCGCCGGCTGCCCGAGCGCGCGGAACGGTGCCGAGAGCTTGGTGGGCGATGGCTTCTCGAGTCCGGAGGACTTCAGGAGCGTGACGACGGCGACGAACGCGATCGCCATGAGCGTGGTGACGCCGAAGAAGGGACCGCGCCAGCTCACCGAACCGAGCAGGCCGCCGACGAGCGGGCCGACGGCGATGCCGAGGCCGAGGGCCGCCTCGTACAGGATGATCGCCGATGCGGTCCCGCCGGACGCCGCCCCGACGATGGTCGCGAGCGCGGTGGAGATGAAGAGCGCGTTGCCGAGGCCCCAGCCAGCGCGGAAGCCGATGATGTTCCAGACGCTGCCCGAGGTGGCAGCGAGCACCGAGAACACGACGATGAGCGCGAGTCCGATGAGCAGCGTGTTCTTCGCCCCGATCCGGCTCGACACCCAGCTGGTGAAGAACATCGCGACGCCGGTGACGGCGAGGTAGCTCGTGAACAGCAGCTCGGTCTGCGCAGCGGTGGCGTCGAGCGACGACGCGATCGCGGGGAGGATCGGATCGACGAGTCCGATGCCCATGAAGGCAACGACGCACGCGAAGGCGATCGCCCAGACCGCGGAGGACTGCTTGAGGATGCTGCCGGAGGCAGCGGGTGCGTGGGCGTTCACGCGTGGATCTCCGTTCTCGTGGTGGTCGTGGTGGTGCGCGAGGCGATGATGGCGGCGGCGTCGTGCAGGACGTCCCAGTCGCCGTCGCCGAGGTCGGCGAAGACCGGCCCGACCGAGTCGGCGATCGTGGCGCGCCAGGTGGCGAGGCGCTCGCGCCCGGCGTCGGTGAGCTCGATGAGCTGGCCGCGGGAGTCGTCCGGGTCCACGCTGCGCGAGACGAGCCCGTCCGCGAGCATGCCGGAGACGAGCCGGGTCATGGTCGGCTGTGCGACGCGTGAGGCTGCCGCGAGCTCGCCGAGCCGGAGTGGCTGCTCGGTCTCGAGGATGCCGAGCGTCCGCCAGACGGCGGCCGAGGTGGGGCTGCCGGAGGCCTGCGCGGCTGCGCGGACGAGACGGTTGACGGAGACGATGAGGGTCTCGAGTGTCTGCGCCCGCGATGTTTCCATAGCTGAACTATATAGTTGTGCTATGCATCCGTCAACAGGACGGCCCTGGTACAAGGGACGCATGAGCGACATCACCATCAACGAGGGCGACGAGTACACCGCGATCTTCCACGGCGGTCCCTTCGACGGCACGACCGACACCCGGACCGCGACGAGTGACGCGGTCGACGACGAGGTCACGGTGTACGCGGACGTCGAGGGCCTGCAGACGGCCTTCACCTACAAGGCCACGAAGACCCGCCAGGTGCTCGACCAGACCTCGGTCGAGTACGAGTACGACGCCGCCGACTCCGACCCGGTCGACGACCTGCAGGACCGCGGCGACCGCAGCGGCGAGTTCGACCGGGAGTAGATCCGGCACCGCCCGCGTTGCCGCCTCGCGTGCAGCTCGACCTCTGGACCTCCGCCTTCTGCGCCCCGTGCGCGGCCGCTCGCCGCGTGACCGCCGAGGTGGCGGGACTCGTCCCGGGGCTCCGGGTCACGGAGCGGGACGTGGCGGCGCACCCGGACACCGCGGAGGACCTCGGCATCCGTTCGACCCCCACGATCATCGTGCGGCGGGACGACGGGGCCGAGGTCTTCCGTTCTCCCGGTGTCCCCTCGCGGGACCAGCTGCTGGTGGCGGTCGCGAAGGCCCTCTGACGGCTGGGCCTGGAGGCCGGGCTCGCCTCCGCCCCGTCCGTCACCCCGACCGTGTCCCGTGTCGCTCCGCCGCCGCGGTCACCTCGTCGTGTCCCGCCGCCGACGACCGTGTGTCCCGCTGTGACCTCGGCGCACCGACCGGGTGTGGCGCCGCAGGCCGCACGAGCCGGCGGACCCGCCGTGCGGCCCGCTTCGCCGTCCGCACCGGTGTGCCGAGCGCCAGCGCCACCGTGCCGAGCACCGACCGGTCGGCCGAGCCGAGGGCGTTCCTCCGCTCCCACGCCCGTCGGAGCGCCCCGCCCCGGCTCCGGCGCGCGGCCGGACGGTCGACGAGTGCGCCGTCGTCGCGGAGTCGCATGAGCGATTCCGCCCGCTCGACCCAGTCGTCGTCGGACGCCGGGTGGAAGTGGTTGTCGTGCATCCACTCGGGACGGACCGTTCCGAAGCGCCCCTCGATCAGGTCGGTGGCGTCGCCCTCGAGGCCGCTGTCCACGAACACCTCGTTGATGAGCGCCCGGGAGACGCCGAAGTCGGTCAGCGTGAGCGCCGGGACCCCCTGCGCCGCGGCCTCGAGCACCGCGGTCGAGCTCACCGTCACCAGGGCGACGGCCCGGGTGAGGTGCTGCGCCATCGGACCGCTCGCGACCACGAGGTTCGACGGCACGTCCGCGGGGAGCAGCTCCGGGTAGGGGAACCGCTCGCGGTGCGTCTGGTGCTCGCCGGCCCTGGCACGGACCTTCACGACGACGCGCCACTCCGGGTGTCGTCGTGCCGTGTCGACGAGCCAGCCGACGACCCGGCGCCGGTCGTGTTCCTCGGCGGGGACGCTCGGCTGCGCCGCGAACACCACGGCGTCCCGGACCCCGGCGTCCTCGTCCTCGTGGCTCGGGCCAGGCACAGGCACCGAACGGGCGAAGGGCAACGTCGCGAGGGCGAAGTGGGGTGCGATCCCGCCCGCTGACGCGAGCGCCCGGTAGGCGCGGACCTCGCGATGGCTGTGCAGCACGAACAGGTCGGCCCGCGCGCGGAGGAACACGCCCTTCCACTTGGCCGGGAACGAGATGCCGGGCAGCCCGGTCAGCAGGACCGGCCGCCGTCCGACGCGTCGCGTCACCTCCTCGATCACGAGTTCCGCGACCGGGCCGATGCACGCCACGAGGACGGCGTCCGGCGGGTCGTCCCGCAAGCGGCGGACGATCGCGTCGACCGCGACCGGCTCGGGCGGTGCGGCCGCGAGGTGCGCCAGCCGCGCGTCGAGCCCTCGGAACGCTGCGCCGAGCTGCGCCCTGCTGGCGGACCGCGGCGTGGCGACCACGACGACCTCCGGTCGCCAGTGCGCCGGGCTCGATGCGAGCAGGTGCGCACCCCACTTCGCGAAGGAGTCCGTGTCGACCAGGCCGACCACGCGTCGGACGCGGGGCGGGGTGCCGGACGGGAGGCGCGCCTCCCGTCCGACCGTCGGCTCGCGACCTCCGTCGCTCACGCGGGCTGCCGGCTCACGCGCTGACGCGACGGAGCTTCGCCATCGGCGCGATCTCGCCCGGGAAGATGCGCTTGACACCGTCGCCGAGCGCGGTCTCGATGATCCGGACGTCACGGGCGAGCGTCTGCAGGCCGTGCGGCTCCAGCGAGGCGGCGTGGTCCGAGCCCCACATGGTGCGGTCCAGCGTGATGTGCCGCTCGACCGCGGAGGCCCCCAGGGCGACGGCGGCCAGCGAGATCTGCAGGCCGGGCTCGTGCCCCGAGTAGCCGACCGGCACGCCCGCGTACCGGAGGGCGAGGGTGTCGATCATGCGGAGGTTCGCCTCCTCGGCGGGGAGCGGGTACGTCGACGTGGCGTGCATGAGGACCAGCCGGTCGGTCCCGAGCGTCTCGACGGCGCGGTCGATCTGCTCGAGCGTGGACATGCCGGTCGACAGGATCACGGGCTTGCCGGTCGCTGCGACGGCGCTGAGCAGGCCGAGGTCGGTGACCGACGCCGAGGCGATCTTGTAGGCGACGACGCGCAGGTCCTCGAGGAAGGCGACGCTCGGCTCGTCCCACGGCGACGCGAACCAGTCGAGACCGCGGAGCGTCGCGTGGTCGCCGATCTCGATGTACTGGTCGCGGTCGAACTCGACGCGGTGCCGGTACTCGAGGTAGGTCATCTCGCCCCACGGGGTGGTGCGCGGCGTCGACTTCATGTGCTCCGGCGTGGAGATCTCCGGCGTGCGCTTCTGGAACTTGACCGCCTGCAGGCCGGCGTCGGCCGCGACGTCGATGAGTCGCTTGGCGATGTCCACGTCGCCGTTGTGGTTGAGGCCGATCTCGCCGATCAGGTAGGCGGGGTTGCCGGCGCCGATGGTCGACGTGCCGATGGTGACGGTCATGGTGCTCCGTTCGGTGCGGGGACGGTGGATGGGGTCTGGTCGGGTGCACCGCCCTCGTGCGCTGTACGGTGTCCCGCGTCGTGCCGGGTCGCGAGGGCGTCCGCGCGCTCGAGGTCGGCGAGGTCGTCGACGTCGATCGCCAGCGCGGGGTCCACGACGGCGAGCTCGACCCGACCGTGGAAGCGGTGCCGGTGCTCGCGGAGACCGGCAGCGCGGAAGACGTAGAACGCACCGGTCTCACGGAACTCCGGCTCGCGGTCCTGTCGGCGGGGACGGCTCGCCGCGTCGTGGTTGACCGCCTCGGCTCTGCCGCCGGGGACGGTGCGCCAGAGGAATGCGTGCGACGGGGCGGCGGCGAAGACGACGTCCGCGGCTCCGCCCTGGACCCGACGGACGGCGCGGTCGAGGTCGGCGGGGTCGATGAACGGGGAGGTCGCCTGCAGGAAGACGACGATCTCGGGCCCCGTGCCGTCGTGCAGCGGGTCGAGCGCGTCCAGGGCGTGGAGCAGGGCGGTCTCGGAGGATGCCTCGTCGCCGGACAGCTCGGCCGGACGCCGGACGACCGCCGCGCCGGCGTCCTCGGCCTCCGCCGCGATGGCGTCCCCGTCGGTCGAGACCACCACGGTGTCGATCGTCGCGGCAGCCCGCGCCGCTTCGACCGCGCGGCGGACGAGGGTCCGACCGCCCACGGTGCGGAGGTTCTTGCCCGGGATGCCCTTGGAACCGGCACGGGACGGGACGAGCGCCACGACGGGTCCGGGGGAGTGCATGCTCGGGACGGTACGGAGGAGCGGTGACCCCGAGACGAACTGCAGGGGGACGCACGCCGAACCTTGCGGAACGCCGGGCGGGGGGAGGGTCGCGGCGACCCGGACCGCGAGCGGGCGTTCCCTACTGCTCGTCGGGCGGCGTCGTGCCGTTCCCGCCCGCTCGGCGTCTCCACCTCGGCCGACGGCGGTAGAATCGTCGCCGCCCGCCTCCGTAGCTCAGTGGATAGAGCAGGTGGTTTCTACCCTCCGTGTCGCGGGTTCGATTCCTGCCGGGGGCACGAACGACGAGAGGCCGCCATCCCATCGGATGGCGGCCTCTCGTGGTCGCGGTCGTCGCGGCCCGGTCGTCCGGGACGCTGCTCGGTCGTTCCTGGCGCTGCTCGGTCGTTCCTGGCGCGGCTCAGTCGTCGTCAGCGGATCGTCGCCGGAGCTCGCTCGCGCTGATCGGCTGCGTGTACGGGGAAGCGTCCTCGTCGTGGATGTCGTCGGAGGCGCCAGGAGCGCCGGTCGTCGGGCCCTGTCGATCGAGGCCGGACGCGGTCGCCGACGATCGGTTCACGTGCGCGTCCGCCGAGGTCGGACTGGCGATGCGCGGGGCCGAGGCCGGCCGAGGCTCGGAGCGCTCGTCGCTCCGGCCCTGGTCGGTGGCGTCGACGGCTCGGGCGTCGTCGGCGTCGGGCCCACCCACGTCGTTGCGCGTGCTGGTCGCGGTGGCGGTGCCCTGGCGGGAGGACGCGAGCGGTGTGCCGAGCTGCGGGCGCACGGGCGTGCCGTCGATCGGCACCGTCTCGCCCTCCCCGTACGGGCGGGTGCGGTTGTCGGCAGCGGGCCGGACGTCGTTGATCGGGGTCGTGGCGTCGCGGTCGCCGGCCCAGGCGGCCCGGTTCGTCTGCGGAGCACCCGCCTGCGGGTTGCTCGCCTGCGGAGCACCCAAGTGCTGGTTCGCCTGCGGGGCGCCCGCCTGCTGGTTCGCCTGCGGGGCGGATCGCAAGGACGTGGTCGTGGGAGTCGGGCGCGACGCCTGGGCCGCGCCGCCGCCGTCGGTCGTCCGCTGCTCCTGGTGACCGGCGTTCCAGTCCTGCTGGCGGGCGATGAGCTCGGCGTCCGGGTCCGGCGAGTCGAACTTCCAGCGCTCGAGGTCCGCCTTGAACAGCTTGCGAGCCCGGTTCGGACGAGCCTGCCACTCGAGCAGGCGGTCCCGGAACTCACCGAGCGACTGGTCTGCCTGCGAGGTGAAGGTGGACGAGTTCCGCTTGATGTCCGCGATCTCGTGCTGCGCCCAGTCCGCGGCGAGCGTCGCTCCGCTCACGGGGAGCATGCGCAGGCGGATGTCGGCGTCCTCAGCGACGTGGTCGGCGTACGCCCGTTCCTCGTGCCCGAGCGCACCCCATCGCGTCGCCTTGCGTGCCGCGGAGACGACACCCGCGACCGCGGCGTTCCGGCTCTCGCGGTCGTGCAGCGCCACGACGCGCTTGGCCGCAGCGCGGCCGATGAGTGCGGCGATCACTCCGGCGACGACGATCGCGACGAAGGGGATGATCGCGCCGGACAGCACTCGCCAGCCCTCGTCGGACGCAGTCCAGTCGGTCAGGTCGTTCCACCAGTCCATGCGCGAACCCTACGCAGCCTCGAGCCCGGATCGGCGGAGGCTGCACGGCGTTCCGCCGAGACCGGCCTCCGGCGCCGCTCAGCCCCAGCGCAGGCAGTCCACCGCGTCGTCCGCGGACCAGACGTTCGGGAGCTCGACGAAGCGACGCTCGGTCGCGACGTACCGGCGGGCGCGGTAGGCCGTGCCACCCGCGACGTCCACCCGGTCTACGTAGCCGACGATCTCCCCGTTCGCTCGGGTGACCCGGCTGAGGTCGTCGCGTACGTCGAGGACGCGGAGGTCGCCACGGCTGCGGGCGACCGGTGCCGAGCGGATGCGGAACGCGGGTTCGGTGCTGGTCTGCACGGGGTGCCTCCTGGTGGCCGGTCGTCGATGTCGTGGTGCTGACGCTACGGCGGACCACCGACAGCGGCGTGGCCGTCCGGCGGGCCTGGGGAACAGCGGCGAGGGGGCCGGTGTTGTGCAGGAGACGCACCCGATCGCGGCTCCGACCGAGCCCAGGAAGGTAGGTTGACCCCATGACGACGTTCGTGCTCGCAGGTGGCTGTTTCTGGTGTCTCGACGCGGTGTACCGCACGCTCCAGGGCGTGCAGGACGTGGTGTCCGGCTACGTCGGCGGCACCACCGAGAACCCGTCGTACGAGGCCGTCTGCACGGGCACGACCGGTCACGCCGAGGCCGTCGCGGTGACCTTCGACGAATCGGTCATCCCCGCCGACGTGGTCCTCGACGTGTTCTTCACGCTGCACGACCCGCGCCAGCTCAACCGGCAGGGTGCCGACGTCGGCACCCAGTACCGCTCGGCGATGTTCCCGGCGGACGAGGAGCAGCGTGGACTGTTCGAGCAGGCCATCGAGCGCGCCGCGGACATCTGGGACGGCGGGATCGTGACGACGATCGAGCCGCTGGGCACGTTCTTCCGTGCGGAGGACCACCACCAGGACTTCTTCGCGAAGAACCCCGGACAGGGCTACTGCATGGCGGTCGCGCTGCCCAAGGTGAACAAGGTCCGCAAGGCGTACGGTCAGTACATCCTGGCGTCCTGAGACGCAGACGTCGGGACCACGAGGAGGTGGTCGAACGATGATGGACAACACCGGGACCTGGGTGGCCGTCGGTCCGGCTGGCGCGGTCGGGAGCATCCGTCGCGCAGCGGACGGGTTCCACGTCGAACTCTACGGACGGAGCGGTCGGGGCGGCACGTACCCGTCGCTCGAGTCGGCGAAGGGCGCCGTCCACGCGGCTCTCGGCCCGCTCGCCGACCGTCCCGAGTTCCGCGCGCACTGACAGGCACCGGTCGGGAGGCACGGGGGACTCGTCCTCCACAGCCCGCCTGATCGAGTCACTCGGTCACAGATCGAGCCCCGAGCCGCTCCGGCGGCCCGGGGCTCGTCGACGATCGAGTCATGAACGACACGATCACCGTCTGCGGCATCGTCGCGACCGAGCCCCGGTACCTCGTCACCGACACCGGCATCGCCATCTCGAGCATGCGCCTGGCGTCCCCGTCCCGTCGCTGGGACCGCACCAGTTCGTCCTGGACCAACGGGACGACGAACTGGTACACCGTCACGGCGTTCCGCTCCCTCGCCGCCAACGTGCACAAGTCCCTGAAGAAGGGCGACCGCATCGTCGTCACCGGTCGGGTGCGCATCCGGACGTGGGAACGCGAGGGTCGTGGCGGGACCTCGGTCGAGATCGACGCCGAGGGCATCGGGCACGACCTGGCCTGGGGCATCAGCAACTGGATCCGCGTGCCGCGGCACAGCAGCGAGTCGACCGCCGTGCCGGGTGACGCGCCGACGGTCGACCCCCGCACCGGCGAGGTCCGTGGTCCCGACGGCACCGACCACCGCGGGGGCCGGCACTCCGGACCAGTCGGGACGGAGCAGGCGGACGGGGCCGAACGCGCTGACGGGACGGAGCACCCGATCAGGATCGGTGGCGACGAGTCCGACGGAGCCGCGGGTGAGGAGCTGCCGGACCCCGCCGAGGCTGCACACCACACCGCGACGGTGCTCGGTGGTGACTTCGCGCCGCCGTCCGCGCCGTTCTCCGAGGCGGACGACGCCGCGGCGACGACCGGCCGTGATGCCGCGTGACCGCAGGCCGAGCACGAGGTACGGCGGCGAGAAGAGGTGCGGAATCAGGGGAGGAGGGGTGCTGAGCGGCACGAGGTCAGTAGACTTGCCGCGATATGGCTGAGTACATCTACCAGATGGTCCGCGCCCGCAAGTCGGTCGGCGACAAGCTGATCCTCGACGACGTCACGATGTCGTTCCTCCCCGGCGCCAAGATCGGTGTCGTCGGACCGAACGGCGCGGGCAAGTCGACGATCCTGAAGATCATGGCGGGTCTCGACCAGCCGTCCAACGGCGAGGCGAAGCTCACCCCGGGCTTCTCCGTCGGCATCCTCATGCAGGAGCCCGAACTCGACGAGTCGAAGACCGTGCTCGAGAACGTCCAGCAGGGCGTCGGTGAGATCAAGGGCAAGATCGACCGCTTCAACGAGATCTCGGCGCTCATGGCCGAGCCGGACGCCGACTTCGACGCGCTCCTGGCCGAGATGGGCACGCTGCAGGAAGAGATCGACGCGGCCGACGCCTGGGACCTCGACTCGCAGCTCGAGCAGGCGATGGACGCGCTGCAGTGCCCGCCGGCGGACGCGCAGATCGCGAACCTCTCCGGTGGTGAGAAGCGCCGCGTCGCGCTGTGCAAGCTGCTCCTCGAGAAGCCGGACCTGCTCCTCCTCGACGAGCCCACCAACCACCTCGACGCCGAGTCCGTCCTCTGGCTCGAGCAGCACCTGTCGAAGTACCACGGCGCCGTCCTCGCGGTGACGCACGACCGGTACTTCCTGGACCACGTCGCCCAGTGGATCGCCGAGGTCGACCGCGGTCGCCTGTACCCGTACGAGGGCAACTACTCGACCTACCTCGAGAAGAAGCGCGAGCGCCTCGAGGTCCAGGGCAAGAAGGACGCGAAGCTCGCCAAGCGCCTGTCGAGCGAGCTCGAGTGGGTGCGCAGCAACTCGAAGGGCCGTCAGGCCAAGTCGAAGGCGCGTCTCGCCCGGTACGAGGAGATGGCGGCCGAGGCCGAGCGCACGCGCAAGTTGGACTTCGAGGAGATCGTCATCCCGGTGGGTCCCCGTCTGGGCTCGCAGGTGATCGACGCCGAGAAGCTCCACAAGCAGTTCGGCGAGCGGGTCATCATCGACGACCTGTCCTTCACGCTCCCGCGGAACGGCATCGTCGGCGTCATCGGCCCGAACGGCGTCGGCAAGACCACGCTGTTCAAGACCATCGTGGGGCTCGAGCCCCTCGACGGCGGGACCCTCAAGGTCGGCGACACCGTCGACATCTCGTACGTCGACCAGACCCGTGGCGGCATCGACCCGAACAAGAACCTCTGGGAGGTCGTGTCCGACGGGCTCGACTACATCCAGGTGGGCAAGACCGAGATCCCGTCCCGCGCCTACGTGTCGCAGTTCGGCTTCAAGGGCCCGGACCAGCAGAAGAAGGCCGGCGTGCTCTCGGGTGGTGAGCGCAACCGCCTGAACCTCGCGCTCACGCTCAAGCAGGGCGGCAACCTCCTGCTCCTCGACGAGCCGACCAACGACCTGGACGTCGAGACGCTCGGCAGCCTCGAGAACGCACTCCTCGAGTTCCCGGGTTGCGCCGTGGTGATCACCCACGACCGCTGGTTCCTCGACCGGATCGCGACCCACATCCTCGCGTGGGAGGGTCTGAACGAGGACGGCACCCCCAACTGGTACTGGTTCGAGGGGAACTTCGAGGCCTACGAGGAGAACAAGCTCGTGCGCCTCGGCCCGGACGCGAACAAGCCCGGACGCTCGACGTACCGCAAGCTCACGCGCGACTGACCGGTGGCGAGGCTCCACGCTCCCATCCGCCTGCGGTGGAGCGACATCGACGCGTACGGACACGTCAACAACTCCGCGATGCTGCGTCTCCTGGAGGAGGCGCGCATCGCGGGGTTCTGGGGCCACGACCCGTCGGACGCCGACGACGACGGTGACCTGCCGGACCCGATCATCGACGGGCGGCCGGGTTCCGGCACGATGACCGTCATCGCGGCACAGCGGCTCGAGTACCTCGCGTCGATCCCGTACCTGCGTCGTCCGCTCGACGTGCAGCTCTGGATCGGTCGCATCGGCGGCGCGAGCATCGACGTGTCGTACGAGGTGTGGTCGCCGGTCGGGGTGGAGCCCGCGGTGTTGTACACCCGTGCGACGACCGCACTCGTGATGGTCGACGCCGCGACGAACCGGCCGCGCCGCCTGACCGAGGCGGAGCGCGCTGCGTGCGCGCCGTACATCGAGCCGCCGGTGGCGTTCTCCCGCCCGTAGACGGCGGTCAGCGCGGGACGCGCATCATGCCCTCCTGCGCGACCGAGGCCAGCAGCCGCCCGTCGCGCGAGAACATCCGTCCGAACGCGAGCCCCCGCCCGCCCTGTGCACTCGGCGACTCCTGCGCGTACAGCACCCACTCGTCCGCACGGGCGTCCCGGTGCCACCACATCGCGTGGTCGAGGCTCGCGAGCTTGACCCCCGGGGTGCCCCATGCCATCCCGTGTCGCCGCATGATCGGCTCGAGCAACGACAGGTCGCTGGCGTACCCGAGCACCGCTCGGTGCAGGGTGGGGTCCTCGGGCAGCGCGCCCTGCACCCGGAACCACACCGCCTGGTGCGCGACCTGCTCGCCCTGCACGTCGACGAACACGGGCCCGTCGACGTGCCGGAGGTCGATCGACCGCTCGGCCCACGCCTGCGCCACCGGGTCGTCGATCGGAGCCAGGATCGACGCGGCCGACGGCAGGGTCTCCGGCGCCGGGATGTCCACCGGGAACGGGTCCTGGTGCTCGACGCCGTCGTCGGGCCGCTGGAACGACGCGATCATCGAGAAGATCGGCACGCCGCGCTGGTACGCCTGCACGCGTCGCGTGGCGAACGACCGGCCGTCGTGGATGCGTTCGACCCCGAAGGTGATCGGCAGGCCGGTGTCGCCGGGGCGCAGGAAGTACCCGTGCATCGAGTGGATCGCGCGGTCCTCGATGGTGTGCTGGGCGGCCACGATGCACTGCGCGAGCACCTGACCACCGAAGACGCGTCCGCCGGGTGACCAGTGGCTGGCGCCGGTGAGGATGGTCTCGCCGGTGCTCGCGCCGGTGTCCTGCAGACGGAGGGTGCTGAGGAAGTCCGGTTCACCGTTCACACCGGAAGTCTACGAACCCGCCGCCGGTAGGATCGGTGGCGACATGGGCACCTCGTTCACGCTTCCCGACGCCGCTTCGCTCGGCGACCTCCGCACCTACCTCGGACGTGCTGCCCGGATCGAGGACGGCTCCGTCCGACTCATCGCCGACTCGGGCGTCCTCGCCGTGTACACGGCGATCCTGTACCCGATCGGTCTGCTCGACGAGCTGCCCACGGTGCTCGGGCTCCGCACCTTCTCGCTCACGCAGCCGGAGACGATCGACGCAGTCGTGCCGCTCGCCTCCCTGCAGGAGCGGCTGCGCGTCCTGGCCGAGGAGCACGACGCGGCCGGCGCCGACGGCGCCGACCCGACCCGCGCGACCCCGGTCGAGGTCGAGTTGCCGCACGAGGTCCACACCGTCACCTGGGCGGCGATCTCCCCGCCGCGTGGAGGCTGGGTGCCGCTGCCGGACGTCTCGCCGGAGCTCCTCCGCCGGGCCGCCCGTGACGGCATCGCCGAGGTCGCTGACGCCGTGCCGTCGAACGCGGGCGAGGCCATCGTCCGCCGCATCCGCGCCGAGGTCTGGGGCAGACCGGTGCCGGGCATCGAGCACGTGCCGGCGGCGGCGGGGTTCGCGGGGGAGAGCCTCGGCTTCCTCGGTCACGATCCGGTGCGCCTGTTCGAGACCGGTCCGTGGAGCCGTCTGACGACCTCCCGCGGGCACGTCCTGGTCAAGCGCCGCGCCTGGAGCCTCGACCGCTAGCGACGGCGCGACGGGCGGGTCCCCACAACTCCCTGTGCACGGGCACGTCCGTCCACAGACGGGCCGACGTCCACCGGGCGCGCCGACCGCCGTGGTTGGCTGACGTCATGCACGTTCTCCTCACCGGTGCGTCCGGCTACATCGGGTCCTCCGTCCTCCGTGCCCTCGTCGCCCACGGGCACGAGGTCACCGCGATCGTCCGGTCCGACCAGAAGGCCCAGGCCGTCCGTGACGCGGGCGGCCGCGCGGTCGTGGGCGACGTCACCGACACGGACGTCGTCCGTCGCCTCGCCCACGAGGCGGACGCCGTCGTCCACACGGCATCGGCCGAGTCGGTCGACCCGGACCTCACCGCGACCGTGACCGAGGCGCTCGACGGCACCCCGAAGCCCTTCGTGCACACCGGCGGGATCTTCACGTTCGGCAGCTCGACGGACATCTCCGAGCAGTCCCCGGTGTCGCCGCCGGCACTCACCGCGTGGCGCGCCCCGATCGAGGCGCGCGTCCGCGCGAGCGCGGTCCGGACCACCATCGTCGCGCCGGGCATCGTCCACGGCCGTGGAGCGGGCATCCCCGCGATGTTCGCGGGTGACGGCGAGCACGAGGTCCGTCTCGTCGGCGACGGGTCGCAGCGCTGGACGACGGTGCACGTCGACGATCTCGGCGAGCTGTACGTGCTCGCCCTGCAGCGTGCGGAGCAGGACGGCTACGTCGTCGCGGCGACGGGCGACAACCCGACGGTGCGCGAGATCGCGGTCGCGGGGGCGCACGGCGCCCCCGTGGTCGCGGAGAGCGTCGACGAGAGCCGGCAGCGTCTCGGCGCCGACTTCGCCGACGCACTGCTCCTGCACCAGGAGGCCTCGGGTGCCCACGCACGCACCGCGTTCGGGTGGGTGCCCACCCGTCCGTCCCTGGTCGAGGACCTGGCGAACGGGTCGTACGTCGGGTAGACGCGACCGATGTCGGACGGGAGGCCCGTGGCGGCGCCGCCACGCGCCTCCCGTCCGACCCGCGAGCCGCGGGGACGGTCGGTGCACGTTGGACGGGCGAGCGGTACGCCGGTTCAGTCAAACGTGTTCGTCATGGCGTGCGCAGCACGGTCCAGGTAGGCCCACAGCTCCGCCTCGTCCAGGGGCGCCAGTTCGAGCGACTCCACCGCCTCGTGCATGTGGTGGAGCCAGCGCTCGCGCGCCTCGGACGTGATGCGGAACGGGTTGTGGCGCATCCGCAGCCGCGGGTGTCCCCGCTCCTCGCTGTACGTGCCCGGGCCGCCCCAGTACTGCTGCAGGAAGGCCGACAGGCGCCAGACCGCCCCCTCGAGGTCCTCCGCCGGGTACATCGGCCAGATGACCTCGTCCTGCTGCACGCCCTCGTAGAAGCGTCGGACGAGCCGGTCGAACGTCGGCGCACCACCGATCCGGTCGTACAGCGAGCCGGTGGCGCTGACACCGTGCTCACCGACCCGCAGCGTGATCGGCTGTACGGGGACGCCGCCGCGTGCGGGTGGGGTGAGGTCGCTCACTGGTGGTCCTTCCCGGGGTCCTGGTCGTCGGTGCGGATGGCTCGTCCGAACAGGTTCCCACGCTTCCCGCGGGGCTTCGTCGGCGCGGGCGTCGGCTGGGTCCGGACGGTGCGCAGCCCGTTGATCGAGGTGGCGTTCTCCCAGCCCTCGGGCATGATCATCGCCATCGCGGGCAGGGTGACGCCGAGTTCGTCGACTGCCCGCTTCAGGCGCACCCGCATCTCTCGACCGACGACGTCGAGCTCGGAGGCCCGGGTCTTCACGACCAGGCGGAACACCATGCCGGCGTCCGAGATCGACTGCAGGCCCCAGATCTCCGGCTTCTCGACGATGCGCTGTCGCCAGCGGGGCTCCTGCGACATGGTCACGGCCGCGCGGAGCAGGGCGTCCTGCACCGCGTCGATGTCCGTGTCGTACGGGACGGTGATGTCGACGAGCACGCGTGACCACCCCTGGGACAGGTTGCCGACGCGCAGGATCTGCCCGTTCGGCACGAACCACAGGATGCCGTTCACGTCGCGGATCTGCATGACGCGCAGGCCGACGTTCTCGACGACGCCCGTGGCCTGGCCGGTGTCGACGACGTCGCCGACGCCGGCCTGGTCCTCGAGGATCATGAAGACGCCGGACAGCAGGTCCTTCACGATGCTCTGTGCGCCCACCGCGAGGCCGGCGGCGATGAGCGAGGCGCCGCCGACGATGCCGACCGCAGCGCCCTTCCACACCGCCGTGACGATGATGACGAGCGCGATGATCGTGACGACCACCGTCGCGAGGTTCTCGAGGACGCTACCCAGGGTCCGCGTCCGTTGCACCACCCGCGCGGTCTGCACGGGAGAGGCGATGAGCGCCTGGGTGTCCTCGACGTTCTGCCGACGCTTCGCACCGTTCACCACGCGGTCGACGACGCCCTTGATCGTGCGGCGGAGGATCAGACGCAGGATGATCGCGGCGAGGATCGTCACCACGATGGTGATCGGCGCCTGCCAGGTGTCGACGAACTGGGTGAAGGTGTTCGACGCCCACTTCGAGACGTCGTCGGTGTTCGCAGCCAAGATCATGATCCGAACGATCGTAGAGGGCGGGGCCTCGGCGACCCCTGAGGATCACCGAGGCCCCGCACCTGTTCACCAGAACCTGTGCGGTCAGGCGTCGGCCGCCTGGACCCGCAGCGCGCGCTCCGTGCCCGCGAGGTTCTCGGACACGATGCGCCGCAGCGCCGGGGTCTCCGGGTGCGCCTCGAGCCACGCGTTCGCGGCGTCGCGGAGCTCCACCGACGCGAGCGGCGCCGGGTAGAGCCCGCTGACGATCGTGTCGGCGATGTGGTAGCTGCGCTCGGCCCAGATGCGGGTCAGCACGTCGAAGTACCGCGGCACCAGCCCTTCGAGCACGACGGGGCTGTTCGTGTGCTGGAAGCCCACGGTGGTCTGACGCACGATCGCGTTCGGCAGCTCCGACGAGTCGACGAGTGACGAGAACGCCGCGAGCTTGCCCTCGGCGGTCGGGATCGTCGCACGGGCGCGCGCGGCGGCCTGCTCGCCGGACGCGGTCTTGTCGGCCGCGAGCTCGGCGTCGACCTCGGCGTCACCGGCGGCACCCGCGAGCACGAGGCCCTCGAGGAGCTCCCAGCGCAGGTCGGTGTCGATCTCGAGCCCGCTCAGCGTGACCGAACCGTCGCGGAGGCCGCGCAGGGTCTCCACGTGCTCCGGGGTCGACGCGATCTGCGCGAAGAACTTCACGAACTGGAACTGGGCGTCCGAGCCGGCCTCGGCGGACGACGCCAGCTGCCAGAGCGTGTCGCCCACCGTGCGGACCGTCGCGTCGACCTTCGCCGGCGCGACGTAGTTCCGCGCCGTCAGCAACAGCTGCGAGAGCGTGGTGCGGATCGTCGTCGACTCGGTCTCGGTGGCGATGTTGCCCAGCACGAGGCGGACGTAGTCGCTCGCGGGGGACTCGGCGTCGCGCGTGGCGTCCCACATCGCGCCCCAGACGATCGAGCGCGCGAGGGGGTTCGCGATCGACGCGAGGTGCTCGATCGCGGTGCGGCGCGACTGCTCGTCGAGACGGATCTTGGCGTAGGCCAGGTCGTCGTCGTTGAGGAGCACGAGGTCGCCGCGGTGCACGCCGACGAGCTCGGGGACCTCGGTGCGGGCGCCGTCGACGTCGATCTCGATGCGGTGGGTCCGCTCGAGCTTGCCTCCGGCAGAGGCGGTGTCGGCGCCGAAGGGCGCTGACTCGTCCGTGGTGAACGCGTAGACGCCGATCGCCAGGCGGTGCGGACGGAGCGTCGGGTGGTCGGCCGGTGCCTCCTGCAGGACCGCGAACGACGTGATGACGCCGGACTCGTCGACCTCGACCTCGGGGCGCAGCGTGTTCACGCCGGCGGTCTCGAGCCACAGCTTCGACCACTCCGACAGGTCGCGGCCGCTGGTGGCCTCGAGCTCGACGAGCAGGTCACGGAGCTCGGTGTTCCCGTGGTGGTGCTTCTTGAAGTACGCCGAGACGCCGGCGAAGAAGGCGTCGATGCCGACCCATGCCACGAGCTGCTTGAGGACGGAGCCACCCTTGGCGTACGTGATGCCGTCGAAGTTGACCTGGACGTCCTCGAGGTCGTTGATGGTCGCGACGATCGGGTGCGTCGAGGGGAGCTGGTCCTGGCGGTAGGCCCAGGACTTCTCCATCGCCTGGAACGTGGTCCACGCCCCGGTCCACTCGGTGGCCTCGGCCGTGGCGATGGTCGACGCCCACTCGGCGAACGACTCGTTGAGCCACAGGTCGTTCCACCACTTCATCGTGACGAGGTCGCCGAACCACATGTGGGCGAGCTCGTGCAGGATCGTGACGACCCGCCGCTCCTTGATGGCGTCGGTGACCTTCGAGCGGAAGACGTAGGTCTCGGTGAAGGTCACGCAGCCGGCGTTCTCCATCGCGCCCGCGTTGAACTCCGGGACGAAGAGCTGGTCGTACTTCTCGAACGGGTACGGGACGTCGAACTTCTCCTCGTAGTAGGCGAAGCCCTTCTTCGTGGTCTCGAAGACGTACTCGGGGTCGAGGTACTCGGCGAGCGACCTGCGGGCGAAGACCCCGAGCGGGATCGTGCGGCCGTCACGGCTCGTGAGCTCGTCGCGCACGACCTCGTACGGGCCGGCGACGAGCGCGGTGATGTAGCTCGAGATCTTCGCCGTGGGGGCGAACGACCACGTGGCGACCTCGCCGTCGACGTGGGGCTCCGGGGTGGGGGAGTTCGACACGACCTGCCACCGCGACGGTGCCGTCACGGTGAAGCTGAACTCGGCCTTGAGGTCGGGCTGCTCGAACACGGCGAACATGCGGCGCGAGTCCGGGACCTCGAACTGCGAGTACAGGTAGACCTCGTCGTCGACGGGGTCGACGAAGCGGTGCAGGCCCTCGCCGGTGTTCGTGTACAGCGCGTCGGCGACGACGACGAGCTCGTTCTGTTCCTGCAGGTCGTCGAGCTGGATGCGCACGCCGTCGTTGACGGCCGCGACGTCGAGCGTGGCACCGTTCAGCGTGATCGAGTGCACGGTCTTCGTGATCGCGTCGATGAAGGTCGAGGCACCGGGGGTCGCCGTGAACCGGACGCGCGTCGTGCTGCCGAAGGTCTCGGCACCGCGTGTCAGGTCCAGCTCGACGTCGTACGTCTGCACGTCGACGATCGCGGCGCGTTCCTGGGCTTCGGTTCTGGTGAGGTTCTCTCCGGGCACGGACGCTCCAACTTCGCTTGCGGCACGGACGATCGATGTCCGTGGTGAGGGGGCTCCCGGCAGGCGTCGTGCGCCGTCGGGACGATGGGATCAGCCTAGCGAGCGCGCGTACGCTCGCAGCGTGACCGAGACGACTGTGGACAACACCGAGACCGCCCGTACCGCTGTGGAGTTCTGGTTCGACCCGAACTGCCCCTGGGCCTGGATGACGAGCCGCTGGGTCGGCGAGGTCGAGCGGCAGCGCCCGATCGACGTCACCTGGCGCGTGATGAGCCTGTTCGTCCTCAACGAGGACCAGGACATCCCGGACGAGTACCGGGAGCGCATCGACAAGGGGCAGGTGTACCCGCGGATCGTCACCGCAGCCCTGCTCCGGCACGGTCAGCAGATCGTCAAGCCGCTGTACGACGCGCTCGGTGAGCACGTCCACCACCGTCAGGAGCCCGACCCGGAGCAGGTCGTGCCGGCCGTGCTCCGCGAGCTCGACCTCGACGAGGACCTGCTCGAGTACGCCTGGACCGACGAGGTCGACCAGGCCGTGCGTGCGAGCCACCAGGACGGCATCGACCGCGTCGGCCAGGACGTCGGGACCCCCGTGATCGCGGTCGAGGGCACCGCCTTCTTCGGCCCGGTGATCTCCCCGGCGCCGAAGGGCCAGGAGGCGCTCGACCTGTGGGACGGCGTCGTCGCCGTCGCGAAGGTCCCCGGCTTCTTCGAGCTCAAGCGCTCGCGGACGGTCGGCCCGATCTTCGACACCGTCGCGCAGTAGCGGCGACCGGTCAGCGGACGGGAGGCGCGGTGCGGGCCCGCACCGTCCTCGCTCGCAGGCTCGCTCGGCGCGCCCCGCGCAACGCTTCGCGTTGCCGCTGAGCGGGGCGCGCCCGTCCGTCTCGACCCGCTCAGTCGAGAGGCAACCGCATCAGGGTCAGGTCCAGCCACCGGTCGAACTTGCGGCCGACCTCGGGCAGGACGCCCACCACGCTGAAGCCGAGACGCTCGTGGAGGGCGATCGAGCCGGTGTTCGACGAGCAGATGCCCGCCATCACCACGTGCATCCCGGCCGCGCGGGCGTGCGCGACGAGGGCGTCCATGAGCACGGTGGCGACGCCCCGACCGCGGAACGCCGGCACGACGTAGACGCTGTGCTCGACGGTGTGCCGGTACCCCTGGTGCGGCCGGAACGCGCTGTAGGTGACGTAGCCGGCGACGACCCCGTCGACCTCGGCGACCAGGACGGGCAGCCCGGCAGCCCGGCGCTCGGCGAGCCAGCCGTCGAAGTACGCGCGCGGGTGCGGCTCCTCCTGCCAGATGGCGGTCGAGTGCAGCACGGCATCGACGTGCAGCGCGTGGACGACGTCGAGGTCCCGCGGCTCGCAGTCCCGCACCGTGACCGGCGCAGGGGAACCCGTCGCATATGCTGTCGCCATGTCTCAGATCGTAGACGAGGCCGTGCCGGAAGCGGAAACCGGGAGCGAGCACCCCGACGACGTCGCCCAACGACGTCTGGGCGAGCGGTTGCAGCGCCTGCGCACCGAACGGAAGTGGAGCCTGACCGAACTCGCCGAGGAGTCCGGCGTCTCCCGGGCCATGATCAACCGTGTCGAGCGCGGGGTGTCCAGCCCGACGGCGACGATCCTCGGGCGACTGTCGGGTGCGTTCGGGCTGACGATCTCGCAGCTCCTCGACGAGGCACTCGACCACGACGTCCCCAGGGCGACCGACCCGGACGAGGCACGCGGCGTCCAGCGCGGGGCGACCGCCGACTCCTGGACCGACCCCGAGACCGGGTACCGCCGTCGCCCGGTCTCGAGCGCCGACTTCCCCGCGGACGTCACCGAGGTGCGCCTCCCGGCCGGTGAGCAGGTGGCCTACCCGGCGTCCGCCTACGCGTTCCTCCGGCACTGCATCTGGGTGGTCGACGGCGTGCTCGAGGTCGTCGTCGGCGACGAGCCGACGCGGCTCGGCGCCGGCGACCGGCTCGAGCTCGGGGAGCCGGCCGACATCGTCTACCGGAACCCAGGCGCGGAGCCCGTGCGGTACGTCGTCGTGGTGGTCCGGGCGGCGCGGGGCCGGGAATAGGATCGGAGCCATGCGCATCCACCTCGGAACGGACCACGCCGGCCTCGAGTTCAACAAGACCCTCGCCCAGCACCTCACCGAGGCGGGGCACGAGGTCGTGGACCACGGTCCGACCGAGTACGACGCGCTCGACGACTACCCCTCGTTCTGCATCAACGCTGCACACGCCGTCGTGCAGGACCAGCGTGCGGGTGTCGAGGCGCTCGGTGTCGTCTTCGGTGGTTCCGGCAACGGCGAGCAGATCGCCGCGAACAAGGTCGAGGGCATCCGCGCCGCGCTCGTCTGGAACGAGTCCACCGCGGTGCTCGCCCGCCAGCACAACGACGCGAACGTGATCTCGATCGGCGCGCGCCAGCACACCGAGGACGAGGCGATCCGGTTCGTCGACCTGTTCATCGCGGAGCCGTTCTCCGGCGAGGAGCGCCACGCCCGCCGCATCGCGCAGCTCGCCGAGTACGAGACGACGGGGCGCATCGCCGGGAAGCAGATCGACGCGTAGTCCGGGGAGACAGGACCGATGCCAGAGGGTCACTCCGTCCACCGGATCGCCAACCAGTTCGCCCGGCACTTCGTCGGGAAGCGCTGCGAGGTCTCCAGCCCCCAGGGCCGGTTCGCAGCCGGGGCCGAGCGGCTCGACGGCAAGCGGATGACCGCCGCGCGCGCCGTCGCGAAGCAGCTGTTCCTGGAGTTCGAGGACGACCTGTTCCTCCGCGTGCACCTCGGACTGTACGGCGCGTGGGACTTCGCCGGCGTGATCTCGTCGGCCGAGGCGCTGTCGGAGGACGGTGACGGCGAGGAGTCGCTGTCGTCGATCGGCGCTCCACGGCTCGCCCGGTACCGGATGGCCGAGCAGGAGAAGGCCGAGGACCCGATCGAGTCGTTCCCGCCGGACCCGGTCGGTCAGGTGCGCGTCCGCATCCTGACCGAGGACACCGTCGCCGATCTCCGCGGCCCGACGGCCTGCGTGGTCGAGGACCCGGCCGGGGTGCAGCGCGCGCTCGACAAGCTCGGACCCGACCCGATCAACGACGACGGCCCGGAGGCCGAGCAGACCTTCGTCGAGAACGTCCGGAAGCGGAACGTCGCGATCGGGCGACTGCTCATGGACCAGTCCGTGGTCGCGGGCATCGGCAACATCTACCGCGCCGAGCTGCTCTTCCGGCAGCGCATCGACCCGTACAAGCCCGGCAAGGAGATCACCGTGCAGCAGGCGAAGGCGCTCTGGCAGGACTGGTCGAAGCTGCTGCACGCGGGTGTCCGCGACGGCCTCATGCTGACGATGGACGACCTCTCCGAGGCCGATCACGCGAAGGCCGTCCGGTCCCGGAAGGACCGGCACTGGGTGTACCACCGCCAGGGCGAGCCCTGCCGTGTCTGCGGGACCGAGATCCGGATGGCGGACATGGCCGGACGCAAGCTCTACTGGTGCCCGGAGGACCAGCAGTAGTCAGGGGACCAGGGGAGGCACCGGGCCCGGTCACAGGTCGCGGTGCGTGAACCGCCCTGCGATCGCCGTCGCCAGCACCGTTGCGTGCCGCAGTGCCGAGGAGTCGGCGACCGCGAGCGGGTCCGCGGCGAGCAGCACGAGGTCGGCCTCGTCACCGACGGACACCCCGACCCGGCTGCCCTCGGTCGAGCCGCGCCACGCGGTCAGCGCGGACAGGCGTTCCGAGGGGTGCCACGGCACGCGACCGTCACGATCCCGCCCGACCGCTGCTGCCATCGACACCCACGGGTCGAGCGGTGCGACGGGCGCGTCCGAGCCCAGGCGGAGCTCGGCGCCCGCCCGGTGCAGCGAGGCGAGGGGGAACGCCCGGTCGGTCATGCCGGCCCAGTGCCGGTCCGCGATGTCCCGGTCGTCCATCGCGTGCTCGGGCTGCACCGAGGCGACGACACCGAGCCGGCCGAACCGGTCGACGTCGGCGTCGACCAGGAGCTGCGCGTGCTCGATGCTCCCGCGGGCACCGACGGCCTCGAACACGTCGAGCGCCAGGGTGTTCGCCCGGTCGCCGATCGCGTGCACCGCGGGCACGAGCCCGGCGTCGACCGCCCGGCGGACCATCGCCACGAGGTCGTCGAACGCGTACGCCAGGACGCCATCGCCCGAGGTCATCGCGGCGGTCCGGGTGCCGAGCGAGCCGTCGGTGATGACCTTGAACGGGCCCATCCGGACGAGGCCGCGCGTGCCGTCGACCACGTCGCCGGTCCGGAGTCCGCGGGCGATGGCCGCCTCGAGCTCGCCCGGGTACACGCCGGAGTCCACCCGCAGGCCGTCGGTGCCCGCGTGCACCCGCCGGGTCCAGCGGTCGAGCCCGAAGACCATCTCGAGGTCGACGACCCGGGTGGCTCCCCGCGCCGCGGCCGCGTCGACCGCGTCCGCCACCCAGCCGTCGAGCACGTCGTCCGGCACGCGGGACAGCGCGGCCGTCACGTCGAACGCGTCCTGCTCGCGCAGGACCCCGTCCTCGCCGGCGACGAGCGGCCGGCCGACGAGTGCCGAGCAGTGCGCGAGCGCGAGCGCGTTGCACCACACGGCGTGCAGGTCGGCGGCGATGACGACGGCCGGGAGGCCCGGTGCGGCCCGGTCGAGCAGCTCGCGTCGCGCGGGGCGGGGCCAGATCCCGTCGCGGTAGCCGTGGCCGACGAGCACCAGGTCCGGGACGCCGGTGCGCGCCACCGCTGCGAGGACGTCGGCGGTCGCCTCCGCCGTCGTGCACCCGGAGACGTCGATCCGGCGGCGCACGAGCGCCCACTGGTCGAAGTGCACGTGGTGGTCGACGAGCCCCGGACCGAGCCAGGCGCCGTCGGTCTCGACCACGTCGGTGTCCGCGCTCGCCGGATCGAGCGTGCCGGCCGGAGCGACCGCCTCGACCCGACCGCCGACGATGCGGACGTCGCACGGAGCGCCGGAGGTGCCCACCCGACGGACGGTACGGAGCAGGAGGTCGGTCATCGCGCCTCCTGACCGTCCGCGCGCACTGCGTGCGCGCGCTCCATCTCGTCGGCGAGCGCCGGCGACGCGTACGGGCCGTCCCCGCGCAGGCCGGCGATGATCCGCTCGACGACGTCGGGCGCCTTGTTCTGCGACAGCTTGGCGCGGGCGTCGAAGCGGGCGACCCGGATGCGGATGCCGACCGTGCCCTTCGCCGCGCGGCGGGCGGTCTGTTCGTCGACCTCGAGCGACACCGGCTCCGGCATCACCCGCTCGAAGTGGTCGACGAGTTCGCCGAGGACCCGGAAGTTCTCCTCGTCGGACAGGATCTCCGGGGTGCCCCAGCAGTGCGCGGTCACGTGGTTCCACGTCGGCACGAACTGCTCCGGCGGGTACCAGGCGGGGGAGACGTAGCCGTGTGGGCCCTGGAACACGACGAGGACCTCGTGGCGGCCGAGCTCGTGGGCGACCTCGTCGGGGCGGCCGACGTGCGAGACGAGGACGATCTCGTCGTCGGTGCTCGCGGTGCGGTCGAGCAGGACCGGGTAGTGCGAGGCGACGAGCCCCGCGGCGGTGTGCGACACGATCGTGGCCCACGGGTGCGCGTCGATGAGACGCCGCACCTCGTCGACGTCGGTCATGAGGAAGTGGGGTGTGTGCCGCATGCGACGAGCGTGGCACATGCCAGGCTGGTCGGCATGGAGAAGCGCGCCGCGTACGAGTCCGTCCTGCCCTACGTCCGTGAGTGGATCGGCTACAAGGTGTGGCAGCTCCGGCTCCCGGGGGTGCAGGTCGCGATCGGGTTCGAGGACGAGGTGCTCTTCTCGGAGGCCTGGGGGTACGCCGACGTCGAGGCGGGTCGACGCCTGACGACCGCGGACCTGTTCCGGATCGCGTCGCACTCGAAGACGTTCACCGCGACCGCCCTGCTGCAGCTCGCCGACGCCGGCGCGCTCCGGCTCGACGACACCGTCGGCTCGTTCGTGCCCGCGCTCGTCGACGCCGGTTCGCCGATCGCCGACGCGACCGTCCGCGAGCTCATGGAGATGGGCGGCGGCGTCGTCCGCGACGGGGCCGACGGTGACCACTGGGCGCTCGACCACCCCTTCCCGGACGCCGACCAGCTCGTCGCCCTGGTGGTCCAGGGCGGTGCGAAGGTGCCCGTCGGCTCGGCGTTCAACTACTCGAACCTCGGGTACGGTCTGCTCGGGCTCGTCATCGAGGCGGTCACCGGGACGTCCTACGCCGAGCACGTCCGGTCCGCGATCGTCGAGCCGCTCGGGTTGACCGGCACGGGCCCGGAGTTCGACCCCGCGCGTGAGGACGAGTTCGTCGTCGGCTACACGGGGCTGCACACCGCGCGGACCCGGCAGCGCGTCCCGCACGTGACGACCGGTGCGCTCGCAGCGGCGACCGGCTTCCACGGCACCGCGTCCGACCTGGTCCGCTACTTCTCGGCGCACGTGCCCGGCCGGGGCACACTGCTGTCCGACCACGCCAAGCGCCTGGCGCAGCGGAAGGCGTGGAGCGCGATCGACACGGACCCCGCGGCGCGCGGCTACGGCGCCGGGTTCATCGTCGACCGGATCAACGGCCGTGAGGTGCGGGGCCACTCCGGCGGCTTCCCCGGACAGATCACGCAGTCGGTGTTCGACCCGGCGTCGTCGCTCGTGGTCTCCGTCCTGACGAGCAGCGCGACCGGCCCCGCGACGATGCTCGCGACCGGCATCGTCCACCTGCTCGACGCCGCCGCGGACGAGCACGCGCCCGGCCCCGTGCTGGCCGCCGACGTCGGCACCGACCGGTACACGGGGCGCTTCACCACGTTCGAGGGCATCACCGACGTCGCCCGCGTCGGGGACCGTCTGCTCGCGATCGACCCGACGCAGCCCGTACCGACGGAGTCGCCGGTGCGGCTCGGGGTCGTCGACGGCGACACGCTGCGGATGGCGTCGGGCAACCGGTTCGGCTCCGTGGACGAGCACATCACCTACGCGCGCGACGAGTCCGGCAGGGCCGTCTCGTTCCGCGGCGACAGCGGCATGACCCACCGCCCCTGGTCGGTCCCCGAGGAAGCCCCGGAGGTCGCCGCCGCCCTCGTCTGACCCCTCGACCGCGTGCGTCGCCGAGACGGTCGCCGGTCCGTGTCGGACGGCGAGACCCGGTTCGCGCCGTGACGATCTCGGTTCCCAGGTCCCGGTCCCCGTGCACCGGGATCGTCACGGCGTGAGGGGATCGTGCGGGTCCGCCGCCCGTGGTGGCCGTGCGCGGTCGAGTGCTCGGCGGAGCGACCCGACGGTGGCGAAGCCGAAGCGGCGCGCGACCTCGCGTTCGTCCTCCCCCTCCAGGAGCGCCCGTCGGACCCGCAGCGAGCGGTACCAGCGGCGGAACTCGTCCGGAGTGCGGCCCCTGCTCTCCCGGAACCGTCGCTCGGCCGTCCGTCGCGAGCACTGCACGGTCGCTGCCACGATGTCGCCCGTCGTCCGGTCCCACTCGGCCGGCGGCTCGTGGCGGTCCGGGCCCGGACGTCACCCACACTGTCGTCCGCCGTGACGCGACCCACACGTACCCGTCGTGCGCCTCGAGGTCGAGCGTCCAGTCCGGTGCGGACGAGACGACCTCTCGGTCATGACGGACGTCGAGCCCGACGGTGTCGAGCAGGCAGGCGAGAGCGTCCACCCCGCAACCGTGTCACGAGCGCGCCGGTGGCGAGGCGGATCCGGAGGGCCTGTGGAGGACGGGCGGGGGATAACCCCACCACCGATCCGGGAGGCGGCAGGATGGGACGCGTGGGCCGCCTCCGCGAGGCTGGACCCATGACCGACACCGACCGCCTCGACCAGGCCGAGACCGTCCCGCTGGACGACCACGCCGCCGACCGTGCACGCACCGTCCCGCTGGACGACGCCGTGCCGCAGGGAGCCACGAAGCCCATGCCCGAGCAGCCCCGGACGCCCCACGCCGGTGCCTCGTCCGCGCCCTCGGGCTGGGGTGCGACGCCGTCCGCCGCGGGGCAGCCGCCGTCGTTCGCGGGCGGGCAGCCGTCGTTCGCGGGCGGGCAGCCGCCGTTCGCAGCGGACGGCGCCCCGGTCGGTGGTGGCGGGGCCGGCTCCGGGATGACCGCCGGTCGGTTCTACCGCGAGGCCTGGCGGCGCCTGCCCCGTGACTTCGGGTACATGGCGCTGACCGCGGTGCTGCTCTGCACGCTCTACGCCGCGTTCCCGGCGGCGCTCCTCGGCCAGGGGCTGCGCGACCTGTTCAACCCCTTCGTGCTGCTGATGTTCTTCATCGCGCTGTTCGTGGCGCGCTGGCTCGGCCAGTTCGAGAAGCTCCGCATCGGCTGGGCCGACCCGAGGCCGATCCGCCCGGTGGACTGGACCCCGCGCTGGCAGCAGAACTGGTGGACGCGCACCGGGTCGGCGGTGGCGAACCCGCACTACTGGCTCTACCTGCTGCACGCGGCCGTCGTCTACCCGCTCGCGGCCCTGGTCACCGTCGGCGCCGGCGTGCTCCTGGCCACCGGGTTCCTCTGGCCGCTGGCGGTCGGCGCCGCCTGGGCCTTCGGCGGCATCGGCGGCCTGTACTTCCCGAGCTGGGACACCGGTCTGATCGGTGGCGTCGCGCTCCTCGGCCTGCTGTCGATGGCGGCGTCCGTCCTGCTCCTGCCGCTCTGGGCCCGCGGGTCGGTGCTCGCCCACTACTGGATCGACTTCGGCCTGCTCGGCGGGTTCCGAGCCGAGCAGCTCGAGCAGCGCGTCGCCGGTCTGCAGGCGTCGCGGGCCGGTGCGGTGACCGCCGAGGGCCAGGCGCTCCGGCAGATCGAGCGCGACCTGCACGACGGCCCGCAGCAGCGACTCGTCCGACTCCGCATGGACCTGGCGGCCGCCGAGCGCGCGTTCGACCGCGACCCGGAGAAGGCGAAGCAGCTCATCGGCGAGGCGACCGAGCACGCGCAGGACGCCCTCGACGAACTGCGCGCCCTGTCCCGGGGCTTCGCCCCGCCGATCCTGCTCGACCGCGGCCTGGTCGCCGCGCTCGAGGCCCTGGTGGCGCGGACGCCGATCCCCGTCGGACTGGACGTCCGTCTGCCCGAGGGGCTCGAGCTCGCGACGGAGATCCAGCGCAACGTCTACTTCACGGTGAGCGAGCTGCTGACGAACACGACGAAGCACGCGGGCGCGTCGACCGCGGGCGTCTACCTGGGACTCATCGTGGACGCCTCGGGCCTCTGGTACCTGACGGTCAGCGTCACCGACGACGGCCGGGGCGGTGCCCGTCCGCAGGAGGGACACGGACTCGAGGGCCTGACCGGCCGGATGCGGGCGCTGGACGGCGAGCTCGTGGTGAACAGCCCAGACGGTGGCCCGACCGAGGTCACGGCACGGATCCCGCTCGGCGCCCTGAACGGCGTCCCCGTCGGACGCGCCTGAGGCCGCGGGGAGCACGGACGCTCCCACTAGGCTGGTCGGCATGAGCGACGGCCCGGATGCAGCACGCATCCGGGCCGTCGTCGTCGACGACGCCGTCCTCCTCCGCGAAGGGCTCGCCCGCGTCCTCGACGAGGCGGGCATCGACGTCGTCGGCCAGTACGCCGACGCCGACGCGTTCCTCGCCACGCTGCCGCACGCGGCGCCGGACGTCGTCGTGATGGACGTGCGGATGCCGCCGACCTTCACCGACGAGGGCGTCCGTGCCGCCGTCGAGACCCGCCGCATCGCCCCGCGCACCGGGGTCCTGCTGCTCTCCCAGTACGTCGAGGCCACCTACGCCGAGGACGTCCTCGCCGCCGGCGCGACGGGCATCGGCTACCTGCTCAAGGACCGCGTGACCCGGCTCGAGGAGATCGACGACGCCGTCCGGCGCATCGCCAGCGGGGGCACGGTGCTGGACCCCGAGGTCGTCACCCAGCTCATGGGCCGCCGTCGAGACCCGCTCGCCGCCCTGACGCCGCGGGAGCGCGAGGTGCTCGGACTCATGGCCGAGGGCCGCACGAACGCCGCGATCGCCCGCGCGCTGGTGATCGGTACCGGTGCCGTCGAGAAGCACGTCTCGAGCATCTTCGGCAAGCTCGCCCTCGAGGACACCGGTGAGGACCACCGCCGGGTGCTCGCGGTGCTGGCCTACCTCGGCTGATCGTCACCACGCATGGCGACCGCACCGTGACCCGCGTCCCCGCACCGCTGCTGGCGCTCGCCGCGATGGTGTCCGTGCAGATCGGTGCCGCGGTGGCGAAGACGCGCTTCGACGAGGTCGGGTCGGTCGGTGCCGCGACGCTCCGGCTCGTCATCGGTGCCGTGGTCCTCGTGCTCGTGGTGCGCCCCCGCGTGCGGCACTGGACGCGGGCGCAGTGGACCGCCGCGGTGCTGCTCGGCCTGGCGCTCGGCGGCATGAACGTGTTCATCTACGTGGCGTTCGCGACCATCCCGATCGGCGTCGCGGTGACGATCGAGTTCCTCGGACCGCTCGCCCTGTCGCTCGTGCACACGCGGCGGTGGGGTGACGTCACCTGGGCCCTGCTGGCACTCGCCGGGGTCGTGCTGCTCGGCGTCGGTCCCGCCGCGGTGACCGCGGTCGGGGGCCTGGTCGCGGCCATCGCCGCCGCGGTCTGCTGGGCGGGCTACATCGTGATGAACCGCCGGGTGGGGGCGGCGATCCCGGGGGTCGACGGGCTCGCGGTGTCGATGGTCGTCGCGATGCTCGTGTCCCTGCCGACCGGGCTCCGGCCGGCGATCGAGGGTGTGGCCGGGCACCCGTCGTTGCTGCTCGTGTTCGCCGCGGTCGCGGTGCTGTCGAGCGTGCTGCCCTACGCACTCGAGATGCTCGCGCTCCGACGGATGCCGACCCGCGTGTTCGGCGTGCTGCAGAGCCTCGGACCGGCGATCGCTGCGCTGGCGGGGCTCGTGGTCCTGCGCGAGGGGCTGGCGGTGCAGGAGGTCGTCGCCCTCGCGTGCGTGAGCATCGCGAGCATCGGTGTCACGCTGTCGGCGCGACGCGGTCGCGCTCGCGCCGCGGTCGGACCGACGGGAGGCGCGGGTCCGCTTCCCTGACGCCGGGAACGTCCGCCGCGCCTCCCGTGGGGGCGCTCACTCGACGCGGAGGAAGTCCGCGTACGTGGGTTCCGCCTGCACACCCGACAGCAGCGCCGGGTCGTTGATCCGCCGCTCGACGTAGGCCGCGATGACCTCCGGCGGCGTGAGCACGTGGGCGACCCAGGACGGCACCTCGCTCTTCTTCATGGCGCCTCCTTCCGACTGATCGCGGGGCGAACTACACGATCAGTGAGTATCTCGATGAACCGGTGTCGGCAGAACGATCCTCGTGATCCAGGCCGAAGTCAATGCGGTGCGTCCTGCGGATGCCGGTCCGTGCGGTCGGCCCTGAGCGCACGGTGCTTCACGGCCGACCGCCACACCCATGCGTCGGCCTGCTGCCCGAACTGCGCCCACTCGACGAGGACGGCGTCACGCGTCCAGCTCTTCGCGAACCCCTTCACCCGGATGTGGAAGGTCGGGAACTGGATCCACGCCCACACGGGTACGGGCGTGACGGCGTGGCAGACGTCGGGCCCGCGGGCCTCCTCGGACAGGGAGTAGGCGCGCGGGCGTTCGACCTCCGGGTGTTCCGGGGGCTGCCACCGGTTCTCGCGACGCCGTCCCACAGCGATATTCGAACGTGTGTTCGAACCGACGTCAAGTCGGTCGCGTCGTACGGACCGGGATCCGGCGCGTGCGGGCGTGTCGGACGCGGTCCCATCGACAGGGCGACACGCCGCGCGCGGTGCGACGTCTCGTCACGTCACCCGCCTCACACGCGCACTACGGCCGAGCGCGCCAGCTCGGTGCCGTCGGAACCGATGGCGACCGCCCGCACCCACCGCGCCGACGTCGGCAGCGCGACGTGTGTCTCGAACCCCGTCCGATCCGCCGTCACGGAGGACGTCAGGGCGTCCTGGGCGGTGCCGTGGTCGAAGCGCCACGACACCGTCTCGGTGGACCCGTTCCACGACGCGTACGCGCGGGGGGTGCCGGCCGTGGTCCGGGCCACGACCGCCGGGGGTCGGGCAGGCGTGCCGGTCCACTCGTGTCGGAACGACCGGTACGAGGCGCCGTCGAAGGCGATGTCGAGCACCACCGTGCCGTCCGCCGCGAACTCGGTCAGGCCCTTGCCCGTGCCCCAGCCGACCAACAGGTGACCGCCGTCGAGGTGCTGCATCGACCCCATCGCGATGCCCTTGCGGCCTGCGTGCCGGTACTCGTGGTCGAGCGTCGCCGTCATGGCCTGCTCGTCGAGTCGCAGGACGAGGCCGCGCGACGGGGAACTGCCGTCCTTGCTCACGTTGTCGAACAGGGTCATGCGCGTCGGTGACGATCGAACGGCGTGGTGCTGCCACGCGAACACGGCGTCGTCGGCGACCTCGAAGTCACTGCGCTCCCCGCCGAGGCGCCACCGGACGGCACCCGACGACCGATCGATCGCGTAGACCGCGTGCGTGTGCCGAGCGGAGAGGAGCAGGCCGTCGTCGCCGTCGACCGTGCACGAGTTGAGGTGGAACGGGTCCCAGGGGGAGGCGGCGCTGCGGCCGTCGTCGCCGATCGCCTGCTTGCTCTCGGCGAGCGCGAGGTGGTCGCTCGCACGCCAGTCGAGCAGCAGGGCACCGCTCGCGATGTCGATCTCCTGCACGTGGCAGTCGATGAACCAGCCGTCCGTCGGCCCGCCGACGGACGACAGGTCGCCCGGGACGACCGGGTACGCGGTGACGAGCGCGGTGTCCTGGGCCGTGATGAGGAACTCGTGCAGGTCCACCGACAGGCCGTTGCCGGCGTGGACCGTCTCGAGGACCCGGTAGGACCGGTCGAGGATCGTCCCGGTCGCGATGCCGTACCCGTCGGTCAGCAGCCCGGAGACGTACGTGAGCACCGGCTCGCCCCGGTACTCCTGCACGCGCAGGTCGTACATGTCCGCGCCGCTCGTGTCGACCCAGACGGGTTCGCCCTCGTCGTCGGTGATGACCCCTCGGTGCACGTCCGTGTCGAGGGCCGAGAACAGCAGGCCGGGGGCCGGTGTGCCGGTGCCGCGGGTCACGGTCGTGCCGGCGAGGGTGGGCTGGATCGTGGCCCAGCGCCGGACCGCGGCGGCGTCGGCGGCCGGCTCGGCCTCCGCGGACGGGGTCGGGGATGCCACGCGGGTGTGCGCGAGTGGTCGGCCGAACCACCCGGCGGCCCCGCCGGCGGCGAGACCACCGGCGCCCACGAGCAGGTCCCGTCGTCCGAGTGCGTGTCGCTGCGTCGTGTCGCCCATGTGCTCATCATCGACCGCGGGCCCATGCCCTGCCCGAGACGGTCCGATGAGCGAGCCGAGAGCGCAAGAACGGGACGGGAGGATCGACGACCGCGCGGAGCGCCAGCGGGAGACACTCCGCCGTCCGCCGGGAACAGGACGGGAGGACCGACGACCGCGCGGAGCGCTGACGAGCACGGAGGGGATGACGGGAATCGAACCCGCGTGGCCAGTTTGGAAGAACGTCCCTCGTGCGCTACCGCTGCAAACCGACGCGAACTGATCCGACCTCTGCGGCGCTGTCCTGGCCCGTATTTTCGGGCTTCGAAGAGAGCCGCAGTGGCTCACGTCGGTTCGGCTAGGTCGGGCGTGGTGGAGCGCGGTTGGAGGGGTTCCAGGAGGGGCAGGACACCGTTCGGACGTCTCGCCGCGGGAGCGCGCCACCCCGAGAGAACAAGCCTCCCCACCTATGCTGTCGCTATGCCGCCAGTCACCGAAGAAGAGCTCCGGGACTTCGTCCGCGTAGCTGTGGCGGACGACGGAAGCGATGGGCAGACTGCTCCGCTCGTCGTCGACGAGTTCGTCGTGGGCACCGAGGGGCGTATCGACCTCGCCCTGGTGGGAGACGCGTTGATCGGCTATGAGCTGAAGAGCGACCTAGATACGCTGCGTCGTCTCCCTCAGCAGATGTCCTCATACTCGAAGGTGTTCGATTTCTGCACCTTGGTCGTCACGGACCGCCACCTGGGCGCGGCGAGACGCGCCCTCGATTCACGTTGGGGGCTCGCCGTTGTCCGACGCGAGGCCGGGAAATTGACCTACAAGCAGATCCGAAAGGCACGGCCGCTCCGTCGCACGGATGCGGTCGCGCTCGCCGGTCTGCTCTGGCGGGACGAGGCGCTCCACGCCCTGGACTTGCTCGGTGCCGCGGCAGGGCTCCGGTCTAAGCCCCGGGATGTCCTCTGGGAACGCCTCGCACAGGTTGCGAGTCAGGACGAGTTGAGAGCGATTGTTGTACGAGCGCTCACGGCTCGCCAAGGGTGGCGAGACGTTCAAGCACCACGTGAATATGACGAGACATTCCAATACGCAGGTGCGTCGTCGCGTTTCCTGGCCCGGCGCTTCCGTCCGCAATATCGCTGATCTGCTGGTCAGCAATTGAGAAGCTGGCCCCCGAGTAGTAGGGGGCCGACACGATGCCTGAGGCAAGCGCTCGATATTGCGGCGACGGTGCTTTCCGCTCCTTCGCGCGATGTATGAACCAGTCGGTGCCGCTCGTGTACCGCATGTTTGGGATGGGAGTGAACGGTGCCCCGCCATAGGTGGGCACGCCAATCGCATAGTCCGCAAAGACGACGGGGCGACCGATGCCGGGCCGAACCGTCATGAATGCGGACGCGTCAGCTCTTGCAATAGCCGTTACACTCTCTCGCGGCGCGACATCCCCAATTGCCGAAGGGAATGCGGAGAATGCCACGACAACCGAACGCCAGTCGTTGAGAGCCGGGAGGGCGTGAACCGCCTGGCCGGCGACAGCGGCCTGGATGGCGACACTGCCCGACAGCAGCCCCGCATCGACCACGATGTCAACTTCGGAGCGGGCAAGCCCAAGAGACGCAACTGTGGACTCAACATCGGTTGCCATGTTGATTGCCTCGTCGATCAAGTCCTCCACGTCGAGGCGGATGACGACGCCACGACCGTCCGTGCGTATAACCGACGCGACCACACCGAGCGTGAGAGGTTCCTCGGTTGCAGTGATGACGGGGACGCTAGTCACGGCTTCATGACGCAGCGCGGCGAAAAGGTCATCGACGACCGGGGCGAAGTCGGAATCGTCCTGCCCCTCAGCGTTGAGGGCTTGGACCCAGATCTGATTCGGCCCCTGCCAGACCCTTGAGATCGCTGCTGCTGCTCCGACTGGCTCGATGACCTCCAAGAGGGGGACGAGGCGATCATTGGTGCAGCCGCCGATGGCGTCCAGCTCCGCTCGCTTGCTCTTGAGGATGGGGACATAAGCGTCAGTTGTAAGCGCGACATTGGGCGAGACCATGATTGATACTCACTGCTGTGAGACGGCCCCGTCAGGTCCCCCTACTGGGGCTTGCGTCGATCAGGCATGTCCCTCCGGCTACTCAGTCCCTCGCGCCGCATGGCGCGGGCTTGCGCCTGCACGGTGAGCGGGTGCTTCGCTCGCTCCTTGTCGTTGCCGGTGTACTCGGTGCCGCGGTCGCGGTCGCTGTTGTTGCTGTTGCTCATGAGAATTGCTTTCCGTGATTGTCGATAGTTGCAGAAACAAAAACGCACCTATTGCCCCACGGGGCTGCCGCAGGTATGTACCGTTAATGCTACAGCCAACGGAAGGACAGCACATGGCAATGCCGCAATCGGAAGCAGAACTGCGAACCACGGTGCCGACGGAAGTAGTGGACGCGCTCGACTTGATGGTGCGCCTCGGCGGCATTTCCAAGGCGACAATCGTGCGCATTGCGCTTGTCGATCACCTGACGACTCTTGGGGTGCTGTTCCCCGAAGTCGCTCAGACGCTCCGCCCGACTAAGACCCGCGGCCGACTCAGCAGTGACCGCTCAACCCAAAAGGACGACCGATGACCATCGAGACAACTCCCTATCCCGCGTACGGCGGACCGCACGCTGCGGGCGTGCTTCGCGTTCGCGCCGAGGACTATCGCGGCGCTGCCGAAGAGCTGCGGGCTGAACTCGACGCCACGGAGCGGTACTTCACCGCGGCCTTCGAGCGAGTCGACGAGAGCAGCAGCACCCGCGACCGCATCCGTGAGCTGGCCAAGCGTCCGACGCGCCGGATTGGAGCCTGACGTGCCTGTCTTCGATTACAGCCCCGCCGTCGCTGCGGACCCCGAGGTATACCGCATTCACGCTCGGGAGGAGTCCTACCCGAATTCGGTTGCAGAACAGGCCGAGATCAAGCGTGTGGACGACGCGGTGTTCGATCGAGTCCGGATCTACGAGAACTCCTTGGTCGAGAGCTCGCAGGCGTTGATCCAACGCGGCGTCTCGCTCGCCAAGGATGCAACGAACATCGAACGCGCCGTGCGAGAGGAGGTCAAGTACCCGCTCGACAGCGCCCGCGTCGATCTGAAGGCGGTCGCCGAGCGATACACCGCCCTGCGCAGCCGGGCGCAGGAGCAGATCGATGCTCTCGAACGCCTCGCGAGGGAAGCGGAGTGGCTAGCAGAGAAGGCCAACGACCCATACGCCGCGTACCGCGCTCTCGTAGTCCGCTATCCGGCACTCAGCAAGAAGTATTGACACAGAGAACCGCCCCGACTCCTGGAAGCGGAGTCGGGGCGGCGGAGGGACCTAACCGTGACATCCAACATTCTAACACCTGGGTCGCTGGAAGCGCTGCACGCCCTTTGGGGCTGGGACCGCACTTGGCCGAAGGTCGACTCGCAGACGGCGGCACCCGATGACAGCCCCATGCAGCGCCTCAGTCGTGTGGAGCTAGCCACCATGCGCCTGAACGCGGATCTTGCCTCCGAACGGCTTCCGTACCGGGGTGTCGTCTTCGACGCTGCTATGCGTATCGCTGTGTGGGCTGACCGCGGTCAGCTGCCCTACCTGTCCGGCTGGTCGGTCGCGAAGACCCTGCAGTCGCTGTACTACCCGCGGTCCTGGAACGCGAGAGTGCCCATCCGCGGGCTGGACTTGCTCGTCGCCGTGGACTGCAGCAGCGACCTGCACGGTGTGAGCATCACGCTCGACGCCGAACCGACTGATGGCCTGCACCACCGGCCGATGCGACTCCGCAACCGGTGGGTCGAGCTCGGCGAATAGAAGAAAATCCGGGGTAGGGTCCTCGCGAGCAACGAGACGAGGTGAGACAGATGCAGTACGGATCAAGCGCATGGCAGGGGCAAGACGCGCCCAAGTCGCCGCAAGGCTTGACCGAGCGTGAAGTGCTGCTCGCCGTCGACGCGCTCTCTCGTTTGCAAGACGCCGTCTTGACTGACCGTGCTGCCGCCGAGATGCTTCGGGTCTCGCGGCGTACTCAGGACGCGATCAACCGCCTTAACGCCCGACTGCGTCACGCTCTGCGAGCGCAGGTCGCGCTTGTCGCCGCGCGCGCGTTCCGGCCCCTGCCCGATGCTCGGCCTGCTGCCCGCCCGGCCAGCCCCAACGCCCCCAACACGGCCCGCTGGGCGACGCCCGCGGGGTAGTTCCGCGCGCTCCGTCGCCCGACAGATCAACCTCTGACCGGGCGACGCTGCACATGTAGCTTTCGTGCTCCGCCTGGTCTCTCTTCGACCGGAGCGGACCATGACATCCCTGCACAACTCACAAACTCCCACCCGCACTTGGCTGCGCTACGCCGAAGCGGCGTCGTACCTCGGTACGAGCGAGCGACAGCTTCGCCGGCTCGTAGCCGACAAGAAGATCGGGCACACGAAGCTCGGCCTGCACACGCTGTTCAGCCCTGACCAGCTTGACGCCTACATCGAGGCCCGCACATTCACGCCGGAGCAGCAGTCGTGAGCGCTGCCTGGGCACCGCTCGGGTACGAGCTCGACACGTCCTACGAGTACACGGACGAGCAGGGGCAATACCTGTTCGAGCACCGGCGCTACCGCAGTTCCATCCGGGACTGCTGCAGGTTCGGTTGACTCCTGACAGGTAGGAGCGTTGGCTCCTGCTGGAAGGATGTGCGCCATGGTGAAGGCGTATCCGGAAGAGTTCCGCCGTGATGTGATT
>NZ_QKSM01000007.1 GCF_003234185.1 Curtobacterium sp. MCSS17_008
CCCCGCAGACCCCCGACGCGCAGACCCCCACCGCGCAAGCCCCCGACGCCCCTGCCTCGTGGCACGCCTGGCGGGACGCGCGGCGGCAGCGCGTGACCGGTCCGCAGGGTGACCTCGCGCTCGTGCAGACCACCTGGCTGCCGGACGGCGCCGAGGCGGACCTCGAGGCGGTCCTCGTCGGCCAGCCCGCGACGGTCACGGCGACCGCGGTCCACCGCACGGACCTCGACTCCGGCGCGCCGGAGCACGGCTACCGCCTGTGGGACGCCGAGTCGCCGGCGATCCGCTCCTACGTGGACACCCCGGTGTTCCCGTACGACCCGTCGTGGCGCACCACCGCACGCTTCACCCCGGCCGAGCCGGGCCGGACGATCCCGTACGAGCACCTCCGCGACGCCGCCGGCGCCACCCGCGACCTCGTCGTGCCCGGTGACATCACGGCGACGATCGGCGACCGCGAGTACACGCTGAGCGCGTTCGACGACGACGGCACCCTCCTGCTCGTGTTCGGCGACCCGACCAACCGCAGTGACGACGAGGACGAGCGCACCTACGGCACGGGGCGCTTCCTGTTCGTCGAGCGTCCGGCCGGTTCGTCGGTCGGCGAGGAGGCCGAGGTCGTCCTCGACTTCAACCACGCGTTCGTCCCGCCCTGCGGGTACAGCGACCAGTACAACTGCCCCCTGCCGCCGTTCCAGAACCGCCTGCACGTCCCCGTGCACGCCGGTGAACGGTACGTCGCGCACCGCGGCTGAGCCGCACACCGCCCCCCCTGACGAACCCCCGAAGCACCAGGAGTCCCGTGAAGACCCGAATCGTCGCGCTCGCCGCGTCCGGTATCGCCCTCAGCCTCGCCCTCGCCGGCTGCTCGTCGTCGAACGGCGGCTCGTCGTCCGGCGCCGACGCCACCGTGGCGATCGGTTCGCTCTACGAGCCGACGAACCTGTCCAACGTCGACGGTGGCGGGCAGGGCATCAACGAGGCGTTCCAGGACAACGTGTACGAGGGCCTGTTCCGCCTCGGCGACGACGGGGACGTCACGCCCCTGCTGGCGACCTCGTACGACACCTCGTCGGACGGCCTCACCTACACGTTCACGCTCCGCGACGGTGTCGAGTTCCACAGCGGCGCGGAGCTCACCAGCGCCGACGTGAAGAGCTCCATCGAGCGTGTGACGGCCGAGGACTCGCAGTCCTCGCGCAAGTCCAGCCTGGCCGTCGTCGACTCGATCGAGACGCCGGACGACGACACCGTCGTGGTGCACCTGTCCGAGCGGTCGATCTCCTTCGTCTACAACCTGTCGTACGTGTGGATCGTCCCGGCCGACGCGCAGGACCTGAAGACCGAGGAGGACGGCACCGGGCCGTACACCCTCGGCGAGTTCAAGCGCGGCTCCTCGCTGACCCTCGAGCCGTTCGACGGCTACTGGGGTGAGGAGCCGGAGAACGGCGGCGTCGAGTTCGACTACTTCACCAGCGCCTCCACCCTGTCGA
This sequence comes from Curtobacterium sp. MCSS17_008, assembly GCF_003234185.1. Lineage (GTDB taxonomy): Bacteria > Actinomycetota > Actinomycetes > Actinomycetales > Microbacteriaceae > Curtobacterium. Next base: position 1,494 of record NZ_QKSM01000007.1, read on the forward strand.
ACGCGCTCGCGAGCGGGCGGGTCGACGTCATCACGAGCATCCAGTCGCCCGACGCGCTGTCCCGGTTCACGGCGGACGAGGCGAAGTACACCGTCAGCGAGGGCGACTCCACGACGAAGGAACTCCTCGCGTTCAACGACGCCGAGGGGCCCTTCACCGACGTGAAGCTCCGTCAGGCGATCTCGGCCGCGATCGACCGGGAGGCCCTGCTGCAGGCGATCTGGGGCGACTACGGCACGGTGAACGGCTCGATGGTCCCGCCGACCGACCCCTGGTACCAGGACCTGACGAGCGTCAACGCGTACGACCCGGCCAAGGCGGAGGACCTGCTGGCCGAGGCCGGCCACGCCGACGGGTTCTCCTTCACGCTCGACACTCCGTCGTACGACCCGCACCCGGCGGTCGCGCAGTACCTGCAGAGCGCGCTGCGGAAGGTCGGCGTGACGGTGGAGATCAACACCATCAGTGCCGACGAGTGGTACTCGAAGGTCTACCAGCAGCACGACTTCGAGGCGACGCTGCAGGAGCACGTGAACGACCGCGACGTCGTGTTCTACGGGGACCCGGACTTCTACTTCGGGTACGACGACGCCGGGGTGCAGCAGGCCATCGCGGACGCCGAGCGGGCCGAGTCCGAGGACCAGCAGACCGAGCTCCTGGAGCAGGCGAACGAGCAGATCGTGCAGGACGCCGCGAGCGCGTGGCTGTACCTGTACCCCCAGATCGTCGTGTCGGACAAGGACGTCACGGGATACTGGAAGAACGGGCTGAACTCGCAGTTCCCCGTCTCCGGCATCACCGTCTCCTAGCACCGACCGCTCAGCACCGCCCAGTCAGGATCCGCACCACCCCATGACCGCGTACGTCCTCCGCCGCATCGGCATCCTCGCGCTGTCGCTCGCGGTGGCCCTGGTCGTGGTGTTCGCGCTCCTGCGGGTCCTGCCCGGTGACCCCGCGAACGCGCTCCTCGCCGCCAACGCCACACCGGACCAGGTCGCCGCGGCCCGGCGGGAGGTCGGTTCCGACCTCCCGCTGGCGCAGCAGTTCGCGCAGTGGTTCGGGCAGATGCTGCACCTCGACCTCGGCACCTCGTTCACCAGCGGACTCCCGGTGCTCCCGGACCTCGCCCAGCGCCTGGTGGTCACGGTGCCGCTGACGCTCATCGCGTTCGTGCTCGCGACGGTCCTCGCCTGTGTCGTCGGGTTCGTGGCCGCTGCCCGCTCCGACCGCTGGTACGGCGTGCTGCTGTCCGGCATCACCCAGCTCGGGATCGCGGTCCCGGTGTTCTGGATCGGCATCCTACTGGTGCAGGTGGTGTCCCTGCAGTGGGGACTCCTGCCGTCGAGCGGCTTCCCACGCGACGACTGGACGTACCCGGGCGACGCGCTCGAGTCGCTGGCGCTGCCCGTCACCACCGTGGCGCTGGTGATGACCGCGTCGATCGCCCGCTACGTCCGGAGCGCGGTGCTCGACGTCCTCGGCGCCGACCACATCCGCACCGCCCGGGCGCTCGGCGCCTCGACGGCGTCGGCGTTCCTGCGCCACGGTGTCCGGTCCGCCGTCGTCCCGGTGATCGCGGTGCTCGGCATCGAGCTCGCCTCGACCTTCCTCGGCGCGGTCGTCGTCGAGAGCGTCTTCGCCCTGCCCGGCCTCGGCAGCATGCTCATCACGGGCATCGAGCAGCACGACTACCCGAGCATCCAGGGCGTGCTGCTCGTCTCCACCGTCGCCGTGCTCGTCATCGGCTTCGTCGCCGACGTCGTCCAGCGCATCGTCGACCCGCGCCTGCGTTCGAGCGTCTCGGGGAACCGGTGAGCGCCCGCCGGTCGGTGTCCCTGACCACGGGGGCCGTCCTCGTCGGCGTCGTCGTCGTCGCCGCGGTCGTCTCGTTCCTCTGGATGCCGTACTCGCTGTACGACACGTCCGGCGGCCGGCTCACCCCGCCGGGCGCCGCGCACTGGCTCGGCACCGACACGCTCGGCCGCGACCTCGCCACCCAGCTGCTCGTCGGCGCCCGCATCGCCCTGGCGACCGGCCTCGGCGCCGTGCTCGTCGGCGGCCTGCTCGGCACGGCGGTCGGCCTGGTCGCCGCCTTCGCACGGCCGTGGCTCGACGACACCCTGTCCGCGGTGCTCGACATCGTCATCGCCTTCCCGACGCTGCTCGTCGCGATGCTCCTCGTCGCTGCGCGCGGTGCCTCGCTCGGCACCGCGATCGTCGCGATCGGGCTCGTCATGGCGGCGGTGGTGGCGCGGCTCGTCCGCATCCTGGCGCGCCGGGTCCTGCGGCAGGACTTCGTCACGGCGGCACGGACGTCCGGCACGACCTGGCCCAGGATCGTCACGGAGCACGTGCTCCCGAACATCTGGCCGACCCTGGCGGTCAACCTCGCCCTGCAGTTCGGCCTCGCCGTCCTCGCCGAGGCGAGCCTGTCCTACCTGGGGCTCGGTGCCCCGCCGCCGAACGCGTCCTGGGGCCGGATGCTGCAGGACGCGCAGCAGACCGCCTTCGAGGCGCCGGCCGGCGTCGTCGCGCCCGGCGTCGCGCTCGTCGTCCTGGTGATCGGCGCGAACCTGCTGGCGGACGGGCTCCGCGACGTCGCGGACCCGACCCGTCGCGGACGGCGAGCCGCACGCCCGGCCGCCCCGGGCCTCCCGGCCGTCGCCGCCGGCACGGACGTCGCGGGCGGGGACGCGCTCGGCACCCCCGTGCCGCCCGCCGACACCGCGACCGGTCCGGACACCGCGCCCGACCCGGACAGGAGGCCCGCATGACGTCCGCCGTCGAGGTCACCGACCTGCGCATCACCACCGCCGACGGCACCGCCCTGGTCGACGGCGTCTCGTTCGCCGTCGCGGACGGCGGCCGGCTCGGCATCGTCGGGGAGTCCGGCAGCGGCAAGTCCCTCACCGCCCTCGCGGTGCTCGGGCTGCTGCCCGGCGGCCTCACCGCCACGGGGTCCGTCCGCGTCGGCGGCGTCGAGGTCGTCGGCGCGTCCGAACGCACCCTGCGCGGCATCAGGGGCTCGGCGGTGGCCCCGGTGTTCCAGGAGCCGATGACCGCGCTCGACCCGCTCATGCGCGCCGGCGACCAGATCGCCGAGCCGCTCCGACGACACCGGGGGCTCCGCGGCCAGGCGCTGCGGGACGCCGTGCGGGAGGCCGTGACCGACGTCGCACTGCCGGACCCGGACCGCGTCGTCCGCTCGTTCCCGTGGGAGCTGTCCGGCGGCCAGCGGCAACGCGTCGCGATCGCGATGGCGCTGGCGTGCCGACCGCGCGTGCTCATCGCCGACGAGCCGACGACGGCGCTCGACGTGACGGTGCAGGCGCAGGTGCTCGACCTGCTCGACGCCACCGTCACCGAGCGGGGGACGGCCCTGCTCTTCATCAGCCACGACCTGTCCGTCGTCGCGCGGACCGTCGACCGGGTGCTCGTGCTCGAGCACGGGCACGCCGTCGAGCAGGGCCCGGTGCGGGACGTCATCGCGTCGCCGTCCCACCCGTACACGCAGCGGCTCGTGGGCAGCGCCCGCACCCTGCAGGACGCACTCGACGCCGGCCGGGGAGGCACGCGGTGACCACCTTGCTCGAGCTCTCGGACGTGACGTTCCGGTACCCCGGACGGCACGCGGGTGCGGCGCTCGACGGCGTCTCGTTCGCCGTGCGCCCGGGTCGGCACCTCGGCATCGTCGGGGAGTCCGGCGCCGGCAAGACGACCGTGCTCCGGATGCTCCTCGGACTCGCGGCGCCCCACACCGGCACGGTCTCGTTCGACGGCGCACCGCTCGACCTGCGGGACCGGGCGGGCCTCCGCCGCTTCCGCGCGGCCGTGCAACCGGTCTTCCAGGATCCGTACTCGTCCCTCGACCCCCGGCAGCGCGTCGACCGCATCGTGGGGGAGCCGCTGCGCTCGCTCGGGGTCGCCTCCGGATCCGAGGCCGAGGACCGCGTGGCCGCGGCCCTGCGCGACGTCGGGCTCGACGGAGACGCCGGACGACGGTGGCCGCACGAGTTCTCCGGCGGGCAGCGGCAGCGGATCGCGATCGCCAGGGCCGTCGTGGCGGGGCCGCGCGTGCTGGTCGCGGACGAACCCGTCAGCGCACTCGACCTGACGACCCGGGTGGTCGTGCTCGAGCTGTTCGAACGGCTCGCCGAGGAGCACGGGATGACGATCGTGCTCGTGTCGCACGACCTCGCCGTCGTCGCGCGGCTGTGCGCCGACACCGTGGTGCTCCGCGGCGGGCGGGTGGTCGAGCAGGGCGACACCGGCCGTGTGCTCGCGTCCCCGGGGTCGTACACGCGGGCGCTGCTCGACGCGGTGCCGCGACTGCCGCGCTGAGGGCCTGGGATCGTCGTCGTCCGTCGCGGGGTAGCGTCCGGGCCGTGTCCGAGCAGCAGAACGTCCAGGGCGGCCAGCGCGACCACGACGACCCGACACGGGTCCGGGACCAGCCGGCGCTGCGCACCCGGTCCGGAACGAACTGGCTCGTCTGGGGTGCCGTCACGGCAGCGATCGTCGGGGTGGTCATGGTGTTCATGGCCGTCCGCCTGCCCGCGGTCGGCTGGCCAGCACTCGCGGTCGTCGTCGCGCTCTTCGCCGCGATGGTCGTCGTGCGCGCCGCGGTCCGCCCGCGACGGGCTCGACTCGTCACCCTCGCGGTGCTCGACCTCGGCATCGTCGCGGTCGGGCTGGTGGCGGTGCTCGTGGTGCTGTTCTCTGCTCCTGCGGCGTGACGGACGTCAGGCCCGTGGCGGCGCCGCCACGGGCCTCCCGTCCGTCACGCCGGGGGCGTCAGCCCTGCTCGCCCGCCCCGCGCTCGGGTGCGTCCGGCGCCGTGCGCCGCCTGCCCTGCAGCAGGTCCGCGGACCGGATGATGCGCAGTGACGTGACGAGCAGGACCCCGCCCAGGACGTTGAACAGGAGCGTGTACCCGAACCAGCCGAGCCACTGCCCGTACGTGATCGAGGCGCCGGCCTGGATCGCGCCGAACACCAGCAGCGAGTCGAGGATCGAGTGGAACAGCTGCAGCCCGGACAGCAGGAAGCCACCGACCACCGCGGCGACGATCTTGGCCGGATCGGAGTCGGTGCCCTGCTGCATCCGGGTCACGAGCGTGATGGTGCTGCCACCGAGCACGGCGAGCACGATCGTCTGCAGGCCGAACGGTGCGTCGACGTAGTGGCGCGCGGACTCCTCGAGCACCGTGTGCCACTGGGGGAAGGCCTGCACGACGAGCCACATGAACACCCACCCGCCGGCGAGGTTGCTGAGCAGGGTGCCGGTCCAGAGCCGCAGCAGTTGTCCGACCGTGCCCTCCCGCGCGGTCAACGCGACGATCGGCATGAGGAAGTTCTCGGTGAAGAGCTCGCTGTGCGCCAGGTACAGCGCGATGAGGCCGACGCTGAACGCCAGTCCCGCCAGCAGGTGGCTGTCGGTCTCGTGCAGCACCGCGAGGTAGCCCATGACGCCGAGGCCGATCTCGAGGCCGCCGGCGAAGCCCGTGGCGAGGACCACGCGCATGGTCCGCTGCAGACGTTCGGCGCCCTCGTCGACGACGGCGTCGAAGGACTCGTTGATCTCGTCCTCGACGGGGGCGTCACCGTGGCCGACCTCGCGGCGTCGATCGTCTGTCACCGTTCCGACCGTAGCCCTCTGCCTGCTGCGAGCGAGCCCCGCCGTGCGCTCGCCGGACTCAGCGCACCCGGACCGACGTCGTCCCGATCCCGACGTTGCCGTGCCCGTCGAGCGCGTACAGCGCGATCTTCCACGCGCCGGCGGACGACGGTGCGGTGATCCGGAGCGTCCCGTCGGCCGCACGGGTGACGGGGGTCCCACGGAGTGCCCCGTTGCCGTCGATGTACCGGCTCGAGGTGTAGGCCCGCCAGGTGATCGCGTCACCGTCCGGATCCGTGGCGGGCGCGCTGATCGTGATCGTCGAACCGGGGGCGACCCCGGACGAGGGGCTGGCCGAGGTGCTGCCCACGACGGGTGGTCGGTTGCCGGTGACGGTCCCGCGGTACGCCTGCTGCACGGCAGAGTAGGACAACCGCTTCAGTCCGTCGGTGCGCAGGTTCAGCCAGACCCCGGGCTCGTCGTTCTCGACCCCGTAGTGGAACATCGTGGCGCCGAGCGCGATCCCCGGCGCGTCCGTCACCGCGCGCCAGGCGTCGGTGTACGCCTGTGCCGCGGCGGTGTCGCTCGGCTGCCGCGGCACGCCGTTCGCGTCCTCCGGGACCTCCCACGAGCCCGCCGGCCCGGTCTCGGTGACCAGGTAGGGCTTCGTGTAACCGCCGTTCCGCCAGTCCTGCTGCACGGCGCCGATCCCGCCGTAGGTGTTGACGGCGTACAGGTCGAGGCTCGGCGTGTACTGCCGGTAGTACGTCCACGCCCCGGTCCAGGCGTCCGTCGACGTGACCGGGTGCGACGGGTCCGCCGCGTGGATCGCCTTCGCGACCTGCTCGACGTACTTCGCGTACGCGACGCGCTGCGTCTCGCCCTGACCGAGCATGACCTCGTTGCCGACGTCCCACATGAGCAGGCCGCCGTGGTCGCGGTAGGTCGTCACGGTCCTCGTGATGCTCGCGAGCGTGTCCGCCTTGTACCGGGAGTCGTTCACGTAGTCGGCACCCTGGTCGAGCCAGAGCCCGGCGACGACCCGGATGCCCCGGGCCTGCGCGGCGTCGAACAGCTGCGCGGAGGACGCGTCGGTGCCCCAGGTCCGGACGGTGTTCACGCCCATGGCGGCGATGTCGTCCATGTACGCCGGCGCCTCGGCGCTCGAGGGGCCGTAGGTGACGCCACGCACGAGCCAGGGCTCCCCGTCGACCGAGAGCTGCCACTGCCCCTGCGAACCGGTGACTCGGACGCCCGCCGTCGGAGTGGCCGTCGGAGTGGCGGTCGGGGTCGGGGTCGGTGCGGGTGTCGTGGTCGGGGTGGGCGTGGTCGTCACCGGCGTCCCGTAGACCCGGAACTCCCACAGCGAGTACCCGTGGTCCGTCGCCCGCTGGACGCCGAGCATGCGGACGTACCGGCCGGTCCCGGAGACCACCTTCCGCTCGACGCCGCCCTTGCCGGACCTCGTGCTCGCCAGGGTGCGCCAGGTCTTCGCGTCCGACGACACCTGGAGCTTGTACGCCTTGGCGTAGGCGACCTCCCAGCGCAGGTCGACGCGCTCCACCTGCGCGGTCCGGCCGAGGTCGACGCGGAGCCACTGGGCGTCCGACCGAGCGCTCGCCCAGCGCGTGGTGGTCTTGCCGTCCACCGCCTTCTGCGGGCCGCGTGACGACGCGTCGCTCGACGAGGCGACGGCAGGCCGGCCCTTCGAGAGCTGCGCGGGTGCCGCGCTCGCCGCGGGTGCGCGCGTCGCGACCAGCAGTGCGACGAGCAGGACCACGGCGACCGCCGCCGCGGTGAGCCGGACCGTCGCGGTGACGGTCCGACCGAGCATGGTGGTGACGCGCATCGGGCCCCTTCCGATCGAGACCCGGCAACCGTACGGAGCAGCACCGCGGGGGTCAACGGGGTGACGCCGCCCCAGTCCGAGGGGCCGGCCGAGGAGGGACCCCACACCGCGCCTCCGGGACCGACCGGAACGGATGCTCGGTCCTCCCTGACGGTGGCGGTCGCGCTGCCGACAGTGCACGGTGCGACCCGACGCACGCACCGCCGCCGATCCCCGTCCCCGGAAGGGAACCCTCCGTGCACCTGGTCCGCTCCGCCGTCGTCGCGCTCCTGCTCGGCGCGCTGTCACTGTCGCCCCTCGCCCTGCCGGAGCTCGCTGCCGCCGCGACGCCCGCACCGGCTCCTGACACCACCTCCGCGGACGCGTCCGACGTCGCCGACCCGGCGCACCCGCCGGCGGCACGCGCCGCCGCAGCCGGTGGCGACGCCGACCGTCCCCAGGCCGACGGCGTGCGCGTCGGGGACGGGTCGTACGCACCGACACCGCCGGCCGAGCTCCCCGACATCGCGGACGTGCGGAAGACGGTCGACCAGCACCTGTACATCGACCCGTCGCAGGCGGGGAAGCCCGTCCCGACGAACCAGTGGTGGACCGACCTGCTCGTCAGCGAGTACTCCGGCGACATGTGGGCGTACCCCTTCGTGTCGTCGAACAGTGCGCAGGGGACGAAGCTGACCTACCCGACGGCGTGGAACGCCGACGGCACCGCGATGCGGCTCGACGCCCCGATCACCGTCGGCGGCACGGTCGACCCCACCCCCGACGCATCGGACCGGGTACTCGCCGACTTCGAGGACGGTCTGCCCGACGGGTGGACCACGACCGGCGACGCCTTCGACGCGGTCGCGACCGGCACGGCGTCCGGACAGAGCGCCGTGTCCGGCTGGCTCGGCCGCGGGTTCGTCGACTCGTTCACCGACCGGGACGGCGACGGCGCGACCGGCACGCTCACCTCGCCGGCGTTCACGGTCGACCGGTCGACGCTGGCCTTCCTGGTCGGCGGGGGCAGGCACCCAGGAGCCGAGGCGGTGCAGCTGCTCGTCGACGGCGAGGTGGTCGAGGAGGCGACGGGCGCGGACAGCGAGGAACTGCGCTGGACGTCGTGGGACGTGCGTGCGTACCGCGGGCAGACCGCCCAGGTCCGGGTCGTCGACTCGCTCCGCGCCGGGTGGGCGCACGTCATGGTCGACCAGGTGCTGCTCACCGACGCCCCGGACGGCATCGCGCAGCGGTTCGCCACCGCGTTCTCCGCGGACCGGGCGGACGCCCTGCGCTGGGGTGACTGGAACGTCAGCTGGCGGATGCCGCAGGACGGCCCCGGCGGGCAGTACATGGACGTGACGAGCGTGCAGGGGTCGCCGTACGAGTGGTTCGAGTTCCACGGCATGACGCCGCGCATCACCCTGCAGGGCGGGGCCACCCTCACCGACGCCGACGGCGGGGAGCTGACCGGGACGATCACGACCGACCGCTTCGAGATCCGGCAGGACGGGCACGTGTTCGGGGTGCACGCGCCCACCGGCACCACGTTCACGCGCTCCGGCAACGCCCTCGAGGCGTCCGCCGGCACGCCCTTCCTCGTGCTCAGCGCGGTGCCCGAGCAGGGGTTGACGCTCGACGACCTGCACCGCACCGCCTTCGCCGTGCCGCGGGACACCACGATGGACTACTCGTACGACCCCGCAGCCGGGCAGGTCGAGCAGCGGTGGTCGCTGCGCACCGACGTGCTGCAGGGCACGGACCACGACACGGTGCAGGGGTGGCTGCAGCACCAGTACGCCGAGGCCACGCACGACCTGGCGTTCACCGGGGCGACCTACGCGACCCCGCGCGGCACGATGAAGACCACCGTGGGGCACGGCGGCTGGACGCTGCGGTACGCCTTCAGCGGCCTGACCCCGATCGGCGGGGAGCCCTCCAGCACGGGCGACGACCCGTACCGCGAGGACGTCATGCGCGAGTACCTGTCGGACTACGCCGCGAAGACGACCTACGGCGGCGACACGTACTGGGGCGGCAAGGACCTCCAGCAGCTCGGCGCCTACATGACCGTCGCGGACCAGATCGGCGACACCGAGGACGCCGACCGGATGCGGGCCACACTCGAACGCGCCCTCACCGACTGGTACACCTACAGCGAGGGCGAGCGAGAGCACTTCTTCGCGATGTACCCGACGTGGAAGGCCCTCATCGGGTTCGGTGACTCGTACGGGTCCGCGCAGTTCAACGACAACCACTTCCACTACGGCTACTTCACGCTCGCGACGGCCCTGCTCGGACGCGCCGACCCGGAGTGGGCGGACCGTTACCGCGACATGGCGACCCTCGTCGCGAAGCAGTACGCGAACTGGGACCGCGACGACGACCGCTTCCCGCACTTCCGGACCTTCGGCGTGTGGACCGGCCACTCGAACGCCGGCGGCGTGTCCTCGCCGGGCGGCAACAACCAGGAGTCGTCGTCCGAGGCGATCCAGTCCGAGGCCGGCCTGTTCCTGCTCGGCACGGTGCTCGGCGACCGGGACATGCAGGCCGCCGGTGCGGTGCAGTACGTCACCGAACGGGCCGCCGTGCGGGACTACTACCAGAACGCCCACGGGAACCCGGCGTCGGCGACGTACGACGGCAACGGCGCATTCCCCGAGGCGTACGAGGCCGGCCAGGCCGGCATCCTGTTCGACTCCGGCCAGGCCGAGGCCACCTACTTCTCGGGCGACCCCGCGTGGATCTACGGGATCCAGTGGATGCCGACCGCGCCGTGGTTCGCCTACTTCGGCTGGGACCCGGACTTCTCGGCGGCGATCATGCGGCAGATGATGGCCGCGCGGCCCGAGGTCGTGGGGCAGGACGGGGTGGTGAACGCCAACGCCGCGCGTGTCCAGATGCTCACCAAGAAGTGGTGGGGTGTCGGCACCTACGGCGACGTGGTGATGACCAGGGACCGGCAGGCGGCCATCGGCGAGCTGCAGGACGCGATCCGTGCCGTCGAGCGGAACCACCCGGGGTACGTCACCGCGAGGACCGCGTCGAACCCCCTGTACGACCGTGCGACGGACACGCTGTACGTGTCGGTCGACGACGACGGCTCCGTGGTGTTCCCGTCCGAGTACTGGACGCCCGAGACGCTGCCGGACGCCCTCGTCCCCGCGGAGCTCGACGGATCCACTGCGGACCGGCAACCGGCGGACTGGCCGGAGCAGTCGCCGCTCCTGCCGTTCCTCGCGACGGACTACCGCGCGGACACCGACACCATCGACCGCCGGTACGGCGTCGACCTCACCGACCACCGCCCGGGCGAGGACACCGCGCGCGCGGCAGCCGTGTTCAGCGACATGGGCGACGCCCTCGGCAACGTCGTCCTCGGGTTCCTCGCCCAGTACGACCCGGACACGTACGCCGACGTCCACGCCGCCCTCTGGGACGCGCAGGACCCGGCGGTGACCGGGCAGTCGATGGCCGGGATGGTCTACCACCAGGCGATGTCGAACCGCACCGTCGGGCACGAGGTCACCGACCGCCACACCTCGAACCCGCTGAGCCAGGTGTTCCGGGCCGAGGACGGTACGTACTCCTACGTCATCGACAACATCGACGACGTCCAGCACACGTACGACGTGTACGAGGGCACGCAGGTGATCGGGCAGATCGCCGTCCCCGCCCGGACGCAGATCACCTCGCACCTCGACGCCCGGCTGGCGGAGATCGTCGTCGGGACCGAGGGCGACCCGCGGACGCTCACGCCGGGCAGCACGACCGCGTTCACCGCCACCGGCTACGACCAGTACGGCGCGACGATGCCGCTCGAGGACGTCCGCTGGTCGACGACCACGGGGACGATCGACCAGGACGGCACCCTGCACGCGGGGGACGCGGCGGACGAGGTGACCGTCACCGCGACCGTCGGCGGGGTCTCCGACACGTACGACTTCCGGGTCGCGCCGGCACCCGTGCTCACCGGCATCGCGGTGACACCCGGGTACGACCGCCTGGTCGTCGGCGAACCGGTCACGTTCTCGGCCGCCGGGCGGGACCAGTACGGCGACCCGGCACGGCTGCCCGCCGAGCCCGAGTGGAGCACCACCGGACCCGGCACCGTGACCGCGGACGGCACCCTGACCACCACCGCACCCGGCGCAGGCTACGTCGTGGCGTCGGTGGGCGGCGTCGAGGGCAGCGCCGTGGTGTCCTCGATCGCCTCGGTGCCCGCGGTGGAGGGGGCTTCCGCCGAGGCGAGCTCGACCGACGGGGGGAACACCGCGGCGAAGGCCGTCGACGGGGACCCCGCCACCCGGTGGGAGAGCGCGCACGGCGTGGACCAGGTGGACCTGACGCTCGACCTCGGGTCCGCGCGGGACGTCGAGAGCCTCCGGGTGACGTGGGAGAACGCCGCCGCCGCACGGTACGTCGTGCAGGTGTCCGACGCAGCCGACGGACCGTGGCGGGACGTCCGCACCGTGACGAACACCGACGCATCGGTCGACACCGTGCCCGTCGGCGCGACCGGCCGCTTCGTCCGGCTGCACATGACCGACCGCCTCACCCAGTACGGCTACTCGGTCTGGGACGTGCGGGTCACCGGGACGCCGGCGGCTGCCGACGTTGTCGTGCACGACCTCCTGGTCGCCCCGCGCAGTGCCACGGTGCTGCCCGGCGGTGCCGTCCGGCTCGCCGCGTACGGGTTCGACGCCGACGGGTACGGCGGGCTGCTGACCGGGGACGCGCAGCCCGCCTGGACCGCCGACGGCGGTGCCACGGTCGACGCGTCGGGCGCGGTCACCGTGCCGGACCGCGGCGGCGTCACGACGACGGTCCGCGCCACCCGCGGGGACGCCGCCGGGCAGGCCGTGCTCACCACCCTCGACCAGGGTCCGGTACCGGCGGTCTCCCGCGACGTCGCCGTCGGCAAGCCGGTGACGACCTCGTCCGACGAGCGGGGCGACCTGTCCGGCGACGCCGCGGTGGACGACGACGACTCGACCCGGTGGTCGAGCACCGCGCGGGACGGCGAGTGGCTCGCCGTCGACCTGGGGTCGGTGCTGCCGCTGGACCGCGTCGAGGTGGACTGGGAGACGGCTGCTGCGGCGTCCGACCACGTCCAGGTGCGGGACCGGGCGTCCGACCCGTGGCGCACGGTCGCCACGACGGCGGACGGGAAGGGCGGGACCGAGGTGCACGACCTCGACGACGTCCGCGCCCGCTTCGTGCGGTTGGTCGCGGACACGCGCACCACGCAGTACGGCGTCTCGGTGTGGGCGTTCCGGGTGTTCTCCACGCAGGGGGCACCGACGCCGGACCGCGCACGACGCGCTGCCGTCACGTCGTCGGGGGACGAGTCGGCGGGCACGCCGGCGCGGAACGCCGTCGACGGCGACCCGGGCACGCGGTGGGCGAGCGAGCACGCCGACGACGCCCGACTCGACGTCGACCTCGGCGGACGGCACGAGGTGCACGAGGCGACGATCGACTGGGAGGACGCGTACGGCCGGTCGTACCGCATCGAGGGGCGCGACGGGACGACGGGGGCGTGGACGACCATCGCGACCGTGACCGACGGGGACGGCGGTACCGACCGGGTCCCGCTCTCCGGCACCTGGCTGCAGATCCGGCTGCAGGGCGTCGACCGGGCGACGCCGTACGGCTACTCGGTGTACGCGTTCGAGGTCCGGTGACGGCTCCCCGCCCGCGCCGTGCGAGGATCGGTCGGTGCACCCCGAAGCAACGCCCGTCGCCGTCGTCATCGCCGCGATGACCGAGGAACTCTCCGCCGTCGCCGACCTGCTCGGCGGCGTCGTGATCGACGACGGCCCCGTCGGCGGGCACGACGAGCACCACCTGCTCGACGTCGACGGCTCGCTCGTCGCCCTGCGCCGCAGCGGCATCGGCTTCACCAACGCCACGGCCGCCGTCGCGCACTGCTACCACGACTTCGGTGTCGTCCCGGTGCTCAGCGTCGGGACGGCCGGCGGCCTCATGCACGGCATCGCGATCGGCGACGTGGTCGTCGGCGACCACTACGTGAACATCAACGCGGACGCCACGGCGTTCGGGTACGCCCTCGGCCAGGTGCCGGGCATGCCGCCGCACTACGCCCCGGACGCCCGCATGCTCGCGCGCGCCGTCCAGGCCGAGACCCCGTACCGGGTCCGCTCGGCGACCATCGGGTCGAGCGAGGTCTTCGTGACCGAGGCGCGGGCCCGCGACCTGCGCGTGGCGTTCCCGACGGTGGCGGCCGTCGACATGGAGTCGGCTGCGATCGCGCAGTTCGCCCACGTGCACGACATGCCGTTCCTGTCGATCCGCGGCATCAGCGACCTGTGCGCGCCGGACGGCGACGAGTTCCGTGAGCACCTCGACGACGCGTCGGCGCGCGCGGCGCGCGTCGCGCACGACGTGCTGCTCGACCTGGCGGCCTGAGGCGCGTCGGCCCGGTCCGTGCTGACGGACGGGAGGCGCGCGGACGGCCGGCCGCGCGCCTCCCGTCCGTCAGCCGCTCGGATGAGCGGTGCGCTTCGGCCGGGACGACGCCGCGATCTGCGTGCCGCCCAGACACCCGGCGTACCGTCCGACGGGTCGTTCCGCCATCCGGGCTCCCACGGCACCGACGGAAGTCGACCATGACCGATCAGCACGGCATCACCTGGCAGCAGGACTCCGAGACCACCTGGACCGCGCGCGCCGACGACGCGGTCGTGGCCACGGTCACGCTCGGACGACAGTACGAACTGCTGTCGGCCGACGACGCGGTGCGGGGGTCGCACAGTTCGTTCGGGAGCGCGCAGGCGCAGTTCGAGGCCCACCGCCAGTGGGCGGAGTCCGTGCAGCCGGACTGACGAGCGACCCGGCTCCCCTCCGAGGCGGGAGACCGCTCCGCGTCGGTGGGAGCCGGGCCGGATCCGGGGTCAGCGGCCTCGCCGCGTGACCCGCACGACGGTGAGGAGCACGCCGGCGCCGAGCAACGCCGCGGCGGCGAGACCGAGCGGCACCAGGTGGGCTCCGGTCCACGCGAGCACCCCGCCCGTCGCCGTCTGCGGTGACCCCCCGGTGACGGGGTCGCCGGTGCCGGCCTGCGGTCCGGCTGCAGCCCCTCCGCCGTCACCGTCGGCGCCCGGGAGCACGGGGGCCGACGTGGGCACGCCGGTGGGCGCGCCGGTCGGGTCGGGGTCCGGTGTCGGGTCGGGGTCCGGCGTCGGGTCGGGACCGGTGGTCGGCTCCGGGGTGGGTGTCGGCGCGACGGCCGTGTTGGTGATCGAGCAGACGACGTCGTCGCCGTCGCCCACCGTCACCTCGTCACCCCTGGCGGTCGCGCCGGTGCAGACCCACGCCCCCGGGGTGTAGCCGTCCGGGCCGTCCGTCTCGCTGAGCGTGTAGTCACCCGCCGGGATCGCCTGTGCCGTCACCGCGGTGCTCCCGCTCGTCCCGCTGATCGTCGTCGGCCCGGTGGCCGTCAGCGTCCAGTCGGTCGGGTCCGCAGCGCCCCCGACGACCTGCTTCACGAGGGTGAGGGAGCCCGAGGCGTCGTCGATCGAGACGCAGGACACGGTCGACGCGAACGGGAAACCGTGGATCTCGAGCGGGACCGGCCGCGGGCCGGCGGGGACCCCGTGCGTGAAGGAGGACGCGATGACGTTGCCCTCGATGTTCTGGGTGACGTCCCACCGGACGTCGGCGCGCGGCGCGTAGATCGTCCCTTCGAGCACGTCGGCACCGGTCACGTGCACGCTCGTCGCGTCGGGGAAGTTCCACAGGACGAAGGGCGCGTTCGCGTTCGTCAGGTTCGCGAGGTTCGGGATCGACCCGTCGAAGGACGTGCCGGTCACGTTCACCACCAGCGGTGCACCGGGCCCGGGCAGACCGTCGAAGGTGAGCAGGCTCAGGGCGTCGAGGTCGGCGGCCTCGACCGTGAGGACGTTCGTCCGGCCCTGGTCCACCGCGACCCGGGCCGTGGTCCCCGGTGCGACGGGCGATGCCAGCGGGTTCCCCTGCTCGTCGCGGAGCGCCGTCGTCGCGGCGCACGTCCCGATGTCGGTCGACAGGGACCGGTACCGCGCGAAGGAGGCGCCGAAGTCGAGCACGGACGGATCGGCGGTGCGCGCGATGCCCTGCGGTGCCTGCTGCACGGTGCCCTCGACCCGCGGGATCGTCTCGGCGGTCGACCCCTCCGGGACGATCCGGTACGGGATCGCGGCGCCGTTCTGGTCGGTGTCGAAGGCGTCGTAGGTGGTCGTGTCACCGACGTGGGCGAGTCCGCCGCCGAGCACCCGGAGGATCGCACCGGACCCAGTGTCGGGGAACTGCACACCACCCCCGACGTACAGGTGGGTGGGCGACGTGTCGCCCGGCAGCGTCGGGGCGCCGAGCGGACCGCTCCCGGCACCGATGTTGTAGCTCGTGTCGAACCGCAGGTCTCCGCCAGCGGCGAGGGTGCCCTCGGCTTCGTCGGCCGCGAGCCGGACGTCGCCCTCCACGAACACCAGGAACCCCTGGTTCGCCGGGTGCCCGTCCACGGGCACGGTCACCGGGTTGACCGGCGCGACGTCAGCCGCCCGCGCCGTCGGGACCGACACCGCGCTCGTCGCGCCGACGAACGCGAGCACCGCCAGCGCGGTCAGCGCGGTGCACGCGGCCTTCGGACGGTCGACGAACGCTTCCCTGGACCACGACACGCGGCACCCCTACCGAGTCAGGTCGGGCCCCACTGCCCCGACCTCGCCGAGGGTAGACCGTCGGGGCCGTCCCCGCCCGGATCCCCGGGACCGGGGCACCCGCCGGGGTCGTCAGTGCTCGCGACCGCGCAGCCGCCCGATGCCGAGGACGATCCCGACGACGACCATGCCGAGCACCAGCCCGAAGACGGCCGACACCGCCGTGTCGACGATCCACGTGACGACCGGACCGGCGTGCTCGACCGCGTGCTCGATCACGTGCAGCAGCTCGTACGGCCCAGCCCAGAACGTCTCGGCCAGGTTCGCGATGACCAGGTGCCCACCGACCCAGAGCATCGCCACGGTGCCGACGATGCTGATCATCCGGAACACCGTCGGCATCGCGCGGACGATCCGCGCGCCGGTCCGCCGGGTGCGTCGGACCGGGTGCTTCATCATCTGCAGGCCGATGTCGTCGACCTTGACGAGGAGCGCGACCGCGCCGTAGACCAGCGCGGTCATGCCCGCACCGATCAGGGCGAGCGCGCCGACGGTCGGCCAGAAGCCGAGGCCCGTGTCGAGGCTGGCCAGCGCGATGAGCATGATCTCGGTGCTGAGGATCAGGTCGGTCCGGATCGCCCCGAACACGAGCTTCGGCTCGGTGGTCGGCTCCTGGGCACCGGCGGCGTCGTGGTGCACGCCGAACCACTCGGTGACCTTCTCCGCGCCTTCGAAGCACAGGTAGGTCCCCCCGATGACGAGCAGCCACGGCAGCACCCACGGCGCGAACGCGGAGAGCAGGAGCGCGAGGGGGATGATGATGACGAACTTGTTGAACAGGCTGCCGAGCGCGATGCGTCCGACGACGGGCAGTTCCCGCGCGGGTTGGAGTCCCTGGACGTACTGCGGCGTGACGGCGGCGTCGTCGATCACGACCCCCGCGGTCTTCGCGCTGGCCTTGAGGGCCGCGGAGAGGATGTCGTCCACCACGGCGAGCAACCCGACTGACATGTCGCTCACCCTACTGGAGCCGTCCCGACCTCCAGGATCGTCAGGACCACCGGTGCCCGGACGCCGGAGATCGTGTAACATACTCCGGTCGTGATCGCCGGATGCCGGGGATCCCGCTGTGATCAGGCCGTCCTGCCCGCTTCCCCGGGCAACGAGGTTCGCGGGTCCCCGACGACCAACCAACCGGCGATGCACTGACGTCTGCCCTTCCCGAGCCGATACGGCAGGGCACACACCGAGCACCACCACCACCTCCGCCGACGTCACCCACCGTCGGCGAACGTAGGCAGGAGCGCCGCCTTTTGAAGACCTCGATCGTCGCCGTACTCACCGTCGCCGTGCTCGCCGCCGGCGCCGTCGTCGACACGTCGACCCCCGCCCCCGCGTCCGCGGCCACCCGCGAGACACGGTCCGCACCGAGGGGTGACGTCGTCTCGTACGGCCGCACCTGGAAGCAGACGTACCGGCAGGACTTCGGCACCGTCGCACCCCTCGGGACGTTCGCGGCGAAGTACCCGCGGATGGGCCTGTACGACGGGTTCTCCGACACGAGCGGCCAGGGGCGGTACACGCCGTCGAAGGTGCTGAGCGTGCAGAACGGCGCGCTCGACTTCTGGCTGCGGTCGGACCGGGGTCAGCCCCTCACCGCCGCTGTCATGCCGGACGGGTACAAGCCGCACCGCACGGGTCGGGTGTCGATCCGCTACAAGACCACGAAGACGCCGGGCTACAAGTTCGTGGGGCTCCTCTGGCCCACGAGCGACGACTGGAACGAGGGGGAGATCGACTGGCCCGAGGCGCCGCTCGGTGGCAAGCCGCGTCCCGCCTCGGCGGTCCCCGGCAGCCTGACGGCGCGGGGCATGTCGTTCCAGCCGGAGCGTGAGGTCTTCGCAGCGACCGACACGACCAAGTACCACGTCGCCACCACCGAGTGGGACGAGGAGGTGGTGCGCTTCTACTGGGACGGCAAGCGGGTCGCCTCGACGACGAAGGCCGTCCCGACGGCACCGATGCGCATCACCCTGCAGGCCGAGACCGACATCGGCGTGCGGGTCCCGGCGACCGCCTCGGGGCACGTGAGCATCGACTGGATCGCGATCTACGACTGACGGACGGGAGGCACGGTGCAGGTGGGCCGGTCCGCTCGCCTGCACCGCGCCTCCCGGACGTATCCGTCGTGGGCCGGACGGTCTGGGGGCGTGCAGGTGTGCTTCGGGAGCACGTCCCGCGAGGGCGGCCCTGGACGTGCTCCCGCTGCACGTCCGTAGGCTCGCGCCATGGCTGACTTCACCGCGGCGCAGGCCGCCGTCGTCCGGATCGAGCGTGCCGAGGAGGGGCGCTGGGACCTGACGGTCATCAGCGACTCCGGGGTGCGGATGGGGCACGGTGTGCACCTGTTCGACGCCGGGTCGGACGACGCCGAGGACGAGCGGGCCGCGGCACTCGACTTCGTGCGCGAGTACGGCTTCCGCTTCGAGCGCGACGCCGTCGTGGCGGACGGCCCGGACGCGTTCTGGGCGCCCCTGCTGCCGCTCGACGCCGCCTAGCACCGGGCGGGGCGATCCCGTCGGGGATCAGTCGTCCAGCGCCGAGCGTTCGAAGCCGACGAGCCAGGTGACCCCGAACGCGTCGCGCACCGTGCCGTCCCAGTCGCCCCACGGGCGCTCCTGCAGGGCGTCGACCACGGTGCCGTCCGTCGCGAGGTCGGCGAACCACCGGCGGAGCACGTCCGGCGTGTCCGCACCGAGCACCGAGAACAGCAGGCCCGTCGCCGTGAAGGGCGTGTCGCTCGGTCCGGCGTCGGCGGCGAAGAGCCGGACAGTGCCGACCAGTTCGCCGTGTGCGACCGCCTCGGGCGGGCCGTCGTCGCGCTGGAGGTCGCCGTACGAGGCGATCCGGACCTCGCCCCCGAAGACCTGCTGCCAGCGTGCGAGTGCCACCCGGGCGGTGCCGGGGAGCACGAGGTACGGGGTCGGTCCGCTGCCGTCCATGCGCAGACGGTACCGCTGGAGACGCCAGCTGGCCAGGGGTCAGAGCATGTCGAGAGCGTCTGCGACGGCGTCCGCCGGGTGCCCGCCGGGCTGCTCGGCCCACCAGGAGAGGGCGGCGTCCGCTGCGGCGACGAACGTGCTCGCCCGGACCGCTGCCCGGAGGTCGTCGCGGGGGAGTCCGTCGCGGTCCGCGACGAACCGGAGGACGGTCTCCGTCAGGCGTGCCTGTGCGTCCGCACCGCCAGGGGCGAGACTCGGGTTCGCGCGGATCACCCGGAGACGGTGGCGTGTCGTCTCGACCGCCTCCTCGGGGAAGGTCGCACCGGTCCGGAACGCGGCGCGGAGTGCGTCGATCGACGGTTCGTCCGCAGGTCGCTCGCGCAGCGCCGTCGTGAAGCGCTCGGCGAACTCGGCCAGGCCGCCCCACACCAGGTCGGCCTTGCTCGGGAAGAGACGGAACAGCGAGCGACGGCTCACGCCGGTGGCCTCGGCGACGTCGGCCATCGAGACCAACTCGAACCCCTGTTCCTCGAACATGCGGAGCGCCACCAGTGAGACCGCCTCGGGGTCGATCGTACGCGGGCGTCCGGTCGGGCGGGACGGCGACGCTTCCATGGCATCCTTTCGGCACTGAGTGCTACAACTGTGTCGCGCAGTGAGCGCATCTCGACGAGGAGGAACCATGAGCGACACCACGGCCGGACGGTTCACCGGCAGGACCATCATCGTCACCGGAGCAGGGTCCGGCATCGGACGCGCCACCGCGACGCGCATCGTGCAGGAGGGCGGACGCGTCGTCGCGACCGACGTCGTCGCCGAGCGACTCGAAGCCCTGCGCGGGGAGCTCGGGCCGTCCGGGCTGGAGACGGTGGTGGGCGACGTGGCCGCCGCCGAGACCATCGACGCCGTGCTCGCCGCCGCGGGTGACCGCGTGGACGGGCTCGCGAACGTCGCCGGCATCATGGACGCGTTCCTGCCGCCGAGCGAGGTCGACGACGCCACGTGGGAGCGCGTGTTCAGCGTCAACGTGACGGGTCCGATGCGGCTGACGCGCGCCGTCCTGCCGCTGATGATCGGTGCCGGGAAGGGCACGATCGTCAACGTCGCCTCCGAGGCTGCGCTCCGGGGTTCCGCCGCCGGTGCCGCCTACACCTCGTCCAAGCACGCGATCGCCGGCTTCACCAAGAGCGTCGCCTTCTTCCACGGGCCGCAGGGCATCCGGGCGAACGCGGTCGCACCGGGCGCCGTCGCGACGAACATCGAGGCACCGATGCGCAGCGAGTACGCGGCGGGACGGGTCGGTCCGCTCATGCAGGTCGCGATCCCGCCGGTGGCGCAGCCGGAGGAGCTCGCGGCGGCCATCACGTGGCTGCTGAGCGACGACTCCGCCAACGTCAACGGCGTCGTGCTCCCGAGCGACGGCGGGTGGTCCGCGGTCTGATCCCGGTGGGCACACCCGAGACGCCGCGGGTACGCCGAGACGCCGCTGTCCCGTCGAGACGCCACCGGGAGTGGCGGCGTGTCGACGGGGCAGCGGCGTCTCGTGTCGCGGCTCGGATCAGGCGCGGTGACGGCTCCGACGGACACGGCGGAGGCCGAGCAGCGCGGCCCCTGCGGCGAGCAGCGCCGCGGCCCAGCCGACCGGCGCAGCCGTGTCGGTACCGGTCCAGGCGAGCTCGCGCGTCGCGGCGGGCGTCGTGCCGCTGACGACCGGTGCGGCGACGGCGTCGGCCGCGGTGGGTGTGACCCGGAGCACGGGCACGGTGCCGCCGTCCTGCGGGGCGGGGTCGACCGGCGCCGGGTCGAGCGGCGACGTGTCGACGGGCGGCGTGTCGACCGGCGGCAGGGGATCGGTGGGCTCGGTCGGCGTCGTGGGGGTCTCGGCGGTGCCGTCGACGACCTCGATCGTGAACTCCGTGCAGACCCCGTCGACCGACACCCAGATGGTGTGCGTCGAGGCGTGCGTGAACGTCACCGTGAAGCCGTCCGCGCCGCGCACGACCTGGTCGGAGTCCTCGCTCGCCCAGACCTCCGCCCGGTCGGTGGCGTTCGTGGTGTTGTCGTACTGGTCGATGGTCCACGGGACGAGGGTGACGGAGCCGCCGAGCGGCACCGAGATCGGGCCCGGGTCGACGGAACCGTCGCTCGCGACCCAGGTGTACGAGCCGTCGGGCGCGGCCGGGACGCCGTGCACGACGACGCCGACACCGACGACCGCGGCCGGTTCGACCGTCTGCCGCACCCACTGCGACGCGGTGCCGTGCTCGTTCGTCGCGGTCACCCGCACCGTGAAGGTGCCGGCGGAGGTCGCGGTGCCCTCGAGGACGCCGTCGTGGAAGGCCAGTCCGGCGTCCAGGGCGACGTCGGTGCCCTCGACCGTGGTGAGCGTGTAGGTCGCGCCCGCGGCATCGTTCGCGCGCAGGTCGGCGGAGAAGGACTCGCCGGCACGGACGGTCGGCAGCACCCTCGGCGACGACGCGCTCGCACCCTCGGCGTAGGACGGGGCGGACGCGTCGTCCGGGGCCGCCGCGACGACCTCGGTGTCGGTGGGGCCGTCGGCCGCCGGCGCTGCGGTCGCCGGTGCCTCCGGGGTGGGGGCCGGTGCGGGGACCGCATCACCAGCCGGACCGGCGTCGCCCGTGCTGGCCGGGGCCGGGACGGAGGGTGCGACGGTCGAGGGCGCGGCGGTCGACGGATCTGCGGACGTCGGGGCTGCGGACGTCGGGTCTGCTGACGTCGGTTCTGCGGTCGAGGACGTGCCGGGTGCTGCGGGCGCGGCCACGCTGCCGACCCCGGAGGTGTCCGGTGTCGACGACGACGACACTGTCGACGCCGACACGGGCTCGGTGGCGTCCGTGGCCGCGACGGCCGGCAGGACGCCGAAGGCGGTGGTGACCAGCACGGTGCCGGTCGCTGCGGTGATGAGCGCCGCGGAACGGCAGCTCGGAACGTGCTTCATCGGTGCTCCTCGCGGATCCCCGTGCGTCGGATGACCGTGCCGGGACCGGACGTCGGGTACGTCCGGTGCTGCGAGCGTAGGCACGCAGCGGTCGTCGCAGAGCGGGTCCTGCGGGTTGCCGAACACACCCTGTGGAACCACGCAGCACCGCGGCTTCCCGCAACGTCGCCGTCAGGCGGAGGCCAGCGCGCCCATCTCCGCCACGACCGACCGCAGCTTCGCCGCGAGCTCCTCGCTGTCGCCGACCGTGTCGCGGTGCGCGACCTCGGACAGTGCGGACAGCACCAGGCCGACGGCGGTACGGGCGGTCTGCTCGTCGGTGCGCGAGGACACCGTCGCCATCAGCGACTGCCGTGACTCGGCCATCCACTGCATGACCATCGGCGCCATCTCGGGCCGGAGCACGAGGAGCTCCTTCATCCGCCGCCGGTCCTGCGACAGCGGGACGGTCGCGGCGATGAGCGTGCAGAGGTCGTCGACGAGCCGCCCGTCCGCCCCGGCGAACCGCGCCGCCGCCCACTCCGGGACCTCGACGGTGTCCAGGCCGAGTGCCGCGTGTGCCTTCGACGTGAAGTAGTTGAAGAACGTCCGCGGCGAGACGTCGGCGTCGCTGCAGATCTGTTCGACGGTGACGCCGTCGAGACCGTGCTCGGACACGAGCGTGAGGGCGGCGTCGTGGAGCGCCTGCCGGGTCTGCTGCTTCTTCCGCTCGCGCAGCGTGCACGGCGCGGTGACCGGCTCCGGTGCTGCTGTGGTGCTCACGTGCACTCCTGTGGTGCTGGGGGCCGCCCGGTCGACCGCTGCTGGAGTCGTCCGTCCGGGGGCCCGGGTCTGCCGGTGGGGCCGGCGGGGGAGGGCCGCCCGCGTCCGGTGAGGGACGCGGGCGACCCGGGGGTCACCGACGCTGGGTCGGCGTGGAGCCGGTCATCGGCCCGGTGAACGATCCGGCCTCGGCCGCGGCGAGTCCGGCGCGGGCCTCGAGCTCGGCCTCGGGGGACGCCTCGTCGGAGGACGAGGACGACCCGTTGGCGGCGTCGTGCTGCTCCTGCAGTGCCGAACGCTGGCGCAGCGGCGGCACGCGGAAGAACCACGTGAGCACGAACGCGAGCAGGATCACGCCGAGACCGACCCAGTAGATCGTCACGGACGAGGCGTTGAAGCCCGCCATGAAGGGCCGGGTGAGGCGGCTGTCGGCGCCGGTCAGGAACGAGGTGTCGTTCGTGCTCGTCGCAGCCGAACCCGAGCCGCTGCCGTCCTCGATCTGCTCCGCGAGCTCCGGCGTCAGCTGGTCGACCCAGTACGAGCGCTGCGCGGCGTCCGACCAGTCGACGGACACGGTGCCGTCCTGCACGCTCGCGTGCGCCTCGTCAGCCACGGCGTCGAGGGCAGCGGACTCGGCAGCCGGGGTGGCCGCTGCGACCTGCTGGTCGATGATGCCCTGCGCCGCGGCTGCGGGCACGGCACCGGCGGCGACCTGCTGCTGCACGGCCGCGGTGACCTGCTGCGTGACGGCCTGGTCCGCGGCCTGCTTCGCCTGCGCCGAGGCGTCGTCGAGCTGCGACTGGACGGTCTGCTGCAGCGGCGTGGTGATCGGGGCCCAGATCTGGTCGATCGCACCCTGGTTCGCCGCCTTGCTCGCGACCGCCGGGTCGAGCGCCGCGGAGAGCGCGGGCTTGAGGTCGGCCTGGTTCGCGGTCGCGGACAGGATGTTGTTCGGCATGACCGAGAACAGGATCGACAGGAGCACGGCGGTGCCGAGCGTGCCGCCGATCTGGCGGAAGAACGTGGCCGACGAGGTGGCCACACCCATGTCACGCGCCTCGACCGAGCCCTGTGAGGCCAGGGTCAGCGACTGCATGACCGAACCGAGCCCGAGACCGATGAGGAACATGCCGATCATGAGGAACCAGAGCGGCTTGTCGATGGTCATGAAGGTCAGGACGACGTAGCCGGTGGACACCAGGAAGGTGCCGATGACCGGGAAGATCCGGTAGCGGCCGACGCGGGCGACGATCTGCCCCGAGACGATCGACGCGATCATCAGGCCGCCGACGAGCGGCAGCGTGGCGAAGCCGGACTCGGTGGGGGTCAGGCCGACGACGATCTGCAGGTAGAGCGGGATGGTCAGCATGGCGCCGAACATCGCGAAGCCGACCAGGAAGCCGATGACCGTCGCCATCGAGAACGTGCCGGAGCGGAAGAGCCCGAGCGGGATGATCGCCGCGTCGCCCATCTTCGACTCGATGAGCAGCAGGGCCACGAGACCCGCGGCACCGATCACGTAGCAGGCGATGGCGGCGGGGGAGTCCCAGCCCCAGGTGCGGCCCTGTTCGGCGACCAGCAGCAGCGGGACGAGCGTGACGATGACCGCCGTGGCGCCCCACCAGTCGACCTTCGGCTTGTCGCCCGTGCCGTGCACCTTCGGCAGGTGCAGGAAGACGATGACCATGATGAGCGCGGCGATGCCGATCGGCACGTTGATGAGGAGCACCCAGCGCCAGCCGGTGATCCAGAGGATCTCGGAGGAGCCGGCGAGCAGACCGCCGATGAGCGGGCCGATGACCGACGAGATGCCGAAGACGGCGAGGAAGTACCCCTGGTACTTCGCGCGCTCACGCGGCGCGAGGATGTCGCCCATGATCGCGAGCGGCAGCGACATGAGCGCGCCGGCGCCGACGCCCTGCACGGCGCGGAAGGCCGCGAGCATGAGCATCGAGGTGGACATCGAGGACAGCACGGCGCCGAGGATGAACACGACGATGCCGAAGATGTAGAGCGGACGACGCCCGAAGATGTCGGAGAGCTTGCCGTAGATCGGCGTCGCGATCGTCGAGGTGATCAGGTAGGCGGTGGTCACCCAGGCCTGCTGGTCGAGACCGTGCAGGTCGTCGCCGATGGTGCGGATGGCCGTACCGAACACCGTCTGGCCGAGGGACGACAGGAACATGCCCGCCATCAGGCCGTAGATCACGAGGAGGATCTGGCGGTGCGTCATGAGCGGCTGCTGGCCGGGGGCTCCGGGCGCGGGTGCGCCGGTCGCTCCGGCCGCCGCGTCGGGCCCGGCGGCGTGGCGGCCGGGCTGCACCGGGACGGGTGCGGTGGCGGTCATCGAACTCCTTTTTCGTACTGTGTAATTTTGCAGACCGCGCAACGATACCTCGATTGGTTCCACACTGCAACTAGTTCCCGCGCTCGACGGGACGGCCTGGAGGCACGTGGCGGGCTGGCCACGCGCCTCCCGTCCGCCACCACGCGTCAGCACGCGCGCGCCATCCGAGATACCGTTTCCGCATGAGCACGGACACCGCCACCACCACCGAGACCACCGACGAGGGGCCCGTGGTGACCTTCGCCGACCTCGGCCTGAGCGACCCGGTGCTCAAGGCCGTCAGGGACATCGGCTACGAGACCCCCTCCGCGATCCAGGAGGCCACGATCCCGACGCTGCTCGAGGGGCGCGACGTCGTCGGCCTCGCGCAGACGGGTACCGGCAAGACCGCGGCGTTCGCGCTGCCGATCCTGTCCCGCATGGAGTCGGGCAGCAAGGTGCCGCAGGCCCTCGTGCTGTCGCCGACCCGCGAGCTCGCGCTCCAGGTCTGCGAGGCGTTCGAGCAGTTCGCGTCGCACATGAAGCACGTGCACGTCCTGCCGGTCTACGGCGGCCAGGCGTACGGCGTGCAGCTGTCCGCACTGCGCCGCGGCGTCGACGTCGTCGTCGGCACGCCCGGTCGCATCATGGACCACATCGCGAAGGGCACGCTCGACCTGTCCGAGCTGAAGTACCTCGTGCTCGACGAGGCCGACGAGATGCTCAAGATGGGCTTCGCCGAGGACGTCGAGACGATCCTCGCCGAGACCCCGGACGACAAGCAGGTCGCGCTGTTCTCGGCCACGATGCCCGCGCAGATCCGCCGCATCTCGCAGCAGTACCTGACCGACCCGTCCGAGATCACGGTCAAGACGAAGACGAAGACCGCCGCGAACATCACGCAGCGCTACCTCATGGTGTCGTACCCGCAGAAGGTCGACGCCCTCACCCGGATCCTCGAGGTCGAGGACTTCGAGGGCATGATCATCTTCGTCCGCACGAAGAGCGAGACCGAGACGCTGGCCGAGAAGCTCCGCGCCCGCGGCTACGCCGCTGCGGCCATCAGCGGTGACGTCGCGCAGGCCCAGCGCGAGCGGACGGTGAACCAGCTGAAGTCCGGCAAGCTCGACATCCTCGTCGCGACCGACGTCGCCGCCCGCGGCCTGGACGTCGACCGGATCACGCACGTCGTGAACTTCGACATCCCCGTCGACATCGAGTCCTACGTGCACCGCATCGGCCGCACCGGCCGCGCGGGCCGCAAGGGCGACTCCATCAGCTTCGTCACCCCGCGTGAGCGCCGCCTGCTCTCGGCGATCGAGCGCCACACCAAGCAGCCGCTGACGCAGATGCAGCTGCCGACGATCGACGACGTGAACGAGACGCGCCTGACCCGCTTCGACGACGCGATCACCGCGGCGCTCGAGCAGCAGGACCGCATCGAGAAGTTCCGTGAGGTCATCGCGCACTACGTCCGGAACCACGACGTGCCGGCCGAGGACGTCTCCGCGGCGCTCGCCGTCGTGGCGCAGGGGGACTCGCCGCTGCTCCTCGACCCCGCGGACGACCAGCTCCGCAACCAGGTCGAGCGCGACGGGCGTCGGGGTGAGCGTCGTGACCGCGACGACGACCGCGGCGGCCGCGAGGACCGTGGTCCGCGTCGCTCGCAGCCGATGACCGCGTACCGCATCGAGGTCGGGCGACGTCAGCGCGTCGAACCGCGTCAGATCGTCGGCGCCCTCGCGAACGAGGGCGGCCTGCGCCGGGACGACTTCGGCGCGATCCAGATCCGCCCCGACTTCTCCATCGTCGAACTGCCCGAGGACATGGACCCGGGCGTGCTCGACCGGCTGTCGGACACCCGGATCAGCGGGAAGCTCATCGAGATCAAGCCCGACCGCCGCGGTGGAGCGCGCCGGTACGACCGCGACGACCGTGGTCCGCGCGGGCCCCGTCGTGACGACCGTCCGCGCCGCGACGACGACGGGGACGACCGCCAGTTCCGGAAGCCCCGCCACCGCTGACGCCGGCCCTCGCGGTTGCGGGGTCCCGCACCGGTCCCGCACGATCCGCGGTGCCGCTCGGCGCGCCGCGTCCGCCGGTGCTTCGCTGTCCCCAGCGCGGTTCGACGAACCGCCCCGAGGACGGGGGCCCACCGTGTTCCGAGCCGTACTGACCGCACTCGTGGCCGTGGCCCTGGTGGTCGGGGGCGTCTCCCCGGCGACCGCTGCACCGACGAAGCGGGGCGCGGTGCCGGGAGCGCCGACCGCGGTCCGGGTGGCCGGGTCCGCCGACGGCGCGATCGTGACCTGGGGCGCGCCCCGCTCGGGCGCGAGGATCACGGGGTGGAAGGTCGCGATCACCCCGGCCGAGGACCAGCCGGACCGCGGCGTCGACCGGCTGCCCGCGTCGGCGCGGTCCGACCGGTTCGGTCACCTGACGCCCGGCACCGAGTACCGCTTCGCCGTCCGTGCCGTGGGCGCGAAGCGCACCGGTCCGGCCGTCACCGTGCGCTACACGGCGCCGGTGTCCGTGGCGACCGTGCAGTCGCTCTTCGCCCTCGACGAGTCCGGCGCCGTCCTGCGCTTCCCGACGACGGGTCGCGGCGCCGGACGTGTCGTCGTGCCGACCGGCGGCGAGGGCTTCACGGCCGACGACCTCGGCGACGTCTTCGTGCCGTCCGCCGACCGCTCGGCTATCACGATGCACCCGGCGCACGGCGGTCCTGCTCGGACGATCGCGTCCGGGCTGCGCCTGACGGCCGACCTCCGCTCCGACGTCGCCGGCAACCTGTACTGGGTCGACTCGGTCTCCGGGGCGATCACGAAGCTCCCCGTGACCGGCGGTGCACCCGTGGTCGTGCTGCCGTCGTCCGGCGTGGACTGGGCGGTCGGCCGCGACGGCACGGTCGCCGTCTTCTCGACGACGTCGCCGCAGGCGCCCACCGCGACGGTCACGACCGTGCGCGCCGACGGTGTCCGCACGACCCGCACCGTGGACCAGCCGAGCCACGCCGGGTTCTCGGCGCTCCTGGCGGACGGCAGCGGCACGCTCTACCTCGACTACTGGACGACGGGGGCCTCCGGCGCGACGACGTGGTGGGCCTTGCCCGCCGGCTCGAGCGCGCTCGTGCGCGCCTCGCCCCGCCTGGCGTTCGACCACGCCGCCGTCAACGACCGGTCCTTCGTGCTCGCGCAGTCGGCCGAGTGGTGCGCCGCACCCGCGGAGAACCGACCCGGCGGTTGCGGTGTCGACAAGACCCTGGCCGACCTGGTCACGCGCGACGCCGCCGGGGGGACCACGGAGCAGACGACGAGCGGCGTGGCGTCCCCGGGTCGCGGGGTCCACATCGGCGCGGCAGACGCCGAGGGCGACCTGTTCCTCGCGGTCGGGTCCGGCGCGACGCCCGGCCTCTGGCGGCTGTCGGCGGACGGTGGTCCGGCGCAGCAGCTCGCCACCGGGTGGTACCCGACACTGCTCGTCATCTGACCGGAGGGGCCGGACCGGTCGCGTCGCCGAGGCGGCGTGGCTGCACGACGGCGGCGCGTCGCGGGGCGCGCCGCGCCTCCCGTCCGTCCCGCTCAGGCCGTGAGCCCGTCCACGGTGCGGCGGCAGACCTCGTCCCACGGCGTCGGCTCCATGCCGAAGTGCGCACGGGCGGCCCGGTCGTCGACGACGTAGGGCGCGGTCCACTGGTACCCGAGCTGTGCGACCTCGCGCATGAAGGGCACGACCACCCCGGTGGCGCGGAGCAGCCCGATCGGCAGGGACCGCACCCGCACCGCGGGGCGGCCCGCCGAGCGGAGCACCTCGGTCAGGACCTGCTCCTGGGTGCGTGGAGCGTTGGTCGGCACGATCCAGGTCCTGCCGTGCGCCTGCTCGTCGTCGACGGCCGCGACGAGCAGTCGGGCGACGTCGCCGACGTCCGTGTACGAGTGCGGTTGGTCGGACCGGCCGATCACGGTGACCGCCTTCCCTCGGAGGGCGGCCGGGAGCACGCGCGAGACGTGCCCGTTCTGCCCGGTGCCCGGGCCGACGTAGTCCGCACCGCGGACCTCCACCGCACGGATCCGCCCTGCGCGGTGCGCGGCCAGGGCGTCCGCCCACATCCGTGCGCGCAGGACGCCCTTGTGGTCGGTCGCCGCGTCGGGCAGTCCCTCGTGCATCGGACCGTCGACGGGTCCGTACGGGTAGAGGTTGCCGGTGATCGCGTAGACGGCGCCCGTCCGCTCGGCGGTGGTGAGCAGCGCGGTCGCGAGCGGCGGCCAGACGCGCTCCCACTGCGTGTAGTCGCCGGGGTTCGCGCAGTTGTGCAGCGCCGCTGCGCCCTCGGTCACGGCCGTGAGGGCGTCGGCGTCGGCGGCGTCGAGCGCGACGTGCCGGACGCCGGCCAGGCCGGTGTCGCGCCCGGAGCGGGTCACGACGACGACCTCGTCACCCCGTCCGGACAGCAGGGCTGCGGTGTGGCGGCCGACGGGGCCGGCGCCGACGACGACGTGGTGACGGGACATGGTTCCTCCTGGGCGATTGGGAGAGCGGTGCTCTCGGAAGTCATGATGCAGTGTCCGCGACCCGATTGCAAGAGCGGTGCTCTCGATTGTGTGCACTGCTCTCCCGTGGCAGGCTGGAACGATGGTGGAGAAGGCCCCGACCGCCCGGTCCCTGGCACGCGAGGCCGTGCACGCGAGCATCCTGGCCGCGGCGCGTGCCCGCCTGACCCAGGAGGGCCCGGCGCAGCTCAGCCTGCGCGCCGTGGCCCGTGACGTGGGCATGGTCTCGTCCGCGGTCTACCGGTACTTCCCGAGCCGCGACGACCTGCTCACCGCACTCCTCGTGCTCGACTACGACGAGCTCGGCGCCGCGGTCGAGACCGCCGAGGCCCCCGTCGACCGCGACGACCACGTCGGTCGCTGGGTCGCCGCGTGTCGGGCGGTCCGGCAGTGGGCGGTCGGACACCCCGGCGACTTCGCGTTGCTCTACGGCTCGCCGGTGCCGGATTACGTCGCGCCCCAGGACACGATCGAGCCCGCGTCCCGCACGACCCACGTGCTCGTCCGCGTGGTCACCGACGCGTGGGCGGACGTCGCCGGGTCCGACCTGCCCCCGGACTGGAGGCTCGGTGCCGGCCCGTCCCAGGGCACACGACCCGGGACGGCCGCCGCCGTCGCCGACGCCGTCGTTTACACGACGGCGCGCGGCTTCCACGACGACCCCGCACCCGAAGTGGTCCTGCGGACCCTGATCGCCTGGACGACGGTGTTCGGGGTCCTGTCCTTCGAGCTCTTCGGGCACGCGGTCGGATCGGTGTCCGACCCGGAGGCCTACTTCGACGAGGTCGTCGTCCGCCTGGCGCACGACCTCGGTCTCGATCGGACCGTGCGGGGTCGATCTGCTCCCCAGATCGGGGCTGCGGGCTGACAGACGGGCTGCCCCTGCGGTAGACAGGCTGGTACGCAGCGCACTCACCAGCGCTGTCCGGCTGCAGCAGGGAAGGACGCCGATGACCGCGATCGACGTCAGCCGTCAGGATCGTCGCCGACTCACCACCGGCACCTCGCCCCGACGGCTCGCGACCGTGCGCACCGTCGCGCTGCTCGCGTCGATCGCGGGCGTGAACTACGTCGTGTGGCGCTGGGCAGCGTCGGTGAACTGGCACTCGTGGTGGATCGCGGTGCCGCTCATCCTGGCCGAGACCTACAGCGTCATCGACTCGCTCCTCTTCGCGTTCGGGGCCTGGCGCATCCGCGAGCGGGGGGAGCCGCCGACGAAGCCCGACGGGGACGTCACCGTCGACGTCTTCATCACCACCTACAACGAACCGGTCGACCTGGTCGTCCGGACCGCGCGAGCGGCGAAGGCGATCACGCACCCGCACACCACGTGGATCCTCGACGACGGCAACCGCCCCGAGATGCGTGCCGCCGCCGAGTCGCTCGGCATCGGTGTCATCACCCGCGGGGCCGACTGGGTGGACCGCCCGCGGCACGCCAAGGCCGGCAACCTCAACAACGCGCTGCTGGCGACGCAGGGCGAGTTCCTGCTCATCCTCGACGCCGACCAGGTGCCGGAGCCGGCGATCCTCGACCGCACGCTCGGCTACTTCAAGGACCCGGCGATGGCGCTCGTGCAGACGCCGCAGTGGTTCGAGAACGTGCCCGACGCCGACCTGCTCGGCAGCCAGGCGCCGCTGTTCTACGGTCCGATCCAGCAGTCGAAGGACGGCTGGAACGCGGCGTTCTTCTGCGGGTCGAACGCGATCCTCCGGCGCGAGGCGCTCATGCAGCTCGGCGTCACCCGCTACGTGCGCGAGGTCGAGGAGTCCGTCGAGCGCACCATCAAGACCGCTCGGAAGCTGCTCGCCCGGGCACGGGAGACCGAGACCGACCCGCGGGTGCTCGATGCGCTCGACGGGGCGGAGGAGGTCGTCGACCGGGCACGCGAGCAGATCGACCGCGGTGAGCCGCTCGGCGACGTCACCTACGACTTCCAGCGCGGCATCGACGCGATCGCGTACCGGTTCGCCGCCGCCGACCTCGAGTCGGTCCGCCGCGACCTGCAGGAGCTCGCCGCGATGTCGACCGAGGCGGACACCTTCGCCGGGCTCGACGACGCGGCGCTCGACGTGCTCGGTCGACGCGAGGCATCGCCGGTCGCCGCGATCGAGTCCATCGCGGTGCTCGCCCGGGCGCTCGACGTCAACCGCGACGACGAGGCACAGCCGATCATGCCGCTGGCCACCATCTCGGTGACCGAGGACATGGCGACCGCGATGCGCCTGCACGGCCTCGGCTGGAAGTCGGCGTACCACGACGAGATCCTGGCGAAGGGCCTGGCACCGGAGGACCTGCCGACCATGCTCGTGCAGCGGCTCCGCTGGGCGCAGGGCACCATGCAGGTGTTCTTCCGCGAGAACCCGCTCGTGCAGAAGGGCCTGTCGTGGGGCCAGCGGCTCATGTACTTCTCGACGATGTGGAGCTACCTGTCCGGCTTCGCGGCGATCGTCTACATCGCGGCACCGGTCCTCTGCCTGTCGTTCGGCGTGGTGCCGGTCCAGGCGTACAGCGTCGACTTCTTCGTGCGGCTCATCCCGTTCCTCGTGCTCAACCAGCTGCTGTTCTGGGTCGTGGCCGCAGGCAGACCGACCTGGCGCGGGCAGCAGTACTCACTGGCGCTCTTCCCGGTGTGGATCGAGTCCGTCACGAGCGCGTTCGAGAACGTCTTCCGTGGCAAGCCCCTCGGCTTCCGGGTCACGCCCAAGGTCCGCGAGGAGTCCGACCAGCGGCCGCGGTGGGACCTCGTCAAGCCGCAGTTGTACGCGATGGGGGCGCTCGTCGCCGCGCTCGTGATGATCGGGATCCGGTACGCCACCGGACAGGCCGAGGGCATCGCCCCGCTCGTGAACACCGCCTGGGTCGTCTTCGACCTGTTCATCTTCAGCATCGTGATCCGCGCGGTGCTCTACCGGGGACCCGGACCGGGCACCGTGCAGTCCGAGCACGAGTCCTCGACGGCAGGAGGCCCGCTGTGACCGACCACCACGTGACCTTCGACGTGCCCGCCGTCGCCGAGTCCCTCGACGTCGTCCAGGACCGGTTCGGCGCGTGGTGGGACACCCTGGGCGTCGACGACCCCCGACTGCGGTTCTCGCTCGAGACCGCGCTGGCCGAGATCGCCGCGAACATCGTCGAGCACACCCGTCGCACCGACGTCGAGGCCGGTCGGGGGTACTCGGTCGACCTCTCGATGACCGACACCGAGCTCCTCGCGGTGCTCACCGACAACGGACGCCCGGCGGACGTCGACCTGTCCGCGGTCACGATGGCCGACGTCGACGAGGAGAGCGGCCGCGGGCTCGCGCTCGCCATCGCCGCGCTCGACCGGCTCGAGCACGAGCACACCGGCGGTCACAACATCTGGACGCTGGCGTGCAACCGGTGAGGAGCGCCCTGGCGAAGGCCGTCGCGTTCCTCGTGGTCGTGGGGACGCTCGTGCTCGGTGGGGCCCTGCCGGCGACGGCGGTCACCGCCCCGCCCTCCGGCGGACTCCTGCCGGCGCAGGGGAAGGCGTGGTACGGGCCCGACCTCGACTGGGGCCCGGACGCGCCGGACGGCTTCGCCGGCCGCCTGGGCGCCGTCCCGTCGATGTACGGCGTCGAGCTCGACTACCCCTTCGACCGCCCTGCCCGCGAACAGTACGACCGCGCGAGCCGCGCCGCCGCCGCGCAGGGCGCCGTGCTCGTCGTGACGCTCACCCCGACGCGGTCGCTCGGGTCCCTGACCCGTGACGACGCGCGCGCCGCGAACCGCCTGTTCGAGCAGGCGCACGGGCAGTACGACACGCAGGTGCTCGTCCGCTTCGCACCGCAGATGAACGGCACCTGGGTCCGGTGGGGGCAGCAGCCGACCGCGTACGTCAGCGCCTTCCGCGCTTTCGCCGACGTCGTGCACGCCGGCGACTCGGACGCAGCGATGGTGTGGTCGCCGTCGTACGGGGCGGGCTACCCGTTCGGCGAGTCCGCGGGACGGCTCGAGGACCTCTCGGCCGTCGACGTGGCCAAGGCCGACACGAACGGCGACGGGCGACTCGACGCGGCCGACGACCCGTACGGACCGTACTGGCCCGGCGCCTCGAGCGTCGACTGGGTCGGCCTGTCGATGTTCTTCTTCGGCAAGGGGAAGTCGACCGAGGCCGCCGGCCGCGACGTCCCGCTCACCCGGAACGAGGCACCTGGGGCAGGCGAGGTGGAGGCCCGCTTCGACGAGACCTGGGGCTACCAGGAGCCGCAGCCCGAGGGGACCTTCACCGAGCGGTTCGCCCGGGGCGAGGACCGCCCGCTGCTGCTCGACACCGGCGCGCTGTACGACCACTCGCTCGACGGCGACAGCCAGCTCGAGGTCAAGCAGTCCTGGTGGCGACAGGTGTTCGCCGCCGTGCAGGACCGGCCCGAGGTGCGCGGGGTGACCTTCCTCGAGACGAACCGTCGCGAGCCCGAGGCCGGCAACCGGGTGGCCGACTGGCGCAACACCGCCGTCCCGGGTGTCGCCGGGTCGTTCCGCACCGACCTGCAGGCGACGGACCGGTTCGAGGGCGGGCCCGTCACCGACCGCGTCACCCCGCAGGACGGCGCCGCCGCCATCAGCCAGGAGTACGAGACCGGCGGCGACCAGATGGCGTGGATCGTCTGGTGCGCCTTCGGTCTGACCGCGGCGTTCCTGCTGAGCGGGCTCGTCGGCCGGCTGCTGCCGAGCTGGCGGTACCCGGACGACGGCAAGCCCGGTCGCGACCTCCGCCTCGACCTGTTCCGCGGCTTCATCATCCTGGCGGTGGTGATCACGCACATCGAGATCGGCGGGCCGTACTCGTACATCACCCTGCACGCGACCGGCGCCATCACCGGAGCCGAGATGTTCGTCTTCCTGTCCGGCATGGTGCTCGGCATGACGTACCCGTTCGCCATCAAGAAGTTCGGCGAGTGGGTCGCGGCCGTCGGTGCGTGGAAGCGTGCTCGCAAGCAGTACCTCGTCACGCTCGGGGTGATCCTGGTCGTCTTCGCGCTGAGCTTCGTGCCCTTCCTGAACACCGACGCGATCACGACCTTCACCGACCGGGGGACCGGCACCGGGGGCGTCGACGCCGAGGGCCGCGTGTACGACCTCTACCCGAACGCCATGCAGCTGCTGGCGTACCCGCCGCCCTGGTACGCCATCCGGCAGTTCCTGCTGCTCGAGATGGGCCCGTGGCCCTTCAACATCATGGGCCTGTTCGTCGTGCTCAGCCTCTTCATCCCGGTGTTCATGTGGGTGATCAAGCGGGGCTTCTGGTGGGCGCTGCTGCTCGTGAGCTGGGCGCTCTACGCGTTCCAGGTGCTCAACCCGGACTTCCGGCCGGTGGGCGCGCAGTTCGAGGGGGTGTTCCCGCTCCTGATCTGGCAGGTCGTGTTCACCCACGGCCTCGTGCTCGGCTACTACCGACGGCAGATCATCACCGCGCTCACCGGACGCCTCGGCAAGGTGCTCGTCGGCATCGGCGTCACCGGGTACGCGCTGTTCCTGGTGTACGTCTGGGCGGCGCACCAGTACGGGTTCACGCCCGTGCCCTTCCCCGCCACGATGTACGAGGACCTGTACAACACGGCGTACCAGCGGGTCGACCTGCAGTGGGGTCGTCTGGTGGACATCGCGTTCTTCGCGATCGTGTCCTACGCGATCCTCACGGTGTTCTGGAAGCCGATCTCGGCGGTGATCGGGTGGCTGTGGATCCCGATCGGTCAGGCCAGCCTGTACGTCTTCGTCTGGCAGGTCTTCTTCGCCCTGGCCATCGCGTCGATCCCCGGTGTCGACTGGTACAACGGCTGGATCGGCTTCGCCGCGCACACGGCTCTGATCCTGCTCGTCTGGTACATGATCCGGAAGAGGTTCCTCTTCTCGGTCATCCCGCGCTGACCCCGCGCACGCGCGGTCGCGGACGGACGGACGGGAGGCGCGGTGCCAGCTGGCACCGCGCCTCCCGTCCGGTGGTCGCGACCGGGGCCGTCCGCGTCAGGCGAGCGCCGCGCGGTCCGTCGCGTTCGGCGCCAGCGCCTGCCGCACCGACCCCCACGCGGCGAGCCGTTCCCGGACCGCCTCGTCACGCTCGACCTCGAGCGCCGTCGCGTGCGCCTGCTCGAGCACGTCGTCGATGACGACCCGCTGTCCGGACCGGGCGGACGCGATCGCCGCGTCGACCATCACGAGGCTCATCACGTTGCCGTGCACCTCGCCGTCCGGGGTGCTGCCCGACCGGACCGCCCGCACGAACGATGCGAGCGCCCCCGCGATCTCCGCGCCGACGCCCGGGGCCGCCTCCGGGGAGCCCGGCGCGTCGTCGACGACGCTCGACGGGTCGTGGTCGCCGTCCCACGTCGCGGAACCCGCGGCGCCGGACGCACGCCAGTCGCCGTTCCACGACGTCTCGTCACCCGGTGCGCACCACGAACCGTCGTAGACGTAGCGGACGTCGTCCTCGAACGTGAACACCGCCGCGGCGTTCGCGTCGCCGCGGTACCACGACCAGGAGGGGTTCCACGACTCGCAGTACACGGACACCGGGTCCCGCTCGAGCACGTAGCGCGCCGAGTCGAACGCGTGGATGGCCATGTCGAGCAGCAGGACGTCGTCCATCTCCTCGCGGAAGCCGCCGAAGTGGGGCGCCTTCGCGAACCGCGTGTTCAGGCTGCCGACGCCGCCGAGCGCGCGGACGTGCTGCCGGAACGCGACGAGCTGGTCGTTGTACCGGCGCGACTGCGACACCATGAAGAGCTGCCCCGTCGCCTCGGCCGCGGCGGCGAGCGAGAGCGCCTCGGCGACGGTCTGTGCGGCGGGCTTCTCGCCGAGCACGGGCAGGCCCGCGTGCAGGGCGTCCATCGTCACCGGGTGGTGGGCGACGGGCACCGTGATGTCGAGGACGGCCTCGGCCCCGGTGTCGGCGAGCAGTGCGGGCAGGTCACGGCCCACCGGGATCGTCGGTGCCCCGGCGAGTTCGGCCCCGGAGCGGGCGGCGTCGAGGTCCAGGTCGACGATGCCGACGAGCTCGACGTCCGGGTCGGCGGCGACGGTGCCGAGCCAGGCGCGGCCCATGCCGCCGGCGCCGACCTGGACGACCCGGAGTGGGGCGTGGTCGGTCATGCGCGGGCCTCGGCGGTGGTGCCGGACCGCGGCTCGGACCCGTGCGCGTCGGCGGGCTCGTGCTCCGCCGCGTGCCCGTCCTCGGTGGGGGCGTCGTCGAACGGGCCGCGGTAGTGCTGGCCCTCGAAGTACTCACCGAGGTCGTAGCGGCGGAGGGTCGGCAGCTCGCGCTCGCGCTCCGGTCGTGCCCACTCGGCGCCGTTCGCGACGACGCGGCGGACGTCCGGGTGGTGGTAGACGGGGAAGTCCTGGTCGCCCGGGGAGAAGAAGAAGATCTTCCCGAGGCCGCGACGGTACGTCATGCCGCTCCGGAAGACCTCGCCGCCGGTGAACCCGGAGATGAAGACCAGCTCGTCCGGGGTCGGCACGTCGAAGTACTCGCCGTACATCTCCTGCTCGGGGATGACGATCGGGTTCGGGACGCCGCGTGTGATCGGGTGCTGTGGGTTCACGGTCCAGACGAGCTCCTGGTCGTGCTCGCTCCGCCAGCGCAGGGTGCAGGTCGTGCCCATGAGCTTGCCGAAGATCTTCGACCAGTGGCCGGAGTGCAGGACGACGAGTCCCATGCCGGCGAGCACGTGCTTGTGGACCCGGTCGACCACGGCGTCGTCGACGTCGGCGTGGGCGGCGTGTCCCCACCAGGTCAGGACGTCGGTCTCGGCGAGCACGGCCTCGCTCAGCCCGTGCTCGGGCTCCTGCATGGTGGCGGTGCGGACGACGGCGTCGGGCAGGTTCTCGCGGATGCCGTCGGCGATCGCGCCGTGCATGCCGTCGGGGTACCGCTCGGCGACGTGCTGCTCGACCTGTTCGTGGACGTTCTCGCCCCAGACGGTGATGCGCAGCGGGGTGGTGGTCATGGTGAGGGCCTTCCTGGGATGGGTGTCGCGGTGCTCGTGGGGGCCGTCGGTCACTTGACGGCCCCGCCGAGCGCGCCGGCGGAGATGTAGCGCTGGGCGACGACGAGGAGCACGGCCGCCGGCAGCGAGGCGAGGACCGACGTGGCCATCACGGGCCCCCAGTCGGTGACGTTCGATCCGATGTAGTTGTAGATGCCGAGCGTGATCGGACGGACGGCATCGGTCGAGGTGAGGGTGAGCGCGATGAGGAAGTCGCCCCACGCGCCGAGGAACGTGAACAGCGCCGCGGTGACGATCGCGTTCCGGCTGATCGGCAGCACGATCGACACGAACGCGCGGAGGTCGTTCGCTCCGTCGACCAGCGCGGCCTCGACCAGGCTCGGCGGGATGGACTCCATGAACGCCCGCATGAGCAGGATCGCGAACGGGACCTGCACGGCGCTGTCGGCGAGGATGAGGCCGACGTAGCTGTTGAGGAGTCCGACGTTGTTGAACAACGTGTACAGGGCGTTCGCGATGACGATCCCGGGGATCATCTGCGTGATGAGCAGCACGAGGAGGAACACCTTCGTGCCGGGCATCCGGAACCGTGCCAGCCCGTAGGCCGCCGGGGTCGCGATCGCGAGCGTCAGCAGCACGGTGCCGAGGCCGATGATCATGCTCGAGACGAAGTTCTGCCCCTGCTGCGCGAGCGCCGCCCGGTAGCCGGCGAACGTCGGGTTCCACGGGAACCAGGTCGCGGTGGCGGCGCCCGAGGTGGCCTGGAGGCTCGTGTTCACCATCCAGTACACGGGGAAGATCATGATCGCGAGGAACACGATCCCGAGGATCGTGAAGGGCAACCCCTTCGCGGTGCGACGTGGGCGGGGTGCCCGAGCGCTCCGCTTCGTCGTGATCGCGCGGGTGACGGTGACGGTCTGGTTCGCGAGTCCGACGCTCATTCGTCGACCGCCTTCCTGGAGATCGCGATGTAGACCATCGCGAAGACGAACGAGACGACGATGAGCACGTTGCTCACGGCGGCTCCGATGCCGAACTGGAAGTTGATGAAGGACTGGTGGTAGGCGTTCGTCGCGAGGGTCTGCGTCGAGTTCGCCGGACCGCCGCCGGTCAGGCCGAGGATGATGTCGACGACCTTCAACGTGTAGACGACCCCGAGCACGATCACCACGCTCACCACGCTCCGGATGCTCGGCCAGGTGATGTACCAGAAGGCCTTGAACCCCGTGGCGCCGTCGAGGGCACCGGCTTCGTAGAGCTCCGGCGGGACCGACTGCAGCCCGCTGTAGAGGATCGTCGTGTTGAAGGGGATGCCGAGCCAGACGTTGACGCCGATCACCGCGATGAGCGCCAGGCTCGGGCTGACCAGCCACGGCACCGGTCCGATGCCCACCACGCCGAGCAGCTGGTTCAGTGCGCCGCTGTCCTGGTCGAGGAGCCACTTCCACACCGCGCTCGACGCGATGAGCGGCAGCAGCCACGGCAGCAGGAGGAGTCCGCGGAGGAACCCCGACAGCGGGAAGTGCCGCCGGAAGAACAGGGCGAGCCCGAGTCCGAGCACGAACTGCAGGACGATGGAGCCGGCGGTGAAGAGTGCGGTGTTGACGACGCTCGTCGTGAAGACGGAGCTGCTGAACACCGAGACGTAGTTGCCGAGGCCCACCCACGGGGCCTCGCCGGTGAAGAAGGTCTTCGTCGTGTAGTCCTGGAACGACATCAGGACGTTCTTGACGACGGGGTAGCCGAAGAAGACGGCCACGAAGACCGCGGCCGGCACGACGAACAGCCAGCGGGTGATGGTCGACCGGA
Organism: Curtobacterium sp. MCSS17_008; assembly: GCF_003234185.1. GTDB lineage: Bacteria > Actinomycetota > Actinomycetes > Actinomycetales > Microbacteriaceae > Curtobacterium. The sequence goes on from NZ_QKSM01000007.1 coordinate 40,976, forward strand.
GGCGCGCGCGGCGCTGTCCGGGGCGGGCGGGGGCCGCGGGCGTCGTCGCCCGGGGCCGGATCTGGGTGGATGCGCTCATGTCAGGTCCTTCCGTCAGGGGCGGGGAGCCGGTCGCGGGACCGGCTCCCCGACTCCGCTACTGGTTCTGCGACTGCGCCTGCTGGAGCGCCTGCTCGGGGTCGGCCTTGCCGGTCAGGGTGAGCTGGACGGCGGTGTAGATCTTCGTGGCGGCCTTCGGCCAGTCCTCGCCGAGCTGTCCGGTCCGGGCGCGTGCGGTCTGCACGGTGGTGACGAACGAGGCGACGTCGGCGTGGTCCTCGGCCCACTGCTTGCCGACCTCGAGGTTGGTCGGCACGTTGCCGCTGACCTCCGCGAGGACGGCCTGCATCTTGTCGCTGTTCAGGCACCCGACGAACTCGCCGGCGAGCTGCATCTTGTCCGCGTCCCCGGTCTGGGGGACGGTGAACGCCTCGCCGCCGAGCGGGGCCACCGTCTCGGACCCGGTGCGGGTCGGGATCGGGACGCTCGCGAACTCGAGGTCCTCCGCCTCCTTGAGGGCGGGCAGCTGCCACGGACCGTTGATCATCATCGCGGCCTTGCCCGCGATGAACTGGTTGTTCACGTCGGCCTGGGCCCAGTTGATCGAGCTCTTCGACATCGAGCCGTCGTCCTGCAGGTCCTGCACGAGCTGCAGGGCCTGGGCGGCCTCCGGCGTGGCGATGTCCCGCTCGTCACCGCCGTTCGACCAGAAGAAGGGCAGGAACTGCCAGGTGCCCTCGTACGTGTTGATGTTGCTCATCGCGAAGCCGTAGGTCGACCCCTTGGTGAGCTTCTTCGCCGTCTCCTTGAGCTCGTCCCACGTCTTGGGCGGCTGCACGCCGGCCTCGTCGAGCAGCTTCTCGTTGTAGTACAACGCGATCGAGTTCGTGTTCGGCTGCAGGCCGTAGAGCTTGCCCTCGTACGTGTTCGCGCCCTTGACGCCGGGGACGTCGTCGTCCGCGTCGAGCCCGTAGTCGGCGAGGTCGGAGAGCGCCCCGGAGGCGGCGATCTGCTGCACGTCGGGGTTGTCGAGCATGAGGACGTCCGGCAGGGTGCGCGACGACGCCTGCTGCAGGACCTTCGAGATGAGACCGGCACCGGCCACGTGGTTGATCTTCACCTCGACCCCGACGTCCTTCGCGCACTGCTGGTACACGGGGTCGTAGTTCGCGTCGTAGTAGTCCTCGATCGTGAGGGTCCCGCCGCCACCTCCGGAGGACGACGCGTTCCCGGAACCGGAGCACCCGGTCAGGACGAGGGGGACCGTCGCGACGATCGCGGCGGCGCCGACGAGGGCGCGGCCCCGGCGGGACGTGGAGCGGAAACCATGCTTCATTGCACTGCTCTTCTCTTCGCGGATGCGGGGGAGGACGCGGTGCGGCGACTCCACTGACGTCGTCGTCGCGGTGGTCCTGGGGCGAGAAGCTAACAGAAAAGCGCTTCACCTGTAAAGCGCTTTTCCGACAACCCCGGAGGGCTATGCTCGTGATCACCGCCGCGACCACGGCGGTGCGTCCGTCCGTCCGCAGGAGGTGCCGTGGCCACGATGCAGCAGGTCGCCGACCGCGCCGGGGTGTCCATCGCCACGGTCTCCTTCGTGGTGAACGGCACGAAGTACGTCACCCCGGCCACCACCGCCAAGGTCACCGCGGCGATGCGGGAGCTGAAGTTCCGCGGCAACGTCGTCGCCCGGGCACTGGCCAGTCGGCGTACCCGGATCGTCGCCCTGCTCTTCCCGACCACGGGCAACCGGTTCGGCCCCACCACGTCCGACTTCTTCATGAGCGCCGCCGAGCGTGCGTCCGAGCGTGGGCACCACCTGGTGCTCTGGCCGGTCGACCCCGCGGGCGAGGACCTCGACGACCTCGTGTCCGGCGGCCTCGTCGACGGTGTCGTCCTCATGGAGGTGCGGATGGACGACCCACGCGTCGTGAAGCTCAGCGAGCTCGGGGTGCCCTTCACCCTCATCGGGCGCACCCGCGACAGCAGCGCGCTGCCGTTCGTCGACATCGACTTCGAGACCACGATCGAGGACGGCCTCGACCACCTGCAGGGGCTCGGGCACCGCCGCTTCGGCCTCGTCCTCGAGGACCTCGAGGGCACGCCGATGGCCGGCTACGCACCCCACCTGCGGGTGGAGGACACCTTCCGGCGATCGGTCGCCGACCGGGGCGGGGTCGGGACCATCGTGTACGCCGGACCGGGCAGCGAGGGTGGCCGCGAGGCCGCTGCGCAGCTGCTCGAGGCCGACCCCGAGGTGACCGCCGTGCTCGTCATGAAGGACGACTCGTCGGCCGGGCTGCTGGTGGGGCTCTACGCGGCGGGGCGGCGGGTGCCGGACGACGTGTCGGTGCTCAGCATCGCGTCCTCGGCGGCGGCGGGGGACCAGCACCATCCGCGGCTGTCCGTCATGGTCGCCCCCGGTCGTGAGCTCGGCATCCGTGCGGCCGACGCACTGATCGACCAACTCGACGGCACCTCGGTCGAGCTGCCGCACTTCCTGCTGCCCTGCGAGCTCCGCACCGCCGAGTCCACGGCCCCCGCCCCCGTGCGCTGACGCCAGCGCGCTGCGTCACGCAGGTGCCGCCCGGCCGGGCTCGGCCTCGGCGCCGAGCGGCCCGCCACCACCCCACCGGGACCGCCGCAGGGGACCCCGCCGCATGCGGCACCGCTGCACCTGGACGCGCGCACAGGGTCGGTTGGTTGTGTGGGCCCACAGGTTCGCCGGGTGCACCGCCGCACCCTTCGTCGAGGAGGACGGATGGCAATCGACCGCAGGCTCTTCCTGCTCGGGGGCACGGGGGTGCTGCTGCTCGCGGGCTGCTCCACCCGGCCCGAGCGCACCACCGTCGAGGAGTGGCCGACGGAGCCGCCAGAGGGTGACGTCACGATCAGTTGGTGGGCCGGTCAGGTCGCGTCGAAGGACGGCGGGGACCTCCGGCGCCGGCTCATCGCCGAGTTCCAGAAGGAGCACCCGAACATCCGCGTCCGGATCGTGAGCGCGCCGAGCGACACCGACACGAACCGCACGAGCCTGACGACGCAGATCGCCGCCGGCAGCCCGACACCGGACGTGTACCTGGGCGACGTCGCCTGGCCGGGGCAGTTCGCGAAGAACAAGCTCGCGACGCCCGTCAACCAGCTCGTCGGCGAGGACTTCTTCGAGCAGTTCCCCGAGGGACTCCGGCTGGCCGCGAGTGTCGACGGCACCTACTACATGTTCCCGCTCTACATCGACGAGTCGTTCTTCCTGTACCGCAAGGACCTGCTCGACAAGCACGGGTTCCAGGTCCCGCGGTCGTGGGAAGAGGTCAAGGACACCGCGGCGAAGCTCGTCGACACGGGCGACGTCGACTACGGCTTCGCCTTCCAGGGAGACGTGTACGAGGGTCTGACGTGCAACGTCACCGAGTTCGTCGCCGATGCCGGCGGCTCGCTGCTCAACGACGACCTGACGGCTCCGGCGACGACGAGCTCGGAGGCCAAGCGGGCGTTCGAGTTCATGCGGTCGCTCATCACCGACGGCGCCAGCCCGCGCGCGACGTTGACCTACCAGGAGCAGGACACGAACGACGCCTTCTCGGGCGGCCGCGCAGCGTTCCTGCGCAACTGGTCGTACGCGTGGGGGATCGCGAACGGCCCGGACTCCGCGGTCGCCGGCAAGGTCGGGCTCGCCGCCCGCCCCACCTTCGACGGCATGCAGGACAACCACTCGACGATCGGCGGGTGGGGGAACTACATCAACCCGCACACGCAGCAACCCGCCGCGGCGCTGACGTTCGCGGCGTGGATGTCGAGTGAGACCGCGCAGCAGTTCCTCACCCGCGAGGGCGGCGTCCTGCCCGCACGCAGCGCGAGCCTGGTCAGCCAGGACGCCAAGCGGCAGAACCGGCCGACGTACGACACCGCGGCCGGCATCACGCTCGTGCCCCGCCCGACCTCGACGGCCTACTACCCGAAGGTCTCGCAGGGCGTCTACCAGAACGGCAACAGCATCCTCGGCGGCCAGGCGTCCGTCGACGGCGGCACCGGCGCGATGGCATCGGCCATCTCGCTCGCCCTGCAGGGGGAGGCGCTGTGAGCGCCGGGACCGAGACCCGCCGGCCGACAGCGGCTGCCGGGTCCGGCGCTGGGCGCACGGGAGGCGCGGGTCGCGGCGACGGCTACCGCCCGACCACGGGGCGGTCGCGCATGGAGCGGGTCCGCGCGCGTGGTGCGTGGGGCTTCGCGGCGCCGGCGCTCCTGGTGGTGGCTGCCGTCACGATCTTCCCGGTCGTCTACTCGATCGTCCTGAGCTTCGCGGACGTCGAGATCGGCTACGACGGCTTCGCCATCCAGGGGTTCGGCCTCGGCAACTACGCGGCGCTGCTGCAGAGCGCCGACTGGTACCGGGCGCTCGGGTTCACCGTCCTGTACACGGTCGTGACGGTCTTCGTCGAACTCGTGCTCGGCATGCTCGTCGCCCTGGTGCTCGAACGGCTCGGGGCCACCCGCGGGTGGATGCTCGCCCTGCTCCTGGTGCCGTGGTCGCTCGTGACGATCGTCAACGCGCAGCTCTGGAAGTACATCTACGACTCGACGTACGGCGTCGCGACGTGGTTCTTCGGGTTGTTCGGCGACGCCCCGGTGATCCTCGGCGAACCGGTGCCCGCGATCACCGGCCTGATGGTCGCCGACATCTGGAAGACGACACCGTTCGTGGCGATCATCCTGCTCGCCGGCCTGGTGCAGATCTCCGAGGACCACTACGAGGCGGCCGAGCTCGACGGCGCGAACACCTGGCAGACGTTCTGGCGCGTGGTGCTCCCGCAGCTCACCCCGACGCTGACGATCGCCGTGCTGTTCCGCATCCTGCAGGCCTTCGGCGTCTTCGACCTGCCGTTCGTGCTGACGAACGGCGGACCGGGCACCGCCACCCAGTCGCTCGCGATCATGGGCTACAAGGTGCTCTTCCAGGACATCAACATCGGACCGGGCGCGGCGATCGCGACGAGCACGGCGGTCATCGTGGCCGTCGGGTGCCTGCTGTTCCTGCGGGCGTTCCGGAACCAGGCGAAGGGAGGGGATGCCTGATGCCCCGACAGAAGGTGCGCAAGGGCTGGCGGAAGTGGGTCAACACCGTCAACGTCAGCGGTGTCGTCATCGCGGTGCTGACGGCGCTGCCGTTGTACTGGCTCGTCTCGACGTCGTTCAAGCCGTCGTCCGAGATCGCACAGTCGCCGCCGACGGCGTTCCCGCGGTCGCTGACGTTCGACAACTTCGTCGTGGCCTTCCGCGACAACGCCCTCGGTCAGTACATGCTGAACAGCGTCGTCGTGTCGGTGTCGACCACCGTCATCGTGCTGGCGCTGTCCTTCCTGGCGGGCTACGCGCTCGCGGGCCGGTGGATCAAGGGCCGGACGGCGATCATGACCTCGTTGCTCATGCTGTCGGTGTTCCCGGCGATCGCGGTCCTGACGCCGCTGTACCTGCTCGAGCGCAACCTCGGGCTGCTCAACTCGTACCCGGGCCTGATCGTGCCCTACGTGGCGTTCAACCTGCCGTTCGCGATCTGGATCATGCGGAACTACCTGCAGGGGATCCCGTCGACGATCGAGGAGGCGTCCGAGATCGACGGTGCGGGCGCCTGGCGGACCGTGCTGTCGGTCATCCTGCCGATGGCGAAGCCCGGGCTCTTCACGGTCGGGGTCTTCACGTTCACGGCGTCGTGGAGCGAGTTCCTCATGGCGCTGACGTTCAACAGCGAGAACTCGTTCCGGACGATCCCGGTCGGCATCGCCCTGTTCGGCACGCAGTTCACCGTGCCGTTCGCGCAGATCTTCGCGGCGAGCGTGGCGGCGACGGTCCCGATCGTCATCCTCGTGCTGGTCTTCCGGCGGTCGATCGTGTCCGGCCTGACGTCCGGTGCCGTCAAGGGGTGACGTCCGACGTGGAGGCGACCGGGCGCCCGGTCGCCGACCCAGACGGACGGGAGGCCCGTGGCGATCCCGCCACGGGCCTCCCGTCCGTCGCCGGTCGCGTGACCGGCGGGGTGCCGTCAGCGGCGCGTGTCGCGCGCCGTGTCGGTGAAGAAGTCGGCGTACAGGCCGTTCGCGTCCTGCAGCTCGCCGTACTTCCAACGCTTCCGCATGCGACGGAACGTCTCGATGCGCACCGGGTCGATGCCCGGCTCGGACTGGTACGAACCCATGGTTCCTCCCCGTTTCCCTGATGCCACCCCCGTGTGGGGGTACCCACCGGCGACGGTACGGGCCGAACGGCCCCGCGTCCGGCGAGATACGTCGGGAACTGACCTAACTGCGCTTGTTGGACAAACGTCCGGAGCCGGTCCCCGACCGCCCGTAGCCTGCCGTCACGGGGTCGGTGCGCCGTGCTCGAGTGCCTCGACCACCCGGTCGATCACGCGGACGTACCGGGTCCGCTCGCGCTCGGAGAAGGAGGACAGGAGGTCGTGCAGATGCTCGTTCGTGCTGTCCAACGCGCCGGCGTAGGCGCGCTCCGTGTCCGGGGTGAGCTCGATGAACCGGCTGCGGCCGTCGTCGGGGTTCGGGACCCGGCGCAGGTGACCCGCGCGCTCGAGGCGGTCCACCGTCCCGGTGACCGCCGGTCCCGTCAGGCCGAGGTGCGAGACGAGGTCCTTCACACGTACCCGGCGCTCCGCGGCCGCGGAACGCGCGACGAACTGCAGGACCGTCAGGTCCGCCCCGGACACGGCCAACCGTTCGCGGAGCCGTCCCCGCAGGGCGCCCATCGCGGCCTCGAGCCTCGTCAGTGCGGCGGTCAGGTCGATCTCGCTCAGGCGATCGCCCCCTCGGTGCGTGTCGGTCGTCCGCGACACTACGCCGCAACCACCCCTGAACCGTATCCGGACAACGAGAGCGATGGCGTCGAGTGGACAGTCCGTGGCGAGCGAGGACGACGTGGCTGACCCGTTGATCGAGGCCTTCGGGGCCGAAGGGACCATCGCGCCGGTGCGCTTCGAGGTCTCCGGCACGCGACCGGAGACGGCTGTCCGCGACCTCGGCGGCATCTACGCGGGGGAGCGGTGGAGCGCGGCGCCCTCCAACGGCCGGTTCGACTACCGGTACACCGCCATCGGCGACAGCGAGGTCACGATCCGCCGGTCGCAGATGCACGGCGAGATCCGCGGGTACATGCCCGGCGGGGCGCCCGACCACGTCGTCACGTGGATCAGCACCGGTACGGGCGAGGTCGAGGTGCGTGGCGAACGCTGGCCGATGCTGCACGACGTACCGGTGCTGTTCCCCGCCGACGAGGAGTTCACGTTCACGACCGCCGACTACGACCAGCGGCTCGTGCACCTGGACCGCGGGTTCGTGGGCCGGGTCGCCGCCACGCGGAGCGAGATCGGGGAGCGGCCCCTGCGCTTCGACGCCCGGCGTGGTGCGGACGAGAACCTCGGGCACCGCTGGCAGGGGGCGTTGACCGCGCTGTCCCGTGCGCTGCGGGTCGGCGGGCCGGACTCCGACGTGTGGCAGGACGCCAAGGTCGCCGCCGCCGAGGTGTTCCTGGACATGTTCCCACCGCAGTCCGACGACCTGCCGGACGTGCTCGCACAGCCGCGGAACGCCCGGCTCCGCGCCGCCGTCGAGTACATCCACGCGCACGCCGCGGAGGACGTCTCGATCGTCGACCTGTCCGAGGCGGCGGGGTTGAGCGTGCGGTCGGTGCAGGAGTCCTTCCGGCGCGTCTTCGACGTCTCACCGCTGACCTACCTGCGCCAGGTACGGCTCGACCGCGTGCACGAGGAACTGTTGGAGGCCGGGCCGCAGGCCGGTGCCGTGGGCGAGGTCGCCCGTCGGTGGGGGTTCGCGCACCTCGGGCGCTTCTCGGCGTCGTACGCGGAGCGGTTCGGCGAGTACCCGAAGCAGACGCTGCGCCGCTGACGCGTCCGGTCAGGAGCGCGCCGGGCCGGTGCTGCTCCGCACGTGCAGCGTCGAGCGCAGCCGGACGTGGTCGCTCGTCGGCTCGCCGCGCAGCATGCCCATGAGCATCGCGACCGCACTCGCGCCGAGCTCGGCGAGCGGCTGCGCCACGGTCGTGAGCGGCGGGGTCGTGGTGGACGCCTGCGGGACGTCGTCGAACCCGACCACCGACAGGTCCTCGGGAACCCGGAGCCCGAGCGCCTCGGCGGCGTGCAGCACACCGATCGCCGACGAGTCGTTCGCGGCGAAGACGGCGGTCGGGCGTCCGGGCAGCGTCAGGAGTTCGTGCGCCACGACGGCGGACCGTTCCTCCTGGTAGTCACCCGCGCGCACCAGACGCTCGTCGACGGCGATGCCGGCGGCGGCCAGCGCGTCGCGGTAGCCCGTCTCGCGCAACTGGGACGATGCCAGGTCGCCACGCCCCTGCACGTGGGCGATCCGCGTGTGCCCGAGTCCGAGCAGGTGTTCCACGGCGTCGCGCGCACCCGCGGCGTTGTCCGTGTCGACGGTGGCGTGGCCCTCGGGGCCGGTGTGCGGGTCGATCGCGACGACCGGGATCGACGCACCGGACAGGGCAGCCGAGGGCGTCACGACGATCGCGCCGTCGATGAGGGTGCCGGACAGTCGGGACAGCGATCGGCGCTCCCAGCCCGGGCGGCCCGTGCCTGCCTCGAGGCCGGCGTAGGCGAGCAGCTCGTACCCGGTGCCGGTCGTCGCGGCGGACACGCCGCGCAGGAGCTCGGTCGAGAACGGTTCGAACTCGGGCACCAGGATGCCGATGACGTTCGTGCGGGAGCTCCGCAGGCTCCGGGCGACGAGGGAGGTCTCGTAGCCCAGGCGCTCGACGACCTCCTGCACCCGCACCATGGTGGCGGGGGCCACGCCGTGCCGGTTGTTGACCACCTTGGACACGGTCGGGATCGAGACGCCGGCGGCGCGCGCGACGTCCGCGATCGTGACCCGCCCCGGTCCGGGCATGTGGTCGACGGCGGTCTCCATGTGCACACCGTACCGCCGCATGCGTGTTCCGCCAGCCCGACGATCACGGTTAGAAAACGTTATCGATAACGATTGACAATGCGTACGAGCACCTGGCACGCTCTCCGCAGCGGCATCGACTGCCGCGAACGTCAACGACGACACCGAGGAGTTCCACGATGACGAGGAAGATCCGTGCCGCGGCAGCCATCGCGCTGGTCGGGGCCACCGCTCTCACGCTGGCGGGTTGTTCAGCCGGCGGCAGCGACCCGTCGGAGGACGGCGGCAAGGTCACGATGACCCTGTGGCACAACTCGACCACCGGCCCGGGCAAGGCGTACTGGGACGACACCGTGCAGGCGTTCGAGGAGAAGTACCCGAACGTCACGATCAAGGCCCAGGCGATCCAGAACGAGGACCTGGACGGCAAGCTCCAGACCGCGCTGAACTCCGGCGACGGACCCGACATCTTCCTGCAGCGCGGCGGCGGCAAGATGGACGCGATGATCGCTGCCGGTCAGCTGATGGACATCTCCGACTCGATCAGCGACGACGCGAAGCAGTCGATCAGCAAGGGCACCTTCGCCGGCTACGAGAAGGACGGCGGGACCTACGCGATGCCGGGCGCCGTGCTCCCCGAGGGCATCTGGTACTCGAAGGACCTCTTCGAGGAGGCCGGCATCGAGGACACGCCGACCACCATGGACGAGCTGAACGAGGCCATCGCCAAGCTCAAGGCGAAGGACATCGACCCGGTGGCCGTCGGTGCCAAGGACGCCTGGCCCGCCGCGCACTGGTACTACAACTTCGCGCTCCGCGAGTGCAGCGAGAAGACGCTGACCGACGCGGCGGAGTCGCTGGAGTTCGACGACGCGTGCTGGACCAAGGCCGGCGAGCAGCTCGAGGACTTCAACGAGACCGAGCCGTTCAACCAGGGCTTCCTGACCACCGCCGCACAGCAGGGCGCCGGCAGCTCGGCCGGTCTCCTCGCCAACCACAAGGCCGGCATGGAGCTCATGGGCGCCTGGAACCCCGGCGTGATCGCGTCGCTCACCCCGGACGCCAAGCCGCTCGAGGACCTCGGTTGGTTCCCGTTCCCGGCCGTCGAGGGCGGCAAGGGTGACCCGAAGTCGATGATGGGTGGTGTCGACGGCAACTCCTGCTCGGCACAGGCCCCGAAGAAGGCCTGCACGGACTTCCTCAACTTCATCGTGCAGAAGGACAACCAGGAGGCGTACTACAAGGCCTTCAACGCGATCCCCGTCAACAAGGACGCCCAGTCCGTCGTCCAGGAGGACTACCTGAAGTCGGCCCTCGCCGCGTACCAGGAGGCCCCGTTCGTCTCGCAGTACCTCGACACCCTGTACGGCCAGAACGTCGGCAACGCGCTGAACACCAGCGTCGTCGACCTGCTCGCCGGCAAGGGCAGCGCGAAGGACATCGTCGAGACCACCAACCAGGCCGCGGCCAAGGGCTGATCATGGCGCTCGACACCTCCCTCGGCACGACCCCGGCGAAGGCGTCGGGCACAGCTCCCGGGGCGTCCCCGGCGGGGAGCGGTTCGCCGCTCCCCGCCCGGCGGACCGCCCAGCGCGTCGCCGACTGGCGCAAGCGCGTCGAGATCGCGGTCCTCGCCGGACCCGCGGTCATCGTCTTCGTGACCTTCGTCATCCTGCCGGTGGCGCTCGCCGCCTACTACGGCTTCTACAAGTGGCAGGGCTACGGCCCGCCGACGAACTTCGTCGGGCTGCAGAACTACCTGATCATCTTCCAGGACGAGGCGTTCCACTCGGTCCTGATGCACAACGGCTTCATCGTCGTGATGTCGCTCCTGCTGCAGGGGCCGATCGCCATCGTGCTCGCGCTCCTGCTCAACCAGAAGATGCGTGGACGCGGACTCGTCCGGGTGCTCGTCTTCGTGCCCTACGTGATCTCCGAGGTCATCGTCGGCACCGGCTGGAGCCTCATGCTGCAGTCGAACGGTGCGGTGAACGACCTGTTCCAGGGCATGGGCCTCGGTGGGCTCCGCCAGGACTGGCTGTCCAACCCGGACATCGCCATCTGGAGCCTGCTCGCGATCATCTCGTGGAAGTACATCGGCTTCGCGGTGATCCTGTTCCTGGCCGGCCTGCAGAGCATCCCCGAGGAGCTCTTCGAGGCGGCGGCGATCGACGGGGCGAGCTACTGGCAGATCCAGCGCCGCATCACCCTGCCGCTGCTCGGGCCGACCATCCGCATCTGGGCGTTCCTGTCGATCATCGGGTCGCTGCAGCTGTTCGACCTCGTCTACATCATCTGGGGCCAGTACATCTCGTCGACCGCGGGCACCTCGACCATGGCGACCTACATGGTCGCGAACGGCCGCACCTCGGGCAACTACGGGTTCGGCAGCGCCGTCGCCGTCGTGATGTTCCTGATCTCGCTCGCGGTGGCCCTGGTCTACCAGCACTTCGTGCTCCGTCGGGACACCGCCGGCGCACTCACCGAGAGGAAGCACTGATGGCCGTCACCAGCGCCACCACCAGCCTCGTCGCCCCCGGTCGGCGCGGACAACGTGACCGCCGGTCCGGCGCTGCGATCGGCCGCGCCACGCCGCTGACGTACGTCGTCGCGGTCCTGTTCGTCGCCGCGAACCTCGCCCCGGTGCTGTACATCGTGCTGGGCGGGTTCCGGACGAACTCGCAGATCACGACGAGCCCGGCCGGCCTGCCGGCGCCCTTCCAGTTCGGCAACTACGGCTCGGTGCTGTCCAGCGGCATCTTCTGGCAGCAGCTCGGCAACTCGACGATCAGCGCGGTCACGACCACGCTCGGCGTCGTCGTGCTCGGCCTCATGGTCAGCTTCGTGCTCGCCCGCTACTCGTTCAAGGGTCGCGGCGCGGTCTACGCCCTGTTCGCCGCGGGCCTCATGTTCCCGATCACGGTCGCCATCACGCCCCTCTACCTGCTCGTGAAGGACCTCGGGCTCACCAACAGCCTGGCCGGCGTGATCCTGCCGCAGATCGCCTTCGCCCTGCCGACGACGGTCATCATCCTGGTGCCGTTCCTGCGGGCGATCCCGGACGAGCTGGAGGAAGCCGCTTCGATCGACGGCGCGAGCCGCCTCGGCTTCTTCTTCCGGATGATCGTCCCGCTGTCGCTGCCGGGCGTGGTGACGGTCGGCATCCTCGCCTTCATCGGGAGCTGGAACAGCTACATCCTGCCGCTGTTCATCCTCAACAACGAGGCCGCCTACACGCTCCCGCTCGGGGTCCAGGCCTTCTCGTCGCAGTACTCCGTGGACACCGCGAGGGTGCTCGCCTTCACCTCGATGTCGATGATCCCCGCCCTGGTGTTCTTCACGATCTTCCAGAAGCGCATCGTCGGCGGCCTGACCGGGGCGGTGAAGGGGTGACCACGCTCGACACGACCACGCACGCCACCGACGGACGCCAGGCGGACGGCGACGCCGCCACGCGCCTCCCGGCCGACACCGCCCACGACGATCACGCGACCGCGTCCGACCGTGTGACCGCGTTGCTCGCCACGATGACGCTCGAGGAGAAGACGGCGCAGCTCGTCGGCTACTGGCTCGACCAGAACGGCGTCGTCGCGCCCATGCAGGGCGAGATGGCGGCAGCCCAGGACGGCGGGACGCTCGCCGACGTCACCCGCGACGGGCTCGGGCAGTACACCCGCGTGTACGGCACCCGTCCCGTCGAGCCCGACGAGCGTGCCGCCTGGCTGTGGGCGGAGCAGCGCCGGTTGAAGCGTGAGACCCGCCTCGGGATCCCCGCGCTCGTGCACGAGGAGTGCCTGACCGGCCTCGCCGCGTGGAAGGCGGCGACCTTCCCGACGCCGCTGGCGTGGGGTGCGTCGTTCGACCCGGAGCTCGTCGAGCAGGTCGGTGCGGTGATCGGCCGCTCGATGCGCGAGCTCGGCGTCCACCAGGGGCTCGCACCCGTGCTCGACGTCGTCCGCGACCCCCGCTGGGGGCGCGTCGACGAGTGCATCGGCGAGGACCCGTACCTCGTCGGCACCGTCGGCACGGCGTACGTGCGCGGTGTGCAGAGCGCCGGCGTCGATGCGACCCTGAAGCACTTCCTCGGCTACTCGGCCTCGCGGGCGGGGCGGAACCACGCGCCGGTCCACGCCGGCCCGCGCGAGGTCGCCGACGTCTTCCTGCCGCCGTTCGAGATGGCGCTGCTCGACGGCGGCGCACGGAGCGTCATGAACTCCTACGCCGAGGTCGACGGCGTGCCCGTCGCGGCGGACGCCTCGCTCCTGACCGACCTGCTGCGCGACCGGCTCGGCTTCGACGGCACCGTCGTGGCGGACTACTTCTCGGTGGCGTTCCTGGAGGTCATGCACGGCGTCGCCCGTGACCGCGGAGAGGCAGCCGCGATGGCGCTCGAGGCCGGCATCGACGTCGAACTGCCGACCGGTGACGCCTACCTGGCGCCGCTCGTCGAGCGGGTCCGGAACGGCGAGGTCGACGAGGCCCTCGTCGACCGGGCCGTGCTCCGCGTCCTCCGGCAGAAGGAGCGCCTCGGACTGCTCGAGCCGGACGTCTTCGAGGACGAGCCGCCGACCGGCGTCGACCTGGACTCCCCGGAGCACCGGGAGCTCGCACGGCGGCTCGCCGCGGAGTCGCTCGTGCTGCTGTCGAACGACGGCGTCCTGCCGCTCGACGGGCCGTCCCTGCAGGGCCCGATCGCGGTGATCGGCCCGAACGCACACCGCGCCGAGGCCCTGCAGGGCTGCTACTCCTTCGCGAACCACGTCCTCGCGACGCACCCCGGCCTGCCGCTCGGGTTCGCGATCCCCACCGTGCTCGAGGCGCTGCAGGACTCCCTGGGCACCGGTGCCGTGCGGTACGCCCGCGGCGCCGACGTCGAGGGCGACGACCGGTCCGGCTTCGCCGAGGCCGTCGCCGCCGCGCAGGACGCGTCGGTCGCGGTCGTCGTGGTCGGCGACCAGGCGGGGCTCTTCGGTCGTGGCACCGTCGGTGAGGGCAACGACTCCGAGTCGCTCGACCTGCCCGGCGTGCAGCGCGAGCTCGTCGAGGCCGTGGTCGCCACCGGCACACCGACCGTGGTCGTGCTGCTCACCGGGCGGCCGTACGCGATCGGCTGGGCGCTCGACGGCGACCAGGCGAAGCCCGCCGCGGTCGTGCAGGCGTTCTTCCCGGGCGAGTGCGGCGGCACGGCCGTCGCGGACCTGCTCACGGGCGTCACCGCGCCGTCCGGGCGACTGCCCGTGTCGCTGCCGCGATCCGCCGGGGCCCAGCCGTACTCGTACCTGCACCCGCGGCTCGGCGGTCCGTCGGACGTCACGGCGACCGACTCCACGCCCGTCCGGCCGTTCGGGTTCGGCCTGACCTACACGTCCTTCGCGTACGAGGACCTGGCTGTCGACGGCACGGTGACCACCGACGGGGCGTTCACCGCGTCCGTCACGGTCCGCAACACCGGTGCCCGTGGCGGCGCCGAGGTCGTGCAGCTCTACGGTCACGACCGGCACGCCTCGGTCACGCGGCCGGTCGCGCAGCTGCTCGGGTACGCGCGGGTCGAGCTGGCGGCGGGGGAGTCCGCCACGGTGCGGTTCGACGTGCCCGTGCAGCGGTTCGCCTTCACCGACCGCGCGATGCGCAAGGTGGTGGAGCCAGGGGACGTGGAGGTGTGGGTCGCGTCCGACGCGGCGGCCTCCCGGCCGGGAGGCCCGCTCCCGACGGGCGGGATCGTCGCGTCCGGCGACGGGCCGGTCCGGCACGAGTTCCCCGGTTCGACGACGACGCGTGCGGTCGTGCGCGTCGAGGGTGCCGTGCACGAGGTCACGCTCGCCGACCGACGGACCGTCACCTGGTCGGTGGTCTGAGCACCTGACGCCGCCGCGGAGCACTCGGATCAGGGTGCTCCGCGGCGGTGTCGGTGTGCGTCCGGGTGTGCCGGGTAGCGTGGGTCGGGTCTTCCACGGACCGCACGACGCTGCTCCACCGCGCAGCAGCGGTCCGGTGGACCAGGAGGGGGACGGGGCGGATGAGCACGGGGGACCAGGGGCGGGTGCGCGCTGCGCTCGTCGCCGCACTGGACGTCGTCGACGCCGCACCGTCGGAACGGTTCGAACGGATCGTCCGGGTCGCGCGCGAGGTCTTCGACGTCCCGCTCGCGTACGTCAACGTGCTCGACGAGGACCTGCTGCACACGCTCACCCCGAACGTCCCCGACGAGATCGTCTCGGGGCCGGTCGGATGGTCCTTCTGTCAGTTGACCGTCCGGCGGACGGAACCGACCGTCGTCCCCGACACGACGGCCGACCCCAGGACGTCCGGTCTGCCGGGGGTCACCAACCGTGGGATCCGCTTCTACGCCGGGGTGCCGCTGACCATCGCCGGCGGGGAGCCCGTCGGGACGCTCTGCCTGATGGACACGGAGCCGCGTGACTTCTCGCCGCAGGACACCGCGGCGCTCATCGACCTCGGGCGCTGGGCCGAGCGCGCCCTCGGCCAGGGGCTGCACCACGACCGGCTGCTCGAGGTGGTCACGGCCCTCGCACCGCCGGCCACCGCCCTCGACGGGTACCGCATCGACGCGGTCGCCGTGCCGTACGGGGACCTGAGCGGGGACCTGCACGACTGGTCCGTCGTCGACGGGGACCTCACCTTCACGCTCGCCGACGTCATGGGGAAGGAACAGCCGGCGGCCCTGCTCGCGTCCGGCATCCGGGCGGCGCTGCGACAGCACCGGTCCCTCGACCCGGCTGCGGCGGTGGCGGCGGCCGAACCGGCACTGGGCGAGGACCTGGTGCGGGCGAGCGCGTTCGCCACGCTCTTCCACGCGCGACTCCGGCCGGAGACGGGGACCGTCGACGTCCTCGATGCCGGCCACGGCCTCGCGGTGCACGTCCCCGCCGAGGGGGCCCCGCGCACCCTCCGTTCGCACGGCCTGCCGCTCGGACTGCACCACGAGGGCATCCCGCGCTCGACCACGACGCTGACGCTCGAGCCCGGGGACGCGCTCGTCGTCGCGAGCGACGGGGCGCTCGACCTCGGCGACGGCACGATCGACACCCTGCTCGACCTGGCGCGCACACTCGGCCGGGCCCGGGACCTGCACGCGTTCCTCCGGACGGTGCGCCTGCGTGCCGCCGAGCGCGCCGAGGACGACGTGACCGTGATCGTCCTCGTCCGCGACCCGGCACCGAGCCGGACGACCGCCGCGGACCCGGGACCGCAGAGGTCGTAGCGCCGCGCGGTCCGCGGGCTCCACGGCGGTCACGCCCGTCCGGGGGACGACGATCAGCCGGCGCACCGGCGACGTCCCGGGAGCGTGAGTACCGTGGCCCTCCTCACACCGTGAAGGAGCACGCCATGTCCCACGCCGACGACACCCGCGACACCACCAACGACCCCGAGGGCACGACGAAGCCCGACGGCCTCGGCCAGGACGGCACGATCCCCGCACACCCCGAGGGCGTCGCCGCCGGGTTCACCGAGGACGAGTCGCACTTCAACCAGGAAGAGGACGAGTCGGCGGAGTAGCCGACCCATGACGGACGGGAGGCCCGTGGCGACGCCGCCACGGGCCTCCCGTCCGTCGTCGGCCCGCCGCGTCGCCGCCGCGACGGCACCGCGGATCGGTACCGTGTCGGGCATGGCCCGCTTCACGCCCCCAGCTGCCGACGCGATGCGCGCGACCCTGCTCGCCGCGGCGCGCGACGAGTTCTCCGCCCACGGGATCGCCGGTGCGCGCGTCGAGCGGCTCGCCGCGACCGCCGGGAGCAACAAGGCACAGGTCTTCCACTACTTCGGCGGGAAGGACGGGCTGTTCGACGCCCTGCTGACCCACGAGCTCACGGCGGCGCTCGACGCGGCGCCGCTCGACACCGCGGACCTGCCGGAGTGGGCCGGCCGGTTGCACGACGTCACCGTCGAACGGCCGTGGGTGCAGCGTCTCGCCACCTGGCACCGGCTCGAGCGGCCGGACGTGGCGCTCGAGACCCTGGTCGAGCGGCACGGCGAGGCCGTCGCCGAGGTCGAACGGGCGCAGCGGGCCGGTGTGCTGCCGCGACGCTTCCGTCCGGCGGTGCTGTTCGGGCTCGTCGTGCACCTGGCGGTGTTCTGGACCGCGCTCGCGCCCGAGGCAGCCGGCTCCGTCGCAGCGGTGACCCCGCCACGGCGGCGTCAGGTCGTCGTCGACGCCGTGGGCGCGCTGCTGGGCGACTGACCCGACCCGCGGGGTCCGCCGCTGCGGTTGCCCGGGGCCGTGGCGGTCAGCGCACGTGGGGCCAGTCCGTCGAGAGGTACGCCTCGACGGCGCGGTTGCGGAACGAGTAGGACTTCCCCCGGTCGATGATCCCGCGGACGGTGTCCAGGCGCTGCGAGTAGGACCGCCGAGTCGACGAGCCGGAGCGGATCGGCGCCCGCCGGCATCCGGAGCTGCGGCGTGACCCAGTCGTCCGAGGCGACGGCGTCTCGGGCATCAACAGGCACGCTACTGGGTTGTTGAACTCAACAAGCGGCCTCGAAGGTCGCCGAGCCGGTCCGCCAGGAACGCCGCCTGCCGCTCCCAGTGCCGGTACCCGCCGCCCTCGTGGCCGTTGTACGGGTACACCTCGAGGTGCTTGTCGGGCGTCCCCAGCGCGTTGTAGGCCGCGAAGGTCGTGCGCGGCGGCACGATCTCGTCCATGAGCGCGACCGAGAACAGGGCCGGCGCGGTGATGCGCGCGGCGTGGTTGACCCCGTCGAAGTAGGCCGCGGTGCTCCACACCGTCTCGGCGGCGTCGCGGTGGACCGCCAGGTACCGGACCAGCTCCTGGTACGGATCGCTGACGGCGACGTCGGCCCCGTGCTCCCAGTCGCACAGGAACGCCACGTCGGGCATCACGGCGACCAGGGGGCCGGTGTGCGCCTCGACGAGGGCTGCGGCCGCGATCGCGATCCCGCCGCCCTGGCTCCCGCCGGTCAGGGCGATGCGGTCGGGGTCGACACCGGACAGCGTGCGGACGGCGTCGACGAGGCGGACGGCGTCGGTGAAGACCCGACGGTAGTAGTGGTCGGCGGGGGAGTCGATCCCACGCGTCATCCAGCCGGCGATGTGCGGCCCGGAACCGTGCGGGTCCGGCGTGTCGCCGCCGCCCCATCCGCTGCCCTGGCCGCGGGTGTCCATCACGACGTGCACGTACCCGGCGAGGGCCCACGCGACGCGTTCACCGGGTCGCGAGCGCCCGCCGTTGTAGCCGAGGAACTCGACCACGGCGGGCAGGTCGCCGTGCGCGCCCGCCGGACGCGAGACCCAGGCGCGCACCGGGTCGCCGGCGAACCCGGGGAAGGTCAGGTCCTGCACGTCGAGCGCGGTGACCGGTGTGTCGGCGGGCGTGAGGACGGGGGCGATGCCCTCGCCGGCCGCGCGCGCGTCCTCGATCGTGGACGCCCAGAACGCGTCGAAGTCGCCCGGCTCGCGCACCGAGGGACGGTACGCGCGGAGCTGGTCGAGGGGCAGGTCGGTGAGGGGCATCGGGAGCTCCTTGCGAGTGGTGGGTCCGTCCGGGCGTACCGGGACGGATCGGGCGTACCCGGTCGGACGGTCCGACCGGGTACGCCCGGTTCCAGCAGGTGGGTGGTGCCGCGTCGCAGCCGGCCTCAGCGCGCGGCGGCGCGGTACTGCTCGAGCACCTCGGGCCGCGGGTCCGCGGGCACCACGGTGGCCGAGACCTCCCACGAGGGAAGGCAGCCGCCGAGCACCCACGCGGCCTGACGAGCGGCACCGGCGGCGACGTACTCGCCCGGCTCGGGGATCGACACGTCGCGTCCGAACACCTGCGCGGCGACGGCACGGACGGCCTCGTTCCGCGCGGCACCGCCGATGAGCAGCAGCCGCTCGACGGTGACGCCGGTGTCCTCGACCGCGGCGAGCCCGTCGGCCAGGGCGCACAGCATGCCCTCGACGGCGGCGCGGGCGAGGTGGGCCCGGTCCGTCGTCGCGGGCGTCATGCCCACGAGCGAGGCGGTGGCGTCCGGCCGGTTCGGCGTGCGCTCGCCGACGAAGTACGGCACGAGCACGAGCCCGTCCGCCCCGGCCGGCGCCTGCAGCGCGAGCTCGCCGAGCTCGCCGTGGTCGACGGAGAGGAGTCCGCCGATCACCTCGAGCACGCGGGCCGCGTTGAGCGTGGTGACGATCGGGAGGCGCGACCCGGTCCCGTCGGCGAAGCCCGCCACGGTCCCGCTCGGGTCCGTCACCTCGGTGTCGGTGACCCCGAACACGGTGCCGCTCGTGCCGAGCGACACCGCGACGTCGCCCGGACCGAGCCCGAGCCCGAGCGCCGCCCCGGCGTTGTCGCCGAGCCCCGGGCCGACGACGAGTCCGGCGCGGGCGACCGCACCGCCCGGCAGCTCGACGTCGACGTCGAGCGTGCCCATCGCCTCGTCCGGCGCGACGACCCGCGGCACCACGACCGCGTCGTCGTCCCCCGTCTGTGCCGGGCGCATCGGACGGCCCAGTGCCGATTCGAACAGCTCCGGGTCGTACTCCCGCCGCACGGGGTCCCAGTAGCCGGTGCCGCTGGCGTCCGAGCCGTCGGTCGCCAGGGCGTCCAGGTCGGGCCCGAGCGGGCTCTCGTCCGCCGGGCCGTACCCGCGCAGCCGCCACGACAGCCAGTCGTGGGGGAGCGCCACGGCGGCGACCCGGGCCGCGTTCTCGGCTTCCGCGTCGCGGAGCCATCGCAGCTTCGTGCCGGTGAACGAGGCCACCGGGACGAGACCCGTGCGGGCGACCCATGCCTCCCGGCCGAGCTCCTCGACCATCTGCGCGGCCGCGTCCGCACTGCGGACGTCGTTCCAGAGCAGGGCGTCGCGGACCACACGACCGTCGGCGTCGAGCGCGACCATGCCGTGCTGCTGCCCGGCGATCGCGACGGCGGCGACGTCGTCGAACCCGCCGGCGTCCGCGATCGCGGTGCCGAGCGCGTCCCACCAGTGGCGCGGGTCGACGGACGTGCCGTCCGGGTGGGACGCGCGCCCCTCCCGGACGACCGCACCGGTCGACGCGTCACGGATGGTGACCTTGCAGGACTGGGTCGACGAGTCGACCCCGGCGACGAGCTGCTGGCTCAACGAGCGCCCATGAGGTGCTCGATCGCGAGCTGCTGCAGGCGCACGAAGCCGAAGCCCTTGCCGCCGAAGTACGCGTCGGCGTCGAAGTCCTCGTACGCCGAGCGGTCGGCGAGGAAGTCGTCGTACGACTCGCCGCTGCCCAGCGTCGGGGTGCTCAGCTCGTCGACCTTCGCGGCGGACAGGGCCTCCTGCACCTCGGGGTCGGCGCGGAACGCCTGCGCGCGCTCCTTGAGGAGCAGGTACATGCGCATGTTCGCCTTCGCCGAGTCCCAGACGCCGGTGATGTCCTCGGTGCGGCTGGGCTTGTAGTCGAAGTGGCGCGGGCCGTCGTACGCCGGGCCGCCCTGCGGGGCGCCGTGCTCGAGCAGGTCGACGAGCGAGAACGCGTTCTGCAGGTCGCCGTGACCGAACACGAGGTCCTGGTCGTACTTGATGCCGCGCTGACCGTTGAGGTCGATGTGGAAGAGCTTGCCCTGGTAGAGCGCCTGGGCGATGCCGGCCGTGAAGTTCAGGCCCGCCATCTGCTCGTGGCCGACCTCGGGGTTGATGCCGAACAGCTCCGGACGCTCGAGCGTCTCGGTGAAGGCGATCGCGTGGCCGAGGGTCGGCAGGAGGATGTCGCCGCGGGGCTCGTTCGGCTTCGGCTCGATGGCGAAGCGGATGTCGTAGCCCTTGTCGGTGACGTACTGGGCGAGCAGGTTGACAGCCTCGCGGTAGCGCTCGAGCGCGGCCTGCACGTCCTTGGCGGAGTCGTACTCCGAGCCCTCGCGGCCACCCCACATGACGAACGTCTTCGCGCCGAGCTCGGCGGCGAGGTCGAGGTTGCGGAGCACCTTGCGGAGCGCGAAGCGGCGGACCGCGCGGTCGTTCGAGGTGAAGCCGCCGTCCTTGAAGACCGGGGCCGAGAACAGGTTCGTCGTGACCATCGGCACGACGATGCCGGTGGAATCGAGTGCGCCCTTGAGGCGGTCGATCTGCGTCTGGCGCTCGGCGTCGGTCGAGCCGAACGCGAACAGGTCGTCGTCGTGGAAGGTCAGGCCGTAGGCGCCGAGCTCGTCGAGCTTCTCGACCGCCTCGACCACGTCCAGCGCGGGACGGGTCGGGCCGCCGAACGGGTCGGAGCCGTTGTAGCCGATGGTCCAGAGACCGAAGGAGAACTTGTCGTCGCGGGTGGGCGTCGTTGCCATGGTGGATCACCGTTCGTCGTCGAAACAAAATGTTGCCGCGCCCAACATAAGCGGTAGGGTGGATCCTGGCAACACCGGATCGCAAAGGAGCGAGTGGATGGCACACGACGGACACGGACCGGGTCGACTGCGGGTCGCCATGGTCGGGCACGGCTTCATGGGGGCGGCGCACTCCCAGGCGTGGCGGACCGCGCCGCGGTTCTTCGACCTCGGGGTGGAGCCCGAGATGGCCGTGGTGGTCGGCCGCGACGCCGAGCGCACCGAGGCCGCGCGGCGGCAGTACGGGTGGCAGGCAGCGTCGACGGACTGGCGGCAGGTCGTCGCCGACCCGGACATCGACGTCGTCGACGTCGTGTCGCCCGGGTCCTCGCACGTCGAGGTCGCGATCGCTGCGCTCGAGGCCGGCAAGCACGTGCTCTGCGAGAAGCCGCTCGCCAACACCGTGGACGAGGCCGAGGCGATGTCCGCCGCCGCGCAGGCCGCCGCCGAGCGCGGTGTCCGTGCGATGGTCGGCTTCAGCTACCGTCGCGTCCCCGCCATCGCGTTCGCCCGCCAGCTGGTCGCGGACGGGAGGATCGGGACCGTCCGCCAGGTCCGCGCGCTCTACCTGCAGGACTGGCTGGCCGACGAGGACGGTCCGATGACCTGGCGCCTGGACAAGGCGCTCGCCGGCTCCGGCTCGCTCGGCGACATCGGTGCGCACGCGATCGACCTCGTCGAGCACGTCACGGGCGGACAGCTGTCCACCGTGTCGGGCACGCTCGAGACCTTCGTGCACGAGCGGCCGCTCATGGCCGAGGGCGTCGGGCTCTCCGGCACCGCGTCGACCGAGCGCGGGCAGGTCACCGTCGACGACGCCGCGTTCTTCCTCGGTCGGCTCACGGGCGGCGCTGCCGAGGGCGCGATCGGCACCTTCGAGGCGACGCGCTACGCGACCGGCCGGAAGAACGGCCTGACGCTCGAGATCAGCGGCTCCGAGGGCGCGATCCAGTTCGACCTCGAGTCGATGAACGAGCTGCGCCTGTACGAGTCGTCGGCACCGGCCGGGGAGCAGGGCTTCCGCCGCATCCTCGTCACCGAGCCGGAGCACCCGTGGATGGCCGCATGGTGGCCGACCGGGCACCTCATCGGCTACGAGCACACCTTCAGCCACCAGGTCGCCGACTTCGTGCAGGCGATCATCGCCGGCACCGACCCGCAGCCGTCGTTCGCGGACGGCCTGCACGTGCAGCGCGTCCTCGACGCGGTCGAGCGCAGCGCGGCCGACGGCAGCGCCTGGACGGTGATCTGAGTGGCGGACAGGAAGCGCGCCCTCGTCGTCCGCGGCGGCTGGGACGGGCACATGCCCGTCGAGACCACCGACCTGTTCGTCCCGTTCCTGCGCGACAACGGCTTCGACGTGCACGTGTCGGACTCGACCGCCGTCTACGCCGACGAGTCGGTCATGGCCGACGTCGACCTCATCGTGCAGATCGTGACGATGTCGACCATCGCGGACGACGAGTTCGCCGGACTGCAGCAGGCGGTGCTCGGCGGCGCCGGGCTCGCCGGGTGGCACGGCGGGATCGCGGACGCGTTCCGGAACACCGCGGACTACCTGCACATGATCGGCGGGCAGTTCGCGCACCACGCGGGCAAGCACCCGTCGGAGCGCACCGGGGAGCAATCCGACAACTACATCCCGTACACGGTGCACATCACCGAGGCCGGGCACGAGCACCCGATCACGCAGGGCATCGAGGACTTCGACCTCGTGACCGAGCAGTACTGGGTGCTCTCCGACGAGTACAACGACGTGCTGGCGACGACCACGCAGGAGGCCCGGGACTTCGACGCCTGGAACCGTCCGGTCACCGCGCCCGCGATCTGGACCCGGCAGTGGGGCGAGGGACGCGTGTTCGTCTCGGCGCCCGGGCACCGGCTGGAGGTCGTCGCGTCGCAGCCGCTCCGCACGATCATCGAGAGGGGACTCCTGTGGGCAGCCCGGTGAACGACCGACCGTTGCGGGTGGGGGTCGTCGGGGTCGGCGTCATCAGCCAGCAGTACTTCGAGCACTTCCCGGCCCTGCCCGGGCTCGAGCTGACCGCGGTCGCGGACATCGACGTCGACCGGGCGCAGTCGGTGGGCGGCGCGCAGGGCGTGCGGGGCACGAGCGTCGACGAGCTGATCGCCGCGGCAGACATCGACGTCGTGCTCAACCTGACGATCCCGGCGGCGCACGCCGAGATCGCCACGCGAGCCCTCGAGGCCGGCAAGCACGTGTACGGCGAGAAGCCGCTCGCGATGTCGACGGCCGAGGCACAGCCCGTGCTCGACCTCGCCCGACGCTCGGGCCTGCGGGTCGGCAGCGCGCCGGACACCGTGCTCGGCTCCGGGATCCAGACCGCGCGCACAGCGCTCGACGACGGACTGATCGGGAGCCCGGTCGGGGCCGCAGTGTCGTGGTCGGCGCCCGGACACGAGCTCTGGCACCCGGCGCCGGCCTTCTACTACCAGCCCGGGGGCGGCCCGCTCCTCGACATGGGGCCGTACTACCTGACGAGCCTCGTGTCGTTCTTCGGCCCCGTCGTGCGGGTGAGCGGTGCCTCGACCCGGTCGGACCGCGAGCGCACCATCGCGACCGGATCCGCCGCGGGCACCCCGCTCCGGGTCGACATCGACACGCACGTCGTCGCGGTCCTGGAGCACGCGAACGGCGTCGTCTCCACGGTCACGGTGTCGTTCGAGGTCTGGGCGACCAGGGCACCGCTGTTCGAGGTGTACGGCACCGCGGGCACCCTCGGCGTCCCCGACCCGAACCGGTTCTCCGACACGGTCTCGATCGCCGACGCCGGCACCCGCGAGTGGCGGGACCTGCCGACGAGCGCCGGGTACACCGACGCCGGACGCGGCTACGGCCTGGCGGACATGGCGCACGCCATCGCGACGGACCGGCCGCACCGCGCGTCCGGCGACCTCGCGTTCCACGTGCTCGAGGTGATGGAGGCGGTGTCCACCGCGGCCCGCGAGCACACCGTGGTCGAGGTCCGGTCGCGCGTCGATCGCCCCGACACCGTGCCGGCAGACGCCACACCCGGCTCCTGGTGAGCCAGACTCGGCAGCAGCAGCAGCAGCAGCAGCACGACACGACACGACACGACAGGCGAGGAAGGACGACGACGATGACGACGACGGACGGAACCGGCGAGACGGAGGGGACCCGCGCCTCCCGGCCGACTGGAGAGGCGCCGACGGGACAGGCGCGGCCGGTCACGCTGTTCACCGGGCAGTGGGCGGACCTGCCCTTCGAGGAGGTCGCCCGACTGGCAGGCGAGTGGGGCTACGACGGGCTGGAGATCGCCTGCTGGGGCGACCACCTCGACGTCCGGCGCGCCGCGACCGACCCGGAGTACGTGGCGGACCGCAAGGCGGTCCTCGAACGCAACGGGCTGCAGGTCTGGACGATCGCGAACCACCTGACCGGCCAGGCCGTGTGCGACGATCCGATCGACCAGCGGCACGAGGACATCCTCGCGCCGCACGTGTGGGGCGACGGCGACCCCGAGGGCGTGCGGCAGCGCGCGGCCGAGGAACTGCAGTGGACCGCACGCGCCGCAGCGGCACTCGGTGTCGACACCGTCACCGGCTTCTCCGGCTCGTCGATCTGGAAGACCGTCGCCGGGTTCCCGCCCGTGCCGCCGGCGATGATCGACGCCGGGTACCGGGACTTCCACGACCGCTGGTCGCCGATCCTCGACGTGTTCGAGGAGGTCGGCGTCCGCTTCGCGCTCGAGGTGCACCCCTCGGAGATCGCCTACGACTACTGGACCGCGAAGCGCGCGCTCGAGGTGTTCGCCGACCGTCCGTCGTTCGGCTTCAACTTCGACCCGTCGCACTTCGTCTGGCAGGACCTCGACCCCGCCGCGTTCCTGCTCGACTTCGCCGACCGGGTCTACCACGTGCACTGCAAGGAGTCGGTCAAGCAGCTCGACGGTCGCAACGGACGGCTCTCGTCGCACCTGCCGTGGGGCGACCCGCGGCGCGGGTGGGACTTCGTCACCGCCGGACACGGGGACGTGCCGTGGGAGCGGGTGTTCCGCGTGCTGAACCACATCGGGTACGACGGGCCGACGAGCGTCGAGTGGGAGGACGCCGGCATGGACCGGCTCGTCGGCGGCCCCGAGGCGCTCGCCTTCGTGCGACGCCTCGGCACGATCGCGCCGCCCGACGCGGCCTTCGACGCCGCGTTCTCCCGCTCGCGCTGAGCGCGCGCCCGCGCGGGTCCCGCGCCCGCGCGAGCCCCGCGCTTCCGGGCGTACCGGGCCGGAACGGGCGTACCTGGCCTTCCGGAACCGCCGAGTACGCCCGTTCCCGCCTCCCATCGCAGGCGTTCTGGGAAACTCCGTACGCCCCCCGAACCCACCACCCCACCACGAGGAGGACCCATGGCCCGCACGGCCACGACCACGCCCGGCAACGTCGCGCGCGTCCTCCGCATCGTGCACGAGGGCGGCCCGGTCACCCGCGCCGAGCTCACCCGTCGGACAGGGCTGAACCGCTCGACGGTCCTGGCGCTCGTCGGGGAACTCGTCGAGCAGGGGCTCGTGCACGAGGAGCTCCCGGGCGCCGGGGTGGACCGTCCCGCGGGGGTCGGACGGCCGAGCGCCATCGTCCGGGCGTCGAGCGACGTGGTGGCCGCCGCGGTGACCGTCGAGATCGACGCCGTCGCGGTGGCCCTCGTCGCGCTCGACGGCACCGTGCGCGACCGCCTCGTCGAACCGCAGTCCGACGTCCCCGGTGCCGCCGCCGCGATCGACGCCGTCGCCCGCGTGCTCGGCACCCTGACGGAGCGGGCCGACCCTTCGCTGCGACTCGTGGGCGTGGGCGTGGCCGTGCCGGGCATCGTCCGCGTCGAGGACGGGGTCGTCCGCGACGCCCCGCACCTCGGTTGGCGCGACGAGCCCTTCGCCGGACCGCTCGCCGGCCGTCTCGGGCTGCCGGTGCGCGCCGCGAACGACGCGAACGTCGGCGCCTGGGCCGAGCGCCTGTACGGCAGCGCGCGCGGAGTCGACGACCTCGTGTACCTCAACGGCGGCGCGAGCGGCATCGGTGGCGGGATCGTCAGCGCCGGGCGACCCTTCAGCGGCGCGGACGGGTACGCCGGCGAACTCGGGCACACCTTCGTCGCCGCGAACGGCGTCCGGTGCCACTGCGGCGCGGTCGGGTGCCTCGAGACCGAGGCGTCGCGCGAGGCCCTGACCGCCGTGACGGGCACCGCACCGGACGACCTCGACGCGCTCGCCGCGGCCCTGGCCGAGGGGCGCGACGAGGTGGAGCGGGTGGTCCACCGCCAGGTGACCGCGCTCGCCACCGCGCTGCGGAACGCCATCCACACGGTCGATCCCGAGGTCGTCGTGCTCGGCGGGTTCCTCGGCGTCCTGCTCGGCCACGTCGGCGACCGCGTCGAGGACGACGTCCGGGCGCAGACGATGGCGGCGATGACGGACCGGCTCCGCATCGTGCCCGCGGCCCTCGGACGTGACGTCCTGGTACGCGGTGCCGCCGAGCTCGGGTTCGCCGACCTGCTCCGCGACGGCGCACTGCCGACGGCGTGCGCCCGCACCACGACCGACAGCGACCACACCACAGCCGACCGCGACGACGCGGTCGAGGAAGCGAGATGCGCATGACCACCCAGACTCCCGACCACCAGCGCGCGAGCGTCCTGCTCGGCACCGAGGACCTGACCGTCGAGGACCGCCCCGTGCCCGCCGTCGCACCGGGCGACGTGCTCGTCCGCGTCGCTGCCGTCGGCGTGTGCGGCTCCGACGTGCACTACTACCGCCACGGCCGCATCGGGGACTTCGTCGTCGAGGAGCCCCTCGTCCTCGGTCACGAGCTGTCCGGCACCGTCGCCGCGGTCGGCGAGGGCGTCGACCCCGCCCGGGTCGGCGAGCGCGTCGCCGTCGAACCGCAGCGCCCGTGCCACCGCTGCGCGCAGTGCCTGGCCGGCCGCTACAACCTCTGCCCGCACATGCGCTTCTACGCGACGCCCCCGGTGGACGGCGCGTTCGCCGAGTACGTCACGATCGAGGCCGAGTTCGCGCACACGCTGCCGGACGCCGTGTCGTTCGAGGCCGGCGCACTGCTCGAACCGCTCTCGGTCGGCATCGCCGCGGCGCGCAAGGCCGGGATCGTCCCGGGCTCGAGCGTCCTCATCGCCGGCGCCGGACCGATCGGTGTGATCTGCGCGCAGGTCGCGCGGGCGTTCGGGGCGACACGCGTCGTCGTCAGCGACCTCGTCCCCGAGCGTCGTGAGCGTGCCCTGTCCTTCGGCGCGACCGAGGTCGTCGACCCGGTCGCCGTGGACGTCACCTCGGACATCGTGCCCGTCGACGCGTTCATCGACGCCAGCGGCGCACCCCGTGCCGTGTCGGACGGCATCAAGGCCGTCGGACCGGCCGGTGCCGCGGTGCTCGTCGGGCTCGGCAACTCCGAGATGGTGCTGCCGGTCGAGCACATCCAGAACCTCGAGGTGACGGTCACCGGCATCTTCCGCTACACGAACACGTGGCCGGTGGCGATCGGCCTCGTCGCCTCGGGGCAGGTCGACCTCGACGCGCTGGTCACGGGTCGGTTCGGTCTCGACGAGGTCCGCGAGGCCCTCGAGAGCGACACGGACGCGGCCTCGCTCAAGTCGGTCGTGTACCCGAACGGCGTCCCCGCCGCCGAGTGACCGCTCCACACGCCCGCGACCGGGGTCGCGCGCTGCCGGTGACCCGTCACCGGACGGGAGGCGCGGTGCCAGCCTGCACCGCGCCTCCCGTCCGTCCCCCGGTCGCGTCCGGCCGACCCGCCCGGACCGGGGGCACCGTGTCGACACCGCGACGCGCTACGGTTCGCCCATGACCGCGACACCGGCGGCGGCAGTGCCGCAGCGCACCGACCGGCGGGCCCTCGTCTCCTGGGCACTCTGGGACTGGGGGTCCGCGGCGTTCAACGCCGTCGTCACCACCTTCGTCTTCAGCACCTACCTGGCGAGCCGCGCCTTCGTCGACCCGGAGCTCGTCGCGGCAGAGGGCTCCTCGCCCGAGGCGGCACGTGCCGTCGAGCGGGAGCTCGCCCACAACGCCGCCACCGTGTCGACGGCCCTCACCCTCGCCGGCATCGTCGTCGCGCTCGTCGCCCCCGCGGTCGGCCGACTCGCCGACTCATCCGGGCACCGCCGCCGGTCGGTGCTCGTCGCGACCATCGGCGTCGCGCTGTCGATCGGGGCCATGGTGTTCGTCGCGCCGCAGCAGCCCTCCCTGGTGCTCGGCGCCGCGCTGCTCGGCATCGGGACCGTCGCCTACGAGATCGCGACCGTCGGGTACAACGCGATGCTGGGGCAGGTGGCGTCGGGTCCGCAGACCGGTCGGGTGTCCGCGATCGGCTGGGCGGCCGGGTACTTCGGCGGGATCGTGCTGCTGGTCGTCCTGCTCCTGCTGTGCATCCAGGACTTCGGCGTCGAGGGCGTCGCCGGGCTCCTGCAGCTGCCCTCGACCGTCGCGTCCGGTTCGTGGGACGTCCGCGTCGCCGTCGGGATCGCCGCGGTCTGGCTCGCGGTGAGCTCGATCCCGCTCTTCCTGACCGTGCCCGAGGCGGCCCCGGACCGGTCCCACACGGGCGGGTTGCTCGGCGCCTACCGCGACCTCGGTCGCCACGTCGCACGGCTGTGGCGGGAGCGACGGAACGTCCTGGTCTTCCTGCTCGCGAGCGCGGTGTTCCGCGACGGCGTCGGTGCCGTCTTCACCTTCGGCGGGATCGTGGCCGCGCAGGTGTTCGGGTTCAGCCCCTCGATGGTCATCCTGTTCGCGATCGCGGCGAACGTCGTCGCCGGGATCGCCACGTTCGCCTCCGGCCGGCTCGACGACCGCTTCGGATCGCGGGCGGTCATCACGGTCTCGCTGGTCGGGCTGGCGCTCACCGGGGTCGGGGTGTTCCTCATCGGCGACGCGACCGCCGGGTTCTGGGTGCTCGGGCTGACCCTGGCACTGTTCGTCGGTCCGGTGCAGTCGTCGTCGCGGGCGTACCTGGCGCGACTCGCGACACCGGGACGAGAGGGGGAGCTGTTCGGGCTGTACGCGACGACCGGGCGGGCGGCGTCGTTCCTCGCACCCGCGCTCTTCGGCGTCGCGGTGACGATCGGGGGCTCGACACGGTTCGGCATCATCGGCGTGGTCGTGGTGCTCGTCGCAGGCCTCGTGCTCATGGCCTTCGTCAGGCGGGAGCCAGCGGCGTCGTAGGTCGTCCGGTCCGGCCCGTGCGCCCTGCCGCAGCGCATGGGCCAGGATGGAGGCATGACCGACCAGCGGATCGCCGTCGTCGTCCTCGCCGCCGGGCAGGGCACGCGCATGAAGTCGTCCACCCCGAAGGTGCTGCACCGTCTCGCCGGGCTGCCCCTCGTCGCGCACGTGCTGCGGACCGCCGCCTCGCTCGAGCCCGAGCACGTCGCCGTGGTCGTCCGGCACGAGCGTGACCGGGTCGCCGCCGAGGTCGCCGAGCGCGCCCCCGAGGCGATCGTGGTCGACCAGGACGACGTGCCCGGCACCGGCCGCGCGGTCGAGGTCGCCGTGCAGGCGCTGCCCGCGGACTTCGACGGTACGGTCGTGGTGCTGTCGGGCGACGTCCCGCTGCTCGACGCCGTGTCGCTCCGCACGCTCGTGAACGCCCACGTCGGCAACGCCGTCACGCTCGTCAGCGCGATGGCCGACGACCCGACCGGGCTCGGCCGCGTGGTCCGCGACGCGTCCGGTGCCTTCGTCGGCATCGTCGAGCACAAGGACGCCACCGACGAGCAGCGCACCATCACGGAGTACAACGCCGGCATCTACGCCTTCGACGTCACGCAGCTGCGCGCGGTCCTGCCGTCGCTCACCACCGCGAACGCGCAGGGCGAGAAGTACATCACGGACGCACCGGCCCTCGTCATCGAGCGCGGCGGGGCCGTCGACGTCGTCACCCTGACGGACCCCTGGCTCGTCGCCGGCATCAACGACCGCGCCCAGCTCTCCGACGCAGCCCGCGAACTGAACGCCCGCATCGTCCGCCGCCACCAGGTCGCCGGTGTCGCCGTGCAGGACCCCGCGACCACCTGGATCGACCTCGACGTCACCATCGAGGCCGACGCCGAGATCCTGCCCGGCACGCAGCTCGTCGGCGCCACGGCGGTCGCAGCCGGCGCCGTGGTCGGACCGGACACCACCCTCCGCGACACCGAGGTCGGTGCCGGTGCGGTGGTCAACCGCGTCGACGCCACCCTCGCGGTGATCGGTGACGGCGCCTCGGTCGGTCCCTTCGCCTACCTGCGCCCCGGCACGATCCTGGGCGAGCGTGGCAAGATCGGCACCTTCGTCGAGACGAAGAACGCGGTGATCGGCCGTGGCAGCAAGGTGCCGCACCTGTCGTACATCGGGGACGCCGAGGTCGGTGAGGAGTCGAACATCGGCGCCAACACCATCACTGCGAACTACGACGGTGTGCACAAGCACCGCACCGAGGTCGGCTCGCACGTCCGCACCGGCTCGCACAACGTGTTCGTCGCCCCGGTTAGGATTGGTGACGGGGCGTACACCGGCGCGGGTACGACCGTCCGCAAGGACGTACCGGCCGGGTCGCTGGCGATCAGCTACGCCCCGCAGCGCAACACCGACGGATGGGTCGAGGAACACCGGCCCGGTTCGCCGGCGGCCGAGGCGGCTCGGCGCGCGCACGGCGAACAGATCTGACGGCGGTCGGGTCGAACAACGAGGCCCCGAGCGGGTCAGGGAGTGAGCACCGCACTTGTCCGGAATCAAGACCACCGGCCAGAAACGACTCGTCCTCGTGTCGGGTCGGGCCCACCCGGAACTCTCGGCACAGATCGCCGAGGAGCTCGGCGTGGACCTGGTCCCCACCGATGCACGGACCTTCGCGAACGGTGAGCTCTACGCCCGCTTCGACGAGTCGGTCCGCGGCTGCGACGCCTTCGTCATCCAGTCGCACACGGCGCCGATCAACGAGTGGCTCATGGAGCAGCTCATCATGGTCGACGCGCTGAAGCGTGCCTCCGCGAAGCGCATCACCGTCGTCGCGCCGTTCTACCCCTACGCGCGTCAGGACAAGAAGGGCCGCGGCCGCGAGCCGATCTCGGCGCGGCTCGTCGCCGACCTGTTCAAGGCCGCCGGCGCCCACCGCATCATGAGCGTCGACCTGCACGCCGCGCAGATCCAAGGCTTCTTCGACGGCCCCGTCGACCACCTGTTCGCCATGCCGGTGCTGCTCGAGCGCTTCCAGGAGATCCTCGACCCGGAGACGCTGACCGTCGTCTCGCCGGACATGGGCCGCGTGCGCGTCGCCGACATCTGGTCCGAGAAGCTCGGCGCCCCGCTCGCGATCATCCACAAGCGCCGCGACCCGCTCGTGCCGAACCAGGTCTCCGTGCACGAGATCGTCGGTGACGTCTCCGGCCGCGTCTGCCTGCTCGTCGACGACCTCATCGACACCGGGCGGACCATCGCGAAGGCGGCCGAGGCGCTCAAGGCGAACGGCGCGACCGGCGTCGTGGTCGCAGCGACCCACGCGGTGTTCTCCGACCCGGCCACCGAGCTCCTGCAGAGCGAGTTCATCGACCGCGTCGTCGTCACCGACACGTTGCCGCTGCCCGAGGAGAAACGCTGGGACCGTCTCGAGGTCCTGCCGATCGCGCCGCTGATCGCCCGCGCGATCCACGAGGTCTTCGACGACGGCTCCGTCACGTCGATGTTCGACGGTGCCGCGTAGCCGAGCCGGCCGCGCGCTCCGCGTGACCCGACCGGCGGGCTGACCCGTGCCTCCCGTCCACCCGGCGCGTGCCGCACTGGCCGCTCGTCTGCGGGCCGCCGGCAGCGTGTTCGCCGAGGACGAGGCGGACCTGCTGCTCGAGGCCGGTGACGGCGACCCGGTGAAGCTGCGCGGCCTCGTGCAGCGACGGCTCGCCGGCGAGCCACTCGAGGTCGTGCTCGGCTGGGCTGGGTTCGACGGGCACCGCGTCCGGGTCGCACCCGGGGTGTTCGTGCCCCGGACACGCACCGTCGTCGTCGTCGAGCAGGCCGCTCGACGCCTGCAGCGGTACGACCGGGTGGTCGACCTGTGCTGCGGTGTCGGCGCGATCTCGGTGGCGTTGCTCGGCCGCGTCGGTGCGCTCGACCTGGTCGCCGCGGACATCGACCCGGACGCGGTGGACGTCGCAGCGGAGAACATCGGGGACCGGGGGATCGTCGTGCTCGGCGACCTGTTCGCGCCGCTGCCGGACCGGTTCCGCGGCACCGTGGACGTCATCGCGGTGAACGCCCCCTACGTGCCCTCCGAAGCCGTCGAGACCATGCCGTCCGAGGCGCGGGAGCACGAACGGCGGATCGCCCTCGACGGCGGGCCCGACGGGCTCGACGTGCACCGCCGGGTCGCCGCGGGGGCCGGGGAGTGGGTTCGTCCCGGTGGGGCCGTCGTGATCGAGGTGTCCGCTGCGCAGGCACCGGAGTCCGTGGCGGCCTTCGCCGAGGCGGGGTTCGCCGTGTCGGTCGAGACGGACGACACGGTCGACGGTACCTGCGTCGTCGCGGAGCTCCCCGCCTGAAGCGTTCTCGTCGTGGAGTCCGGCGGAGCGTGCGAGCACGCGATGCGGGGGTCGGCGGCCAGGTCCACGTCCGCCTCGTCGACGCGGTCCGTCGGCGCGGTGGTCCTCTCCCCATCGGGGCCCGCGACGCGAGGCACGGCGTCCGTCAGCCGGCGCTGACCTGCACGGTGTGCCAGCCGGTGGCGCCGTTGGGGGTCGGAGGTCGCTCGACGCTGGTCTGCACCTGACCGTCTGCGCTGACGGCGCGGACCTGGATCCGGTGGTCGCCCGCCTCTGGCGTCCAGCGGTACACCCACTGCCGCCAGGTGTCGGCCGACACCGACTCGGCGAGGGTGGCGTCCTCCCATGCACCGTCGTCGACGCGCACCTGCACCCCCTTCACCCCGGTGTGCGGCTGCCACGCGACACCGGCGACCGCGACCGGCTTCCCCGCCGTCAGCGCGGCACCACCGCGCGGGGTGTCGATGCGTGACTCGAGCTTCACCGGCCCGCGTTCCGACCACCCTCGCGGGGTCCAGTACCCCTGCGCGTCCGCGAACCGGGTCACCTCGAGCTCGGTCACCCACTTCGTCGCCGAGACGTACCCGAAGAGTCCGGGGACCACCATCCGGACCGGGAACCCGTGCTCGGGCGGCAGCGGCTCCCCGTTCATCCCCACCGCCAGGAGCGCGGCCGTCCCCTCGTCCTGCAGGACGTCGAGCGGGGTGCCGGCGGAGAACCCGTCCACGCTGCGGGAGAGCACCATGTCGGCGCCGTCCTGCACCCCGGCACGCCGGAGCAGTTCGCGGATCGGGAACCCCAACCACAGCGCGTTGCCGATGAGGTCGCCGCCGACCTCGTTCGAGACGCAGCTGAGCGTCGTCATGTGCTCCTGCAGGGGAAGCGCGAGGAGTTCGTCCCAGGTGAGTTCGACCTCGCGGTCGACGGCACCGTGGATCCGGAGCGTCCAGTCCGCCGGGTCGATCGAGGGCACCCGGAGCGCGGTGTCGATGCGGTAGAAGTCCGCGTTCGGCGTGACGTACGGCGTGATGTCCGCGACGTCGAGCGACGCACCGGCGGGGACCTCCGGCGCGGGGGTGGCCGCTCGGGGCAGCTCCACGGCACGCCGCGCGGCGGCCGCGGCCTGCATCGCGGCGGTGCCCACGCGCGCAGCACCACCGACGACGACCGACGCGGCAGCGGTCGCGATGCCCCAGACCAGGAAGGCACGCCGTTCGGTCGCAGCGGCGCGCGGGGAGGCGGAGGGGACGGCAGCCGCGGCTTCCCACCGCCGGAGCCGCTGCAGCAGGACGCGGAGCACGAGGACAGCGGCGGCGACACCGAGCACCGTCGGGGCGCCGTCCCACGTCCCGCTGCCGGAACGGGTCGTGACGGCGAACAGGGCGAGCGCGCCACCCGCCGCGAAGACGAGGGCGCCGAACGGCGGACGTGCCCGTTCGAGCACACCGGCGCCCGCGCACACCACGACGGAGACGACCGCCATGAGCACGAAGAGCGCCACCTTGTCGCCCGTGCCGAAGAGGCCCACCACGAGGTCCTTGGCGGCCGGTGGTGCCAGGTCGATGACCGCGGAACCGACCGCCACGAGCGGGCTGCCGGCGCCGCCGAGGACGAGCGCGCCGAGTTCGGCGACCGCGAGGAAGGCGACGAACGCGACGACACCGCAGGCGGCCGCGAGCAGCGCCGGGCGGTGGACCGGCTCGGACGCCGTCGCCTGCTCCGTGGTCCGGGACGCTGTCGTGCTCACCCGTGCAGCGTAGGTCGCGTGCACCGGGAAGCGCTGACAACCGGAGCGGTTCGACGACCGTTCACTGCACCGGGACAGCGGGAGTCGACAGGGCCGTGCGAGGATCGGGGACGTGTTGGACCGACCAGACCGCGTGCCCCGTCAGGGCCGACCACGTCGGTCGGGGTCGCGTCGATCGAGGTCGCACCGGACGCGATCGCCCTGGTCGGCAGCCCGTGGCTCCACCGTCCTG
The DNA here is from genome assembly GCF_003234185.1 of Curtobacterium sp. MCSS17_008. GTDB lineage: Bacteria > Actinomycetota > Actinomycetes > Actinomycetales > Microbacteriaceae > Curtobacterium. The sequence continues at coordinate 75,804 of NZ_QKSM01000007.1, forward strand.
CGGTGGAGCATCGTCGGCGTGTGGACGGCGCTGCTCGTCTCGCGGATCGTGGTCGTGTCGGCCGCGCCGCAGACCGACCTCACCTTCTTCGCCATCGCCGAACTGGCGGCGATCGCCCTCGGCGTCGTCGCGGTCGTCGTGGCAGGCGTCCGTGCGCAGACCCTCCGACGTCGTCGTGCTGACGCGGCGCTCGCCCTCGCGATCCGGCGCATCGACCCGACCGTCTGGCTCGTCCCCGCGGCGCCGACCCCGGAGCTCCGTGCGGACGTGCACGCCGCGCGTCCGGAGGTCACGCTCGGCGACCGGGTGACCTGGGCGTTCGGGGCCACCGAGGCGTCGCTGTGGGAGCTCGAGGAGCGTCGTGCCACCCGCCTGCTCGTCATCCGGTGGAGCCGCATGGTGCACGTCGGCATCGAGGACGTCATGGGTGAACGGAACGCGAGCGCGGTGGCGATCCACTACGTGCGGCCGGACGACACCGCAGCCGTGGCCACCTTCTTCGTCCGCGCGGCGCCCGGGTCGCGGCGACTGCTCGGACGCGGCCCGCGGCTCGAGCGTCTCGTCGCCGACCTCGCTCGTGAGCGCATCGTCGCCTGATCCCGCGCCCCGCAGGAGCCCGGTCCGCTCGCCCCTGGGTCCGGTGCCCCGCACGAGCCCGGTCCGCTCGCGCCCCGGCCGGTGCCCGCCGGCGGACGACGAACGGGCCCCGCCGTCCGGCGGGGCCCGTCGCACACGGTCTCGATCAGTGCGTGGAGGGCTCCTGTTCGACCTCGCGGCGGCCGTCCTCGGACCACATGGTGTGGAACGTGCCGTCCTTGTCGACGCGCTGGTAGGTGTGCGCGCCGAAGAAGTCGCGCTGGCCCTGGATCAGCGACGCCGGCAGCCGGTCGGACGCGAGCGAGTCGAAGTACGCCAGCGCGGAGGAGAAGCCCGGCGCAGGGATGCCCGACGCCGCGGCGATGCCGACGATGCGCCGCCACGCCGCTTCGCCCTCGGCCACGGCGTTCGCGAAGTACGGGTCGACGAGCAGCGACTCGAGCTCCGGGTTCTTGTCGTACGCCTCGACGATGCGGTTGAGGAACTGCGCGCGGATGATGCAGCCGCCGCGCCAGATCTTCGCGACGCTGCCGAGGTCGATGTCCCAGTCGTACTCCTTCGCCCCGGCGATGATGAGGTCGAAGCCCTGCGCGTACGCGACCACCTTCGAGGCGTACAGCGCTGCGCGGACGTCGTCCTCGAACGTGTCGGGGACGTCCACGACGTCAGGCCGACCCTTGACGGATGCCTGGACGGCGGCTCGCTGCGTCGGCTTGGACGACACCGCGCGGGCGAACACCGCCTCGCCGATGCCGGAGACCGGGATCCCGAGGCCGACCGCGTTCTGCACGGTCCAGACCCCGGTGCCCTTGGAACCGGCCTCGTCGCGGATGACGTCGACGAGCGGCTTGCCGGTGTCCGCGTCCTGCTGCTTGAGGACCTCGCCGGTGATCTCGATCAGGTACGACTCCAGGTCGCCCTCGTTCCACTGCTCGTAGATCTGCACGAGCTCGTCGACCGAGTGGCCACCGGCGCGGCGCAACAGGTCGTAGGACTCTGCGATGAGCTGCATGTCGGCGTACTCGATGCCGTTGTGGACCATCTTCACGAAGTGCCCGGCGCCGTCGGTACCGATGTGGGTGACACAGGGCTCGCCCTCGGCGACCGCGGCGATCGACTCGAGGATCGGGCCGAGGGTCTCCCAGGCCTCGTCCGAACCGCCGGGCATGATCGACGGCCCCTTCAGGGCGCCCTCTTCGCCACCGGAGATCCCCGTGCCGACGAAGTTCAGGCCCTTCTCGCGCAGGTCCTGCTCCCGACGGATGGTGTCGTGGAAGTTCGCGTTGCCACCGTCGACGATGATGTCGCCCTCCTCGAACCGCTCCGCGAGCTGTCCGATGACGGCGTCGGTGCCCTTGCCTGCCTGCACCATGATGATCGCCGTGCGCGGCTTCGACAGCGACGCCACGAAGCCGTCGATGTCCTCGGACGCGATGAACCCCATGTCACCGTGCTCGTCCGTGAGCTCCTGGGTGCGCGCGTAGGTGCGGTTGTACACAGCGACCGTGTTGCCCTCGCGCGACGCGAGGTTGCGGGCCAGGTTCGACCCCATCACCGCCAGCCCGACCACGCCGATGTTCGCCTTGCCGCCGTCTCCGGTCTGCTCGTTCTCTGCCACGAAAGTCTCCTTCGTCCTGACGTCCCTGTCGCCCACGGTACGTCCGCGGGCCTGGGTCGGCACGGGTGTTCCGGCAACTGGGGACGGGAAGCGGGCGACGCCCATACTGTGGAGGGATGACCGACCGCGACGTCCTCCCGCCCGTGCTCGTGATGGGGGTCTCCGGCTCCGGCAAGTCGACGATCGGCCAGGCCCTCGCCGACGCGCTCGCCGACCAGGACCAGCCGAGCACCTTCGTCGACGCCGACGACCTGCACCCCGCCGCCAACAAGGAGAAGATGCGGCACGGAACGCCGCTGACCGACGAGGACCGCTGGCCCTGGCTGGACGCGTGCGCCGCCAGGATCGCCGAGGTGCAGGCGTCGGGCCGCCGCTGCGTCATGGCCAACTCCGCCCTCAAGCGGGCCTACCGCGACCGGCTCCGGAGCGCGGCGCCCGACCTGGTCATCGCCTTCCTCGACGGCTCGCGCGAACGCATCGCCGAGCGGCAGTCCCACCGCCACCACGAGTACATGCCGACGTCACTGCTCGACTCGCAGTTCGCGACCCTCGAGCGCCCGCAGCCCGACGAGGCCGCCGTCGCGGTGTCGATCGAGGGCTCGGTCGACGACACCGTGGCGACGATCACGTCGGCACTGTCGGTCACCTCCGGCTGAGCTCCGACAGTCGCGCGCGGTACTCGTCCGCGTCGATGTCGCCGCGGGCGAAGCGGTCCGCGAGCACCGCGCGGGCGTCCGACCGCGCGCGCCAGCCGCCACGCCGCAGCACGCCGAAGACGACGAACGCCGCCAGGAACACGAGCAGGAAGAACGCGGGGAGGACAAAGAACGGGAACCCGCCGCCGTGCCCGTACGGGCCGACGGCGGCGATGGTCGAGAGAGCGGTGTGCACGATGGCCTCCTGGTCAGGTCGCGTCGCCGGTCCCGGCGACCCTCCCAGCGTCCGGCCTGGAGGCTCGTCCCGCGTCCGCCACGGAGCCCCACTCGCGGCTGCTCCCGCGGTCGTACCGCGCTCGTTCCTGCACAGATAGGTACTCCCGGGGGAGTAGTCCACAGCTCCTGCGGCCACCCGATGACGAGCTCCCGGCGCGACCATAGGCTCGGACCATGCACCGCGCCCCGACCGTCACCTCCCGGGTGGCCGACGACCGCCGCTGGGACGGTGCGGGTCGGTTCGCTCGGGTCGGCCGGGTCCTGCCGATCGCGTTGGTGCAGATCGGCGGCACGCTGCTCGCAGCACGCTTGCCCAGTGCTGCGCCCGGCGGTGCGCGGAGCGGGCCACCGTGGCTGCCGCAGGGGACCGGAGCCGCGCTGGCCGACGTGGTCCACCCGGGACCGGTCGCCATCGCGCTCCTGGTCGCCGGCGTGCTGGTCCTGCCGTGGCGGTGGCGCTGGCCGACCGTGGTCCTCGTCGCCACGCTCGCGACGACGATCGGGTACGCGCTGCTCGTCAGCCCGCGTGGGCCCTTCGTCGCCGCCCTCACCATGGCCGCGGTGAACGCCTGGATCCGCGGGCGCCGGGCGGCGGTCGTCGTGGTCCTGGGAACGGCCGCGGTCGTGCTGCCGGGCGTCGGCACCGTGCTCGGCCGGACCTCGGGGCAGAACCTCGACGCGGTCGTCCTCACGGTGGCCTGGGTCGCGGTGACACTGTCCGTCGCGGAGCTCGTCCGGGTCCGGCTCGACCGGGTCGCCGAGCGGCGGCGCCGACGGGCCGCGGCGGAGCAGGAGCGTGCTCGGGACGAGCGGGTGCGGATCGCCCGCGAACTGCACGACTCCGTGGCGCACAGCATGTCGCTCATCAACCTCCAGGCCGGGGTCGCACTCCACCTCGGTGCCGAGCTGCCCGAGCAGACCCGTCGCTCCCTCGCCGACATCCGCGACACCAGCCGCGACGCCCTGGTGGAGCTCCGCACGATCCTCGGGGTCCTGCGCTCGGTCGACGGGCACGACGGGCACGACGGGCACGACGGGCACGACGGGCACGACGAGCGGGACGGGCAGGGCGTCGCTCGCGGCGGCGACCGGTCGCATCGGACGCCGGTACCGGGGCTCGACCGACTGACCGACCTCGTCGATCGCGCACGTGCAGCCGGGATCGACCTCCAGGCCCGGGTGGACGGCGAGCCCTCGGCGCTCGACCGCACGACCGATCGCACAGCGTTCCGCATCGTGCAGGAGTCCGTGACGAACGTCATGAAGCACGCTCCCGACCACCGGGTGAGCATCGGAGTGCAGATCGGGCAGGACGTGGTCGACCTGCTCGTCGAGGACGCTCCGGCGAGCGACCGGACCGGTGACGCCGCCACGGTTCCGCCGATGCTCGGGGCGACCGGCAACGGGATCGTCGGCATGCGGGAGCGAGCGAGTGCAGTCGGCGGCATCGTCTCGGCCGGACCGACCGCGACGGGCGGCTGGCGGGTGACGGCGCGTCTGCCGGTCCTCGCTCGAGGTGCCAGCTCCGGGAGCGGCGTGTCGATCGAGGCTGCGGCGCGCGGGACGACCGCGTCCACGAAGACCGAGACCGAGACCGAGACCGAGACCGGGACCGAGACCAGGACCGGGCCTGAGACCGAGGTGCATCCGTGAACTCCACCGAGGAGACCATCCGCGTCGTGCTCGTCGACGACCAGGTGCTCATCCGCGCCGGTCTCCGCGCCCTCGTCGACGCGGAGCCGGGCATGGCCGTCGTGGGGGAGGCCGGCGACGGCGACGCCGCGGTGGAGATCGTGCGGCGGGAGCGCCCCGACGTCGTGCTCATGGACATCCGCATGCCGGGAACGGACGGTCTCGTCGCGACGCAGCGGATCTCCGCCGACCCGGAGCTCGACACCGTGCACGTCGTCATCCTCACCACCTTCGAGGAGGACGCCTACGTGTTCGAGGCGATCCGCGGCGGTGCGGCCGGCTTCCTCGTGAAGGACACCGAGCCGGCCGAGCTCCTCCGAGCGGTCCGCACCGTGCACGCGGGGGAGTCCCTGCTGTCGCCCAGAGCGACCCGCTCCCTGGTCGCCGCGTACGCCACGCACGCGAAGTCGTCCGCGCTCGCGCCGGCACTCGACGTGCTCACCGAACGAGAGCGCCAGGTGATGCAGTTGGTCGCGCTGGGTCTCACCAACGCCGAGATCGCCGAACGGCTCTTCGTCAGTCCGATGACCACGAAGACCCACGTGTCACGAGCGATGATCAAGCTCGGCGCCCGCGATCGTGCACAGCTCGTGGTCTTCGCCTACGAGACCGGACTCGTCACCCCCGGGTGGCAGCCGTGATGAGTTTCGGCGGCATCTGCGAAGTGCCGAGGTGGCAGCTGCGACGCGCACCGTCGGACGGCACCCAGGATCGGCGACGGGGGTCAACACCCGGGATCAGCGCCGTCGGGCGACCACCGCAGCGTGCGGGCGCGCTCCCACGTCCGTCCGTCGGTGCACCGCTTCGACCGTGAAGCCCGCGACGTCCAGGTCGGCCGTCATCCGGTCCACCGGCCACCGGTACGCGGTGGTCACCGCATGGTCGAACGGTTCCAGCGCCGGCCCCTCGAAGAAGCCGACGAGCAGTCCGCCGCCCGGGGCCAGGACCCGCCGGACCTCCGCGAGGGCGGCCGGCAGCCGTGCCGGTTCGTGGTGCGCGAGCGAGTACCACGTCAGGACCCCGCCGACACCACCGTCCGGCAGTCCGGTCGACTCGATCGTCCCGAGGCGGAAGTCGACCTCGGGAGCCGCAGCACGGGCGAGTGCCACGAACCGGGGGACGGGATCGAGACCGATCACGCTGTGGCCTCGGTGGGCGAGGTGTGCTGTCCAGTGGCCCGGCCCGCAGCCGGCGTCCACCACCGTGCCGGACAACCCGTCGGCCCAGTCCTCCACCAGAGCCCGGTCCTCCGGGTGGACAGCCCGCATCGATCCCAGGAGCTCGGCGTACTCGTCCGCGCGGTCGTCGTACGCCCCCACGATCCGTTCGTCTGCGCGTCCGCCGAGGGCGGCCTCCGGGTGTCGGTCCACGTGACGACGCTAGTGCCGCCCGCGGTCCTCGACCGGCGCACGGCGCGTCGAGCGGGCGGCGGCAGCGGCGGGACCGACCGTCGTACGACGACCGGTCCCGCCGACCTCCCACCTCAGTCCAGCGACCGCCGGACCCGCCGCCGCGCGGCCAGGACCGTGGCCCCGGGCACGAGCAGGGCGAGTGCCAGCACGACGGCGGCTCCGATGCTCGTCCCCGTGAACGCGAGCCGGTCGGCTCCGGCACCCGGTGCTGGGCCGGCATGCTCGGTGCTCCCCGCTCCTGCCCCGCCGGTGCCCTGACCGTGACCGCCACCAGGGCGGTCACCAGGCCGGTCCCCGTCCGACCCGCCGTCCCCGGGGCCGCCACCATCTCCCGTGTCCTCGCCGTCGCCGTCGCCCGGGTCCGTGCCCGTGACCACGATGCCGGCGTCGGTCGTCGTGTCCCGGTGGACGCCCTCGAGCGCTCCCTCCGCGTCCGTGACCCGCCCCAGGACGATCGCCTGCGTCGCTCCGTCAGCCCCCGCGTCGGAGTCGAGCGCCGGGTCGTCCCCGACGTGCTCCTCGGTGAACTCCGTACCGTCCGGTGCCGTGAACCGCACCCGGTAGTCACCCGGGCGCAGCCCGTCGAACAGGTACGCGCCCTGCTCGTCGGTCGTCGTGCGGCGCTCGACGGCGTCCCCGTGGTCATCCGTCCCGGTGAGCTCGACCGGGACGTCGCCGACACCCGGTTCGTCGTCTCCCTGCAGACCGTCGGCGTTCCGGTCGTCCCACACCCGGTCACCGACCGCTCCCGCGACCACCCGGACGGTCACCGGGTTCGACTGCACGGGCAACGCGAGGTTCGACGCCCGTAGCCCGAACCGGTCGACGTAGTGGTCGCCGTCGTGCTCGCCGCTCGTGGCGAGCGTGAGCCGGTGCGTGACGGTCTCGCCGGTCTGCATCGGCGCCGCGCGCTCGATGCGGATGGCGGTCACCGCTGCGAACGTCCCCGGGCACCCTGCGGTGCCGAGCTCGGCCTCGGTGCACCACCGTGTCGATCCGCCCGGCCGGTTGCTCGGGTCTGCGCCGTCGAGCGAGACGTCGTCGGGTGCGGCGCCGGTGTACCGGACGGTCTCCTGCCCGTCCGGGTCGGCCTGCACCGGAGCGTCGAGTCCGACCGTGCCGTGGAAGTCCGAGCCGCGGGTGTCACCGTGGTGGGGCAGCACGTCGATCAGGTCGACGTCGTCGACGGGCGTGTCGTCGGTGTTCGTGACGTCCAGGTCCCACTCGAGGTGGTCGCCGGCCACGACGACCGGTGCGGGCGTGCGCGCCTCGACCCCGACGCCGCCGGTGGTCACGACCCGCAGAGCGCGCTGCGCGGTGCGCCACCGCTCGTCAGAACGGTCGGTCGGTGCCTCGACGGTCACGGTGTTCGTGATCGACCCGGCGGGCGCCGAGCGGTCGACCCGTGCGGTGTAGGTGATCGGCGCGATCACGCTGTTCGGTTCCACGTCCGCCAGCGTCCAGGTCAGGCGCTGGTGCTGCTGTCCGTCGGCGCCCTCGACGGTGTCGACCTCGGGAACCACGGATGCGCTGTCGGCGACGTACGAGGTGTGCGCGGGCAGGACGTCGCGGACCGTGACCGTGGTCGGGTCGCCGTCGGAGAAGCCGTTGGTCAGGGTCGGCCGGACGGCGAAGTCGACCGTGTTCCCCGGCACCACGGCGTTCGTCCGGTCGGGGGTGTCACCCGCATCGTGCCCGGGGTCGACCACGGCCTTGCTGACCCGGGCCAGGTCCTCGGTGAGCACGACGCTGTCCGCCAGGCCGCCGGCTCCGAGCTCGGGGTCCTGCTGGTCGTGCAGCCAGCCGGGCCGGTGCTCGCCGAAGCGGGCGTGCGCGAAGTCGTAGGCCCGCGTGCCGTCCGCGGCACGACGGGTGGTCACCGTGGAGTACAGCCCGCCGCTCGCTCCGCCGCGCACCTCGCCGGTGACGCGCACGGCGCCGACGGCGCCGATCCCGCCCGGGACGTCCTCGGGGTGGTCGTACCAGGGGCCGTCGGCGTCGTCACAGGTGCGGACCTGTCCTGCGGCCGGTGACGTCATGTCGTAGGCGGCGTACTGCACACGGGCGTGCTCGAACCCGGACGTCCAGGCCGGTGCACGACCGCCGACCGCGGTGAGACGCTGGGTCCGTCGGTCGAAGGTGTCACAGAGCGCAGCGTCGTCGTACGGCGCGAGCCCGGTGTTCGTCATGCCGACGTCACTGCGCAGCAGGGTGCCGCCGGTCGCCCAGGGGTCGCCCTCCTTGGCGGACCCGGCGGTGACGGTCGAGCCGTCGCCGCCGAGGCGCCACAAGCGCTTCCACGCGGTTCCGGGGCCCAGTTCGACGAGGTTCCGGGTCGCACTGTTGTCGGCGGCGGGCTCGGTGCCGCCGGGGAAGTTCGGCGCCCCGCTGACCGAGGTGGTCTGCAGGGGGGTGAACGTGTTCACCGAGTCGACGGACGTCGGCGGGGCGGGCGTCGGCATCCAGAAGGAGATCCACCCGCTGACGACGTAGGCCTTCGCGCCGCCGCTGACCGGACCGCCGGTGACGCTGTGACCGGGAACCCGCGCCGCGTCGGTGACGGCGCCGTGGATCGTCACGTCGACGTCCTTCCCCGGGCCGGACTGCGTGCAGGTGATCGTGCCGGAGTCGGCGACCGCGCGGTCACCGCCGCCGCGTCCGCCGGGCAGGCCGCCGAACTGCACGCCGTCCTCGCCGTTCCGACCGCACGCAGGACGACCGTCGTTCCACAGCACCGCACCGGACGGCCGGTCGCCGAGCAGGTGCGACAGGTCGTCCCGGAACACCATGTCGCCGGTGCTCCGCTCGAAGCCGAGCAGACCCTGCCCGGACACGACGGGCTGCCAGTCCACCGTGATCGGGTACAGCAGCTGGACCCCCGGAGTGCCGTCCGGGCCGGGGACGTCGGTGCGGAGGACGGAGCCGACAGCGGTCTTGCTGAGGTTGTAGCGAGCTGCAGCCGACACCGTGGTGGTCGCCGACGTGACCGGTGCGGTCTCCGCTGCGTCCGCCGCGGTCGCGGTGCCGGTGACCGCGATGCGGTCACCGTTCCGCAGGTCGCCGGAGACGTCGAGCACGACGGGCACGGCCACGACGTGGCCCTCCGGCACGTCGCCGAGGTGGCAGGTGAGCCGCTGCCCCTCGATCCCCGAGGCGGGGGCGTGGCACGCGAGCGGGACCTCCGCCCAGCTCGTGCCCGCCGGGGCCTCGAGCACGAAGCGTTCGTCGTGCGCGGTCCCGCTGCCGGCGTTGACGGTGACGCGGTAGGTGACGGCGTCACGGGTCCGGACGACCCCGTTCGCCGGTCCGCTGTCGCCTCCCGGCGGGTCGTCCGGGGTGAACGGACCGCGGCCGTCCGCCGCGACCTCGATCGCAAGGCCGACGGTCGTCGACGGTGTCGCGGCACGGGGCGGGGGTGAACCACCGGCACCGGCACCGGCGGCGGTGGTGGCCGCCGCGGGCACGGCGGGCGTGAGCAGGACCACGAGTGCGGCGAGGGCCGCAGCGGCCCGGGCGGACGACGGACGACGGGACATGGTGCTCCTCGGTCAGGCATGCAGGACGCACCACCCTGACCGGATCTTGGCACCGGCACCGAATTTTCTGCATGTCATATACGGACATGCCGCGTCACTGCCGGAAGCTGCCCTCCCTCCGGAGACCGGTCGTCACAGCTTGAAGGTCGCCCGCGGGATGTCCGACACGATCCGCTGCGCGGTGCGGACGGCGTCCTCCTCCGACAGCTGGTGCGTCACCACGAGCGACGCCAGGTACGCCGCGTCCGCCCGCCGGGCCATGTCGTGCCGGGCGGGGATCGAGCAGTACGCCCGGGTGTCGTCGATGAAGCCCGAGGTCTTCGTGAACCCCGCGGAGTCCGTGACGGCCGCCCGGTACCGCCCGATGGCCGCCGGGGTGTCGATGAACCACCACGGGGCTCCGGCGTACACGGCCGGGTAGAACCCGGCGAGCGGTCCGATCTCCCGCGAGAACACGGTCTCGTCGACGGTGAAGAGCACGAGGTGGAACCCGGGCACGGTGCCGAAGGCCTCGAGCAGCGGGCGGAGCGGCTCCGTGAACGCGCCCACCGCGGGCAGGTCGTGCCCGGTGTCGGGACCGAAGCGCTCGAGCGTGGGCGAGTGGTGGTTCCGGATCACGCCCGGGTGCAGTTGCATGACGAGGCCGTCGTCGACGCTCATCTCGGCCCACCGGAAGAGCATGTCGTGCCGGTACGCCGTCGCGTCCGCCGCGGAGACCGACGACGGGTCGCGGAGCGCCGCCGCGTGGATGCGCTCGCGCTCCACCGCGGGCAGCGGCGTCGACCCCGCGTCGAGCACCCCGGTGTCCGTCGCGGTCGCGCCGTGCTCGATGAAGTACTGCCGGCGTGCGCGCAGTGCCGCCAGCAGCCCGTCGTGCGTCCCCGTGTCGATGCCGGCGGCCTCGCCGATCGACGCGACCACGTGCCTCCAGTCCGGTCGCGACGGGTCGAAGACCGCGTCCGCCCGGAACGTGGGGAGCACCCGACCGGTGAACGTCGGGTCGTCGGCGAGCCGCGCGTGTGCCGCGAGGTCGTCCGTGGGGCCGTCCGTGGTCGCGAGCACGTCGATGCCGAAGGTGTCGAACAGTGCGCGCGGTCGGAGCGCCGGGGTCGTCAGCAGGCCGGCGATCCGGTCGTACTGCTCGTCCGCGTTCGCGGCCGACGGCTGCTCCGTCAGCCCGAACACGTCGTGCAGCTCCGTCTCGAACCAGTACCGGACGGGGGTCCCGGCGAAGTCCTCCCAGTGCTCGGCGAGCCGTCGCCAGACCTCGCGGCCGGGAGGCGCGGGGTGCGTCCCCGACAGGTCGACGCGACCCAGCGCCTCCAGTCCGACACCGTTCGCGTGCAGGAGTCGCAGGACGTAGTGGTCCGGCGTGACGAGGAGCGCCGCGGGGTCCGGGAACGGCTGGTCGTCCGCGATGAGCGCCGCGTCGACGTGGCCGTGGGGGGAGATGATCGGTGCGTCCCGGACCGCTTCGTAGACGGTCCGGGCGACCGCGCGGGCGCCGGGGTCGGCGGGGAGCAGCCGGTCGGGGTGCGGTGCCAGTGCGGTGGTCGTGGTGGTGGGGGTCATCGTCGACTCCTTCAGGTGGGGCGGACCGGTGCCGGTCCGGTGGACTCGCGGACGGTCAGGTGGGTGGGCAGTGCGACGGCACCGGACATCTGCTCGCCGGGCAGCTCGTCGGCGGGGATCGCGCCGAGTCGTCCGAGCAGCATCCGGATCGCGACCCGGCCGGCCCGCTCGATGGGCGACGTCATGGTCGTGAGCGGTGGGTTGCAGAAGTCGGCACCGAAGATGTCGTCGCAGCCCACGACGCTCATGTCCTCGGGGACGCGGACGCCCCGCTCCCGCAGCCGGGCGAGCATGCCGATCGCGATGAGGTCGTTGAACGCGATGCAGGCGGTGGCGCCGGCGTGGACGGCGGCGTCCGCCGCGGCCGCGCCGGAGTCGACGAACGGCGCGTGCGGACCGATCCGGGCGACCCGCACGCCCAACCGCTTGGCGACCCGCACGAGTGCCCGCCACCGACGTTCGTTCGACCACGAGCTGTCGGGCCCGGCGACGTACAGCACGTCGCGGTGGCCGAGGGACACCAGGTGCTGCACGGCCTGCTCGACCCCGCCGGGCGTGTCGATGAGCACGGAGGGCACGCCGGTCGGTCGGCGGTTCACGACGACGAGCGGCGTGCGCTCGGCGAACCGGGCGATCTGCGTGTCGGACAGACGGGACGCCGTGAGCACCGCACCGTCGGCCTTCCCGGCGATGGCGCTGAGCGCGGCCATCTCGGCGTCGGCGGACTCCTCCGTGTCGACGAGCAGCTGGGTCCACCCCGCAGCGGCGAGCTGGTGCTGCGTGCCGCGGATGACGTCGAAGTAGAAGGGGTTCGTGATGTCCGACACCAGGACGGCCACCGCGCGGGTCCGGCCGGACGTCAGCGCCCGCGCCTGCGAGTTCGGGACGTAGCCGAGCTCGCGGGCGGCCTGCTGGATGCGCTCCTGCGTCGCACGGTTCACCCGGTCGGGCAGGGACAGCGCACGCGACACGGTCGAGGGTGCGACGCCGGTCGCGTCGGCGATGTCCCGGATCGTCACCCGCCGTGCGGCGTCGGTGCCTGCGCTGCTCACGAGCCGAAGCTAGGCCGCAATGGCAACAAGTGGCAACCGGTTGCCGGTTGTTGCCACGGACGGGACAGTGGGTGCCACGCCGGCAGCGCCGCCGACGTCCCGGGCAGTGTCGCCCGGTGGAGGTGTCGAGGAGGAACCCCCCGCATGAGCACAGCAAGACGCAGGTCCCGCGTCCTGGTCGGTGCCGCCGTCGTCGCCGTCGCCGCCCTCTCGCTGCAGGGGTGCGCGATCGTGGACGGCAGCGGCGACGACCCGGACACCCTCCGCGTGATGATGGGCGCGGACACGACGTACCCGGAGGAACGCAAGCAGTGGCAGCAGGAGACCGCTGCCGAGTTCGAGCGGACGACGGGGGCGGACATCCAGTGGGAGACGTACTCCTCGCCGCAGGAGGAACTCACCGCCATCCAGACGAGCGTCATCTCCGGGCAGGGTCCCGACGTGTACGCGATCGGCACGACGTTCACCCCGACCGCCTACGCCACCGGCGCCTTCGTCGAGCTGGGCAGCGAGGAGTGGGACGCGGTCGGCGGCAAGGACCAGTTCGCGCCGGCCTCCCTCGGCATCTCCGGCCCGAGCACGTCCGAGCAGATCGGGATCCCGTTCGCCAGCCGGCCCTTCGTGATGGCCGTGAACACCGAGCTCCTCCAGCGCGCCGGTATCGACGAGCTGCCGACCACGTGGGACGAGCTCACCGAGGACGCCCGGAGGACGACCGGTGACGGGACGTACGGCATGGCGGTCGCCTACGCCGACGGCTTCGATCCGTGGAAGTTCGTGTGGGGGATGGCGCAGAACGCCGGCAACACGATCGTCGACGGTGGGAAGGCGGAACTCGACGCCCCCGCGGTCGAGCAGGCGTACCGGACCTACTTCGACTGGGTGACGCAGGACGGCGTGGTCGACCCGGCCGCCATCGGCTGGAACAACGCCCAGGCCCTCGCACGGTTCGCCGACGGCAAGGCCGCCTTCTTCCCGATGACGACGACGACCTCGCTCAACTCGCTCGAGGGCTCCGCCGTCGACGGGAAGTACGAGTACGCCCTGCTGCCCACCGTCCCGCCGGGCGCCACCGAGCGCCCCGCCGACGGCATCGAGGCGGCGAGCATCCTGTCCGGCGACAACCTCGTCGTCGCCGACTACGGGTCGAAGCAGGACCTGTCGTTCGAGTTCGTCAGGCAGGTGTCCTCGCCCGAGGCGCAGGAACGGTACTTCGAGCTGTTCGGGCAGCTGCCGACGAACACCACCGCGGCCGACCGGATCGCCGAGCAGAACCCGGACCTCGCCCCGATCGTCCGCGCCGGCGAGCTGTCGAAGCCCACCGCCTTCACCGGCGCGTGGTCCGACGTGCAGCTCTCGCTCGTCGACGTCGTCGTGCAGTCGATCCCGTCGCTGAAGAGCGGCGAGGTCACCGACGACCAGCTCCGGGAACGCCTCGCCGCGGCGCAGCGGGACGCCCAGGCCACGCTCGACCGCCAGAAGAACGGAGGGCTGTGATGACCACCACGCAGACCCGGCCCCGCCAGGAGACCCCACGCGAGGTCCGACCGCACGGGAAGACCCCCCTGTACAAGCGCGAGCGTCCCCTCTGGATGCTCCTGCCCGGCGGCGTCCTCATGCTCGCCGTCATCGTCGTCCCGCTGCTCGTCGGCGTGTACATCGCGATGCTCGACCTCGACCAGTACACGCTCCGCCAGTGGTTCAGCGCCCCGTTCGTCGGCCTGACGAACTTCGTCGAGGCCTTCACGGACTCGCCACTGCTCCACTCGATCTGGATCTCGGTGTCCCTGTCGGTCCTCGTGACCGCCGTCACCGTGCCGATCGGCGTCGCCGCGGCGATCTCGACGCAGAACCGCTTCCCGGGGCGCGGACTCGTCCGGTCGATCTACCTCATCCCGTACGTGCTGCCCGCCTTCGTCGTGGGCACGTTCTTCCGCACGATGCTCCAGCCGCAGGGGGTCGTGAACACCGTCTTCGGCGCGGACGTCCTCTGGCTCAACGGCTCGGCGTCCTACTGGGCGCTCGCCGGCGTGATGATCTGGACGAGCTGGCCGTTCGTCTACCTGCTGTCCCTCGCCGGACTGCAGGCGGTCGACAACGAGGTGCACGAGGCCGCGGCGCTCGACGGCGTGACGTGGTGGGCGAAGCTCCGGTACATCGTCTTCCCGTACCTCCGCGGCCCGCTCTCGCTCGCGGTGATCATCTCGATCCTGCACAACATCAACAACTTCACGTTGCCGTTCGTGCTCTTCGGGATCCCGCTGCCCTCGAGCGTCGAGGTGATGCCCGTCCTGACGTACATCGCGAGCTTCCAGTCGTTCCGGTTCGGCCTGTCCGCGGCCATGGCGATCTGCTCGCTCGTGATCGTCGCCGTCCCGCTGTTCGTCTACCTGCGAGCGGTCAAGCTCGACACCGGTGACGACGCCGGACCCACCCGCAAGCAACGCCGCGCGGACCGGGCGACGCTCGACACCGCGGCCCTGGCCGCCCCCGCCGCCGCCGACATCGAGGGAGCCCGCGCATGAGCGCCTTCACCCAGACCCGCACCCGTCCGACGTCGACGCTCACCGAGAGCATCACCGCCGGCAGCGGGAAGCGGCCGAAGCGGCCCTACGACACCGACGTCACCCGGCTCCTGCCGCGCTGGCTGCTCGTCGTCGTGATCGCCGTGCTCATCGCCTTCATCGCCGCCCCGGTGCTCTACATCCTGTTCGGCTCCGTGAACTCCGACGTCGCGGTCGCCCGCGGCGAGTACTTCCCGTCCGAGTTCACCCTGTCGAACTACGTCGCGATCTGGGACACCGTCGCACTCGGTCAGGGCCTGGTGAACTCGCTCCTCACGGCCGGTGCGGTCGCGGTCGCGAGCGCCGCGCTCGCCGTCTCCACCGCCTACGTGCTCGTCCGGTTCCGGTTCCTCGGCCGCCTGACGATCCTCCGCGGGCTCCTCGCCCTGCAGTCGATCCCCGGCACGCTCCTGCTCCTGCCCGTGTTCGTCGTGTTCTCGAACATCGCCAGCGCGACGGGCGTGCAGATCATCGGGACCCGCTGGGGCCTCTTCGTCACCTACCTGACGTTCGCCCTGCCGTTCTCGACCTGGGTCATGGTCACGTACCTGCGAGGTCTGCCGAAGGAGCTCGAGGAGGCCGCCCGCATCGACGGCGCGTCGAGTGGACGCATCCTGCGGAGCGTCGTCCTCCCGCTGTCGTGGCCCGGCATCGTCGTCTCGGCGATCTTCGCGTTCCTGCTCGGCTGGAACGACGTCCTGTTCAGCACGATCATGACGACCCCGAACACGCGCACCGTCGCCGTGGTGCTGCAGGTGCTCGGCACGACGCAGGAGGGCGGCGCCGTGCCGATCTACGGCCAGATGATGGCCGCCTCGATCGTCTGCGCGGTGCCGGTCGTCGCGCTCTACCTCATCTTCCAGCGCTACCTGGTCGGCGGGCTGACCGCCGGTTCCGTCAAGTAGCCAACGCAACCAGACGACGGACGGGAGGCACGTCGTGGCCCCGCCACGCGCCTCCCGTCCGACACAGGAAGGAACGCAATGACCCAGCCAACGTGGGAGCTCTCCGGCTTCGGGGACGAGATCGACGCCGACCCGGCGGTCCAGGTCGCCGTGCTGCAGGCGCTCGGCGCCTCCGCGATCGAGGTCCGGAGCGCCTGGGGGACCAACGTCGTCGAGCTCGACGACGACCAGCTCGCCGCTCTCCACCGCCTGCTCGAGGAACGCGGGCAGACCGTCTCCGCGATCGCCTCGCCGATCGGGAAGGTCGTCGTCGACCAGCCCGTCGAGCACGAGGTCGAGCGGCTCGGCCGTGCAGTCGCGGCCGCGCACGCCCTCGGCACCACGAACATCCGGATCTTCTCGTTCTACGCCGACGGCCGCTCGCCGGACGAGGTCCGCGACGACGTGCTCGTCCGGATGCGCGCGCTCGCCGACCTCGCCGAGCGCGAGGGGGTGACGCTGCTGCACGAGAACGAGAAGGACATCTACGGCGACGTCCCCTCCCGTGTGCTCGACATCGTCGAGTCGGTCGGCTCGTCCTCGCTGCGGCTGGCGTGGGACAACGCCAACTACGTCCAGTGCGGCGTCCGGCCGTTCAGCGACGGGTGGGCGCAGCTCGCCCCGTACGTCGACTACCTGCAGGTCAAGGACGCCCTCGCCGCGGACTCGTCCGTCGTCCCGGCGGGGGAGGGCGACGGCGAACTGCTGGAGACGCTCACCGCCCTCCGCGACGCCGGGTACGCCGGGTACGCCTCGCTCGAACCGCACCTGGCCGACGTCAACAGCCTGGGCGGGTTCTCCGGGCCCGCCGCCTTCGGCCGCGCCGGCCGCGCCTTCCGTTCCCTCACCGACCAGATCGGAGTCACCCTGCGATGACCACCCCACTGAAGCTGGCAGTCGTCGGCGCCGGCGTCATCGGACGCCACCACGCCCGCGTCGCCGTGCAGCACGACGACCTCGACGTCGTCGCGCTCGTCGACGCCGTCCCCGCAGCCGCCGCGAGCGCGGCCGACGAGGTCGAGGCGATGGGCGTCGCGCGACCGATCACCACCGAGACCATCGAGCAGGCGATCGCCGCCACCGACGTCGACGTCGTCGCGATCTGCTCGCC
Organism: Curtobacterium sp. MCSS17_008; assembly: GCF_003234185.1. GTDB lineage: Bacteria > Actinomycetota > Actinomycetes > Actinomycetales > Microbacteriaceae > Curtobacterium. The sequence goes on from NZ_QKSM01000007.1 coordinate 92,834, forward strand.
CTCCGGCATGCACGTGCAGCTGGCCGAGGCGGCGCTCGTCGCGGGCAAGCACGTCGTCATCGAGAAGCCACTCGACACGACGATGCCGCGAGCACGGTCGATCGCGGCGCTCGCCGCCGCCGGACGCGAACGCGGGCTCGTCACGAGCGTCATCAGCCAGCACCGCTTCGACCCGGCCTCGGTGGCCGTCGCCGGAGCCGCGCACGGCGGGGACTTCGGCACGGTGACCTCGGGCGTCGCGAGCGTCGCCTGGTACCGCTCGCAGGGCTACTACGACTCCGGGGACTGGCGCGGCACCTGGGTGCTCGACGGCGGCGGTGCGGTGATGAACCAGGGTGTGCACACCGTCGACCTGCTCGTCTGGGCGCTCGGTCGTCCCGAGGAGATCTCGGCGCAGGTCGGGCTCCTCGCCCACGACCGCATCGAGGTCGAGGACACCGCGGTCGCGACCGTCCGGTTCCGCGGCGGGGCGCTCGGCGTGATCCACTGCACGACGGCCGCGTACCCCGGGCTGTCGGCGCGCTACGCGGTCTACGGCACGCACGGCTCGGCGATCGTCGACGACGACCGGCTCGCGTACTTCCACGTCGCGCCGGACACCGCGACGCTCGAGTCGGCGTCGACCACCGCGAACGCCACCGCGGTCGCCGACGCCGTCGACCAGAAGGACGAGGTCGTGCCGCCCGAGCACGTCGTCGGCGGCCCGGCCGAGCCCGACCACTTCGCCGCTGGGCACGCGCGCCAGTACACCGACATCGTCGCCGCGATCCGCCAGGGCCGCGACCCGGGCGTGACGGTCGACGACGCCCTGGTGTCGCTCGCCACCGTCCGCGGCCTGTACGTCAGCGCGACGCTCGGGCAGCCCGTCCGGATCGACGACGTCATCGAGGGCGAGTACGACGACGTGGTGCCGGTCGTCGGCACCCGGTCCACCGCCACCGCAGAGGGAGTCGCCCGATGAAGTTCTCCGTGTTCACCGCCTCCACCCCCGACTGGACCCCGTCCGAGGCCGCGACGACCCTGGCGGCGCAGGGCTGGGACGGCATCGAGTGGCGCGTCGTCGACGACCGCACCGAGGACGGCTCGTCCGGCTTCTGGGCCGGCAACCGCTCGACGTGGCAGTACACCGGCATCGAGGACCGGGTCGGCGAGATCGCCCGCACCACCGACGCCGCGGGCCTGGAGTACTCGGGCATCGGCGGGTACCAGCCGGTGTCCGACCACGAGGGCGTCGAGACGATGCTCCGGGTGACGAGCGAACTCGGCGCACGTCAGGTGCGTGTGACCATGCCCTGGTACCAGCGCGAGCGGGAGCGCACCCGCGCCACCTACGGCGAGCTCTTCGACCGCACGCGCGCCGACCTCGAGTGGGCGGCGGCGCGCGCGGCCGACCTCGGCGTCAAGGCGCTCGTCGAGCTGCACCACATGACGATCACGCCGTCCGCGTCCGCGGCGCTCCGGCTCGTCGACGGCCTCGACCCCGAGCACGTCGGCGTGATCCACGACCTCGGCAACCTCGTGATCGAGGGGCAGGAGGACCACCTCGCCGCGTTCGAGCTCCTCGGGCCGTACCTCGCGCACGCCCACGTCAAGAACGCCCGCTGGGTCGACACCGGCGAGACGCGCGCCGACGGCAGCCGGATCTGGCGGAACGAGTGGGCGCCCCTCCGTGACGGCCAGGCCTCGGTGTCCGAGTACCTCGACGCCCTGCGCCAGCACGGCTACGACGGCTGGGTCACCATCGAGGACTTCTCGACCGACCTGCCGCTCGCCGAGCGCACCGCCGACAACCTGGCGTACCTGCGCTCGCTCGTCCCGGTGGCGGCATGAGCCGTCGTCCGGGCATCGTGCACCTCGGGATCGGTGCGTTCGCGCGCGCCCACCTCGCCTGGTACCTCCAGCACACCGGTGGCGAGCCGTGGGGCATCACCGCCTTCACCGGTCGGTCACCGGCCGCGGCGGAGGCGCTCGCCGCGCAGGACTGCCGGTACACGCTCGTGACCCGCGCGGTCGACGGCGACACCGCCGAGGTGGTCGACACGATCGTGGCGGCCCACCCGGGCAGCGACGAGACGGCCTGGAGGCACCTGGTCGCGTCACCGGACACGACCATCGTGACGCTGACGGTCACCGAGGCCGGCTACCGCGCCGACTCCGACGTGCCGGCCCGGCTGGTCGACGGGCTCGCCGCCCGCCGGGCCGCCGACGGAGGGCGGATCGCCCTGGTGTCGCTCGACAACCTGACGCACAACGGCGACGTGCTCCGTGACGCCGTGCTGTCCGCCGCGTCCGACCCCGCGCTGTCTGCGTGGATCGACGAGCACGTCACGTTCCCCTCGTCGATGGTCGACCGGATCACCCCCGCGACGACGGCCGACGACGTCACGCGGCTGGCGGAGCTGCCCGGGGCGCTCGACGGCGACCGGGTGCCGGTGGTCACCGAGCCGTTCGTCGAGTGGGTGCTCGAGGACGCCTTCGACGGCATCGACCGCCCCGCGTGGGAGACCGCGGGCGTCCGGCTGGTCGCCGACGTCACGCCGTACGAGCAGCGGAAGCTCTGGCTCCTCAACGGTGCGCACTCGCTCCTGGCGTACCTCGGACTGCTGCGGGGGTACGAGACCGTCGCGTCCGCGGTGGTCGACCCCGTGTGCCGCGCCGCCGTCGACGCGCTCTGGGACGAGGCAGCCGCGGAGCTCCCCCTGCCGGACGACGAGGTCGCCGCTGCCCGGGCCGCGCTGCTCGAGCGGTTCGGCAACCCGCGCATCCGGCACACCCTGCGCCAGATCGCGTCCGGGGGCTCGCAGAAGCTGCCCGTCCGCGTCGTCGACGTGCTGCGCCGCCGGTTCGACCGCGATCCGGACGCGGGCGTCGGTCCGGGAGCCGCCACCCTCCTGGCCTCCTGGTGGCTGCACTGCACGACGCAGCCCGACCTCGTGACCGACGCCGGCGCGCCCGGGCCAGACTCGGACGTGCACGACGTCCTCGCCGTGATCGCGCCCGATCTCGACACCCCCACCGTGGTCGCCGCCGTCACCGCGGCGGCCGACCGCATCCGCACCGCCGCGGCACCTGCGCGCGGCACCGTCGACGAAGGAGTCCACGCATGACCGACACCGGCACCACGAACCCGGCCGCGCCCGTCCCCGGAGCAGGCGACGAGGGCGCGGCGACGGATCCGACCGCCGGCCGCCCGGACACCTGGGCCTCGACGGACCGCGGGCAGCTGATCGACCGGGCCGAGGTGATCGTCACGAGCCCGGACCGGAACTTCGTCACGCTGCGGATCACCACCGTCGACGGTGTCACGGGCCTCGGCGACGCGACCCTGAACGGCCGCGAGCTCGCCGTGGCCGCGTACCTGTCCGAGCACGTCGTGCCGCTGCTCGCGGGCCGTGACGCCAGCCGCATCGAGGACGCCTGGCAGTTCCTCTACCGGTCGTCGTACTGGCGTCGGGGCCCGGTGACCATGGCGGCGATCGCCGCCGTGGACATGGCGCTCTGGGACGTCAAGGCCAAGGTCGCCGGGATGCCGCTCTACCAACTGCTCGGTGGCGCGTCACGGACCGGGCTCATGGCGTACGGGCACGCGTCGGGCAAGGAGCTGCCCGAGCTGTTCGACTCGATCCGCGAGCACCAGGCGGAGGGCTACCGCTCCATCCGCGTGCAGACCGGGGTGCCCGGGCTCGAGAGCATCTACGGCATCGCCTCGAACAAGACCACCGAGGGCAACGCCGGCGTCCGCTACGACTTCGAGCCCGCGCAGCGCGGGGCGTACCCGGCGATGGAGGACTGGGACACCCGCGCGTACCTGCGCCACGTGCCGACCGTCTTCGAGGCCGTCCGCAACGAGTTCGGCCCCGAGCTGCCGCTGCTGCACGACGGCCACCACCGGATGACGCCGCTGCAGGCCGCGAAGCTCGGCAAGTCCCTGGAGCCGTACGACCTGTTCTGGCTCGAGGACTGCACCCCCGCCGAGAACCAGGAGGCGCTCAAGCTCGTCCGCCAGCACACCACGACGCCGCTGGCGATCGGCGAGGTGTTCAACACGATCTGGGACTTCAAGGACATCATCCGCGACCAGCTCATCGACTACGTCCGCGGCGCCGTGACCCACATGGGAGGCGTCACCCCGCTGCGGAAGACGATGGACTACGCGGCGATGTACCAGGTCAAGTCCGGGTTCCACGGGCCGACGGACATCTCTCCGGTGGGGCTCGCAGCGCAGATGCACCTCGGTGTGGCGATCCACAACTTCGGCATCCAGGAGTACATGCAGCACGGGCCGAGGACGAACCAGGTGTTCCACCAGACGTTCACCTTCACGGACGGCTACCTGCACCCGGGCGACGAACCGGGCCTCGGGGTGACGCTCGACGTCGACGAGGCGGGGAAGTACCCGTACGAGCAGGCGTACCTGCCGTTCAACCGCCTGGCCGACGGCACCGTCCACGACTGGTAGTCCCGCGTGGAGCGCCGGCGGAGGGCCGCGCCGCTCCGCCCCGCGAGGTCCGCTCCGCCCCGTTCCGCGAGGTCCGCCGCGCGAGCACCGCATTGATGGAGCAGACGATGTCGGGTGCGCTCGGTCCACCCGACGTCGTCTGCTCCATCGTGGACCGAGTCGGACGGCCGGCGGGCATGCTGGGGGCGTGGAGTTCACGGACGTGGCCAGGGAGCTGCTGCTCGTCGCGCCCGCGGACTTCGTCCGGGAGCGCACCGCTCGGCAGCGCTCGGTGCGGAAGGACGACAGGGCGCTCGCGACCCGGATCGGCGGACTGCGGAAGCCCCCGCCCGCAGCGTGGGTGGTCGACCTGCTCGCACACGAGGGCGCCCTGGACGAGGCGGCGGCTCTCGGACCGTCGATCCGGCAGGCCCAGTCGGACGCCGACCCCGCGGCCATCCGGCAGCTCCGACAGCGACGGTCCGAGGTCGTCGCTGCGCTGGCGCAGGCCGGTGCCGACCTCGCGTCCGATGCCGGGCACCCGGTGACGCCGGCGGTGCTCGAGCAGGTCCGCGCCACGATCGAGGCGGCGATGGCCGACGAGCACGCGGGCGCCGCCGTCCGCTCGGGGCTGCTCGTCCGACCGCTCGAGAGCGCCGGCTTCGAGGCCGTCGACCTGGACGGCGCGCTCGCCGACCCGGGCGCGGTGCCCGACGCCTGGTCGGGGTCGGACGCGGAACCGATCCCGATCACCAGCGCGCGCCGCTCCCGGAAGGGGAGCCGTGCCTCCCGAACGGCACCTCCGGAGCCGGCTCCGGCGCCCGATCCCGAGCCACAGGTCGATCCCGCTGCGGAGCGCCGCGCCGCGCGCGAAGCCGAGGCCGCAGCGCGGACGGAGTCCCGCGATGCCGACGCGGCCCTCGACGCCGCGGAGCAGGAGCTCGAGGCCGCAGAGGACCGCCGCGCCGATCTCGAACGGCAGCTCGCTGCAGCGACGGCCGACGTCGAGCGGGCCGAACGCGCGCGGGACGAGGCCGAGACGGCAAGCGACCGCGCCCGCGACCTGCTCCGTGCCGCGCAGCGCCACCGCCGAGACGTCGGTCGCTGAACGCCGCCGGCTCTCAGGTCTGGGCCGGTTGCTCGGAGCGCACCGCTGCGACGAGGCGCTGCACGCGCGCCCACCGCCGACGCTCCAGTGCCATGAGGACGACCAACAGAACGCTGGTCGCCAGGACGAGGACGGGGACGAGCGGCCTCGGGTTCCCGAGCAGCACGAGTGCCAACCCGATGAGGCTGGGCAGGGTCGCCGCCGACGTCCGTCGCTGCCACCGGACGATCGCGTCGACCATCTCGACCGATCGCGGGGTCGGTGCGTCCACACCGCGGAGCTGTCGGCGGAGGTCCCGACGATCGGTCGGCGCGAGGAGCGAGACCGGAGACCGGTGCGGGATGAACGGCTCGAGTCGCCCGTGCCGTCGCGCGTGCAACCACGCGCCGACCGCCACGACCCAGCCGAGGGCCGCGACGACCACGTGCCAGTCGGTATCGCCGAGGACCGCGAGCAGCACGCCGATGCCGGCCATGAGGGTCGCGGAGGCGACGATGGCGGCCTGGATCGACGGCCCGTGCACCGGCCTCGGCCCGCTCGCCAGCGCTTCGGCTGCGCGCCCTGCCGCGGCCCATCGGTCGTCGGCAGTCGCAGCCGATCCGGCCTGGGATTCGTTCGTCTGCACGACACGACGCTAGCGACGCGCCCTGCCTGCGGGCTTCGACGAACCCTCAGCCCCGGGAAGGACCGGCCCGCGACCGCAGGGGAAGCCGGACGGGAGGCACGTGGCGGTGTCGCCACGCGCCTCCCGTCCGGCTGTGGACGCTTCCCGGCGCGACACGCCCGGCAGCCCCTGCTAGACTCGCAAACCGACTTCGGCGAGGGCCGCGCACCGCGCGGCCGTGATCGACGCGGTAGGGAGACCCGGCCCAGTCCTGGGAGCGTTCCTCACGCGTGCACGCGTTCGAGTTGCAACACCACAGACCCCCCGATGCCGGCACCCCGGCGTCGACCCCGACACCAGGAGGCACCATGGCCGACTACACCAAGCTCGCAGCGGAGACCCGCACCAAGTTCGGCAAGGGCGCTGCGCGCAAGCTCCGCGCCGCCGACAAGATCCCCGCGGTCGTCTACGGTCACGGCGCCGAGCCGCAGCACATCACCCTGCCGGGCCACGAGACGATGCTGCTCGTCCGTACCGCCAACGCGGTCGTCGACCTCGACATCGAGGGTGCGGCGCAGCTCGCCCTCGTCAAGGACGTCCAGCGCGACCCCGTGCGCCAGATCATCGAGCACGTCGACCTCGTCGTCGTCCGCCGCGGCGAGAAGGTCACCGTCGACGTCCCCGTCGTCGTCGAGGGCGAGTCCTTCGCCGGCACCATCCACGTGCAGGACCTCGCTTCGGTCTCGCTCCTCGTCGAGGCGACCGACATCCCGGAGCACGTGACCGTGGACGTCGAGGGCCTCGAGGACGGCGCGCAGGTCCTGGCCTCGCAGCTCCAGCTGCCGGCCGGTGCCGAGCTCGAGACCGACGCCGAGGCGCTCGTCGTCCAGATCGTCACCCCGCGTGGCACCGCTGAGGACGACGCTGCCGACGAGGCCGCTGCCGAAGCGGGCGCCGAGGCCGGTGCCGAGGGCGGCTCCGCCCCGGCCGACTCCGAGTAACACTCCTCCGCGGAACGTCTGGCCGACGCTGATGACAGGATCGACCCTCGTCGTGGTCGGGCTCGGGAACCCCGGGCCCGGCTACGCGGGCAACCGTCACAACGTCGGCCAGATGGTCCTCGACGAACTCGCGGCCCGCATGGGCGCGACGTTCAAGAAGCACAAGACGCCGAACCAGGTCGCCGAGGGGCGCCTGGTCCCCGGTGGGCCCAAGCTCGTCCTGGCGAAGCCGGGGTCGTTCATGAACACGTCGGGTGGCCCGGTCTCGTCGGTCCTCGGGTTCTACAGCGCCACCCCCGCCGAGCTCATCGTGGTCCACGACGAGCTCGACCTGCCGTTCGACACGGTCCGTCTCAAGGGCAGTGGTGGACACGGCGGCCACAACGGCCTGCGCGACATCATCAAGGCGACCGGGACGAACGAGTTCACCCGGGTGCGGATCGGCATCGGCCGACCCCCGGGGCGCCAGGACCCCGCCGACTACGTCCTCCGTGACTTCTCGGCGACCGAGAAGAAGACCCTGCCGAACCTGCTCGCCGACGGCGCCGACGCCGTCGAGGCGATCGCCGACCTCGGACTCCTCGCCGCGCAGCAGCGCGTGCACGCCCCCTCCTGACGCCTCGCGTCGCGTCGCGTCCGACGTCCCCTCGCCCGTCCTGGAGGCGCGGCTCGTCGCCGCCACGTTGCTGTCCGGTACGCGCGTGGTCCCCGAACTGGGGGACTCTCACGTACCCCGACGATCGGTACGTTCGCCCACGGGGTGGCGATCCCCGACGACGAGGGGAACGACCGTGGGACGAGCAGCACACCGGGCACGACGGGCGCACGGACTCCGGACGGTGGTGGCCGTCGTCCCGGCGGCGATCGCGGTGATCGCCGTGGGCCTCGGCTCGGTCCTCACGCAGGACGGTGCCGTCGCTGCGACCGAGACCTGGACCCCGACGTCCGCCGAGTCCTCCGCACCCCCGGTCGCGTCGTCCTTCGGCGCACCGAACGACGTGCACCACGAGTCCGACGGCAGGCTCCTCGTGGCCGACTTCTCCGCGAACGGGCTGCTGCGGCGCGCGTCGGACGGTGCCTGGAGCGTGGTCGCTCCCTTCGGTACCGGCCCCCGCGACATGTGGAACCCGTCGGCGGTGACCACCACCGCCGACGGCCGCATCCTCGTGGCCGAGGCCGGACGCCGCTCCTTCACGGTCCTCGGCGCGGACGGCGACGTGCTGTCGCGGACCGCTCCGCCCGACCGGCGCGCGGTCTCCGAGCTGGCCGTCGTCGGCTCAACCGTCTACGCCGCGGTGCCGGGCAGTGGCGCGCTCTTCACGACCGAGCTCGGGAGCGGGACCTGGGCAGCCGTGGCCGGCCCCTGGACGGACCCGAGCGGTGTCGCCTCGTCCGGTGACGGCGGGACGCTCACCGTGTCCGACGCGGGGGTCGACGAGGTCTGGCAGCTCGACCGCGCGACCGGCACGGTGACCGCTCTCGGGTTCCCGGGTGACGCGCAGACCCGGCCACGGGGCGTCGCCGTCGACGACGGTGACGTCTTCGTGGTGGACAACGGGCGCGGTGCGGTCTGGGCGCGGACCGGCGGCACGTGGACGCAGGCGTTCTCGAGCGCCCCGGACGGCTCGCCGCTGGTGAACCCGACGGCGGTGTCCGTCGGTCCGGACCGCAGCCTCGTCGTGGCGGACTACAACCGGCAGCGGGTCGTCACGGCAGTGTCGTCCGGGCGCGCGGTGGTCGTCCCCAGCCCGGTGCCGACCTCGGCGGAGCCGTCGAGCGCTCCGACGTCCGAGCCGTCCAGCGCCCCGACGCCGACGGGTGATCCGACCCCGACCGCCGACCCGTCCCCGTCGGCGACCGCCGTGCCCACGACCGCACCGACGACCGCACCGACGACCGCACCGACGACCGCACCGACGACGGCCCCCGGCCCCGAGGCGACCCCGTCGGGACCGGCGGGCGCGCCGGGGACCGGCACCGAGCCTCCCGGCCGTCCGGTGGCCGAGGCGCCCGTGACCGACCCGGACTCCAGCGAGCCGACGTCGACCGAGCGGACCGGCGCTGCCGCTGACGGAGTGGACGCGGATCCCGCCACGCGACGGGCGGGACCGCTCGCCTGGACCGGTACCGGCCCGATCGTCCCCGTGCTGCTGGCTGCTGCGGTCCTCGTCGCCGGCGGGGTCCTCCTCGGCGGCCGCGCACGCCGGCACCGGAGCTGACACCTGTTCGCCGCTCGCGCACGTCGGACCGCGTGTCGGAGGCCGCCGGTACCATCGTCTGAGTGACGATCTCGGGCATCATCCCTGCGCTCTCGCGCGCCTCCGCGTTCGATCGTGTCCTGCGCGCCGCCGGGCGTGACGCGGACTTCTCGGTCGTCGACGGCCTGCGCGTCCCGCTGCTCGGCGCACTGCTCGCCGAGCGGAACGGCCCGCAGTGCCTGTTCGTCGTGACCGCCACCGGGCGTGAGGCCGAGGCCGTCCGCGGGGCCTTCACGTGCACCCTCCCCGACGCCGAGGTCCTCGAGTTCCCCGCGTGGGAGACCCTGCCGCACGAGCGCCTCAGCCCGAGCGCGCAGACCGTCGGCACCCGCATCGCCACGCTCCGGAAGCTCGCCGCGTGGCAGGACGCCGACCCGGCCGACCGCCGCACGGTCGTCGTCGTCGCCAGCGTCCGCGCGGCGCTCCAGCCGATCGCGGGCAACCTGACCTCGCTCGCGCCGGTCGCGCTCCGCACCGGTTCACGCGGCAACGACCTCGCGCAGATCGCCTCGCAGCTCGTGGACCTCGCGTACGCGCGTGTCGACCTCGTCACCCGCCGCGGCGAGTTCGCGGTGCGCGGTGGCATCCTCGACGTCTTCCCGCCCGGTGCCGACCACCCGGTCCGCGTCGACTTCTTCGGCGACGAGATCGAGGCGATCAAGGCCTTCTCGGTCGCCGACCAGCGCACCACCGACGACGACCTCGGTGCCGTCGAGCTCACGGCGTCGCGCGAGCTGCTGCTCAGCGACGACGTCCGGCAGCGGGCGCGCGAGATGCTCCACGAGTTCCCGAACCTGTCGCAGATGCTGGCGAAGATCGCCGAGGGCATCCCGGTCGAGGGCATGGAGTCCCTCGCACCGGCGCTCGTCCAGGACCTCGTGCCGATCACGACCTACCTGCCCGAGGCCGCGACGGTCGCGGTCCTCTCGCCCGAGCGGGTGAGCGGTCGCGCGCACAGCCTGGCCGAGACGAACACCGAGTTCCTGCAGGCCGCGTGGAGTGCCGCCGTCGCGGGGGCGCAGGCGCCGATCGACCTCGACGCCGGCAACTTCCTCACCGTGCAGCAGCTGAAGAACGGTCGTGGGCAGCGCACGTGGTGGACGGTCACACCGTTCGACTCCGGGCTGGACGAGGGCGACCGCGACCGGGTCCTGACCGACGCCGAGGCAGCAGCCGAAGCGGGCGAGTACATCCGCGTGCGCGCCGAGTCGATCCCGAGCTTCGCCGGCAGCGCCGACGGTGCCGTGGCGCACGTGCAGCAGCTGGTGGACGACGGTTGGGCCGTGGTCGTCACCGCACAGGGCAAGGGACTGGTCGAGCGCGCCGTCCAGGTCCTCGCCGACGCCGGGGTGGCTGCGCGTGCCGAGGACCTCACCGCACCGCCGGAGCCGGGCGTCGCGATCGTCACGACCGCCACGGTCGAGGCCGGGTTCGCCACCCCTGACCCACGCATCGCCGTCCTGAGCGAGGCCGAGTTCTACGGCCGCAGCGTCCAGCAGGGCGCCCGCACCGTCAAGAAGCTCGCGGCCCGCCGCAAGAACGTCGTCGACCCGCTGCAGCTCAAGCCGGGCGACGTCGTCGTGCACAACACGCACGGCATCGGGAAGTTCGTCGAACTCGTCTCGCGCGAGGTCAGTTCCGGCGGCCGCAACGCGGTGAAGACGCAGCGTGAGTACCTCGTGCTCGAGTACGCCCCGTCGAAGCGGAACTACCCCGGCGACAAGCTCTTCGTGCCGACCGACCAGCTCGACCAGCTGTCCCGCTACGTCGGCGGCGAGAACCCGACGCTGTCGAAGATGGGCGGGTCGGACTGGTCGGCCGCGAAGTCGAAGGCGCGGAAGGCCGTCCGCGACATCGCTGTCGACCTCGTGAAGCTCTACTCGGCGCGCATGGCGTCCAAGGGCCACGCGTTCGGCCCGGACACCCCGTGGCAGCGCGAGCTCGAAGAGGCGTTCCCGTTCGCCGAGACCGCCGACCAGCTCACCACCATCGACGAGATCAAGCGGGACATGGAGAGCCCGATCCCGATGGACCGGCTGCTGTCCGGCGACGTCGGCTACGGCAAGACCGAGGTCGCGATCCGCGCGGCGTTCAAGGCCGTGCAGGACGGCAAGCAGGTCGCCGTCCTCGTGCCGACGACGCTGCTCGTCCGCCAGCACATGGAGACGTTCCAGGAGCGCTTCGCGGGCTTCCCGGTGCACCTGCGCGCCCTCAGCCGCTTCCAGACCGAGAAGGAGTCGAAGGAGACGATCGCCGGTCTCGCCGACGGGACGGTCGACATCGTGATCGGCACGCACCGGATCCTGTCGCAGAGCATCCAGTTCAAGGACGTCGGCCTCGTCATCATCGACGAGGAGCAGCGGTTCGGCGTCGAGCACAAGGACCAGCTGAAGAAGCTCAAGACGAACGTCGACGTCCTCGCTATGTCGGCGACACCGATCCCGCGCTCGCTCGAGATGGCGGTGACGGGCATCCGCGAGATGTCGACGCTCGCGACCCCGCCGGAGGACCGCCACCCGATCCTCACCTTCGTCGGGCCGCAGTCCGATCTCCAGGTCGCTGCGGCGATCCGGCGCGAGCTGCTGCGCGAGGGCCAGGTCTTCTACGTCCACAACCGCGTCAAGGACATCCAGTCCGTTGCCTCGCACCTGGCCGAGATCGTGCCCGAGGCCCGGATCCAGGTCGCCCACGGGCAGATGTCCGAGGGCACCCTGGAGCAGGTGATGGTCGACTTCTGGGAGCGGAAGTTCGACGTCCTCGTCTCGACCACCATCGTCGAGACGGGTCTCGACATCGCGAACGCGAACACGCTCATCATCGACAAGGCCGACAAGTACGGCCTGTCGCAGCTCCACCAGCTGCGCGGTCGTGTCGGTCGTGGTCGCGAGCGCGGGTACGCGTACTTCCTGTACGACGCGGACAAGCCGCTCTCCGAGACCGCCCAGGACCGCCTCGAGACCATCGCTGCGAACAACGAGCTGGGCGCCGGCATGCAGGTCGCGATGAAGGACCTCGAGATCCGCGGTGCGGGCAACCTGCTCGGCGGCGAGCAGTCCGGACACATCGCGGGCGTCGGCTTCGACCTGTACCTGCGCATGATCGGTGAGGCGGTGTCGCAGTTCCGCGGTGACGTCGCCGAGGGGCAGACCGAGCTCCGACTCGAGATCCCCGTGGACGCGCACATCCCCGAGGACTACGTCGAGTCCGAGCGGCTCCGGCTCGAGGCCTACCAGAAGCTCTCGGCGGCGTCGGCCCCAGCGGCGCAGGTCGAGGCCATCGACATGGTGCTCGACGAGCTCACCGACCGCTACGGGCAGCCGCCGCAGGCAGTGCTCACCCTGGTCGAGGTGTCGCGTCTCCGCCGCATGGCCCAGCAGGTCGGCCTGTCCGACGTGGTCGTGATGGGGTCCAACCTGCGTGTCGCCGGCAAGGAGCTCGCCGACTCGGCGCAGATCCGGCTCAAGCGGATGTTCCCGGGCGCGCGCTGGTTCCCGCAGCAGGACGCCGCGAGCATCCCGCTGCCGAAGCCGCACGGCGAGACGCTGCCCGACGACGGGCTCATCCAGTGGGTGGAGAGCATCCTCACGGCCGTCTACGGCGCGTCGAAGGCTCCGGCGGAGACGACCGCCTCCTGAGACACGGCCCGGGACGGACGGGAGGGACGGTGCCAGCTGGCACCGTCCCTCCCGGCTTTCCCGGGGCAGGTGGGCAGCGCTGCCGTGGGACAGCGCCGCTGTCGTCGGGGCGTCGACCTACTCAGTGGCCTCGACGTCGGACAGCTCGCGGCGCGCGCGGTAGCGGCGGGCGCGCAGGCTGACCACGACCGCGGACGCGAGGATCGCGAGACCGGAGCCGACGAGCACGGCGAGGACGCCCTCGTCGAGGATCTCCTCGTTGCGGGCGAACGCCAGCTCGTTCATGAGCAGCGAGACCGTGAAGCCGATCCCGCCGAGCACGCCCACCGTGACGATCGACCAGAACGAGAGCGTCGAGCGCCCCGGCGCGCGGAAGATGCGCGTCGCGACCGCACCGAACAGGGTGATGCCGATCACCTTGCCGACCGGGAGCGCGAGGACGACGGCCCAGAACGTGGGGGAGAGCTCGCCGAGGCCGACGCTCGGGATCACGACGGCTGCGGACGCGAACGCGAACAGGGGCAGGACGATGCCGTTCGACCACGGCTCGACCCGGTCGTACACCGTGTGCCCGGGGCGACGCGGCAGGACCAGACCGAGCGCGACGCCGGCAATGGTCGCGTGCACACCCGAGTGGTGCACGAGCCACCACGTCACGAGGCCGACCAGGACCATCGCCGCGATGATCCACAGCTGACCCGTACGACCCGGCCGCAGCAGTCGGCCGAGCACGGCGAATACGGCGAGTGCGACGACCGCGCCCCCGAGGGCGAGGAAGTCGGTGCCGTGCGCGAAGACGACCGCGATGATGACGATCGCGATGAGGTCGTCGAGCACCGCCAGCGCGAGCAGGAACACCCGGAGCGTCGACGGCAGCCCTCGACCGAACATCGCGAGGACGCCGAGTGCGAACGCGATGTCCGTCGCCGTGGGGATCGGCCACCCGTGCTGGTACGCCGTGCCCGTCGTGACGGCCAGGTAGATGCCCGCCGGGACGACCACGCCTCCGACCGCCGCGATCGCGGGGATGACCGCGGTCTTCGGGTTCGACAGCTCGCCGTCCAGGAGCTCCTGCTTCAGCTCGATCGCCACGAGCAGGAAGAACACGGCGAGCAGCCCGTCGCTGATCCAGTGCGAGACGGAGAGGTCGAGGCCGACAGCACCCCAGGGCGAGTGCGCGTCGAGGAGTCGTTCGAGGCCGGGGCCGATCGGCGAGTTCGCCACGAGCAGGCCGAGCACGGCGGCGGTGAGGAGCGCGATGGCGCTGAAACGGGGGGAGCGGACGAGTGCCGACATGGATCTCCGGTGAGTGGGTAGGGGAGGAGGGCCGTCGACCAGACTTCCCGACACACCGTTGGCCAGCCTACCGGAGGAGCCTGCGTGCGAGCATGGCGCGATGACCGCCGTCACGGACCTCGTCGAAGTCGTCGACCGCCTGCTCGCGCCCGAGGGTGGTTGCGTCTGGAACCGAGCACAGACGCACGCCTCGCTCGCCCGCTACGCCGTGGAGGAGTCCTACGAGCTGGTGGACGCGATCGACTCCGGGGACGACTCCGACCTGCGCGAGGAGCTCGGTGACGTGCTCTACCAGGTGGTGCTCCACGCAGGACTCGCGGACGCAGCCGGTCGGTTCGACCTCGAGGACGTCGCTGCCGGGGTGCGGGACAAGATGGTCCGCCGGCACCCGCACGTGTTCGGCGACGAACGAGCGGACACGGAGGACGAGGTCGTGCGGGTCTGGCGTGCTGCGAAGTCGGCGGAGAAGGTTGCGCGGACGAGCGTGTTCGACGGCGTCCCGAGGGCGATGCCGCCGTTGGAGCGCGCGGTGAAGCTGCTCGAGCGGCTCGAGGAGCGAGGGGACGCCGCCACGGTCGTCGCCGCCACGTCGGCCGCCGCAGCTGCTGACGGCAGCGGGTCGGAGGGTGCCGTCGACGAGCGGTGGGGCGCGGGGATGCTCACGGAGGTCGCGGCGGCGCGGGAAGTCGGGATCGACGTGGCCGCGAGCCTGCGGGCCGCGGTGTCCCGCCTCGAAGCCGAGGCGCGCGTCGGCGAGTGAGTCGTGCCTCCCGTCCGTGCTGAGTCGCGCAGAGCGGCACCCGGGCGCGGATGGGCGGGGACGAGAGAGCGGGCACCCTCCCAACCCGAAAAAGGAGGGTGCCCGCGAGCGGGTCTCGACGCACCAGGGAAGTCGCGTCGACAGGGACACCCGCTCGAACCGCGGGGCACCGTTGCAGCACACCGGCCCCGCGAACGATCCGGTGGCCGGATCAGGGGACCACCGAACCGAGGTTCTGCATGCAGAGTATCAGCGGATCGGGTGGCGTGCAAGGGGCATGTGCCGTTCTGGCAGGATTGGCGCATGGCGACGACCGTGACGGCTCCCCGTGGCATGCGCGACTTCCTCCCGGCGGACAAGGCCCGTCGTGAGCACGTCCTCGGTGTGATCCGGAGCGTCTACGCGCGCCACGGGTTCGACGAGATCGAGACGCCCGTCGTCGAGGACGCCGCTCGGCTGCACTCCGGGCTCGGTGGCGACAACGAGAAGCTCGCGTTCGCGGTCATGCGCCGCGGGCTCACCACCGAGGACCTGCAGCAGGCCGCTGCGCCCCTCGACCTCGCCGACCTCGGGCTCCGGTTCGACCTGACGGTCCCGCTCGCCCGCTTCTACGCCTCGCACCGCGCCGAGCTCCCCTCGGTGTTCCGCGCCGTGCAGATCGCCCCGGTCTGGCGCGCTGAGCGTCCGCAGAAGGGTCGCTACCGCCAGTTCGTCCAGTGCGACATCGACATCCTCGGCGAGCCCGGGCAGCTCGCCGAGATCGAGCTCATCCGGGCGACGACCGCGGCGCTCGACGCGCTCGGGGTCGCCGACACCACGATCCGGATCAACGACCGCCGCATCCTGCTGGCGCTGCTGGCGTCGTGGGGGATCACCGAGCCGGTCGCCGCGGACCGTGCGCTCATCACCGTCGACAAGCTCGACAAGATCGGGCCCGACGGTGTCGCCGCGGAGCTCCGCGAGACCGTCGGTGCCGACCTCCCGGGGCTCGAGGACACCATCCGGGCGCTGGAGGCGGCGGACTGGGACTCGGTCGAGGGGGTCCCGTGGCTCGACGCCGAGGCGTTCGGTGACCTGGCCCGCCTCCGTGCGGCGCTGCCCGGCGTGGACCTGCGCTTCGACCCGACGCTCGTCCGGGGCATGGGGTACTACACGGGCACGATCTTCGAGGTCGCGCACCCCGACTTCGGCTACAGCCTGGGCGGGGGCGGTCGGTACGACGGCATGATCGGTCGCTTCCTCGGGCAGGACGTCCCCGCGGTCGGGTTCTCGCTCGGGTTCGAGCGGCTCGTCGACCTGGTGACGCTGCCCGAGTCGGCCGAGTCCGACGCCGTCGTGCTCCTGTACGACAAGGACGTCGACCCGGTGCGCCTCGCCGCGCTGAAGACCGAGGCCCTCGCGACGCACCGTCGGGTCCGGCTCGAGCGCCGGCCGAAGAACACGAAGAACCTGCTCGCCTCGCTCGCCGACCAGGGCTTCGCTGCCTTCGCGAGCGTGCGTGCCGACACCGAGACCCTGGAAGGTGTCGAGTTCCGTCCACTGGCGTGAACTCCTCCACCACCGACGTCATCCGCTGACAGGGCGCCACCGGCCCTCGGTAGGATCGACCCGCAATCCACCACAACCGAACGTGTAGGGAGTACCCCGTGGCCCAGATCGATGCCGTAGGCGCACGCGAAGTCCTCGATTCCCGAGGCAACCCGACGGTCGAGGTCGAGGTCCTCCTCGACGACGGCGTCGTCTCGCGCGCGCTCGTCCCGTCCGGTGCGTCCACCGGCGCGTTCGAGGCGTACGAGCTCCGTGACGGCGACGCGAACCGCTACGGCGGCAAGGGCGTCCTCAAGGCCGTCGACGCCGTCCTCGACGAGATCGGCCCGGCGCTCGAGGGCTTCGACGCCACCGACCAGCGTCTGGTCGACGCCGCGCTCATCGAGCTCGACGGCACCGAGAACAAGTCGCGCCTCGGTGCGAACGCGATCCTCGGCGCCTCGCTCGCCGTGGCCCGTGCCGCCGCCGACTCCGCCGACCTGCCGCTGTTCCGCTACCTCGGTGGGCCGAACGCGCACACGCTGCCCGTCCCGCTCATGAACGTCGTCAACGGTGGCGCACACGCCGACACCAACGTCGACATCCAGGAGTTCTTCCTCGTGCCCTACGGTGCCGAGAGCTTCTCCGAGGCCCTGCGCTGGGGTGTCGAGACCTACCACGCCCTCAAGGGTGAGCTGAAGAAGCAGGGCCTGGCGACCGGCCTGGGCGACGAGGGTGGCTTCGCGCCGGAGCTCGCGTCCAACCGCGCTGCGCTCGACTTCCTGCTGGCCGCCATCGAGAAGGCCGGCTTCACCCCGGGCAAGGACATCGCGCTCGGCCTCGACGTCGCCGCGACCGAGTTCTTCCACGACGGCAAGTACGCGTTCGAGGGCAAGCAGCTCTCGAGCGAGGAGTTCACCGGGTACTTCTCGGACCTCGTCGCGAACTACCCGCTCGTCACCATCGAGGACGCCCTCGCCGAGGACGACTGGGAGGGCTGGAAGCACCTGACCGCCGAGCTCGGTTCGAAGCTGCAGCTCGTCGGCGACGACCTGTACGTCACGAACCCGAAGCGCCTGCAGCGGGGCATCGACGAGCAGGCCGGCAACTCGATCCTGGTCAAGGTGAACCAGATCGGCACGCTCACCGAGACCCTCGACGCCGTCTCCCTGGCGCACCGCCACGGCATGACCGCGATCCTGTCGCACCGCTCGGGCGAGACCGAGGACACCACCATCGCCGACATCGCGGTGGCCGTCGACGGTGGCCAGATCAAGACCGGTGCCCCGGCCCGCTCGGACCGCGTCGCGAAGTACAACCAGCTGCTCCGCATCGAGGAGGAGCTCGGCGACGCCGCTGTCTACGCCGGCCGCACCGCGTTCCCCCGCGCCGCTGCGCTCTAGGTCGCACCCCGCACCACGACGGACGCCGTCCTCCTCCGGGAGGGCGGCGTCTCGCCGTTCCGGCACGCCGCCCGGTCGTCGGCCGTCCTCCGGTCGCACGACCTGCCGCTCAGCTTCCGACTCGGCGGCGGGTCGTGCGACCGGAACGTCCGTCGGCGGCGGGTCGTGCGACCGGAACGTCCGCCGGCGGCGGGTCGTGCGACCGGAACCCGGGACCGGGCGGCGGGTCGTGCGACCGGAAGACGCGCCTCCCGGCCGGCTGGGAGGCGACCGGGCGTCCGCGCGCCGGTCCCTGCGCCGCAGGCACGTCGGGTTATCGTCGAGACGTGCCCAGCCAGAAGCCCCGCGTCCGCCGCGTCCCCGTGGCCATGCCGGAGACCGGCGCGCACGAACAGCCCTGGTACCGGTCGATCCGGTTCTCGGGCTTCAGCCTGCTCATGCTCGGCATCATCGTGCTGTTCGTGGTGGTGCTCGCGCCCTCGCTCCGCACGCTCATCCAGCAGCAGGAGCAGATCGCGCAGCAGCAGCGCGAGGTCGCGTCCCAGAAGGCCGACGTGGCGCAGAAGAAGCACGACGTCGCCCGGTGGGACGACCGCGCCTACATCGAGGCGCAGGCCCGCGACCGGCTGCTCTACGTGTACCCGGGCGAGGAGAGCTACCTCGTGATGGGCGCGGAGGACGCCGACGGGTCCGGCCGCGCCGAGACCGACTCCGGCAGCCCGGTGAGCTCGGACGTGCAGACGCCGAAGGTCGACTGGGTGCAGGCGATGCTGTCTAGCGTGCTGCAGTCCGGTCTGACCGAGAAGACCACCGAGGAACTCGTCGCCCCGGACGTCAACGGCACCGGCGACCCGACGGGCGCCGCCACCGCCGACACGGAGTAGGTCGGCGCGCGGGACTCGGGTAGGCTCACGTGCCCGTGACGACCCCTCCCTTCGACCCGCCGTCCGACCGCGACATCCAGGTCGTGTCGGCGCAGCTCGGGCGACCGGCCCGCGACGTCGTCGGGATCGCGGCACGGTGTGTCTGCGGCAACCCCACCGTCGTGTCCACGAAGCCCCGACTCGGGAACGGCACCCCGTTCCCGACCCTGTACTACCTGTGCCACCCCGCCGCCACCACGGCCGTGAGCACCCTCGAGGCGAACCACGTCATGCCCGAACTCGCGGCCCTGCTCGAGGACGAGACCGTCGCGGCGCAGTACCGCGCGGCCCACGAGTCCTACCTGGCGGACCGCGAGTCGATCGAGCACGTCGACGAGATCGACGGCATCAGTGCGGGTGGCATGCCCACCCGTGTGAAGTGCCTGCACGCGCTCGTCGGCCACGCCCTCGCAGCCGGCCCCGGCGTCAACCCCATCGGCGACCTCGCGCTCGAGCGCGCGACCTGGTCGCCCTCCCGGTGTGAGTGCCGGGCGTATGATGGCCTGGCAGACGCTGGAGTCGGGGCGGGTGGCGGCGAAGTCTGACCAGCCTCCCGGCAAGCCATCACCCCACTCCAAGGAGATCATCCCCCGTGCCCAAGATCCTCGTCGTCGGCGGCGGCTACGCCGGTTTCTACACCGCCTGGAAGCTCGAGAAGCACCTTCGTCAGGGCGAAGCCGAGGTCGTCATGGTGGACCCGCTGCCCTACATGACGTACCAGCCGTTCCTCCCCGAGGTCGCCGCCGGTTCGATCGAGCCGCGCCACGCGGTCGTCTCGCACCGTCGTCACCTCAAGAAGACCCGCGTCGTCACGGCAAAGGTCACCGCGGTCGACCACGCGACGAAGACCGCGACGATCACCCCGGCCGAGGGCGAGGCGTGGGAGGAGTCCTACGACCAGATCGTCATGACGGCCGGTGCCGTCTCGCGCACGTTCCCGATCCCGGGCGTCGCGGACGAGGCCATCGGTCTGAAGACCATCGAGGAAGCGGCCGCGATCCGCGACAAGATCCTCACGAACTTCCACAAGGCGGCGAACCTGCCGGCCGGTCCCGAGCGCGACCGCCTGCTCACGGTCGTCGTGGTCGGCGGCGGCTTCGCCGGCATCGAGGTGTTCGCCGAGCTCCGCTCGTTCGCCTCGGACCTGCTGAAGAGCTACCCGGAGCTGTCGTTCGACGACACGCACTTCCACCTGGTCGAGGCGATGGGGCGCATCATGCCCGAGGTCTCCCTCGAGACCTCGCACTGGGTGCTGCAGAACCTCGCTGAGCGCGGCGCGACCGTGCACCTCGACACGCAGCTGGCCTCGGCCGAGGGCGGCGTCTGCCAGCTGAAGGCCAAGGACGACTCGATCCAGACGATCGAGTCCGACCTGATCATCTGGACCGCCGGCGTGATGGCGAACCCGATGGTCAAGGGCACCGACTTCCCGCTCGAGCAGCGCGGCCGCATCCGCGTGCAGCCCGACCTCCGCGTGGTCGACGACGAGGGCGTGGTCGCCGACGCATGGGCCTGCGGCGACGTCGCTGCCGTCCCGGACCTGACGGGTGGCGGTGTCGGCGGCTTCTGCGTGCCGAACGCCCAGCACGCGGTGCGCCAGGCGAAGCAGCTCGCCAAGAACCTGACCGCGGTCATCCGCGGCGAGGCGACGACCGACTACAAGCACGAGAACCTCGGCGCCGTCGCGGGCCTCGGTCTCGGAACCGGTGTGTTCCAGTCCGGCAAGTTCGCGATGAAGGGCTTCCTCGCCTGGGGTGCGCACCGCGGTTACCACGGTCTGGCGATGCCGTCGTGGGAGCGCAAGTGGCGCGTCATCGGCGACTGGGTGGGCGGCTTCTTCCTCGGCCGCGACATCGCGTCGCTCGATGACCGTGAGACCCCGCGTGCCGCGTTCGAGGCGTTCGCGTCGCGTCCGAAGCCCGCGGTGGAGGCCCCGGCGCCCGCCGCTGCCCCGGCTCCGGCCGAGGGGCAGCCGGCCGACGCCGCCGGTCCCGCGTACGCCACCCCGGCGGAGGACGTCTCGAAGGACGCCGCCCCGGTCGCGGCCCCTGCCGACGCCAAGTAGGCACACGCTCCACACGAGAGGCGGTCACCCCGGCGGGGTGACCGCCTCTCGCGTCGGTAGGCTGTTGCGGCCCGCCCCCGTGGCCCAATCGGTAGAGGCACGCGACTTAAAATCGCTGAGTTGTGGGTTCGAGTCCCACCGGGGGTACGGAACGCGGGTCGGTGGACGCCGGCCGGGAGGCACGACCGCCGCCGTCCCGCGGCCCACACCTGCGAGCGGTCGCCCGGGGCGACCGTGGTCGCCGGGAGCACACGTGTCCTCCGTCGCTTTCGCGGACCACTGGCGTCACCACCTAGCATCGTCCTCGTGGTCGGACTCGGAAGCGCCCTCGCGAACCTGCGCAACGCGCTCAACCGGCCGGAGGCACACGTCGAGGTCGTCGACGGCGAGACCGTCCCGGTCGGCATGCTGCTCGGGACGCTCGGCGCCCTGCTGCTGGACGCCGGCAGCTCCGTGACGGACGTCCGGTCGGCCCTCGAGAAGGCGCGAGACGCGGCCGGGGTCGGCCCGACGCTCGCCATCGGCGTCCTGCCGGCGCTCGTCATGGTGAGCGAGGTCGCGACCGGTGCCGCCACCATCGTGAACGCCGAGGGCGTCGAGCTCTCCTCGCGCCAGGCCGCGCGGGCGAACCGGCTCGTCCTCGGACTCGAGCGCGGGTCGATCGCCCTCGCCGAGATCCCCGCCCGCGTCCGGGCCATCCGCGCCGGCACGACCCCGCCGCCCGCCCTCCCGTGGATCACCGGCAACGCCCTGACCTCGTTCGGCCTGGCGGTCGTCTTCCGCTGCCCGTGGTGGGCGATCGTGCTCGCCCTCGTCGTCGGTGCCCTGGTCGGGGTGCTCAGCCTCGTGCTCCGCCGGTTCCGCGAGGCCGTGGCGATCATCCCGTTCCTCGCCGCCTTCATGTCGACGACGGTCGTGGGCCTCGTCGCGGCCGGCACCGGGTTCGACCACGTCCCCCTCTTCGCGGTGTGCGCCCCGGTCGCGGTCTTCGTGCCCGGCGCGCTCATCACCAACGCGCTGCTCGAGCTCACCGCCGCGGACATCGTCACCGGAGCGTCGCGCCTCGTGCAGGGGCTCATCATGCTCGGCTTCATGGCGGCGGGCATCGGTGCCGGGAGCGCTCTCACCGGGTTGCGGGTCGACCCGTCGTCGGCAGCGCTCGTCGGCGAGGTCGCCGGCGTCGGCACGCTGCGTGGTGGTTGGGAGGCCGTCCCCTCGTACTGGGTGTCCTGGGTCGCGGTGGTCGGTCTGGCCGTCGGCCTCGGGCTCGTGTTCCGCTCCGGATGGCGGCTCACGCTCGTGTCCGTGGCGGTCATGGTCAGCGCGTACGCCGTGGTGAGCGGGACGACGCCGCTCTGGGGCAGCGTGGTCGCGACGGGGGCCGCAGCGGCGTTGCTGTTCGTCACGACACGGCTGCTCGAGCGGCTGGTGCCGGTCATCCCGGCGACGGTGTCGTTCTTCCCGGCGTTCCTGCTGCTCGTGCCCGGGACCGTCGGGCTCGTGGCCGTCGCGACCTTCGACCCGGTGGCGCTCGCGACGCCGCTGGCGACCTTCGTGAGCCTGTGCATCGGGACGAAGATCGGCGGGCTGCTGCCCGGACTGTTCCGTCGGAACGTGCCGCACCGCCCGCAGTGACACGACCGGTCGACGGCCGGGAGGCGCGTGACGGGCGCGCACCGCGCCTCCCGGCCGTCCCGGAGCCGGTTGGGCGCGCGCGCGTGAGCGGACCGCCGACGACGGCCGCCGGTCGTCGTCAGCGCCGCGGTGCGGCGACTGCGGCCCGCGGGCGGCGGAGCCACGCCCAGCAGCAGGCTGCTGCGATGGCGCAGAGGCCGGCGGCCAGGCCGAGTTCGGTCGGCGAGGGAACGACGGGCGTCTCGCCGCCGGCGACCATCGCGGCGAGGGTGACCGCGCCGACCGTCAGGGCGACGTAGCGGCCACGCGCACCGGCCACCAGCACGGCCCCCGCAGACCCCGGGACCGGGAGCAGGGTCGCGACCAGCGCGCCGACCGCCCCGACGCACAGCGTCGTGGCGGTCTCCGCGACGAGCGCCGACCAGAAGCCGGCGCCGTGCACGACGGAGTGCAGCGCCCAGCCGGCGGCCGCGACCACGAGCAGGGCGATCGACCGTGCGGTCGCGCTCCGCACACCCGTCGCCGTGCTCGACGCCAGGCGGAGCGCGGCCGTGTCCGCTCCGGGGCGACCGACCGGCACGAGCACGGTGCCCACGACGAGGGCGGGGGACAGGTCTCCGGCGCGGGTGAGGGCGCATCCCACCAGGGCGGCGAGCACCAGCCACGGGGAGACGCGGAAACCGATCGCGCGGTGGTCGGCGCCGGCGGCCCAGCGCGTCGCGAGGACGACGGCGGCCGTCGTGACGGCCGCACCGAGGAGCACCCCGAGGCAGAGACGGACGTACCGGGCCTCGAGCGAGACGCCGACGCCGAGCAACGTCGTCACGCCGACGATCGCGACGCCGGACGCCGCGGCCGCCCAGATCGGCAGGACGTCGTCCCCGAGCCGGCGTTCCGTGCGCGAGCGGTTCCGGCCGAGGACCGCGGCGAACGGGTTCCGGAGCCGCCCGCGGACCGCGGCGCCGACGAGGGCGAGCGGGGCGGCGACGAGCACGAGGAAGCCGGCCGCGACACCGGTGGCGAGGAGGACGGTGCGCCAGGAGAACGACGCCTGGATGGTCGGGACACCGCGGTCGAAGGCGGTGGCGGCCGTCCAGTCGCCGGCGGGGCCGGACCAGTCCGGGGTGCCGGGGCGCGCCCCACCGGTGCCGGTGCCGGTGCCGCCCCCGGTGCTGCCGTGGCCGCTCCCGGCTCCGCCGCCGGTGGCGCTTCCGGCACCGGACCCGGTGCTCGTTCCACCGTCGGAGCCGTCGGGGGTCCCCGGGGCGCCGGGGACGGCCGCTCCCGAGCTGGCGGAGGGCGGGCCGGGAACGGCGGAGGTCCCGCTCGTCGGTCCACCGGTCGCGGCGGCCGTCGTGCCGGACAGCACGAACCGGACGCCCGGGGAGGACCGGGAGAAGTTGCCCGCCGCGTCCTGCTGCGTCGCGGTGACGGTGCGGCTGCCCGCCGCCGTCGTGCCGGTCGTCGTGCACGACCACCGACCGTCGGCGCCGACGTCGGACCGGCACGCCGGTGACCGTCCGAGGTACACGGTGAGGACGGCGCCGGGCTCGCCGGTCCCGCCCACCGTGACGGGCTGCGAGCGGACCCGCTCGCCGCGCCCGGGGGTGCTGACGACGGGTGCTGCCGGTGCCGTCCGGTCGAGGACGACCGTGCGGGGCGCCGACGGGGCGCTCCGCAGGTCCGACCGGTACCCGCCCGCGGTGCTCGCGGTCTGGGCCGCGGACAGCGTGAGGCGACCGTCCCGCACCCCGCCGCCGGACAGCGACACCGTCCACCGGCCGTCGGGTGCCACCGTCGCCGTGCGGACGGTGGACGAGCCGACGACGGACAGCGACACGGTCGCGCCGGGCAGGCCACTGCCGGACACCGGCCCGCTCGTGGGACGGTCGGTCGTCACGCTCGGGGGGACGACGACGTCCGATGCCGGGGCGCTCGAGGACCCGAGGGCCGGGTCGGTGCCGTCGGTGACGGTGAAGACCTGTTGCGGCCCGGAGCGGACGGTGGCCATGCACGCCCATGCACCGTCGGCGCCGACCGTGGTGTCGCACCCGGTCGATCCGGTCGTGGTCGGACCGGCGACGCGCACGCGGTGGCCGGGGGTCCCGCGTCCGTGGAAGCGCACGGTACCCGTCGTGACGTCGCCGGGATCGCCGATCGTCGGCCGGACGGCGGGGCGGTCGGACGGCACGGGGCCGGGGGAGCCGGTCCCCGGCGGGAGCGTGCCGAACTGGGGGGAGTGCGTCGGAACCGACGACTGCGGCGCACCGGCTGCGTCGCCCCCGGCGGCACCGTTCGCGGGGCCGTCGGTCGCAGCGGAGGCGGTCGGTGCGCCGAGCAGGACCGACCCGGCTGCCAGCACGGTCACCAGCACGGCCGTCACCCAGCCGGAGCGTCCTCGGGGTCGCCGGGCGGGACCGTCGCCCCCGACGGCCGTCTCGTCCACGTTGTCCCCGAGCGCGTTCACCGCCTCCATCCCACGCGATGACGTCGCTGCGGTCAATCCACCACACGGATGATGTGGCCGGACGGGGCCCGGGGCCGCCGCACGGCGGGTGTACGGCACTCGGGAATCCCCCGTGAACCCCGCCCAGCGGACCGGTCGCCGCCGGACGCGTCGGTACAATCGTGGACGGCCGTCCGACGGCCACGCACCGGCCGCTGTCCCACCGTGCCGGACCCGACGCGAAGAGGAGCACGCTCGATGGACACCGGACTCGTCACGACGCTGATCGTCGTCGGAGTGGTGGTGGTCCTGCTCGTCGTGATCGGGATCTACCTCTGGGTGACCTACAACTCGCTGGTCACGCTGAAGGTCCGCGTGGACGAGGCCTGGAGCGACATCACGGTGCAGCTGAAGCGGCGTGCAGACCTCATCCCCACGATCGTCGACACGGTCAAGGGGTACGCGGCGCACGAGAAGTCGGTGTTCGACGACGTGACGAAGGCCAGGTCGGAGACGCTCGGTGCGGGTGACGCCGCGAGCGCCTCCGCGGCCGAGGGGCACATGCAGAAGGCCCTGAAGAGCGTCTTCGCCGTGGCCGAGGGGTACCCGCAGCTGCAGTCGAGCCAGAACTTCCTGCAGCTGCAGTCGGAGCTCGTCGACACCGAGGACAAGATCCAGGCCGCGCGGCGCTTCTACAACGGCGGCGTCCGCGAGCTCAACACCAAGATCCGCGTCTTCCCGAACTCGACCTTCGCGAAGAGCAAGGGCTTCACCGAGGCGACGTTCTTCGAGACCGCCGAGCCCGCGGCGATCGCCGAACCGCCGCGCGTGCAGTTCTGACCCTCGGCGCGTCGGGCTGACCCGTGTACAGCGCGATCGCGCGGAACAAGCGCAACACCGTCGTCATCATCCTGGCGTTCCTGCTCATCGTCGGGGCGCTCGGGTTCCTCGGCGGGTACCTCGCCGGCAACGTCTCGGTCGGTGTCGTCGTGCTGCTCGTCGCGCTCGGGTACGCGCTGCTGCAGTACTTCCTCGCCGGACGGCAGGCGACCGCCATCGCGGGCGGGATCGAGATCGACCGGACGACCGAGCCCCGGCTGTGGCGGACGGTCGAGAACCTGGCGATCACGACCGGCATGCCGATGCCCCGGGTCTTCGTCATCGACGACCCCGCTCCGAACGCCTTCGCCACCGGCCGCGACCCGGACCACGCGATCGTGGCGGCCACCACCGGACTCCTGGCGATCATGGACGACACCGAGCTCCAGGGCGTGATGGCGCACGAACTGGGACACGTCCGGAACTACGACATCCGCGTCTCCACCATGGTGTTCGGCCTGGTCGTCGCCGTCGGGTTCCTCGCCGACGTGCTCCTGCGCATCTCGGTCTTCAGCGGGTTGAGCGGCCGAGGCCGGAACAACGACTCGGGCGGAGGCGGCAACCCGGTCCTCATCGTGGCCGGACTCGTCGCGGTGCTCGTCGCGCCGCTCGCCGCCGCCGTGGTGCAGGCCGCGGTGTCCCGCCAGCGGGAGTACCTCGCCGACGCGACCGGCGCGATGACGACCCGGTACCCGGAGGGACTGGCACGCGCCCTCGAGAAGCTCGAGGCGTACGGCCGACCGACCCGCTCCCAGAACTCCTCGATGGCGCACCTGTGGATCGCGGACCCCATGCGGCCGGGCGTGATGGACCGCCTGTTCTCGACGCACCCGCCGCTGCCCGACCGGGTGGCGCGCCTGCGGAACAGCACCGACCGCTTCTGAGCGGCGGACCACGGGTCACGGCTCGTCCGCCCGGTGGTCCGGCCTCGGCTGGGCGGTCCCGTCGGCGCGGGACACCCGCCGCGCGCCGAGACGGTCCGGGAAGCGACGGCGTCCTGCGGACCCGGCGGCGTCTCGGGCGCTCAGCGGCGTCTCGCGGTCAGTCGACCACGTCGTCGCCCGGAGCCGCCTCGGCTGCATCCGCATCGTCGGCCGCCTCGTGCGGGACCAGCCCGACGCCCAGGGCCCCCGCGACCGCCGCGGCCGCCGTGCCGCGGTCGGTGACCTCGACGCCGTCGAGCCCCTGCCACGCCGCCGCCCGGCGCAGCGTCGCCGCGAGACGCTCGGCGTCGAGGTGCTGACCCGGCTCCTGCCACGCGGTCCGCACCCGCAGGACGCCGCGTCGCCGGTCGCTCTTCAGGTCGACCCGCCCGGTCAACCGGTCGTCCTGCAGCACGGGCAGCACGTAGTAGCCGTGGACGCGCTTGGGCGCGGGTGTGTAGATCTCGATCCGGTAGTGGAAGCCGTGCATGCGCTCCGCTCGCCGGCGGAACCACACGACCGGGTCGAACGGACTCAGCACGGCGTCGGCGGTGACCGTGCGGGGGACCCGGGCACCCGCGTGCAGCCAGGCGGGCTCTCGCCACCCCTCGACCCGGACGGGGAGCAGCTCGCCCCGCTCGACGAGCTCGGTCACGGCGGCCGCGGTGTCGTCCGCTCGCAGGCGGAAGTAGTCGGCGAGGTCGGCGCGGGTCCCGACGCCGAAGGCCCGCGATGCCCGTCGGACGAGCTCCGTGATCGCGGTGTGCCGGTCCGGGGCGCCGTCCAGCGCGCCGGCGGGCAGCACCTGGTCCGGCAGGGCGTACACCCGTTCGAAGCCCGAGCGCCCGGCGCTGACGACCTCGCCCCAGCGGAACATCTGCTCGAGACCGGTCTTCACGTCGCTCCAGCCCCACCACGGCCCGCGGCGCACGTTCGCCTCGTGCTCGACGGCACTCGCGGGGAGCGGCCCCTCGGCCGCGAGCAGGGCCCGCAGCTCGCGGCGGACGCCGGCGGTCCGCTCGACACCGGCGACGCGGTTCGGGCGGGCGTCGCGTTCGCGGTACGCGTCCATCCGCCACCGGAAGAGCGGGAGGTCGGCGCGCGGGATGAAGGCCGCCTCGTGCGCCCAGTACTCGGCGTAGGGACCGCGGCGGGCGAACGTCAGCCGGTCGAGCACGGCGCGGTCGTACGAGCCGAGCCGCGCGAACAGCGGCAGGTAGTGGCTCCGCTCGAAGACGTTCACGGAGTCGATCTGCAGCAGCCCGAGCCGGGAGATCGTGCTGGTCAGGCTGCGGGTCGCGACGGCATCGGACGGTGGCGCGCCGAAGCCCTGCGCCGCCAGGGTGACGCGGCGTGCCTCGGGGGCGGAGAGCGTGGACCTGACCATGCGACGACGCTACCGACGAGGGCCGACAGCCCGGTCGGGACGGCCGTCCGACGTGTATGCCGCATCTGGCACACACCCCGGTGCCCGTCGGTACACTCGCCGCATGGCCTGGGGAAAGAAGACGCATCCGGATCCCGTCGTCGAGGACGCCGTGCCCATGGGCATGCGGATCGCCGGCGCGTGGTCCTGGCGCGTGCTCGTCGTCATCGGCGTGGTCGCCGTCGTCATCTACCTCGTGACGCTGTTCAGCGAGGTCCTCATCCCGTTCCTCATCGGGATCGTGGTCGCCGCCCTGCTCGTGCCGCTGTCGAACTGGATGCAGCGCCACCACGTGCCGAAGTGGATCGCCGTCGTCGTGAGCCTGGTCGGCGGCCTGGCGGCGGTGGCCGCCCTCATCTGGCTCGTCGTCGACCAGATCGCCGCCGCCTACCCCTCGCTGCGCGACCGCACGCTCTCGCAGTACGACAACATCCGCGAGTTCGTGCTGAGCTCGGGCCTCGGCATCAGCCAGCGCGACCTGAACGGCTACTTGGACCAGGCGACCGACTGGCTGTCGAGCAACTCCGGCTCCATCCTGTCGGGCGTCGCGAGCGCGGGCTCCTCGCTCACCCACATCCTGGCCGGCCTGTTCGTCGTGATCTTCACGGTGATCTTCCTGCTCATCGACGGCAAGAACGTCTGGCGCTGGACGGTCCGCCTCTTCCCGAAGAAGGCCCGCGCGGCCATCGACGGCGCGGGAGTCGCCGGCTGGACGACCCTGACGAGCTTCATCCGTGTGCAGATCTTCGTCGCGTTCGTCGACGCGGTGGGCATCGGCATCGGCGCGGCCGCCCTGCAGCTGCCGCTCGTGATCCCGATCGCGGTGTTCGTCTTCCTGGGCGCGTTCATCCCCGTCGTCGGTGCGATCGTGACCGGCTTCCTCGCGGTGTTCATCGCGCTCATCTTCAACGGCTGGGTGGCGGCCCTGATCATGCTCGGCGTCATCCTGGTCGTGCAGCAGGTCGAGGGGCACATCCTCCAGCCGCTCGTCATGGGCAGCGCGGTCAAGGTGCACCCGCTCGCGGTCGTGCTCGGCGTCACCGCTGCCTCGGGTCTCGCCGGCATCGCCGGCGCGTTCTTCGCGGTGCCGCTCATCGCCACCGTCAACTCGATGGTCACGACGATCGCGAGCGGCCGGTGGAAGGGGCTCGACTCCGACCACGTGCTCGAGGCGAAGCAGCGCGACCACCACGCGAGCGTGGAGGCGAAGAGGCGTCGCCGCTGGGCGAAGCGTCACCCCGAGGGCGTGCCCGCTCCCGGCAGTGACGACCAGCCGACAGCGACCAAAGGGACCGCGGGCTGAGCGGGCGCGCAGTCGGCCGTCACGAGTTCGCCGAGACGGCCCCGACCGACGATGATGGGTCCGTGACCGACACCTCCGTGCCCCAGCAGCAGACCGCGGCGTTCCCGACGCTCGCGGACATCGAGGCCGCGCGGGAGACCATCGCGGGCGTCGCGCGGGTCACGCCGATGGAGACCTCGCAGTTCCTCGCCGAGCTGCTCGGGTCGCCCGTGCACCTCAAGTGCGAGAACCTGCAGCGGACGGGTGCGTACAAGGTCCGGGGCGCGTACAACCGGCTGGCGGCGCTCAGCCCCGAGCAGCGTGCCGCGGGCGTCGTCGCCGCGAGCGCCGGGAACCACGCGCAGGGCGTCGCCCTCGCCGCTCGCGAGCTCGGCATCCCGGCGACGATCTTCACCCCCGTCGGCGTCGCGCTGCCGAAGCTCCAGGCGACGCGGCACTACGGCGCCGAGGTCGTCCTCCGCGGTCACTCCGTGGAGGAGGCCCTGAGCGCAGCCAAGGACTTCGGGGCCCGCACCGGTGCGGTGTTCATCCCCCCGTTCGACCACCCCGACGTCATCGCCGGCCAGGGCACCCTCGGTCTCGAGATCGTCGACCAGGTGCCCGACGTCGACACGGTGGTGGTGCCGATCGGCGGGGGCGGGGTCATCTCCGGGATCGCGCTCGCGGTGAAGGGCATGTCCGAGCGGCTCGGCCGTCCCATCCGGGTGATCGGCGTGCAGGCGGAGAACGCTGCGGCGTACCCGTCCTCGATCACCGCTGGCGAGCCCGTCACGATCACGACGAAGCCGACCATCTCGGACGGCATCGCGGTCGCACGGCCGGGTGACCTGAACTTCCCGATCATCCGCGACCTGGTCGACGACATCGTCACCGTCTCGGACGACGACACCGCCCGTGCGCTGCTCGTCCTGCTCGAGCGTGCCAAGCTCGTGGTCGAGGCCGCGGGAGCCGTCGGTGTCGCGGCGATCATGTCCGGGGCCGTGCGCGACACCGGTCGGACCGTGGTGCTGCTCAGCGGTGGCAACATCGACCCGCTCATGATGGAGCGCGTCATCACGCGCGGTCTCGTCGCCGCCTCGCGCTACATCGGCATCCGGATCATGCTGCCGGACCGCCCGGGGCAGCTCGCACGCGTCGCCCAGGTCATCTCGGACGCCGGCGCGAACGTGGTCGAGGTACTGCACACCCGGCACGGCCAGGGGCTCGTGATCAACGAGGTCGCCCTCGACCTGTCGATCGAGGCCCGCGGTCCGGAGCACGCGCAGGAGGTCATCCAGCGGCTGCACGAGGTCGGCTTCCGCCCGGAGCTGCTCGAGCACTGAGGGTCGCCCGTCAGCGGACCGTACGGGTCCGCGGTGACGCCGTCAGGGTCCCGTTCGGCTCGGCGCCACCGGACGGGAGGTGCGTCATGCTCCCGTCATGACCCTCACGTCGATCCTGCCCTCGCTCCGCGCCTCGCTGCCCGACCCTCTCGACCCGACGCTCTGGCCCGCGTGCACCGAGGCCACCGTGGACGACGTCCGCGTGCGTGCGGTGTCCATGCAGCGGCTGGCCACCGTCGCCGGGACGCCGTGCGTGCACACCGCGGAGCAGGCGGCGCCGCGCCACCGTCCCCGTGGCTGGGCGCCCGCCGACGTCTGCGTGACGGTGGCGGCCGTGACCCGGGTGCGGCGTCCGTGGGGTGTGCTGTTCGTCGAGCTCGACGCGGTGGTGCCGGACTGCGCGGTGCTCGCCGAGACCAGGCTCATCGGCCGCCGCAGTGTCGCCCCCGTGGCCGAGGTGACGCTCACCACGAACCCGGCCGGCACCGCGGGGCGCGAGGCGGTGCTGCCGGCCGACGTCCGCGTCGGGGACCTCGTCTGCTTCCCGTGCGTCCGGGCGCTCGCGCACCGCGACGTCGTGGTGCCCTGAGGCGCTCCGCCCGGGGATCGACTGCACGACGAAGAGCAGCTCGCGCCACCGATGACGGTGGCGCGAGCTGCTCCTGCTCGTGCGCGAGGGGCGTGACTGCGAGCCCCTACGGCTCGTAGCGCTCGACCTTCGTCACCTCGACGGCGATGTCCTTGCCGTTCGGGGCCGTGTAGCTCGTGTGCTCACCGGCGCGGAGCCCGAGGATGGCCGCACCGACCGGGCTGACCGGGCTGTACACCGTCAGGTCGGAGCCCTCGGCGACGATCTCCCGGTTACCCACGAGGAACGTCGACTCGTCACCGGCGATCACCGCGGTGACGACGGTGCCGGGCTCGACCGTGCCGTCGAAGTCGGCCTCGCCCACGGTGGCGTGCTTGAGCAGCTCGGTGAGCTGACGGATGCGGGCCTCGATCTTGCCCTGCTCGTCCTTCGCGGCGTGGTAGCCGCCGTTCTCCTTGAGGTCGCCCTCTTCCCGCGCCGCCTCGATGCGGTTGGCGATCTCCTTGCGGGCCGGGCCCGACAGCTGCTCGAGTTCGGCCGTGAGGCGGTCGTGCGCCTCCTGGGTCAGCCAGGTGACCTGCGTGTCGTTGCTCATTGGGTTCCCTTCGACAAAGGACGAGACCGGCCGGAGTGGCCGGTCTCGTCCGCGAATCAGTCGAGTCTAGGGAACCCAGCAGTCGTGGATCAAGCCGGTCACGCCGCGGGTCGTCGTGTTCACCTCGGTCGTGATGCTGCGGGTGCGCTGCTCGGACGCCGGGAGCGCCACTTCCTTCCACCCGACGATCGAGTACGTCTTGTCGAGCACCTGGACGGCGCACCTCGCCTCGGTGCCCGGGTCGACCGAGACCTGCGAGTGCACGACGGTGCGGTGCTCCGAGACGACCGTGTAGCCGACCTCGGTGTGGTCCAGCCCGTGCGACGTCTGGTCGAGTCCGGCCCAGACCACCCACGCCACGAACACGAGCACGACCGCGATCGCCGCGGTGGTCCCGAGCAACCGACCGCGGCGCCGGCGGTCGGGCGTCCGGCCGTACCGGTCGTCGAGCGTCGACGCCGAGACGGTCGCGGTGTCGGACGTCGTGGCGCCGGACGTCGCGGCACCGGTCATCGCGGATCCGGCGGGGTGCAGCGGTTCGGACAGTTCGGGGCTCCTGGGGTGATTATCCTGATCTCCAGGGTAGTTCACGCCCCGCTGTGCGCTGCCCGCATGCACGCGGGTGCCGCGTGCGCGTCCCACCCGACTCGCCGCCCGTGAGGAACACCGTGCCGTACCGCCTGCTGGCCGTCCACGCCCACCCCGACGACGAGTCGAGCAAGGGCGCCGCGACCGCTGCGCGGTACGTGGCCGAGGGACACCAGGTCCTGGTCGTGTCGTGCACCGGCGGCGAGGCCGGCGACATCCTCAACGACCGGCTCGGCGAGCCGGCGACGAGCCGGGCGCACCGGGACATGGCGGGGTACCGACGGACGGAGATGGCGGCGGCGCAGGCCGCGCTCGGCATCGACCACGTGTGGCTCGGCTACCACGACTCCGGCCTGCCCGACGCGGAGCAGGGCGAGACCGTCCGTCCCGGCACGTTCTCCACCGTGCCGCTCGAGTACTCGACCGAGGCCCTGGTGCGCGTGGTCCGCCGGTTCCGCCCGCACGTGCTCGTCACCTACGACGAGAACGGCGGCTACCCGCACCCGGACCACATCCGCACGCACGAGGTCTCCGTGGCCGCGTGGCGCGACGCCGCCGACCCGGCGAAGTACCCGGAGGCCGGGGCGCCGTGGGCGGTCGCGAAGCTCTACTACGAGCGCACGATGAACCCCCGCCGCTTCCGGACGGTCTTCGAGGCCCTGCAGGAACGCGACCCGGACAGCCCGGCGATCGAGCAGCTCCGCGAGTGGGTCGAACGGTTCGCCGACCGGCCGGACCTCGCGACGACCCACGTCGACGTGCGCGGGTACTTCGACGCCCGTGACGCCGCGCTCCGGTCGCACGCGAGCCAGGTGCCGCCCGACAGCGCCTTCTTCTACTGGCCGAACGACCTCCTCGCGACGGTGTGGCCCACCGAGGACTACCAGCTGGTCGAGGCACGTGTGCCGACCGAGCTGCCGGAGTCCGACCTGTTCGCGGGGATCCCTGACGACGAGGACACCACCGCGTGAGCAGCATCCTGACGGCCATCGCCGCCGCCCCCAGCCCGAGCCCGTCCGTCGTCCCCGACGTCGACGTCACCCCCGGGGTGGCCGGCTTCATCGCGATCGCGGTCGTCGCGGTCGTGACCATCCTGCTCGTGGTCGACATGACGCGGCGCATCCGCCGCACCCGCTACCGCTCCGAGATCCGGGAACGGTTCGAGGCCGACGCGGACGGCGACACGTCGACGGACGAGGCGGCGCGTCGCGCCGCCGAGGACGGCCGCACCGACATGGGCGACGAC
Source organism: Curtobacterium sp. MCSS17_008 (assembly GCF_003234185.1). Classification (GTDB taxonomy): domain Bacteria; phylum Actinomycetota; class Actinomycetes; order Actinomycetales; family Microbacteriaceae; genus Curtobacterium. Next base: position 126,804 of record NZ_QKSM01000007.1, read on the forward strand.
ACCGAGCGCGGCTGACCGGCCCCCGGACGGACGGGAGGCCCGTGGCCGGCTGGCCACGGGCCTCCCGTCCGTCGTCGGGTCGCGTCAGCGCACCGGGTCGAGCGCCACGATGAGCACGCCCGCCCACTGCGTGGCGAACGCCACGACCGTCAGGGCGTGGAAGACCTCGTGGAAACCGAACAGCGTCGGCGAGGGGTCGGGGCGCTTGAACGCGTAGACGAGGGCTCCGACGATGTAGGCGGCCCCGCCGGAGAGCACGAGCACCGTCATCGGCACGCTCGCGGCGAAGAACTGGGGCAGCAGTCCGAACGCCGCGCACCCGAGCACCAGGTAGATCGGCACGTAGAGCCACCGCGGGGCGTTGATCCACAGGACGCGGAAGGCGATGCCGAGCGCTGCCCCGGTCCACATCACCCACAGCACGACGACCATGAGCGTGTGCGGCAGGGCGCAGATCGCGATCGGCGTGTAGGTGCCGGCGATGAGCAGCAGGATGTTCGTGTGGTCGATCCGCTTGAGGATCCGTTTGACCGTCGGACCCCAGGGGAAGCGGTGGTAGGTCGCCGAGACGCCGAACATGAGCAGCGACGTCGCCATGAACACCGCGCTGCCGGCCTTCGCGGCCCCGCTGTCCGCCAGGCAGATGAGCACGATGCCCATCGCGACGGCGAACGGGAACGTGCCGAGGTGGATCCAGCCGCGCCAGGCGGGCCGCGGCGGGTCGGCGGCGGCCGCTTCCTCGATGAACGGGACGTGGGGCAGCGCGGCGGTCTCGTCCTGCATGGGGCGACACTACGGCCCGAGGCCGAACGGCAGCCGAACGCCCACCGAACGGTGCCGCCCAGCGCGGTCCACGCCGTCGTGCACTACAGTCGTGCCGTGACCGGCAGGGTGGGATGGGCAGGGCGCGGCGTCCTCTACCGCGCCTACCAGCGTCGTATCCGCCGGCAGATCGACGCCCGGGCGATGCCGAAGCACGTCGCCATGATCGTGGACGGCAACCGTCGCTGGGCGAAGCAGCTCGGCCTCGAGTCCGCGGCGCACGGCCACCGTGCCGGTGCCGCGAAGATCCCGGAGTTCCTCGACTGGTGCGACGACCTCGGCATCGAGGTCGTGACGCTCTACCTGCTGTCCGCCGACAACCTGACCGGCCGCGGCGGCGAGGAACTCGAACAGCTCGTCGGCATCATCGCGGACCTCGCCGGGACGCTCTCGGAGCACCGCGACTGGCGGGTGCAGCACGTCGGGTCCGACGAGGGGCTCCCCGCCGAGCTGCTCGCGGCACTCGCCGACGCCCAGGCCCGCACGGCCGACCACACCGGCCTGCACGTCAACCTGGCCGTGGGCTACGGCGGACGCCGGGAGATCGCCGACGCCATGCGCAGCATCGTGCGGGCGCACGGCGAGGGCGGCGGCACGCTCGACACCCTGGCCGAGGTCCTGACGCCCGAGCTCATCGGCGACCACCTGTACACGCAGGGGCAGCCCGACCCGGACCTGGTCATCCGGACCTCGGGGGAGCAGCGTCTTTCGGACTTCATGCTCTGGCAGAGCGCACACAGCGAGTTCTACTTCGTCGAGGCCTTCTACCCGGACCTGCGCGAGGTCGACTTCCTGCGCGCCGTGCGTGACTTCGGCCTCCGGTCCCGCCGCTTCGGGGGCTGACGGCGGCCGACACACGGTCGATGCGAGGGCTCTGCCGTGGTGCGTTCGCCGGCTCGGGTTTCGCCCTGCTCGGGGCATCCCAGTAGACTCACAGGGTTTTCGTCCCACGGAAGGTTGCACCTGTGAACATCGCCGAGTACGCGGCCGGCTTCGCCGAGGAGCCCGGCTACCTCGACCACGCCGCGTTCGGTCCCGTGCAGACCGCCGTCCTCGAGGAGCAGCGCGTGCTCGGGACGATCCAGGAACGCATGCGCTTCGGCGCGATGGAGACGCTCGACGAGCAGGACGCGCGCGTCCGCACCGTCGCCGCGCGGCTCGTCGGTCGGCGCGAGGACCAGGTCGTCTCGCAGACGGCGACGACGCCGGGCCTCCTGCACACCGCCTTCGGGCTGACCGGTGGCGTGCTCGTCGCCGCGGACGAGTACCCGTCGCTGCCGCTCGCGCTGGCGAGTGCGGCCTCCGCGACCGGCGGCCGGGTGCAGCCCGTCGTGGTCGAGTCCGGCGCCGGATGGATGACGCCCTCGCTCATCGAGTCGCGTCTGACCGACGACGTGACCGCGGTCGCCGTGTCCCTGGTCGACTGGCGGACCGGCTACCTCGCCGACCTCGCCGCCATCCGCGAGGTGATCGGCGAACGGCTGCTCATCGTCGACGCGATCCAGGGCTTCGGTGTGGTGGACGCCCCGTACGAGCTCGCGGACGTCGTCGCCACCGGCGGCCAGAAGTGGCTGCACGCGGGGTGGGGCACCGGGTTCACGGCGTTCAGTGACCGTGCCCTGAACCGCCTGCGTCCGGCGCTCTCGGGTCCGCACGGCACCACCGGGTGGCCCACCGATGTGCCGTCGGTCAAGCCGGGAGCTGCCGGGTACCAGATGACGCGCATCGACCCGGTCGCCCAGGCCCGGATGGCCGTGTCGCTCGAGCGGCTCGTCGCCGTCGGCGTCGGTGCCGTGCAGGAGCGCGTCGCCGACCGGGTCGAGCGGGTGTTCGACATCGCCGACGAGTTCGCGCTCGCCGTGGAGTCGAGCCGTGACCCCCGCGAGCGTGCGGGCATCGTCGTGCTCCGTCCGCCGCAGGGTCGGCTCACCGCGCTGTCGGCGGCCATGCACAACCACGGGGTCACGGTCACGACGCGGCTCGGGACCGCACGGGTCTCGGTGTTCGCGTCCACCACGGACGAGACCCTCGACATGTTCCGCGACGCCTGCCTGTCCTACGCCACGATGCAGTAGCGCACCGCCCGGCCCCGTCACCAGGCCGCGCCGCCACGCCACGCCGCGCCGCCCGGCCGGCCGGCACCGTTTGCGTTCACGCGACCGTAACCTGCGGCCCAGCGTGTCGCGGTGCGGCCGTCAGGGGTGGGTCGTAGCTTGGCCGCATCGGGCACCGCGCCCGATCGAAGCGGCCACGGTCGGTGCTTCGGGACCCGCTCACGGCCGCGTTCGAGGACATGGACCGGGCCGGTCGCGGCCCGGGGATGGAGTGGTCGTGACCTCTCAGAACGTTGCTCGCGGGACCCAGCAGCACCACACCGCGAACTCGTCCACACCGGTCGCCCAGCGCACGTACGTGCTCGACACCTCGGTGCTCCTCAGCGATCCGCGGGCGCTGTTCCGCTTCGCCGAACACGCGGTGGTCCTGCCCGTCGTGGTCGTCAGCGAGCTCGAGGCGAAGCGCAACGACCCGGAGATCGGGTACTTCGCGCGCCAGGCGCTGCGGCTGCTCGACGAGCTGCGCATCGAGCACGAGCGACTCGACTTCCCGATCGCGCTCGAGGACGGCGGCTCCTTCCGGGTCGAGCTGAACCACTCGAACCAGTCCGTGCTGCCGTCCGGGCTGCAGCTCGGCGACAACGACTCCCGGATCCTCGCGGTCGCGTCGAACCTCGCGAACGACGGGCTCGACGTCGTCGTCGTGTCGAAGGACCTGCCGCTCCGCGTGAAGGCCTCGTCGATCGGCATGGCGGCGGAGGAGTACCGCGCCGAGCTCGCGGTGGACTCCGGCTACACGGGCATCGCCGACCTGCAGGTGTCCGGCGAGCAGATGAGCGAGCTGTACGAGCGCGAGGAGATCGCGTCGTCGCGACTGGAGGGCGTGCCGGTCAACACAGGGGTCGTCATCCACTCCGAGCGGGGGTCGGCCCTCGGCCGCGTGCACGAGGCCGGCGCGGTCTCGCTGGTGCGCGGCGACCGCGAGGTCTTCGGCCTGCGCGGACGCTCCGCCGAGCAGCGCCTCGCGATCGACGCGCTGCTCGACCCGGAGATCGGCATCGTGTCCCTTGGTGGGTCTGCCGGCACGGGCAAGTCGGCGCTCGCCCTGTGCGCCGGGCTCGAGGCCGTCCTCGAACGCCAGCAGCACAAGAAGATCATGGTGTTCCGGCCGCTGTACGCCGTCGGCGGCCAGGAGCTCGGGTACCTGCCGGGCGACGCCGCCGAGAAGATGAACCCGTGGGCGCAGGCGGTCTTCGACACCCTCGGTGCGCTCGTGTCGGACAACGTCCTCGACGAGGTCGTCGAGCGCGGCATGCTCGAGGTCCTGCCCCTCACGCACATCCGCGGGCGCTCGCTGCACGACGCCTTCGTGATCGTCGACGAGGCGCAGTCCCTCGAACGGAACGTCCTGCTCACGATGCTGTCGCGCATCGGACAGAACTCGCGCGTGGTCCTCACGCACGACGTGGCACAGCGGGACAACCTGCGGGTCGGTCGACACGACGGCATCGCCTCGGTGATCGAGCGGCTGAAGGGACACCCGCTGTTCGCGCACGTGACGCTGACGCGCTCCGAGCGGTCGGCGATCGCGGCGCTCGTCACGGAGCTGCTGGACTCGCCCGACCTCGGCTGACGGGCGCGGGGCGCGGCGCGCGGCACCGAGTCTCGGTCTGAGCGACACTTCTCGCGCCGGTCGGCGCGAGAAGTGTCGCTGGCCGCGAGTCTCGGACCAGGCGGCGGACGCGACCAGGCGACGGACGGGAGGCGCGGTGCCAGCCGGCACCGCGCCTCCCGTCCGTCAGTGGGTCGCGTGCGTCAGTTCGGGTGGGTCATGCGCAGCACGTCCAGCGCGCTGTCCAGCTGCTCCTCGGTGACCTCGCCGCGCTCGACGTGACCGAGGGCGACGACCGCCTCGCGCACGGTGATGCCCTCCGCGACCGCGACCTTCGCGACCTTGGCGGCGGCCTCGTACCCGATCACCCGGTTCAGCGGCGTCACGATCGACGGCGACGACTCGGCGAACGCGCGGGCGCGCTCGAGGTTCGCCTGCAGCCCGTCGATGGTCTTGTCGGCGAGCACCCGCGAGCTGTTCGCCAGCAGGCGGATCGACTCGAGCAGCGCCGTGCCCATCACCGGGATCGCGACGTTCAGCTCGAACGCGCCGGAGGCGCCGGCCCACGCGACCGTGGCGTCGTTGCCGATGACCCGTGCGGCGACCATCAGGGTGGCCTCGGGGATCACCGGGTTGACCTTGCCGGGCATGATCGACGAACCGGGCTGCAGGTCGGGGATGTGGAGTTCGCCGAGCCCGGTGTTCGGCCCGGACCCCATCCAGCGGAGGTCGTTGTTGATCTTCGTCAGGCTGACGGCGATGACCTTGAGCGCTCCCGACGCCTCGACGAGGGCGTCACGCGCGCCCTGGGCCTCGAAGTGGTCGAGCGCCTCGGTGACCGGGAGCCCGGTGTCCTCGGCCAGCCGGGCGATGACCTGCTGCGGGAAGCCCTTCGGCGTGTTGATGCCGGTGCCGACCGCGGTGCCGCCGAGCGGGACCTCCGCGACACGGGGGAGCGTCGCCTGCACGCGCTCGATGCCGAGCCGGACCTGGCGCGCGTAGCCGCCGAACTCCTGGCCGAGCGTGACCGGGGTGGCGTCCATCAGGTGCGTGCGGCCGGACTTCACGGCGTCGGCCCAGAGCGTCGCCTTGGCCTCGAGTGACTCGGCGAGGTGCTCGAGTGCGGGCACGAGGGTGCGGATGAGGGCCTCGGTGACGGCGACGTGCACCGACGTCGGGAAGACGTCGTTCGACGACTGCGACGCGTTGACGTGGTCGTTCGGGTGGACGTCCGTGCCGGCGATGCGGGTCGCCAGGGTCGCCAGGACCTCGTTCATGTTCATGTTCGACGAGGTACCGCTGCCGGTCTGGTACACGTCGACCGGGAACTGGTCGTGGTGCTCGCCGCCGATGATCGTGTCCGCTGCCTGCGCGATCGCGTCGGCGATCGCCGGGTCGACGATGCCGAGGGAGCCGTTCACGACGGCCGCCGCCCGCTTGATCCGTGCGAGGGCGACGATCTGCGCCGGCTCGAGCCCGCTGCCCGAGATCGGGAAGTTCTCGACGGCGCGCTGCGTCTGGGCGCGGTACAGGGCGTCCACCGGGACCCGGACCTCGCCCATGGTGTCGTGCTCGATGCGGAAGCCGTCGCCGCCCGCCGCGGTCTGGTCGGTCGCGTCCTGCGTGGGCTCGGTGGTGTGGGTCACGTCGTCGTGGTCCTTCCTGTGGTGCGCGGCCGGAGCGGTCGCCCCGGTGTCTAGGGTGCCCGGTGGTCTCCGGGTCACGCCGTGGGGACCGGTCAGGCCTGGCCCACGACGGTGTCGATGGTGACCTCGCCCGTGGTGAGGTCGTAGGTCGCCCCGACGACGGCCAGGGTACCCTCGGCGATCGCGTCGGAGACGGCGCCGGAGCGCTCGATCACCTGGCGGAGCGTCGCCTCGAGGTGGGCGGCCCCGACCGACTCCTGGGGCAGGTCGGCGTCCGTCGCGCGGACCTGCTCGACGCTCGGTGCGATCGCGTCGACGAGGGCCTGCAGGTGCGGCGCGGGCACGGGCTCCCCGGAGCGCGCTGCGGCGACGGCACCGCACGCGGTGTGGCGGAGGACGACGACGAGCGGCGTCCCGAGGGCGACGACCGCGAACTCGATCGACCCGAGCACGACGTCGTCCACGATCTGTCCCGCGTTGCGGATCGCGAACAGGTCACCGATGCCGGCGTCGAAGACGTGCTCGAACGGCACGCGGGAGTCCGAGCAGCCGAGCACAGTCGCGAACGGCGCCTGCGAGCCGGTGAGCTCCCCGCGGCGGTCCGGGTCGATCCTGCCCGTGCGGCGCTTGTCGGCGGCGAAGCGCGCGTTGCCCTCGACGAGCAGGCGGAGGGCGTCGGACGGGGTGGAGGCGGCGCGGTCGGGCATGGTCTTCCTCGTGCTTCGGGTTCGGTCGGGGCGGGGTCAGTTCGCGAACTGCTCGGTCACGGCCTTCGCGAGCGTCGTGAAGGACGCGTCGTCGGCGGTGCCGGACAGGACGATCGTGTTGCGGTCGAAGGTGCTGACGAGCGAGTACGCGTGGTTGCCCGCGTCCTTGCCCTCGTCGCGGCGGTCGTACACCGTCCACTCCGTGCCGTCGATGGTGCGGTCGCCCGTGGCCGGCTTCTGGTCGAGCTGGTTCGACACCCACGAGTCGTTCGCGTCGATGCCCTGCTGCAGACCGATGTACTGCCGGTCCGGGGTGACCAGGCCGACGGTCCAGACCTGGACGCCGTCGGACGTCCGCTCCTGGAAGTCGGCACGGTTCGAGCTGAAGCCGTCCGGCAGGTCCGGGGCGGCGAGGGTCACACCGGGGACGTCCGCCTCGGCCGCGATCTGCTGGTAGTCGACCGTGCGGTCGACGGTCTGGTCGGGGCGGACCACGACGGCGACGAGGAACAGCACGATGCCGAGCGACGCGATGAGCGCGAGGACGAGGTTGAACGCGGTCTGGTGCTCACGGCGGGAACGGCGAGCGGCGTCCTTCCGCGCCCAGGTCTCCTCGGGGGTCTCCGGGCGACCGAGCTCGGCGACGATCGGGCGTCCGTCGGGATCGGTCACCGGGCGCCCCCGTCCTGGTCCCCGGCCCCTGCCGATGCGGCGCGCGCGGCGTCGAGCCGGGCACGGGCGCCGACGAGCCACTCCTCGCAGCGGGCGGCGAGCGACTCGCCCCGTTCCCAGAGGGTCAGCGACCGCTCGAGCGTGGCGGATCCCTGCTCGAGCTCGGCGACGACGCGCACGAGTTCGTCGCGCGCGGCCTCGTAGCTCAACGACTCGACGTCGGACGGCACGGGTTCCTGCTGGGTCGACACCCCTCGATCCTACCGAGCACCCTCCGACGCGGCGTACCGCGCCCGGCTCCTGTGGAGGGCGGGGGTCAGGCCCCCGAGCCGTCCGGACCCGGCCCGTCCGGTTCGAGCGTGCCGGTCGCGGTGCCCGCGCCGAGCGTGACGTGCACCGGGGTCGCGCCGTCCAGGTCGTCGGAGCCGCGGACGACCCCGCCGTCGGCGGTCTGCACGATCGCGTACCCGCGACGCAGGGTGTCCCGCGGCGACAGCGCCCGGAGCCGCGCGGTCAGGTGACCGACGTCGGCGTGCGACCGCTCGAGCCGGCGGTCGAGGAGTTCCCGAGCGCGGGAGAGGTCGCGCGCCACCTCCTCCGCCCGGGTGTCGACGAGCCACGCGGTCGACGCCAGCGCCGGCCGGGAGCGCAGTGCGGCGATCCGGTCGGCCTCGACCGACAGCACGTGCGACAGCCGGAGCCCCAGCCGGGCGCGGGCCTGCCGCACGTTCGCCAGTTCCTCGGCCACGTCCGGCACCACGCGCTTGGCCGCGTCGGTCGGGGTCGAGGCGCGCAGGTCGGCGACCTCGTCGAGGATCGGCCGGTCGGCCTCGTGCCCGATGGCCGAGACGATCGGGGTGGTGGCGGCAGCGGCGGTGCGCACGAGGCCCTCGTCGCTGAAGCCGAGCAGGTTCTGGAAGTCGCCGCCGCCCCGGGCGACGATGATGACGTCGACGGTGGGGTCCGCGTCGAGCTCGGCGATCGCCGCGGTGACCTCGCCCACGGCGCGCTCGCCCTGCACCGCGGTGTGCACCGTCCGGAACTCCACCTGCGGCCACCGCAGCTGCGCGTTCCGCTTGACGTCCTTCTCGGCGTCGGAGTCCTTGCCGGTGATCAGCCCGATCCGGTGCGGCAGGAACGGCAGGCGCCTCTTGCGGGACGGGTCGAACAGGCCCTCCTCCGCCAGCGTCCGTCGGAGTCGTTCGAGGCGTTCGAGCAGGTCGCCGAGGCCGACGTGCTTCATCTCGACGACCTGCATCGTCAGCGAGCCGCCCTTCACCCAGTAGTTCGGCTTGACGGCCGCGACCACCCGGTCGCCCTGCTTGAGGTCCGCCGGCACCCGGGAGCGCACGCTCGACCAGATCGAGAACGACACCGTCGCGTCGACCTCGACGTCCTTGAGCTTGCCGTAGACGTTGCCGCCGGCGACGTTCCACTGGGTGATCTCGCCCTCGACCCAGGCGGTGCCGAGCCGGTCGATCCAGTCCCGGAGCTTCGCCCCGAGCAGCGCGACGGGCCACGGGTTGTCGGCCGTCGGGGGTCCCTGTTCGATCGCCATGCGCTCCTCCTGGTGGTGCCGTCCAATCCTGCCGGACGCCGGCGACACCCGCGCACGACGCCCCCAGGTCCCGCGCCGCGCGCCCGCCTATCATCGAGGCGTGACGATCACCAACGGGCACACGGTCCCGCTCGCGCCGCCCCGGGTGCACGCTCTGCGCGGCCGACTGCGGGACGAGCCGGTCGCCGGGACGAAGAAGGTCCTGCTCGCCGCGCCCCGCGGGTACTGCGCCGGGGTGGACCGCGCGGTCGTCGCCGTCGAGAAGGCACTCGAGCAGTACGGCGAGCCCGTTTACGTCCGGAAACAGATCGTGCACAACGTCCACGTCGTCTCGACCCTCGAGCAGCGCGGCGCGGTCTTCGTCGACGACGTCGCCGAGGTCCCGCGCGGTGCGCACGTCGTCTTCAGCGCCCACGGCGTCTCGCCCGCGGTCGTCGCCGGTGCCGCGGACCGCGACCTGCACGCGATCGACGCGACCTGCCCCCTCGTCACGAAGGTCCACCGCGAGGCCACCCGCTTCGCGAAGGCGGACCGCACGATCGTCCTCATCGGGCACGCCGGGCACGAGGAGGTCGAGGGCACCATGGGCCACGCCCCCGAACGCACGATCCTCGTGAACGGGCCGGAGGACGTCGCCGCGCTCGAGGTCGCCGACCCCGACAACCTCGTCTGGCTCTCGCAGACCACGCTGAGCGTCGACGAGACGATGGAGACCGTCCGGCTGCTGCGTGAGAAGTACCCGTCGATCGAGAACCCGCCGTCGGACGACATCTGCTACGCCACCCAGAACCGCCAGGTCGCGGTGAAGAAGGTCGCCCCCGCGGCCGACCTCGTGATCGTGGTCGGGTCCGCCAACTCGTCGAACAGCGTCCGCCTGGTCGAGGTCGCCCTCGAGCACGGTGCGAAGGCGGCCCACCGCGTGGACTACGCCGAGGAGATCCGCCAGGACTGGCTCGACGGTGTCCGGACGGTCGGCGTGACGAGCGGTGCCTCCGTGCCGGAGGAACTCGTCACCGAGGTGCTCGAACAGCTCGCGGACGCCGGGTACGGCACCGTGGAGGAGGTCGTGACCGCGCACGAGGACCTCATGTTCTCGCTCCCGAAGGAGCTCCGCACCGACGCGTCGGGCAACCCGACGCGCGCGCTCGGCGGGCGTCGCTCGTGAGCGGCCCGCGCGGCGACTGGTCGTCGGCTCCGGTCCGCGAGCCGGGTCACGTCGACGACACGGCGCTCGGCCGGGAGGTACGCCACACCTCCGGCACACCGGCCGCCGGTGGTGCGGTCGGCCGGGTCCACGGCACGCCGGCGCCGGAGTACGGCGAGTACGCACCGGACGGCTGGGTGAACCCCGTGCTCGTCGAGCAGGAGCGGCGGGAGGCCGAGGAACGCGAGCGCGCAGCCCGTGCCGAACCGACGCCGTCGCCGCGCGCCACCCCGGGACGGGTCCACGGGCAGCGGCAGGACGGTCGGACCACCGGGACGGCGCTGCCCACCAGCCGGTACGGCGCGTCGCAGTTCGACTTCGTGATGACGGTCGGACTGCTGGCGTTCGGCCTGTTCTCGGTCGTGCAGGCCCTCGCCGTCACCGAGGTCGCCTCGGCCGTCCGTCAGGCCTTCGAGCAGCAGGGCCTGCAGCTGTCCGACCCGGGCGCCCTGTCCACCGCGGCCGTCGTCGGCGCGATCAGCAGCGTCGTCGTCTTCGCGCTCGTCGCCTGGTGGTCGCTGCGGCGGTTGCGCGCCCGGAGGTGGACCTTCTGGGTGCCGCTGCTCGGCGGGGCCGTCGCGTCGCTCATCAGCCTCGTCGCCTTCGTCGTGGTGATGTTCCAGGACCCGGGCTTCATGCAGGCCCTGCTGCAGCAGTCCGGCGCCTGAGCGGCCGGCTGCTGCTCAGAATGGCATGTCGTCAGGATCGTTCTGTATCTGCCATCTAGTCACCGGCAAAGTCTTCATCATGTCGCGACGCACCACTTGCTCGACCCAGTTGTCATGGTCAATGCTCGTCGCATCCGTTACGAGCATGTCGACATCCTCGTCCACTACATTGCCGTTTGTTACAACGCGCTGCACGAATGCGCGCAAAGCGTGGGTGTCTGCTGCGTTGCTTCCGCCGTTTCTCATTGAGGTATAAGTTCGGCGGGTCGTCTGGCGAAGTTCCTGCAGCATGCTGATGATCTCAGCCTGGGTACGATCCTCTGGATCGTCGCTACCTTTCAGGTTCGCCATGTCGATGGCGAAGGTGAGAGGCGTATCTACGGCTCTTTCTCCACTCATCAGCGCGGCAATTTGTTTCCTCAGCTCCTCGCGAGCGTCCGCCACGCTGTCGAGGTCGCGATGATCCAGCATTACTGTCCGCTGGTCGGCGACGTCGAAAGGAAGTTTGTCATCGCCAGCGAGGATTTGGACGAAAGGTTTCTTCAAGGCATGACGGAGTGCTAGCTCGTAGTAGACATTCGGGTTGCTTTCTGTTAGATCTGCAATCACAAGGTCATCGTTCACAATATGTTCGATGATCTGTCGAGTGATTTGCCCTGATTCGGATATTTTGTCCGCGCGTAGCGGGGTTGCATATCCCAGCGCGGTGACGACCGGCGTGATCACATGGCGGAGGAGCTGGTCCGACCGCTTTCGTGTGTCGGATTGAACGGCGCCAATGGGTGCCACAACGAAACACGACGGGCGTACTTCAGATTTCGCAACTTGCGCTGGCCTCGGGGAATCATCGCTCACTTGCTATTTCTACCGAGTGCGAGTGGCAGGTGCAACCCTGGTGTTACAAAGTCTGCATTTGGCTTGAGTAGGCGCCCGTTCGGCCGGGCCGGTTAGTCGGCCAGGAAGGCCGCGACGGCGCCGTGCAGGGCAGCGAGGTCGTCGACGTGCACGAGCTCGCGGACCGAGTGCATCGACAGCAGGCCGACGCCGATGTCGATCGTCGGGATGCCGAGCCGCGTCGCCGCGATCGGTCCGATCGTCGAACCGCCGGGGATCGTGTTCACGTTGACGAACGGCTGCCAGGACACCCCGGCCGCGTCGCACGCGGCGGACCAGACGGCCTCGCCCTTCGCCTCGGTCATGTAGCGCTGGTTCGCGCTGATCTTCAGCAGCGGGCCCGCTCCCGGCCGCGGGCGGTTGGTCGGGTCGTGCTTCTCGGGCTGGTTCGGGTGCACCAGGTGCCCGGCGTCGCTCGAGAGCAGCCACGACGCCCGGAACGCGCGTGCGGCCTCGGAGCGGGTGGCACCGAGCCCCTCCTGCACGCGGCCGAGAACGTCCTCGAGGAAGGGGCCGCCGGCACCGGACGGCGTCGACGAACCGATCTCCTCGTGGTCGAACGCCGCGAACACCGGGATGTGGTCGCCGTCGGCCGGGGCGTCCACGATGCCGCGGAGCCCGGCGTGCACGCTCGTCAGGTTGTCCATGCGACCGGACGCGAGGAACTCGCGCTCGATGCCGATGCGCGCCGGGGCCTGCGTGTCCGCGAGGAACAGGTCCCACGACACCGCGTCGCCGACCCGACCGCGGAGCCATGCGAGCACGTCAGAGCCCCCGGCGTCCGCGCCGACCCCGACGACCGGCAGCGTGTGGCGCTGCCGGTCGATCTCCTTGCCGTCGTTGACGCCCCGGTCGAGGTGGATCGCGAGGTTCGGGATCCGTGCGACCGCGTCGGTCGAGACGAGTCGGACCGTGCCGTCCGCGTCGACCACCCGCCCGGCGATGCGGAGGTCGCGGTCGAACCAGGTGGACAGGAGGGCACCGCCGTAGACCTCGACGTTGAGCTGCTCCCAGCCACCGACGCGCACGGTCGGGTTCGGCTTGATGCGGAACCCCGGGGAGTCGGTGTGGGCGCCGAGGATCCGGAACGGTGTGGTGGGGGTCGCCGACTCCGGGAGCCGCCAGGCGATGACGGCCCCGTCACGGACGACGACGTAGGCGCCGGCGCCGGTCGGCCAGGCGTCGAGCTCCGACAGCTCGGTGAACCCCGCCGCGACGAGACGGTCCCGGGCCACCGCGGCCGCGTGGAACGCGGTGGGGGACTCGGTGACGTACTGGGCGAACGAGGAGGCGATGGCGTCGGCGGTCACCGGACCATCGTGTCACGGGCGGTGGTGGTGACCGGACGAGGAACGGGGCGCGTCCGTCGGACGCGCCCCGTTCCTCCCGGCCGGTGACCGCCGGTGTGCGACTGGATCAGCCCTTGCTGTGGCCGGCGGAACCGAGGACCTTCGCGGCCTCGACGACGCGGGCCGCCATGGCGGTCTCGGCGACCTTGCCCCATGCGCGGGGGTCGTACTGCTTCTTGTTGCCGACCTCGCCGTCGATCTTCAGCACGCCGTCGTAGTTCCGGAACATCGAGTCGGCGATCGACCGCGTGAACGCGTACTGCGTGTCCGTGTCGATGTTCATCTTGATGACGCCGTTGCGGACGGCCTCGGCGATCTCGTCGTCGGTCGAGCCGGAGCCGCCGTGGAAGACGAGGTCGAGCGGGTTCTCGCCGGTGCCGTGCTTCTGCGCGACCGAGGCCTGGATCTCGCCGAGCAGCTCCGGGCGCAGCTTGACGTTGCCGGGCTTGTACACGCCGTGCACGTTGCCGAAGGTGAGCGCGGCGATCCAGCGGCCCTGGTCACCGAGGCCGAGCGCGTCGACGACTTTCTCGACGTCGTTCGGCGTGGTGTAGAGGGCGTCGTTCGTGCCCTCGTGCTGCACGCCGTCCTCCTCGCCACCGACGACGCCGATCTCGACCTCGAGGATCGCGTTGATGTTGCGCGTCTTCTCGATCATGGTCTTCGCGATCTCGATGTTCTCGTCGAGCGGCACGGCCGAACCGTCCCACATGTGCGACTGGAAGATCGGGTTGCGGCCCTGGCGGACCTCCTCCTCGCTCGCGGCGATGAGGGGGAGGACGAAGCCGTCGAGGGCGTCCTTCGGGCAGTGGTCGGTGTGCAGCGCGACGGTGACGTCGTAGTTCTTCGCGACCTCGTGGGCGAAGCGGGCCATCGCGAGGGCACCGGCGGCACGGTTCTTCACGGTGTGGCCGGCGAAGTAGTCGGCACCGCCGGTCGTCACCTGGATGATGCCGTCCGAACCGGCCTCCTGCAGGCCCTGGAGGACGGCGTTGATCGTCTGGGAGGAGGACACGTTCACCGCGGGGTAGGCGAACTTGCCGGCCTTCGCTCGTTCGAGCATCTCGGCGTACTGTTCCGGCGTTGCGATGGGCACTGCGATCTCCTTCGACTTCGGTGGTGTCCTCGCCGAGCCTAGTCAGCGCGCCTCCACGGGTGACACGTGCACGTCCGTGCAGGCGACGTGATGGCCGTGAGCGCGGTGGGTAGGCTCTCGTCGTGACTCCCACCACTGAGACCGGCTCCCTGTTCCTCCAGCCCGACCGCAACCTCGCGCTCGAGCTCGTGCGTGCGACGGAGGCCGCCGCGATCCGTGCGCAGCCGTGGGTCGGTCGGGGCGAGAAGAACCTCGCCGACGGTGCCGCCGTCGACGCGATGCGCAAGTTCCTCGGCACGGTGAACTTCGACGGCGTGGTCGTCATCGGCGAGGGCGAGAAGGACAACGCCCCGATGCTCTACAACGGCGAGCACGTCGGCAACGGTCACGGCCCCGCCTGCGACATCGCGGTCGACCCGATCGACGGCACCTCGCTCACCGCCGCAGGCCGTCAGAACGCCATCTCCGTGATGGCCGTCTCGGACCGTGGCTCGATGTACGACCCGAGCGCCGTGTTCTACATGGACAAGATCGCCGCCGGGCCCGAGGGCCGTGGTGTCCTCGACCTCGAGAAGCCGATCGGCGAGAACATCCGTGCGCTCGCGACGGCGAAGGGCAAGGACATCGAGGACATGCAGATCGCCGTCCTCGACCGTCCCCGCCACGACGAGCTCATCCGCGCGATCCGCGCCACCGGTGCCGGTACCCGACTGCTGCTCGACGGCGATGTCGCCGGCGGCATCTCGGCGGCGCTGCCCGGGTCGAAGATCGACATGTGCGTCGGTGTCGGCGGCACCCCGGAGGGCATCATCACCGCGTGCGCGATCAAGGCGCTGGGCGGTGTGATCCTCGGCAAGCTCCAGCCGAAGGACGACGAGGAGCGCCAGAAGGCGATTGACGCCGGCCACGACCTCGACAAGGTGCTCGACCAGGACGACCTGGTCACCGGCGACAACACGTTCTTCGTCGCCACCGGTGTCACCGACGGCGTCCTCGTCGACGGTGTCCGTCGTGAGCGCGGTGTCATCCACACCGACTCGATCGTGCTCCGCTCGCGCTCGAACACGATCCGCCGCATCCAGGCCGACCACCGCGCCGAGAAGTGGTTCTGATCCGCTGGATCGCGATGCAGGCGTGATCGACGAGACGCCCCGGGAACGCGGAGACGCCCCCGGAACGCCGAGACGCCCCCGGATCCGGGGGCGTCTCGCTTCGTCGGTGGCGTCTCGCGTCATCCGGGTCGGCGCGCGGAGCCGTCTGCGGGTCAGTCCTCGTCGAGGGCACCGACGAGCTCGGGCGCGGTGAGCAGCCGCGGTTCGTCGTCGATCGTCGCGGGGTCGGCGAGCACCTTCGACTCGTCGAGCAGCGACAGTCGCCGGGCACTCGGCAACACCTGGCGCTCGAGCGACCCGACGAAGCGGTTGTAGTCGACGACGGAGCCCCGGATCGCCCGCCCGAGCTTGTCGACGTGCCCGCCGAGCGTCGCCAGGCGGCCGTACAGCTCACGGGAGACCCGGAAGAGCTCGCGCGCCTCGGCCGTGACGACGTCCTGCTGCCACGAGAACGCCACGGTCTTCAGCACCGACCACAGCGTGACCGGGGACGCCAGGGCGATCCGCTTGCGGAAGGCGTGGTCGAGCAGCCCCGGGTCGGCGGCGAGTGCGCTCGAGACCAGGGACTCGGACGGGATGAACGCGATGGTGAGCTCGGGTGAGGCGTCGTAGCCCGTCCAGTACTCCCGCGCGGCGAGGGCGTCGACGTGCGCCCGCAGCGCCTTCACGTGCTGCCCGATCAGCTGTTCGCGGCGCGCACCCTCGGCACCGGTCGCGCTCGCGGGGATCTCGGCTGCCTGCAGGTAGGCGCTGAAGGGCACCTTCGCGTCGACCGCGATGGTCTTGCCGCCGGGCAGGTGCACGACCATGTCGGGGCGGGCGGTGCCGGCGGTGGTCGTCACCGAGGACTGCACGTCGAAGTCGACCCGTTCGAGCAGACCGGCTGCCTCGACGACGTTCCGCAGCTGCGTCTCGCCCCAGACGCCCCGCGTGCTGTTCGACGACAGGGCGCTCGCGAGGGTGTCGGCGGTGGCCCGGAGGCGTTCCTCCGACTCGGCGGCCGACCGCAGCTGCGCGGACAGCGCGCCGTACTGTTCCGTCCGGGACTGCTCCAGGTCGGCGATCTTGGCGCGCATGACGTCGAGCGTCTGTGCGACCGGGCTCAGGGCGGACAGCACCTTCGACTCGTTCTCGTTCCGGGCGGCGTCGGCTCCGTGCATGCGCTGCACCAGGTGCTCGAGTTCGGCCGCCCGGCGCTCCAGCGAGTCGACCTGCCGACGGTACTGGGCGTCCTGGGCGTCGAGCCGCTCCTCGGCGTCGGCGCGCACCGACTCGAGCTGTGCACGCAGTGCATCGGCGGTGGCGCGGGCCGAGGCGGCATCGACGCCGGCGCGTGAGCGGGCGAGCGACCACGCGACGACGGCGCCGACGGCCATGCCGAGGACGAGGCCGATGACCAGGGCGAGGATCTGCATGACGTGACCTTGGCAGGTCCCACCGACACGCGCCTCCCGGCCTGCCGCACGGCCGTTCCGGCCGCTCGCTCGCCCGCACGGGCGACGACCCCTTCGGTCGGTACATCACCTGCGCGCCGAAGGCCCCGACGTCTTCATCGGCTCCGTCGAGAACGGCCCGCAGGACTGGTCCTCCGGGTTCGGCCGCGCCCAGTACGTGACGGGCGAGCTCGGCGTGCCCTCCGCGAGCTGAGGCAGCGGGTCCGCTGGCCTACTTGTCGACGAGGGTGACCTCGAACGAGTAGCGGTCCGGGCGGTAGCAGTGCACGCCGTACTCCACCGCCCGGCCGGACGCGTCGTACGCAGTCCGGCTCATGGTCAGCACGGGGTCGCCGTCCTCGATCTCGAGCAGCGAGGCCTCGTCGTCGGTGACCGCCCGCGCGCCGATCCGCTGCTTGGCGACCCGCATCGACACGCCCCGGCTCCTCAGGAGTTGGTAGAGCCCGTGGGCCTGCAGGTCCTCGTCGGTGATCTCCGTGAACTCCGGCGGCAGGAAGTTCTCGAGGATCGCCATCGGCACGTCCTCGGCGAACCGGACCCGGCGGATGTGTGCGACGGTCGTCCCGGGTGCGACGCCGAGCGCCTCGGCGACGGCGTCGCTCGCCGGCACGTCGTCGCGCTGGAGCAACTTCGTGGCCGGGGCCTGCGCACCCTGCGCCAGGTCGTCGTACAGGCTGGTCAGCTCGACCTTGCGCGTGACCGGACCGTGGACGACCTGGGTGCCGATGCCACGACGGCGGACGAGCAGGCCCTTGTCGACGAGGTCCTGGATGGCGCGGCGGATCGTCGGGCGGGACAGGCCCAGGCGCTCGCCGAGCGCGATCTCGTTCTCGAGTCGCGCGCCCGGCGGCATCGCGCCGGAGCGGATCGCCTCCTCGATGCGCGAGGCGACCTGGAAGTAGAGGGGCATGGGACCCGACCGGTCCAGGTCCATGAACAGGTCGGACGGCAGCTGGCCTTCGTTGGTCATCGCGGTCCTCAGGGGAGACGGCACCGGCAGCGGCGCCGGAACGGCATTGTCGTGACAATACCATCGGGCGTGCCTGCGACCGGATCGACGCCGGGGTCAGTCGGCGAAGATCATCGGGCGGTTCGACAGCCGGGGTCGAGCTGCCGCGCTGGGCTGCTCCGACCGCGGTCGGACCGGCGCGATGTGCACCCGGGTCGCCGCGCCGAGCGCCTCGACGGTGTCGCAGCCGTGCTGACCCGCAGCGTGCACGACGATCGCGGCGCAGGCCTCGGCGTCAGCGGCCGCGTCGTGGTGCTGGAAGCCCTCGTACCCGGCGGCCCGTGCGGCCATCGGCAGGCGGTACGAGTCGAGCGTGTAGGTCCTGCGCGCCACCTGCAGCGAGCACAGCGAGTGGTGCTCGGCGAGCTCGGTGCCCGTCGCCGAGCAGCCACCCGCGATCACGCCCATGTCGAACCGGGCGTTGTGGGCGACCAGCACGTCCCCGTCGGCGAACGCCACGATGTCGAGGTACTGCTCCGCCCAGCCCTTCGCCCCGATCACGTCCGACGCGACGATGCCGTGGATGCGGGTGTTCCACTCGAGGAAGGCGTCGTGCCCGACGGGTGGCTGGATGAACCAGGACGCCCGCTCGACCACCCGGCCGTCGCGGACCTTGACGAGTCCGACGGAACAGGCGCTGGCGGGCGAGCTGTTCGCGGTCTCGAAGTCGATCGCGGTGAAGTTCAACGGCACGCCCTCGATGCTCGCACGGGGTTCCGACATCACTCGCGCGCGGACCCGGCGTTGCGGGCTGGCGCCGGTGGCGTCCAGAGGTGGACCAGCGGATCGCCGCCCTGGTGTCCTGACCCGACGCGACGTACAGTCAGCGCATGGGGGAACAACGGGAGACAGCGCAGCGGGGCGTCGGGCTGGGCGTGGCGCTCGCCGTGAGCGGCGCCGCCGTCGCCATCGTCGTGACCGGCACCGCCTACGGACTGTGGACCACGATCTGGGTCGCGGTCGTGTCCGCTTGGCCGCACTGACGGCACCGGGCAGGAGGCCCGGGTCGGCTCCGACGGGTCGCCGCCGGTAGGCTGTCCTCCCGTGGCTCTCACCATCGGAATCGTCGGTCTCCCGAACGTCGGCAAGTCGACCCTGTTCAACGCCCTGACCAAGAACCAGGTCCTCGCCGCGAACTACCCGTTCGCGACGATCGAACCGAACGTCGGCGTGGTGAACCTGCCTGATCCGCGGCTCGACCAGCTCGCGACGCTCTTCGGTTCCGAGAAGACCGTGCCCGCACCGGTGTCGTTCGTCGACATCGCCGGCATCGTCAAGGGTGCGAGCGAGGGCGAGGGTCTCGGCAACAAGTTCCTCGCGAACATCCGCGAGGCCGACGCCATCGCGCAGGTCGTCCGTGGCTTCGCCGACGACGACGTCGTGCACGTCGCGAACAAGGTGTCCCCGAAGGACGACCTCGAGGTCATCAACACCGAGCTCATCCTCGCCGACCTCGAGACCATCGAGAAGGCGCTGCCGCGGTACGAGAAGACCGTGAAGCTCAAGCAGGCCGAGCCGATCGTGCTCGAGACCGCGAACGAGGCCAAGGCAGCGCTCGAGCAGGGCACCCTGCTCTCCGCCACCTCGATCGACCTCGAGCCGATCCGCGAGCTCGGGCTGCTGTCCGCGAAGCCCTTCATCTTCGTGTTCAACGTCGACGAGGCCGTGCTGACCGATGCGAGCCGGAAGGCCGAGCTCGCCGCGTTGGTCGCCCCCGCACAGGCGGTGTTCCTCGACGCGAAGATCGAGTCCGAGCTCATCGACCTCGACCCCGAGGACGCCGCGGAGCTCCTCGAGTCGACGGGACAGACCGAGTCGGGCCTCGACCAGCTCGCCCGCATCGGCTTCGACACCCTCGGTCTGCAGACGTACCTGACCGCCGGGCCCAAGGAGGCTCGGGCGTGGACGATCGGCAAGGGGTGGAAGGCGCCCCAGGCCGCCGGTGTCATCCACACCGACTTCGAGAAGGGCTTCATCAAGGCCGAGGTCATCTCGTTCGAGGACCTCATGGAGGCCGGCTCGATCGCCGAGGCACGTGCGCACGGCAAGGCCCGCATCGAGGGCAAAGACTACGTCATGCAGGACGGCGACGTGGTGGAGTTCCGCTTCAACAACTAGCAGGCCCGTAGCGATGGCGATCTGGGGCTATTCCGCCGGCACAGTCCGCAAAGAGTCCGCAGAATCGCCCGCAACCTCCCGCATGAGGCCCGCGGTTGCGGACCCGGTTCGATCGTCCGCGTTCGGCCACAGGTGGCTGTAGGTGTTCAGCGTCACCGACGCGGACCGGTGACCAAGTGCCCGCTGCACCGTCACAACGTCACACCCGGCCGCAATCAGGCCTAACGCGAAGAAGTGCCGACAGTCGTGCAGCTTGAACGGCTCGACGCCCGCCGCCTCGATCGTCTTCGTCCAGTGGTAGTAGACCGTGTTCCCGTGGGGCGGCTGTCCACCCGACCCAACGAACAACCACTGCTCGTCGCCGCGCACGCCCACCTCGGACACGTGCCAGGACAGGTGCTTCGTGAGCTCGTCAGGGATCGGTACCGTCCGCTCGGACCCGTACTTCGGTGCGGAGATGCGAACCGCCTGTCCGCCACTTCCTCGCTGGATCTGTCGACGCACCCGTAGTGTCCGTTCCAGCCACGCGACATCATCAACCTGTATCCCGGACGCTTCGCCGAGACGGAGGCCGGCGAACGCGGCGAGACGCACGTACGTCTTGAACCACGGGTCGGCCGCATCAATCACAGCGCGCACCTCGTCAGGAGTGGGTAAGCGCATTGCCTGGTCGGCCCGTCGTCGTCGGGGGAGCACCACACCCTCTGCCGGGTCATCCGCGAGGTAGCGGTCCCGTACGGCGGCGCGCAGAGCCGCACGCACGTTGTTGACTCGCGTATGCACGGTCGATGGCGCGAGGTCATCGGACATTGACTTCACCCATGCCTCGACGTGCGAACGTCGCAGCTTCCCGAACGGCACCTCGAGGAAAGAACACTTTGTAACGGCGAGACCCATCGCGATCTTGGTCGTCGGCTCCCAGATCTGGCGTAGCGACCAGTCAGCGTAGTAGCTCGCCAGCGTCGTAGTGGAGCGCGACGGGGTCACGTAGGTGCCAGTGTGCCGGCGCGCGGCAACCTCGTTGAGCCAGTCCTGCCCGTCGCGCTTGCGCTCAAAGTGACGCGAGTGCTCCCGCCCCTCGTCGTCCCGATACCGCGCCCGCCACTTGCCGTTCGGGCGCTGACGGATGCTTGCCATCAGACGTGCGTCGCAGCCGCTTCCGAGACCTTACGCGCGACCCAAGAGTCTTCGAGGTCTGGGGCTGCAGCGCGAACGTATCGGGCGCACTTCTCAATAGCTTCTGCCACAACGGGCGGCACGTCGGACGGGTCGGGGACCATGCCGGCGAGCTCTCGGAGGTTCCGAAGCACCGTCCGGTAGTCCTCATCGAACTCTTCGAGGTGATACTTGAGGTTCGAGAAGCGATCTGTTGCCGCGTTGTCCTCGCACCTCTTCCTATCCAAGCAGCTAGACATGCCTGCCAGTCGGGCTCTGGTGTAGCCACCGCACGCATAAGACGCGCCAAACATGCGGCGTACAGCCGACAGGGTGCATGCTGACGGAAGCGGTCCGCTCCGCCAGGTCGGCATCTTCGCTTGCCCCGTCTGCGGTCACACCGCTGACGGAAGCAGGCATCATGACCGGCCAGCCCACCAGCAACGCTCAACGTCTCGCCCTCACCAGTGTCGTCGCGTCAGGGTTGCCGCAGTCCATCGGAGCGGAGGGTGCGGACCGCTTCTACGTGGTTCCCGCCGTCTTCAATCGTCGCCCGACCGCAGCTGAGATCGCCGAGATATCCGGCCCGGGAACGCACGCCCGTCTCAGCCGGGCCGGCTACCCAGATGTGTCCTTGCGTGTCGAGGATCGTCGCCTCCTCATCGGCAACACGAACCTCGGGCAACTCGAACGCGGACTAGCCATGTCCATCGCCAACGCCATCGATGAGATCAGCGAGACAGCACTCGAGGAGCTCAGGCGGAAGCGTGAGTCCTCAGACGAGGCGGAACGAGCGCGGCTCGCGCAGGCGCGGGACGTGACCCTCGCTGCGGAGCGCATCAAGTTCGTTCCAGATCGTCCGTTGGTTCCGGCGTCATCCGACGTCAGGTGACCGTCCCTGCGCAACGAAGCTTGCAGAGTTGCACGTCGATCTTCCTTGCTCGGCGATGTCAACGGTCGACTGATCATCGAGGGTTGCACGGCTGGGTATCTGCGGGGTGCCGGCTGGAGTGGAACGATTGAGCTGCTCGGCTTCGAGGGACTCGACGCTCAGCATCTCGAGGCCGGCGAGGAAGTCGGCGATGAAGGCGTGCCGGCAGTAAGTCTGCGGAATGGCGTCCGGGCCGTCGAGTTCACCTGCTTCATACGACATGGGCCAGACCCTACGAACGTGCGCGGGAGTCTTCTACACGCCCGCGCGCATCGGATCTGACAGCTCTTCCCGCCCCACGAGCGATCGGACCGCGTCCCGCCAGACCCAGGCACAATCAGCGGCCTGACCAAATCCCCACTCGACAAGCACCGCCCGATCGGTGTGCGCGAGGACGCGTCCCTCCACCTCGAGGATGCGGTCCGGGAACTGCACCCATGCAACGACCGGATCCGGTTGCGTAAGGTCAACCTCGGGGCCGCCGCGTGCTATCTCCGAAAGGGTGAAAGCCGACCCGAGCGCCCACCGGTCTCGTCTCCTGCGCGCCACGTGAAGGACCGTAGCTGCCGCTACTGACGATCAGGGCGCGGCGCGGACCGCCGCTGTGCGCGCATCAATGTCGTACAGGTAGCCGCGAGTCGCGGGCGGGATGGTCATGAGGTTGTCGCCGATCTCGTCGTCAGCAGCTGCAAGCGCTACGAGGTAGAGCGCGGGCGCGAGGACGATCGTCGCAGTTACGGCAGTACCCGAGTCGTCGAACGTGGGCACGTTGACCCGATCAGCGAGACCGCTCTGCGCGAGGGCGACCGCGTAGTCGATGGTCGTGTACGCAACTGCGTCGCAGACCAACAGAGGGGTGTTCCCGTAAACAAGACTTTTCAAGGGGCTGCTTCCTGATCGCGCGGTGCTACGCGATGAGGCGCTGCTGCAAGAGAGATGGTGGTTCGTGCCCGCACCGCCGAGGTTACGTCGGAGAGCTGTGCGGGCACAGGCGAACAGTCCGCGCTGCGCGGCCGGCGCAAAGCTTGGTACGTTGACGCGGGACCGTCGCCCATGCAGCGGCAGCCGCGCGTGCTTGTTCGTCAGGAGATGGTTACGTGAACGACAACCCCGACTCGTCCAGCGGACCTGAACCCGTGTCCCGTGATGAGTTGCTGGCTGACACCCTAGTGACGCTCGCGGACTCGCTCGTCGCGGACCTCGACGTCGCCGACCTGCTACAGACCCTCGCCGACCGCAGCGTCGCACTTTTCGATGCAGCGGCCGCCGGCATCATGCTCAGAGTCAACTCCGAGACCCTCCAGGTCGCCGCCTCCACACACGAGCGAAGCCACCAGGTGGAACTCGACGAGATCCGCGCAAATGAAGGTCCGTGCGTAGATGCGCTTCGGGGCGGACAGGTCATCTCCGCGTCGTCGCCGGCGGAGATCCGAACCCGATGGCCCGCGGTCGCAGGCAGCTTCGACAAAGCCGGGTACCGGTCCACCCACGCCATCCCGCTGCGGCTCCGTGAGCACACCATCGGGACGCTGAACCTGTTCCGAACTGCAGAGGGTGGCCTGACAGCCGCGGACGTCGTTGCAGCGAAAGCTCTCGCTGACGTCGCCACCATTGGAATCCTGCACGAACGCATCGTCAGCGACAGCATCGCGGCACAGGAACAGCTGCAACATGCGCTCACCAGCCGAGTCGTCATCGAACAGGCGAAGGGCGCACTCAGCCAACAGCGCTACATCACCATGAACGAGGCGTTCCAGCTGCTCCGCCAGCACGCGCGAGCTACACACACGAAGATCGGGGACGTAGCTCAGGCGGTCGTGGGACTGCTGCAGGTTCGGTTGACTCCTGACAGGTAGGAGCGTTGGCTCCTGCTGGAAGGATGTGCGCCATGGTGAAGGCGTATCCGGAAGAGTTCCGCCGTGATGTGATT
>NZ_QKSM01000008.1 GCF_003234185.1 Curtobacterium sp. MCSS17_008
GGGGGGGGGGGGGGGGGAAGGACCGGAGGCCCGTGGCGACGTGCCACGGGCCTCCCGTCACCTGGGCGCTGGTGGCGCCGTCAGGCGCGCGCCTTCAGGCGCGCGTCGTCAGGCGCGCGTCGTCAGGCGTGCGAGCAGGATCGCCTCGGACGCGATCGCGCGGTGCAGCACGCCGAGGTGCTGCGACTCGTTCGGGCTGTGCGCGCGGGTGTCGGGGTCCTCGACACCGGTCACCAGGATCTGGGCCTCGGGGAACTCGGCGGCCAGGTCGGACACGAACGGGATCGAGCCACCGATGCCCTGCTCGACCGCGGGGTTGCCCCAGCCCTCGTGCATCGCGGTCCGCGCCTCCTGCACGGCCCAACCGGCCGTGTCGACCAGGAACCCGTCGCCGGTGTCGACCTCGGTGATCTCCAGCTGCGCGCCGAACGGCACGTGGGCGCGCAGGTGGCGCTCGACGGCGGCGTACGCGTCGGTGGCGGACTGCCCGGGGGCGACACGCACGGACACGCGGGCGGCGACCGTCGGCAGCAGCGTGTTCGACGCGTTCGCGACACTCGGGACGTCCATGCCCGTGACGGTGATCGACGGCTGGAACCACATGCGGGACAGGACCGGTCCGGTGCCGACGGGCTGCACGCCCGGGAGCAGGGCGGCGTCGGCGGCGAGCTCGGCGTCGGTGCGCTCGGGGACCTCCGCGTCGTACGCGGTGAGTCCCTCGACGGCGACGGAGCCCGCGTCGTCGTGGAGCGAGGCGAGCAGGCGCACCATCGGGATCATCGCGTCCGGGGCGGCCCCGCCGAACATGCCGCTGTGGCTCGCGTGCTCGAGCGTGGTCAGGCTGGCCCTGAACGTGACGTTGCCCCGGAGCGACACCGTGATCGACGGCACCTCGGCCGACCAGTTGTCGCTGTCGGCCACGACGATGACGTCCGCGGCGAGGTGCTCCTTCTGCTCACGGAGGAACGTGCGGAAGGAGCGGGAGCCGAACTCCTCCTCCCCCTCGACGAAGAGCACGACACCGAGGTCGAGGTCGTCGCCGAACTGCGCGTGCAGGGCGCGGAGGGCGGCGACGTGGGTCATCACGCCGGCCTTGTCGTCCGAGGCGCCGCGGCCGTACAGGCGGTCACCGCGGAGTGTGGGCTCGAAGGGCGGGGTCTCCCACAGCGCGTCGTCGCCCTGGGGCTGCACGTCGTGGTGCGCGTAGAGCATGACGGTCGGCTTGCCGTTGCGCGCGGGACGCACGGCGAGGACGGCCGGCTGCCCGAGCTCGCGACCGTCGGCCTGGGCCGTGGCCGTCTCGCCCTCGACCGCGGACCGCACGATGCGGACGGCGTCGTCGGCGAACACCCCGGTCGAGCGGGCGAGGTCGGCGACCGCCTCGGCACTGGCCTGCACGTGCGCGGGGTCGAAGGCCGACCACGACACCGACGGCAGCCGGACCAGGGCGGAGAGGTCCGCGATCGTGGTCGGCAGGCCTCCCTGCACGTGTTCGCGGAGGGCATCGAGGAGCGCGGGGTCGGTCGCGGAGCTGTGCTGGTCGGTGTCGGTCATGTCCCGTAATCTAGAGGAGATCCAGCACGCAACCGCAGTCAGGAACGCACCGTGGCGAAGGCAGCCCCCAAGACCAACACGACCGTCAACCCGTCCGAGGAAGAACTCCTCGAGTCGGGGAAGGGTCGGCCGACGCCGTCGCGTCGCGAGCGCGAGGCCGCCAACCGTCGTCCCCTCGTCGGCAACAGCCCGCAGGACAAGAAGGCCGCCCGCGCGCGACTCAACGCCGAGCGTGAGAAGGCCCGCGTGGGCATGGCCAACGGCGAGGAGCGCTACCTGCCCGCCAAGGACAAGGGCGAGCAGCGGAAGTTCGTGCGCGACTGGATCGACGCCCGCTGGAACGTGGGCGAGGTCATGATGCCCGTGCTCGTGCTCTTCCTCATCGTCGGCTTCGCGGCAGCGCAGACGGTGCTCGCGTCCTACTCGCTGCTGCTCGTGTGGGCGTTCGTGGCGCTGTTCGTGCTCGACTGCATCGTGCTCTGGCTGTCGATGCGCAAGAAGCTCGCGAAGAAGTTCGGTGAGATGCAGCGCGGCACGTTCCTCTACATCCTGACCCGGGCGTGGCAGCTGCGCTTCCTGCGCCTGCCGAAGCCGCAGGTCCGTCGTGGGGAGTACCCGACCCTCTAGCGCCCCTCCCGCAGAGCGCCGTCCGGTTGATCCGGGCGGCGCTTCGTCGTTCCCGGGCGCACCGCGCTCCCCCGCAGGCTTGGTCCACCCGGCGGAGTCGGATCCCGGCCCGGGCCGTCGGTCGGGACACGCGCGGAGCCGTCCGCCCAGGTCGCACGACACGCCGCTCGCCCCACACAGCGGCGGCGGTTCGTGCAACAGCGGCGGTCCTGAGCGGCGAGTCGTGCGCCCCGATGAGCCGGACCCCGGCGACGTCGCACGCCCGGCCGAAGCGTCAACGGGGCCCGACGCGTCAACGAGCCAGACTCGACAACGAGCCCGACTCGACAACGAGCCCGACGCGTCGATCGGCCCGACGCGTCAACGAGCGGCGTGCCGCAGGCGCCGACGCCGCAGGCGGTTGATCCGCGTCGCCCAGGTGGGCCCCTCGTAGAGGAACGCCGTGTAGCCCTGCACGAGCGTCGCACCGGCGTCGATCCGGTCCTGCACGTCCTGCTCGCTCGTGACGCCCCCGACCGCGATGACGCAGAAGTCAACGGGCACCGACGCCCGGACGCGGCGCAGGACCTCGAGCGAACGACTCGCGATCGGCGCGCCGGAGAGCCCGCCAGCGCCCATCGCCTCGACCTCGGCGGCGGGCGTCTCGAGTCCGGTGCGGGCGATGGTGGTGTTGTTCGCGATGATGCCGTCGAGCCCGAGGTCGACCGCGAGCCCGGCGATCGCGTCGATCTGCTCGTCCGTCAGGTCCGGCGCGATCTTGACGAGCACGGGGGTGCGCACCGCGGCGTCGCGCACGGCGGACAGCAGCGGGCGGAGCTGGTCGAGCTCCTGCAGACCGCGGAGCCCCGGCGTGTTCGGCGAGCTGACGTTCACGGCGAGGTAGTCGGCGAACGGCGCCAGCAGTCGGGTCGACTCGAGGTAGTCGTCGACGGCGTCCTCGACCGCGACCACGCGGCTCTTCCCGATGTTGACGCCGATGACGGGTCGGCCCGGGTTGCGACGTGCACGCTCCAACCTGCGGGCGGCGCGGACTGCGCCGTGGTTGTTGAAGCCCATCCTGTTGACGAGCGCCTTGTCGCGGACGAGACGGAACAACCGGGGCTTCTCGTTGCCGGGCTGCGCCTTCGCGGTGATCGTGCCGACCTCCACGTGGCCGAAGCCGAGCAGCCCGAGCCCGGCGATGCCCTTCGCGTCCTTGTCGAACCCGGCCGCGAGCCCGAACCGCGACGGGAAGTGGATCCCCATCGTGGTGACGCCGTCGGCTGCCGACGGCCGCGAGTACCGCTCGACCACACGACTCAGGAACGGCACCTTCGGCAGCGCCCGGATCACCGCGAACGCGATGTGGTGCGCTCGCTCCGGATCCATGTTGGCGAAGACCGATCGGAAGACGACGGCGTAGCCGTTCCGGACGACCCGCTCCGCCACCCCGCTCATGCCCGGTCCCCCGTGCCGGCACCGCCGGATGCGGAAGCCTCTGCCGCATGGTGGTCGAGACGGAGTTGCGCGATCGCCTCCTCGAAGTCCTCGAGGGTGTCGAACGCCTGGTAGACGCTGGCGAAACGGAGGAACGCGACCTCGTCGAGCTCCCGGAGCGGCGGCAGGATCGCGAGGCCGATGTCGTTGGCGTCGATCTGGCTCGACCCCGACGAGCGCACGGTCTCCTCGACGCGCTGCGCCAGCACGGCCAGGTCGCCGTCGGTGACCGGACGCCCCTGGCACGCCTTGCGTACCCCCGAGACGATCTTGTCGCGGCTGAAGGGCTCGGTGACGCCGTTGCGCTTCACGACGTTCAGCGAGGCGGTCTCGGTCGTCGAGAACCGGCGCCCGCAGTTCGGGCACTGGCGGCGGCGACGGATCGAGGTGCCGTCGTCGCTCGTGCGGGAATCGACGACGCGGGAGTCCGGGTGGCGGCAGAAGGGGCAGAACATGTCGGAGCCAAGGCTATCGGCTCAGCCGCCACCCCAGGGCTCAGGCGACGGGTCCGTGGAGCGATCCCCCCGGGCCCACCGGCTCAGGCGCGGCCCGTCCGCTCCGTCACGGCAGCAGCATGCCCGGGCAGCTGCTCCTCGGTGGCGAGCGCCACGATGTGCGGCGCGACCTCGGCCAGCGCCCCGGGCGTGTAGCGGATGACCTGCTGCGGTCGCAGGAACGTGGACGCCGACAGGCCCGACCCGAACCGCGCCTGGCCGCCGGTCGGCAGGACGTGGTTCGACCCGGCCAGGTAGTCGCCGAGGCTCACCGGCGTGCTCGGCCCGACGAACACGGCCCCGGCCGCGTCGATGTCCGCGAGCACGCCGTCGTCGTCCGCGGTCTGGATCTCCAGGTGCTCCGGCCCGTAGGCGTTGCTCACGGTCGCGGCGTCGGCCAGCGAGTCCACCAGCACGACGGCCGACTGCGGACCGTCCAGCGCGGTCTGGAGGCGCGCAGCGGTCCCGAGCGCCGCCACCCGTTCCGGGACGGCGGCCTCGACCGCGTCGGCGAACGCCTCCGACGTGGTCACCAGGACGCTGCCCGCCTGCTCGTCGTGCTCGGCCTGGCTCACCAGGTCGGCCGCGACGTAGCCGGGGTCGGCGGTGTCGTCGGCGATCACGAGGATCTCGGTCGCGCCGGCCTCGGAGTCGATGCCGACCACACCCCGCACCAGGCGCTTCGCGGCCGCGACGAAGTTGTTGCCCGGGCCGGTGACCAGGTCGACGGGCTCGAGGCCGATCTCGGCGACCCCGTACGCGAGCGCGCCCACCGCGCCGGCGCCGCCCATCGCGTAGACCTCGTCGATGCCGAGCAGTCCGGCCGCGGCCAGGATCGTCGGGTGGACCCGGCCGCCGTGGTCGCGCTGTGGCGGCGACACCAGGGCGATCGAGCCGACGCCGGCGACCTGCGCGGGGACGACGTTCATGACGACGCTCGACGGGTAGACGGCCTTGCCGCCGGGCACGTAGAGGCCGACGCGGCGCATCGGCTGCCACCGCTGGTGGACCTCGGCACCGTCCGCCAGGGTGGTGACGGAGCCGACGGGTACCTGCGCGGCGCTGGCGGCACGGACGCGGCGGATCGCCTCGTCGAGCGCCTCGCGCAGTGCCGGCGCGAGCCCGGCGACGGCGGCGGCGATCTCGGCGGCGGGCACGCGGACGTGCTCCGGCGCTCCCCCGTCGAAGCGCTCTGCCTGCTCGCGCAGCGCCGACGCCCCGTGGTGCCGCACCGCGTCCACGAGCTCGCGGGCGGCATCGACGGCGTGGGAGACGTCACCGACGGCGCGCGGCATGAGGCGGAGGAGTTCGGCACGGGCGGGCAGGCCGCCGCGGAGGTCGATTCGCTGCATCATCAGGCGTCCAGCGTACCGGCGGCACCGGACAGGAGTGCGTCCACGACCGGTCCGTGGTGCCGGGCCTGGTCGGGGCCCCACGTACCGAGCAACTGCAGGGTGAGGACGCGGAACGCCAGTGCCCGCACGAGCACCTGCGACCACTCCGGTTCGTCTGCGACGACCCCGAGCGCCGCGAGCCGCTCGACCTCGACGCCCTGCCAGCAGACCGCGTCGACGGCTGCGATCGCCGCGGCGTACCCGACCGGCCGCCAGGAGGGCGCCCAGTCGAACACGACGGGCGGCTCGCCCGGCTCGAACAGCACGTTGCCGAGCAGGTCGCGGTGCACCAGCTGCGACGGCGACCGGACGGGCCGGAACGCGGCGGTGAGCCGGTCGAGCGTCGGGCCCGACGGCATCGAGCCGGTCCCCCACACGGCGCGGTCAGCCCGACTCCACGCGTCGTCCACCGTGTCGAGGAATGCAGGACGTCGGAGCCCCGCCACGGCGCGGTGGAAGGCCGCACCGGCACGTATCACGTCCTCGACGCGCTCCGGGGCGGTCTCGCCGGCGCACCACGTCCAGGCCTCCCAGCCGTCGGCCGTCCACCCGCCGTCGAGCGTGGGGACCGGCCGCGGTGTGCGGAACCCGACCGTGTGCTCGAGGCGGGCGAGCACGTCGGACCGCCACCGCGCCTCCCGGGGGTCGCCGTGCGGGCGCAGGACGACCGCTCCGGCGCGCCACGTGCTCCCGCGTCCACCGGGCAGCCGCTCCGGCCGCCGTCCTGCTGCCCCGAACGTCCGGAGCACCGCAGCCGAGGGCCACGGTGCGCCGGAGGTGGACATCGGGTTCCTAGACCAGGCAGCGCGGGCCGAGCAGGCTCTTCAGCTCACCGAACAGGTCGGGCGTCAGGCTCACCGGGAACGGCAGCTCGAAGGTCCGTGCGACCGAGTCCTTGAGCAGGCGCAGCCGCACCTCGGTCTCACCGCTGTGCCGACCGAGCACCGCAGCGAGCTCGGTGACGATCTCCGTCGTCGCCTGCCGCTCGGGCACCGACAGCGTCAGCGGACCGGACCCCATGGCGTCGCCGACGTTCGGCTGGAACATGCTCACCGCGTGCAGCGCCTTGCCGTCGTCGCGCACGTTGACCCGGCCACGCAGCACCACGATCGAGTCCGCCACGAGCGACGGCCCGAACTCCTGGTACGTCTTGCCGAGGAACATCACGCCGATCTCGCCGCCGAAGTCCTCGATCTGCACGATGCCGTACGGGTTGCCGCTCGACTTCGCGACCCGGTGCTGCACGCTCGTCAGGAGCCCCGCGACCGTGACCGTCTCGCCCTCCACGGAGTCGTCGGCGGCGATGAGGTCCGCGATCGTGATCGACTGGTGCTTGGCCAGCTCGATCTCGAGCCCGGCGAGCGGGTGGTCGGACACGTAGAGCCCGAGCATGTCCCGCTCGAACGCGAGCTTGTCGCGCTTGGCCCACTCGGGCCGGTCCGGCACCTGCGACACGGGTGCGGCGGCCGGCTGTTCCTCGGCGACCTCGGCGAAGAGCGAGTCGAAGTCGAAGCCGACGTTGCCGTTCGCCTCGTCGCGCTTGACCTTGACCGCGCTCTCGACGGCGCCCTCGTGGATCTCGACGAGCGCGCGTCGGGTGTCGCCGAACTCGTCGAAGGCACCGGCCTTGATGAGCGACTCCACCGTGCGCTTGTTCGCCGACGAGATCGGGATCTTCCGCAGGAAGTCGTGGAACGACTCGAACGGCCCCTTCTCGGTGCGAGCCGCGACGATGTCGTCGACGACGTTGAACCCGACGTTGCGGATCGCGCCCATGCCGAAGCGGATGTCGTCGCCGACGGCCGCGAAGAACCCGATCGACTCGTTGACGTCCGGCGGCATCACGCGGATGCCCATGCGGCGGCACTCGTTGAGGTACAGCGCGAGCTTGTCGCGGGCGTCGCCGACGCTGGTCAGCAGCGCCGCCATGTACTCGGCAGGGTAGTGCGCCTTGAGGTACGCCGTCCAGAACGACACCACGCCGTAGGCCGCCGAGTGCGCCTTGTTGAACGCGTAGTCGGAGAACGGCAGCAGGATGTCCCAGAGGGTCTTGATGGCAGCGGCCGAGTAGCCGTTGTCCTGCATGCCCTTCTCGAAGCCGGCGTACTGCTTGTCGAGCTCCGACTTCTTCTTCTTGCCCATCGCACGACGGAGGATGTCCGCCTGTCCGAGCGAGAAGCCCGCCACCTTCTGCGCGATCGCCATGACCTGCTCCTGGTAGATGATCAGACCGTAGGTCTGGTCCAGGATGTCGGCGAGGGGCTCGGCGAGCTCCGGGTGGATCGGGGTGATCGGCTGCTCGCCGTTCTTGCGGAGCGCGTAGTTCGTGTGCGAGTTCGCACCCATCGGCCCCGGACGGTACAGGGCGATGAGCGCGGAGATGTCCTCGAAGTTGTCCGGCTTCATGAGCCGGAGCAGCCCGCGCATCGGGCCGCCGTCGAGTTGGAAGACACCGAGCGTGTCACCGCGCTGCAGCAGCTGGTACGCCGCCTCGTCCTCGAGCCCCATGGTCTCGAGGTCGAGCTCGATCCCCCGGTTCGTCTTGATGTTGTCCAGGGCGTCGCTGATGATCGTCAGGTTCCGCAGGCCCAGGAAGTCCATCTTGATCAGGCCGAGCGACTCCGCAGCGGGGTAGTCGAACTGCGTGACGATCTGGCCGTCCTGCTCGCGCTTCATCACCGGGATGATGTCGATGAGCGGCTCGCTCGACATGATCACGCCGGCCGCGTGCACACCCCACTGGCGCTTCAGCCCCTCGAGCCCGAGGGCGGTGTCGAAGACCGTCTTCGCCTCGGGGTCGGTCTCGACGACCGTGCGGACGTCGACCGCCTCCTTGTAGCGCGGGTGGTCCTTGTCGAAGATGCCGGTCAGCGGGATGTCCTTGCCCATGACGGGCGGCGGCATGGCCTTCGTGAGCTTCTCGCCCATGCCGAACGGGAAGCCGAGGACACGCGATGAGTCCTTCAGCGCCTGCTTCGCCTTGATGGTGCCGTAGGTGACGATCTGCGCGACACGCTCCGACCCGTACTTCTCGGTGACGTACTTGATCGCCTCACCGCGGCGCCGGTCGTCGAAGTCGACGTCGAAGTCGGGCATCGACACGCGGTCCGGGTTGAGGAACCGCTCGAAGATCAGACCGTGCCGGATCGGGTCGAGGTCGGTGATGCGCATGGCGTACGCCACCATCGAGCCGGCGCCGGAGCCGCGGCCGGGTCCGACCCGGATGCCGTTGTTCTTCGACCAGTTGATGAAGTCGGCGACGACCAGGAAGTACCCCGGGAAGCCCATCTGGTTGATGATCCCGACCTCGTAGTCGGCGCGCTCCTGGACCTCGCGCGAGATGCCGTCCGGGTACCGGTACTGCAGCCCCTTCGCGACCTCCTTCTCGAACCACGAGTGCTCGGTCTCGCCCTCGGGCACCGGGAACTTCGGCATGTAGTTCGCCGCGGTGTCGAATTCGACGTTGCAGCGCTCCGCGATGAGGAGCGTGTTGTCGCAGGCCTCGGGGTGGTCCCGGAAGACGTGCCGCATCTGCTGCGGCGTCTTGAGGTAGAACTCGTCCGCGTCGAACTTGAAGCGGTTCGGGTCGTTGAGCGTCGACCCGGACTGCACGCAGAGGAGCGCCGCGTGCGACTTGGCGTCGTGCGAGTGCGTGTAGTGCAGGTCGTTCGTGCCGACGAGCGGGATGCCGAGGTCCTTCGAGATGCGGACGACGTCCTCGATGACGCGGCGCTCGATCTCGAGCCCGTGGTCCATGACCTCGGCGAAGTAGTTGTCCTTGCCGAAGATGTCGCGGTAGTCGGCCGCGGCCTGCAGCGCCTCGTCGTACTGGCCGAGGCGCAGACGCGTCTGAATCTCACCCGAGGGGCAGCCCGTCGTGGCGATGATCCCCTCGTGGTACTGGTCGAGGAGCTCGATGTCCATGCGGGGCTTGAAGTAGTACCCCTCGATCGACGCTCGGCTCGACAGGCGGAACAGGTTGTGCATGCCCGTCGTGTTCTCGGCGAACATCGTCATGTGCGTGTAGGCGCCGGAACCGGACACGTCGTCACCGCCGCCGTCGCCCCAGCGCACGCGCGTCTTGTCCGAGCGGTGGGTGCGGGGCGTGATGTACGCCTCGGTCCCGATGATCGGCTTCACGCCGCCGGCCTTCGCGGCCTTCCAGAACTCGAACGCGCCGAACATGTTTCCGTGGTCCGTGACCGCGACGGCGGGCATGCCCTGCGCGGCGGTCTCGGCGACCAGGTCGTTCAGCCTGGCGGCGCCGTCGAGCATCGAGTACTCGCTGTGCACGTGCAGGTGGACGAAGGAGTCGGAATCCGACACGGGACCTCCGGGACGACGGGGACGGCTTCGGGGCGGGACAAGCCTAACCGTCGGCACCGACGTCCTCCGCGTGTCCGGCGCCGGTGCCGAGCGGCGTCCGGCAGCGCGGTCGCGCGGGCGGGCCGGACACGCCGCACGCATCGCGCCGAGCGGGCGGAACCCGTCGGCAGGGGCCGCGAACCGGGACGGACACTGCCCGCTCGCGTACGGGCGGCGGACCCGACGACCCGCCGGCAGGGAGGCACGTGGAGGCGCCGCCACGCGCCTCCCGGCTGGCTCGCAGCGCGCAGCGCTCGACGGCCGGTCAGCTCAGGTCGCAGGACCTGCCGCTCACTTCTCCGACGGCCGGCGTGTTGCGCGACCGGTACGACCGCCGGCGGCGGGTCGTGCGACCAGAAGAGGCCCGCGCCGACGCCGCGCCTCCCGGCCCGCTGCCGCCTACGCGGAGGCCGCGCGGATGCGCTCCAGTGCCGTCTGCAGGTCCTCGGGGTAGTCCGCCGAGTAGGACACCCACTCCCCCGTGCGCGGGTGCTCGAACGCGAGCCGGACGGCATCGAGCCACTGCCGCGTCAGGCCGAGCTCGTTCGCGAGCACCGGATCGGCGCCGTACGTCGTGTCACCGACGAGGGGGTGCTTCGTCGCCGCCATGTGCACGCGGATCTGGTGGGTGCGCCCCGTCTCCAGGTGCACCTCGAGCAGGGTCGCCGCGCGGAAGGCCTCGAGGGTCTCGTAGTGCGTCACGCTCGGCTTGCCGTCGGCGGTGACCGCGAACTTCCAGTCGCTCGACGGGTGTCGGCCGATGGGGGCGTCGATCGTGCCCGAGGTCGGGTCCGGGTGCCCCTGCGCGAGAGCGTGGTACACCTTCTCGACCGTGCGCTCCTTGAACGCACGCTTGAGGTGCGTGTAGGCGAGCTCAGTCTTCGCGACGACCATCAGGCCCGAGGTGCCGACGTCGAGCCGGTGCACGATGCCCGCGCGCTCGGCCGCCCCGGAGGTCGCGATCGTGAAGCCCGCGGCCGCGAGCCCGCCGGGCACGGTCGGTCCGTCCCACCCGGGCGAGGGGTGCGCGGCGACGCCGACGGGCTTGTCGACGACCACGATGTCCTCGTCGTCGTGCACGATCCGCATGCCGGGGACCTCGACCGGCACGATGCGCGGCGGTTCCTTCGGCGACCACTCGACCTCGAGCCAGGAGTCGGCGTGCAGCCGGTCGGACTTGCCGACCTCGACGCCGTCGACCCGGACGCCGCCCGCTGCGACGACCTCGGCGGCGAAGGATCGGGAGAACCCGAGGAGCTTCGCGATGGCCGCGTCGACGCGCTCACCGGCGAGCCCGTCGGGGACGGGCAGGGAACGTTGCTCGCTCACGTCGCGTCGTGCCCGAGGACGTCGCGACCGTCACGCGGCGCGCGGGGATCGGACTCGATGGTGACCGGACGGGAGGCACGACTCGCCTCCGCCTGGTCGGTGGACACCGTCGACTCGGCCGGACCGGCCTCCGCGCGGGCAGCGGCGGCGTCGGCTGCGCGCTGCTGCTTCGCCGAGAGCGCCCGGGTGCCGTCGAGGTTCACCCCGAGGATCACCAGGAGGACGAACACCACCATGCTGACGCAGATGAAGGAGTCGGCGATGTTGTAGATCGCGGGCATCATCCACGGGGTCGAAATGAAGTCGACGACGTGTCCGCGCCCGAACCCGGGCTCGCGGAACAGCCGGTCGAGCAGGTTGCCCAGCGCTCCGCCGAGGAGCATGCCGAGCACGATCGCCCACCACATCGACCGGATGCGCCGGGCGAAGACGATGATGCCGACGACGACGGCCGTCGAGACGATCGAGAACACCCAGGTCATGTTCACCGCGAACGAGAACGCGGCGCCGGGGTTCCGGACGTAGAACAGCTGCAGGGCGTCGCCGAGGACCGCGACGGGCTGGCCGTAGGGCAGGTTCGCGACGACGAGGGCTTTCACGCCCTGGTCGAGCGCCACCACGATGACAGCGGCGAAGGCCAGTGCCGCGATCGCGCGGACACTGACCTTCGCCGATGGTGCTGGTCGGACCAACGTCAGTTGCCGAAGCCCTGCGCCGACGCCGGCGCCGGGGTGAGGCCGGACTGCTCGGAGCCCGACCCGTCGAGCTCGGCGAGCTGACCCTGGATGTAGCTCTTGAGCTGCGCACGGTAGTCGCGCTCGAAGGTGCGGAGCTCGTCGATCTTGCCCTCGAGCTGGCGCTGCTCCTGCTCGAGCACCGCGACGCGCTGTCGGTTGGTGTTCTCGGTGTCGGCGATGATCTGGCGCTGCTTCGCCTCGGCCTCGGAGACCAGGCGGGCGGCCTGCGCGGTGCCCTCGGCGATGAGGGCGTCGCGCTTCTCGATGCCCTCGCGGACGTGCTCCTCGTGCAGGCGGCGGGCCAGCGTGAGCAGGTTCGTGGTGCCCTCGGTGTCCTCGTCGGCCGGCACGGTCGAGGGGGCCGGGGCCGCGGCGGCGACCGGCGCGGGCTCCGGAGCGGCGGCGACGGGGGCCGGCTCGGGCTCGGCGGCCGGTGCCGACTGCTCCGCGGGCTGCTCGCCGGCGGCCGGCTTCGGCGCCGACTCGGCGGCCTGCAGGCGCTGGCGGAGCTCGTCGTTCTCGGCCGTCAGGCGGCGGAGCTCGACGACGACCTCGTCCAGGAAGTCGTCGACCTCGTCCTGGTCGTAGCCCTCGCGGAACTTCGTCGGCTGGAACCGCTTGTTGACTACGTCTTCCGGCGTCAAAGCCATTGCCGTCACCTCAATAGAACTGCTGAACGTGTGGAACCACTTGCGTCGCGACCGAATGTACCAGCCGCGTCGAGCGGTGCGGATGCCCGCCGGGGCGGACATCGATCCCGACCACCGTACACCGGGGCCGGTGCGGAACGGCGACCTCGCCGTGGCGTGGCGCGTGTCGCGGCCCGACGGTGGTCAGAAGGAGCGGGCGAGCGCGCCGACGACGACCCGGAGGATGATCACCACGAGCATGACGATCGTCCAGCCGAAGTCGAGCGCCACCGGCCCGAGCCGGAGCGGCGGGAGCAGGCGTCGGACGAACCGGATCGGCGGGTCGGTCAGGGTGTAGACCACGTCGGCGACGACGAGCATCGCGCCACGGGGGCGCCAGGTGCGGTTGTACGCCTGCACGATGTCGAACGCGAACCGGCCCCACATCACGAAGAAGTAGAGCAGGAGGGCGAAGGAGAGGATCCCGAAGACCAGTGACACGATGGGGCTCGCTCGGCTCGGGTGCGTCCGCCGTCACGGCGACCGCACGGGGCGGGGTGAACCGGGGGACGGCTCAGGACTGGGCGAAGAAGGACGCCTCGATGTCGGACTCTACCTCAGCGGGCTCACCGCTCACCGCGACGTGGGCGGGTGAGAGCAGGAAGACCTTGTTCGTCACGCGCTCGATCTTGCCGTACAGGCCGAGCGACAGGCCCGACGCGAAGTCGATCATGCGGCGGGCGTCCGACTCGGTCATCTGCGAGAGGTTGATGATGACGGGGATGCCGTCGCGGAAGCTCTCGGCGATGGACTGGGCGTCCTTGTACTCGCGCGGGTGGACGGTGAGGATCTCGTTCATTTCCTGGACCGGGGTCGCCTTCTGTGCGGTCGTGTGCGAGCGGCGGAGCGGGGTGACCTGGGCGCCGCGCTGGTGGGTGTGCGTCTTGGGCTCGACGGGTGCCGCCGCCGGAGCAGGTGCGGCCGGTGCGGCTGCAGCGGGCGTCTCGGGCCCCGCGGTGGCGGCTGGCGCGGCAGCCGGAGCGGCGGCCTGGCGCGTGGGCGCCGGGGCCTGCTGCTGCTCGTCCTCGTACAGTTCCTCGTCGGCGAGGCCGAGGTAGACCATCGTCTTCTTGAGCGGGTTGGCCATGGTTCCTCCGGAGGTCGGTGCTCGTGGATGCCCTGCAACGAGGCTAGGGCGCGAGCGGCCGGTTTCCCGTGATTGCGCTCCCGATGCGGAGGTGTGTCGCGCCCTCGGCGATCGCCTCGGCGTAGTCGCCGCTCATCCCGGCGGAGATGTCGGCGGCGTGCGGGGCGATCGCGACCACGCGTGACGAGATCGCGCGCAGACGGGCGAACGCTCGCCGGGGTTCCTCGTCGAGCGGCGCGACCGCCATCACCCCGCGGAGCCGGATGGTCCCGGTCGCCAGGACACGCTCGACCATGGCGTCGACGTCGTCCGGCTGCACCCCACCGCGTCCGGGGTCGTCGGTGAGGTTGACCTGCACGAACCCGTCGATCACCCGTGGCTCGGGCTCGGTCTCGGTGGGCGCGAAGGCGTCGACCACGGAGCCACGGTCGAGCGACTGGACGACGTGCGCGTACCGACGTGCTTGTCGTGCCTTCTTGGACTGCAGCTGGCCGACGAAGTGCCACGTCAGGCCGAGGTCGGCGAGCTCGGCAGCCTTGGCCTGCGCCTCCTGGTGCCGGTTCTCCCCCACGTCGGTGACGCCGAGGGCGGCGAGTTCGCGGACGAGGGAGGCCGGGTGGTACTTCGTCACGACGACGAGCGTGAGCTCGTCGCTCGACCGCCCAGCGGCTCGCGCCGCGTCGGCGATGCCCGACCTGACGGACGCGAGACGCGCCTCCGGTCCGTCAGGGTCGACGGACGGGAGGCGCGTGTCGGCTGCCAACGGCGTCCTACTTGAGGAAGTCGGGGACGTCGAGCTCGTCGTCGTCGTCGAACGCCGGGTCGGCGGCACGACGCACGGGGGCCTCGTGCTCCTGCGATGCCCACGACGGCGTACTGGTCGCCGTGTCCTCGATCGCACCGGTGCCGGCGGTCGCCGCCGAGGCGGACACGCCGGACTCCGGGTCGACCCAGCTCGAGCGACGCTCCTTCTGCTGCGAGCTCGGCTCGCCGCCGTCGAAGCCCGCGGCGATGACGGTGACGCGGACCTCGTCGCCGAGGGTGTCGTCGATGACCGCACCGAAGATGATGTTCGCTTCGGGGTGGACGGCCTCCTGCACCAGGCGGGCGGCGTCGTTGATCTCGAAGATGCCGAGGTTCGACCCGCCCTGGATCGAGAGCAGCACGCCGTGCGCACCGTCGATCGAGGCCTCGAGCAGCGGCGACGCCACGGCGAGCTCGGCCGCCTTGATCGCCCGGTCCGCTCCGCGGGACGAGCCGATGCCCATGAGCGCCGAACCGGCGCCCTGCATGACGGACTTCACGTCGGCGAAGTCGAGGTTGATGAGGCCCGGGGTGGTGATGAGGTCGGTGATGCCCTGGACGCCGGCGAGCAGGACCTGGTCGGCGGTCGCGAAGGCCTCGACCATCGAGATGCCGCGGTCGCTGATCTCGAGCAGGCGGTCGTTCGGCACGACGATGAGGGTGTCGACCTCGTCCTTGAGGGAGGCGACGCCGTTCTCGGCCTGGGACTGCCGGCGCTTGCCCTCGAAGCTGAACGGCTTCGTGACGACACCGATGGTGAGCGCACCGATCGACTTCGCGATGCGGGCGACCACGGGGGCACCACCCGTGCCCGTGCCGCCGCCCTCACCGGCGGTGACGAAGACCATGTCGGCACCCGCGAGGGCCTCCTCGATCTCCTCGGCGTGGTCCTCGGCCGCGCGGCGGCCGACCTCGGGGTCCGCGCCGGCGCCGAGGCCGCGCGTGATCTCGCGGCCGACGTCGAGCTTGACGTCGGCATCGCTGAGCAGCAGTGCCTGTGCGTCGGTGTTGATCGCGATGAACTCGACGCCGCGCAGGCCGAGCTCGATCATGCGGTTCACGGCGTTCACGCCGCCGCCGCCGACACCGACGACCTTGATGACGGCGAGGTAGTTGTGGTTCGTGGTCACGTCAGTCGGGCCTCCGGTTGAACCCTCAACCTCTACTTGAAGTTCAGGGGCAATGCTGGTAGATGTGGTGCTCCCCCGAAGCTACGGGTGCGCTCCGCACGCTGTCGCCCCGCCACGCCGCGTGTCGCCGATCAGGTCGGGCAGATCGCGCTCGGGAGGTCAGTCCTTCGCGCGGATGATCCCGTTGTCGGGCGCCGAGACGTCGAACTCGACCTTGCGGTCCGGGTCCCGAGACGCGTGGTCCGCCACGAGCGCGGCGAGCAGTGCTGCCTTGGCGTCCGACGCGTCGGGGCTCCCCCACACCACGGTCGAGCCGTCGTCGAGCGTGAGCGTGACGTCGTCGGCCGTGCTGGCGCGGACGTCGGTGACCTGGCGCCGGACCGTCGAGGGCAGCGAGAGGACGACCTCGGTCATGGTCCGGAACACCGACGAGCCGAGCTTCGCACGGGCGACGTCGGCGACCGGCACCCCCTCGGGACGCTTCGGTGAGGACTGCACCACGATGCCGGCAGGATCGACCAGGTCGTACGACGATCCCGACCGCACCGCGACGACCGGCGTCCGCTCGGTGACCGTCACGACGAGGGTGTGCGGCGGGAGCTCCTCGGTCACGTAGCTCTCGATGAGGGGGAAGCCGGCGATGTCCCGCTTCACCTCGTCGAGGTCGAGCCGCGCGAGCGGGGTCCCGACCTGGTCGGAGAGCGCCTGGCGCAGCGCCGTCGCGTCGACCCGTTCCGTCCCGCGGACCTCGATCGTCCGCAGCGCCATCAGCGGCGAGTACACGGCGACGAGGATCGAAGCGCCGAACACCACGACGACGGTCGCCGCCGTGATCCAGGCAGCACGACGGTGCCGCGCACGGCGGGTGAAGCGCCGGACCTCGGCGCGCTCGAGCGACCTGCGGCGGCGCTTCGCCACGCGGGCCTCGCGGGCGGTCTCCGCCGCACGGACGCCGGCACCGAGCGGCGCCGCGTGCTCGTGCCGGTCGGGAGCGGGCGGTGCGACGGGGTCGATGACGTCCGTCACGGTCGCGGCGGGGCCGGTCGCGGCGCCGCTGACGGCCGACGCGTCGAGGGCGTGCCCGTCCTCGCCGGTGCGGTGATCGGCGCCTCTGTCGTCGGCAGGCCGGTCGTCGTCCTGCTGGTACTCGCGGAGACGCTCGGCGACCGACGAGAAGCCGGCGCCGAGACGACGCCCGGCCGCGCTGGCGAATGCGCCGGCGCGGTCCCGGCGACCCGACGCACCGGACAATCCGGCGTCGGACGAGGTGACGGGTTCCTCGGATTGAGCCGGCGTACCGGGGGCGGGTCGAGCCTCCCGGCCGTCCACCGTCGAGCCGCGCGGCGACCGCCGCGGGACGACCGGGCCGCGACGTTGCCGCGGCGCCCGGGCACCGTCGGCCGGGGCGTCCGGTTCCTCCGGACGCCCGTCGAAGCCCTCGGGACGCTTCACCGCGCGCGCGTCCCGTCGTGCAGGGCGCCGAGGACCTGCGGGATGATCCGGTACACGTCGCCGCAGCTCAGCGTCATGATGATGTCGCCGTCACGGGCGACCTCGGCGGCTCGCGCCGCGGCGTCGTCCCAGTCTGGCAGGAACTCGACGTGCGACTGGTCCGCGAAGCGCTCCTGCACCAGGGCGCCCGTGACACCGGGCTCCGGGTCCTCGCGGGCGCCGTAGACGTCGAGCACCACCGTGTGGTCGGCGAGCTCCTCGTACACCTTGGCGAAGTCACCGGCCATCAGCCGGGTGCGCGAGTACAGGTGGGGCTGGTGGATCGCGATGATCCGCCCGTCGCCGACGACGTTGCGGGCCGCGCGCAGGGCGGCGGCGACCTCGGTGGGGTGGTGCGCGTAGTCGTCGTACACCGACACGCCGCGCTCGACGCCGTGCAGCTCGAACCGACGCTCCGTCCCACCGAACGCCTCGATGCCACGGATCGCGTCCTCGGGTGCGACACCGAGGGCGGTGAGGACAGCGAACGCGCCGACCGCGTTGACGGCGTTGTGCCGACCGGGAACGCGCAGGGTCAGGTGGTGGGTCTCGCCGGCGGCGCGGAGGTCGACCTCGACGCTGGCGGCCTCGACGATGCGCTCGATGCGCACGTCGGCGTCCGCGGCCTCGCCGAAGGTGACGACCTCCGGCGCGTCCTGCCGCGCCCGGACACCCGCGGTGACGCGCTTCGCGCCCGCGTCGTCACTCGAGACGACGATGCGCTCGCTCGCCTTGCCGGCGAACTCGACGAAGGCGTCGATGAACGCCTCCTCGCTGCCGTAGTGGTCGAGGTGGTCGGCGTCGACGTTGGTGATGAGGGCGACGGCGACGTCGTAGAGCAGGAACGAGCCGTCCGACTCGTCGGCCTCGACGACGAACAGGTCGCTGCTGCCCGGCGCCGAGCTCGTCCCGAGGGACTGGATGACGCCGCCGTTGACGAAGCTCGGGTCGAGGCCGAGCTCGACCAGTGCGGTGACGATCATGCCCGTCGAGGTGGTCTTGCCGTGCGCTCCGGCCACCGCGACCAGGCGGTGCTCCGCGATGAGCGCGGCGAGGGCCTGCGACCGGTGCAGGACCGGCAGACCGCGTCGCCGGGCCTCCAGGAGCTCGGGGTTGTCGGGCCAGAGCGCGCTCGTCACGACGACGGTGTCGGCGGCGCCGAGGTTCCCTGCGTCGTGGCCGATGTGCACCTCGGCGCCGAGCGCGCGCATCGTGCCGGTCGTCGCGGTCTCGCGGGAGTCACTGCCGGTGACGCGGTGACCTGCGGCCAGGAACATCCGGGCGATGCCGCTCATGCCGGAGCCGCCGATGCCGACGAAGTGGACCGTGCCGAGGTCGTCCGGGATCGGCTGGGTCAGGTCCGGCTTGATGGTCATCGTTCCTCCGTGGTGGTGCTGGTGCTCGGGCGCTTCGAGGCGTCGCGGACGAGGGCCGTCATGCGGTCCGCGCCGTCGCGGTGTCCGACGCTGCCCGCCCGCACCGCCATGTCGGCGATCCGAGCCCGGTCCCGCAGGATCCCGAGCAGCTGGAACGTCACCCACTCCTCGGTGAATTCCCCGTCGTCCACCAGGACCGCTCCCCCGGCGTCGACGACGTCCTTCGCGTTGTACCGCTGCTCGCCGTTGCCCACCGGGTAGGGCACCAGCACGCTCGGCAGCCCGACCGCGGTCAGCTCGCACACCATGCCGGCACCCGATCGCGAGACGACGAAGTCGGACGCCGCGTAGGCCAGGTCCATGCGGTCGCAGTAGGGCAGCACGTGGTAGCCGTCGAGGTCGCTCGGGCCGATGTCCGACTTGCCGCCGACGACGTGCAGGACCTGCCATCCGGCGTCGACGAGCGCCGTGGCCGAGCGGTTCACCGTCGTGTTGATGCTCCGCGCACCCGACGACCCGCCGGTGACGAGCAGGACCGGGCGCTCCGGGTCGAGGCCGAACTCCGCGAGTCCCTCGGCGCGGGCGGCCCGCCGGTCGAGCGTCTCGATCTCCCGGCGGAGCGGCATGCCGACGACGCGACCGTGACGCAGGCGCGTGTTCGAGAACGTGACGCCGACGTGCCGGGTCAGGAACGCGGCGAGGCGGTTGGCCAGGCCGGGCTTGGCGTTCTGCTCGTGCACGACGATCGGCGTACCGGTGCGCTTCGCAGCGATGTAGGCCGGCGCGGCCGCGTAGCCGCCGACACCGAGGACGACCTCGACGTCGTGCTCACGGATCAACTGCTCGGTCCGCCGGACCGCTCCGAGGAAGCCGCCCGGGAACCGGAGTGCGCGGGCGTCGAGCCGTCGCGGGAACGGCAGACGCGGGATGGTCAACAGCTCGTAGCCGCGCATCGGGACGAGTCGCGCCTCGAGTCCCTCCGCCGTCCCGAGGACGAGCACGCGCGCGTCCGGGTCGCGCTCGGTCAGGCGGTCGGCGACCGCGAGCAGCGGGTTGACGTGGCCGGCGGTACCGCCGCCGGCGAAGAGGTACGTGCTCACCGGAGCACTCCGTTCTGTGGTGCGGGGACCTGGCCGTTCTTCCCGGGCAGGTCGCGGGCGAAGGACAGCACGACCCCGATCGCCACGAGGGTCATGATGAGCGCCGACCCGCCCGCCGAGATGAGGGGCAACGGGACGCCGAGGACCGGGAGCAGGCCCAGGACCACGGCGATGTTGACGAGCGCCTGCCCGATGATCCACGCCATGATCGCCCCGGTGACGGTGCGGACGAAGGGGTCGGTGGACTGCCGGACGACCTTGACCATGCTCACGGCGAGGACGACGAACAGGGCAAGGACGACGACGGCGCCGATCAGTCCGAGCTCCTCGCCGATGATCGCGAAGATGTAGTCGTTGTCGGCTTCCGGCAGCCACGACCACTTGGCCTTCGAGTTGCCGAGTCCGACGCCGAACACACCGCCGGACGCCAGCGCCCACATGCCGTGCACGGGCTGCCAGCAGAGGTCCTGGTACTGGTTCGAGTCGGTGCAGCCGGAGAGCCAGGCGTTGATGCGGTACTGGCGGGACGACGACGCCATCGTGACGAAGGGCAGCACCACGAGCATCGCCACGATGCCCACGAGCAGGTGCCGCGCGCGGGCTCCGCCCACGTAGAGCGCACCGAACACGAGGATGACCATGATCATCGCGGTTCCCTGGTCGCCGCCGAGGACCACGAACCCGAGTGCGAGGACCGATGCGATGCCGACCGGGACGAAGACCTCCTTCCAGTCGTCGAGCTTGTCGCGCTTGACGTGCAGGATGGCGCCGATGCCGAGCGCGAGTCCGAGCTTCACGACCTCGGACGGCTGCGCGGTGAAGGAGCCGAGCTCGATCCAGTTCCGGTTGCCCTGGATGTCGAGGCCGAGCGGGGTGAACACGAGCAGCTGCAGGACGAGTGCCGCGAAGAGGATCCGCATCGCCCACTTCCGCCACATCCGGGCGGGGACGCGGCTCGCGACGAGCATGAGCGGCACACCGAGGACGGCGTACAGCCCCTGGCGCGACGCGGCGCCGAAGAAGTCGTGCGTCGCCGCGTACTGCTCGACGCTCGACGAGGACAGCACCATGACGACGCCGAAGACGACCAGGAACAGCGTCACACCGAGGATCGTGTAGAAGGTGCTCGACTCCGCGACGAAGAGGTTCTTCACCGCGACGACGGCGCCGCGACCCCGGTGGGGTGCGTCGGCGTGCGGAGTGCTGCCCGTCGTGCGGCTGCCGCTACGGCCGCTCGGGAGATCCGTGGTCGCCATCGGCTGTGCCTCCCAGGTGCTCGTGGACCGCCGCCGCGAATCGACGCCCCCGGTCTGCGTAG
Organism: Curtobacterium sp. MCSS17_008; assembly: GCF_003234185.1. Lineage (GTDB taxonomy): Bacteria > Actinomycetota > Actinomycetes > Actinomycetales > Microbacteriaceae > Curtobacterium. Next base: position 20,972 of record NZ_QKSM01000008.1, read on the forward strand.
GAGCCGAACTGGTCGAACGACGCCGCGGCCGGGGCGAGGAGGACCGTGTCGCCCGGTCGCGCGACCGATGCGGCATGCCGGACCGCCTCGGGCATGACCTGATCAGTGTCCGTCGCCTCGACCTGCAGGACCGGCACCGCGGGCGCGTGTCGTGCGAATGCCTCGAGCACGGGGGTCCGGTCCGTACCGATCACGACGACGGCACGGGCGTCCGGGCCGAAGCGCTCGACGAGGCCGTCGATGTCGACGCCCTTGAACTGGCCGCCGACGATCCAGACCACGGTGCCGAAGGACGACAGGGACGCGGTCGCCGCGTGCGGGTTCGTGGCCTTCGAGTCGTCGACCCAGGCGATGCCGTCCGCCGTCGCGACGTGCTCGGTGCGGTGGTGGTCGGCACGGAAGCCCTGCACCGCGGCGCGGATGTGGGCGGGCTCGACCGCTGCGGCCCGGGCGAGGGCGGCGGCGGCGAGCACGTTCATGGTCATGTGCGGGCTCGCGAGCCCGGCGGTCTCGAGGTCGGCGACGGTCGCGAGCTCGAGCGCGCTGTTCCGGCGGTCCTCGGTGAAGGCCCGGTCGCACAGCACGTCGTCGACGACCCCGACGTCACCGGGAGCCGGTACGCCGGGAGTGAACCCGACGGCACGGCAGCCCTCCACGACGTCGGCCTGCTCGACCATGCGGCGGGTGGCCTCGTCCGCGGTGTTGTACACGCACGCCATCACGGTGCGCTCGTAGACCTTCGCCTTCGCGGCACGGTAGGCCTCGGCCGAGCCGTGCCACTCGAGGTGGTCGTCCGCGATGTTCAGGCAGGTGCTCGCGAGCGGCACCACGGCGCCGTCGCCCGCCGTCGGCATGTAGTGCAGCTGGTGGCTGGAGAGCTCCACGACCAGGACGTCGAAGCCCTCCGGGTCACGCACGACGTCGAGCACCGGCACCCCGATGTTCCCGCATGCCACCGCCCGCAGACCGGCGGCGGCGAACATCGCGGTCGTCAGCTGCGTGGTGGTGGTCTTGCCGTTCGTGCCCGTGATGGTCACCCACGGCGCGGCGATCGGCCCGCGCACGACCTTGTCGCGCACACGCCAGGCGAGCTCGACGTCGCCCCACACCGTGCTGTTCGCGGTCGCCCACTGCACGGTCGGGTTGTGCGGCGGGAGACCGGGCGACACGACGACGACGTCCGGGGCCTGCGCCTCGAGCGCCGAGGGCACCGTGTCGAGCGGGGTGCGCACGAACCGCGCCCCGATGACGTCCAGGAGCTCGACGGTGCCGTCGGCGCCGTCAGGTGCGTAGACCGCCACGTCGCTGCCGAGCTCGACGAGCGTGTCGGCCACGGAGAAGCCGGTGGAGCCGAGGCCGAGCACGGCGACCCGCAGCCCCTTCCAGCCCTCGGCGTACCAGCTGTCGAGTCCTGCGAGGCGGGCGTCAGCCGACACGGGCGATCCATTCCAGGTAGAAGAGTCCGACACCGGCCGCGACGCACAGTCCCGCGATGATCCAGAACCGGACGACGACGGTCACCTCGGCCCACCCCTTCAGCTCGAAGTGGTGGTGCAGCGGACTCATCCGGAAGATGCGCTTGCCGTGGGTGATCTTGAAGTAGGCCCGCTGCAGGATGACCGAGCCGGTGACGATGAAGAACAGGCCGCCGATCAGGATGAGCAGCAGCTCCGTGCGGCTGAGGATCGCGAGACCGGCCAGCGCGCCGCCCAGCCCGAGCGAGCCGGTGTCGCCGAGGAAGATCTGCGCCGGCGAGGTGTTGTACCAGAGGAAGCCGATCAGGCCACCGCAGACCGCCGCCGCGACGACCGCCAGGTCGAGCGGGTCCGACGTGCTGTAGCAGGCGTGCGCGGTGCTCTCGTCGAGGCGGACGCCGCCGCAGATCTGGTTCGACTGCCAGAAGCCGATGACGACGTACGAGCCGATCGCCAGGATGCTCGAGCCGGTGGCGAGGCCGTCGAGGCCGTCCGCGACGTTGACGCCGTTCGACGTCGACACGGTGAGCAGGACGATCCACGCGAGGTACAGGATCGTGCCGATGACGGTGCCGAGCACCATGAAGTCGAGCCACGGGACGTCCCGGATCGCCGAGATCATGGTCGATGCCGGGGGCTTCCCGTTGCCGGTCGGCACGACGAGCGCGATCGTGGCGAAGACCACCCCGACGATGACCTGCCCGAGCACCTTCGCCCACCCGCCGAGCCCGAGGCTGCGCTGCCGACGCACCTTGAGGAAGTCGTCGATGAAGCCGACGAAGCCGAGCCCGACCATGAGGAAGAGCACGAGCAGTCCGGAGAGCGTCACCGAGTCGCGGCCGACCAGGTGTCCGACGAAGTACCCGAGCACCGCGCCGATGATGAGGACGATGCCGCCCATCGTCGCCGTGCCGCGCTTGGTGTGGTGCGACTGCGGTCCGTCGTCACGGATGAACTGTCCCCACCCGAGACGGTGGAACAGCTTGATGAACAGCGGTGTGAGCAGCAGTGTGAACACCAGCGCCACGGCGCCGGCGACGAGGAGCGCGATCATTCGGTGACACCTCCGAGGCGGTCGCCGAGGAATCGCAGTTCGGCGGACTTCGAGGACTTGACGAGGACGACGTCGCCGGGGCGGACCATCTCCTGCAGGGCGTGGACGGCGTCGTCGACGTCCTCGATGTACACGGACTCGCCGTCCCACGACCCCTCGAGGGTGGCGGCCTGGTGGATCGGCGCGGCACCGGGTCCGACGACCACGAGCTGTCCGATCCCGAGACGGACGACGAGCCGGCCGATGCGGTCGTGCTCCTCCGTCGAGAACTCCCCGAGCTCCGCCATCTCGCCGAGCACGGCGACGGAGCGCTCCCCCGGGCGCACGATCTGCGCGAGGGTGCGGAGCGCGGCCGCCATCGAGTCGGGCGAGGCGTTGTAGGCGTCGTTGATGACGGTGACGCCCTCCGGGCCGCCCTGGAGGAGCTCCATGCGCCAGCGCTCGGCACGCGTCATCGACGCGAGCGCCTCGGCGCCGGCGGCGAGCGGGATGCCCCAGAGGTGGGCCACGGTGAGCGCGGCCGAGGCGTTCATGGCGTGGTGCTCGCCGAGGATGGCGAGGCGGACGTCGACGGTTTCGGGGACCGGGGACGTGCCTCCCACGTGGTCCGCGGCGGCCTCGTCCAAGACGGGAGGCGCGGTGAGCGTGAAGCGCGTCCCGCTGCGGTCGGTCTCGACACCGGCGATGCGGTAGTCCGCACCGGCGGACGTGCCGAATCCGACGACGGTCGCGTCGGTGATCGCGCGCATGGACGCGACCCGGTCGTCGTCCACGTTGAGCAGCGCGGTCGCGGTGGCGGGCAGGTCGGTGACCATCTCCGACTTCGCGCGCTGCGTCGCCTCGATGCCGCCGAACTCGCCGGCGTGCGCGAGCCCGACCTTGAGGACGACGCCGACGTCCGGTTCGGCGATCGACACGAGCTTGGCGATGTGCCCCGTGCCGCTCGCGCCCATCTCGACCACGAGGAAGCGGGTGTCGTGCGTGATCCGGAGCATCGACACCGGGGCGCCGACGTGGTTGTTGAACGACCCCTGCGGCGCGACGGTCGCGCCGTGCTGCTCGAGGATCGTGCGGAGCATGTTCTTCGTGCTCGTCTTGCCGTTCGAGCCGGTGATGCCGACCACCCGCAGCGGCGCCGGGCGGCCGTGCTCGTCGACGCGGGTGGCGCTCGAGGCGCGGACGCGCGAGACGACCTCGTGCGCGAGCGCGGCGAGGGCCGCGTACCCGTCGGCGACGACGATCTGCGCGGTGCCGGTGCCCTCGGTGTCGGAGCCCTCGGGCAGGTCGACGGCGCGCTCGGTCACGACCAGGGCGGCACCGGCCCCGGCTGCGTCCGGGACGAAGCGGTGGCCGTCGGTCTCCTCGCCGAGGAGCGCGAAGAACACGCTGCCGGGGCCGACCAGGCGGGAGTCGGTCTCGACGCTGCCGTCGACGATCTGCTCGGGCGCACCGCCGACGAGCTCGCCGCCGATCGCGGTGGCGATCTCGGCGAGGGTCAGGGCGATCATCGGATCTCCTCCGCCGGACCGGAGTTCGGCTCCCAGCCGGCCTCGCGCAGGGCCTGTCGGGCCTCGTCGCGGGCCGAGTACGGCGTGCGGACGCCGGCGATGTCGCGGTAGTCCTGGTGCCCGGGGCCGGCCCAGAGGATCGAGTCCCCCTCGCCGAGCAGGCTCACGGCCTTGCGGATCGCGGCCTCGGGCGGGCTGACCTCGTACGTCTCGTGGTCCGGGTACGCCTCGCGCGCGGCGTCGACCAGGGTCTTCCGGATGCTCGCGGCGTCCTCGAAGCGGGGGTGGTGGTCGGTGATGACGAGGATGTCGCTCCCCGCCGCCGCAACGCGGGCCATGTCGCCGCGCTTGGTCTTGTCGCGGTCGCCGTCGGCGCCGAAGAGCATGAGGACCTTCCCCGGCGTGAACTGCCGCACGGCGGCGAGGGTGTTCTCGAAGGCGTCGGCGCTGTGGCCGAAGTCGACGTAGACGCTCGGGCCGCGGTCCCCGGACACGCGCTCGGTCCGGCCGGGCAGGTAGCACTCGATGGCGCTGAGGCGCTGCTCGTCGGTCTCGTCGGCGTACCGGCGGTGGCCGGACTCGAGCGCCTGCGCGATGGCGCCGAGTTCGAAGCCGCCCTCGACCAGCATGACGATCGCGAGCGCGGCGTTCGCGGCCATGTGCCAGCCGATCAGCGGCACACGCGTCGTGAGCTCGCGGCCCTCCGGTCCGGCCAGACGGAACTCGGTGTAGGCGGCGTGCGCCTCGACGATGTCGACGTGCCACTCGGCCTCGACGTCGGGGTGCACCGTGATGGTCGTGACGGGGATGCGGGAGTCCTGCACCACGCGGTGACCCCAGTCGGTGTCCAGCGAGACGACGCCGCGTCGGGCGTGCTCGGGCTGGAACAGCGGGAGCTTCGCCTGGTAGTACTCCTCCATGTCGGCGTAGTCGTCGAGGTGGTCGTGCGACAGGTTCGTGAACCCGGCGACGTCGAAGACGATCCCGTCGACGCGGTGGCGGCTGAGGGCCTGGGCGCTCACCTCGACCGCGACGGCACGGACCTCGGCCTCGCGCATGCGGGCCAGGAGCGCGTGCATCTCGCTCGCCTCGGGCGTGGTCAGGCGGCTCGTCACGCTGAGCGACCCGATGTGACGCTCCGCGGTCGAGCTCAGGCCGGTGACCAGGCCGAGCTGCTTGAGGATGCCCTCGAGGATGTAGGACGTGCTCGTCTTGCCGTTCGTGCCGGTCGTCGCGAAGAGCTGCGGGAGGTCGGTGGCCTCGTCCGGGTGCGTGCGGTAGACCCACGCCGAGACGTCGCCGAGGGCGGCTCGCGGGTCCTCGACCACGAGCACCGCGAGGCCAGAGGGTTCGGCGAGGGCGACGCCGTCCGCGTCGGTCAACACCGCGACGGCACCGCGCTCGGCGGCCTCGGCGGCGAACTGCGCGCCGTGTCGGTTCGCGCCGTGCACGCCGACGAACAGGTCACCGGGCTGCACCTCGGCAGCACTCAGCGTGACGCCCGTCGTCTCGACGGCGTCGACCGTGCCGACGACGCGCATGCCGAAGGCGTTCGCGAGTTCGGCCACACTCCTCGGGGTCGGGTGTTCGGGTCGGAGGACCGGGGGGATCCGTGCGGACAAGTGCTCCTTCTTCCTCACCACGTGGACGGGTACAGCTGCGCCTCGGCCGTGGAGGGGGCTACTCGGTACTTCTCGAGCACCTGGGACATGAGTGTGCGGAACGCCGGAGCCGCTCCGCTGGACCACTTGTTGGTCTGCGGCTTCGTGAACGTCACCGTGACAACATACTGGGGGTCCTCGGCGGGTGCCATTCCGGCCACCGACGTGATGCGCTGGCCGCCGTAGCCCTTCGCGCCCTCGGCCACCTCGGCGGTACCGGTCTTCGCGGCGATGTTGTAGCCGGAGATCGGCTTCATGCCGACGAGCGTGCCGCCCGTGACCACGCTCTGCAGCATCTTGACGGTCTGGTCGGCAGCAGCGGCGGACACCACCCGGGAACCCTGCACGTCGGGCGCGTCGATCGTCTTCCCGTCGGCGGTCGTGCACCCCTTGACCATGTGCAGCGGGATCCGGACACCCTGGTTCGCCAGGGTCTGGAACACGCTCGCGACCTGGACCGCGGTCGTCGAGATGCCCTGGCCGAACATCGAGTTGATGTCGGTCTGCTGGTCCCAGTCCGGGCTCGCGCCGTACTGCATGCCCGGCTGGCCGGGGTACTGGATGGCCGACTCCGGCTCGAACAGGCCGAACTTCTTCATGTAGTCGTAGCGCTGCTGCGTCGTCAGCCGTCCACCGAGCTCGGTGATGCCGACGTTCGACGAGTTCTGCAGGATGCCCGTGAGCGTGAGGTTCTCGGTCTCGTGGTACTCGGAGTCCTGGATCTTGCCGCCCCAGGGGAACGTCCGCGAGTAGGGCACGACCGCCCGGTCGGTCGGACTCGACTTGCCCTCGTTGATGAGGGCCGCCGCGATCGCCGCCTTGATCGTCGAGCCGGGCTCGTACGTCGACGTCAGCGCGCGGGACCCGAACGCGCCCTTGTCCTCGGTCGCGTCGACGTCGTTCGGGTCGACGGTCGGGTAGTCCGCGACGGCGAGGAGCTCACCGGTCTCCACGTCGACGACGGTGGCGGTCGCGGACTCGGCCTGCAGGGTCTTCGCCGCCGACGCGATCGTCTGCTGGGCCATGTACTGCAGGTCGCTGTCGATCGTGGTCTCGAGCGTGCCACCGTCCTTGGCCTGCTTCGTCGTGCGGGTGCTGCCCGGCAGCTGCACGCCGTCCTCACCGCGCTCGTACGTCTCCGAGCCGTTCGTGCCCGCGAGGCACCGGTCGTACGAGTACTCGAGACCGGCTTGGGCGCCGTCCGTGCCCATGAACCCGGTCAGCGCACCGCCGGTGGCCCCCATCGGGTAGACCCGCGCCGCCTGCTGCTCCTTGTAGACCCACGGGATGCCGAGTTCCGCGACCGCCTCGTACTGCTTCACGTCGAGACCCTTGACGAGGTACGCGAAGTCCGACCTCGGGTTCGCGGCGATGTTCCGCTCCATCGTCGCGGCGTCGCCGCCGGACGCCTCCGCGAGCGCGTCGAGTGCCTGGTCGACGGAGACGTCCTTCACACGGTCCCCGCCGAGCTTCCCCCGGAACTCCTTGACGAGCCGCGGTGCGGTGGTGATGTTGTAGCGGTTCACGCTGTCGGCGAGTTCGGAGCCGTTGCGGTCGACGATCGCTCCGCGGGTGCCGTAGATCGTCACCGGGATGCTGCGCTTCTGCTTGGACGCGTCGTTGAGTGCCGCCGCCTGGACGACCTGGATGTCGACCAGTCGGATCACGAAGACCGCCACGAGGGCGATCACGGCGATGATCACCACGCTGTAGCGGAGTCGTGGGTTGCGGATCGTCTTCGTCACGCGGTTCGGTCCTTCCCGGGTGGTGCGGCGGCAGGGGGTCCCGACCCGCGGGTCAGCGGGTCGTGGGTGCCTGGAGCGGGTTCGCGTCGGACTCTACGTCCGGCGTCGAGGATGCCCCGCCCGACGCGCTGGCCCCTGCGCTGTTCCCAGCGTCCGTCGTCGCGGAGGCGCCCTCCGACCCCGCCTGCGTGCCGTCCTTCCCGCCTGCGTCCTGCTCGGACGTGCCCTGCTGCTCCGGCGTCGCCGGCGCCGGCTCGGCGTTCCCGGTGCCCTGCTGCTCGGCGAGCGGCACGCGGTCGAGGAGCGCGTTCGGGACCTGGTTGTCACCGCTTGCGGTGGCCTCGTCCGGCGCAGCCGGGGTCGGGGTGCCGTAGACGCGGCCGGTCTGCGGGTCGAGGTACACCGGCGTCGAGTTCGCGATCATCCCCAGCGCCTGCGCGTTGCGGGCGAGGTTCTGCGGTGAGTCGAGCACGCGCAGTTCCTCCGACAGCGACTGCTGCGTGCGCGAGAGCTTCGTCTGCTCGGCGCTCAGGGAGTCGAGCGTGTACGCACCCTGGCTGAGCACCATGCTGATGCCGAGCTGCGCGAGCAGCAGCACACCGAGTGCGACGACCGCGACGACCGCGTACGCGATGCGCGGCCGCGCTCGGCGCTGCGCCTTCGACGGCGTGACCTCGACGAGCTCGGGGCGGTCCCGGTGGGGCGGGCGCGGGGCACGCGACGGGACGACGACGGGGTCGACGAGTGCGAGGTTCGTGCTCATGTCACTTCCGGATCCGCTCGGCCGCGCGCAGACGCACGGGGATGGCTCGGGGGTTGGCGGCGCGTTCGGCCTCGTCGGCGAGTTCCGCGCCCTTGACGACCAGGGAGTAGGTGGGAGCGTGCTCCGGCAGCTCGACCGGCAGACCGGCGGGCGCGCTCGAGGTGGTGCGCTCCGCCAGGGCACGCTTCACCAGGCGGTCCTCGAGCGACTGGTACGACTCGACGACGATCCGACCGCCGACGGCGATCACGTCGAGCGCGGCGGGGATCGCCCGCTCGAGCACGGCCAGCTCGGCGTTCACCTCGATGCGGAGCGCCTGGAAGACCCGCTTCGCCGGGTGCCCCTGCCGCTGGACGGCGACCGGGGTGGCGTCGTGCAGGACCTGGACGAGGTCGCCCGACATCTCGAACGGGCGCTCGGCGCGACGCTCCACGATGGCGCGGGCGTAGCGTCCGGCGAGCTTCTCCTCGCCGTAGCGCTGGAAGATGCGTCGGAGCTCGCCCTCGTCGTAGGTCGCGAGGACGTCGGCAGCGGTCTGCCCCTCGGTCCGGTCCATGCGCATGTCGAGCGGTGCGTCCTGGCTGTAGGCGAACCCGCGCTCGGCACGGTCGAGCTGGAGCGAGCTCACACCGAGGTCGAACAGCACGCCGTCCACCTGGCGGAAGCCCTCACCCTCCACCGCGTCGACGATGCCGTCGTACACGGTGTGCACGAGCCGGACACGGTCGCCGAACCGGGCGAGGCGCTCCCCCGCGATGCCGAGCGCGTCGGTGTCGCGGTCGAGCCCGATGAGCGTGAGCCCCGGGAACCGCTCGAGCAGTGCCTCGGAGTGTCCGCCCATGCCGAGCGTCGCGTCGACGACGACCTTGTCCGGGCCGTCGAGGGCGGGCGCGAACAGGTCGACGATGCGCTGGAGCATCACCGGCGTGTGCGGGAACTTCGGCTGGTCTTCGGCCATGTGCAGCCCCTCGGTCCTTCCGGGCCACGCATCCGGATCCCCATCCATGCGACCTGACACCGGGGAAGGTGTGTCAGGGCACCACGGCTGGGAGTCCCGATCCGCGGATCAGAAGATCCCCGGGATCACCTCCTCGTCGTTCTCGGCGAAGCCCTCTTCGACCTCGGCGTAGTAGGCCTCCCACGCAGGGGTCGACCAGATCTCGGCACGGTCACCGCTGCCGATGACCGTGAGGTCCCGCTCGAGCCCCGCGTACTCACGGAGGTTCTGCGGGATCGTCACGCGGTTCTGCTTGTCGGGGGTCTCCGCACTCGCTCCGGAGAGAAACAGGCGCATGTAGTCCCGGGTGCGCTTCGAGGTCATCGGAGCCGTCCGGATCCGCTCGTGCAGTTGCTCGAACGTCTCCGCACTGAAGACCACGACGCAGCGTTCCTGCCCGCGGGTCATCACGAGTCCCCCGGACAGTTCGTCCCGGAACTTGGCGGGGAGGATCACGCGACCCTTCTCGTCGAGCTTCGGGGCATGGGTACCGAGCAGCACGTCGGGGCCTCCCCTCCGCTCCACCGGACCGTCGTGACCCCCACTTTACTCCACTTCGCTCCCCGCGGAACGGTCAACCCTCCCCTGGAGGCCCCCGGCCCCCGGATTGGGGCGGTTCATGCGGGCGCTCCGACGGCGCGGAACGCACGAGATCCGCGGAATGACGGGCGTGTGGAGCGGAGTGGAGGGCGTGGAGGGAAGTGGAGGACTTTCGCAGCCCCGGGAGGAACGGGTGGCGCGCCGGACGGGAGGCGCGCAGACGGTCCGCCTGCGCGCCTCCCGTCCGTCAGGGCTCGGTCCGCCGCCCGTTCATCCCCGTCGCGCCCGCGAGCCGGCACCCGTTCCTTCCCGTCACGCGCGTGACGGGAAGAGGGAACGGACACACCGGGCGATCCTGTCCGACCAGGGGTGTGCGTCCCGACCACGTGTCCCCGACCCCGTCAGGGGCACGTCAGGTACCCCGGACACGACGACGGGGCCGGTCCCGAAGGACCGGCCCCGTGGAGGCGTGTGGAGGAGGAGCTACTGCTGCCCCGGGTCGTTGCGCTTGTCCCAGCGCTCGTTCATGCGGTCCATGAAGGACCCACCCGACGACGGGCGTGACGTCCGGCTGGAGGAGGGCTTCCCTGCCCGCGGCGCCTTCGCCCCGGACCCCGGCACCCGCATGCCCGGACGCAGCGCGTAGAGCACGCCGGCGAGCATCACCACGAAGCCCGGCAGACCGAGCAACGGCTGCTTGAACACGAGCGCGAGCACCACGATCGCGATGCCCACGAGCGCACCCAGCACACCGAGCGTGATCGAGGTGTAACTCGCACGTCCCTGGCGGCGCGTGACACGCGCCACGAAGTCGGAGTCGTTCTGGTAGAGGCTCCGCTCCATCTCTTCGAGGAGTCGCTGCTCTTGCTCCGAGAGTGGCATCTTGTTTCCCTCTTGTTCTTGGGGATGCTGTCTGGGTGACCGCTGGTGTGCCGCGCTGCTACCGGGTTGTGGCACGCGCTGAAGTGGACCGATTCTATGACTCGACCGCTCCACTAGGGTAGGGATCGTGGCTGAGAGTACGCGATTAGTGGACCTCGTATCGGCGCGCGTCGACCGGGCACTCGACGAGCAGCGTGAGCGGCTCCTCGCGATCAGTCCGGACCTCGCCCCGTTCGACCAGTACGCCCGCGACCTGCTGTCCGGCGGCAAGCGCTTCCGCGCGCTGTTCTGCTACTGGGGATGGCAGTCGGTGGCTGGTCGCTCGGGCTCGTTCGACCCGCTCGCCGAGGGTTCTCGCCAGACCACGGCCGAGGCGGTCGTCACCGTCGCGGCCGCGCTCGAGGTCTTCCACGCGGCCGCCCTCGTGCACGACGACATCATGGACCGTTCGGACACCCGACGGGGTCGCCCCTCCGCGCACCGTCGCTTCGAGTCGCTGCACCGCGACTCCGGGTGGGCCGGCGACCGGGGGCTGTACGGCACGAACTCGGCGCTGCTGCTCGGGGACGTGCTGCTCGCGCTGAGCGACTCGGTCTTCGACGAGGGGCTCGCGCTGCTCGACCCCGCCCGTGCCCGCATCGTCCGCCAGGAGTTCCACGCCATGCGGCTCGACGTCACGGCGGGCCAGTACCTCGACGTGCACGAGGAGACCGCGTGGCCGTCCATCGACGAGTCGGAGCACCTCGTCCGGGCGCAGCGCGTCATCGTCTTCAAGTCGGCGAAGTACTCGATCGAGGCCCCGCTCGTCATCGGCGCACTCGTGGCGGGAGCGTCCGAGGCGCAACTCGAGGGCCTGCGGTCCTTCGGGCTGCCGCTCGGCGTCGCCTACCAGCTGCGCGACGACCTGCTCGGGGTGTTCGGCGACCCCGAGGTCACCGGGAAGCCCGCGGGCGACGACCTGCGCGAGGGCAAGCGCACCGTCCTCATCGCCTCGGCCCGCAAGTCGCTGCCGTCCGGCCCGCGCCAGCTCCTCGACGAACTGCTCGGTGACCCCGACCTCGACGAGGCGCAGGTGCAGATGCTCCGTGCGACCCTCTCCGAGTCCGGCGCCGTCGCCGCCGTCGAGCGCTCGATCGACCGGCACGTGCAGCGGGCCAAGGCCGCGCTCGAGGCGGCTCCCCTGACGCCGTCGGCTCGCGAGCAGCTCCTGTCGCTGGCCGACACCGTGAGCCGCCGCGTCGCGTAGCCACGGTCCCACCCGGACCGGACGACGGACGGGAGGCCCGTGGCGACGCCGCCACGGGCCTCCCGTCCGTCCGGGGTCCGGTCGGTCAGAGCAGGGACTGGGCGACCCGGCGCACCTCGGCCTTGCGGCCGGCACGCAGCGCCGCGATCGGCGAGGTCCCGAGGGCGGGCTCCTCGGAGAGCATCCAGCGAACCGCCTCGTCGTCGGAGAAGCCGTTGTCGCCGAGCACGATCAGCGTCCCGCGCAGCTCCGGCAGGGGCTCGTCCCCGTCGAGGAACTCGCTCGGCACCCGGAGGACGCCGTCGATGCGGGCGGGCAGCAGCGTCTTCTGCTCGAAGAGGCGGTGGATCCGGCCAGGGGTCACCCCGAGCAGGTCCACCAGGTCGGGCACCGTCAGCCAGCGCTCGGAGAGGGTCGTGTCGTCGGTGGGTACAGCACTCACGCGCCCCATGTTGCCAGAGCCACGGCCGTGTCCGGACGGCCGCGTTGATTCACACGAGTCACACGCGCAACATCCGGCTCTCTGGTTGACTTGGGAATCACGCCATGCCAGCGTGGAAGCCCCTGTGAGTGCTCGCGCACGCGCACGGCTCACCCAGGACAGGAGACAACCCCGTGGACAACGCTGCAGACGACGCCGCCCGGCGCGCTCGATCCGCCCGGTTCGCCACCATGCCGATCGTCCTCGCGGGCACGATCGCCGTCACCGCGGGCCTGACCGGGCCCGTGGCACACGCCGAGCCCCGCCACGACGACGGCGACGCGGAGAAGCGCCACGTCGACGAGGACCGCAACGTCGGTGGCCGCCCGGTGTTCGGGACAGCGGTCGCCCGCCCGTCGGCCCCGACCGTCACGACGGTCGCCGCGGTGTCGAAGGCACCGACCACGTACACGGTCCGCCAGGGAGACACCGTGTCCGGCATCGCCGCGCGCTTCGGGCTCTCCGCGCAGGAGGTCCTCGTACGCAACGGCCTCGGCTGGAACACCATCATCCACCCCGGCCAGACCCTGCACCTGTCGTCGAAGCCCGCGGCGCCCGCCGCCGCGCCGGCCTCGACGACACGCGGGAGCGGCAGCTACCACGTGCGGTCCGGTGACACGGTCTCCGGCATCGCCGCGCGCGTCGGCGTGTCGACCTCATCGATCCTGGCGGCGAACGGCCTGACGCAGCGCTCGGTCATCTACCCCGGCCAGACGCTGACCGTCCCGCGCGCAGCCAGCACGGCGAAGCCCGCCCCGGTGGCGAGCACCGCTCCGGCAGCGCCGTCCCGCGCCACGAGCGTGAAGATCGTCGCGGGCGACACGATCGGCGCGATCGCGGCCAAGCACGGCGTCTCCGTCAAGGCGCTCCTCGCCGCGAACGGCCTGAGCTACACGAGCACGATCTACGCGGGGAAGACGCTCGTCCTCCCGTCTGCGACCACGAAGCCGACGACCACGCCCACCGGCGGTGCCGTGACCACGTCGGTCGGGAGCGTCAACGGTGTCGAGCTGACCGGCGAGCAGCGCCGGAACGCGGCCACGATCGTCGCCGTCGGCCGGACCCTCGGCGTGCCGGACCGTGGCATCGTCATCGCACTCGCCGCCGCCCTGCAGGAGTCGAGCCTGCGGAACCTGTCCCACGGCGACCGCGACTCCGTCGGGCTGTTCCAGCAGCGGCCCAGCCAGGGCTGGGGCACGAGGGCAGCGCTGCAGGACCCCGCCACCGCCGCGGAGCTGTTCTACACCGGCAACCCGGGCAAGACCCGCGGCCTGATGGGCGTGCGCGGCTGGTCGTCGATGAGCCTGACCGCCGCCGCCCAGGCCGTGCAGGTCTCCGCGTACCCGAACGAGTACGCCAAGTGGGAGCAGACCGCCCGCGCCCTCCTCGCCTCGCTCTGACCCCGCTCCACCTGGTCGACCGGCCGAACGGGTCATCCTCGAGATCGAGATTGGGTCACGACCGGAGCGTCAGGCCGGGCGTCACCAGGACGTCTTCGTAGAATGCCGCCGATGACCACGAACGCCGCCACGGACCCGATGATCGGTCGGATGATCGACCAGCGGTACCGCGTGCGCTCGCGCATCGCACGCGGCGGCATGGCCACCGTCTACCTCGCCACCGACGTCCGGCTCGAGCGCCGGGTGGCGATCAAGATCATGCACGGGCACCTGGCCGACGACCAGGCGTTCCGGGAGCGGTTCATCCAGGAGGCCCGCTCGGCCGCCCGGCTGTCGCACCCGAACCTGGTCGGCGTCTACGACCAGGGCGCCGAGGACGACACGGCCTACATCGTCATGGAGTACATCCCGGGCATCACCCTGCGCGATCTGCTGCAGGAGCACCGGGCGCTCACCCCGGAGCAGGCCACGGACATCCTCCGCGCCGTCCTCGCAGGGCTGGCCTCCGCGCACCGGGCCGGCATCGTGCACCGTGACCTCAAGCCCGAGAACGTCCTGCTCGCCGACGACGGTCGGATCAAGCTGGGCGACTTCGGCCTGGCCCGTGCGACGACCGCGAACACCGCCACCGGCGCAGCCCTGCTCGGCACGATCGCCTACCTGTCCCCCGAGCTCGTCACGCGCGGCGCCGCCGACTCGCGCAGCGACATCTACGCGCTCGGCATCATGCTCTACGAGATGCTCACCGGCGAGCAGCCCTACAAGGGCGACCAGCCGATGCAGATCGCCTACCAGCACGCGAACGACACCGTGCCGCTGCCGAGCGCGGTGGAACCCGGGGTCCCGCCGGAGCTCGACGACCTGGTCGCCTGGGCGACCGCGCGCGACCCGGAGGACCGCCCGCGCGACGCCCGCGAGATGCTCGACCACGTCTCGGGCCACCAGCAGCGTGCGACCGGGCAGTACCGGACCGCCGTGCTCCGCCCGGAGAACGCCACCGCGATCCTGCCGGCCGGCGGCTCGTCGTCCTCCGCAGTGGAGTCGACGGACGCGTCCGGCCCCGCGGACGCCACGCGGGTCATCGCGAGCTCGACGGGCGGGGCCCCGGCCGCTCCCGCGCGGCGCGGCGCACCGGGCCCCCGTCGGACGGGTGCGCACCCCGGTGCGCTCTCCCCCGCTGGCCAGCGACTCGCCGACAGGTCCGCGAAGCGCCGGAAGCGCGGGTGGATCGCCCTCGCGATCGTGGTCGTGCTCGCGATCCTCGCCGGAGTCGTCGGTTGGGCGCTCGGGCCCGGCCCGTGGGGCAACGTCCGGATCCCGGAGGTGACCGGCAAGTCGGTCACGCAGGCACGTCAGCTCCTGCAGGCGCAGGGCCTCCGACCCGACGCACGGACCGACACCCGGTACGACGCCGTCGTGGCGAAGGGGCAGGTCTCGACGACGAAGCCCGCCGCCGAGCGCGAGGTCCGCAAGGGCACCGCCGTGCAGATCGTCGTCTCGGACGGTCCGCGGATGATCCCGCTGCCGGCGATCGTCGGCCAACCGCTGTCCACCGTGACCGCGGCGCTCGACGACGACTTCCAGCTGCAGGACGACCAGTACGAGTTCTCCGCGGACGCCCCGGAGGACACGGTGATCGCGGCGAAGGGTCTGGCCGCCGACGGCCAGACCGTCGACCTGTCGTCCGTCCGCGAGTACGGCGAACGGGGACCGGTCACGCTGACCGTCTCGCTGGGGCCCGTGCCCGACGTCACGGGGAAGACCGTCGAGGAGGCGACGGCGGTCCTCGACGGCGTCGGCCTCACCGTCGGCGCGCAGCAGGAGCGGTACGACGACGCGGTGCCGAAGGGCCAGGTCATCTCGTCCGAGGTCGAGGACTCCCCTGCCGTCAAGGGCTCGGCCGTGGACCTCGTGGTCTCCCGCGGCCCGACCCCGATCGCACTGCCCGACGTCGCGGGCAAGACCATCAACGAGGCCACCTCGACCCTCGAGAACCTCGGACTCGAGGTCTCCGTGCCGGACTGCAAGAACGTGCTGTGCCGGTTCTACGACTGGAAGGCCTCGCTCCCGGTCACCGCCACGGACCCGGTCCAGGGGTCGACGGTCTACCGCGGCGACACGATCACCCTGTCCTACGAGCAGTAGGTACCCGCGCCTCCCGGACGCACGACACGCCGCCGGCGACGGTTCCGGTCGCACGACATGCCGTCGACGGTGGCGGTCTCGGTCGCGCGACACGCCGCCGGCGACGGTTCCGGTCGCACGACGCGCCGCCGGCGGCGGTTCCGGTCGCACGACATCCCGTCGACGCATGACCTGAGCGGCGAGTCGTGCGACCAGGACCGGTCCGGGGGTGCCTCCCGGCCGGCCGCACGACGGACGGGAGGCGCGGTGCCAGCCGGCCCCGCGCCTCCCGTCCGCCGCCGGTCGCTACGGCCGCACGTACGGGTGCGCGCTGAGCTCCTCGGCCACCAGGAACGCGAGTTCGAGCGACTGCATGTGGTTGAGTCGCGGGTCGCAGAGCGACTCGTAGCGCGTCGCCAGCGTGGCCTCGTCGATCTGCTCCGAACCGCCGAGGCACTCCGTGACGTCGTCACCGGTGAGCTCGACGTGCATGCCGCCCGGGTACGTCCCGACCTGTCGGTGCGCCTCGAAGAAGCCGAGGACCTCGTCCACGACGTCGTCGAAGCGGCGGGTCTTGTAGCCCGTCGGCGTGGTCAGGCCGTTGCCGTGCATCGGGTCGGTCACCCAGAGCGGGTTCGCGTCCATGCCCTTGATCGCCTCTAGCAGCTTCGGGAGCTCGTCACGGATCCTGCCGGCGCCCATGCGGGTGATGAACGTCAGGCGGCCGGGCTCGCGCTCCGGGTCGAGCTTGTCGACCAGGGCCTTCATGTCGTCGACGCTGGTCGTGGGACCGAGCTTCACGCCGATGGGGTTCCGCACGCGGGACAGGAAGTCGACGTGCGCGCCGTCGATGTCACGCGTCCGCTCGCCGATCCAGATGAAGTGGCCGGAGGTGTCGTACGCCAGCCCCGACCGCGAGTCGATCCGGGTCATCGGCCGCTCGTAGTCCATGAGCAGCCCCTCGTGCGAGGCGTAGAACTCGGTGTGCTTGAGCGCCTCGAAGTCGGCGCCGCACGCGTCCATGAAGCGGATGGCGCGGTCGATCTCCTTCGCCAGGTGCTCGTAGCGGGCGTTCGCCGGGTTCGAGGCGAACCCCTTGTTCCACGAGTGCACCTGGCGCAGGTCGGCGAAGCCACCCTGGGTGAACGCGCGGACCAGGTTCAGCGTCGACGCGGCCGTGTGGTACCCCTGCACCAGGCGGCGGGGGTCGGCTCGGCGGCTCTCGGGCGTGAAGTCGTACCCGTTCACGATGTCGCCGCGGTACGCCGGCAGCGTGACGTCGCCACGGGTCTCGAAGTCGCTCGACCGGGGCTTGGCGAACTGCCCGGCCATCCGACCCATCTTGATGACGGGCATCGAGGCACCGTAGGTGAGCACGACGGCCATCTGCAGGATCGTCTTCACACGGTCGCGGATGGAGTCGGCGGTCGCGCCGGCGAAGGTCTCCGCGCAGTCCCCGCCCTGCAGCAGGAAGGCGCCACCGGACGCGGCCACGGCGAGACGGTCGCGCAGCTTGTCGACCTCGCCCGCGAACACGAGCGGCGGCAAGGTGGCGATCTCGGCCGAGGCGGCCTCGGCAGCCGCGGCGTCGGGCCAGGTGGGCTGCTGCTTGATCGGGAGCGTCCGCCAGGAGTCGAGGCCCTCGATCACGTCTGGATCCTGCAGGGCGACGAAGTCGGTCGACTCGATCAAGGCGGTACCTCGGTGTTCTGGGTCGGTGGCGCGGGAGGAGGCCTGCGTGCAGGCCGTTCCGGCCGGGGCCGGAGTCCTCAGATCCTACCGTCCGCTCGGGGGCGGCCGCTCGTCCGTGACGCGCCGTCGGCGGGGTCCGTGCGGCATCGCGCGATCGTCAGGCAGCGGTGCCGCGGCGGTCCTTCATCACCTGCTCGCGGGCGCTGCTCGCCCGCTCCTTGACACTCGTCGCGTAGACGTCGACGTACTCCTGGCGGCTCAGCCCGGCGAGCTCGTGCATGACCTCGTCCGTGACGCTGCGCAGGATGAACCGGTCGGTCTCGAAGCCCTCGAAGCGCGAGAAGTCGAGGGGCTTGCCGAAGACCACGCCGACGCGCTTGAACTTCGGGAACTTCTGGCCGATCTGCTGCACCTCGCGCGTGCCGACCATGGCGACCGGGACCACCGTGACGCGGCCCTCGAGGATCATCCGGGCGATGCCGGTGCGTCCGCGGTAGAGCTTGCCGTCGGGACTGCGCGTGCCCTCGGGGTAGATGCCGAGCTGCTCCCCGCGGGCGAGGACCTGCAGCCCGGTGCGGAGCGACGCCTCGGACGCCTTGCCGCCCGAACGGTCGATCGGGAGCTGGCCGATGGCGTTGAAGAACGTCTTGGTGGCCCAGCCCTTCAGCCCGCGACCGGTGAAGTAGTCGCTCTTCGCCAGGAACGAGATGCGCCGGTCGAGCACGGCCGGCAGGATCACCGAGTCGATGAACGAGATGTGGTTCGACGCGAAGATGACCGGCCCCCTGGCGGGGACGTGCTCGCGCCCGATGACCCACGGCCGGAAGAGGGTGAGGATGAGCGGGCCGAGCAGGAAGTTCTTGAGCAGCCAGTAGGTCATCGTCGACTCCAGTTCGGGAAGCGCGTGCCGTCGGGGTGACCCTACGCCGTGCGGGCGTGGATGCGTGCGAGGTCGGCGGCGCCGACGACGCCGGCGTCGTTGACGAGCTCGGCGATGACGAAGTCGGGCTCCGGGTGGTACCCACGGGCCGGCAGGTTGTTCAGGTAGGCCTGCTTGATGGGCTCGAGCAGCCGGTCGCCCGCGCTCGCCACGCCGCCGCCGAAGACGAACAGCTGCGGGTCGAGCACGGCGGACAGCGACGCGCAGGCCTCGCCGAGGTGCCGGCCGAGGCGGCGGAGCGCCGCGAGGGCGCCGGGGTCGTCGGCCAGGATGAGGTCGCCGACGATCGCGCCGTCGAGGTGCCCGCCGTTCTGCTCACGCGCCTCGGCGAGCGCGGAACCGATGCCACCGGCGTCGGCGACGTCGTTCGCCATGCGCTGCAGGGCACGACCGGAGCCGTACTGCTCGATGCAGCCGCGGGCGCCGCAGCCGCAGGGCAGACCGTTCGGCACGATGCGCAGGTGGCCGATCTCGCCACCGGTACCGAAGCCGCCGCGGAACAGGCGGTCCTCCGTGACGATCGCGCCGCCGACACCGGTGCCGATCGTCAGCATGGTCATGTCGGACACGAGTCGCCCCGCGCCGAAGCGGAACTCCGCCCAACCGGCCGCGTTGGCGTCGTTGTCGACGGTGATGTGCAGGTCACCGAGCCGCTCCTGGAGCTTCTGGCGCA
Organism: Curtobacterium sp. MCSS17_008; assembly: GCF_003234185.1. Classification (GTDB taxonomy): domain Bacteria; phylum Actinomycetota; class Actinomycetes; order Actinomycetales; family Microbacteriaceae; genus Curtobacterium. The sequence goes on from NZ_QKSM01000008.1 coordinate 40,153, forward strand.
GGGGCTCGTTCCGCCACCGGATGTTCGGCGTGTAGTAGACGATCGACTGCGAGGCGTCGATGAAGCCCGGCGCCGCGACCCCGACCGCTCCCACGTCGTTGGCGGCCCGCAGACGCGAGACCATCGTCACGACGTCGTCGAGCATGGCGTCCGGGTCCGCCGCGTTGGTGGCGACGCGGTCCTCGGCGATGATCTCCCCGAGCTCCGTGACGACCGCACCCGCGATCTTGGTGCCCCCGATGTCGATTCCGATGGCATGCACGAGCATCGAGCCTACCGCCTCCGGGTGGCCCCTCCGAACGTGCGCACGGTGGCTGACGAGGGGCTGCGAACCCCGACCGCCCCGATCCGCGCCGGGCCCGCCTCCCCGTATGCTGGCGGTGTCGCCTCGTGGTCGAGGCGTCCTCGTATCGAACCGGCCGACAAGGGAGTCAACCGTGAACGATCAGCGGCAGCCCGCACCCACCTCCGCGCCCGACCACGGCTCCGCGGCCCGACTGCTCTCGGACCGGGCCCGTCGGACTCCCGACCGGCCGATCCTGGCCGAGCGGCACGGCGACACGTGGACCACCATCTCGGCAGCCGACACGCTCGCGCGCGTGCGCGGCATCGCCAAGGGCTTCGTCGCCGCCGGCCTCGCGCCCGGCGCGCACGTCGCGATCCTGTCCCGCACGCGCCTCGAGTGGACACTCGTCGACTTCGCGGTGTGGACGGCCGGACTCGTCTCCGTCCCCGTGTACGAGACGAGCTCGCCGGACCAGGTGCGCTGGATCCTGTCCGACTCCGAGACCGTCGCGATCGTGGTCGAGCAGGAGGAGCACGCCCGACGCGTCGCCTCCATCGCGCCGGACCTGCCGCACCTCGGACAGCACTGGACGATCGACGGCGGCGGGCTCGACGACCTCGTGCGGCTCGGCGAGACCGTGACGGACGCGGAGCTCGACGCCCGCACCGCAGACGTGCACGGTCACGACGACGCCACGATCATCTACACCTCGGGCACGACCGGACGCCCCAAGGGGTGCGTGCTCCGTCACGACAACTTCACGGGCACCGTCGAGGGTGCGACCGAGGCGATGCCGGAGGTCGTCGCCGACGGCGCATCGACGCTCCTGTTCATCCCGATGGCCCACGTGTTCGCCCGCTTCATCGCGGCGATGTCGGTCTCCACCGGCGTGCTCGTCGGCCACGAGCCGGACACCCGGGACCTCATGCGAGCAGTGTCCACCTTCAAGCCGACCTTCCTGCTCGCGGTCCCGCGGGTGTTCGAGAAGATCTACAACTCGGCGGAGCAGAAGGCCGACCTCGGTGGCAAGGGCAGGATCTTCCGGGCCGCGGCCGCGGTCGCGGTGGCCCACTCGGAGGCCCTCGCCGCCGGACGCGTCCCGATCGGGCTCAAGCTGCGATTCGCGCTGTTCGACAAGCTCGTGTACGCGAAGCTCCGTGACGCGATCGGCGGTCGCGTGCAGTACGCGATCAGCGGTTCCGCGCCGCTCTCCCCACGGCTCTCGCACTTCTTCCGATCGATCGGCGTGCTCATCCTCGAGGGGTACGGGCTGACCGAGACCACCGCACCCGCCACGGTGAACCGCGCCCACGAGCTGCGCATCGGCACCGTCGGACGGGCGCTGCCGGGCGTCGAGGTCCGGATCGCCGACGACGGCGAGATCCTCATCCGCGGTGTCGACGTCTTCGACCGGTACTGGCACAACGACGAAGCGACCGCGAAGGCCTTCGCCGACGGATGGTTCCGCACCGGTGACCTCGGTCGGCTCGACGCCGACGGCGTGCTGACGGTGACCGGTCGGGCGAAGGAGCTCATCGTCACGGCGAGCGGCAAGAACGTCGCTCCCGCCCCGCTCGAGGACGGCATCCGCGAACACCCGCTCGTCGGTCAGGTCGTCGTGGTGGGCGAGGGCAAGCCGTTCGTCGCCGCGCTGGTGACACTCGACCGCGAGATGCTGCCCGGCTGGTGCGAGGCGCGCGGCATCCAGCCCGCGCTCTCACCGCGTGAGGCCGCCCACGACGAGCGCGTGCACCGGGCCGTGCAGGAGGCGGTGGACACCGCGAACGGACGCGTCTCCCGGGCCGAGTCGGTGCGGTCGTTCACCATCGTCGACACGGAGCTGACCGAGGCGTCCGGCCACCTCACGCCGAAGCTGACCATCAAGCGCGCGGTCGTCATGCGCGACTTCGCCGCCGAGGTGGAGTACATCTACTCCGGCTCGAAGGTCCAGACCACGGCGACGCCCGTGGTCGAGTCCCGTCGTCGCGACCGCGCCTAGCCGCGCGGGACGCACCGGAGGCCCGGTGCCGGCCCGTCGGACCGGCACCGGGCCTCCGGTGCGTGGTGCCGCGCGCAGGGCGCGACCTGGGGGCGTGCCTGCTCAGGCGTCCGGCGTCTGCAGCGTCTCCGGGGCGTCGAGGACGGCGGTCGAGGCCGTCACCGGAGTGGGCTCCGGGCGGCGGTTGGTGCGGGTGCGGTGCGAGCTGAGCTCGTCGTTCTGAGGGGTCATGCTGGGCGTCCTGGGATGGGAGGGAACGTGTCGGTGGGTGCCGACGCGGACACGGTACCTCCTCGTCCGGACGGAGCGACAATCCCGCGTCCGGGTGTCACCGACCCGGGCTCCCGCAGGGTCGGACCGCCGGAACGCCGCGGTCCTCGCGGCCCTCCGGCGGCCGTGCGTCGCCGGAGGGGTGCAGGTCAGCGCATGACGACGGGCGCCGGCGCGTACGAGGTCACCGAGGTGCCGTTCGGATGCCTGAGGGTGACGCGCACGTGGTAGCGGCCGGTCGGCAGCGACCCGAGTGCGAACGGCACGGCGTTCGCGCCCTTCTCGACCGCTACACCCGATGCGATGGTGCGGTACCCGCTCGTCCCGGGTGCCCCCTTGCCGACGGCGACGGTGGCGGTGGTCCCGGACACCCAGCCCGCGTCGTGGAAGCGGACCGTGGTCTTCCGCGTGTTCGACGCCGGGTCTGCCCGGAGGTGCACCGACTCCAGGTGCCACACGGCGGCGCCCGGGTCCTCGTTCGGGTCGAACCGGAGGGACGTGATGGTGCGCCCCTTCCACCCGAGCTCCGGTGCCAGTGCGTCCTCGTCGAGCGGGTCGGCCGCGGTCAGGTCGATCGAGACCTTCCCCGCGTTGCCGCCGGAGTACGTGACGATGTCGTTGCCGATCTGCGGCGTCCCACTGCCCGAAGCCGTCCAGATGAGCCGGGCGAGCTTGCCGCCGCCCGGAGCACCGGACAGGCTGTACGGCCCGTCGTAGGTCATCTCGAACTCGAGGCGGTGGTAGGTCGAGCCGGAGAACGGCTTCACCGGCAGGTGCAGTCGGGGGTCGTTCTGCGCCGGTCCGGCGTTCCGCCCGGTCATCCCGCGGGAGTCGTAGGCGAGGATCCGTGCGTTCTCCGTGCTGATCCCCCGCGCCCGGGCAGCCGACGTGAACGTCCACGCCGAGCGGCCCTGCGCGACCTCGAGCGCGCGTCCTTCGGACGGGTTCGGCGAGTCGACGACCAACTGCGGTCGTCGCGAGATGGTGAAGCCGTCGTACTTGCCCGGCGGGAGGGCGGCGTGTGGTCGGGACGCGTCCGGCGCCGCGTGCAGCCGCATCCAGCTGAAGACGGCGGTCTTCCCGATGCCGGCGTCGCCGCCGGCGACCACGACGGGATCCACCCGGAACGACACGATCTTCGTCGACCTCCAGGGCACCTTGCCGAGCAGCGTCGAACTCTTGCGGAGGTCGAAGTCGTACGTGTGCTTGCCCGGGGTGACCGGGAAGGTGATGCCGCCGCCGCAGGCGGCAGACCGTTCGCGGCACGTGAACCAGTAGACGGCGCCGATGTGCCGGTCCAGGGGCTGGTCGAGGGAGAACGAGAGGTGCGTGTACTTCGTCGGGTCGACCGGCTTGGTCGCACCGTCACGGCCGTACGGGAGCGAGCCGGACACCGTGCTGACGATGGAGACGCCGTCGCTCGGGGCGATCCGCACGCGGAGGCCGCCCGACGACACCTGGGCCTTCGACGCGACCTCGTCGGTGTTGACGTCGGCGGTGTTCGAGAAGTCCCACGGGTCGCCGTACACGTCGGTGGCGAAGTCCGGCGCCTCGGCCTCGAGCGTCGCGGCCGTCGCCGGCAACGGCGTGAGGAACGCACCCGCGAGGGCGGTCGCGAGCACCGCCACGACGAGCGGTCGCCCGGTACGCGGTCGCCTGATCCTGGATGAACGCATTCGGACCCCTGTCCCGATGCCGGCGGCATCGCCCTCGGTACCGACGGCGGTACGGCTCACCCCTGATCCGACCGACCGTCACCGGCCCCTCGCCGGTCAGCAGTACGGTACCCGCGACCGACGACATCGGCGAGCAGGGGCGGACCTCAGGCGCGGAACCAGTCCTGCGCCCGGATGTCGCGCAGTGCACCACGGCGGGTGTCGGGGTCGAGTGTCATGACGTACACGGTGCCGTCGAGGTGGTCGCACTCGTGCTGGAGCGCCTCGGCCATGAGTCCGGTGCCCTCGAGGACGACCTCTGCTCCGTCGACGTCGACACCCCGGACCTTCGCGTACGGGTAGCGGCGCGTCGGGTAGGCGAGACCCGGTACTGACAAGCAGCCCTCGTCCATGAGCTCGGGCTCGCCGGAGACCTCGACGACCTCGGGGTTGAGCACGTAGCCGACCGAGCCGTCCACGTTGTAGGAGAACGCACGGAGACCGACGCCGATCTGCGGCGCGGCGACACCGGCGCGACCGGGCTCCTCGACGGTGTCGATGAGGTCCTGCACGAGGTCGCGGATCCCCTGCGACCCGAGCGCTCCGGGCGCGATGGGGTCGGAGGGGGAACGGAGGACGGGGTCGCCGAACAGGCGGATGGGACGGACGGTCACGTTACTGCAGCACCACCAGGAGGTCGCCGGCGTCCACCTGCTGGGTCGCCGGGATCGCGAGACGGCCGACGGTGCCCGCCACGGGCGCCGTGATGGCCGCTTCCATCTTCATCGCCTCGATGCTCGCCACGGCCTGACCGGCCTCGACGACGTCACCGACGGCGACCTTGAGCGTCACGACACCGGAGAACGGTGCCGCGACGTGTCTCGGGTCGGACGGGTCCGCCTGCTCGGCGGCCTTCGTCTCGACCTCGACCGAACGGTCGCGCACGGTGACCGGGCGGAGCTGCCCGTTCAGCGTCGTCATGACCGTCCGCATGCCCCGCTCGTCGACCTCGCCGATCGCTTCGAGTCCGACGAGCAGGTTCACTCCCCTGCCGAGGGGCACCACGTGCTCCTGGCCCGGGAGGAGACCGTAGAGGTAGTCGACCGTCGGCACGACCGACAGGTCCCCGTACTGTTCACGGACCTGCTCGAACCGTCGGGTCGGCTGGGGGAAGAGCAGGCGGTTGAGCGCCCGCTGCCGCTCGCGACCGGCGGTCGCCAGCGCACTCCGCTCGGCCTCGGGCACCGGGGTGAGGGCGAGGTGCACCTCGCGACCCTCGAGGACCTTGGAGCGGAACGGCTCCGGCCACCCGCCCGGCAGGTCGCCGAGCTCGCCCGCCATGAAGCCGACGACCGAGTCAGGGATGTCGTACCGCTGCGGGTTCTGCTCGAAGTCCTCCGGGTCGGCGCCGACCGCGGCGAGCTGGAGCGCGAGGTCGCCGACGACCTTCGAGGACGGCGTGACCTTGGTCGGTCGGCCGAGGATCCGGTTCGCGGCGGCGTACCAGTCCTCCACCTGCTCGAACCGGTCGCCGAGGCCGAGGGCGATCGCCTGCTGACGGAGGTTGGACAGCTGGCCGCCGGGGATCTCGTGCTGGTACACACGGCCGGTCGGACCGGGCAGGCCGGACTCGAACGGGGCGTACGCGCGTCGGACCGCCTCCCAGTAGGGCTCGAGGGCGCCGACCGCGGCGAGGTCGAGCCCGGTGTCCCGCTCGGTGTGCGCGAGGGCGGCGACCAGGGCGGACATGCTCGGCTGGCTCGTCGTCCCCGCCATCGGCGCCGCGGCGACGTCCACGGCGTCGGCGCCGGCCCGCGCCGCCGCCAGGAGGGTCGCGAGCTGCCCGCCGGCGGTGTCGTGGGTGTGGACGTGCACGGGCTGGTCGAAGCGATCGCGCAGCGCGCCGACCAGCTTCTCCGCCGCACCCGCCCGGAGGAGCCCGGCCATGTCCTTGATGCCGATGACGTGCGCGCCGGCCTCGACCATCTGCTCGGCGAGGCGCAGGTAGTAGTCGAGCGTGTAGAGGTCCTCGGCGGGGTCGAGGAGGTCGCCGGAGTAGCAGAGCGCCGCTTCGGCGACCGCCGTGTCGGTGGCGAGCACGGCCTCCAGGGCTGGTCGCAACGCCCGGACGTCGTTCAGCGCGTCGAACACGCGGAAGACGTCGACGCCGCTGGCGGCGGCCTCCGCGACGAAGGCGTCGGTGACCTCGGTCGGGTACGGGGTGTACCCGACCGTGTTGCGGCCGCGCAGGAGCATCTGGACCGGGATGTTCGGGATCGCCTCGCGCAGGGCGGCCAGGCGCTCCCAGGGGTCCTCACCGAGGAAGCGGAGCGCGACGTCGTAGGTGGCGCCGCCCCAGGCCTCGACGCTGAGCAGCTGTGGGGTCAACCGGGCGACGTGCGGGGCGACCGCGACCAGGTCCTTCGTCCGGACGCGGGTGGCCAGGAGCGACTGGTGGGCGTCGCGCATCGTCGTCTCGGTCACGGCGAGTGCGGTCTGCGCGCGGAGTGCCCGTGCCCACTCGGCCGGACCGACCCGGCGCAGCAGGTCGCGCTGGCCGGTCGGCGGCGGCGTGGACAGGTCGACGTCCGGCAGCTTCTCGCTCGGCTCGACGGTCTGGGGGCGACGCTCGCCGTTCGGCTTGTTCACCGTGACGTCGGCGAGCCAGCCGAGCACCTTCGTGCCGCGGTCCTTCGACACGTGTCCATCGAACAGCTGTGGGCGCTCCTCGATGAACTTCGTCGAGACGTCGCCCCGCGCGAAGTCCGGGTCGTCGAGCACGGCCTGCAGGAACGGGATGTTCGTGCTCACGCCGCGGATGCGGAACTCGGCGAGGGCGCGCTTCGCCCGGGCCACCGCGGCCGGGAAGTCGCGACCGCGGCACGTCATCTTCGCGAGCATCGAGTCGAAGTGCGGGCTGATCTGCGCACCGGTCGCGACCGTCCCGCCGTCGAGGCGCACGCCCGCGCCGCCGGGGCTGCGGTAGGTCGTGATGCGACCGGTGTCCGGGCGGAACCCCTGGGACGGGTCCTCGGTCGTGATGCGGGTCTGCAGGGCGGCGCCGTGCACGCGGACGGTGTCCTGCGACAGACCGAGGTCGGCGAGGGTCTCCCCCGCCGCGATGCGCATCTGGGACTGCACGAGGTCGACGTCCGTGACCTCTTCCGTCACGGTGTGCTCGACCTGGATGCGCGGGTTCATCTCGATGAACACGTGCTGACCGGCGCGCTCGCCCTCGGTGTCGAGCAGGAACTCGACGGTACCGGCGTTGACGTAGCCGATCGACCGGGCGAAGGCGACGGCGTCGCGGTGCAGCGCCGCGGCGATCGACGGGTCGAGGTCCGGCGCGGGCGCGATCTCGACGACCTTCTGGTTGCGGCGCTGGACGGAGCAGTCACGCTCGAACAGGTGGATCGTGCCGTCCTCGCCGCCCGTGGCGTCCGCGAGGACCTGCACCTCGATGTGGCGCGGACGGATGACGGCCTGCTCGAGGAATATCGTCGGGTCGCCGAAGGCGCTGTCGGCCTCGCGCATGGCGGCCTCGAGCGCGGGGCGGAGCTCGTCCTTCGTCTCGACCCGGCGCATGCCACGGCCGCCACCGCCGGCGACGGCCTTCGCGAAGACCGGGAAGCCGATCGCGTCCGCGCCCGCCAGGAGCTCGTCGACGTCGCGGCTCGCCGGGGTGCTGGCCAGCACCGGCACGCCGGCGGCGATCGCGTGCTCCTTCGCCGTGACCTTGTTCCCCGCCATCTCGAGCACGTGCTCGCCGGGGCCGATGAAGGTGATGCCCGCCGCAGCGGCCGCTGCCGCGAGCTCCGGGTTCTCGGACAGGAAGCCGTATCCCGGGTAGATTGCGTCGGCCCCCGACTCGCGGGCGACGCGGATGATCTCGGAGACGTCCAGGTACGCCCGGACCGGGTGACCGCGCTCGCCGATCACGTAGGCCTCGTCGGCCTTGAGACGGTGCAGTGACCCGCGGTCCTCGTACGGGTACACGGCGACCGTGCGTGCCCCCAGCTCGTAGGCGGCACGGAACGCGCGGATGGCGATCTCGCCACGGTTCGCCACGAGGATCTTGCTGAACACGACGTCCCTTTCAGCCCGGGTTGAGGTGTCACAACCCTACTGGCGGTAACGTGGCTCACCGTGCATGTACTCAGCGTGAGCTCCCTCAAGGGTGGTGTCGGCAAGACGACGGTGACGCTCGGCCTGACTTCGGCTGCGTTCGCCAAGGGACTGCGCACGCTGGTGGTGGACCTCGACCCGCAGTCCGACGTCTCCACGGGCCTCGACATCGACATCTCCGGCCACCTCAACGTCGCCGACGTCCTCGAGAACCCCAAGGAGAAGATCGTCCGACAGGCGATCGCCCCGTCCGGGTGGACGAAGGGCTCCCAGGGCAAGGTCGACGTGCTCGTCGGCTCCCCCTCGGCCATCAACTTCGACGGGCCGCACCCCTCCATCCGCGACATCTGGAAGCTGGAGGAGGCGCTGGCGAACGTCGAGCAGGACTACGAGCTGGTCCTCATCGACTGCGCTCCCTCGCTCAACGCCCTCACCCGCACCGCCTGGGCGGCCTCGGACCGCGTGACGGTCGTCACCGAGCCGGGACTGTTCTCCGTGGCCGCCGCCGACCGCGCCCTCCGCGCGATCGAGGAGATCCGCCGAGGGCTCTCGCCCCGCCTGCAGCCGCTCGGCATCATCGTGAACCGCGCCCGCGTGCAGTCGCTCGAGCACCAGTTCCGCATCAAGGAGCTCCGCGACATGTTCGGGCCGCTCGTGCTGTCGCCGCAGCTGCCGGAGCGCACCTCGCTGCAGCAGGCGCAGGGTGCCGCGAAGCCGCTGCACGTCTGGCCGGGTGAGTCGGCGCAGGAGATGGCGCGGAACTTCGACCAGTTGCTCGAGCGCATCATGCGGACGGGCAAGATCGGTCCGTACGCCGAGGGCGGGGCCGCGTAGGGCGACCGCCGAGGTCCGCGGCTCGCGGGGCGCGAAGCGCGGTCGGTCGGTCGGTCGCGCTGCGGTCGCGTTGCGGTCGCACGACTCGCCGCTCACATCCGCTGCGGTCGCACGACTCGCCGTCGGGACGTCCCGATGGCGGCACTTCGTGCGACCTGAACGGCACGCGGGCGGCGCGTCGTGCGACCTGGCCGTCACAGCCGGTGGACCCGACCACGGCACCGACGACCGCGAGCAGCGCCACATCGCAGGCCCCGAGCAGCGCGCCAGCACAGGCCACGAGCAGCGCGACAGCGCAGGCCACGAGCAGAACGGCTCCCCCACCACGGGCGGGCACGACCAGCCGGACTGCACGTCACCGCACCGCGCGCAGCACCTCCAGCGGCAGCAGCAGCAGCGTCAGGAAGCGCGGGTGGCCCGGCGGGCTGCGAGCTCGTCGGCCGGGTCGGCCGCGGGAGTGGCGTCGAGCTCGACGAGGGAGCTCTCGACCTCGCGCAGGACCTTGCCCACGGCGATGCCGAAGACGCCCTGGCCGCGCGACACCAGGTCGATGACCTCGTCGTCGGAGGTGCAGAGGTAGACCGAAGCACCATCGGACATGAGGGTCGTCTGGGCGAGGTCGGACACCCCGGACTCGCGGAGCTGGTTCACGGCGGTGCGGATCTGCTGCAGCGAGATGCCGGTGTCGAGGAGTCGCTTGACGAGCTTGAGGACGAGGATGTCTCGGAACCCGTACAGGCGCTGCGACCCAGAGCCGGCGGCACCGCGGATCGTCGGCTGCACGAGCTCGGTGCGGGCCCAGTAGTCGAGCTGGCGGTAAGAGATCCCGGCGGCCCGTGCGGCGACGGTGCCGCGGTACCCGTTCTGCTCGTCGTGCTCCGGGAGGCCGTCGGTGAAGAGCAGACCGAGGTCGTACCGGGTCATCTCGGACTCGGTACCGGGGGTGTCAGTCCCACTCATGTGCATGCCTTCCACGACGTTCGAGCTCCCACCCGAAGGTTCAACGACGGGTTGAGAGTTGTTCCGAGGTCCACGGTAGCGACTCGGGCGCTCCGTACGCGGCACATCCGTCCCGGCGCGTCCGGCGTGTCGAGGATACGCCCCGACCGCCGACGATCGACAGGGCAGTGCTGCACTGTGGACGGCCGCAGGACACCGGTCATGCGTCGAGGCGACCGATGGCGGCGCGGACCAGGTTGGTGCGCACGACCTCGAGGTGGCCGGCGATCTCCCGCGCAAGTTCCGTCGCCTTGGCACGCGACGTGGCGTCCCCACGGCGCGACACCGGCATCAGGGCCGACTCGATGAGCCCGACCTCGCGCTCGACCACGCCACGCATCGTGCGCAGGTGGCGCGGCTCGATCCCGGTCCGCTGCAGTTCGACGAGCGCCTTCAGCACGGCCACCGCGTCGTCGCCGTAGGTGTCGGTAGCGGGCAGCAGTGATGCGGAGACGGCGTCGGAGAGCAGCATCGGGCTCGCGCCGGCGGCACGGATCGTCTCGTCGCGGGTGTACCGGCGCTCGCGTCCGAGGATCGACGGCCTGGGCGCGTCGCCGCCGCCGGGCAGGACGGGCTCGCGACCGGCGTCGAGGTCGGCCAGGTAGTCCTTGATGACCTTCAGTGGCAGGTAGTGGTCTCGCTGCAGCCCGAGGACGATCCGGAGGCGCTCGACGTCTGCCGCCGAGAACTTCCGGTAGCCACTGGCGGTGCGGATCGGCGTGACGAGTTCACGCTCCTCGAGGAACCGCAACTTCGAGCTGGACAGGTCCGGGAACTCAGGCTTCAACCGGGCGAGGACCTGCCCGATGGTGAGCAGGTCCGGGACCGCGGACCCTGAGCGGGCCGCGGCGGACCGTGCGCCCACTACGCGTTCGCCAGGCGCGCCAGGTCGACCCGGGAGGCGTAGAAGGTGAGCCGGAACTTGCCGACCTGGACCTCGGCTCCGTCGGTGAGCAACGCTTCGTCGATGCGGACACCGTCGAAGTACGTGCCGTTCAGCGACCCGTTGTCCTTCACGCTGAAGGCCGTGCCGTGCCGGAGGAACTCGGCGTGCTTCCGCGAGACCGTCACGTCATCGAGGAAGATCTCCGCGTCAGGGTGCCGACCGGCCGTCGTGACGTCGGAGTCCAGGAGGAACCGCGCACCGACGTTGGGGCCACGCCGGACCACGAGCAACGCCGACCCTGAGGGCAGGGCGTTGATCGCCTCGCGCTCCTCGGTCGAGACACCGGACTCGGCCGTGAGGGCCGCTCCCATGTCCATGCTGAAGGTCAGGGTGGTGTCGACCAGCCGCTGTTCCGGGGTCTTCTGACCGCCCGACTGCGGGACCACTGGCTCTGGCATCGTGGACCTCCTCCTCTTGGCGCACCAGCGTATCGGAAACGGGTGACCGTGCGGGAGCCCCGAACGGGGCTGGGGAGAAGTCAGGAGCACGCGCACAGCGAACGCACCGGCTGGACCCGGCCGACCAGCAGGACGGACGCGGCGGGCGCCCACCGCGCCTCCAGGCCGGAGGACGCGGCGGCAGCAGCCGTGCGTGCGCCACCGACGTTGCCGTGTCGGTGCGGCGGCAGCAGCCGTGCGCGCCGCCCCGACGCAGCCGTACCGACCTGGCGGAGGCAACCGCGCGGCCCAGCACCGCGCCGTCGGACTCAGCGCCCGCGCGCGAGCAGCCAGAGCAGGTACGGGGCGCCGACGACCCCGGTGACCACGCCGACCGGCAGCGCGTTGCCCGGGATCGCGAACTGCGCGACGAGGTCACCGGCGAGGGTCACGACCGCCCCGACCGCCGCGACCACCCCGAGTGCGACGCGACCGTTCCCGACGAGCCGCCGGGCGATCGGCGCCGCCATGAGCGCCACGAACGCCACCGGCCCCGCCGTCGCCACCGCGCTCGCGGTCAGGCAGACGGCGGTGAGGAGCAGGAGGACCTTCGCCCGGTCCGGCCGCAGCCCGAGGGCGGCGGCGACCTCGTCACCCAGCGCGAGGACGGTGAGCCGCCGCGACTGCAGGAGCGCGGCGGCGAGCAGGACGACGACGGCGACCCCGAGGACGCCGACGAGCGTGCGGTCGACGGCGTTGAGACTCCCGGAGAGCCAGAGGAGCGCGGTGCCCGCCTGCTGCACGGTGCCCGCGGTGAGCATCCACCCGGTGATGCTCAGGCAGATCGCCGCGACGCCGATGCCCACGAGCACGACCCGGTTGCCGGTGATCCCCCGACGCCACGAGAGCCCCGCGATCACGACCGACACGAGCAGGGTGCCGACCAGCACCGATCCGAACAACAGGCCGCCGCTCGCCCCGAGGAGCACGATCGCGGTCAGACCGGACGCACTCGCGCCCGACGTGATGCCGATGACGTCCGGGCTGGCGATGGGGTTGCGGACGACGCTCTGCACGATCCCGCCCGCGGCTCCGAGGGCGGCACCGACGAGCACCGCGCCCGCCACCCGTGGTCCGCGGAGCTGCCCGATGACGAAGTCCGACACGGTGTCACCGTGCCCGACGAGCGCGCCGGCGACCCGCAACGGCGAGAGGGGGATCTCCCCCACGCCGAGCCCGACGAGCACGAGGGCGACGAGGAGCGCCAGGACCGTACCCAGGACGGTGACCTCGCGTCGGAGCGCGCTCACAGGCCGGTCACCACCCGCGAGCGCACCAGCCAGATGAACACCGGCGCGCCGATGAGCGCGGTCACGATGCCGACCTGCAGCTCCCCCGGGTACGCGACGACCCGGCCCACGACGTCGGCGACGAGCAGGAGCGCCGGTGCGACCAGGGCGGACAGGAGGATCGTCCACCGCTGGTCGGGTCCGCTCAGTCGACGGACCGCGTGCGGGACGGCGAGACCGACGAAGGCGATCGGTCCGGCGGCGGCGACGGCGGAGCCCGCCAGCAGGACCGTCACGACGCCGCCGACGATCCGCACGAGCACGACGCGCTGCCCGAGCGACGCCGCGAGCTCGTCGCCGAGCGCGAGGGTGTTGAGCGAGCGGCCGAGTCCGGCCGCGACGACGAGCCCGACGAGCACGGGGACCGCGATGACGCCGGCGGTGGCGAGGTCCTTCCCGGCGAGCGCCCCGACCTGCCAGAAGCGCAGCTGGTCGAGCAGGCTCTGGCTCGACACGAGGACCGCGGTCGTGATCGAGGACAGCGCCGCGGCCACCACCGCACCGGCGAGGGCGAGGCCGACCGGGGACAGCCCCCGGCGCGCGACCGCCGCCACCCCGTAGACGAGCAGCGCGGCGAGCCCGGCACCGACGAAGGCGAAGGGCAGGTACGCGGCGGTTCCGCTGATGCCGAAGACCGCGATCCCGACGACCACGGTGAGGGCGGCACCGGCGTTGATGCCGAGGATGCTGGGATCGGCCAGCGGGTTGCGCGTCACGCCCTGCATCACCGCGCCGGCCACCCCGAGGGCGGCACCGGCGAGGAGCCCGACGACCGTCCGGGGCACGCGGTTGCCGAGGACGATGAGCCTGACGTCGTCGTCCCGGTCCGGGTGCAGCACCACGTCGAGGACGGTCCCGAGCGGGATCGGGCGGGATCCGAAGGCGACCGACAGCGCCACCGCGACGGCGAGCACGGCGACGGCGAGGAGCGCGGCCCCGATCAGACGCGACCGCGAGGCCGGGGCCGACCGGGGTCGGCGTGCAGGGGTGACGGATGAGGACGCAGGCATGGGGAGTGCGGCAAGCCTAGCCGCGCACCCCGTTCGGCAGCCCCCGAGGAAGCCGGGAGCGGGCACCGAGCGCGCTCATAGGATCGTCATGGGTCCGGCTCCTGTACTGGTCTCCGTCGACGCCCGACCGGGTCGTCGAGGAACGGGCCACCACCTCCGAGTGGTGGCCGAGGGACGACCGGAGAACACCCATGCACGAGAACCCCGCCGACGACCAGCGCGCCACCGACCGCCCCGCTTGGGAGGCGCCGCACGCCGACCCGACGACCCTGCGCGCCGCCTACGCCTTCGACGGCAGCGGTCCGTACCTGTACGGGCCGGACGGCTCCGGGCCCTACGCGTACGCCCCGGACGGCCGCGGCCCGTACCTGCTCGGCAGCGCCGCGCTCTGCGGGACCGCGCTCGGCAGCACGCAGCACGCCTGGACCCACGGCACGGCCACCGGGGTCGGCCCCGGTGTCGGCCCCGGGGTCGGCCCCGGGACGACGCGCCCGCGACGCCTCGGTCTCGCCATCGGCTCGGGCATCGCGGCGCTCGCCATCGTCGGCGCTGCCGGCGGGACAGCGTTCGGCCTCTCCTCGCAGGGCACGACGACGACCTCGAGCCAGTCGCAGGGCACCACCACGCTGCCCGGCAGCGGATCGGGCACGGACGGGACGGGCACGGACGGCGGCACGAACGGCTTCACGGTCCCGGGGTACGGCTCCGGCTCCGGCCAGAGCAACGGCGGCGGCACCGGCACCGGCACGCAGGCCGAGCCCACGGCGGCGACCGCCGCGCAGGAGCAGGGTGTGGTGACCATCAACACGGTGTTGAACTACGACACGTCCTCGCAGGCCGCCGGCACCGGGATGGTCCTGACCTCCGACGGCACGGTCCTGACCAACAACCACGTGATCCAGGGCGCCACGAGCATCACCGTCACCGACGAGACCACGGGCAAGGAGTACACCGCCGACGTCGTCGGGTCGGACGCCACGAACGACGTCGCCGTCCTGAAGCTGCGGGACGCGTCCGGGCTCTCCACCGTCACGCTCGACGACGACGGGGAACCCGCCACCGGGGACGCCGTCACGGACGTCGGCAACGCCGAGGGCACCGGGAACCTCGTCGCCGCCGAGGGGACGGTGACCGCCCTCGACCAGGACATCCAGGTGCAGAGCGAGTCGGGCACGGGCACGGAGTCGCTGCACGGCCTCATCCAGGTGGCGGCCGACATCGTCTCCGGCGACTCCGGCGGGCCGGTGCTCGACAGCGAGGGCGAGGTCGTCGGCATGGCCACCGCGGCGTCCTCCGGTTCCGCGGAGGTCACCGGGTACGCCATCCCGATCACGACCGCGAAGGCCATCGCCGACAGGATCCTCGCCGGCGAGTCCTCGGACACCATCACGATCGGCCTGCCGGCGTTCCTCGGCGTCGAGGTCGGATCGACCGCCACGACGCAGACCACCGCCGGGGTGCCCGTCGCCGGGACGGTCGACGGCTCCGGCGCGGCAGCGGCGGGCCTGGTCACGGGCGACACCATCACGAGCATCGACGGCACGGCGGTCACCAGCAACGACGCGCTGACGTCCGCGATCCGCTCGCACGCCGTCGGCGACCGTGTGGAGGTCGGCTACACCGATGCGTCGGGCGCGGCGCACACCGTGACCGTGACCCTGACCGCGGGTCCCGCCGCCTAGCGCGCGACGCCCACGGGCGGCGGCGGGCTCAGCCCAGCAGTGCCCGCACCACCGACCGGTAGACGTTCGCCGGGGAGTCGGTCCGGAAGGCCGTCTCCCCGGCCGCCGTGCGTCCGACCCGCGCGAAGCCGATCCCCTCGGCGTGCACGACGACGACCGGCGTCGGTCGTCCCGGATGTCGGATCGACGAGACGGTCCACGGCGCCGCCCAGAAGGCCGCGAGCCGCGGGTCGGCCTCGGCGACCGCCGCCGGCAGCTCCGACGCGGTGTCCGGCGCACCCGTCCTGCGGGCGAGCAGGCCGGCGCCGACCGATGCCGTGCGGAAGGGGAAGGTCCACGACGGACGGATGCCGAGCCTCCCGGCCGCCAGCGCGACGACGCGTTCGACCGGCAGCCGGGCGACGGTGCCGCCCGTCTCGTCCGGTGCGTCCACGACGGTCTCCGACCAGGCCTGGAGGCGCGTGGTCCGCCCGTCCGGCAGCCGCTGCTCCAGGGTGACCGGCGGGGTGTCCTCGGCCCACGGCGCGAGGAGCTCCTGCGTGGACTCGGGGAGCGTCCCGAGCCGGCCGACCAGGCCGGACTGCACGAGTTCGCGGCCGGCAGGGGTGCGGAGGAGCGTCGGGCTCCACCGCCGTCCGGCCAGGCTGCGCAGGGTCGCGATCGCCTCGGCGCCGAGCCGCGTGCCGTCGAGGTCGGGCACGGGCGCTGCGACCGGGAGGGGCTCGAGCTCGCGCTGCGGGCGGGCCGGGGCCGGCTCGGTCGCGCGGACGGACTCGAGCACAGCCGACACCAGGTCGTCGGTGGCGAGCATCCGGGCGAGCGGCCGTTCGACCGTCACGTCGACGCGGTGCCGTCCGGTGACGAAGAGCAGGTGGGCACCGGTGACGTCGCCGCCCTCGTCGGGGCGGACGTACTCGACCAGGCGTGCCGGGGCATCGACGGTCGTCCACGGGTCGCAGCCGATGAGCCGGAGTCCGTCGACCGAGCCGGGCAGGCGTTCGAGCAGGCTGGTGTGCTCCTCGGCGATCGTGCGCTCGGAGGGGCGGGAGCGGACGGTCAGCACGACGTCGTCGCCGATCAGGCGGAGGTCGGACTGCGTGCCCTCCTGGCGCCGCCAGCGGTCCGGGCGACGCAGGGTCAGACGGGGGGTTCGGTCCTCGGTGCCGAGCGGGACGGGGACGGCCATGGGTCGAGGCTACGTGGCGGCTGTGACGGGGACGGGGACGGCTCGCCGGTGACCCGCAGGGGCGTCCCCGTCAGCGTCCACGCGGCCGGGGTGCCGGCGGCGGGGGCACGTGCTTCGCCGCGACGACGTCGGCGAGCAGGACCTCGACCGCCCCTCGCCGGGTCTCGATCGTCACCGAGTCGTCGGTCCGGGCGGTCAGGACGCCGAGTGCGTCCTGCGCGCCCGATCCCCGTCGCGCCCGCACCACGATCCGGTCACCGAGGGTCGCCTCGTGCAGCACGCCGAGCGCCAGTGCCCGGGCGAGCGCGTCCTGGCCGCCGGGGGGCAGACCGTCGGGGTCCTGCTGGCGCGGTTCCTGCACGCGTCGAGCGTAGGGGCTGCGCCGGCTGCTCGATCGCTGCCGTCGCGCCTAGGGTGGAGGGATGGAGAAGGCACGCGTCGACAGCTGGATCTGGGCGGTGCGGATCACGAAGACCCGGTCGGCCGCGACCAGCGCGTGCAAGGCCGGGCACGTCCGGGTGAACGGGGAACGGGCGAAGCCGGCGCAGCCGATCGCCGTCGGCGACGAGGTCCGCGTCCGGCAGCACGGCTTCGACCGCGTCGTCGTGGTCCGCGGCATCATCCTCAAGCGCACGAGCGCGACCGAGGCGGCGAAGCACCTCGAGGACCGGACCCCGCCGCGGCTCCCCCGTGAGGAGGCCGGCTTCGTCCCGACACGTGACCGCGGCGCCGGGCGTCCCAGCAAGCGGGAACGGCGGGACCTCGAGAAGCTCCGCGGGTACTAGCGCGTCCGGGGTCGGTCGTCCGGGTCGACGACGACCTCGTCGCGCGTCAGACGTACCGGACGGTCTGCTGCAGCCGGTCGCGGATGTCGAACACGTCGACGGACCCCTCGGGCGACCACGTGCCGTTCAGCACCTGGGCGAGTGCGCTCCGCCGGACGACGAGCGCGGTGGGCTTGCGGGCGGAGCCGACGAGCTGCACGTCCTCGTCCACCGCGGAGTCCGGCACGACCATGAGCCGCCCGGTGAACTTCACGCGGGTCTGCTTCTGCACGGCCCGGGCGGCACGGACGAGCTCCTTCACCGGCCGCTCCCCCGGAGCGAGGGTCTCCCCGACGACCTCGCCGTGCTCGATCCGGACCGGCGCACCCCAGTCGATCGACTCGACCGCCCACAGACCGCTCGGCGTGAGGACGGCGTGGTCGAGCTTGCCCTCGGCTCCCGCGTCGAGGTCGTGCCACACCGTCACACCGATGCCCATGTCGGACACGACCGCGGCCGTGGCCTCCTCGGCGAGCGCCTCACCGAGCAGCCGTCGGACGTGCCGGGGCGCCGACCGGACGAGCGCGGGGTCGTAGGGGTCCTCGACGGGGTCGCCGAGACCGACCCACTCGCGCTCGGCCTGCAGGAAGACCTCGCGCGACCGACCGCCCGGGTGGCCGTGCGACCGGGCGCGGGGGCGGGAGTCCCGACGCGCTGCCGGGGGTGCGTAGGCGTCGCGGCCGTCGCGTCCCCAGGCCGAGGAGCCGGACGGGCCCGATGCCCCCTGGGGTGCGGACGTCCGTGATCCCGCGTCGTACGCCCGTCGGGCAGCGGGGGTGCCGACACGCTCCCACGCGATCTGCACCTGGCGGAAGCGTCGGGCGTCGCCGCCGAGGTCGGGGTGCGTCTCGCGGGCGGCCCGCCGGTACGCGCGTCGGAGTTCGTCGTCGTCGGCGGTCGCGGGGACGCCGAGGACCTCGTACGGGGTGGCGTCGGCCGGGCTGTCGGTCATGGCCCTGCGACACTACCCGCTGCAGGATCGGAGTCCGCCGCGCGCGGGCTGGGAGCTGCCGGGCCCCACCGAGACGCCGTTCCGTCGTCGAGACGCCGTCCCGTCGACGAGACGCCGCCGGATCCGGCGGCGTCTCGACGACCCGGAGGTGTCACGCGCGGACGCCGGCGTCCCGCCCGGGTCGGGACCGGCGCCGGGACGCGCGGCTCAGCGGCCGGTGACCGCCTCGTGGATCGCCGCCGCGTGCGCCTCGATCCAGCTGACGTCCGCCCGGTACAGGTCGGCGTGCCCGTGCTCGAGGTCGCTGACGAACTTCGGGTTGCCCGCCGCCGCCTCGGTCTCCATCGTCGTCACGAGCGCGACGAGCGAGGCGGTCATCGTCTCGACGAGCACCGCGCGGGACCGCTCGTCGAGGCCGTAGGCGCGGCAGAACTCCGCCGCTCGGTCGAGTCGCTCGTCGAGGTCCGGGGCGGTGCCGCCCTCGACGAGCCCGGTGGTGAAGGGCGCGAAGCGGTAGACGGCACTCGCGACGTCCCACACCCGCGGCCCGGGGTGGGCGGTGTCGAAGTCGATGAGACCGACGGCGGCGATGCCGTCGTACACGCAGTTGTACGGCGCGAAGTCGCCGTGCACGATCGTCTCGACCGGCAGGCGCTCCGCCTGCGACCACACGTCGACCGCGGCGTCCCGGGGGTAGGAGGCCGCGGCGTCGTGGTAGTGCCGCAGCAGACGGGCGGAGGTGACGAGTGCCGCCTCGCTCCCGGTCTCGGCGCTCAACGGGTAGTTGCCGGCGGTCCCCGGCACGAAGGTGACCGTCTCGACCGATTCCCCGACGGCGATCGGTTCGGGCGCCGCGACGAAGCCCCGCTCGTGCAGGTGCGCGAGCAGCCGGTGCACCGTCGGAGTCCACGGCCCTGCCGGGCGGTGGACGCGGTCGTCGGCTCTGGTGACACGCTCCATCGTGACCTCCTGATCGGTACGTCTCCCTCGACGTGAGGGTCAGCGTAGCGACGCCGCGTCGGCGATGTCTCGATCTGGTCACGAACACCGTGTGACGTTTTCGCTCCCGACGGGATGCATCGTTGCATGCAAGCAGTAGGATCGCTTCGCGTGAGCGACACCACCTCCGAGGGATCCGCATCATCCCGGGCCTACGAGCACGTCAGGCGCGCGATCATCCGCGGCGAGCTGCCCGGCGGCACGGCGATCAGCGAGAACGCGCTCTGCCGGGAGATCGGCGTCTCGCGGACACCGGTGCACGAGGCCTTCCTCCGTCTCGCCGCCGAGGAGCTCATCGTGCTCGGCGCCCGCAGGGGCGCCGTGGTCCGCCCGATGTCCCCCAACGAGGCAGCCGACGTGCTGGAGATGCGGGAGGCGATCGAGTCGACCGCGGCGACCCGTGTCGTCACCGACGGCCGCGTGCCGGACCTGGCCCCGGGCCTCCAGGCCGTGCTGCTCGAGCAGGAGTCCGCGGTCGCCGACGGGGACGTCGACCGCTTCGTCGAGAGCGACGCGGCCTTCCACGGAGCCGTGATCGCGGCGTCGCGGAACGCGATCGCCGTGCTGTTCGCGCGCACCCTGCGCGACCGGCAGCAGCGGTTGCGCCACCAGCTCATGCGGCTGCGACCGGAGCAGCTGCAGGCCTCGCTCGACGACCACCGGGCACTCGCGGCCGCGCTCGAGGCCGGCGACGCCGCCCGGTACGCCGCGGTCCTCCGTGCACACGTGGCGTCCCACCGGGGCGCCCTGTGAGCGGCGCGACCGGCAGCGTCCCGACCACGGGGGCCGTCCCGGCGGCGGCGCGTCGGGTCGCACCCTGGACGATGGTCTGGGGCGCCGTCTTCGTGTGCTCGTGGGGCGGCAACCAGTTCTCGCCGCTGCTGCTCATGTACGAGGAGCGCGCGCACTACTCGTCCCTGCTCGTCAACGTCTTCCTCGGCGTCTACGTGCTCGGGCTCGCACCGGCCCTGCTCGTCGCCGGGTCGCTGTCGGACCGGCACGGACGGAAGCCCCTGATGCTCGTCGGCATCGCGGCGGCGGTCGTCGGGAGCGGGCTGCTCGCCCTCGGACCGCTCGGGCCCGGGTTCCTCGCCGCCGGGCGGCTGTTCTCCGGCGCGACCGTCGGCATCGCGATGGCGGTCGGCAACAGCTGGGTGAAGGAGCTGTCCCAGGGCCGGTACGACCCGGCGGCCGACGAGGGCTCCGGGGCGCGCCGTGCCTCCCTGGCGTTCACGCTCGGGTCCGGGATCGGCGCCCTCGTGGCGGGCGGCATCGCGCAGTGGGGCCCGGTGCCCGAGGTCCTGCCGTTCATCGTGCACGTCTGCGTCGCGGCACCCCTCGCGATCGTCGTGTGGCGGGCGCCGGAGACCGCATCGGACGGTGGCCTCGCCGGTCCCTGGTGGCGACAGCTCGCGGTCCCCAGCGCCGGGCACCGCCGGTTCACCCGGGTCGTCGTCGTCGCCGCGCCGTGGATCTTCGGCTCGGCCGCGATCGGGTACGGGTACCTGCCGACCCGGCTCGCGGGAGCCACCGGACCGTGGGGTCTGGTGTTCGCCACCGCCGCCACCGTCGTCGCCCTCGGGGTGTCGAGCGCCGTGCAGCCGCTGGCGAAGCGGGTGCACTCGGTGACCTCCGCGCGGGGCCTCGTCACCGCGGTCGCCGTGGTGACCGTGGGGATCGCCGTGGTGCTCGTGGCGATCGAGCTGCAGTCCGTCTGGATCGGCCTCGCGGCGAACGTCGTGATCGGTGTCGGCATGGGCACCGCGCTCGTGTCGTCGCTGCTCGAGGTGCAGCGCATCGCGGGGACCCGGGACCTGGCCGGGCTGACCGGAGCGTTCTACGCGGTGGCGTACAGCGGGTTCCTGGCGCCCGCGGTCATCGCGGCGATCGCGGGCGGGGCCGGGGTGCCGGTGTCGATCATCCTGGCGGTGGTCGTCGGGCTCGGCGCGGTGTCGTGGGTGGCGTTGCTCGTGTCGTCACGGCGGTACGTGCCGGAGGACTGACGCCGGCGGCCCGTGCCGGGGCTGACGCCGGCTCCCCGTGCCGGGGCTGATGCCGGCGACTCGTGCCGGCAGCTGACGCCGGCGCCGGCCGCCGGTCTACTGCTCGCGGAACCAGCCGGGGCCGCGCACCTCGGCGCCGAGCGCCTGGACGCGCGTCCGGAGCTCCCGGTCCGCCGTCACGACGACCACGGGGCCGTCCCCGGAGCCGAGTGCTGCACGAGCCGCCGCGACGATCGCGTCGTCACCGGACCCCTCGGCCCGGACGACCTCGACCCCCGACGTGTCCGCCGCGTCCCGTGCCCCGCCCTCGAGCACCACGGTCCAGCGCGGCCACCACCGGGCGAAGGGCAGCGCGAGCTCCCCCGACGCCACACCCCGCTCGGCGAGCGCCGCCACGGACGCCAGCAGCCGCTCAGCGGCCCCCGCCCGGTCCCTCCACCAGCCGTCCGGCACGCTGCCGACGACGTTCGCCGCGTCGACCACAACGTGCGGCGTGGTCGTCATCGCGGCCCGGAGCGCGGGCCACGATGCGCCGAAGCCCGGGTGGAGCGGCAGGCCGTCCACCTCGGCGGCCGGCACCCAGGACAGCGCCAGGCTCTCACGGTCGGCGATGACCGGCTCGAAGGGCCGGCGGGCCCGCCCGACCACCGTCGTGTACGTCCAGAACCCGAGGTCGAGCACGGCGGCGTGCCGGAGGTCGATGCCGTCCTCGGGCACGCCCGCTTCCTCGGCGGACTCGCGGAGCGCGGCCGACACGGCGTCCTCGCCCTGGTGCCGCGCCCCGCCGGGGATGCCCCACGTCCCGCCGTGGTGGCTCCACTCGACGCGGTGCTGCAGCAGCACCCGCCCGGCACCGTCGTCGACGAGCAGTCCGGCCGCGCCGAAGCGGCCCCAGGCCTTCGTGCCGTCCGGCCCGACCGCCCAGGCGTCACCGGGGTCGCGGGGACCGGGCGGGGGTCCGGGAGGGGTCGCAGCAGGCACCCGTCAACCCTGGCACACGGCGCCTGCGTCGGGGCCGGAGCGGTCGCGGGACGTCGTGTACGGTTGCGTCCGAGACACGGGGTGCCGCACCGAGCGGCTGAGATCACACCCGTCGAACCTGCTCGAGCTCGTACTCGCGAAGGGATCGTCCATGCACACTGCTGCGCCCGTACCCGGACACACCGGTGACCCGTCCCCGGACTGGGCCGACCGCACCGCCGCACTGCTCGAGGGGGTGCGCGCCCGCGGTCCCCTCGTCCAGTGCATCACGAACACCGTCGTGCAGAACGTCACGGCGAACGTCCTCCTCGCGCTCGGGGCCTCTGCCGCGATGGTCGACGTCACCACCGAGGCCGGTCCGTTCGCCCGTGTCGCGGACGCCCTGCTCGTGAACACGGGGACACCGCACCCGGAACCGCGTGCCGCCTCGCTCGAGGCCGCGTCGGCCGCGGTCGACGCGGGCACCCCCTGGGTCCTCGACCCGGTCGCCGTCGGCTCGTTGCCGGTCCGCACGGCCCTCGCCCGCGACCTGCTCGCGCTCCGGCCGACCGTGCTCCGCGGCAACGCCTCGGAGGTCCTCGCCCTGCTCGGCGCCTCCGACGGTGGGCGCGGGGTCGACAGCACCGCCGGCACCGAGGACGCGCGGGAGACCGCGGTGCGGGCCTCGGACAGGAGGCTCGTGGGCGCCGTCGCCGTGTCCGGTCCCGTCGACCTGGTGGTCGCGCCCGACAGCGGCGTGGTCCGGGTCGCGAACGGCACCGAGCTGCTGACGCGCATCACCGGTGGCGGCTGCGCGCTCGGGGCCGTGGTCGCGGCCTTCACGGCGGTGTGCCCGGACGACCCGGGCGCAGCGGCCGTCGGTGCGACGGCGGTCCACACCATCGCGGCCGAGCTCGCCGCCCGCGACGCCGGCGGCCCGGGGACGTTCCAGCCGCTCTTCCTCGACCGGCTCGCATCCCTCACCCCCGAGGACGTCGTCCGGGAGGCGCGGATCACGACCGGGTCGACGGCGGACCTGGCATGAGCGCCACGACGGGGCTCGGCGTCTACCTGGTCACCGACGGGGTGCTCGCCGACCGGCACGGCAGGGGCGTGCTCGGGGTCGTCCGCGCCGCGGTCGACGCGGGCGTCCGGCTCGTGCAGGTGCGCGACAAGGAGTCGTCCGCCCGTGACCTCCTCGCACTGACCGCCGCGGTCGCCGACGCCGTGGGCGACCGCGCGACGGTGGTGGTCGACGACCGGCTCGACGTGGCCCTCGTCGCCAGGCGCGACGGGCACCGGGTCGCCGGCGTCCACCTCGGGCAGTCCGACCTGCCCGTCGAGGCGGCCCGGTCGCTCCTCGGACCGGACGCCCACGTGGGCCTCACCGCGAACACCCCGGAGCACCTCGACGTCGTCGCCGGGCTCCCCCGCGGCACCGTCGACCTGCTCGGCGTCGGGGTCGTCCACCCGACGACGACGAAGGCCGACCACCCGCCGGCCCTCGGGTACGACGGGTTCGCCCGGATCGCCGGCCTCGCCCGGTCGGTCGACGTGCCGTGCGTCGCCATCGGCGGGGTCGGGCTCGACGACGTCGCCCCGCTGCGCGCGGCCGGCGCCGCCGGGGTCGCCGTCGTCTCGGGCATCTGCGCGGCGGCGGACCCCCACGGCGCAGCCACCGCCTACGTCGATGCCTGGGACGCCCGGTGACCGGGGGCACCCCCCGCGTGCTCAGCATCGCGGGCACGGACCCGACGGGCGGCGCGGGTCTGCAGGCGGACCTCAAGTCGATCGCGGCCCACGACGGGTACGGCATGGGCGTCGTGACGGCGCTGGTCGCGCAGAACACCCACGGCGTGCGGTCGGTGCACGTCCCCGACGTCGCGTTCCTCCGCGAGCAGCTCGACGCGGTGTCGGACGACGTCGTCGTCGACGCGGTGAAGACCGGCATGCTCGGCACGGTCGAGGTCGTCCGCACGGTCACGGCCTGGCTCCGTGCGCACCGGCCGCCCGTGGTCGTCGTCGACCCGGTGATGGTCGCCACGAGCGGGGACCGTCTGCTCGACGGCGCCGCTGCTGCGGCGATGGGCGACCTGCTCGCGCTCGCCGACCTCGTGACGCCGAACCGGGCGGAGCTCGCCGAGCTGGCCGCGCTCGCCGGTGGGACGCCGTCGACGACGGTCGGTGCCGCGCAGTGCGTCGCGCGTCGCTGGGACGTCCTGGTCCTGGCCAAGGGCGGGCACGACGACGGGCCGACCTCGGACGACGTGCTCGTCGGACCGGAGGGTGTGCTGCGGACCTTCAGCGCGCCGCGGGTCGCCACGACGAACACGCACGGGACGGGCTGCTCGCTGTCGAGCGCGATCGCGACGCTGGCCGCCCGCGACGGCGACTGGGAGCTCGCCGTCGCGGGGGCGAAGACGTGGCTGACCGCCGCGCTCGAGGGCGCGGACGCGCTGCAGGTCGGGACGGGCAACGGACCGGTCGACCACGGCGCAGCGGTGCGTGCCGCGCTCCCCCCGGTGTCGTGGACGGACCGCTGGTGGGCCGACGTGCGGGAGACCCTCGACGCGACGATCGCGTGCGACTTCCTCGTCGGCCTCCGTGACGGCACGCTCGACGAGGACGTCTTCGCCGGCTACCTCGCCCAGGACGTCCACTACCTGCGGGCGTACGAGCAGCACCTGGCCCGGCTCGCGGAGGGGTCGACCGGCGACGACGCCGCGTTCTGGTCCGCCGCCGCCCAGGGCTGTGCGGACGAGGCCCGCGACCTGCACCACCGCCGGCTCGCCGGTTCGCACGCCGACGACCCGGTGCACCCGACGTGCGCCGGGTACCTCGCGCACCTGCAGGACGCCGCCGACAGCGGGTCGCCCGGGGTCCTCGCCGCCGCGGTGCTGCCGTGCTTCCGCGTGTACGCCTGGGTCGGCACGCAACTCGGTCACGCCCCCGAGGGGCACCCGTTCGCGGACTGGGTAGGCGCGTACGGCGACCCTACCTTCGCTGCGGCGAGCGCCGAGGCGACCGCGCGTGTCGAGGAACTCGCGGCGGCTGCCGGACCGGCGGAGCGTGGCCGGATGGCCCGTGCGCACCGACGGTCGACCGCGTGGGAGCTCGCGTTCTTCCGCATGCCGCTCGACGCCGAGGCACCGGCCGGGCGGCGGGACCCGTCGCCGGTCTGAGCGACGTCGCTGCCGGACGGTCGCGACGCGGGACGGACGGGAGGCGCGGCGCACGCCCGCACCGCGCCTCCCGTCCGCCACCGGTCGTGCACCCGTCGGCCGCCGACGGGACGTGCCGGGGTCGCACCCGTCGCGCGGGTCCCGTCAGCGCGCCGCCGGCGGCAGACGGACGAGCTCGACCGACAGGTCCCGCCGGTCGACGGTGCCGCGCATCCACGTGAAGTCCGGCTGTCGGCGGCGGTCCGTCGGCGATCCCGGGTTGAGCAGCCGCATGCCGGAGGGCGCGACGGAGTCCCACGGGATGTGCGAGTGCCCGAAGACCAGCACGTCGGTGTCCGGGTGTGCCGCGTCCATGCGTCGCTCCCGGCCCGTGGCGGCGCCGGTCTCGTGCACGAGCGCGAAGCGCAGGTCCTCGACGGTGAAGCGGGCGACGAGCGGGAGCCGGTCGTCGAACGCGGGTCCGTCGTTGTTGCCGCGCACGCCCTCGAACCGGCGCGACCGCCCCTGGACGGCGTCGAGCGTGGCCACGTCCACCCAGTCACCGGCGTGCACGACGAGGTCCGCCGCCTCGACGTCGGCCCAGAGCCCGGCGGGCAGGTCCTTCGCGCGCTTCGGCAGGTGGGTGTCGGAGAGCAGGACGAACGAGGTCGTCACGGCGCGGTGTGCCCCGGCATCGGCAGGCCGGCCTCGTCCGCTGCGCCGAGGCGTTCGAGCAGCCCGGCCAGGAGCGCGACGTCGTCGTCGGACCAGTCGGCGAGCCGTTCCTCGAGGGCGGCGCGGTGCAGACGCACGGAGCGTTCCAGGGCGGCGCGGCCCTCGTCCGTGGCCTCGAGCGGCTTGGCGTTGCCCGCACCGCCGTCGGTCGTGCGGACCAGCCCCGCGGCGAGGAGCCCGGACAGCTGCCGCGAGATCGTCGACCGGTTGAGGCGCAGGTACCGGGCGATGTCGATGGCCATGCAGCCCGGGTGCTGCACGACGAAGTCCACGAGTGACTGGTCGACCACGCTGAGCACGAGATCGTCGCCGCGCGCCCGGATGCTCGCCCGCCTCGTGATGCGGGCGAGTTCGGTGTAGGCGCGGCCGATGTCGCTGTTGCGGACGTCCGAGCTCGGGCTGCTCATCGCGGTCTCCAGCCTGTCACTGCGAGCGCCGGGGACTCGGCGCTGGTGGGTGCAGCCACCATACCGGCGGGCACGAGCTGCTCCCGCTCAATACCTGGCCGCCGCGGGCGGCAGCGCCGGCGAGCGGGACGTGGAGCACGTGGCGGCCTGCTCGGCCTGGCCGTCGGACCGGAGCAGGGGGGTGGTCGTGGGCACGGTGTCTCCCGGGCGGTCGGGCCCGGCGGCGACGCTGCCGCCGGACGGAGGGGGTCTCAGTCCGCGGCGCCGCGGCTGAGCAGGTCGGCCTTCTCCGGGTGCTCGTCGAACCACTTGCCGACGAACCAGCACATCGGGACGATGCGCTTGGTGGTCCGGGCCTCCACGTCGGCGACGGCGTGCTCGACGAGCGCCGCCGCGTAACCGTGGCCGCGGTGCGCCGGCACGGTGTACGTGTGCGGGAACGACACGGCGTCGGTCCCGTCCCGGTAGTCGAGCACGCTCACGAGCTCGCCGTCGACGTACATCGCGTAGCGGTCGCGGTCGGTCTCGTCGCGGAACTCGTGGGCCATGCCGCCATCATGCACCCGCGGGGAATGCGCCGTCCGCAACCGCGTTGGACGCACCCATGACCACCATCGGCATCATCGGAGCAGGCAACATCGGATCCCAGCTCGCACGCCTCGCGGTGCGGCACGGCCACGACGTCGTGATCGCCAACTCGCGCGGTCCCGAGACGCTGCGGGGGCTCGTCGACGAGCTCGGCGAGCACGCCCGCGCGGCGACCCGCGACGAGGCTGCGGCCGCCGGCGACATCGTCGTCGTCACGACCCCGCTCGCCGCGATCGAGACCATCCCCGTCGAACCCCTCGTCGGCAAGGTCGTCATCGACACGAACAACTACTACCCCCAGCGCGACGGCCACATCACGGCCCTCGACGAGGAGACCACCACCACGGCCGAGCTCCTGCAGGACCACCTGCGGGGCGCTCGTGTGGTGAAGGCGTTCAACCACATCGCCGCACCGGCGCTCACGGACGAGGCGACACCGGCCGGTACGCCCGGCCGCCGCGCGCTCGTGGTGGCCGGCGACGACGCCGAGGCGAAGCGCGTCGTGGCCGACCTGATCGACGCGTTCGGCTTCGACGTGGTCGACGCGGGCCCGCTCGCGGAGGGCTGGCGCATCCAGCGTGACACCCCCGGCTACGTCACGCGGTACACCGCCGACGAGCTCCGCACCAAGCTCGCCGAGGCGAAGCGCTACCGCGACATGTAGTCCCCGCGCCACGCGCGACCCCGGAACTGGGGCTGCGCGTCGGTGCATGCGCAGGGATAGAACTGACGATGGATCAGTAGACCGAGGGAGCACGAGTGGCGTCGCACCGCATGCCGGACCGGGACCGGCCGCGTCGAGCAGTTCCCGCATGGGTGGTCGCACCTCCGGAGGACGCCGCCACCGGCCTGGAGGCCCGTCCCGGCCCCGCCCCGCAGGTGCCCGCCGTGGAGACGGTCACGCAGGCCGGTGCGCCCGCGCCGGCCGCCGAGGTCGCCTCCGGCGCCACGGCGGCGTTCGCCCCTGCCGGTCCGCTCCCCGACGGCGACGTGCTCGTGCCCGACTACCCGCCGCAGGAGCACCTGCTCCCGCCGGCCCCGACCTCGCCGACCGTGCAGGTGCCCCCGTTCGACACGGCCCCCCTGCCGGTGTCGCCCACCGACGCCGCAGTCGACGGCACGCTCCGGTCCGTGCAGGAGCGCCCGCGGGTCCCGCTCGCGCCGCCGTCCGACCCGGCGCACCCCGCGGCGGCGCAGCCGACACCGGTGCAACCGACACCGGTGCAGTCGGCATCCCTGCAGCCCGTGCCCGTGCAGTCGGCACCGGCCCGGCCCGCCGCGCCGGTCGTGCCCGTGGTGGGGCAGCCCCGCTTCTCGGTCCCCGGGCTCGAGCACGTCCTGGTCGAGGGAACGGAACCCGAGCCGTCCGGTCCGATCGGCTACCGCACGCCGGCACGCTTCGCACGGCAGCAGGCACCGCGCCCGACGGTCGTCGAGCCCGGGCCGACGCCGTTCGACGCCGTCATCGCTCCCCCCACCTCGGTGACCCCACCGGCCTCGACGACGGTCTTCCCGACCGCGCACACCGCACCGGTGGGCCGCGAGCAGGCGCCGGCGGTCGGGGACCGTGCCGCCAGGACCGGTGTCGCGACCCCGGCACCGGTCGCGGACCGTCCCGAGGCAGCGGTGGGCGGTCCCGACGGGGGCGAGCCGGGCCTCCAGGCCGAGCGCCGGGCACGCCGCGACCGCAGCCGCAGCCGCACCGCGATCGGCGCCACACCGGCCGCCGTCCTCGGGGCGGTCACCGGGGTGGCAGCGCTCGGACTCGCCGCCTGGTGGTTCACCGCGCCCGCGACGGTGCACGCGACCGGCCTGGTGCTCGGCGTACTGGCGCTCGTGCTGTCCGGCACGGCGCTGCGGCACCCCGCCGCGACCTGGCAGCGACCGGCGGGGCTCCTCGGGGCGGTGCTCGGCGGTGTCGGCACCCTCGTGCTGCTCTGGGCGGTCGCCTCGGCGGTGCTGCCGCTCGCCGGTGTGACGCCGCCCGACCTCACGGGCACGGGAGTCACGCCGACGCTGGCTCCGTAGGCGGGTCGTCAGACCGCGCGGACGACCCCCCGTGACAGGATCGCGCTCGTCAGGGCATCGATGGGTTCCCGCTGCACCGTCGGGTTGGCGATGAGCACGTAGTCCACTGCGGGCAGGTCCGGCAGGGACAGGCGCTGGGACACCTTCACGAGGTCGGCCGGGATGAGCGAGTGCGGGAAGACCGCGACCCCGATCCCGGCACGGACCGCAGCGAGCACCCCGTTGACGTCACGTGTGTTGCAGGTGATCCGCCACGTGCGGCCGACGGACTCGAGCGCGTCGATCGCCATCTGCCGACTGATGCTCGGGGCCTGGTAGGCGATGAGCGGGACGGGCTCGCCCGCCTCGAGCGCGATGCCGTCCTGCGCCATCCACACCATCTGGTCGGTCGCCACCCGGGTGCCCTCGGCGGACTCCCCCGCGGCCTGCTTGATGAACACGAGGTCGAGCTGTCCCGCGTGCACGCGACGCAGCAGCGGAGCGGACTGGTTCACCGTGAGCTCGAGGTTCACCTGCGGGTGCAGCCGCCGGAAGTCGCGGAGGATGCGCGGCAGCTGCGTGATCGCGAGGTCGTCCGCCGCGCCGAACCGGAGTCGTCCCCGCGTCGCCGCCCCGGAGAAGTAGGCGTCGGCAGTGGCGTGTGCCGCGAGGATCGAGCGTGCGAAGCCGGCCATCGCGTCGCCGTTGTCGGTGAGGGCGACGCCCCGGGTGTCGCGGGCGACGAGGGTGCGCGCCACGGCGGTCTCCAGACGCCGCACGTGCTGCGACACCGTCGGCTGGCTGACGCCGAGCCGCTGCCCCGCGAGCGTGAAGCTGCCGGTCTCGGCGACCGCCAGGAACGTCCGGAGCAACACGGGGTCGAGCACGGCCACCTCATTCGACATCGCAATGGAGTGATAGCCACCATAGGGGTCTCGAATGGCGCCGCGCCACGTAGTTTCAGATGGGTACCGTTCCCACCAGCGACGAACCGGAGCCCCGCCACCGTGCGTGCGTCATCGACGACCCTCCCTCCGCCCACCGAACCGCTGCCGATCCAGGCCGAACGTCCGCCGTGGCGGCACACCCTGATCGCCCTCTCCGTGCCGAACTTCCGGCTGTTCACGGCCACGAACCTCGTCGCGATGACCGCCGGGTGGATGCAGCGGATCGCGCAGGACTGGCTCGTGCTGCAGCTCACGGGCTCGGTGGCGCAGGTGGGCATCACCGTCGCGTGCCAGTTCGCGCCGATGCTGCTGTTCGGGCTCTGGGGCGGGGTGCTCGTCGACCGGTTCTCGAAGCGTGCGCTCATGATGCTCACGCAGGGCGCCTTCGCGGTGCTCTCCGCGCTGCTCGCGGTCCTCACCCTGACCGGCGTGGTCGAGGCGTGGCACATCTGGGTGATCGCGTTCCTGGTCGGCATGGTCACCGTGATCGACAACCCGGCGCGCCAGGTCTTCGTCACCGAGATCGTCGGCCACCAGCACCTGCGGAACGCCATCAGCGTCAACTCCAGCGTGTTCCAGCTCGGCGGGATGATCGGCCCGGCGTTGTCCGGTGCGCTGCTCGTCGCCGTCGGGGCGGGCTGGTCGTTCGGCGTGAACGCGATCGCCTGCGTCGCCGTCGTGGTGACGCTCGGGTTCCTCCGTACCTCGGACCTGCACCGGACCCCGCCGGCCCCGCGTGCCAAGGGCCAGCTCGTCGAGGGGCTCCGCTACGCCGTCCGGAAGCCGACGATCCTGGTGCCGGTCGTCCTCATGGCGTTCTTCTCGGTCTTCGCCCTGACGATGCCGGTGCTGTTGTCGGCCTTCGCGTCCGAGGTGTACGACGTCGGCGCGGGCGGGTACGGCGTGTTCAACTCCGCCGTCGCGGTCGGGGCCCTCGCCGGGGCGCTCCTCTCGACGCGTCGGGCGGTGGTGCGGCTGCGCACGATCGTCGGCGGGGTGTTCTGGACGGGCGTGCTGCTCGTCGTGAGCGGGTCGATCCCGGTCATCGCGCCGTTCACCGCCGCGCTCGTCGCCGTCGGGATGTCCCAGCTGCTGTTCATGACGGCGTCGAACTCGCTCGTGCAGCTGTCGTCGAACGTCGCGATCCGGGGCCGGGTGATGTCGCTCTACGTGCTCGTGCTGCTCGGTGGCCAGGCACTCGGCGGCCCGCTCATGGGCCAGGTCGTCGACCACTTCGGTGCGCACGTCGGCATGATCGTCGCGGGCGGCGTCCCCGCTGTGGCCGCTGCGGTCGTGGCGGTCGTGCTCGCGCGGCGCGGCGGACTGCACCTGGCGATGCGGATGCGGCACCACGTGCCGGTCCCCGCGATCGTCGACCACCGCTAGCGCCCGGCGCGGCGCTGGGCACGCAGAACACCGGTTCTTCCCGAACGCACCCCGTCCTGCGGGTGTTCGACCGGGAAGAACCGGTGTTCGCGCAGCGGAACGACCGCGGCGGAGACGTCGTGCGGAGCGGAGACCGCGGTCGGGTCAGTACGCGACGCCGAAGCGGGCGCGGTGGTGCGCCGGACGCTCGACCTCGTCGACGAAGGCGATCGCGTAGTCCTCGCCCGAGATGTCCGAGTTGCCCTCGGCGTCGGTGAGCAGCAGGTCGTCCGTCGTCCGGTAGGTGCCCTTCCGCTCGCCCGGGTTGTAGCCGCCGAAGGCCGCTGCCGGGCTCACGTAGAACCAGTCGACGTCACCGGCGTACGCCCCGGAGCGCAGACGGTCGAGGATCTCGCCGTGGCTCTTCGCCTCGCCCTTGAACGCGTCGGGGAACTCGGCGGTGTCGTACAGCGCCGGGCCGCCCTCGGCGACGAGCAGCGAGCCCGCACCGCCGACGATGCCGAGCCTGGCACCCGCTGCCGCCGCGGCGTCGACGAAGTGCTGGAACCGGTCCTTGAGCTCGCTGCCGTCCGCCTGGACCGCGTGCAGCGAGACGACGACGACGTCGGTGCCCTTCGTGACGTCCGACACGAACGACTCGTCGAAGGCGTCGCCCTGGGCGAGGGTCAGGCCCTCGGCGGCGTCGAGCTTGGAGGTGTCGCGGGCGACGGCGGTGACGGCGATGCCGCGGGACAGGGCCTCGCGGACGATGGCGGAGCCGGCGTACCCGGTGCCGCCGAAGACGACGATGCTGGTCATGGGAGTCCTTTCGTGACTGGTGCCACTCACCGTACTAGCGTTACTCTCTTCCGGTAAGTAGGCACCTTCCAGTGCGTAACGGAGGTCACGATGTCAGCGCTCGAGTACAGCCCCTACGCGTCGGACTGCCCATCCCGGCAGTTGCTCGACCGGATCGGCGACCGGTGGAGCGTCCTGACGATCGGCTCGCTCGTCGACGGCCCGCAGCGCTACTCCGTGATCGTGAACCGCGTGCAGGGCGTGTCGCAGAAGATGCTCACGCAGACACTCCGGGCGCTCGAGCGCGACGGTCTCGTCACGAGGACGGTGTTCCCCGAGATCCCGCCGCACGTCGAGTACGAGCTGACCGACCGGGGGCGTTCCCTGCGTGCCGTGCTCGAGCCGCTCGAGGACTGGGCGACCTCGCACATGGCGGACGTGCAGGACTCGCGCGACGCCTACGACGCCCGCTGACGACAGCGGCGCAGCTCCGCGCCGCCGCGACGCGCGCGGGTGCCGGCCGGTGGCAGCCCGGAAGACCCGACGGCGCGCGGGTGTTGCCTGGGGACATGCGATCGATCGTCTACACGAAGCCCGGTGACAGCAGCGTCCTCGAACTGGTCGAGCGGGAGGTCCCGCAGCCCGGCCCCGGCGAGGTCCGCGTCCGCGTGGTGGTCTCCGGCGTCAACCCCACCGACTGGAAGGCCCGCGCCGGCGGCACCTACGGCGACGACCTGCCCTTCCCCGAGATCACCCCGAACCAGGACGGCGCCGGCGTGGTGGATGCCGTCGGCGACGGTGTCGAGGGTCTCGCCGAGGGCGACCGCGTCTGGCTGTACATGGCCGCAGCGAGCCGCCCGACCGGCACCGCGCAGGAGTACACCGTGGTCCCCGCCGAGCGCGCGGTCCCGCTCCCCGAGGGCACGAGCTTCGACGTCGGCGCCGCACTCGGCGTCCCCGCGATGACCGCCCACCGCGCCCTCACCACGCACGAGGACGGTCCGCGTCGCCTCGCCCCCGGAGCGCTCGACGGCCGCACGGTCCTGGTCGCCGGCGGTGCCGGAGCCGTCGGGCACGCCGCGATCCAGCTCGCCCGGTGGGCCGGCGCCACGGTCGTCACGACGATCAGCTCGGACGCCAAGGCCGCCCTCGCGACCGCGGCCGGCGCGCACCACACCGTCAACTACCGCGACGAGGACGCCGCCGCCCGCATCCGCGAGATCGCCCCCGACGGCGTCGACATCGTCGTCGAGGTCTCGATCCCGCAGAACGCGCAGCTCGTCGCCGACGTCCTGGCGAACCACGGGGTCGTCTCGATCTACGCGAACAACGGCGGGGACGACGCGACCCTCCCGATCCGCCCGAACATGTCGGTCAACGCCCGCTACCAGTTCCTGCTGCTGTACACGATCGGTGTCGACGCGCTGTCCGCGGCCGCGGAGGACGTCACCGCCGCACTCCGCGACGGTGTGCTGCCCGTCGGCGAGGACGCCGGCCTGCCCCTCGTCCGCTTCGCGCTCGAGGACACCGCCGCCGCGCACGACGCCGTCGAGGGCGACGCGGTCGGCAAGGTCCTCATCGACGTCGCGTCCGAGTAGGACCACCGGGCGGCCCGTGGTGACCGGGTGACGGACGGGAGGCGCGTGGCGGTCGTGCCACGCGCCTCCTGTCCGTCCGACGGTCACCTGGTACACAGGTGACATGACGGACTTCGCCAGCCCCACGCCCGGAACCAGAGCCCTCGTCCTCGGCGGAGGCGGCGTCGCCGGCATCGCGTGGGAGGTCGGCGTGCTCTCCGCCCTGCAGGACGCCGGCGTCGACCTCGACGCCGCGGACCTCGTCGTGGGCTCGAGTGCCGGGAGCGTGGTCGGGGCCTTCGTCCGCGCCGGAGCGGTCACGCAGGCGTTCGAGCAGCAGCACGCTCCGCTGCCGAGCACCTACGTCGAGCCGGAGCCGATCGCCGGCGAGGACTTCCAGGAGCGGCTCGCCCAGGTGCTGGCGGGGGCGACGTCGGAGCAGGACGCCCGCGCGCGGCTCGGAGCCGTCGCGCAGCGGGTCGTCACCGGTCAGTCCGACGACGAGCGCACCGCGACGTTCGCGGAGACGCTGCCCTCGACCGAGTGGCCGGAGAAGCCGCTCGGCGTCACCACCATCGACGCGGTCGACGGGACGTTCAAGGTGCTCACCGCGACCACCGGTGTGCCGCTCCCCCGCGCCGTCGCCGCGAGCTGCTCGGTGCCGTTCGTGTGGTCGCCGGTCCGGATCGACGGCGTGCCGCACATCGACGGCGGCCTGCGTTCCGCGACGAACGCCGACGTGGTCGCCGGGCACGAGCGCGTGCTCGTCGTCGCCTGCGGGCCCGAGGGGCCGTCCCCGCTCGGGCCGTGGCTCGACCTGGCCGTGGAGGCCCTGCGCGCCGGCGGCAGCTCGGTCGAGACCATCGTCGCGGACAGCGGCGCCCAGCACGCGTTCGGCGACAACTCGCTGTCGCTGTCGACGCAGGCGCCGTCGGCGACCGAGGGGCGCCGGCAGGGCGAGGCCGTCGCCGAGGCGATCGCGGCCTTCTGGGCCTGAGCCACCCGTCCCCGGATCCGACCGGGGCCTGTTGCAGACTGCACGTGTCGCCGTAGCGTGAGGTCATGACGACGCCGTTCTCGGACCTGGACCAGTTCATCGCGCTCCCCCGTGTCGACGGGATCGCGCTCAGCCCGGACGGCGCGCGCGTCGCACTGACGGTGAGCACGCTCCGCCCCGACGCCACTGCACACCACCGGGCCGTGTGGTCCGTGCCGTCGGCCGGAGACGGTCAGCCCGTCCGCCTCACCCGGAGCGCGAAGGGCGAGTCCGGCGCGGCGTTCGCCCGGAACGGCGACCTGTTGTTCGTCTCCGGCCGCCCCGACGCGGACGTCGACGACGACACCGCGCAGCTCTGGCTGCTGCCGGCCGCAGGCGGCGACGCCCGCCCGGTCACCCGGCTGACGGGAGGCGCGAGTGGCGTCGTCGCGGTGGCCAGCGACGCCGACGTGGTCGCGATCACCGCCGACCTGCTGCCGAGTGCGGCCGCCGGTGAGCGCGTCGGGGTCGTGACCCGTGACGCCGCGCTGCGGAAGCGCCGCGACGACGCGAAGGTGCACGCGATCCTGCACGAGACCTACCCGGTCCGGTACTGGGACCACGACCTCGGGCCCGGCGAGCCGCACGTGCTCGCGCTCGACCTCGGCGACCTGACGGAGCCGATCGCCTCGGAACCCGCCACCGGCGTCACCACCGACGCCAGCGCCGGACGACCGTCCGACGCCCCCGCCCCGTACCCGGCGCACCTGCCGGAACCGCTCGACGTCACCCCGGCGCCGGGCCGCTCGCTCGACCATGTCTCCGGCGCACTCACCCCGGACGGCCGGACGCTCCTCGCCGCCGTCGGGGTGCCGACCGCGCGCGGACAGCGCAGCACCATCGTCTCGATCGACGTCGACACCGCGGCACGGACGGTGCTGTTCGACGAGCCGGACGTCGACCACGAACTGCCCACGCTGTCGCACGACGGCACCACGATCGCCTGGGTCCGGACGGTGCGGTCCACCCCGGCCGGTGCGAATCAGCAGGAGGTCTGGGTCGCCGGGCTCGACGGCTCGGACGCCCGCCGGGTCGCGACCGACTGGGACCGCTGGCCCACCGAGCTCGTCTTCGCACCCGACGACACCGCCGTCCTCGCCGTCGCCGACCAGGACGGTCGCGCGCCGCTCTTCCGCATCCCCCTCGACGGCGGAGCCGTCGTCCAGCTGACGGACGACGACTGGGCGTACTCGGGTGTCCGCGTGTCGGCCGCGAGCGGTGTCGTGGTGGCGCTCCGGGCCTCCTGGGCGGCACCGCTGCACCCGGTCCGGATCGACGCCGACGGCACGGTGACCGCCCTGCCGACCCCCGCACCGCTGCCCGCGGTCCCCGGTCGCCTGGAGGAGGTCGAGACGACCGTCGCCGACGGCGCACGCGTGCGCGGCTGGCTCGTCCTGCCCGAGGGCGACGGGCCGCACCCGCTGCTGCTGTGGGTCCACGGCGGTCCGCTCAACTCCTGGAACCAGTGGTCGTGGCGGTGGACGCCGATGCTCGCGGCGGCCCAGGGGTACGCGGTGCTCCTGCCCGACCCGGCCCTGTCGACGGGCTACGGGCTCGACTTCGTGAACCGCGGGTGGAACGCCTGGGGCCGGGCCCCGTACACGGACCTCATGGCGATCACCGACGCCGTGGTCGCGCGGGACGACGTCGACGAGACCAGGACGGCCGTGATGGGCGGGTCGTTCGGCGGCTACATGGCGAACTGGATCGCGGGGCACACCGACCGGTTCCGGGCGGTCGTCACGCACGCCAGCCTCTGGGCGATGGAGCAGTTCGCCGGGACGACCGACTCATCCGACTACTGGCAGTCGATCTTCGACGAGCAGGGACTGCGCGAGAACGACCCGCACCGCTTCGTCGCGGACATCACGTCACCGATGCTCGTGATCCACGGCGATCGCGACTACCGGGTGCCGATCGGTGAGGGGCTCCGGCTGTGGTCCGAGCTCGCGGAGCACCACGCGGCGGAGGACGGCTCGATGCCGCACCGCTTCCTGACCTTCCCGGACGAGAACCACTGGGTGCTGCAGCCCCAGCACGCCGTGGTCTGGTACCGGACGGTGTTCGCGTTCCTCGGGCAGCACGTGCTCGGCGAGGAGTGGGAGCGGCCGGAACTGCTCGGCTGAGGTGCTCCTCGGCTGAGCGCTGCTCGGCCGACGTGGGGACGGGCGGGCGCTGGTGCACCCGCCCGTCCCGATCGTGCTCAGACGAAGGCGGCCTGGCCGGTGATCGCCCGCCCGACGATGAGCGTGTTCACCTCGCGCGTGCCCTCGTACGAGTAGATCGCCTCGGCGTCGGCGAAGAACCGCGCGACGCCCTTGTCGAGGACGATGCCGTTGCCGCCCTGCACCTCGCGGCACCAGCCGACGGTCTCGCGCATCTTCGCGGTCGCGAACGCCTTCGCCATCGCGGAGTGCTCGTCGCCGCCGACGCCCCGGTCCTGCATCGCCGACGCCTGTGTGCACAGGGCGATCGACGCGGTGATGTTCGCGAGGGACTTCACTAGCAGGTCCTGGACCATCTGGTGCGACGCGATCGGCTTGCCGAACTGGATGCGGGTCCTGGCGTAGTCGAGGGCCGCTTCGTAGGCACCGACGGCGATGCCGACCGCCTGCCAGGCCACCTCGGTGCGGGTCAGCCGGAGCACAGCAGCGGTCGCGCGGAACGAGTCGGCGCGCTGCAGCCGGCGCGCTTCCGGCACCCGGACGCCGTCGAGCACGATGTCGGCGTTCTGCACGCCGCGCAATGCGATCTTGTCCTCGATCTTCGTCGCGGTGAAGCCCGGCGTGTCGGTGGTGACGAGGAAGCCCTTCACCTGCTCGTCGGCGACGTCCTTCGCCCAGATGACGACGACGTCGGCGAAGGTCGCGTTCCCGATCCACCGCTTCTCGCCGTCGAGCACCCACGTGTCGCCCTCGCGCCGCGCGGTCGTGCGCAGCCCGCGTGCCGAGTCACTGCCGGACAGCGGCTCCGTCAGGCCGAACGCGCCGATGACCTCGCCGCGCGACATCCGCGGCAGCCACTCCTGCTGCTGCTCGTCGCTGCCCCCGACCGCGATCGCGTTCATCGCGAGACCCGACTGCACGCCGATGAAGGTCGCCACGCTGGCGTCCACACGCCCGAGCTCGAGCGCCGCCCACCCGCGGTACACGGCGGAGTTCTCGAACTGGCGCACGAGCGGGATGCCCGGACCGTACATGCCGAGCTCGGCGAGCGGCGCGATGGTCTGCGCCGGGAACTCGGCGCGGGCCCAGTAGTCGTCGGCGATCGGGCGGACCTCGGCCTCGAGGTACCTGCGCAGCTGCCCGAGCGACTCCCGCTCCCTGGGCGTGAGCCCCTCCTGGAACCGGTAGAAGTCGGATTCGAGCAGAGGCGTGTCGGTGATCGACGTTGACATGGCTCCGATGTTGCATCATTCTCGAAAACGTTGCAAGACCGACGACACCACTCAGGGGGAACGGTGAGGAACCAGTCACTCGGCACGCTCGGCTCGACGCTCGTCCCGAGCGCGCTCGCCGCCAGACTGGAGGCCCACGGCGACTCCCAGCGCGCCTTCCGTTCTGCACGACGTGCGTTCATCGACGGAGCCCGCATCGACATGGGCTCGCTCGCGACGTCGCTCGGCGTGGACCGCACATCGCTCTTCCGGTGGGTCGGCAACCGCGACCAGCTGCTCTCGGAGATCCTCTGGTCGCTGGCCGTCCCGACGCTCGACGCCGCCGGCCGTGCGGCGGCACCGTCCGGAGCGGCCCGGATCGTCGACGTCCTCGACCACTTCACGGCGGACCTCATCCGAGCGCCGTACTTCCGCGCGTTCCTGACCCGCGAGCCCGGTCGTGCCCTCCGACTGCTGACGACGACGGAGTCCGACGTGCAGCGTCGGTTCGTCGCGGTCGTCACGACGGTCATCGCGACCGAGCAGGCCGCCGGGACCTTCGACCCCGCGCCGCTGTCCGCCGAGGAACTCGCCCGCCTGCTCGTGCGGGTGTCGGAGTCCTTCACCTACGCGGACCTGATCTCCGGCGACACCCCGGACCCGGAGCGCGCCCGGACGACGTTCGAGTACATCCTGCGCCCGTGACGATCAAGGCACCCGCCGCTTACGGTTGAGGCTCGTCAGCGCGCGGCAACTGCTACGCGTTCGTTCCGTCGCCAGAACCGATATCGTGGAGCGGGCCATCGGCTCACCCGGGGGGGACCATGAACGACATAGCATTCGACGACGGCATCGCCGGCGCGGTCATCCGTGCCGCTGAGCGCGCGGCGGACGAGCTCCGTGCGCAGGGATCGGCACGACGCACCGCAGCCGAGGACGCGCACACCGACTACTCCGGCGCCTACGCCGACCGATTCATCGAAGCCATCTTCAGTGGTGCGCCTGGGGGCCTCGCATCACGATGATGAACACCAGCAACTCCACCAGATCGATCGCCGCACTCGCGATCGCCGCCTCGGCCGCGCTCCTTCTCGTCGGCTGTACCGGAGGGACTACCATGAACGCCACCCCGAGGCAGACCAGTGACGAAGCCAAGCAGATCGTCGTCGACATCGTCGACCGGTCGACGGCGGCGATCGGCGGGGAATGGACTGTTCGGAGTGGTCCGGCCGTCCAGGCTTGCGCCCTGCCATCCGGAGGCTCCGGTGCTGCCTTCGCCTACATCATCGACCGGGCGGCGGGTGGCGACCCGTCGGCGGACGTCGCGATACTCAAGGCTCTTTGGGAGCGGGAGGGCATCGCCACCGAGGTCTACAAGAACAGCGGTTCGGATCCCGTCGGAGGAATGCGCGGCACAGGCGGTCCGACGACCTCGATCGATCTCTACGCCGATCCGAAGGGCTACACGGTGGAGGGCCTGTCCGTCTGCACCGAGGGCGACGCAGCGGAGATGCAGCGCAACGGCGAGTAGGTTCATCTCGGCACGCCGCTGCAGCTCACCGTTGCGCGGCGAGTTCGAGGTCGGTGTCGTCCGGGTCCTGCACGGACAGGATCACCGGGCCCGCGGTGGAGGTCATCGACGCACCGGACGGAGCCCGAGCGTCTGCCCGTGGAAGGCGAACGAGCGACCGCCGTACGCCGTACGCCGTACGCCGGGCAGCTTCCGGGCGTCACGACGCACTTTCCTCCGCGCGTCCGACGTTCTGGAAAACTCACTGCCCACGCACGGCGGCGTACAGACGCCAGCGCGACGATCCTCGCGCATCGAATCAGGAAGACGACAGCCAACCAGCGCGCAGTGCTGGTTCGATGTCGTTTCCGTGGTTCAACGCGCGCCCACGTTGCCCGGCGGAGCGACCGGGCCGAGCGGCGCAGTGCAGGTCAGATCAGCGCGTCGGTGAGGTGGTTCGGCGTGCCGAAGCGGTGCGCCGTGATCGACACCGCCTGCTCGCGGAGGAACGGGAGCAGCTCGATGCGTCCGGCCTCGGTGACGGGCTCGCCGTACACCGCGACGTCCGGCCGACCACCGATCGCCGTCGTGAGCGCAGCGCTGTCCCCGCCCACGAGCCGGACACGCGTGGAACCGCCACGCTCGATCTGCTTCGCGAACGCCTCGTCGGACTGCCCCTCGGCGACGGAGCGGACGTTCGGCAGCGCCCGGATCGCCGTGGCGACGGAGGACGGCAGCGCAGCGACGGACGACACGTCCACCGTCGTGCCGGCACGGACCGACGCGGCGACCACGCGGACGAGGTCGGCGATCGCGGGCTCCTCGGTCGAGGCCAGTCGGACGTGCACACCCGGGAACGGCAGGTACCGCGCGATGTTCCGCTCGGCGGTCAGTGCGGACACGTCGACCGCGGCGCCGAACAGCGAGGTCCAGGCGTGCTCGTCGGACGACGTGGCCCGGTCGAGCGACTCGGACGAGACGCCCGCCGCCTGGACGAACGACCGCACGGGTGCCGACACGGACGAGCCCGCCGACGCGACCGCGGGCGACCAGGACCCGAGGCCGAGCAGGTAGTTCAACCCGCCGGCCTTCGTACCCGCGCCGACCGCGGACTTCTTCCAGCCGCCGAAGGGCTGCCGACGGACGATGGCGCCGGTGATGCCGCGGTTCACGTAGAGGTTGCCCGCCTCGATGCGGTCGAGCCAGGTGCCGATCTCCGCCGCGTCGAGCGAGTGCAGGCCCGACGTCAGGCCGTAGTCGACCTCGTTGACGATGTCGATCGCCTCGTCGAGGGTCTTCGCCGTCATGATGCCGAGGATCGGCCCGAAGTACTCGGTGCGGTGGAACGCCGAGCCGCGTCGGACGCCGTCGCGGACGCCCGGGCTCCAGAGCTTCCCTGAGTCGTCGAGGCGCTTCGGCGTGACCGCCCAGGTCTCCCCCGCGCCGAGCGACGTCAGCCCCTCGAGCAGCTTGCCTGCGGCGGGCTCGATGACCGGGCCCATCTGCGTCGTCGGATCGGTCGGGTAGCCCACCGTGAGCGACGACACCGCGTCGAGCAGCTGCGAGCGGAAGCGGCGCGAGGTCGCGACGGACCCGACCAGGACCACGAGCGAGGCTGCGGAGCACTTCTGGCCGGCGTGGCCGAAGGCCGAGGCGACGACGTCCTTCACGGCGAGGTCGAGGTCGGCGGACGGCGTGACGATGATCGCGTTCTTGCCCGAGGTCTCCGCCAGCAGCGGCAGGTCGGGCCGGAAGGAGCGGAACAGCTCGGCCGTCTCGTACGCACCGGTCAGGATGACGCGGTCGACCTGCGGTGCGGTGATGAGCTGCTGGCCGAGCTCGTCCTCGGCCACCTGGACGAAGGCGAGGACGTCGGCCGGAGCGCCGTGGGCGTCGAGCGCCGTCTCGATGACCGATGCCAGGACGGCTCCGCAGCGCTCTGCCGGCGGCGCGGGCTTGAGCACGACGGCTGACCCGGCGGCGAGCGCGGCGAGTGTCGAGCCTGCGGGGATCGCGACCGGGAAGTTCCACGGCGGCGTCACGAGCGTCAGCGCGGCCGGCGTGAACGCGGCCCCGTCGACCTCGTCGAGCTGCGTGGCGAGCTCGGCGTAGAAGTGCGCGAAGTCGATCGCCTCGGAGACCTCGGGGTCGGCCTGGTCGATGGTCTTGCCGGCCTCCGCCGCCATCACCTCGACCAGGGCGGCGCGGTTCGCCTCGAGCGCGTCGCCGACGGCGTGGAGCACCGCGCCGCGGGCCGCACCCGACCAGGTGCCCCACTCGGTACCGGCTGCACGGACGCGTCCGAGCACCGACTCGAGCTGCGGGGCGGAGGCGAGCCGCGCCTCCTGGACGGCGCGCTCCCCCAGCGTGGAGGAGGCGACACGGGCGGTGATCGCCGCACCCCACTCGCGCACCGCGGCGACCGAGGGGTCGCTGTCCGGCGTGTTGTCGAAGTGGCCGGGGCGGGGACGCTCGACCGCGGCGTAGCGGTCGGCCACACGGTGCGGTTCCGGGGCGTCGAGCCCGCCCGGCTGCGTGAGCGGCTCCAGCGAGTCACGGAAGCGCGCCTCTTCGCGCGCGAACAGCTCGGGCGACGACGCCAGCGAGAACACCGCCGACATGAAGTTCTCCTGCGACGCGCCCTCTTCGAGCCGACGGATCAGGTAGGCGATGGCGACGTCGAACTCGCCCGGGTGCACGACCGGCGTGTAGAGCAGCAACGAGCCGACGGTGCGGCGGACCGCCTCGGCCTGGCCCTGGGCCATGCCGAGCAGCATCTCGAACTCGATGCCGTCGCGGACACCGCGCTCCCCGGCGAGCAGCCAGGCGTGCGCGACGTCGAACAGGTTGTGCCCGGCGACGCCGACGCGGACGTTCGCGATGCGCTCCGGCGTGAGGGCCCAGTCGAGCACGCGCTTGTAGTTCGTGTCGGAGTCCTGCTTCGTGTGCCAGGTCGCGAGCGGCCAGCTGTGCACGGACGCCTCGACCTGCTCCATCGGCAGGTTCGCACCCTTGACGAGCCGGACCTTGATGTCGGCACCGCCGCGGGCGCGACGGGCGGCGGACCACTCCTGCAGCTGCTGCATCGCGGCGAGCGCGTCGGGCAGGTACGCCTGCAGCACGATGCCCGCTTCGAGGTCGGTGAACTCGGGCTCGTCGAGGAGCTCGGTGAAGACCGCGATCGTCAGGTCGAGGTCCTTGTACTCCTCCATGTCGAGGTTGATGAACTTGCGCGGGCTGCTCTGCACGGCCCGGCGGAAGAGCGGGCGGAGCTTCGCGATGATGTCCTCGACCGCGTGGTCGAACGCCCACGGCGAGTGCGGGTGCACGGTCGACGACACCTTGATCGAGACGTAGTCGACGTCGTCGCGGGCGAGCAGGCGCTCGGTGCCCTCGAGCCGACGCGAGGCCTCCTTCTCGCCGAGGACGGCCTCGCCGAGCAGGTTGACGTTGAGCCGGACGCCGTCCCGCTTGACCCTCGCGATCGCCGGACCGAGCTTCGCGTCGGTCGCGTCGACGATGAGGTGCCCGACCATCTCGCGGAGCACCCGGCGGGCGATCGGCACGACCACGTTCGGCAGCACCGGCGCCATGCCGCCGCCGAGCCGGACGAGCCCGCGCAGCGCCGCGGGGAGGAAGCCCGGAGCGTCCGGCGCGATGGCACGGAGCTTCCGCGCGGCGACCCCGAGGTCCTCCGGACGCACGACGCCGTCGACGAACCCCACCGCGAACGCCAGGCCCTTCGGGTCGGCCAGCACGCCGGCGAGCTGCTTCGCCGAGCCGTCGACCGGGTAGGTCTCGGCCTCGGCCAGCCACTGCCGGACCAGCGCGACGGACTGGTCGGCGAGGTGGTCGGGGACGCCGGCCCCGGCATCGGTGACGGGGTGCTCGTGCAGGTCGGTCATGGCACCAGTGTGGGGCGGCGGACCGTGTAGCGGAAGCGACTCTTCCTGATGCATACCGTTCAGTTCGTCTACTCTTTCTGCATGCTCGACGTCCGGCGCCTCGTCCTCCTCCGTGAGCTGTCGATCCGGGGCACCGTCGCCGCCGTCGCAGAGGCCATGAACTTCACGCCGTCCGCGGTCTC
Organism: Curtobacterium sp. MCSS17_008; assembly: GCF_003234185.1. Classification (GTDB taxonomy): domain Bacteria; phylum Actinomycetota; class Actinomycetes; order Actinomycetales; family Microbacteriaceae; genus Curtobacterium. Next base: position 84,203 of record NZ_QKSM01000008.1, read on the forward strand.
GCAGCAGCTCGCCGTGCTGGAGCGTGAGGCCGGCGTGCCGCTGCTGCGGAAGGCTGGCCGACGGCTGCAGCTCACCCCGCAGGCCGAGGTGCTCGTGCAGGCCGCGGGGCACGTGCTCGACGTGCTCGACCGGGCGCAGGCGCAGGTCGAGTCGTCGCTCCCGACGGTGCAGGGCCGTGTGCGGGTCGCGGTGTTCCAGTCGGCGGCACTCGCCCTGATGCCGAACGCCCTGCACGAGATGGCGGTCGACCACCCGGACCTCCGGATCGAGATGGTGCAGCGCGAACCGGAGACCGCCCTGCACGAGACCTGGGCACGCGAGTTCGACATGGTCATCGCCGAGCAGTACCCGGCGCACACGGCGCCGCACCTGTCCGGACTCGAACGGTCGGACCTGACCAGCGACGAGGTCCGGCTCGCCCTGCCCCCTGTCGAGACGGCCCTCGCCCCGGTGTCGTCGATCGAGGACGCCGAGGCGATGCCCTGGGTGATGGAGCCGCGCGGTACGGCGTCCCGGCACTTCGCCGAGCAGGTCTGCCGACGCTGGGGCTTCGAGCCCGACGTGCGTTACGAGACCGCCGACCTGCAGACGCAGATCCGTCTGGTCGAGTCCGGCAACGCCGTCAGCCTGATGCCGGACCTGATGTGGACCGGCCGGACGACCACGTGCCGGCTCGTGGACCTGCCCGATCGGCCTCGACGCACGATCTTCACCGTGGTGCGCGCCGCGGGATCGTCATCACCCGCCGTCCGCGCACTGCGTGGCGCACTCGGACGGGCCGCCGAGGCTGTCGACCGCTGACGGCACCGGCCGAGTCGTGTCGGGCACGCGCGGCGAGACCACTGCGCGAGACCGCACGCGTGGTGTGGCTCCCCCCAACTCGGGTCACAAGTGCTCGTCGACGGCGTGGTCCGCGCGCGGATACCCCTACTATCCGATCACGTCGAGATCTCTCGGCGGATTCTCACGTTCCGGCACCCGACCGGACACGAACCAGGGGGAAGACGTGCGCCGCAGCACATCCACCGTCCGACGCGCCTGCGCGGTCGGAACGACCATCGCCCTCGTCGGTCTCACGACCGGCCTCGGCATCATGACCGCGAGCACCGCCTCCGCGGCACCGGCCGAGGTCACCACGTCGGAGACCGCCGCCGCGACGACGGGTGGCCAGGCATCGACGGGCGCCCCGGCGACCGACGGTGGCCAGACGACGACGGACGGCCAGCAGCCTGCCGACGGCCAGGCGCCCGCCGGGTCCGACGCGACTGCCGACACCGGCGACGGGAGCACCGGCGAGGAAGGCACCGCGGGCTCGACGCCCGACGGCGCGGCGGAGCCCACCGCGACCGAGCCCAACAGCACCGAGCCCACCGGCACCGACACCCCGGGCGCAGACGCGCCGACCACCGACGCCCCCGTCTCCGCCGAGGCGACCGACCCCGCCGTGGCGATCGTCGGGGACGCGAAGGTCGGCAGCACCCTCGAGGCGAAGCCCACCGGCTTCGACGAGGACGGCGCCTTCAAGTACGTCTGGACGATCGCCAACGAGCCCGGCGCCGCGCCGCTCGCGAAGGTCGACTCGCTCACCCTGGGCGAGGCACTCGCCGGCAAGAAGGTGACCGTGACCGTCACCGGCACGCCCGCCGACGGCTCGCCCGTCCGCACGACGAGTGCGACCTCCGAGACGATCACGCAGACTCCGGTCTTCGTCGACGAGTCCGGGGAGCCGATCACCGAGGGCGCCGACATCGACGATCCGCAGTACATCGACGCCACCGCCGGCGAGCAGTTCTCGTACACGTTCCACGCCGACGGTTTCCCGGCGCCGACCTACCAGCTCGCCTGGTACTACGACGACGAGGAGCTGGACGGCACCGTCGTCTCGACGAAGGCCCAGGAGCTCGCGCAGCGGAACGCCTTCGGCGCGATCGGCGTCGGCTGGGAGGCGGACGAGGGCGACGAGGACGACTTCGGCCCCGAGGTCCAGCTGCCCGAGGGCTTCACCTTCGACGCCACGACGGGTGTCCTCAGCGGGACGACGGAGCTCGCCTCGTGGTACGACTTCGCGGTCACCGCGACGAGCGGCGACGTCACCACGAAGCAGTACGTCGAGCTCACGGTGAACCCGGGCGTCGCGGCCGGTTTCGCCGTCACGGCCGCCGACCAGGCCTCGCTCGAGTCGCGTGAGCCGGTCCTGTGGATCATCACCCCCGAGGGTGACATCATGACGATCCGGCTCGAGGTCGACGAGAACGGCGACCTCTCCGGCGTCTCCGAGCGCGACGGCGGCCGTCCGACGGTCCAGCAGGGTGGCACGCTCCTGGTCGTCGGCCAGCCCGTCGACCGCTTCGGCAACTACGTCGAGGACTACGACGAGGAGGGCAGCCCGCTGATCGTCCAGACGGTCACGTCGGACGTCGCGAGCGACGTCATCAAGCCCTACGACGAGGCAGAGGGCGGCACCTCCGTCACCTTCCCGCACGCGTCGATCCACACCCTGACGGTGTCGGCCGCGTCGCTCCGCAGCACGTCCTTCGCGGTCGAGGTCGTCCCCACCGCCGGTCCCGCCGTGGTCGCTCCGACCACGCCGGTCGCCGCCGCTCCGGCTGCCCGCCCCACGACGGGTCGCCTCGCCTACACCGGTGCAGACGAGACCGCACCGCTCGCCTGGGCCCTCGGCCTGCTCGTCGCCGGTGCCGGACTCGTCGGCGCCCGCACGCTGCGCCGCCGCGCCCGGCGCTGACCCACCGGCTCCCGCCCGGTCCGCCACACCGAGGCCGGACGGGAGGCACCTCCCACGGCCCCGTCGTCCCCTCCCCGGAACGACGGGGCCGTTCCACGTCCGTGCGGACACGGGCGCTCGACCCCACGCCCGACGGCCGCTCACGTCGGTAGCGTGGCCGCATGCCCACGCTGCTGCACATCGACTCCTCCGCCGATCTCGCCCACTCGCGGTCGCGCGCCCTGACCGCGGCGTTCGCGGACGCCTGGCGCGCCCGCGGCCCGGAGTACACCGTGGTGCGCCGGGACCTGCACGTCGACCAGCTGCCGCACCTCGAGACCTCGGCACTGCACTGGGCTGCGGCCGACCGCACCGCCGAGGAGACCGTCGCACCCGAGGCCGAGGCGCTCCGGCAGGAGGTCATCGACGAACTCCTCGCCGCGGACGCGGTCGTCGTGGGCGCCCCGCTGTACAACTACACGGTGCCGTCCACGCTGAAGGCCTGGATCGACCGCGTGCACGTCCCCGGGGTCCTGGCCGGCGACGTCCAGCCGCTCGCCGACCGCCCGGTGGTGACCGTGGTCAGCCGAGGAGCCACCTACGACGCCGGCACGCCGACCGAGACCTGGGACCACGGCTCGCCCGTGCTGCACCTGATCCTCGGCACCGCCCTGGGCATGAAGCTCTACCCGGTCGTCGTGAGCGCGACCCTGGCCGACCGGATCCCGGACCTCGCGCCGCTCGCCGAGCACGCCTCGGCCGAGTTCGCCGACGCCCGGACCACGCTCGAGCGTCTCGCCGCGACGATCGTCTGACCCCGACGACCGCCTCCTCCCGAGGGCGCCGCCGGCCGGCCCGGTCAGGCCGAGCGGATCTCGTCCGCCCGACCGAGCAGGTCGGCGTGGAAGGCCGTCTGCGTCAGCGCACTCGCGAGCAGGAACCCGGTCATCGATCCGATCCCGCCGCTGAACGGCACGCGTGACGCGACCTCGAACAGTGTCGGCGCCGACAGGGCGTCGAGCGCCTCGGCGACGTGCCGGGAGCGCTCCTCGCGGTGCCGGGCGAGGGTCCGAGCACGCGTGACGACGTCGCGGAAGCGGTACTCGTGACCCGGACAGACCTCGAGGTCCGCGTACGGCTCGAGCCGCACCAGGGACGCCAGGTAGTCGCCCAGCGGGTTGGACGACGTGCGCCCACCGAGGCCGATCCCGGGGTTGATCCGGGGCAGGACGTGGTCGCCGGTGAACAGCAGCCCCTCCCGCTCGTCGACGAGGCAGAGGTGCCCCGCGGTGTGACCGGGCGTCCAGAGCGCCCGCAGCTCGCGGCCTGCGACGGGCAACACGTCGCCGTCCTCGACGAACAGGTCAGCGAGCGGCTCCTCCGTCCGGCCGAGCCCGATGCGGCGACCGCTCCCCCATGCCGCGACGACCCCGGCGACGAGCTCCTCGGGCAGCCCCCACGTGGCGATGTCGGCGTCGTTCGCCTCGGCGTCCTCGCGCTCCCGACGCAGGGCATCGACCTCGAGCCGGTGCATCGCGACCCGTGCGCCGCTCGCGCGACGGAGCGCGGCGGCTGCGCCGAGGTGGTCGGCGTGCAGATGGGTCACGACGACCAGCCCGACCTCGTCGACGGAGCGCCCGATCGTCGCGAGGCCCGCGCGGAGGACCTCGAGCCCGTCGTCGGCCGCCCAACCCGGGTCGATGACCGTGAGCGCCCCGTCGGCACCCTCGAGCAGGTAGGACAGGGTCGCGTCGGGCACACCGCCGCGGAACGGCACGACGAGGGTCCAGGTGCCCGGACGGACCTCCTCGACGGGCGGCAGGACCCCGTCGCGGAGCGCGGTGGCCTGCACCGGACTGATCGGTCGCGGTGCCGGCGCTGCCGGCGGGGGCACGGTCGTCACGCCACCACCCTAGGACCCGCGCCCGGACGGGCAGCCGCGCCGCGCCTCCCGTCCGGACCGGCCGACGCGGCGCCCGACGGCGAGCGCGGACACGCCGAGTAGACAGGGCACATGGAGATCGCACCGATGCTCGCGAAGGCCGTCGCCACCGTCCCCGACCCGGACAGCGTCAGGGGCGGCCTGCGGTACGAGCCGAAGTGGGACGGCTTCCGCGGGATCGTGACGGTCGACGGCGACCGTGTCGGGATCGGCAGCCGCGGCGCCAAGCCGTTGACCCGCTACTTCCCGGAGCTCGTGGAGGCGTTCCGGTCCCAGTTCGGCGGACGCGACCACCCGGTGGTGCTCGACGGCGAGGTCGTGCTCCGCTCCGGTGAACCCGGTGCCGAGCGGCTCGACTGGGAGGCCCTGTCCCAGCGCATCCACCCCGCCGAGTCGCGCATCCGGAAGCTCAGCGCCGAGACCCCCGCGCAGTTCGTCGCCTTCGACCTGCTCGCCGTCGACGGGTCGGACCTCGTGGACCTGCCGTTCGACGAGCGGCGCGAGCGGCTCGAAGCGCTCGCGGCCGGCATGACCGACCCGCTGTTCGTCACCCGTACCACCCTCGACGTCGACCAGGCCCGCGAGTGGCTCACCACGTTCGAGGGCGCCGGTCTCGACGGCGTCGTCGCGAAGCCCCGGACGAAGCCGTACGAACCGAACAAGCGCTCGATGCTCAAGGTCAAGCACCACCGCACCGCCGACGTCGTCGCGATGGGGTACCGCGTGCACAAGAGCGGTACCGGTGTCGGCTCGCTGCTCGTCGGTCTGTACGACGACGACGGCGAGCTCCGGCAGGTCGGTGGCGTCTCCGCCTTCACCGACAAGCGGCGGGTGCAGCTGGTCGAGGAGCTCGAGTCCGTCGTGCTCCGCGATGCGGACGGGAGGCCCGTCACCGGCGACGGGGAACGCTCACGGTTCTCGTCGGGTCGCGACACGTCGTTCGTGCGGCTCGACCCGACGCGCGTGCTCGAGGTGCGGTACGACCAGATGGAGGGCGACCGGTTCCGGCACACGGTGCAGTTCGAGCGGTGGCGGCCGGACCGGGACGCCCGGTCGTGCGGGTTCGAGCAGCTCGATGTCCCATCTGCGTACGACCTGCGGGACGTGCTGTCCTAGCGCTTGCACCGTCCGCTGCTCGTCAATATGCTCGCAGTAGTTAGGCTAACTAGTGACTTGCGGACGGGGATCCGCAGCACGCAGGAGACGGGAGCGGGACATGATCATCGACGGCATCAGCGACGCCCACCGAGGCACCTGGTCGCGCCTGACCCGGTTGCACACGGCGAGCGTGACGCTCCCGACCCACACCACGCGCGTGGCGGAGACCGACCGGCGCGAGGACCTCACCGCGGCCTGACCCGCTCGGGCCGGTTCCGCTGGGGTTCAGGCCTTCCTGGCCCGCGACGGCTGGACGCGCGGAGGCTCGCCGGGCATCTTGGGGAAGTCCGGCGGGAACGGCAGCTCCCCGAGCCCGTGGGCGAGGTCGCGCTCCCACCGGTCGAGCAGCGGGGCGATGTCGCCCGGCTCCTCGTGCATGGTCTCCCATGGGTCGCCAGCCGCGGCGAGCCGATCCGGCACGGTCCGCACCGTGAAGGCCGTCGGGTCGGCGCCGTCGAGCTCGTCCCAGGTGATCGGGGTCGAGACGCTGGCGTGCGCGAGGGCGCGCGGGCTGTACGCGCCGGCCATCGTGCGGTCGCGGTTCGCCTGGTTGAAGTCGACGAACACGCGCTGCCCGCGCTCCTCCTTCCACCACGCCGTGGTCACCTGCTCCGGCATGCGCCGTTCGAGCTCCCGCGCGGCGGCGATGACCGCGTGCCGCACGTCGAGGAACTCGTGCTCGGGGCGGATCGGCGCGAAGACGTGCAGCCCGCGGTTGCCGCTCGTCTTGATGAACGCGGTGAGCCCGACCTCGGCGAGCACCTTCCGGAGCTCGTGCGCGACCGGCACGGTGTCGTGGAAGTCGGTGCCCGGCTGCGGGTCGAGGTCGATGCGGAGCTGGTCGGGGTGGTCGGAGTCCTCGGCGCGCGACGCCCACGGGTGGAACACGACGGTGTTCATCTGCGCCGCCCAGACCGCGACTGCGGGTTCGTCGATCACGAGCTGTGGGTGCGACCGGGCGCTCGGGTAGCTCACCACGACGTCGCGGACGTAGTCGGGGGCGCCCTTCGGCGGGTTCTTCGAGAAGAACGAGTCCCCGTCGATGCCCGAGCCGAAGCGCTGGAGCGAGATCGGCCGGTCGCCGTTCGCCCGGACGAACGCGTCTCCGACGGCGACGAGGTACTGCGCGAGCTCGAGCTTCGTGATGCCGACCTCGGGGAAGAGCACCCGCGACGGACTGCTGATCCGCACCTCCCGGTCGCCGTCCGGCCCCGGGACCGTCAGCGTCGTCGCCTCGCTCGCCATGCAGCGGACCGTACACGGACGCGGCGACCGCCGGCCGGAAGCGGGTCGGATCTCGTGCTGGCCCGGTTCCGTGGAGCAGAAGACGTCGAGTGAGCCGGCGGCACTCGACGTCTTCTGCTCCATCGACGGCGCGGCACGGGCGCACACGTGCACGATGGAGCGGTGACGGCGTACCTCGGTGTGGACCTGGCGTGGGGCCTCGGCACCGACCGGAAGCCCGCGAACGAGACCGGTCTCGTGGCGATGGCGGCCGACGGCACGATCACCGACGCCGGCTGGGCCCGCGGGGTGGGTGCCGTGACCGACTGGATCGCGGCGCACCTCGGGCCGCGGACCCTGGTCGCCGTCGACGCTTCGCTCGTCGTGACGAACCCGACCGGCATCCGCGAGGCCGAACGGCAGGTCGGGCAGCGCTACGGCCGGTGGAAGGTCGCCGCGAACCCGACGAACCTCGCGTCCGCCGCGAGCGCCGGTGCCCGGTTGCTCGACCGGCTGACCGGACTCGGCGTCGGGTACGTGTCGTCGACCGCTGCCATGCGGGAGCGCTCCGGGCCGGCGGCGTTCGAGTGCTACCCGTACACGACCCTCGTCGGCGTCGAGGAGCTCGGGTACGACGACGAGCGTCCGCGCTACAAGCGCCTCGACCCGCGGGTGCCTGCGGCCGAGGCCCGGGCGGCCCGCGCCGTGGCGTTCGACGACCTGGTGCGTCGGCTCCGGACGACGCCGCTCGACCCACCGCTGCTGCTCGACTCGCACCCGCTGACCGCCGGGCTCGCTGCACCGTCCGTGCTGCACGGACCGACGCACAAGCACCGGGAGGACCTGCTCGACGGTGCCCTGTGCGCCTGGACGGCCGCGTTCTGGGAGCGGCACGGCGACGACCGGGTGCAGGTGCTGGGTGGTGATCCGGCCCTCCCGTCCGACCCCGTGGACGAGGCGGGCCGCTTGCCCGTCGTGGTGGCGCCCGCGCGCCCGTCGCAGCGGCGACCCGCTCGGTAGGCTTGCCCGGTGAGCACCACCCCTGAACCCCTGCGCATCGGGCTGGTGTCGCTGCACACCTCCCCCGGCGACGAGCCCGGCTCCGGCGAGGTCGGCGGCATGAACGTCGTCGTCCGGCACCAGGCCGAGGCGCTCGCGGACCGCGGGCACCAGGTCGAGATCATCACGCGACGCTCCGCCCCGACGCAGCCGGACAGCGTGTCCCTCGTGCCCGGCGTGTGCCTGCGGTTCCTGTCCGCCGGCCCCGCTCAGCCGGTGCCGAAGGGCGAGCACGACGCGTTCATCGAGCCGTTCCGACGGGGGCTCGAGGCGCTCGGCCCCTACGACGTGCTGCACTCGCACCACTGGTTCTCCGGCGCGGCCGCGCTGCCCGTCGCCCGCGAGCGCGGCATCCCCCACGTGCAGTCCTTCCACTCGATCGCCGCCGACCCGGACACCCCGCTCTCCGAGGGCGAGCGCCCGGAGTCCGCCGGACGCGCAGCGGGTGAGCGGTTGCTCGCACGGGAGTCCGACGCGGTGGTCGTGGTGTCCGCGGCCGAGGCGGACACCGTCCGGAGCCGCCTCGGTGGTGACGACGCACGCACGTGGATCGTGCCGCCCGGCGTCGACGGATCGGTCTTCCGACCCGCGGCGGCCGGAGCGCGCCGCGCTGCGTCGCCCTACGTCGTCGCCGCGGCACGCGTCCAGCCGCTCAAGGGACTGGACCTCGCGATCGAGGCGGTGGCCGGCGTCGGCCGGGAGGCACGACCCACCCTCGTCATCGCCGGGGACGCCTCGAGCGAGGCGGGCGACTACGTGGACGAGCTGCGTCGGCTCGCGTCTGCGCACGGCATCGCCGACCGCGTGACCTTCGTCGGGCCGCAGTCGCGTGCCGACCTCGCGTTCCTGTTCCGCGGCGCGGCAGCCGTGCTCGTGCCGTCGCACTCCGAGACGTACGGCCTCGTCGCGCTCGAGGGTTCCGCGTCGGGGGTACCGGTCGTGGCCGCCGCGGCCGGTGGTCTGCGCGAGGCCGTGGTCGACGGGGAGACCGGGGTCGTGCTCGAGTCGCGGGACCCGGGCGTCTGGGCCGCCGAGATCGAGCACATCCTGACGGACCCGACGTACGCGTCCGGCCTCGCGGCGGCCGGTCGGGAGCACGCCGAACGGCTGAGCTGGGAACGGTCGGCCTCCGGACTCGAGGACGTGTACCGCCGGGTGCTCGGGCGCGCCTGATGGCCCACGGCGCTCGGGCCGGGGCGGGCGGCGCTCGCTTCGACGCGTTCTGGGCGGCGTTGGACGCCGTGCCGGTGGCGGAGGACGCCGAGGCGCTGTACTCCCCCGCGACGCCGGAGGGGCTGCTGCGCCGCGCGAACCTCGTCGCCTACCTCGAGCACGTCGGGGCGGCGGCGGACACCGTCCTCGTCGCCGAGGCACCCGGCTGGCGCGGCATGACGAACACGGGCATCCCGTTCACGAGCATGCGCGAGCTCGGGTCGCTCGGGTTCGACGTGCTCGTGCCACCGGAACCGTCCGCGCCGTGGGAGGCGTCGTCGCGTGTGGTGCACGCCGCGCTGCAGGACTGGAGGGGTCCACTCCCCCTGGCGTGGGCGATCTTCCCGCACCACCCCTTCGTCGCGCCGGACCGGCTGACGAACCGCACCCCGCGACCGTCGGAGGTCCGCGACGGCGCACCGGTCGCGCTCGCGCTGCTGCAGGCGCTGCAGGAGGCCCGTGGCGGCGTGGACTCCGTGCGCGTCGTCGCGGTCGGGCGGAAGGCGCAGGGTGCGCTGGCACTGGCGGGCATCGACGCGGTGGCGGTGCGGCACGCGGCGCAGGGCGGGGCGGCGCAGTTCACCGAGCAGGTCCGGGCGCTGCGATCGTAGCGTGGCCCGGGTCCGCACCCGGGGTCAGGCGGAGCGGACCTCGACGCCCTTCGCCGCCAGTCGTTCGGTCACGTGCGCGGGCAGCGGAGCCGCGGCGTACACGATCGACAGGGCCGGCAGGTCGAGCACGTCGTCCCAGTTCTGCGGGTCGTAGCGGTCGTCCGAGCCGTCCCAGCCCGGGTGCACGTCCTGCAGGACCTCGAGGTCCGAGTCGACCGTCAGCTCGGTGACCATCGCGAGGTGCGACGGCAGCAGGTCGAGGTCGTCGTAGTACTCGCGGGCGCGATCGTCCTGCCCGTCGACGTCGAGGTCCTCGCCGGCGTCCTCGTCGTCGTCGCCGTCGTACGGCTCCAGTACGTCGAGGTCGTAGCAGAGGACGTCGAGCACGAGCAGCTTGGCGTTGAAGTCGGCGAACTCGACGGGTTCTTCGGTGGTGTTGGACTCGTCGTACATGGGTCGGAGCGTAGCGACCGGTGCCCGTGAACGACCGCGCCCGCAGGACACGGGCGTGTTGCGAACAGCAGCGAGCCGCCTGTGGAAGTTGACAGCGCGGCGTCCTCCGGGAAAGGGTGACGCATGGCCACCACCAACACCGACCGACCGCAGCAGGAGCAGCCCACGCTCAAGCGCGTCATCGGCCCCAAGCTGCTGTTGCTCTTCATCGTCGGTGACATCCTGGGCACGGGTGTCTACGCGCTGACCGGCCAGGTCGCGGCCGAGGTCGGTGGAGCGGCATGGCTCCCCTTCCTCATCGCGTTCGCGGTTGCGCTGCTGACGGCGTTCTCGTACCTCGAGCTCGTCACGAAGTACCCGCAGACGGCCGGTGCCGCGCTCTACGTCCACAAGGCGTTCGGCGTCCACTTCGTGACGTTCATCGTGACCTTCATCGTGATGTGCTCCGGCATCACGTCGGCGTCGACCGCGTCGCGGGCGTTCGCGGCGAACCTGGGAGCGGGGTTCGGGCTGGAGCTGCCGAACGGGGTCGTGATGCTCATCGCGATGGGCTTCATGCTCGCCGTGATGGCGGTGAACTTCCGCGGCGTCAGCGAGAGCGTGAAGACGAACGTCGTGCTGACCCTGGTCGAGTTGTCCGGTCTCGTCATGGTGATCCTCATCGGCTTCTGGGCGATCGCCGGCGGCGACGCCGACTTCTCGCGGGTCGTGATGTTCGAGACGCCGGAGGACAAGACCCTGCTGCTGTCGGTGTCGACGGCGACGTCGCTCGCCTTCTTCGCGATGGTCGGCTTCGAGGACTCGGTCAACATGGCCGAGGAGACGAAGGACCCGTCGCGGATCTTCCCGAAGGTGATGCTCACGGGTCTGGGCATCGCGGCCGTCATCTACGTGCTCGTGTCGATCTGTGCCGTGGCCGTGGTGCCGATCGGCGAACTGGCCGGCAACGAGACGCCGCTCGTCACCGTCGTGCAGACCGCCGCGCCGGACTTCCCGATCGCCGACCTGCTACCGTTCATCTCCATGTTCGCCGTCGCCAACACCGCGCTGATCAACATGATGATGGCGTCGCGACTGCTCTACGGCATGAGCAAGCAGGGCGTGCTGCCCGGTTTCCTGTCGCGGGTCTCGCCGACCCGTCGCACCCCGTCGACGGCGATCGTCTTCACCACCGTGATCTCGCTGCTGCTCATCGGCTGGGTGTCGCTCGACCCGGAGTCGCCCATCGTCGTCATCCTCGGCGGCACCACGTCGTTGCTGCTGCTGTCGGTCTTCGCGGTCGTGAACCTGTCGGTGCTCGTGCTGCGCCGCGACCGGGTCGGTCACAAGCACTTCCGCGCCGGCGTCGTGGTCCCCGTGATCGGTGTCGTGACGTGCCTGTGGCTCGTGCTGCCGTTCTCGTCCGGTCGTGACCCGCAGCAGTACGGGATCGCGGGAGCCCTCCTGGCCCTCGGCGTCGTGCTCTGGCTCGTCACGTGGCTCACGCACGGCCGCAAGCAGACCGAGAAGGCGCCGACCGGTCTGGTCACGGAGCCGACCGCGGTGATCCGCCCGGGCACCGGTCACCGCCACCACGAGGACGGCTCGCAGGCGCCGGACCAGCACGCGGAGCCCCGTCGCTCCGACACGGGGCGCGAGGACGACACCCGCCGGGACCGCTGATGGAGGCGGTCGACGTGATCCTCGCCGTCGCCGTCGGGACGATCGTCGTGATCGCACTGTCGGCAGCGGGAGTGTTCCGCCGCCGCTGAGCCGCGGCCGGAAAGCTGCGGCCCCGACACACCCCCGATCGGGCGGGTGCGGTTCCCAGCAGGTGCCCGTACGCTCGTCGTGCTCCGCACCCGATCGTCCTCGGCCACGCCGTCGGACCGCCCCGCCCGGAAGGACCCCACCATGCGCCGCGCCGGCATCACCATCGCCTCGGTGTTCGGCGCCGGCGTGGTCGCGGCCGTGATCGGTGTCGTGGTGGTCGTCGTGATCGCGGTGCACTCGCTCACCGGAGCCGCGAAGACCGTCTCCGCTGCGCCGGCCTGCCCCGAGGTGGCCGCGAAGACGGTCGGCGGCATCGTCGTGCCCGCCGGCCCGGTCGCCGGGTTCTGCCAGGACCGCCTGGTGAACGCCGCCTCCGTCATCCGGGCCGCGCAGGACCTGGGCATCGGACCGCACACGCAGGCCGTCGGCGTGATGACCGCGATCGGTGAGTCCAGCCTGGTGAACCTCGACCACGGTGACGCCGCCGGGCCGGACAGCCGGGGGCTCTTCCAGCAGCGTGACAACGGCGCGTGGGGCACGTACGAGCAGCGGATGGACCCCTACACGGCGGCGACGATGTTCTACACGAAGCTCGTGAAGACGCCCGGCTGGAAGACGATGACGCCGACGCAGATGGCGCACACGGTGCAGATCAACTCGGACCCCGACCACTACGCGAAGTTCTGGCCCGAGGCCAAGGCCGTGGTCGAGGCACTCACCGGTCAGACCGTGCCGGACACCGCGCCGCAGGGCTGACGTCCACCACGGCACTGACGTCGGCCGCTCGGACGCCGCGGTCACGGCGTCACCGTGAGGTCGTGGTCGTGGTCGTGGGCCTCGTCCAGTTCGACCATCGCCGTCCCCGACGCGTGCACGACCACCTGTCCCCGCAACCGCACGGCACGCTCGGCGAAGGCGCACGCGCAGGCGTCGATCCACTCCCAGTCGACCGGGAACAGGTGCGTCTCGCCGGGGCGCTCCCAGACGAGGACGACCTCGGCCGCGGAGTTGTCGGCGCACACCTCGGCCACGAGGGTCGCGAAGTCCTCGACGTGCTCGTCCGGCTGCAGCGGCAGCTCGCTCACGGGCAGGACGAACGGCACGGGCAGCGCCCGTTCGTCGAGGAACAGCACCCAGCACTGCCGTCGGAGGGGTCGTCCGACGACCCCGGTGACGAGGGCGACCACGTCGTCGTCGGTGCGGGCGGGAGTGGTGAACAGACGGTCGAGCGCTTCGGTTCCTGACATGCTCCGACCCTCGCGCGCCGCGCACGCCGAGCGCAGGACGAACCGGCGGACTGTGGACCGTCGGTCCTCAGCACGAGGGTGTGCAGGAGGACGGTCAGAACCCGTGCCGCACAGCGCTGTCGACGAGCAGCAGGGCCGCCGAGAACACGACGACCTGCGCGGCGATCCCGAGGAGCGCGACCGGCCACGCCAGCCGACGCCGCACCAGTCGGAGGGTGCACCCGAGCAGCGTCACGACCAGCACGAGGGCGACGAGCATCGGCCCGACGTACGCGACCGCGCTGCCGAGCCCGACGTCGCAGGTGTTGCCCGGGGCAGCACACGAGTGGAACGCGAGCGACAGGAAGACGATCCCGCCCCCGGCCGCCACCGACTCGACGGCCAGCAGCACCAGCAGCAGGACCGTCGCGACCACGTCGGCGACGCGACGGCGCCCGTGGGTGCCGAGCCGTGCCTCCCGGCCGGCCGTCGCGGGTTCCGCGAGCCCGACCGTCCCGGCCGCGCCGACGGAACCGGACGGCCCGTCCGGGTCGCGTGGCACCGCCGGGGTGGCCATCAGCGCCCCGACGCCGCGGAGCCGCGCGTCGACCAGAGCGCCGCCCAGATGAGCAGGGGCTGCCCGAACAGCCGGGCCACGCGCTTCTCGTCCGAGTCGAGCCCGAAGGCATCGCGTCGGTTCACCCACTGCGACAGGTTGCCCGGGAAGATCGCCGTGAAGAACAGCGCAGCGATCGTGCCGACGGCCGCGCGGCGGCGACGCGGCGTGAGCAGGAGGGCGCTCCCGAGCCCGATCTCCGCGACGCCGGAGGCGAGGACCGTGGTGTCCGTGTCGAGGGGCACGAAGTCCGGCACCTGGGCACGGAAGTCGCGGCGGGCGAAGGTGAGGTGGCTCGTGCCCGCGAAGACGAGCACGAGACCGAGGAGGGCACGGACGAGGGAACGCATGGCTCCATCGTGCTCGCTGCCCGGCAGGGCCGCCCGGCGCGTCGCCCCGACGCGCGCAACGCGGAGGACCGCCCGCGGGAACGCGAGCATCCGTCGGTCGTGAGGGGCACGCGCTCCTCACCGCCGATAGGTTCGGACACATGGCCGTCGTCCGCGACCACGAACCGCCCGCCGCCCTGGCGACGGTCGCCGTGCTCCTCGCTCCCCTGTCACTCTGGATGGGCGTCATCGTGCCCGCCGCCGACATGGCCCGTCACGTCTTCCTCGGCGCCGCGTTCGGCATCGTGGGGGTGCTCTGCGGACTGCGGGCCACCCGGATCGCAGGACGGCGCCGAGCAGTCCGGGTGTGGGCCTGGATCGGGACGGTGCTCGCCGCGCTCGGCCTGGCCATGATGGCGTGGCAGCTGCTCACCTTCGCCACGGGCGGCGGCTTCCCGCCGCCGTTCTGGTCGCCCTACGCCCGACGGTGATCCGGACGGGAGGCGTGGATCGAGCCCGTCTCCCCGCCCCCGTCCGGCGGGTGGTCACCGCGCCACCGGTCGTCGCACGGCCCGGCGCGTGGTGCTCGTCACCACCCGAGCGTGCCCGGACCGCCCTTGAACGGACCGACGACGCGCGAGGTGATCCACCCGCCGTAGAAGTCGCCCTCCTGCGCCTGCACGACCTCGCCACCGACCTCGCACGAGTCCACCGCCGACGGGTAGACCGCCACCCGGTCGCGCAGGTCCTCGTACCCCGGCTCCGGCGTCGGGTAGTTCCACGCCGCCCGCGGCGCGACGACCCCGTCCCCGCCGACGACGTCGAAGTACCGGGCGCGGCCCTTGAACTCGCACATGCTCGACCCCTGCGCCGGCCGCAGGTCGAGCCCCGCCATCGGCACGTAGTAGACCGGCGGGTGCGAGGTCTCGAGCACCCGCACCGCATCGGTCGTGTCGACGACGACGGCCCCGCCGAGCCGCACGACGACCCGCTCCGGCACGGCCGCGACGGCGGGAGGACGCGGGTAGTCCCAGACGGACTCCTGACCGGGACCGGGTTCGACACGAGCGGCACGACGCATGCAGCCGGGTCTACCACCGCCGCCGCAGAAGGAGCAGAGTGAGCGCGTGACGACGACACAGGGGATCTTCCGACGGAAGCCGATCGACACGATCGACGACGAACCCGAGGGCGAGGGCGGCCTCAAACGCCACCTCGGCCTCTGGCAGCTCACCGCGATCGGCATCGGCGGCATCATCGGCGCGGGCATCTTCACCCTCGCCGGTACCGTGGCGAACGGCGTCGCGGGGCCCGCCGTCCTCATCAGCTTCCTGGTCGCCGGCATCGCCAGCGCCGCCGCGGCCCTGTCGTACGCCGAGTTCGCCGGGCTCATCCCGAAGGCCGGCAGCGCCTACACCTACGGGTACGCCGTGCTCGGCGAGGTCGTCGGGTGGTTCATCGGATGGGACCTGCTGCTCGAGTACACCGCGATCGTGGCGGTCGTCGCGATCGGCATCTCCGGCTACGTCGGCTTCCTGGTGGGACAGTTCGGCGTCGACCTGCCCGCTTGGATGCTCGGGGCGCCCGGCACCGGTGACGGCCACGTCGTCGACGTCTTCGCGATCGTGCTCTGCCTGCTCACCGCGTTCGTCCTGACCCGTGGTATCCGCAGCGCCGCGCGCTTCGAACTCGTGGCCGTCGCCGTCAAGGTCGGACTGGTCGTCCTCATCGTCGTGCTCGGGGTGTTCCACATCGACAGCGCGAACTACTCGCCGTACTTCCCGTTCGGGTTCGGCGGGGTGATGACCGGCGCCGCCACCGTGTTCTTCGCGGTGTTCGGGTACGACGCGATGTCGACCGCCGCCGAGGAGTCCACCGACGCCCGGAAGCACATGCCGAAGGCGATCCTGCTCTCGCTCGGCATCGCGATGGTGCTC
Organism: Curtobacterium sp. MCSS17_008; assembly: GCF_003234185.1. Classification (GTDB taxonomy): domain Bacteria; phylum Actinomycetota; class Actinomycetes; order Actinomycetales; family Microbacteriaceae; genus Curtobacterium. The sequence goes on from NZ_QKSM01000008.1 coordinate 100,445, forward strand.
TACGTGCTCGCCACCCTCGTCCTGACCGGCATGCAGCGGTACACCGACATCGACCCGGCATCGGGCTTCTCGTCGGCGTTCGCGGCGGTCGGGCTCGGCGGGGTCGCGAACGTCATCGCCATCGGGGCCATCGTCGGCATCGTGACCGTGCTGATCACGTTCATGCTCGGCGCCTCACGGGTCTGGTTCTCGATGAGCCGTGACGGCCTCATGCCGAAGTGGTTCGCGAAGACCGACCCGAAGCGGCACGTGCCGACCCGGGTCACCTGGATCCTGGGCGTCGCGTCGGCCGTGCTCGCCGGCGTGCTGCCGATCGGGGTCGTCGCGGAGCTGACGAACATCGGCATCCTGCTCGCGTTCGTCGTCGTCTGCTCGGCGGTGATCGTGCTCCGCTACCGGCAGCCCGACCTCGACCGGCAGTTCCGTCTGCCGTTCATGCCCGTGGTGCCGATCATCGGCGTCGTCGCATCCCTGTGGCTCGTGACGTTCCTGCAGTGGGAGACGTGGGTGCGGTTCGGGATCTGGTTCGCGATCGGGCTCGGGGTGTACTTCGGGTACTCGCGGCGGCACAGCGCACTCGCACGGCCCGCGCAGCCGACACGGTCGCGGTGACGACGACCGCGGGGCGCGACCCGGGCCGCGCTCGCGGGTGCCGCTACTCCGCGACGACCCACACGTGCTGGGCCTGCCACCCCTCCGGCACCGTGTTCCGGTACGCCGCCAGCGCCGCCTCGTAGTCCGGCCCGGACGCCTCGTGCTCCCGCGTCGCGGTCGACCGCGCGGTCGCCTTGATCGTGGTCTCCCCCGTCGCCTTGCTCTCGACGGCGTTGGTCTGCGTCAACGCGAACCCGTCCAGGTCGAGCGCGGCGACCGCCGCCTCCTTCGCCGCGACCACGGAGGTCGCGTAGCCCTCGGCCTCGCGGGTCTCGGTGGAGCGGATCGTGCCTCGCAGTGTCGTCACCGGACCAGTATGGCCCGGCCGCGACGAGCCTCCCGACCCGCTCAGGCGTCGCGCCGGTGCTTGCCCTTCGCCGCCGTCGGGTCGGCCATCGGGTGGTTCCGGAACCAGCGGAGCAGCTCACGCGGCCGGCTCTGGTCCGCGCTCTGGTCCCCCTCGTCGAGGAACGTGCTGAACCCCTCGGGCACCTCGACCCCGTCGGACTCGCGGTCGTACGCCATCGACCACTCCGGGAACCGCCGGGTGTGGACGGACTCCTCGACGAGCAGCCGGATCTCGTCGTGACGGGTGTCCTCGACGATGCGGGCGTACGTCGCCATCACGGCGTCGTACGGTCCCTCGAGCAGCTGCATGAACCGGCCGCCGCGGTGGACGAGCATCCCGGTCAGGCCGTCGGCGGTGTTGCGTGTGCGCGCGTGTTCGAGCACCGCGTCGAGCGCGTCGTCGTCGAACGGCTCCTTCGCGGAGCTCATGTACACCAGTGACTGAAGCATCCTCTTGATCCTGCCCTCGTCCGGCTGGGTCCGCCGCCCCCAGATGACGGGACGTGGCGACGGCGGGCCGCTGGCCGCGTTCAGGCGAGCGGGATCCAGTCGAGGACCTGGCCGTCCTCGGTGCAGTACGTCGTGTCCGAGTCCTCGGTGGTGGTCTTCGACCACGACGGCGACCAGTACGAAGCGTCGATTTCCCGCTGCTTCGGGAAGACCCCGACCACGGTGCCGGCCGACGTGTCCGGCTCACCGGGCACCGGATCGACGTCGAGGGTGTCCGGGTCGAACCACCCGTAGGTGGTCTCCCCGGTGATGCTGTCGAACTCGATGTACATCGAGATGTGGTCGTCCTGCGACTCGGTGCCGAGCTGCACCTGGTACTCCTGCCGCGCCCCGTCGTCGTCCGTCGGCACACCGGACCACTCGACGCGGTACGCGTCGGCGGTCTCCTCGAGCGTGACCGAGCCCGTGCCGGACGCCAGGTCGCAGGCTGCCCTGCCCGGCGTCGCGGTCTCCGTCGCGCTCGGGCTCGGCGCCTCGGCCGTGCGTGATCCCCCGCCGACGCACCCCGACAGGAGCACCGCCGTCACGAGTGCGCCCGCCGCCACGGCTCCGCCGCGTGTCTTCATCCCCATGCGATCCCCCTCGTGTCGTGCGCCCTCCGGCGCCCGTCCACGCTAGCAGCGGGGGTCGGCGGTGCCTGGCACGATGGACGCGTGCCCGCCGCCCCGATGATCGACGCCGTCGACGTCATCCGCTTCGTCGGGCCGCAGGCGTTCGGTCGTGCCCGCGACGTCGTCCGCGCCGGCCTGGTCGAGGACGCCGCCTGGCACGATGACGACGGCACCGTCACCGCGACCGTGTCCGGCTCCGCCGACGAGCCGTACGAGCTCCGCGTCGAGACGACCGTGGCCCGTGGCGAGTTCGTCCGCCCCGTCCGCAGTACCTGCGCCTGCCCCCTCGGCGGCGACTGCAAGCACGTCGCGGCGGCGCTCCTCACCATCAACGCGCGCGCCCTCGCCGCGGCCGCCGGTCCTCGCACCGCAGCGCCCACGAGCGCTCCACCCGCTCCGGACTGGAGGCACGACCTCGCCCGCCTCGCCGGCGACGACGCGCAGGTGCTCACCCCGCAGGGCACGCCGATGGGCCTGCAGTTCGAGTTGCGCGACGCGGTGCCCGCCGCGCTCGCCTCACGTGCGCGTGCGGCAGGCCGAGCGCTCCCGTCGCGCGCCCGCAGCGTCCGGCTCGGGGTGCGACCGGTCACCCGCAGCGCCGCCGGCAACTGGGTGCGCGGGCAGCTCACCTGGGGCACGCTCCCCTACTCGATGAACCGGCTCGGCATCGCACCCGAACAGCACGCCTGGTTCCTGCAGTTCTCCGCCCTGCACCGCGCGGGGCAGCTCGCCGGACTGCCGGGCGAGAGCGACTGGGTCCACCTCGACGAGTTCGGCAGCCCGCTGCTCTGGCCGCTCCTGCGGCAGGCCCCGGGACTCGGCATCGCGTTCGTCACCGGCAAGCGCGAAGGCGGAGCAGTCCTCGGTGCCGAGGCACGAGTCCTCCTCGACGCGGCCCGGCACGACGGCGCGCTCGTCATCGGTGCGAGCGCGGTCGTCGACGGCCGCCCGGTGCCCGAGGGCGCGGCTCGCACGATCGGCGACCACGGCGTGTACGCGTTCCGCGAGAGCCCGGAGTTCCACGTCTCCCTCGCCCCGTCGCCGGCGCCCGTGCCCGAGGACCAGCGCCGCATGCTCGTCGACGGTGCCCGGATCACGGTTCCGGCAGAGGCGGTGGACGAGTTCCTGGCCGACTGGTCCCCCAAGCTGCGCGGTGCCCTCGGACTGGTGAGCTCGGACGGCTCGGTCGAACTGCCCGAGCGGACTCCGCCGGAACTCGTCCTCACGGCGACGTTCGAGCCTGCCCGGGCGCCTCGGACCGACGACCGCGTGCACCTGCAGTGGCGGTGGCACGTCGACGGCCGGAAGGACCCGGTCGCCCTGCACGGGCCACTCCCCGACCTGACGGGCCTGCACGCGGCGGACGAGACCGAGACGTCGGGACCCGGCGGCAGCCTGGACTGGTTCGAGGACGGCACGTTCGACGGCGCGGACGTCGCCGTGTTCGCGCACGAGCTGCTACCGGCACTGCCCGGACTCGGCGTGCGGACCGTCGTGCAGGGCGAACCGGGCGACCACGAGCGGCTGACCGGCCGACCGCACGTCCGGGTCACGACGATGCCGTCCGACAAGCACGACTGGTTCGACCTCGGCATCTTCGTCACGGTGAACGGCAGGCAACTCCCCTTCACCCCGCTGCTCCGTGCGCTCGCGAACCGGGACCGCCGGATGAAACTCATCGACGGGTCCTACCTGTCGTTGGCGGACCCGGCGTTCGACCGGCTCAAGAAGGTCATCGAGGAAGCGCGCGAGCTCGACGAGTGGGAGCCCGACCAGCCCCTCACGGTGACGCCGCTGCAGGCCGGGATCTGGTCGGAGTTCGACCAGCTCGCCGACGAGACCGAGCACGACGAACGGTGGCAGCGGATCGCCGCAGGGCTCCTCGACGCGACGCCGCCGGCCGACGTCCCCGTTCCCGTTCCCGTTCCCGACACCGTGCACGCCGAGCTCCGACCGTACCAGCACGCCGGGTACACGTGGCTCCGGTTCCTCCGCGAGCACGGCATCGGCGGGGTGCTCGCCGACGACATGGGGCTCGGCAAGACGCTGCAGGTCCTCGCGATGGTCGCCGCCGCCCGGGCAGCGGAGCCGGACGCCGCCCCGTTCCTGGTCGTCGCACCGACGTCGGTCGTCGGCAACTGGGCGGACGAGGCGGCACGCTTCACGCCCTCGCTCCGCGTGACGACGATCACGGCGACGTCGCTGAAGGACCATTCGCGGGTCGGCCGTGCCGCGGCGGCGGCGGACGTGGTCGTGACCTCGTACGCCCTGCTGCGACTCGACGCGACCGAGTACACGGAGCTGCCGTGGTCGGCGCTCGTGCTCGACGAGGCGCAGTTCGTGAAGAACCCGCAGTCCCAGACGCACCGCGTGGCGGCCGAGCTGCCCGCGCCGGTGAAGTTCGCGATCACGGGCACGCCGCTCGAGAACGGGCTCACCGACCTGTGGGCGCTCTTCCACATCGTCGCCCCCGGGCTGCTGTCGTCGTGGTCCCGGTTCGGTGACGACTACGTCAAGCCGCTCGGCTCCCCCGACCTGCGCGGCGAGGCCCGCAAGGAGCTCACCGCGCGGCTCCGGCGGCGCATCCGGCCGCTCATGCTCCGACGGACGAAGGAGAGCGTGGCCGCCGATCTGCCGCCGAAGCAGGAGCAGGTCGTGCGGGTGACGCTCGACCCGGCACACCGGGCGCTGTACGAGACGACGCTCAACCGGGAGCGGCTGAAGGTCCTCGACCTCATCGACGACCTCCCGCGGAACCGCATGATCGTCTTCCGGTCGCTGACGCTGCTCCGGATGCTCGCGCTGTCCCCGGGCCTCGTGCAGGAGTCCGGCGATCCCGGTCTCGACCGGGCCCCGGTGCCCTCGGCGAAGCTCGACCTGCTGCTCGACGAACTCGAGCAGCTCGCGGCCGAGGGCCGTCGGGCGCTCGTGTTCAGTCAGTTCACGACCTTCCTGCGCATGGTCGCGGACGCACTCGATGCGCGCGGCATCGGGTACGAGTACCTCGACGGGTCGACCCGGAAGCGCCCGCAGGTCATCGAGCGCTTCCGGACCGGCACTGCGCCCGCGTTCCTCATCTCGCTCAAGGCGGGCGGGTTCGGGCTGACCCTGACCGAGGCCGACACGGTGTTCGTGCTCGACCCCTGGTGGAACCCGGCCGCCGAGGCACAGGCCGTCGACCGGACGCACCGCATCGGGCAGACCCGCTCGGTGAACGTGCAGCGCTTCATCGCCGAGGACACCATCGAGGAGAAGGTCCTGGCGCTCGCGGCGAAGAAGGCCGAACTGTTCGCCACGATGATCGACGACGACGCCCTGTTCGCCGACGACCTGACCGCCGAGGACATCCGTTCCCTGCTCGCCTGAGCGCGCGAGCCGAGTCCCGCGGCGGTGCGCCGGGGAGGCTCAGCGCCCCAGGCCGTCGATCCGTGCGACCTCCTCCGCCGACAGCTCGATGTGGGCACCTGCCGCGTTCGACCGGATGCGCTCCGGGTTCGACGACTTCGGGATCACGACGAACTCGTGCGCGACGTGCCACGCGACGATGACCTGGGCGCTGTCGGCGTCGTGCGCCTCGGCGATCTCGACGAGGGTCGGGTCCTGCAGGTTGCTCGCCTTGAAGGGGCTGTACCCCTCGAGCACCACTCCGCGCTGCTGCAGCCCCGCGGCGACCTCGGCGTCGTACTCGGCCGGGCTCCAGCGGATCTGGTTCACGGCCGGGGTCGTCCCGGTCGCGCTCACGAGCTCGTCGATCTGCGCGAGCGAGTAGTTGCTCACGCCGACCGCGCGGGTGAGGCCGTCGGCCCGCGCCTGCACGACCTGCTCCCACACGTCCGGGCGGGCCTCGCCGTTCGGCGGCCAGTGCACGAGCCACAGGTCGAGGTGGTCGAGCCCGAGCTGCTCGAGGCTCTCCTCGATGGTCTGCCGGACCCGGTCGGCGTTGTCCGGCGGCAGCTTCGTCGTGACGAAGACGTCGTCGCGTGCCAGGCCCGAGTCGGCGAGCGCCCTGCCCACGCCGCGCTGGTTCGAGTAGCCCGTCGCGGTGTCGATGTGGCGGTAGCCGGCCTCGAGCGCCGCTCCCACGGCGGCGGGAGCGTCGGCGTCCGGGATCTGCCAGGTGCCGAAGCCCAGGAGCGGCATCGACCCACCGGTGACGGACACGGAGGGGTTCGCATGATCAGTCATGCCCCGTGTCTACGCCCGGGCTCCCCGACCGCTCGGAGGGACAGCCGCTCGGAGGTACGGCCGCTCGGAGGGACGGCCGCTCGGCGCCCCCGTGTCACGCCCGGCAACGTCGGCGCTGCACGGCAAGATCGACGACGGCCCGTCCGGGCCCGCACTACGCAGCACCGAAGGTCCTCCCCATGCCGTCCCGTCGACGTCGTCCCCGTTCCACCCGCACCCGCTCCTCGCGACGGTCCTCCCGGTCCACCCTGACGTCGCTCGGCGTGGTCGTCGCGGTCGCCATCGCCGGCTACGTCCTGCACGCGACCGGGGTGCTCCCCACCGATGCGGAGGGCGCACCGCAAGCGACGGGCGGACCCGACACGAGCGCACGCGCCGCGACCGCACGTCAGCAGCTCGAGGCCCTGCCGGTGAAGGGCAAGGCACCCGCGACCGGCTACGACCGCGAGGGCCGCTTCGGCACCGCCTGGCTCGACGTCGACCACAACGGCTGCGACACCCGCAACGACGTGCTCGCGCGCGACCTGACCGACACCGAGCGGCAGGGCCCGTGCAAGGTGCTGCGCGGCACCCTCGTGTCGCCGTACACCGGCGAGCGGGTGGACTTCGTGCGGGGGAACCGGACCTCGACCCTCGTGCAGATCGACCACGTCGTCGCGCTCGAGAACGCCTGGCGCACCGGGGCGCAGCAGCTGTCGCAGACCGAGCGCGAGGCCCTGGCGAACGACCCGACGAACCTGTTCGCCGTCGACGGGCACTCGAACGCGCAGAAGCGATCGGGCGACGCCGCGACGTGGCTGCCCGCGCACACGGCGTTCCGCTGCACCTACGTCGAGCACCAGATCGCGGTGAAGACGACCTACCGACTGTGGGTGGCACCGGCGGAGCACGACGCGATGGCACGGGTCCTGGACCGCTGCTGACACGAGCCGTTCAGGCGACACCTGTAGCGTAAATCGGGTCGGTGCAGCCGCGCCGACCGGACTCGCCGGAGCATGCGCCGCCGTCGCGGTGCCGCTGCAGCCCGAGCCCTTCACCGTCGAAGACCGCAGGAGGCTCTCCCTTGCCCGAGACCAACACCACCACCACGCGCTTCACCGACCGCGTCGTCCTCATCACCGGCGGCGGTTCCGGCCTCGGTCGCGCGACCGCCGTCCGCCTGGCCGCCGAGGGCGCGTCGCTCTCGCTCGTCGACGTCTCCGCCGAGGGGCTCGAGGCCACGAAGGCCGCCGTTCTCGACGCCGCCCCCGACGCCCAGGTCCTCACCACCGTCGCCGACGTCTCCGACGAGGCCCAGGTCGACGCCTACGTCACCGCCACCACCGAGCGCTTCGGTCGCATCGACGGCTTCTTCAACAACGCCGGCATCGAGGGCAAGCAGAACCCCACCGAGTCCTTCACCGCCGCCGAGTTCGACAAGGTCGTGTCGATCAACCTGCGCGGTGTGTTCCTCGGCCTCGAGAAGGTCCTCGGGATCATGCGCGAGCAGGGGTCGGGCATGGTCGTCAACACGGCGAGCGTCGGCGGCATCCGCGGTGTCGGCAACCAGTCCGGCTACGCGGCCGCGAAGCACGGCGTCGTCGGCCTCACCCGCAACTCCGCCGTGGAGTACGGCCAGTACGGCATCCGCATCAACGCCATCGCCCCGGGTGCGATCTGGACGCCGATGGTCGAGAACTCGATGAAGCAGATCGACCCGGACAACCCGCGCAAGGCCGCCGAGGAGTTCATCCAGGTCAACCCGACCAAGCGCTACGGCGAGGCCCCGGAGATCGCGGCCGTCGTCGCGTTCCTGCTGTCCGACGACGCCTCGTACGTCAACGCGGCGGTCGTCCCGATCGACGGCGGGCAGTCGGCCAAGTACTGAGCGACTCCCCTCCGGCGCCCGGCCCGCAGCGTGCGGGTCGGGCGCCGTCCGGTCTGGAGGCACGGCGCACCTCCGCCACACCGGTCACCCCGTGCGCCGCACCCGTCGCCGCCGAGTGCGTTCGGATCCGGTCGCCCCACGTGGGAGCATGGCCGGGCACACCACGGCGGAGGGAACCCCATGAGCAGCAACGACACGAGCGGGTCGGCCTTCGGTCCCGGTGCCGGCAGGACCGAGTCGCCCGCCGGAGCGCTCCGGCGCCGGATGGCCTCGTCGGCCGAGGGGTTCCTCGGTAGTGCCGCGTGGGTGCCGTGGAAGCCCGCGGGTGATCCGGAGGGCGGGAGCATCGCGCACGTGATGATCCGCGACCTGCCGTTCGTGCCGGTCTTCACGGACCCCGCCGAGCTCACCGAGGGCGTCCCCGGCACCGAGGCCCGTCCCGTCCGGATGGCGGAGCTCGTCACCGCCGTGCCCGAGGAGTTCGGCATCGTCGTCGACCCGACCAGCGCCGAGGCGGCGAACTTCCTGCACGCCGACGTGCTCGCCGGGATCCGGGCGCAGATGCGCGGCGAGATCCCCGCCGAGGGCACCGACGACGGGGACCCCGCTCAGGGCTAGCCTGGCGTTCTCGCACCGAGCTGGGGAGGAGCTCTCGATGCTGACACTCACCGCACTCGCGGTCGCTGCTGTGTACGTCCTGGTGGTCGCCGTCGTCGCGATCGTTCTCGTCCAGCGGCGGCGGCGTCTGCCCGCTGCCGATCGTCCGTCGCCCGGACCGCTGCTCGGGCTGCTGATCGGCGCCGTGCTCGTCGCGCCGGTCGTCTGGGGTGTCGCGACCCTGGCGACGGCGGGCATCGCCGACCTGCTGACCTCGATCCGCGGCTGACGATCCCGGTTCGTGGTCCGCGGCGATCGCGAACCGGAATCGTCAGCGGCGCGGCTCGACCAGCTCGATGAACCGTGACAGCAGCGACAGCCCGCTGATCGACGGCGGCAGCCCCGTGGTGAGCGCCGGCGAGTAGACGAGGTACGCCGCCCACTGCGCCCGGGACAGCGCCACGTTGAGCCGGTTGGGCATGAGCAGGAAGTCGAGGCCGCGCGGGATGTCCGCCGCGCTCGAGGCCGCCAGCGAGGTGATCGACACCACGGCCTCGCGCCCCTGGAACATGTCGACCGTGCCGACCTGGGTGCCGCGGAGTCCGGCGCGGTCGAGGGCCTCGCGGATCAGGGCCCCCTGCGCGTTGTACGGCGCGACGACGATGACGTCCTCGTCGGTCAACGGGCGCTCGACCTCGCCGTCGACCCACCGGCGGCCGATCAGGCTCTGCGCGAGTTCGACGACTCGGACTGCTTCCTCCTCGGACGACGTCGTGTTGCCGCTGTGCACGACCGGCACCGGGTGGACGCCCGGGTCGAGGTCGTCGAGGTGCCGCCCACTCACGATCGACGTCAGCTGCCCGTCGTACGACAGGCCCGACACCGAGGCGGTCAGCGCGGGCTCCATGCGCCGCGTGTGCGCGAGGAAGTAGCCGAACTCCGGCGGGAGCACGTGCTCGCCGTCCGCCAGCCAGCCGAGCGCCGATTGGTCGACCGGCTCCGGGTGCGATCCCTGCGACACCTGCGGGAGCTGCTGCGGATCGCCGAGCAACAGCAGGCGCTGCGCCGCGATCGAAGAGGCGATCGTCGGCGCGAGCGAGAACTGCCCGGCCTCGTCGACCACGAGCAGGTCGAGGGAGCGCCGCGGGATCGTGCCCTCGTTCGCGAAGGTCCACGCCGTCCCGCCGACGACTCCCCCGGTGCCGGTCTCGGCGCACGACGCCAGGAACGCCGAGACGGCCGCGTTGTTCTTCACCGGAGTCCACGCGGCGGCCTCGAGCTCGTCCTCAGTCGCACCGGACTTCGGCACCTTCACCACGCGGTCCGCGGGTACCCCGGCGCGGACGACCGAGGACAGGAAGTTCTCCGAGGTCGCGTGGGACTGGCCGACGACGCCGACGCGCCAGCCGTGCTCGCGGACGAGCCGGGCGACGACGTTCGACCCGACGTAGGTCTTGCCCGTGCCGGGAGGGCCCTGGATCGCCAGGTACGACCGGTCGAGCCCGAGCAGTGTCGTGACGACCGCGGAGACGGTGTCGTCCCCGGTCACGGGAGCGAGCGGGCCGCGCGGTGGCACTCGACGGAGCAGGTCGAGCGCCGGATCGGGCAGCATCTCTGGCAGGGCGTCGAGGACCTCCTGTCCCCACTCGGCGATCGCCTCGGGCTGCGGCTTCGCCCGCGGCGGGGCGGCCGGCGCGAGGGCGACCGGGAAGTCGGAGTGCGGCTCCCCGCCGCCGACCGGCAGGCTCTCCTTCACCAGGACCTCGAACGCGTCGCCGTTGTCGGCCGCTTCCAGCACGATCGCGCGAGCCGACGCGCCCTTCGAACCCGGCGCAGGAGCGGTGACCGACGGCGGGAGTGGGTCGTCGTAGACGAGGTGAGGCGTGCCTCCCGGCCGGATCCGCGAACCGGGCGCGAGCGTCCCCGACAAGCGAATTTCTCGTGACTGCGAGCGGGCACGCGGCAGCGTGTCCCAGTCCCGCTCGACGGACGCGCGCTCGACGACGAGGACGTCGCGGGTGTCGGCCCAGTCGTCGACGGGGTTGCGGAGGCGGTCGAAGTGATCCTGCCAGAAGGTCTTGGCCTCGCGGCGGTGGTAGTCGATCGCGGCGGCGGCGAGCGCCAGGGCTGTCTGGTCGGCGTCGCGGTCGAGGGGGTCGACGTCCGCGATCTGCGCGGCGAGCGCCGTGTACACGGGGTTCGGCTCGCGCTCGACGGGGATCGGCGGGAGGATCGGCTCCTCGCTCGGCTCCTCGGTGCGCGGGGGCCGGAGCGACAGCAGCCAGTCGCGGAGCCGCAGCGTGGAGCGGCAGTCGTAGGCGTTGTAGTCGGCGACCTGGTCGAGCATGCGCTGACCCGTGGCGGGGTTGCCGTTGCGGAGTTCCTCGATGGCCTCGACGTACGCGGTGATGCTGTCGGCGGCGTTCGTGACATCGCTCAGGCGGAGGTCCTCGCCCATGTACAGCGGCTCGACCTTCTTGATCGAGTAGCTGTGGCTGCCGACGACCAGGGCCTTGCGGACGATCGGGTACAGGTCGACGAGGACGCCCGCGCGGAGCAGGTCGTCGACGTCGTCCTCCCCCACGCCGTGCCGGGCCGCGAGGGACAGCAGGTGCGTCCGCTCGTACGCCGCGTAGTGGTAGACGTGCATGCTCGGGTGCTGCGCGCGACGTTCCTTGACGAAGGCGAGGAAGTCGACCAGCGCCTGCCGCTCGTCGCGGATGGTGTGCGCCCAGAAGGCGGTGAACTCGGCGCGGTCGTCGACCAGGCCGAACAGGTAATCGAGGCCCCAGTGCACGCCGTCCTCGGTGTGCAGGGGATCGCCCTCGAAGTCGAAGAAGACGTCGCCCGGGTCGGGCTCCGGGATCGCGTCGAGGGCGCGGGGGTCGTGGAGTTCGAAGCGGGGCTTGGCTGCTCCCTTCTTGGCGTCACTTGCTTGCTGCTCGGCTTCCGTCTCGGTCTGGAGGCGCGCCTGACGCACCAGCCGATCTTGCGTGGATCGCGACATGCCGGGCACGGCCGCCGTGCGATCCGCCAGGTCGTCGATCGTCCGCACCCCCTGCCGGATCAGCTTCGTGCGCTGGTCGAGGCGCATGCCGGCGACGAGGACCAGGTCACGGTGCCGCTGCACCTGGGTCTGGCAGATAATGCAGCGGCCGCAGCTGGAGTAGCGGGGGTCGCCCCACTGCAGCTCCTCGTGCTCCTGCATCCGCTCGGCGATCACCCGTTCGAGCTCAGCACGCTGCGTGCGGTACACCGGGGCGATGTCGGCGAGGTCGTGCGTCGTCGTCGTCCGGTCGCCGAGGACGAGGTGAACCTGCTCGCCGGTGGGAATGCCGTGCGCCTGCATCTGCTCGGCGTACGCGGCGAGTTGGAGCAGGGCGCTGATCTTGGCGTGGCGGGCGAGCTTGGTGTCGTAGACCTCGTACTCGCCCTGGTTGTTGCGGAGGATGAAGTCCGCGAAGCCGATGAAGCCCGGGTGCTGTGGGGTGGGCGGCTCGTGGAAGGTCGGTTGGTAGACGACGTCGGCGCCGTTGTTGAAGGCGTCTAACGCTTGTTGCGCTGCTGTCTTGTAGTCGCGCGGAGCGGGTCGGTCGAACTCGATGACATCGCGCGTCTGCTTGAGGATGTCGAGGTAGTCGAGCTCGTGCTGGTCCCCCAGGCGGCCGGTGCGCTCGAGCATGTTGTCGTGTTCGTCGGGCAGGAGGCCGCCGCGGCCGAGCTTGGCGTCGAGGCGACGGAGGAACGCCCACTCGCAGGTCGCCCACGTGCTGAGGTCGCTCGGGCTGAGCAGGACCTGACGGTCGGTGGTGATCTGCATGGGCTCCCCGGTGTCGTCTGGTGCGCTCCGAGCCTAGGGGTGGGGGCCGACAGCTCGCCTTTTCGCGAGCGCGGACAGCTGCCATTTCAGATGTTACGTTCGAGTCAGACCAACCCAACTGGAGGAAAAATGCTTGCTCACCACGTGCGCATCACTGCGACCGTCTTCGTCTCCGCCGCACTGCTCGTCGCTCATGCGCTCCCCGCGGCAGCATCGAGCGTCGCGACCTCGAGGGAATCTCTGGAGGACCTGCCAGCGATCTCAGCACCACTCGGAGCCGAGAACGGCACGCGCGGGGTCAGCCCCGCGGGCTGTGGTGGAACGACGGACTACGCCCACAAGAGCGGGAGCGATGCCTCGGTGCACGGGCGGACCAAGTGCAAGCGCGCGGTTTCGAAGGTCGGCGTGACCACCATCCTGCAGAAGAAGGGTTGGGTCATCTGGGAGTCCATGAAGTCCGACACCTCGTCCCGAACGGGCGCGAACAACTCGCAGGACGCGCATCCGCACTGGCGTTGCTCAGGCTGGGGCACGCAGTCTTACCGCGGGTACTCCTCGCACTATTCGATCGAGTCGGGCAGGACGTACACCACGGCGACCGCCAGCCCGGAGAAGCGCTTCGGGTGCTGAGCCGCAGAACGGTTGCGCTCGGACTGCTCGGCCCGACTCTTGCTCTCGTCTCCGCCGGGTGCGCGCCTGTCGAGCACAGCCCCGAGGACGCGCTGGTCGAGCTGCAGGCTCCTCCCCCGGGGCCGCCGCAGTTGCGAGTGGGCGGCGTTGTCTTGCAGCCCGTCGACTGGGAATGGCTCCGGGAAGACGGCTGGGACGACGCAGACGCGGACGAATCCGAACTCTGGCCCTCGCTCCCGCGCGTACATACAGGACCCCTCGCGCAGTTGGAGCTCACCGCAGGGCCTCGCCCCGCCGAGCTCATCGCTGTGATGTACGACCAGCGGAGAGACGAGACCGCGCCACCACAGTCCGACTCGGGGTTCGAGGTGCCGTGCACCGATGACAGTCCCGTCTGTCGGTACAACGGCTCGGAAGGTGACAGCTTCGTCCTTGCGCTCCAGGGGTCGGACTTGAGGAAAGCCGGCGCCGTCCTCGTCGTCCTGCACGCCCACTGGCAGGTGAGCACCGGGGCGGACGTCGTCCTCGACACCGCAACCTACGGGTTCCGCGCGGAGCTCCGGACATGACGCCGGAGCAGCAGGCGTGGACCGATCTGGAACGCGGTCGCGTCGAGCCATCGAGCCGGACGATCAGGGCCCACGCGCCTGCGTTCCCGTCGTACGCGCGGGTGTTCTTCCCCGTCACGTCGAACGGAGCACGACCGCGGAGTTGGTCGCAGGCACTCGGTCGCCCCGTGACGCCGGACGTCCGCTGGGCTGACTGCCTGTCGAAGGACCCCGACATCGAGACTGCGACGGGCGACCTCCCCTGGGCCGTGGCCGCTCCGCTTCTCCGTGCGCTCGACGGCGGCCGGGACAGCATCGTCTTCGGCTTCTGGGCTGGGCACGCGGACACCTCGCTCCCCGCGACCGGCTTCGCGGGGGTGTTCCCACCGGACGGACGAGAGCTCTGGTTCGTCCGAGCGACGGGCGACGACGTCGCTGAGCTCACCGTGGACGTCGGCCGCGGGCCAATGCGCTGGTACCCGGACCATCGTCGGTGGTCGGTGACCGCTGACGTCTACGACCGATCGGTGATCGTCGGCGGGGACCGCCCCACCATCCACGCCGTCCTCGTTTCGAGCGATCTCGAAGCGGTCGAGGTGCCCGACTCCCTGCCAAGCTGCGCCCTGATGTGAGCGGCGCACCCGGGTCATCTCGTACAACGAGAACCCAAGAACCACCTCCGGAGGCACTGCGGATCGATGGAAGGAGGGTCCTCTCGTACGCAGGACCGAAGACGCGCGACAGGTCGATCGCGAGGAGCGGAGCGCTCCCCGAGCGACAGCGCGGAACTGCCCCGCTCGTCATCGCCTCGATCCCCCTCGCCGTCATGCTCGCGGCGGGCGATGTGCTGAACGGCGCGGTCTGTATGGCCGCCATCGTCGCCCTGAGCGCGAGCTTCACCTCCTGGTGGTTCACGCCAAGGGGCGGGTCCCGACCGTGATCGCTATCCGCGCGGGCCTCGCGCTGCTCACATCGATGATCGGAAGCGCGATCGTCCTCACGACCATCTGCTTCGTCGCCGTCGCGACCTCGTCCATAACCGGTCGAGCCGTCCACCTGCCCGGCCTCGTCACTGCTGCACCAGCCCGATCGCCGGAAGTCGCGACGGGTGAGACCGGTGACACGGTCGTCGTCTGGTTCGTGATCGTGACGCTCGCGCTCCCTCGGCCTCGAGGTCCTTCGGCTGCAACGACCGAGGCGCCCTTCGGGATCCGTTGCGTTGCACTCAACCAAGACGAACGCTGCGTCAGCGTCCGGGAACGATCAACCCGCGACGATCAGCCAGAGACACGGAGGAATCGCGGGCCGTCGTACCCGTCGCACGACACGTGCGCCGTGAAGTCAGCGAGCGAACGGACTCAGTGCCCACGTTCGCCGTAGAGCGCCTGGTAGACGACGACCGGCTCCTCGGTCTCGGCATCCCTCGCCACGAGGACCACCTCGTACTCCCCGCCCTTGAAGTACCGGTACCGCCCAGCGGTCACATCGCTGCTCACCCGAACGATCGTAGGACTCCTCCCCCCCGTCGGCGGCCGCCGCCCGCAGCCGTCGGCGACCCGGATCTTCATCGTGCTCGGCGGAGCCGTGGTCGTCTTCGGTCTGCGCTACACGATCGCTACTTCGCCGATCTCGTCGCGGCGGCCTGGTCGGACGCCGTCCTGACCGAGGAAGAAGGTCTCGAGATCGCGACCGTAGGCACCCTGCTCGACATCGGAGCACCCAGCATCGCGCTCGCGATGCAGGGTTCGCCTTCGAAGAAGACGGCCCCGTCATCGGAGCCTGACGATGGTCAGGAACTCGAGTTGGACGGCTCGAGCCTCGTCGTCCTGACCGGAGAGATGCGCCGTCCGAGGGACACCATCGAGGCGGATCTGGCGCGGCTCGGCATCCGGACGGCCCGAGCGGTCACCAAGAAGACCACCCTTCTCATCGCAGCCGACGTGAGTAGCCTCTCTGGGAAGGCGCGGAAGGCGACGCAGTACGGGATCCGGATCGCGAGCGAGGACGCGCTCGAGGCTGCGATAGCGCATGCTGCAGCCTGAAACGCTCACGCCGATCAACGCCACGGCTGATCGGTAGCGGGAGGAACTCCTTCACTCAGGGTTCGGATCGGTTCTGGAGGACCGCCCGTACACGTTCACGCAGCCCCGGATCAACCACGTACAGGTAGGTGCCGAGGACGCCACGCGTCATCAGGACGCTGTAGACGTTCTTCACGAAGCGGAGGACATCGTCGTCTGAGTACTCGATGCCGAGACGCGGGTTGTTCTCCATGCCCTTCTTGTCGAAGTAATTGGCACGGTCGAACACGACGCGCTGGACCCGTTCATCGAAGCGCACGTCCGGACCGATGATGACGCCGGCGTAGTTGAGGTCGTATCCCTGCACAGTGTGGATCGACCCAACCTGGTCGATGGCACCGGGAGACGTGATCCAGTCCTTCTGCGTCTGGTTCCACCGCAGGCGCTGCCCATCGAGTTCGATGTCGTAGGCGCAGGGATCGTTCTTGCTCTTCCATTCCCACGCGTACCCCGCGACGAGGCGGGAAAGCCCAACCTCTGTTTCTCGAGTGCGGATCGCGTCGTGCATCTCGCCGAGGTCGTCGAACAGCCGCAGGTCGTAATCGCCGAAATCCTCCCGCTTGCGCGGCATGGCGCTCAACAGCGACCGAGCGAAGGACACGTAGTCGGCCCCTCCTCGGACGCGCATCTGCGTCCGGAGCGGGTAGTTTCGGTCCACGGCGTCGGCCTCAGCGATGAGCGCCTTCTGAGTGTGCTGCGGAAGGTCAGCGGGCCGGACACTCTGGTTCACGTCGATTAGGAAGATCTGGTGACGGCTCTGCGCTCGGATCCAGTCCACCTGGGTCAAGTGATCGGCGTCCGCACCAAACAACTTCTCGTTGATCTCCCCGAAGCTCTTGTTCTGCATGCCGGACGCTTGATTGGCGCGATGGTTGAGGCGGTGCGACTCGTCGACGACGAGCAGGTCCCACGGCTCGTCACTCTTCCCGACCTCGAACGGGGTCAGGACCATCGTCTTGTCGAGCCCCGGCGTCTTCGCGAACACGCGCTTGAGAGAGGCCCGCAGCGCCTGCTGCGGAACAACGAGTCCGAGGCGGGCATCTTCGAGTCGATGATGGTTTTCCTCGGTGAAGAAGTCAGCAAAGAGCACGTCGCTCTCCGCCTCCCCCAGGTCCCTGCCGAGCCTGAGGTCGCGCAGCAGCTTGAGCAGGTACACGGCGACGATCGTCTTGCCAGTCCCCGGGTCTCCTTGCACGGTGATGGGTGCCGCTGCTTCGTGATCCCAGTCCTCGAAGAGCCCCTCCAGGATGTCCTCCACCGCAAGTGCCTGATCTTGGTTCAAGGCCTTGTAGGGCGAGAGCTTGAAGAGCTCGCGGTTCTCAATCTCCGGAAGGCTGCGCGTGAAGACATCTTGCTTGCGGAGTTCGTCGAAGATCTCCTGGAACGTGTCCCGATACCTCGTCCGGTCGTAGTAATCGGCGTCGACGATCCCCTTGTTACTGTTCAGAACGGTGAACTTCTCGTCCGCCGCGAGGAGGGCGATGAGCTGCGACTCGAGATCGAGGCAGACTGATTTGTTGAACGTGTCGTCGAGGACGAGGCGGACTGCCTTCAGCGTCCCGCGTTCGGGGGAATCGAGGTGCTGCCGCATCCGCACGGCGGCATTCGACGTCTCGCCGACGTACACCCGTTTCCCGTCATCGAGGATGTAGACCACCGGCCAGTTGACGAAACGGCGGTTATCCAGTCGCCACGACCGGAGATGGTGCCGCGTCAACGGAAGCCGCTCGACCTCAAAGCTGGTCATACTTGGTGCTCCGTCCCCGCGATCGCTCGATCGGGTACTTGTCCCTGGTGATGGCGAGCTTCTCGCGCATCAGCTCTTCGGGCGACGCGCCGAGGCGGTCTGCGAGCAAGAAGCAGTACGTGAGCACATCGGCGAGTTCGCGTCGCACGCGCTCCCGGTCTCCGTTGTCGTCCCACTGGAAGCACTCGAGCAGTTCCGCGGCTTCGATCGAGATGCTCTTCGCGAGATTTGCCTCCGAATGGAACTGTCCCCATTCCCGCTCGCTCACGAACGCTCGTAGCTCGTCCTGAAGTCCCTCGTCCGCCATGTTGCGACGGTAGCAGCGCGGCTGTTCATGAACGCAGCTCCTCGCCGCGCGACCGATGGCAACGGAGTGGCGATGCAGTGCCCGACACGAGTGCGAACACCCCAGAACAGGTGCTCGCGCCCACCTCGCCCCGACCACGAGGATGATTCAGCACCGCACGCCCAGGGGAAGACGCCCGGTGCCACGAGCAAGATCCCCGTGGGAACGCACCATGACGATGGCCGGAGAATCGGCAGGCACCGAAGCCCGCCGCCAACGAGGCCTCGCAGCCGAACACCGCCGCCGCGCCGACGAAGCCGACCAACGTGCCGCGCGGTTCGAGATCGCCGAGCGCACCGAGAGTGCGACCGCAAAGGTCCTCGCTCCACTCGCCGGCATCGGCTACCACCTCCTCGCCGACCGCCGTTGGCCCGGCAGCCGCACCGCGCAGGTCGACATGGTCGTCGTCGGGCGCGCCGGCGTCTTCATCGTCGACACGAAGGCCTGGCGAGACGTCGCCGTGCACAACGACCGCATCACCCGCGGCCAGGAGGACGTCACCGACGACATCGCCCGCCTGGCCGACCTCGCGTACTCGACCGAAGCGGCCCTGACCGACATCGGGCTCGCGCCCGGCGAGGTCCACGCCATCGCAGCCCTGGCTGGCCAGAAGAGGATGCACGCGCAGGTCGCGTCGGTCGACGTCCTCGGCGTCCACGACGTCATCGGTCACATCACGAAGCGCGGCGCCCGGCTCTCCTCGGAGCGCGTCGACCAGGTCCTCGCTGCACTCCTGCAGCACTTCCCCGTGATCGGCAGCACCTCGGAGCCCCAGCCGCAGCTCGTCGTCCCCGCACCGGTCCTCCCACGCCAGCAGACTCCCCCGGTCGAGCCGCTCGACGACGAGGTCGTCGAGCGGCTCCTCGACGGCGTCCTCGAAGCGCCCATCGAGGACTGGATGGCCTTCCTCGACCCCGCACAGGCGCGGCTCGTCCGCCGCAACTTCAACGGACCAGCACGCATCCGCGGCGCCGCGGGCACCGGCAAGACCGTGGTCGGCCTGCACCGCGCCGCCTACCTCGCGCGCGCGACGGGCGGTCGCGTCCTCTTCACCACCTACATCCGCACCCTCCCCGCGGTCCTCGAGTCACTGCTCGAGCGACTCGCCCCCGACATGGTCGACCGCGTCGACTTCGTCAACGTCCATGCCTTCGCGAACCGCCTCCTCAAGGAGCGCGGAGTCGCGTTCCGCGTCGACACCCTGGAGGCGCAGCGCGCGTTCTCCGACGCATGGAACGTGATCAGCGCCTCCAGTCCGTTGAAGGCGGCTCGCTTTACGCGCCGATACTGGGAGGACGAGATCGCCTACGTCATCAAGGGCCGTGGACTGACGCACTTCGACGAGTACGCGGACCTGGCGCGCGTCGGGCGGAAGCACGCGCTGCCCGTCGACGTGCGGCTGGCAGTGTGGGACCTCTACGAGGCGTACACGACGAACCTGCGGCAGCGGGGCGTGTGCGACTTTGAGGACACGGTGCTGCTCGCCCGCGACGCGGTGCGCGAGCTCCCCCTCGACCGCTACGACGCGGCGATCGTCGACGAGGCCCAGGACCTGTCGTGCGCGATGGTGTCGCTGCTGCACGCGCTCGTCGGCGATCGACCCGACGGGCTGACCCTGATCGGCGACGGCCAGCAGACGATCTACCCCGGTGGCTACACCCTCGGCGAGGTCGGCATCAGCCTCGCCGGACGCGGAGTCGTCCTCGACGTGAACCACCGGAACACTGCCGAGATCCTCGAGTTCGCCAAGCAGATGGTGGCCGACGACCAGTTCGTCGACATCGAGGGCGTCGACGGCGTCGGTGATGCGATCTCGGACGTCATCCGGTCGGGCGAGGAACCCGGTCTGCACCACTTCACGAACCGAGCAGACCACGACGCGGCGCTGCTCGCTCGCGTCGAACAGGTCCTCCGACTCGTGGGCACCGGTCGAGGCGACGTCGGCATCCTCACCGCCACCAACCTGCAGGCGGGCAAGGTCCGGGCGCTGCTCGACGGAGCGGGTGTGGCGTCGGTGTCGCTGAAGGATTACGCGGGCAAGAGCTCCGACCAGATCCGCGTCGGCACGATCAAGCGGGCGAAGGGCCTTGAGTTCAAGCAGGTGCTCCTGCCGCACGTGCCGGCGAAGCTCATCGCCGACGCCCCGGAGACCGAGTCCGTCGCGGACCGCGAGCGTCGGGAGCTCGACCGGCGCGAGCTCTACGTCGGTATGACGCGGGCGCGCGACGGGCTCTGGGTCGGCTCCCTCGGAACGCCTCGCCCGAGCCGCTGACCGACGGGCTCGTGGGGCGTCATCGGTTTTACCGCGCCGTCGTCTCCGTCCTGGATGCTTCTCGTTTCCGCTACCTTCTCGATGATCCGGACCAACCGAACGCAGGAGTGATGTTGGCGCAACCATTCGACCCCGAAAAGTTGAAGCAGGGGCTTTCCAGAACCCTCGACACCGTGGGTCAGGCCGCGCGCGACACCTCGTCCCGCGTGGCCAGCCAGGCGCGGTCTTGGAGAGGATCAGCCGAGGAGGCCATCGAAGCTCGGATCACCCCGGAAGAAGATCCGTACGAGCGTGCCACCGTCGACTACAACGCCGCCCACACGTCGATGACGGATAAGGGTCTCGCACTCCTCCGGCAGCGTGAGCGTTCGGTGGACCTCCTCGAACTCGTCGAGCACGTCGTCAACAGCATTGCCAACACTCCCAAGTCCTTCGGGGCGGCCTTCGAGGGGGTCGAGTTGAACCGGACTGCGTTCCTCAACGCCGAGGAGTTCGCGCGGAAGGACCTCGAAGCAGCGAGGGCGTCGGCGCTCCGAGCGGGCGCCGGCATCAGCGCCGGAGCTGCCGTCGCGAGCCTGGCGCCTGCAGCAGCGATGTGGACCGCGACCACCTTCGGTGCTGCCTCCACCGGGACTGCGATCTCGACGCTTTCGGGTGCTGCGGCCACCAATGCGGCACTCGCCTGGCTGGGCGGCGGAGCCCTCGCGGCTGGCGGGGGTGGCACCGCGATGGGCGGAGCGCTCCTCGCACTAGCGGGTCCGATTGGTTGGACCGTTGCCGGGGCCGCACTCCTCACCTCGATCGTGCTCTTCACAAAGAAGAAGTCAGAGACGCGGGAAGCGAAGCACCAGGCGTTGCTGGCACTCCAGGAGAACACAGCGGCCGTTCGGGCGCTCGAGGTGCAGATCGAGGACCTCCTCGACCGCAGCACATCGATCCGCGAACTCCTCCGCGACAACTACACGCGCTCGCTCGGAGCGTTCGGCGCGGACTTCGCCGCGCTGTCGCAGGCTGATCAGTCATGTCTCGCAGCGCTCGTCAACACGGCAACGTCGTGCGCGGCCCTTCTCGGGACAAGGATCGTCCCGCGTTCCGTTGATGACTGAGCGAGCCGCTGACACTGCGAAGCGCACGCAGGAACAGGCCGTCGCCGCGTGGGTGAACCACCTGAACGAACTCCGCCTCGACTCGCTGTTCGATCGCCTGGCACGCCACGGGGACGACCTCGCAGCGGCGCTCAAGACGGTCGACGCAGCGCTACGGAGCATCGACCTCGAAGTCGTCGCTCGCAATCGGGGCGGGGTGAAGGGGATGCACGGCTTCATTGCGGAGGTCGCCGAGGTTGGCGTCAGCAATGCTCGCGCCCGCATCAACGGGGACGAGCGAGTCTACGAGTGGGTCAACGACAACGGCCCGGTCGATCTGCTCCGGCAGGGCGTCGAGATTCAGCAGAAGTTCGTGGCGGCCGGTGGTCGCCTCGGTCTCGGGGCGATCGGGGAGCACCTTGACAGGTACCCCGACTTCATCCGGAACGGTGGGAAGTACCAGGTCCCCGCGGATCACTACGCGAGGATCCGCCTGCTGCACGACATGCCGGCAGCGGACGCCAGCAGACTCGTTTCTGGGGCGGGCGATGGGCCGTCGTTCAAGGACTGGCAGCGCGTCCAGGCGTTCTTCGGCACAGGACGCGCCAGCATCGACTCTCTCGAACCCTCCAGACTCGAATACGCGGACGTTCAGCGGGGCGAGTACGCCGCAACGCTCGAGGGCGAGAAGGATTCACTGCGCGAAACAGGTCGATCACAGCGTGCTGCCGCTTCCGCCGCAGCAAGGGCGTCCTTGAGCGAGGGCGCGAAGGTCACAGTCGCCGCTGGTGCTGTCGAAGGAGCCACTACCTTCGTCCTGGCGGTCGTCGCGAAGCGCCGTGCCGGGAAGCCGATTGCACAGTTCTCCCCGAAGGACTGGGTTGAGGTCCTCGAGGAGTCGGGAATCGGCGTGGTGAAGGGCGGCGTTCGCGGTGCGAGCGTGTACACCTTGACCAACCTCGCCGCGGCGCCCGCCGCTGTGGCGAGTTCGCTCGTCACAGCAAGCTTCGGCATCGCCGAGTTGGCGAACGAGTTCCGCGCCGGAGCGCTCACGGAGGTGGACTTCATCGAGCGAGCTGAAATGGTCTCGCTGGACGCGGCCGTCAGCACGGTTTCCTCACTCGTCGGTCAGGCGCTCATCCCGATCCCGATCCTCGGCGCCGTACTCGGCAACACGGTGGGCACCGTGATGTACAAGACGGTGGCCGACTCGCTGGCTCAGCAAGAAGCGAGGCTGCTCGAGCAGTACGCCGACGAGCAACGAGCGCTCGGTGAACGGCTCTCCCGAGAGCAGGCACTCCTGGTCGACGAGATCAGGTCGGCAACGTCGACGTACGTTGAAGTCCTCGACCGCGCGTTCGAGCCGGAGGTCGAGGTCGCGCTCGCAGGTTCGATCGCGCTCGCGGAACACGTCGGCGTATCCCCGTCAGACATCCTCGACTCCGATGAGAAGTCGGCGGCGTACTTCCTCGACTGACGTTTCGAAGACGGCACCGCAGTACAACAGCGCAGCTCCCGATGGGTCGCGCCACGGACTACGCGTCTAGGGGCTCCTCACTGCACCCGGACGACGGCGAGTGCATGTCCGCTTGGATGGAGGATCGCCTCGGACTCAAGGTGTGGCCCCACCTCCGTGTATTTGGCACCCGCCTCAGTGCCACCGAACGAGCTCTGATCCGGCGCTCGGATCCTCCGCTGAACATCGTGCACGCATCGACGCCTCTGACGGCACTGCGCTGCACGAGCAGCGCAGTGCTCGCGAGCTCACGACGCGGCAGTGTGAGGACGAACGGGAGGCTCGGTGCCAGCCGGCACCGGATCTGCCGTCCGTCAGCTGGCCGCGGTCGGGCCGGGCGGATAGCCGCGGCGTCGCGGATCAGTCGCTCTCAGACCACGGCGTGGTCGTCCACAGGACCGTCGATCCCCTCGTACGCTGCCGTTACCTGATCGGTGACGTCGATGCCAGCCCCTTGCACTCGCCGTACCAGGATCGCGTACGAGTTCGTGTGCTCCACGCGCCGTCCGAGTGCCTCGGTCTCCGACCTGTCGACCTCGCGGGCCCACGAGAGGTCGTAGGTCGTCGCATCGAACAGCAGGAACAACGCGGCGTCGAAATCCCACGACCGGAACGCCGAGAACGTCTGCGACCGCTTGTCGCCGAACCGCACGAGTCGCGCCTTCACCTGCAGCCGCCGCCCGTCAGCAACCCACAGGTCGAAGCTCTTCTCTGAGTTCGGCGCGAGCTCGCCGCCGTACGCGCGGAGCGCGAGGCTCTCCGCGAGGTCTCCGAGCGGCGAGTTCCGCGTCCGGATCAACCCGCGCCGCAGCAGCTCGTCGATGACCGCCACAGAGGAGGCGAGGAGCTGCCGCACCGTCAGGGCGGCCGGATCGAAGGGTGGTCGGTGGACGGACATGCGCCGAGCCTACGAGGCGACCACGGTCGGACTGGAGGAACGGCACCGGCCAGCACCGCGCCTCCCGTCCGTCACCGGTCCACCGCCGTCGTTAGATCGGTGGTGACGGCGCCGTCAGGGGCGACGTCCCCGGACGACGACAGTCAGTGCTGACGGATGAAGCGCGGACCCTCGTAGCCGTCGCGGGACACGTGCGACGTGAAGTCCTCGAGCGACCGCACCCAGTGCCCACGCTCCCCGTACAGCGCCTGGTACACGACGACCGACTCCTCGGTCTCGACGTCCTTCGCCACGAGGACCACCTCGTACTCCCCGCCCTTGAAGTGCCGGTACCGCCCAGGGGCCACATCGTTGCTCACGCGGCCGATGCTAGTTGCACGGTCGCTGTCGCGAAGCGAGCCGTACTGTTGCCGCTGTGGATCCACAACTGCACGAGGCCGTCCGTCGAGCCGCACGCCGGGCGACCTGGATCGCGCTGGCCGGCGCCGTAGCCGGCGCCGCGATCGGGATCTGGCTGAGCTTCGGCGGGCGGCCGATCGAGGTGTTCCTCCTCACCCTGGGCGGCGCGATGGCGGTCGGCGGCCTTGGCGCAGCGCTATCGACGATGGTGACGCAGTTCCGGATGAGGAACCTCACGAGCGCACCGACCGCGGGACTCGATGTCGCCGAAAAGCGCGGCGTCCAGCGGGCGATCCAGTCGGGAGCGCCGGTTGCCCCTGAGCTCGAACCACGTGCCGCCGGTCACGCACGAGTGCTCGCCGTCACCCTCCCACTCGCGACGGCGCAGTTCGTCCTCCTCTACTGCGGGATCATCGGGTCGCAGGTCATCAGCCTCGCGTCCGCGGATTCGTTGGCGTGGTTCCGGATCGTCCTCATCGCGGTGTTGATCGTCACCGGCGCGATCGCGATCGTGCTGCTGCGTCGCAGCCTCGTGCGCGTTCGTCACTACCTCGAAGCACTCGGCACCGACGCAACGTAGGAGCGCGAGCTCTGCTCCCCGACGCCATCGACCGCACCGGCCTACCATGGCCCCTCCCACCCGCCGACCGCCGCTGCCGCGCCCCACCACGCGACCGGCCGAACAGACAGGGCCTCGATGACGACCCCACGCACACGCCTCCGGCGCTCCGCCGCGATCGTGACCTCCCTCGCGACGGTCGCCGTTCTCGCCGGCTGCTCGAGCACCTCGTCGGACCCGACGGCCGAGCCCTCGGAGCCGGCCCCGACGGGCTACCAGGGCGCACCGCTCTCCGGTCCCGCCGAACCCGGCGAAGCACCGGAACCGGAGCAGACCCCGGTCGGCCAGGTCGTCGACCTGCCCGAGGACACCCACCCGTGGGGTGTCGCCGTCGCCCCGTCCGTCGGCCAGGTCTACCTCGCCGCCCGGAAGCAGCAGCGCTTCGCCGTGTACGACACCGAGTCCGGTGACGTGACCGGCAAGGACGTGCCCGGCGCCGCCCGCATGATGGACCTCGCCGGCCTGGACGGCCCCCTGCTGCTCCCCGCCGAGGACACGGGCGAGCTGTACGAGCTCGCGCTGCCGTCGCTTGAGGTCACGTCCTCGACACCCGCCGGTGAGCAGCCGCACCAGGCGGTCCGGGTGGGCGACACCACCTTCGTCTCCGAGGAGCACGGCCACGCCGTCCGCGCGATCCGCGACGGCGAGGTCGTCAAGCGGTTCACCCAGCCCACGCAGCCCGGCGGCATCACCGCGGTCGGCGATCGAGTGGCCGCGGTGGACGTCCGCGCGAACCTGCTGTTCGTCTTCGACGCGG
Organism: Curtobacterium sp. MCSS17_008; assembly: GCF_003234185.1. Classification (GTDB taxonomy): domain Bacteria; phylum Actinomycetota; class Actinomycetes; order Actinomycetales; family Microbacteriaceae; genus Curtobacterium. Next base: position 125,935 of record NZ_QKSM01000008.1, read on the forward strand.
AGAGCATGGAGTTGGTCGCTGCCCTGCCCGCCGGCGAGGGCCCCAGCCACGTCGTCCCGATCGGCGACGACCGGGTCGCGGTCTGCGACGTGCGCGGCAACGCCGTCATCACGTACGACATCGGCGGCGACCCGAAGAAGCTCGGCAGCGTCGACGTGCCCGGCCGAGCCTTCTGGATCGAGGCCGACGCTGCATCGGGCACGATCTACGCCGCACTGTCGGACACGAACAAGATCGCGGAGCTGTCGCTGCGGTCGGACGGCAGCCCGCAGCTCGACGCGACGGTGCCGACCGTGCGGAACCCGGTGTCGTTCGACCGCGACCCGGAGGACGGCACACTCTACGTCGGCGGGTACGCCGACTCCGAGCTGCAGATCATCCCCCGCGACGCGTTCACGTCGAGTGCCGCGGACCGCGGCTGACGTCGCGACCACATGACGGACGGGAGGCGCGGTGCCAGCTGGCACCGCGCCTCCCGTCCAGGGCTTCTTCCGAACGGTGGTCGCGTCAGCGACTCGCGCTCACCAGGTGAGCACGAACCGCCCCCGCGTTCCGCCGGCCTCGAGCCGCTCGTGCGCCTCCGTCGCGCGCGACGCGGGTAGCACCTCGGCCACCCGCGGCGTGAGGATGCCGTCCTCCACCGCCTGCCGCAGCTCCTCGAGCAGGTCGAACGACGTGTACTCCGAGAACACCATGATCTGCTCGAACCGGATGTCGCGAGCCCCGTTGCCCTCCCAGCCCCGCACGTCCGCGAAGAACCCGCCGTCCCGCACCGCGTCGACGACCTCGTCCCGCTGCACCGCAGCGTCGGCGAGCGCGTCGACCCCGTCCGGCACGATGCCCCGCACGGCTGCCGCGAACCCGTCGCCGCGCCGCACCATGTGGTCCGGCCCGAGGGAGCGCACGAGGTCCTCGTCCTTGGGCGCGGCGTCGGCGATGACCGTGATGCCCCGCTGCTCCGCGAGCTGCACGACGTAGTTCCCGAGCAGCCCCGCGGCACCGGTCACGGCGAGGGTGCCACCCTGCGACAACGAAGCCCGCGCCAGGATCTGCAGCGCGGTGAGCCCGTTCATCGGGACGGTCGCTGCCTCTTCGATCGACAGGCCCGCCGGGATCCGCGTGAAGGAGCCGACCGGTGCGACGAGGTACTCGACGTACGCCCCACCGTGCTCCGACAGCGGCAGGGCCATCGCCATGACCTGGTCGCCAACGCCCCAGCCGTCGACCCCGGATCCGACCTCGTCGATCACCCCGGCGGCGTCCATGCCCGGCACGTACGGCGGCGAGGCCTTCGACGAGTCCCGCTGGCCCGCCCGCACACCGGTGTCGGTGGGGTTCACGGCGAACGCCTGCACCCGGATGCGGACGGTTCCTTCGCCGGCGTGCGGCTCCGGGACCTCGTGGACGGCGAGGGCGTCTGGCCCTCCGAACGTTTCGACTCCGACGACCTTCATGCCTTCCGGTCTACCCGCGGCAGACCGGACGGACTCAGCGGACGTTGCAGGACGGAACATCCCAGCGCGTGGGATCCCTCACCCGTCGGTGTCGACCACGCACGGCGAACGCAGCACGATCCTCCCAGCGCTGTACACGTCGGCCGAGATGTGCTGATCACGGTCGAGCAGAGCTGCTCCGCCACCAGGGAACGCACGGGTGACCTCGAAGCCCTCGCCCTCGAGGAACCGCACCGCCGGTGTGGCCGGCCCGTCCTGACCGACCGGTGTGTCGTCCCACTCGTCGGCTGCGGCGCCTCGCCAGATGTAGTGGACCAGGACGCCGTCAGCGAAGTTGTCCAGGACGCAGGGCCGCACGTCCACGCTCACTTGATCGTCACTCGGGGCATCCGCGCCCAGAGCGCCGACGACCCGCGCCCCGAGGCCGACGAGCTCAGCCTCAGCGCGCTCAGGCGTCCGGCTGGTCTCGAGCGCCGTCGGCGGCTGCGCTCGGCGAGCCGTGTCCGCCCGGGCTTCGCCGATCGACAGCAAGGCCAGGGGGACCATCGTCAAGAGGGCGATCGCGAGCAACCCGAAGCACACGGCGACACCGGCGGCGGCGCCGGTCCGTCCGCGTCGTGCACCGATCGACAGGGACACGATCGCGGCTGCTGGGACGAGGACGGCGATCGAGCAGGCGACGGTGAAGGCCGCTGCGAGGTCGTGGACGTCGGCCCGTTCCTCGACGGTCGGGGCCGCGGTCGTCGCGATGGCCCAGATGATGACGAGCCACCCGACGAGGAACGCGAGGACACTGCCGGCGATCCACGCACCGCGGGGCGCGCGCTGCGGTGTCCACTCCGCCCGATCGTCGTCGTCCATGCGTCCTCCTCGTGCGTCGGCTCCCCCGGGTCGCTCCGGTGACCGCGGGATCAGTCCCATGTCGCCATCGCCACGATGACCGCGACCGGCAGCGACACGGCGAGCACGATCCCCACGACGATCGCGAGGGTCCTCGCCAGCCGGAACCCCTGCTGACCGACCCAGATCAGCAGCAGGATCGCCACGATGTACAGCGGCGGCACGAGCAGCAGCGGCAGGAAGCCGAGCCCGGTCCACTCGACGAGCGCCCCTGCGAGCACCTCGTACGCGGTGCACGCCGCCGCCACCGCGAGCGCGACCCGGACGCCGATCGGAGCCCGGCGACGAGGGGCGCCCGCCGGACGCGGCTCACTCATCGTCGCCGATCCCGTCGCCGGGCCCACCCGCGAAGCACCGCGTCTCGAGCGACACGTCACCGGAGACCTTCGTCACGCCGGCGTACGCCTCCGCCAACCATCCGTCCCCGAGCCCGCGGACGTCCCAGCCGTACGGGTCGGCGTCGCGGAGCCCGGCGTCGCGGAACACCTCGCGCACCGGAGCCACCCGACGCTCGACCTCGTCCGCCGGCAGTTCGTCGGCTTCCCGCTCGTCCTCCGACCGCGGCTCGCCCTCCGGCACAGACGTCACGGACCACTCCCACGTGTACCGCGTGCCCCGCTGCAGGTTCGACAGTGGACACTCACGCGTGTACCGGAGGACCTCCCCAGCGGGCACGTCCTCGCCCAGCGCGCGCACGGCTCGCTGGCCGACCTCCGCCAGGTCCTGCTCCACCTGCACCTGCGTCCGACTCGTCTCGAGTGCGGTCGGCGGCTGCGCACGCTGGTGCTCGTCCGCCGCCCAGCTCTGCGCCACGCGCGCTGTGGGGTACCCGAGTGTCCCGACCGCGAGGACCACGAACACCGCACACGCCACCGGCCCGACCAGCGTCACCGACCGGTCGCGCCGTCGCTGCCCGAGCAGCAGGATCACCCCGGCGAGCGGCACCCCCGCACACACGAGCGTGACGACGAGGCTCCCCGTCGTCTGCGCCGCCAGCGACTGGTCCGAGTCGTCGACCCCGTTGTACCCGGCGAGCGCGACGAGCAGCCACGCGATCCATCCCGCGGGCAGCAACAGCCCGCTCGCCACGATCCACCAGATGCCGTTCCGCCGCCTCGGCGGCGACCACGCGTCGTCGTCGACCATCGATCCCCCGTTCCCCACGACCACCGTACCGACCGGCCGGGAGGCACGTGACCAGCACGCCCGCGCCTCCCGTCCGGAACGGCGCACGGCCGATCCGCCTACGCTCGAACGGATGCCCGCCTCGCTCCACCCTGCCGACCAGCCACCGTCGTCCGACGGGTTCATCCGCGTCCGCGGCGCCCGCGAGCACAACCTGCAGGACGTCGACGTGGACATCCCCCGCGACCGCATCGTCGCCTTCACGGGTGTCTCCGGCTCCGGCAAGTCGAGCCTGGCCTTCGGCACGGTCTTCGCCGAGGCCCAGCGCCGCTTCCTCGAGTCCGTCGCCCCGTACGCCCGGCGGCTCATCGCGCAGGGCTCGACCCCGCACGTCGACGAGATCACGGGCCTGCCCCCGGCCGTCGCCCTGCAGCAGCCCCGCGGAGCCCCGAGCACCCGCTCGACCGTCGGCACGCTGACGACGCTGAGCAACTCGGTCCGCATGCTCTACTCCCGCGCCGGCACCTACCCGGAGGGCGCGGAGCAGCTGTACTCCGACTCGTTCTCACCGAACACCGTCGTCGGGGCGTGCCCGCGCTGCCACGGCCTCGGCACCGCACACGAGGTGACCGAGGCCTCGGCGGTGCACGACCCGTCGCTGTCCATCCGCGAGGGCGCGATCACCGCGTGGCCCGGCGCCTGGCAGGGCAAGAACCTCCGCGACGTGACGGCGGTCCTCGGCTACGACATCGACCGGCCGTGGCGCGAGCTCCCGCGGGAGGACCGGGACTGGCTCCTCTTCACCGAGGAGCAGCCCGTCGTCGAGGTCCACCCGAAGCGCGACCGCGTGGCGAAGCCGTACAAGGGACGCTTCTGGAGCGCCCGGCAGTACACGCTGCACACCCTCGCCGACTCGCAGAGCGAGACGCAGCGGAACAAGGCCCTGCGCTTCGTCGAGTCCGGCCCGTGCCAGCTCTGCCACGGCTCCGGCCTGACCCGTGCGGCTCTCGCCGTGACGTTCGGCGGGTTGAACATCGCCGAGTTCAACGCGCTGCCGCTCTCCGAGGTCGCCGAGGTCCTCCGCCCAGCCGCGACGCTGACGCACCCCGAGCCGGCGACGTCCCGCGTCACGTCCGGCGAGCGGTCCGAGGTGGCGCAGTCGATCGCTCACGACCTACGCAGTCGCGTCGAGGTGCTCGTCGGACTCGGCCTCGGGTACCTCGGGCTCGACCGGGCGACGCCGACGCTCTCCCCCGGTGAGACGCAGCGCCTGCGGATCGCGACGCAGCTCCGGTCGGGGCTCTTCGGCGTGGTCTACGTGCTCGACGAACCGAGCGCCGGCCTGCACCCGGCCGACTCGGAGTCCCTCGTGCAGGTCCTCGACGACCTCCGCGCGAGCGGCAACAGCGTCTTCGTGGTCGAGCACGACATGGACATCGTCCGGCGGGCGGACTGGATCGTCGACGTCGGCCCGGGTGCCGGCTCGGGTGGTGGACGCGTGCTCTACAGCGGGCCGCCCGAGGGGCTCGCCGAGGTGTCGGAGAGCGTGACCCGGCGCTACCTCCAGCCCCGCACCGAGCCCGTCGTGCACGAACAGCGCCAGCCGGTCGGCACGCTCAAACTCCGCGACGTGACGCTGCACAACCTGCGCGGCGCGACCGAACGCGGAGCGACCGGCGGCGGCCTCGACGTCGACCTGCCCCTCGGCGTGATGACCGCCGTGACGGGCGTCTCCGGCTCCGGCAAGTCCTCGCTCGTCGGCGGCGTCCTCCCCGAGGTCGCGACGCACCACCCGATCGTCAGCCGCGTGTTCGAGGTCGACCAGAAGCCGATCGGCCGCACGCCCCGCTCGAACCTCGCGACCTACACGGGCATGTTCGACGCCGTCCGCCAGGCCTTCGCAGCGACGGACGACGCCTGCACTCGCGGCTGGACCGCAGGACGCTTCTCGTTCAACGTCGAGGGCGGCCGGTGCGAGGTCTGCCAGGGCGAGGGCTCGGTCTCCGTCGAGCTCCTGTTCCTCCCCGGCAGCTGGGCTCCGTGCCCGGAGTGCCACGGCGCGCGGTACAACGCCGAGACGCTCGAGGTCCGTCGGAACGGCTCGACGATCGCCGACGTCCTCGCCATGACCGTCGACGACGCCAGCGAGGCTCTCGCCGACCTGCCCGCCGCCGCCCGCGCCCTCGACGCCCTCCGCAGCGTCGGCCTCGGCTACCTCCGGCTCGGGCAGCCCGCTCCGGAGCTCTCCGGCGGCGAGGCCCAGCGCATCAAGCTCGCCACCGAACTCCAGCGTGCGCGGAGCGGGCACACGCTCTACTTGCTCGACGAGCCGACGACGGGCCTGCACCCGGCGGACGTCGAGCTCCTCACGGAGCAACTCCAGCGTCTGACCGACGCGGGCAACACCGTCGTCGTGGTCGAGCACGTGATGTCGGTCGTGGCCCAGGCGGACCACGTCATCGACATGGGTCCGGCGGGCGGCGACGAGGGCGGCCGCGTCGTCGCAGCGGGGACGCCGACCGAGGTCGCGGCATCCGCCGCGAGCCGGACCGCGCCGTACCTGCGGACAGCACTCGGGTCCTGACGGGGGCAGCCCCGTCGTCGGGATCACCGAGACGGTCGCGTCACGCCGACGGACGGGAAGCCCGGCACCAGCCCGACCCGCGCCTCCCGTCCGCCGCCGCACCGGGACACCGCAACCCCCTGCGTCCGGTCGTGTGGCGGACCGCGGTCCTTGCCGGGGCGGGTGACGATCCCGGTTCGCCGAACCCGTATCGCGCGGACCATGATCGTCACGGCGCCGACCGTTCCGCCTTCCCCGTGCACGACCGGGCCGGACGGACGCAGGAGCACCACAATGACGACAGCGGAGCGCTGTGTCCGGCAGAGCGAGCCCGAACGCAGAAAACCCCTGACCAGTGATGGTCAGGGGTTTCCTGGTGTTGCGAAGGTTGAGTCCGGCGGCGTCCTACTCTCCCACAAGGTCCCCCTTGCAGTACCATCGGCGCTGAGAGGCTTAGCTTCCGGGTTCGGAATGTGACCGGGCGTTTCCCTCTCGCTA
>NZ_QKSM01000009.1 GCF_003234185.1 Curtobacterium sp. MCSS17_008
GGCGTGCACCCCACCACGGCGATGTCAGCGAAGGTCTCCGTGCGGATGCAACAGGCCATCCACCTCGCCGCCGAGGGCGCCAAGCCCTAGGACAGTGAGCGGGCTTCGGTCGAGGCCCTCAGGGCGACTACCGGCGGGACGGTCCATCGGCGATGTCACCGTCCTCGGGAGCACCTGCCGACGACGAGCGACACCACGCAGAAGACGAACCCGCTCCCGAACAGGCAGAGCATCACCACCGGCACCACGAAGATCGGTGACGCGTAGCCGGGGAAGTTGTCGAGGGACAACGAGATCACGAGCACCGAGGCCGGCATGAGGCACAGCACCACTGCGAGTCCGGCCAGCAGGGCACACACCAGACGGTGCCGAGCTGCCCACGCTCGGTACGACCTCACGCCCGTCGCACCGGCCCCGTCGTGTCCCCGATCCGCAGCTCCGACCGGAACGCCGCAGGCTCCGGCTGCCCACCCTCCAGCATCGCGAGGGCCGCACGCGCGGCGGCCCTGCCCTTCTGCTCGAACGGCTGCGCCAGTGTCGTGAGCTGCCGGATCGGCGATCGGTGCAGCAGGCTGTCGTCCACGGTGATGCCGTCGAACCCGACCACGCTGACGTCCTCGGGCACCCGGAGTCCCGCATCGAGCGCGGCCGAGATCACCCCCACCGCGAGCAGGTCGCTCTGCGCCACGACGGCGGTCGGGACCGGTCCCCCACCGGTGAACAGTGTCTGTGCGGCGATCCGACCCTCCTCCACCGAGCTGCCGGCGGCCTCGATCGCCACCGCGTCCGGGTACACCCCACGGACGCCGCGGAGCCGCTCGAGCGTGGTGTGCGCGACGCCCTCGGCCTCGCGGGAGGCGTCGATCGGTCCCCGACGTCGATCGGCGTCCAGCGGGAGCGTCACGACCGTCACCGCCGTGTGCCCGAGCTCGCGCAGGTAGGCGGCGGCTCGGCGCGAGGCCTCGCGGTTGTCGAGCTGGACGGGGACGGCACCCTCGATGTCGTCGGCCTCGATCGCGACGACGGGGATCTGCCGCCGCCGGAGCACGGCGACCGCCGGGTCGATCCGGACGTTGCAGCCGACCAGGACGACGGCGTCCATCGGGGCGTCGACGATCGGCCCGGCACCCTGCTCGTCGTCGAGGGGGCTGCGCACGAGCAGCAGGGACGCACTGGCCTCGCCGGCGACCTCGGCGATGCCGTCGAGCGTCAGGACGTTCGCGGGGTCGCGGAACGCGTCGCTCAGACGCTCGTCCATGACCACGCCGATGACGCCGGAGCGACCGCGGCGCAGGGAGCGCGCCCGCGGGTCCGGTCCGCCGTACCCGAGCTCGGCGGCTGCCGCCAGCACGCGGGCCTTGGCGTCCTCGGACACCGGGCCGGCACCGCTGAACGCGAGCGAGGCGGTGGACGGGGCGACACCGGCGGCGCGGGCGACGGCGGCGAGCGTCGGGCGGGGGCCGCGGCGCGCCGGACCGTCGGCGTGGTCGCGGGTGTCCTCTGCCCCGGACGCGCCGGATCCTGTTGCCGGTTGGTCCATCGCCCGTTAGCGTAGTCACACGAACTGGTCGAATCGATTCGACCGGGCGACGAAACGCAACGCAGCAGCCCGAGCCAGCAGCGCCGCACAGCGCAGCAGCCCGAGACAGCAGCAGCCCAGCAGCACCGCACGGCGCAGCAACCCGAGACGGCAGCACCGCGGCACCGCACCATCACCACCACCAGCACGAGACCGGAAGCCCCGCCATGACGACGACGTCCGCCCGCACCGCCCCGACGACCCGCGTCTGGATCATCGCGGTCTTCGTGGCCTTCACGCTGTCGGGCCTGGCGATCGCCACGTGGCTCGGCAGGATCCCGAGCGTCCGCGACTCCCTGGGCGCCACGACCTTCGAGATGGGTCTGCTCGTGCTCGGCATGGCGGTGGGGTCGATCGGTGGCCTGACGTTCGCCGGGCACATCGTCGCGAAGGTCGGCGCGAGGCGGGGCGTGCAGGTGGCCTCCGTGTGCCTGGCGGTCGGCCTGGTGTTCGCCGGGTTCGCCGTCACGTACGGCTGGGGCTTCGCCGCGATCTGGATCGGGCTCATCGCGTTCGGCTTCGGCAACGGCCTGGTCGACGTGTCCATGAACGTCTCCGGCGCAGCCGCCGAGAAGGCCGTCGGCCGCACGATCATGCCCCTCTTCCACGCCGCGTTCAGCGTCGGCACCCTCGCGGGCGCCGGCCTCGGCGCGCTCACCGAGGCCCTCGAGGTCCCGGTCGTCCTGCACTTCGCGGTCCTCGGCGTCGTGACCTGCCTCGTGATGCTGGCCGCCGCATCGCGCTTCGGCGACGAGCACCGGTACGAGGAGCACACCGCCACCGAGACCAGCCCGACCCCCGTGCAGCTCACCCGCTGGCAGGTCTGGGCGCAGCCGTCGACGCTCCTCATCGGCGTCATCGTGCTCGGCATGGCGTTGGCCGAGGGGTCCGCGAACGACTGGCTGCCCCTCGCGATGATCGACGGGCACGGCCTCGACAACGCCGCCGGCTCCGCGGTGCTCACGGTGTTCCTCGCGGCGATGACCGCGGGTCGGATCGCCGGCAGCCCGCTCATCGACCGGTTCGGCCGCGTGCCCGTGCTCCGCGTGAGCGCCGCGGTCGCCGTGGTCGGCCTCGGGCTGCTCATCTTCGTCGACGTCATCCCGATCGCCATCGTGGGCGTGGTCCTCTGGGGCCTCGGCGCGAGCCTCGGGTTCCCGATGGGCATGTCCGCTGCGGCCGACGACCCCCGCTCGGCCGCGCTCAAGGTCAGCGCCGTCGCGACGATCGGGTACGTGGCGTTCCTGGCCGGCCCGCCGCTGATCGGCTTCCTCGGCGAGCACATCGGCCTGCTCGGCGCCCTGCTCGTGGTCTTCGTCTTCATCATCGCCGCGGGTCTGGCGTCGGGCGCGGCCCGCGAGACCGGTGCGGCGGCTGAGACGCTGCGGAAGCGGCGTGCCGGCGGCGACCGCACGTCGGGGGCGACGGTCGACGGCGGGACCGAGCCGCGCCTCCAGGCCGGGACGCCCCGAACGACCGGACCGACCGGAACGACCGAGACGGCCCGCACCGCCGACGGGACCGACACCATGGCGGACCCGGCCGACACGACGGGCGTGCACACCGACCGTTAGGATCGCCGGGTGCGTCTCGTCATCGCCCGCTGCTCCGTCGACTACGCCGGACGCCTGTCGGCCCACCTGCCGCTCGCGACCCGCCTGCTCATGCTCAAGGCGGACGGCTCGCTGCTCGTCCACTCGGACGGCGGCAGCTACAAGCCGCTGAACTGGATGAGCCCGCCGTGCTCGATCGAGATGGCGGAGCCGTCCGAGGAGCAGGCCGAGGCCGGCATCACCCAGGTCTGGACGGTGACGCAGAAGAAGACGCAGGACAAGCTCATCGTCAGCCTGTACGAGGTGGTCGCCGACGAGAGCCACGACCTCGGCGTCGACCCCGGCCTCGTCAAGGACGGGGTCGAGGCACACCTGCAGCAACTCCTCGCGGAGCAGATCGAGCTCCTCGGCGACGGACACACCCTGGTGCGCCGCGAGTACATGACCGCCATCGGGCCGGTCGACATCCTGGCGCGCGACGACGCCGGGGCGAGCGTCGCGGTGGAGATGAAGCGCAACGCGAACATCGACGCCGTCGAGCAGCTCACCCGGTACCTCGAGCTCATGAACCGCGACCCCCTGCTCCGCCCGGTGCAGGGCGTGCTGGCCGCGCAGACGGTGGCGCCGCAGGCGCGCACCCTCGCCGAAGACCGCGGCATCCGCGTCCTCGTGCTCGACTACGACGCGATGCGCGGCATCGAGGGCGGGCACACCCGCCTGTTCTGACCGCGTACGGACGGGAGGCGCGACCCACCCCCGACCGCGTCCACCGGCCCGGCCCGTGGTCGCGACCACCGCCGCGACTAGGCTGGCCGGGACATGACGCGCCCCTACACCGCCATCCTCTTCGACCTCGACGGCACCATCAGCGACTCCGCTCCGGGGATCCTCGAGAGCATGACGCACACGTTCCGCACGGTCGGCGTACCCGTCCCCGACCACGCGACGCTCATGTCGTTCGTCGGACCGCCGATCATGGACACCTTCCGCACCGCGATGGGCATGGACGACGCGCAGGCGGAGCACACCCTCGCCGTCTACCGCGAGCACTACCTGTCGCACGGGGCGCTCGACTCCGCGATGTTCCCGGGCGTCGACGTCGTGCTCCGCACCCTGCACGAGGCCGGGCTGCCGATCTCGACCGCGACGAGCAAGCCCGAGACGCCGGCGACGGTCATCCTCGACCACTACGGCCTGACCGGGTACATCGACTTCATCACGGGCGCGAGCGACGACGAGGTCCGGAGCGCCAAGGCCGACGTCGTCGCCGAGGCGCTGCGGCGCCTCGAGGCCGCCGGGCACGACGTCAGCCGCCCGGTGCTCGTCGGCGACCGGCTGCACGACGTCGAGGGTGCCCGTGTGCACGGGGTCCCGGTCGTCTTCGCCGAGTGGGGGTACGGCACCCCGAGCGAGGCCGAGGGCACGGTCGCGCAGGCCGCGACCCCGCTCGACCTGCTGCCGATCCTGCTGCCGAGCTCGTGATCGGCGGAGCGTCGTGAGCGGCAGCACGGCGGTGCGCTCCGGACTCCGCGGCGCCGGCTGGCTGCTGCCGGCCGCGATCGTCCTCATCGCCCTCAACTTCCGCGGGCCGATCGTCGCCCCGGCGCCGGTGATCGGGGAGGTCCGGGTCGACCTCGGCCTGACCGCGACGCTCGCCGGGCTCCTGACGACCATCCCGGTCCTCTGCTTCTCGCTCGCGACACCCTTCGCCAGCTGGGTGATCGCGAAGGCCGACCCAGAGCGCGCGGTGTCCCTGTCGCTCGTCATCGTGCTCGTGGGCACGGTGCTGCGGTCGGTGCCCTCGTCGGCGGCGCTGCTGGTCGGCACCGCGGTGATCGGCATCGGCATCACGATCGGCAACGTCGTGATCCCGGTCGTCATCCGGCGGGACACCTCCCCGGAGCGCGTCGGCCTGGTCACCGGCGTCTACACGTCCGCGCTCAACGTCGGGTCGATGATCACCTCGCTCGGCACGGCGCCGATCGCCGCCGTGTGGGGCTGGCCCGTCGCCATCGCGGTGTGGGCCGGGTTCGCCGTCGTCGCGGGGCTCGCGTGGACCTACACGGTGGGTGCCCGAGCGGCCTGGCTCCGCCGCGCACGCAGCGAGCCCGTCGCCGCGACCGGCCCCGTCGAGCTGCTCACCGAGACGGGCTCGATCCGCACGGTGCGCTCCGACACCGGCGCCGCTCCGGTGCGTCCGGCGCGACGGCTCATCACCTGGGGGCTGACGCTGGCGTTCGGCGGGCAGGCGTTCTCGTACTACGCCCTCACCGCGTGGATCCCGACGCTGCTGCACGACGAGATCGGCTTCTCGGCGGAGTCCTCCGGCGCGAGCTCGTCGGTGTTCCAGATCCTGGCGGTCGTCGGGGCGCTCGGCGTACCGGTGCTCGCGACCCGCTGGCGACCGCGGGCGATCATCGCCCTCGTGGCGTTCCTGTGGCTCGCGATGCCGCTGGGGCTGCTGGTCGCACCGCAGCTCTGGCTGCTCTGGTCGGTGCTCGGCGGGGCGGCGCAGGGCGGCGGAATCACGGTGATCTTCATCGTGATCGTGCGGATCGTGACGAACGACGACGACGCCAGGCGGATGTCGGCGTTCGTGCAGGGCGGCGGGTACCTCATCGGGTCCGCGGGGCCGCTCGTCGCCGGCTCGCTGCACGGCGCGACCGGGGACTGGACGGCACCGTTGCTCGTCGTCCTCGTCGCGGTGCTGACCCTCGGGGTCGTGGGCACGCTCGCGGCACGGCGCGTGACCTGACCGTCCCGGACGGCGCGTGGCCTGACGGGCCGGGCCTGACGGGCCGGGACTGACGGGCCGGGCCTGACGGGCCGGGGCGGCGCGTGGCGCGCGGACCCGGCACCGCGGCGAGGGGCTCAGGGCGCCGGACTCAGAACGCCGGACGGGCCTGGTGGACGGACATCAGCAGCGCCGCCGTGAGACGAGCCGAGCGTGCCGCCTGCGACGACCGACGGACGGCCGCGTCGACGCGGGCGCCCTGGACCAGCAGGGTGAGCCCCTGCGCGATGTGGGCGGGCATCCCGCCGCGTTCGCAGACGAGCGTCAGGTGGCGCTCGACGTCCAGGAAGTGCTCGCGTGCCAGGGCCGCGAGGCCCGGGTCCTGACGGCCGAGCTCGGCGTGGGCCCCGATGAACGCGCAACCGCGCCAGTCCTCGTCCTCGAAGCGCTCCTCCAGGTAGCCGAAGACCCCGAGCACCTCGTCACGCGGATCGTCGGCCGTGGATGCGAGCCGCTCCACCGCGCGACGCCACCCGGCGTGCCACCGCTGCAGCACGGCCACGACGAGCGCCCGCTTCGTCGGGTACGCCCGTTCGACCTGGGCCAGTGTCATCCCGGCCCGGTCCGCGACCTGCCGCAGGCCGACCGGGCCGAAGCCGTGCTCGGCGAAGAGCGTGTCGGCAGCGGCGGCGGCAGTGGACTGCGCGGCCGTCTCGCGGCGGGCGGGGGTCAGGGTGAGGAGCGTCATCGTGGATCGTGACGGCACCGCTGCCGTCGTCCGGACCGTCGTCCGGACACGGGGGCGGCTGCCGGGTCAGACGGCGACGAAGAAGTCCGCGTAGGACGGCTCGGCGGTGCGTCGGCCCAGGCGCTCGGTCACGATCCGGTCGATCTCCGACGGAGCGTGCATGCCGCGGCGGTGCCACTCGGTCGGGTCCTGGCGGAGCTGGTCGAGGACGTGGTGGTCACGCACGGGTGTGGTCCTGTTCTGTGAGGAGGGCGGTGGCGTCGACGGCCGGGGGCACGACGTCGTCGTGTGCGGGGCGCCGGGCGGCGCGGGCTGTGCGACGACGGTACGAGCACGACGTCCGCCGGCGCGAGCCGCGGACCGGTGGACGTCGATTCCCGGACGTCCGTCCCCCGGATCACGTCGTCGAACGGCCATCACTGGCCCGAGGACGCCGCCCGCGGACCGTGGGATGGGTCAGGATCTGACGTGTTCCGGACATCGCCGTGGTCCGGGGCGCTCCCTCCTGCACACTGCTCTCGATCCCATGACCGACCAGCACCCGAACCGTGTCCAGGAAGAGACGCAGAGCACCGACCTCGGGGTCGCTCGCGACTTCCTCGCTTCGGCGTACGCCGGACAGCAGTGGAGTGCCGACCAGACCCGGCAGCCCTTCTCGTTCCGGTACACCGCCGTGGGCGACCGGGCCATGACGCTCCGGACGATCCGGTTCGACGGACGCCTCGACGGGGTGATGACGCCGTCGGAGGACTTCGTCGTGCAGTGGACGACGAAGGGTCGCGCGACCATCGGCACCGGTGACGACCAGATCCGGATGGAGCCCGGCCGTCCGCAGCTCTGGCCGCAGCAGGGCGCCTCGTTCTCCTACGAGGACTACGACCAGCGGATCGTGCAGGTGAACCGCTCCGCACTCGAGACGGTCGCGGCCGAACGGGGCACCGCTCCCGGCGACCTGCAGCTCGACCACACGGTGCGACCCGACGACCGAGCGATGCAGGTGTGGCGCAGCAGCGTGCAGCTGATCTCGCAGACGGTGGTGGACCGGCGCGCCTCGCCGCTGCTGCAGGCCGAGATGGGTCGGCTCGGCGCGCTCGCCCTGCTCGAGCTCTACCCGGTGGTGTCGGCGTCCCTGCCGGACGAGTTGCTGCTGCCCCGGAACAGCCACATCCGCACCGCGGTCGAGTACGTGCACGAGCACGCGCACCTGCCGATCACGACGAACGACATCGCCGGGGTCGCGAACCTCAGCCTCCGTGCGCTGCAGCACGCGTTCCAGCGGGTCTTCGCGATGAGCCCGAACGCCTACATCCGGCGGGTGCGGCTCGACCGGGTGCGGGAGGCCCTGCTCGCGGGCGACCCCGCCTCGACGAACATCCGGGACGTCGCGCGGCACTGGGGCTTCGCGCACGCCGGACGGTTCTCCGCCGCCTACGCTGAGCAGCACGGCGAGTACCCCCGCGACACCCTCCGCCGCTCCTGACCGTCCCACCCGACGCCGCACCCCTGGACGAACGACCCGCATGACCGACCACGACGCCGCCACCCCCGCGCAGGCCGCCACCGGCGCTGACGCCACCACCGGCGCAGACGCCAGCGCGGAGCGCACCGACGCGACCACGGTCACCCGCACCCGCCTGGTCACGAGGACCCGGGACACGGCGACCGCGAAGAACGCGATCCTCCACACCTTCCTGGTCCGCGGACTCGAGGTCACGGGCAGCAACGACTTCGTGTTCGAGGAGACGCTGACGGGGACGTCGCTGCTCACCCTCGAATCGACCAGCTGCTCCGGCACGGTCCGGGGCGAGGTGGACGCGTCGTCCGCGATCGTCATCGTCTGGCTCAAGTCCGGCCACGCCGTCGTCGGCGGGCAGCAGCTGCCCGTCGGCCGGCCGGTCCTGTACTCGCCTGGACGGCAGCAGGTGCAGTGGGACCGGTTCCAGAAGGACGTCATGCGCATCGACCGCGAGATCGTCGAGCAGGTCGCCGCAGCACGCGGCGGCTGGGAGCCCGGACCGCTCGCGTTCGAGCCGAACCACATCCCCGAGGGTGCGCCCCTGGCCGCGTGGTGGCTGATGGTCCGGAGCGTCGCCGCCGAGATCCTGGGCACCACGGGCGAGGTCTCCCGCGAACGGGAACAGGAGCTCGCCGCGATCGCCGCCGCCGGTCTGCTGACCGCCATCCCGCACTGGCCCGTCGAGCAGCCCGCCGAACGGACGCAGCACGCCGGGCTCGCCGACGCCGAGATGTTCATCCTCGATCACGTGGCCGAACGGATCACGGTCGACGACGTCGCCGCGGCCGCGCGCATGAGCACCAGAGGGCTGCAGAGCGCGTTCCAGCGCATCCACGGGACCACGCCCATGAGCTACCTGCGCAGCATCCGGCTCCTCATGGCACGCCAGCAGCTCGAGACCGGTGAGCCCGCCCAGGTGGCCGACGTCGCACGTGCGGTCGGGATCACCCACCTCGGCCGGTTCTCCGGCGCGTACCGCGAGGAGTTCGGCGAGCTCCCGGGCGAGACGCTCCGGGCGGCCCGCCGGCAGGACGGCTGACCAGTGGCGCTGCGAGATCCGCTCGCCCCGCGGCGCGGGTGTGCTCCCCACGGGTGTCTCCGGGGGGATGCGAGGGCGGCCGCCGTCGGTTCGGGTCCGGGACGGGCGCCCTCGCGCTACGGCGCCGTCGGGTTCGACGCTGCGTGTCAGACGAGACCAGCCCGGGAACAGGGATCCGGGCTCCCGCGGTCAGGGTCCCGCGGGGTAGCGCGATCGAATCTACGCGCTGGTCCGCGTGCGCACTCAGGATGAGCGCCGATCGGATGACCGCACGAGGGGTCGGCGGAGCAGCGTGGTGTGCGTGGTGTGCTGTGCCTGGCTGTGACCCGAACACAGCCAGACACCTCGACCACCGCCTCGTGACGGAGGCTGCGGCGACCCCGGCGCGAGCGCCGGACACCACACCAGTCGACCACCTGCGGATCCGCGGCACGAGTCCCACAACGCGGGGGGAACGATCGTTCTCCCCGCGGGTGCCCGGTGGAGCGGGTCACCCCGCCTGCAGCACCTCACGCAGCGACAGCGGTCGACGACCCGTCACCCGTTCGACGTCGGTGGAGACGTGCGACAGTGCACCCTCCGCGATCGCGGTGTACGTGCTCACTCACGCGTCCGCCTGCCACGGCTCGGGGTTCCACCGCGCCCGCGAGGCGTAGGCCTCCTCCACCGTCTCGGGCTGGTACGTCACGGCGCGGCCGCGGACCTCGGAGATGGTGGCCGCCGCCTGGGCGAGGCTGATCGCCTCCGGTCTGGTCAGCTCGTACGTGCGGTCCAGGTGCTCGGACGGGTGCAGCAGCACCTCGGTCGCGACCCGCGCCACGTCGGCCCGGGCCACCGCCGCCATCGTGCCGGCGCCCGCCGGCCCCCGGATCACGCCGTCCTCGCCCACCAGGTCCTCGACGAAGTCCAGGTAGAACGAGTCCCGCAGGAACGTGTGCGCCATCGGCGTCCCCTCGATCGCCCGTTCGGTCGCCCAGTGGTCGCGTCCGAGCGTGAAGGTCGCGTCCGGCGCGGCCCCGGCGAACGACGTGTAGACGACGTGCCCGACGCCAGCGCCCGCAGCGGCGCCCACGAACGCGCGGTGCTGGTCGAGGCGGTCCTGCGCCTCGGCGCCGGAGACCATGAGGAGCAGGTCGATGCCGTCGAGCGCTGCGCGCGCCGCGTCGACGTCGGCGTACGAGGCGACCGCGACCTCCGCACCGGGGAGCTCCGGTGCGCGGGCGGCGTCACGGACGACCATGCGGAACGGCGTGCCCGCCGCGGCGAGCGCGCGGGCGACGGCGCCGCCGATGTTGCCGGTGGCCCCGGTGATCGCGATGGTCATGGTCGCTCCTGTCGTGGAGGTCGTGCTGTGGTCAGGTCCGCACCGTCCGGGAGGCACGGCTCACCGTGGCGGCGACCCGTGCGGCGTTCACGCCGTCGACCTCGAGCGCCCAGGCGCGGGCCGCCTCGTGGTCGCGTCCGTGCCGCATGTGCCGGCCGACGAGACGATCGACGCGGACGCCGTCGTCGACGACGCACGCCCACGTCTCGGTGAACAGGTCGGCCAGTGCCGACCAGGGTGCGTCGGTGTCGAGCAGGTAGTTGCCCTCGGAGACGACGAGCCGGGCCGACCGCGGGACAGCGATGCTCCCGGCCACGGGTTCGTCGACGCGACGGTCGAAGTCGGGTGCCCAGACGACGTCCTCGTCGTCGGCGGCCAGGCGGCGGACGAGGGCGACGTAGCCCGAGGCGTCGAAGGTGTCGATCGCACCCTTGCGGTCGTGACGGCCGAGGGCGTCGAGCGCGGCGTTCGCCAGGTGGAAGCCGTCCATCGGGACCTGCACGGCGGTCCCCGGCCCGTGGGCGGTCTCGACGGCCGCGACGACCCGGCGGGCGAGGGTCGACTTGCCCGCTCCCGGAGCACCGGCGATGCCGAGGACCGCGCGTCCGGGATCCGCGGCGAGCGCGACGGCCCGCGCGACGGCGGCGTCGACGGACAGCTCGGTCGGGGTCACCACACCATCCTCGCAGGCTGGTGGTCCGTCACCGCGAGGCGCCCCGGACCCGGTCCCACCGCTCGCGGACGGCACCGGACGGCACGAGTGCGTCGAGTTCGGCGGTGAGCGTGGCCAGGGCCGCCAGGTGGTCGGGCAGCAGCAGGTCCCACGGCGGTGGTGCGACGCGTTCGAGTGACCGGAGGGTGGCGGTGTCGGGTGCGGTGCCCCACTGTCCGGCGAGGGCGTGCACGAGGACGTCCTGTTCGAGCCGCAGGACGCGCAGCCGGTCGAGCAGGGCCAGCGCGCGGTCGGGTTCCTGGGCGGCGGTGACGAGGTCGCCGAGGAGCGCCCGCTCGTCCCAGAGCCGGGCGGACAGGTCGGTGGCCTCGCCGCTCATCCCAGCTCCCTCCGGTTCCGCACAGGGCCGACGGTACCCGCGGTGCCCTCGGACCAGGGCTGCTGCGGGTCAGGGCTGCAGCGCACCGGCCCACCCGAGGGCGATCGGCACGAGCAGCCCGTGCCGGCGTCGGGGCAGCTCGGCGACCGGGACCCACGCGGCCTCGTCCGTCGACCCGTCGGTCTCGTTGCGGAGCGCACCGCCCGTGACGGTCGCACGGAACACGACCTGCACGGCCTTCATCGGGCGGCCGTTGTCGTGCATGCGGCGCTCCTTCGGCACGATGTGGTGCCGCACCCCGAGGAGTGCGCCGCACGTCGCCTCGTAGCCGGTCTCCTCGAGGACCTCGCGGACGACGGCCTGCTCGACGGTCTCGTCGAACTCGACCCCACCACCGGGCAGCGTCCACGTGCCGGCCTCGGGGACGCGCAGCCGGGCGAGGAGCACGCGGTCGCCGTCGGTGACCACGCCGTAGGCGGCGAGCCGGGTGTCGTAGTCCGTGTACTCCATCCGCCGACCATGCCAGGAACCACGGACGCGGACACCCAGACGCGCCGCCCCGGCCCGGCCGCTGCTGCCCCCCGCGGTCCCCCGCGCCCTCGTGGATGATGGGCGCGTGCCCTTCACCGTCAGCCACGCCGTCGTCGCCCTGGGGGTGCGTCGCCTGCCGGTGCCCGTCGCGGCCGTCGCGGTCGGGTCGATGGCTCCGGACGCGGTGCTGTTCGCGCCGGTCCTGCCGCCCTACACCGCCGCGCACTCGTGGTGGGGCGTCCCGACGATCGACCTCGCCGTGTCCCTCGTCGTGCTGGCGGCGTGGTGGTTCCTGGTCCGACCGGCCTGGGCGCCCGTGGTGCCGGGGCTGCGCCGTCGGCTGCCGACGACCTGGGAACGTCGGCCGGTCCTGGGCCGGCGGGACGTGCTGCCCGTGGTCCTCGGCTGCGTCGCCGGCAGCGTGACGCACGTCGTGCGGGACGGCTGCACGCACGAGTCCGGCTTCGTGGTGCTGGCCTGGCCGGCACTCCGCGACGCCTCCGTCGGCGGCCGTCCCCTGCCGTTCCTGCTGCAGGACCTGTCGAGCGTGCTCGGGCTGCTCGCCCTGCTCGCCGCAGCGGCGGTGTGGTGGCGACGGGCCCGCCCCCGGTCGACCGGACCGCTGCGGCCGGTCCAGGTCGCCGTGCCGGTCGTCGCCCTGGCGGTGGTCGTCGCCGTGTCCCTGGTCGTCGCGGCACGGGTGCTGCTGGCGGGCGGCGGGGTCGGGGCGACGGTCACGGCGCTGGCGTTCCGGGTACCGCCACTCGTCGCCGTCGTGCTGCTGGTGGGCGCGGTCGTCCTGCTCGCGCTCCGCCGCCGCGACGTCGCGGGCACGGTCTGACGGCTCGGTCCGGCGACCGGCGCGGCTCAGACCACGGCCACGGCCGCCCAGCCCGCCCGCATCCGTGCGACGGCGCGGTCCCACCCCTCGAGCAGGTCCGCGTCGTCGCGGAGCATCGCCTGCAGCTGCAGTCCCTCGAAGAGTGCGACGAGCTGTTCGGCGGCGTGCCGCGGCGAGGTGCCACGAGGCTCCCGACCGGCGACGACGTCGCGGACGAGGGCGAGCGTGACGTCCTCGAACAGCATCGTGTACTGCTGCCGGAACCACCCCGACGCGGCGTGGCCCGGGCTCGAGACGGCGCTGAGCAGCGCGACGCGGAGCCGGACGATCGCCGGGTGCTGCTGGCCACGGTCGAGCCGGGCGCGGAGGTACGCGACCGCGCCCTCCTGCTCGGCGACGCCCCGGAGTGCGTCGCGCCCGGTCTTGGTCCACCGGTCGACGACCGCCACGACGAGCAGTTCCCAGGACGGGAAGGACCGACGCACGTCGTCGACGGTCACGCCGGCGTGTACGGCGACCTCGTCCGGTCCGACCGTGTGGAAGTCGCCCTCCCCGAAGGCCGTGGCGGCGCCGGAGACGATGCGGGCACGGAGTTCGGCGTCGGGCATGTGCACGATTCTGCGGACCGGGCCGTGTCCGCGCGACCTCCCCGTCCGGGGGCGACCACGCCGCGCTTCACCCGGGTCGCCCGGGTCACCCCCGGTCGAACACCAGCGTCTCGTCGTCCGGCGCGCTCACGCCGCCGGTCCGGGCGAACTCCGCCCAGATCGCACGCACCGTCCGCCCGCGCCGCTCGACCTCGGGCCAGTCGCGCTCCGGCACGAACCGGCTGCCGGCCCAGGCCTCGCGTCCGCCGAGCAGCAGCGGCAGGTCGCTCATGTGCACGGCCCCGGTCGGTGACGCCGAGGCGTGCCGCAGCAGTCGGTAGACCGTCGCCCGTCCGCCGGCCGACCGGTGGCGTTCCGCGAACCGCCGGGCGTCGCGACCGTAGATGACCTCGGACAACGGCCGGACGAGCAGCCAGCGCAGCAGCGGCCGGACCAGCCGCGACCGGGCCGCCGTCCGGAGCCCGGGGACGAGCGGGACGTACATCCCTGCTTCGTCCGACCCGGAGCCGATGAGCACGTCGACCTCCTCGGCGACGGAGCGCCAGGCTCCGTCGGCGTCGCGCTCGGCGGGCAACGGGGCGAACCCGTACTGCGTGCCGAAGGGCATGCCGCCCGCGAGTCCGTACCGCGCCCCGGCCTTCGTCGCGAGCGCCTGGCGCTCGAGGACCTCGTCGAGCGGACTGTCCGGTGCGACCGCCCCGACGGCCCGCACCATCGCCCGGTTCATGCGCGCCCGTCCCCGGGACAGCCCGAGCGGCGCGCTCTGCACGATCGCCCGCCGGAAGAGCCCACGCGCTCCGTCGCTGATCATGAGGTGCGCGATCGCGTCGGCGCCGGCGGACTGCCCGAAGGCCGTGACGGTGCCGGGGTCGCCGCCGAACGCGGCGATGTTCCGCTGCACCCACCGCAGCGCCTCGAGCAGGTCGAGGAGCCCGAGGTTCGCGGGCACCGTCTCGCCGTCACCGAGGAATCCGAGCACGCCGAGCCGGTACGTGACCGTGACGACGACCACGCGCTGCTCCGTCACGAGGTCGTGGGCATCGTGGATCGGCAGGTCACCGCCCCCGAGGACGTAGGACCCGCCGTGCACCCAGACCATCACCGGCAGACGCTCGTCCGGTCGCACGTCGGAGGGCAGCGTGATGCTGAGGCGCTGGCAGTGCTCGTCGACCTGCAGGTGGTCCATCGACGGGAGCAGCTGGTCGACGAACTGCGCGCTCGGCTGGGGCGGGACGGGCGCGGGCGTGTCCGCCCGGAACGGTCCGTCGAACACCGGTTGCGGCTCCGGCGGCGCGAAGCGGTCCGCTCGCGCGTAGGGGATCCCGAGCGCGCGGGTCACGTCGCCGTCGACGACCGCCTCGATCGTGCCGGCAGGGGTGTCGAAGGAACGGGTGTCGGTGGATCGCACCGACCCACGCTAGCGACCTGACCATGGACAGGAGGGAGGCGCGGTGCCAGCCGGCACCGCGCCTCCAGATCGTCGACGGTTCGCGTCCTGACGGGCGCTACCGGACCCGCTTGATGGGGATGACCACCAGCGCGCCGAGCAGGGCGACCGCGCCGGCGGCCCAGCACATGAGCGTGTAGTTGTCGGCGTGCGCGCTGCCGATCGACAGGAAGAACAGCGAGATCGCGGGAGCGAGCGACTGCGGCAGGGCGTTCGCGATGTTGATGACACCGAGGTCCTTGCCGGGACGGTCGGCGTTCGGCAGGACGTCGACGACCAGCGCGGTGTCGATCGCCGAGTAGATGCCGTAGGCGAAGCCCATGACGACCTCGGCGACGTAGAACCCGGTCACGGTGTCGGCGTGCGCGAGGATCACCAGGCCGACCGCGAACAGCGCGGTGGAGCCGCCGACGAACACCTTGCGGCGGCCGATCCGGTCGGACGCCCACCCCGACACCGCCGCGCTGACCAGGAGCGCGATCGTGTAGAGCAGCACACCGAAGGCGACGGCCTCGGTGGCCGCCCCGAGGTCCGCGATGCCGAGGTGCTCCTGCATGTAGAGCAGCCGGTAGGTCGTGAACATGAACGTCGCCAGGATGATGAGGAAGCGCGACCACCACGCGAACGCG
The DNA here is from genome assembly GCF_003234185.1 of Curtobacterium sp. MCSS17_008. Lineage (GTDB taxonomy): Bacteria > Actinomycetota > Actinomycetes > Actinomycetales > Microbacteriaceae > Curtobacterium. The sequence goes on from NZ_QKSM01000009.1 coordinate 15,602, forward strand.
AAGTCCGGGTTCTTGATCGGGTTCGTCCAGAACGACGAGACCAGGTTCAGCCACGTGAACCGCTTCACCTTGTAGGTGGGGAGCTCGTCCCGGGCGACGACCGCGTAGACCGCGACGAGGACGATCGCCAGGATGCCCGGTGCGATGAACAGGACCGGCAGGTTCGCGACGAAGAAGACCGACAGGTACGTGCCGGCGAGCACGGCGGTGTTCTGCGCGAGCGCGATGATGCTCGACGACCGACCGCGCTGCAGCTGCGGCACGTTGTCGGCGAAGCTCGCGAGCAGGGTGGCGAGCGTGGCGTTGGCGGCGAGCTGGGCGAGCAGCCACCCGAGCGTCAGGTTGAGGACGTCCGGCGCGTAGGCGATCCAGGCGAGCGCGACCGCGAAGACCACGACCCCGCTGAGCAGCCACGGGCGACGACGACCCCACCGGGTGCGGGTGCGGTCGGACAGCGCGCCGGCGAGCGGGTTCATGATGAGGGCGCCGAACGCGCCGATCGGCAGCACGGAGCCGATGACGTTCGCGGCGTCGTCGCCGACCAGGGCCTGCGCCTTGATCTGCATGCTGACGTAGACCGGGGCCATGAGCGCCACGAACAGACCGAACTGCCCGAGGAACAGGGCGACCTGGTAGCCGATGCCCACCTTCACGGTGCTGACGGGCTGGGTGATGCCCTCTTCCGGGTCCAGCAGTGCGGGACCACCGGGTTCGGGTGTGCTCATGACGCCTCCTTGAGTCGATGCGGAAACCTTGTGCTGGAAGGTTTTCCGTCGGCGAGCATACATGCTCGTCGGCACGCGACACCTGTCGCCCAGATTCCCCGCCGATGTCGGAGACACAAAAACTACACAGCGGGTGGTTTTTGGGGTAGCGTCGGTCTCGATCTCGCCGGGGAGCATCGATCCTCGACGGGCCCCGACAACCGGACAGGACCGAAGGAGCCCTCTGCCATGCCCACCACCTCTGTGCAGCTGTACTCGCTGCGCGACGCCATCGCCGAAGACCTCGACAAGGCCATCGCCCGGGTGCGCGAGATCGGCTACGAGAACGTCGAGCCGTACGCGTTCGTCGAGCGTGCCGCCGACCTCGAGAAGGCCTTCGCCGCCACCGGCCTGAAGGCGCCGTCGGGTCACGTCGCCGTGATCGACGCCGAGGACACCGCCCCGATCTGGGACGCCGCGGAGCGCCTCGGCATCCAGACCGTCATCGACCCGTTCATCCCGACCGACCGTTGGCAGACCGCCGACGACGTCGCGAAGATCGCCGAGCGCGTCAACGTGCTCACCGCCGAGGCCACCTCGCGCGGGCTGCGCTTCGGGTACCACAACCACCAGTGGGAGTTCACGAACAAGGTCGACGGTCGCACCGTCTACGACCTGTTCGTCGAGCAGCTCTCCCCGGAGACCGTGCTCGAGGTCGACACCTTCTGGGCGACCGTCGGTGGCGCCGACGCCCCGGCGGTCCTGCAGTCGCTCGGCGACCGCGTCGTCGCCATCCACGTCAAGGACGGCAAGGTCGACGGGGACATCCTCACCGCGCTGCCCTCGTCCGAGAGCGCCCTCGTCGTCCCGGAGGCCCTGCAGCGCGCCTTCGAGAACCAGACCCCGGCGGGCCAGGGCGACGTCGACGTGCGCGGGATCCTCGCCGCCGCGCCGCAGGCCATCCGCGTCGTGGAGTTCGACGCGTACTCCGGCGACGTCTTCCAGGGCATCACCGAGTCGCTCGAGTGGCTGAAGGACAACGACAAGTGAGCCGCGTCGGGATCGGCATCATCGGTGCCGGCAACATCTCCACCCAGTACCTCGAGAACCTGACGAAGTTCGCCGACGTCGAGGTCCGCTTCGTCGCCGACGTGCTGCTCGACCGTGCCGCCGCCCAGGCGGAGGCACACGGCGTCGCCGCCTCGGGCACCGTCGAGGAGCTCCTCGCCCGCGAGGACATCTCGATCGTGATCAACCTGACGATCCCGGCCGCACACGCCGAGGTCGACCAGCAGATCATCGACGCCGGCAAGCACGTCTGGAGCGAGAAGCCGATCGCGACCGACCACGAGTCGGCCGCAGCGGTCCTCGCGTCCGCGAAGGCGAAGGGGCTGCGCGTCGCGACGGCACCCGACACCGTGCTCGGCGCCGGCATCCAGACCGCACTCCGCGCCATCGCCCGTGGCGACATCGGCGAGCCGCTCACCGCGACGACGCTGTTCCACGTGCCCGGACCCGAGGCGTGGCACCCGAACCCGGACTTCCTGTTCGCGAAGGGCGCCGGCCCCCTGTTCGACATGGGCCCGTACTACGTGACGACGCTCGTGCACGCCTTCGGCACCGCGTCCCGCGTGCAGGCCGTGTCGTCGAAGTCCCTCGACCGGCGCACGATCGCCTCGGGCGACCGTGCCGGCGAGACCTTCCCGGTCGAGGTCCCCACGCACCACGCCGCGCTCATCGAGTTCGACGGCGGGCAGTCCGCCCAGTCGACGTTCTCGTTCCAGCACGCGCTGCCGCGCATGGGCTTCGTCGAGATCAACGGCACGCTCGGCACGATCTCGCTGCCGGACCCGAACACCTTCGAGGGCGCCTCGCAGCTCTGGCGCTACGGCCAGGAGGAGCCCGAGACGCTCGAGGCCGTCGGTTCCACCTGGGGTCGCGGCACCGGCGTCGTCGAGATGGCGCGCGCCATCGCCGAGGGCCGTCCGGAGCGGGCGTCCGGCGAGGTCGCCCTCCACGTCCTCGACGTGCTGCTCGGCATCCGTGACGCCGCCGATTCCGGCCAGGCCGTCACCATCGAGTCGTCCGTGCAGCGGCCCGAGCCGCTGCCGGAGGACTTCGACCCGGCCGCCGCGGTGCTCACGGCGAACGTGGACGCGTAGGGCGCCGACGGAGGCTGCGAGGGAGGCGCGGTGCCGGCTGGCACCGCGCCTCCCGTCCGTCTCGTGGTCAGTCGCTCGCAGCAGGGATGATCGACTCGAGCAACCGGAGCACCCGCTCGCTGTCGACCGCCTCCGGGTCGAGCAGCCACTGCACCTGCAGCCCGTCGGACGCGGCGATGCCGAGGCTCGCGAGGTCGACGGGGTCGATGTCTGCGCGGATCCGCCCGGCGGCCTGGTCGGCGGCGATGAGCTCGGCCAGGTCCGCCCGCAGCCGGGTGAACCGCTCGCGCATGAAGTCGCGGGTGGCGGGGTGCCCCTCCTGCACGGCGTCCGCGGCGAGGGTCGTGTAGAGCTGCACGAGCCCGGGGACGCCGCGGTTCCGCGAGGCACTCTCCCGCATGTCGCCGATGGCCGAACGCATCCGGTCCGGGGCGTCCTGCTCGCGGACCTCGTGCTCCCGGTAGACGGCGAGGAGCAGCTCGTCGCGGCTCGGGAAGTAGTGCCGGAGTGCGGCGTGCGTGATCCCGAGGGCGTCCGCGACCGAACGGAGCGACGACGCGTCGACGCCCTGCGCGGCGACCATGCGGATCATCTCGTCGAGGATCTGGGCACGGCGCTCGGCGCCCTTGCGGTACCCGCCGCGCCGGGGCGGGGTCGCGTCGTCGTCGACCTCGTGCGTCATCCCTCCAACTTACCGCTGGAAGGTTTTCGCGCCACCTCCGGTGTGCCGGGGCGGGTCAGGCGTCGTTCGGCTCGGCCGCGCCCTCCGGGTCGACCGTGTACTCGTCGACCGGTGTCGGCGTCCCCTCGGCGAGCGCGTCGGTGATCTGCGACAGGCAGCGCGCGAGCACCTCGTTCTCCTCGCTCGACAGGTGGTCCATCACGCTCACCACGGCCTCGTGGAAGCGCGCGTAGGACGAGTCGATCTTCTCGGCGGCCTGCACGGTGGGCTCGAGCACCTGCGCTCGGCGGTCGGTCGGGTGCGGTACGCGGACGATGTCGCCCTTCGTGACGAGCCCGTCGACGATCTTGGTCACCGACGCGTTCGAGACGTTGAGCATGACGGCGAGGTCCTTCGGTCCCATCGCCCGCCCGTCGCGGTGGGCCTGCAGCATGTAGCGGACCGTGAGGAACTCGTTCTTCGTCAGACCGCTCTCGGTCCGGGCCTGCTCGAGCTGCTGTTCCTCGGCGTGCTGCAGGCGCAGCAGGGCGTCGACGGCGACCTTCGCGGCCTTCGACCGCGGCTCCCTGGCGTAGAGGTGCACGTGCTCACGGCGGACGACGGTCAGTGGCATCTGCTGGTGGGGTCTCTCTGTCGGGCGGGTCCGGTCGGAGCGGGCGGCTACGCGGTGGGCGCCGTGAAGAAGTCAGCGTACGACGGTTCGGTACGCGCCGACAGGAGCGACGGGTCCTGGATGCGTCGCGCCACGTAGGCGTCGATGACGGCCGGGTCGGTGAGTCCGACGCGCGTGTGGGTCGCGGAGAGCCGTGACGTGCGCGGCATCCCGGAGTACGTGCTGTGCATGAGTGATCCCGCCTTCCTGCTTCGTTGCCGTCCTGATCGGACAGCAGGAACTGTTTCACATCGCGAACAATCAGTGCAACGAACCTTTTCGCTTCTGTACAGTTCGCGCGACGAATCGCGGCTGCGGAGTGCGACGACGGGCCAGGATGGACCCATGGCCTACACCGCCGCGGACGACCGCTACGACTCCATGCCCTACCGCCGGACCGGCCGCTCCGGCCTCGACCTGCCACTGCTCTCCCTGGGCTACTGGCACAACTTCGGCGACGACAAGCCGTTCGAGACGCAGCGGGCGATCAGCCGCCGGGCGTTCGACCTCGGCATCACCCACCACGACCTGGCGAACAACTACGGCCCGCCCTACGGCGCCGCCGAGGTCAACTTCGGTCGGCTCATGCGCGAGGACTTCCGGCCCTACCGCGACGAGATGGTGATCTCGACGAAGGCCGGGTGGGACATGTGGCCCGGACCGTACGGCCAGGGTGGTGGGTCGCGGAAGTACGTCCTCGCCTCGCTCGACCAGTCGCTCGAGCGGATGGGGCTGGACTACGTCGACGTCTTCTACTCGCACCGTCTCGACGCGTCGACGCCGCTCGAGGAGACCATGGGCGCCCTCCACACCGCCGTGCAGCAGGGCAAGGCGCTCTACGTGGGGATCTCGTCCTACGACGCCGAACGCTCCCGTCAGGCGGCCGAGATCCTCCGTGAGCTCGGTACCCCGCTCCTGATCCACCAGCCGTCGTACTCGATGCTCAACCGCTGGATCGAGGACGAGGGGCTGCTCGACACGGCGGGCGACCTGGGCTTCGGCGTGATCGGGTTCACCGCACTCGCGCAGGGCCTGCTCACCGGTCGGTACCTCGACGGCGTCCCGGAGGACTCGCGGGCCGCGGCCGGCAAGTCCCTCGACGCCGGGACCCTGACGGACGAGGTCGTCGAGCACCTCCGGGCGTTGAACGACATCGCGTCCGAGCGCGGCCAGAGCCTGGCGCAGCTCGCCCTCGCGTGGGCGCTGCGCGACGAGCGGGTGACCTCGCTCGTCATCGGTGCCTCGCGGGTCGAGCAGCTCGAGCAGAACGTCGCCGCGCTCGGGAACCTGTCCTTCACGGACGACGAGCTGCGTCGCATCGACGAGCACTCGGTCGGCGTCCTCGACGTCGACCTGTGGTCGGGAGCCCGGTCCGGTCAGGTCAGCTGACCCCCTCCTCCTCTCCGCGAAACGCAACGTGGGCGGATCCTCGCAGCGCTATGACGCTGCGAGGATCCGCCCACGTGGCGTCTTGCGATCCTCCGGCGCCGACCTCCACTTCCCCAGCGGTCTCCGAGCGGACTCTTGGCACTCCTGAGGGGAGAGTGCTAGAACTGGTGCCAGTTGAGTCGAGGGGACTCAACGAGGACCACGAAGGAGTTGATCTCGATGACGATGCAGTTCGATCCGTTCCGCGAGCTCGACCGACTCGCCGGCTCCCTGCTCGGTGCCGGCACCGGTGCTCCCCGCTCCATGCCGATGGATCTCTACCGCACCGGCGACCACTACGTCCTCGACGTCGACCTGCCGGGCATCGACCCGGGTTCGGTCGACGTGGACGTCGACGGCTCGGTGCTCACCATCCGCGCGGAGCGCACGCTCGGCGCTCCCGAGGGCTCGCAGTGGCTCACACGTGAGCGCCAGCCGGGCACGTTCGTCCGGCAGCTCACGCTCGGTGACCACCTGGACACCGCACGCATCAGCGCCGCCTACGACAACGGCGTGCTGAGCGTCACGATCCCGGTCAAGGAGTCCGCGAAGCCCCGCAAGATCGACGTCACCACCGGTGGCGGCGCGCAGCAGCTCGCGGTCGGCAGCGGCTCCGCCGAGTAGTCGAGGAGGGCACGGGTGACGACGATCCTGGGCGCCCTCCTCGCCGTCGCGGTCGTGACGGCGGCACTCGTGGCGACGAGCCTCGACCGCCGCACGGCCGCGCTCCTCGGCGCCGCGGGCAGCACGACCGGCAACTTCCTCGCCTGGGTGGTCGCTCCGCACGCCTGGGCCGAGGTGCCGCTCGTGCCGTGGGTCGCCGCGGTGGCCGGGACGGTCGCGTCCATCGCACTCTGGAGCGCGACCCGCCTGTACGCCGGCATCTTCGAACCGCCGCGCGCTGCGCGCGACGACGACACCGCCGCCCTGGCGACGGTCGGGCCGGAGCGGTGACCACCTGACGGACGGGAGGCCCGGTGCCAGCTGGCACCGGGCCTCCCGTCCGCTGGGCGGCCGCGTCAGGCGACCGGCGGGACCGTCACTCCTTGTTGAGCTTGTCCTGCACGAGCCCCGCGGTCTTCTCGACCACGTTCGGCAGCTCGGTGGTGCCGTACAGCCGGACGTCCGGGTGCGTGGGCGGGGGCATCGGCACCGAGGTGGTGGGGCCGTCGTGGTACGAGTACTCGCCCTTGCCGTCGAACGACGGGCCGCTCGCCCAGGGTCCGTCGGCCGCTGCCTTGCCGTCGGAGAAGTTGAGGTACTGGTAGTTGACCTCCTGGTTCTCCTTCGCCTGCGGGAAGTTGCTCGGCACCGGGAAGCCCTCGACACCCTTCTCGCGGAGCTCCGCAGCGGCGGTCGCCCACATGTTCTGGTGCATGGTGTCCCGTGCGATGAGGAACGAGAGCAGGTCCCGCACGCCGTGGTCGTCGGTCATGTGGTACAGACGGGCCGCCTGGACGCGTCCCTGCATCTCGGCGTTCTCGTTCGCCGTGAAGTCGGCGAGCAGGTTGCCGCTCGCCGTGATGTACGAGCCCTGCCAGGGGTTGCCGTTGCTGTCGACCGGACGCGCGCCGGCACCCGCGACGATGGCGTGCTGCACGTCGGTCCCGCCGACGATGGCTGCCACGGTCGGGTCGTCCTGCAGGGCGTCCTCGGTGATGCCGAGCGGGCTCTTCTCGAGCAGCTGCGCGATCATCGTCGCGAGCATCTCGACGTGGCCCATCTCCTCGGCGCCGATGCCGAACACCATGTCGCGGTACTTGCCCGGGATGTGCATGTTCCACGCCTGGAACTGGTACTGCAGGGCGACGGAGATCTCGCCGTACTGGCCGCCGAGCACCTCCTGGAGCTTGCGGGCGTAGATCGCGTCGGGCTTGTCCGGGGTGGCCTTGAACTGGAGTTCTTGCTTGTGGAAGTACAAATCGTTCTCCTGTTTCGCTGGTGGTGGTCGGTGGTGGGTCAGAGGATCGGCGTGCCGCCGGTGACGGCGACGCGCGCGCCGGACACGTAGCTGCCGTCGTCACTGGCGAGCAGCACGTAGACGGGCGCGAGCTCGGCCGGCTGGCCGGGGCGGCCGAGCGGCGACTGCTTGCCGAACTGCTCGACCTCCTCGGCGGGCATCGTCGAGGGGATGAGCGGCGTCCAGATGGGCCCGGGTGCCACGCTGTTCACGCGGATGCCGCGCTCCCCGAGCAGCTGCGCGAGCGCTGCCGACAGGTTCGCGACGCCGGCCTTCGTGACGTCGTACGGGGCCAGCGTCGGCTTGGGGTTGTCGGAGTTCACCGAGCTCGAGCCGATGATCGACGACCCGGGGCCGAGGTGCGGCAGCGCGGCCTTCACCAGGTGGAAGTAGGCGCTGAGGTTCGTGGCGAGGGTGTGGTCCCACTCCTCGTCGCTGATCTCCTCGAGCGTCTCGTGGCTCATCTGGTAGGCCGCGTTGTTCACGAGGACGTCGAGGCCGCCGAGTTCGTCCACGGCGGTCTGGATGATCGAACGGCAGGTCGCCGGGTCGCTGACGTCGCCGGGGAGCAGCACCGCCTTGCGGCCCGCCTCCTCGATCCAGCGCTTCGTGTCCTGCGCGTCCTCCTCCTCCTCGGGGAGGTAGTTGATGAGGACGTCCGCGCCCTCGCGGGCGAACGCGATCGCCACGGCCTTGCCGATGCCGCTGTCGCCACCGGTGATCACGGCCCGCTTGCCGGTGAGCTTGCCGGAACCGCGGTACGACTGCTCGCCGTGGTCGGCCGTCGGCGTCAGGTCCTGGTCGCTGCCCGGGGGCTGCTGCTGGTCGGTCATGTCGCTCCCTCTCGTCTGCGGAGTCGGACGTCCCGCGCACGGGACGCTCGTGCGTCGATGCCGAGGATCGGCCGCGGTCTCTGGACGCCCGTCCAAGGTGGACGGATCACGCACGGCACCTGGCCGGATCGCGCGGGCCGAGCGCCCCCGGGCGGCCCGTCATCTGCGACCGGGGGCCGGGGCGCTTCGTCCTGCAGGACGACCCCGTTCGTCCCTCCGCCCGATGCCCGGCCACCGGTCCGACCGCCAGGCTCGGTGGCATGGAGAGTTCGACCAAGCACGTGATCGCCACCCTCACCACCTGCGCCGCGATCATCGTCGTCACCGCCGCGGCCCTCGTCGCCATGTCGCCCGTCCCGTGACCCACGGCCGACGAGGGCCCGCGGTGCAGCGGCGGCCGCAGCGGTGGACCCGCACCGGCCGACGGCGCCGTGCGATGATCGAGCCGTGACGGACCGGCGCACGTTCCTCCGGCCGCTGCGGACCCGGTCGATCGTCGTCGACGCCGTCTGGGCGGGCATCGCCGCGCTGCTGTTCACCGCGCCGATCGACCTCGAGCTCGAGCACGCCAGCCCCCTCGCCGTCGTCGCCGCCTGCGTCGCCATCGCCCTGCGTCGCCTGACGCCGAGCGGGGCCATGGTCGTGACGGTCGTGCTCGGCGCCGTGCAGGTGACCGGCGGCGAGCGCCCCTCGCTCGTCGACCTCGCCATCGCCGTGGTGATCGGCACGGCCGCGGTGGTCGGCACCCGGACCGAGGCCGTGCTCGCCGGTGTGCTCGCCGTGGTGGCGGGTGCCTCGGCATCGTTGTACCTTGCCACGACCGGTTACCGGTACGCCCTGCTGCTGAACGGGCCCAGGGACCAGGTCGTCCTCGTCCTCGCGGCGCCCGCGCTCGTGCTGCTCTCGGTGTGGGCGGCCGGACTCGCCGGCAGGGCCGTGCGGTCGCAGAACGCCGAGGCCGTCCGCCGTGCCGACGCCGAGGCCGCGGCGAGTCGCGCCGAGGCCGTGGCGAACCGGGCCGAGGCCGTCGCCACCCGCGCCGTCGACGAGGCCGAGGCCGAGCGCATCCGCGCCGACATCGCCCGCGACGTGCACGACGTCGTCGGACACTCGCTCGCCGTGATCATCGCGCAGGCCGACTCCGTGCCGTTCCTCGACGACGAGGCCCGCATCCGCGAGGTCAGCGCCACGATCGCGAGCACCGCGCGCAGCTCCCTCGTCGAGGTCCGCCAGGTGCTCGGCCACATCGACGGTCCGGACGCGACGACCGACCCGACCTCGTTCGAGGAGATCGTCCGGGGCATCCGCGAGGCCGGCGTCGACGTCGAGCACACCGTCCGCGGCGTCGCGCGGCCGCTCGGCGCGGTGCACGGCACGGCCGCCCGCCGCGTCCTGCAGGAGATGCTCACGAACGCGCTCCGGCACGGGGTGCCCGGCGGCGCCGTCGAGGTCCGCGAGACCTGGCGTTCGGCGGACCTCGTGCTCGAGGTCGAGAACGCCGTCCCCGCGAGCGCCCTGCCCGTCGGCGGCGAGCTCGGGCTCGAGGAGCTCGCGGCCTCCCCGGCGACGGGCGAGCAGCCCACCGCGCCGACCAGCACGCGGGGATCCGGCCGGGGGCTCACCGGCATGCAGACCCGCCTCACCACGATCGGCGGGTCGTTCGACGCCGCCGTGCTGGACGCCGTGTTCTCCGCGCGCGCCCGCATCCCGTTCGACGTCCGAAGGGGGACGACCCGATGACCGACCCGATCCGCATCCTGCTCACCGACGACCAGGCGCTCTTCCGCGCCGGGCTGCGCGTCGTGCTCGACGCCCAGCCGGACATGGAGGTCGTGGGCGAGGCCTCCGACGGTGCGGAAGCACTGGACCGCGTCCGCGAACTCCGTCCCGACGTCCTGCTGCTCGACATGCGGATGGCGGGCATGGACGGCGTCGAGACCGTGCGCCACCTGTTCTCCGACGCCTTCGGCGGTCCGCTCCCGCGTGTGGTGGTCCTCACGACCTTCGGGCTCGACCCCGCGGCGGCCACCGCGATCCGCCTCGGTGCGAGCGGCTTCCTGCTCAAGGACACGACGCCACCGTTCCTCTTCGCGGCCGTGCGGGCCGTCCACGAGGGGAGCTCGGTGATCGCGCCGAACGACCTCTCGCAGCTGTTCGGCGTGGACGTCGACCGCGCCCCGGCCCCGCAGCCGGCGGCGTTCCAGGCGCTGACCGACCGCGAACGGATCGTGTTCGGCTGGGCGTCACGAGGACTCTCGAACGCGGAGATCGCGGCGAAGGAGTTCGTCACCGAGTCGACGGTGAAGACCCAGATCTCGAGCATCCTCGGCAAGCTCGCGCTCCGCGACCGGGTGCAGCTCGTCGTGTACGCGCACGACCACGGTCTCGCCGGCGCCCGTGAGGGCGACGGCACCGCGACCGTCTGACGAGCGGGGGCGCGCGCCGGGGCCGGTCCGGGCCTCCCGGCCGTCGCCACCGCACGTCGTGGGCCGGAACGCGGGAAGGCCCTCCGGATTCCTCCGGAGGGCCTTCCCTCACCTGGTGCGCGAGGGGGGACTTGAACCCCCACGCCGTTGCCAGCACACGGACCTGAACCGTGCGCGTCTACCAATTCCGCCACTCGCGCCAGCCCGGCAACACTAGCACGCGTCGGAGGGTGCCCGTGACCACGCACAGACGGGCAGGAGCGCCACCCACTACCATGCAGTGGTCCCTGACCGACGACCACGGAGACACATGGGCCTCTTGGACAGCTTCGAGCGAGGGTTGGAGCGCGCCGTCAACGGCGCCTTCGCGAAGACCTTCCGCTCCGGCGTGCAGCCCGTCGAGATCTCCAGCGCCCTGCGGCGGGAGCTCGACACGAAGGCCGCCGTCGTCTCCCGCGAGCGGATCCTCGTGCCGAACGAGTTCACGGTGCGGCTCGCCCCGCCGGACCACTCGCGCATGCACGACATCGGCCGGCCGCTCATCGACGAGCTGTCGCAGATGGTCCAGCAGCACGCGGTCGCGCAGAACTACTCGTTCTCCGGACCGGTCTCCATCACGCTGCAACAGGACGGCACGCTGTCCACCGGGATCCTGCAGATCGACTCGTCCACCGTGCAGCGCGACGTCGCCTGGGTGGCCGTGCTCGACATCGGCTCGCAGCGGCACCGGCTGCACCGCGGCCGCACCGTCATCGGCCGCGGAACGGATGCCGACATCACCGTCGCCGACACCGGCACGAGCCGGAAGCACGTCGAGATCATCTGGGACGGCAAGCACGCCCAGGCGAACGACCTCGGCTCCACGAACGGCTCGAAGCTGAACGGCGAACGCTTCCAGCAGGCCATCGTCGAGCCGGACTCCACCATCGAGATCGGTCGTACCCGTATGGTGTTCCGGGTGATCCCCGAGAGCGACGGAGGTGCTCGATGACCACAGGCCTGACCCTGCTCGTCCTGCGCTTCGCCTTCCTCGCGGTGCTGTGGCTGTTCGTGTTCGTGATCGTCTTCGCCCTGCGGAGCGACCTGTTCGGCCAGCGCGTCCGCACCATCCCGACCGACCCGAAGGCCGGCGCGTCGAGCCCGACGACGCCGCCCGTGCCCACTGCTGCAGCGGCCGCACCCGCCGCGCCCGGCGCCTTCACCGAGCTCATCGGGCAGCCGACCGGCGGCCAGCAGCAGACTGCGGCCACCGGCGTCCCCACCCGGCTCGTCATCACCGAGGGGTCGCGCGAGGGCATGGAGATGCCGCTCGGGGGCGGGCCGATCACCATCGGACGCTCCAGCGAGTCGAACGTCGTCATCCGCGACGACTACACGTCGACCAACCACGCCCGCCTCGACCTCCGCGCCGACGGCTGGGTCCTGTCCGACCTCGAGTCCACGAACGGCACGTTCGTCAACGGTCAGAAGGTGACCGGCCCCGTGACCATCGCGGAACGGACGCCCATCACGATCGGGACGACGACGTTCGAGCTGCGGCGGTAACCGGGACATGACCGCTCGCACACTGAGCGCCGCTGTGTCCCACGTGGGGCGCATCCGCGCCAACAACCAGGACTCCGGGTACGCCGGCACGCACCTGTTCGCGGTCGCCGACGGCATGGGCGGCCACGCCGGTGGCGACGTCGCCTCCGCCATCGCCATCCGCCGGGTCCGCGAGGTCGACCGTGAGTTCCCGTCGGCGCACGACGCCGAGTTCGCCCTGCAGTCCGCGCTCATCGCCGCGAACCAGCTCATCACCGAGACGGTCTTCGAGCACCAGGAGCTCACCGGTATGGGCACCACGGTGTCCGCGCTCATCCGTGTCGGCGAGCAGGTGGCGATCGCGCACATCGGCGACTCCCGCATCTACCGCATGCGCGACGGCGAGCTCCAGCAGATCACCTCGGACCACACGTTCGTGCAGCGTCTGGTCGACAGCGGCCGGATCACCCCGGAGGAAGCGGCGGTCCACCCCCGGCGGTCGGTGCTCATGCGCGTGCTCGGCGACGTCGACGCCGCGCCCGAGGTCGACACCGCCGTCATGGACATCCAGACCGGCGACCGCTGGCTGCTCTGCTCGGACGGCCTGTCGTCGTACCTGGCCGAGGAGCGGATCCGGCACGCCCTCGCGTCGAACATGGACGCGAACCAGGTCACCCAGCGCCTGGTGAAGGAGACCCTCGACCACGGCGCGCCGGACAACGTCACCGTCGTCGTGATGGACGTCACGGACACCGAGCCCGAGGACGACGACGACGCGGCGACGACCGTCGGCTCCGCCGCGGCACCGCTCACGTTCGAGGCGTCGACCGGCCGGAAGCCGATCCGCCTCCCCACGATCCTGCTCCACCCGCTCAAGGTCACCACCGCGCCCGAGGACTCGCACTTCGAGCCCGAGTCGGACCAGTACTTCGCCGAGCTGATCGCCGAGGACCGCCGTCGTCGCATCCGACGCCGCGTCGCCTGGTCGATCGCGCTCGTCGCCGCCGTCGCCGCCCTCGTCGGCGCGGTGTTCCTCGGCTGGCGGATCACGCAGGCGCACTACTACGTCGGCGTCGACCGCGGGACGGTGGCGATCTACCAGGGCGTCCAGCAGTCGATCGGCCCGATCGCCCTGTCCGACGTGTACGAGGACACCGACATCACGGTCTCCTCGTTGCCCGACTACACGCGCGAGAACGTGCGGTCCACGATCAACGCGACGTCGCTCTCCGACGCCCGCGACATCGTCGACCGACTCCGGAAGGCCGCGGCGACCGGTCAGGACCAGGCGGGCACCGGTGGAGACGGCGGCTCGTCGTCGCCGTCCCCGACGCCGTCGGGATCCTCGACACCGTCCCGCTCCGCATCGCCCTCCGCGTCCCCTTCCGCCTCGCGGGGAGCCGGCCGATGAGCACCGCGACCGCCCAGTCCTTCACCCAGGCGATCACCATCAAGCTGCGCGAGCCGGCCCGGGCCCGGAACCTCGAGCTCGTGCTGCTCGTGATCGCGTGCGGCATCTGCGCCGGGGCGATGGTGCTCGTGCAGCTCGGCACCAAGGGACGCATCTTCGACACCGGCGTGCTCTGGGTGGGCGGCGGGATCCTCGGGCTCGCGCTCATCATGCACGTGGTGCTCCGCGTCGTCGCGAAGCACGCCGACCCGTTCGTCCTGCCGATCGCGCTCGTGCTGAACGGCATCGGCATCGCGGAGATCTACCGCATCGACGTCCACAACGGGCTGACCGGCTGGGACGCGATCGGCGTGAAGCAGATCGTCTGGACGATGCTCGCCATGGTCCTGGCGACCGTCACCCTGATCGCGGTCCGCAACCACCGGTTCCTGCAGCGCTACCGCTACATCTTCATGGCCGCGACGATCGCCCTGCTCCTGCTGCCGATGCTGCCCGGCATCGGCACGAACATCGGCGGCGCCCGGGTGTGGATCCAGATCGGTCCGTTCTCGTTCCAGCCGGGCGAGCTCGCGAAGATCACCATGGCGCTGTTCTTCGCCGGGTACCTGGTCACCGCCCGTGACTCGCTGTCGATCGTCGGCAGGAAGTTCGCCGGCATGACGTTCCCGCGAGCACGCGACCTCGGTCCGATCCTGGTGATGTGGGCCGCCGCGATGGCCGTCCTCGTGTTCCAGCGCGACCTCGGCACGGCCCTGCTGTACTTCGGCCTGTTCCTCGTGATGATCTACGTCGCGACCGCACGGCTCGGCTGGGTCGTCATCGGCCTCGGGCTCTTCGTCGGCGGCGCCCTCGTCGCCCAGTCCGTGCTCGTCTACGTGCGCGGTCGGTTCGAGCAGTGGCTGGACCCGTTCAACCAGGAGATCTTCGACCGCCAGACCCAGGGCAGCTACCAGCTCGTCCAGGGCCTGTTCGGCTTCGCCAACGGCGGCATCACGGGCACCGGTCTCGGCCAGGGCCGCCCGTACATCACGCCCGTCGCCAACGCGGACTACATCATCGCGTCGCTGGGCGAGGAGCTCGGGCTCATCGGCGTCTTCGCGATCCTGGCGCTCTTCATCGTCCTGGCGTCGCGCGGCCTGCGCGTGGGATTCATGGCGCAGGACGACTTCGGCAAGCTGCTCGGCGTCGGCTTCGGCTTCATCATCGCGCTGCAGGTCTTCGTCGTCGTCGGCGGCATCACCCGCATCATCCCCGTCACGGGTCTCACCACACCGTTCATGGCCGCCGGTGGTTCGTCGCTCATCGCGAACTGGATCATCGCCGCGATGCTCCTGCGGCTCACCGACTCGATCCCGGCAGAACAGCGCGTGCAGCAGGGCGCGATCCCCGCTGCGCGCGGTCGCGGCAGGACCAGGAAGGAGCGCTCCCGGTGAACCGTCAGCTCCGTGGCGTCTCGACCGTCATCGTGCTCATGTTCGTCGCGCTCTTCGTGTCGACGACGTCCATCCAGTTCTTCGCGGCGGACTCGCTGCGTGCGGATTCGCGGAACTCCCGCACGATCCTCGACAGCTACTCGACGAAGCGCGGCGCCATCCTCGTGGACGGCAGCCCCATCGCCGAGTCGACCCCGTCGGACGACCAGTACCAGTACCAGCGGAAGTACACGAACGGTGCGCTGTACTCGGCCGTCACCGGCTACTTCACGATCGGCCAGGGGAACACCGGCATCGAGAGCGCCGAGAACGCCGTGCTCTCCGGCAACTCCGACGCCTCGTTCTTCCAGAACCTCAACGCCATCCTCACCGGCCAGGACGTCCAGGGCGACAACGTCAACCTGACGATCGACCCCGATGTGCAGCAGGCCGCGTACGACGCCCTCGGCGAGAACAGCGGCGCGGTCGTGGCCCTCCAGCCGTCGACCGGCAAGGTCCTCGCGATGGTGTCGAAGCCCGCGTACGACCCGAACTCACTCACCTCGCACGACACCGCCGAGGTCAAGCAGCAGTACGACGCACTGCTGCAGCAGACCCCGACCCCGCTGCAGAACCGCGCGATCGGCGGCGACCTGTACACCCCGGGATCGGTGTTCAAGCTCATCGTCGCGTCGGCCGCGCTCAAGGACGGCAAGTACTCGCTCGACTCCGAGTTCCCGAACCCGTCGCGCCTGCAGCTGCCCGGCACGAGCAGCTACATCAACAACGCCGAGGGCGGGTCCTGCGGCGGCGGCGACAAGGTGAAGCTCCGCACCGCGATCCAGTACTCCTGCAACATCCCGTTCGCGGAGCTCGGGCAGAAGCTCGGCTACGACACGATCAAGTCCGTCGCTGACGAGTACGGCTTCGGTGACGCCATCGAGGTGCCGATGCGCGCCACGGCGAGCCAGTACCCGGAGGTCGACTCCACCGCCCAGCTCATGCTGAGCGCCTTCGGCCAGGCCAGCGTGCGCGTCTCGCCGTTGCAGATGGCGATGGTGTCCGCCGGCATCGCGAACGGCGGCAAGGTCATGCAGCCGTCGCTCGTCGACTCGATCACCACGAGCGACCTCAAGACCGTCGAGTCCTTCTCCCCGAGGCAGTACAGCGATCCGCTGTCCGGCTCCGAGGCCGCCGACCTGACCGAGGCGATGCAGAGCGTCGTCAGCGGCGGGACCGGCACGAATGCCAAGATCGACGGTGTCGACGTCGCCGGCAAGACGGGCACGGCGGAGGGCGGTACGGGCGACCCGTACACCCTGTGGTTCACGGGGTTCGCCCCGGCGAAGAACCCGGAGGTGGCCGTCGCGGTCGTCGTCGGGAACGGCGGCGGGCTCGGGCAGTCCGGCGTCGGCAACACGGTCGCGGCCCCGGTCGCGAAGAAAGTCATGGAGGCGGTGCTGAACAAATGAGACCCACCAGCGGACTCACCTTCGGTGGGCGGTACCAGCTCTCCTCCCGTGTCGCGATCGGCGGCATGGGTGAGGTGTGGCAGGCGACCGACCTCGTCATCGGCCGGACCGTCGCACTCAAGATCCTCAAGGACGAGTACCTCGGAGACCCCGGCTTCCTCGAGCGCTTCCGGGCCGAGGCCCGGCACGCCGCGCTCGTCAACCACGAAGGCATCGCCAACGTGTTCGACTACGGCGAGGAGGACGGCAGCGCCTACCTCGTGATGGAGCTCGTCCCCGGCGAGGCCCTGTCCACCATGATCGAGCGGGAGCACACGCTGCCCGTCGACAAGGTGCTCGACATCGTCGCCCAGACCGCGAACGCCCTGCAGGCGGCACACGCGGTCGGTCTCGTGCACCGTGACATCAAGCCCGGCAACCTGCTGATCACGCCCGACGGTCGGGTGAAGATCACCGACTTCGGCATCGCCCGCATCGCCGACCAGGTCCCGCTGACCGCGACCGGACAGGTCATGGGCACGGTCCAGTACCTGTCGCCGGAGCAGGCGAGCGGCCACCCCGCGTCGCCCTCGACCGACATCTACTCGCTCGGCATCGTGGCGTACGAGTGCCTGGCCGGCCGCCGCCCGTTCACGGGCGAGTCGCAGGTCGCGATCGCGATGGCGCACATCAACGAGCAGCCGCCGCCGCTGCCGGGCGACGTGCCGGAGCCCGTCTCGGCGCTCGTCCTGTCCTGCATCGCGAAGAAGCCGGCCGACCGGCCGGCGACCGCCGCCAACCTCGCCCGTGCCGCCCAGGCCCTGCGTCGCGGCGACGTCGCCGCCGCGACCGTCGCCGTCCCGGCCGTGGGCGGTGCCGGCACCGTCGCGTTCAACCCGCCGCAGAACCGGGGTGACGACGCCGCGACCGCCCTCATCGGCACGCAGGCCGGTGCGGTGGCCGGTCCTCCTCCCGGGACGCCGCGCTCGCCCGACGGCCCGGAGGACGAGGAACCGAAGAAGAAGCGCGCCTGGATCTGGTGGCTCGTCGGCGTCCTCGCCGTGCTCCTGATCGGCGGCGTGATCGCCGCGTTCGCCCTCGGGGGCTCGGACGAGCCGGATCCGGCACCGACGTCGTCGAAGCCGGCACCGACACGGTCGGCCCCGTCGTCCACGCCGACGCCGACGCCGACCGTCGCCCGTCTCTTCCTCAACAAGGGCGACTACGTCGGGCGGGCGACGGAGGACGTCCGTGCCGAGCTCCAGGGGCGCGGGTTCGAGGTGACGGTGCAGGACGGCAGCCCGGCGCCGTCGGCCGACCAGGCGAACACCGTCGCCGACCTCACCCCGACCGGCAGCGTCGTCGAGGGCACGCTCATCACGATCACGCAGTACACGACGCCGCCGACCACGAACAAGCCGAACACCCCGACCGCGGGCCCCGTGTCCGAATCCGGTCAGGTCACCTTCAGCTGGTCCGGTGCGACCTGCCCCGACGGGTACTCGGTGTCGAAGTACACCTGGACCGTCACCGGCGGCAAGGACGCCTCGGGCGCGACGTCGGGCGACACCAGCTCGACCGCCGTCACGATCCAGGCCGACGCCGCGAACGACGAGGTCTCCTTCTCGTACACGGTGACCTGCAGCAGCGAGTCCGGTGGCACGCTCGCCGCGTCGGAGTCGTCCGACGCAGCGAACGCGACGTGGGAGCCGGCGGACGACCCGACGCCGGAGGACACCTCGACCCCGAGCCCGACGGGCCCGCAGGACTGACGAGCGACGCCACCCGAACGGGGGCTGCCGACACCGTTGTGTAACGGTTCGTCGGCAGCCCCCGTTCCAGCGTTCGGGCAGGAAGTGCTGCCGTACACTGTCCCGGACGGACATTCGGAGGAGTACGTGCCAGAAGGTGTGACCGCGGGGATCACGCTCCTCGCCAACCGCTACGAGATCGGTGACGTCATCGGTCGCGGCGGCATGGCGACGGTGCACGTGGGGACCGACACGCGTCTCGGCCGCAAGGTGGCGGTCAAGCTCCTCAAGCCGAGCCTGGCGAACGACCCGGCGTTCCGCATCCGCTTCCGGCAGGAGGCGCAGGCCGCCGCCCGCATGGCGCACCCGACGATCGTGCGCGTCTACGACGCGGGCGAGGAGACCGTCACCGAGACCTCCGGCGCCGAGGTGCAGGTGCCCTACATCGTCATGGAGCACGTCGACGGCCGCGCGCTGTCGGACGTCCTCGAGGACGGGCCGCTCGCCCCGGACGAGGCCGTGCGCATCACCGAGGGGATCCTCACCGCCCTCGAGTACTCCCACCGAGCCGGTGTCGTGCACCGCGACATCAAGCCCGCCAACGTGATGGTCACGCACAACGGCCAGGTGAAGGTCATGGACTTCGGCATCGCCCGGGCCATCACCGACACGTCCGCGACGGTGGCGCAGACCACCTCGATCCTCGGCACGGCGTCGTACTTCTCCCCGGAGCAGGCGCGGGGCGAGACCGTCGACGCCCGCACCGACCTCTACTCCACCGGTGTGGTGCTCTTCGAGCTCCTGACCGGTCGTCCGCCCTTCACCGGTGACTCGCCGGTGGCGGTGGCCTACCAGCACGTCAGCGAGCAGCCCGTCGCACCGTCGACCATCGCGCCGGACGTGTCGCCGGCCCTCGACGCCGTGACGCTGCACGCCCTGGTGAAGGACCGCACACGTCGGTTCCAGAACGCGGCGGAGTTCCGGACCGACCTGCAGCAGGCCGCGGCCGGCCGGGTCCCGGTGTCCACGCGGACCCTGCAGCAGAACGCCGCGCACGACGCGTCGACGATGCTCTTCGGCGTCAACCCGCGAACGACCTCGAACCCCGCGGTCGCCTTCCGCGAGCTCGACGACGACACAGCCGAGCACCGCCCCCAGCGCACGCAGAACCGGCCGCCGGTCGCGTGGATCTGGCTCGGCATCATCCTGACCGCCGCCGTGATCGCCGCCGTGGTGTTCTTCGTCGCGAACCTGCAGCCCGGCAAGGCCCCGGTGTCGTCGTCGGTCTCGGTGCCGAACGTCGTCGGCGCCACCTGGCCCTCGGCACGCACCGAGCTCCGCGAACGCGACCTGGAGCCCGTCGAGGTCGGTGAGAACTCCGACGACGTCGCCAAGGACACGGTCATCCGCACGGAACCGGGCTCGGGCACCAACGTCGCCCGCCGCCAGAGCATCCGTGTCGTGGTGTCCCTCGGCCCGGAACAGGTGGCGGTGCCGGACGTCGCGAACCAGAAGCAGGACGCCGCGCAGCAGGCCCTCGAGGACGCCGGGTTCGAGGTCGGGGCGATCAACTCCGACTACTCGCCCGACGTGCCGGAGGGCACGGTGATGAGCAGCGACCCCGAGTCGAGCACGCAGCTCGAGAAGGGCGCCGTCGTCAACCTGACGGTCTCGAACGGCAAGGTGAAGATGCCGAACGTGACGCAGCAGCCCATCTCGGCCGCGAACTCCACGCTCGCGAACCTCGGGCTCACCGTGGTGGCGTCGCCGACGGACACCTGCGCGGGCAGCACCGTCGTCCAGCAGAGCGCGCCCGAGGGCGACATCGCCCAGGGGAGCAGCGTCACGCTGACCTACTGCGCCGCGTCGGCCCAGCAGCCGTCGCAGGCTCCGTCCGCACCCAGGCAGGGCGACGACGAGAGCGACGGCGGCGACGACGGCCGCGGCGACGGCCAGTAGCCCCGCGCGGCACCGGGCGCGGCGACGGCAGGAGCACCTGCGCGCCGTCGGGCTCGGCCGCCGATCCTGCAGGTCACGCCAGCGGGCGGACCTGCTCCTGCGGGCGGCTGCGTGTCACACCGGCGGGCGGACCCGCTCCTTCGGGTGGCTGCGGGTCACGCCGGCGGAGGGACCCGCTCCTCCGGGCGGCTGCGGGTCAGGCCCGGTGCGCCGCGATGAGCGGGTTCAGCGCTGCGGCACGGTCCGCCGCACCGCCCAGCCCGGTCGTCTCGAGCCAGTTGCCCACCATCCGGTACCCGCCCTCGGTCAGGACGGACTCGGGGTGGAACTGCACGCCGTACACCGGGTGGTCCTTGTGCTCGACGCCCATGATCACGCCTCCGCCGGTCCGAGCCGTCACGGTGAGCTCGTCGGGCACGGTACCGTCGACGATCGCGAGCGAGTGGTACCGCGTCGCGGTGAAGGGGTGCGGGACACCCGTGAAGAGTGCACTGTCGTCGTGGTCGACCTGCGAGGTCTTGCCGTGCATGAGCTCTTCGGCGTGCGTCACAGTGGCTCCGAGCGCCTCGGCGATCGCCTGGTGACCGAGGCACACTCCGAGCAGCGGCTTCTCCGCCTGGATCGCGGCTCGCACGGTCGGGATCGAGACGCCGGCGTCCGCCGGGGTGCCGGGACCCGGCGAGAGGAGCACACCGTCGTAGTCGGCGATGCGCTCGGCGATCTCGGCCTCCGGGAAGGCATCGTTGCGGACGACGTCCGTCTCCGCCCCGAGCTGCTGCACGTAGCCGTTGAGGGTGTAGACGAAGCTGTCGTAGTTGTCGACGACGAGGATCTTGGTCATGGTCGGATCACCGTACTCGTGGGGGATGTGCGCGGGCTCCTGGGGGTCTTCCCACACACGCGGTCACGGTAGGATACCGGCCATGGCCAAGGACAAGGACCGCACCAAGCCCGCCCGGAGGACCCGAGCCGACTCGGTCGACACGGCGGGTGACCAGCCCAACGCCGTGTGGTTCAAGCCGGTCATGTTCGGCTTCATGCTCGTCGGCCTCGCCTGGGTCATCGTCTTCTACATCTCGAACACGACGCTGCCCGTTCCGTCGCTCGGTTCCTGGAACATCCTCATCGGCTTCGGCATCATGTTCATCGGCTTCCTCATGACCACGCGGTGGCGCTGACCTCCGGCCGCACGCGCTCGACGCCCGTCGTACCCATCGGTACGGCGGGCGTCGTCGTTCCCCCCTGGCTCTGCTCTGCAAAATGCCGCTTTCTCCACACCCCTCCGCGATGTCAGGCAGCACCGTCCACACGTTCACCCTCGTTGTCCACAGTTCTCCACAGTCTCCACATCACCCTCCACACCTTCGCCCCCGACTTATCCACAACTCAATCCACACTGGGGATAATCACACTGGTGTAACTCACCGCTTTCTCCACAGGTGTGGACAACTGGGCCGCCGGGGTGTGGACAACGCAGAACGCCCCGTCGCACCGGGTGGTGCGACGGGGCGTAGTGGTCCAGCGGGACGGGGATCACCCGATGGCGTACCCGCCGATGCTGATGTAGGCGGCACCGATCCCGGCGACGAGCAGGACCGCCTCGGCCACGAGCAGGCCGATCTGCAAACGGCGCTGCCGCACGTTGCGGGTCTTCGAGAAGACGAAGCCGGTGACGAACCCGAGCACGATGCCACCGACGTGCGCCTGCCATGAGATGTTCGTCCCGGGCAGGAACCCGACGATCAGGTTCAGGCCCATGATCACCAGCAGCTGCACGGCGTTGTATCCGAGGCTCCGCTGGATCACGAAGAACGCCGCGAACAGACCGAAGATCGCACCGGAGGCACCGACGACCGGTGTTCCCGGAGTGAGCAACGACACCGCGAGGTCACCGCCGAGACCCGCCAGGAAGTACAGCGCCACGAAGCGCCACGTCCCGAGCAGGTTCTCGAGGATGCGTCCGAACAGGAACACCGCGAGCATGTTGAAGCCGATGTGGAAGATCGACGAGTGCACGAACAGCCCCGTGACGAGGCGCCACGGTTGCGTGCCGACCAGCGGTGTCCAGTAGCTCAACCACGAGTTGACGATCCCGCCCGACAGCACGTTGAGCAGCCAGATGACGACCGACACGGCGATGATCACCGTCGTCGCCTTCTGGTCGAGCATCGCGAACCGCCGCCTGGCCACGGTCAACCCGCTCGGCGCGCCGGAGGCACGACGGTTGGCCTGGAACTGCGCACGCTGTTCACGCACGCACTCCGGGCAGTGCACGCCGACCGCGGCCGGCGTCTGGCACTCGGTGCAGATCGTCCGCCCGCACCGCTGGCAGAGGATGAAGCTCTGCCGGTCGGGGTGCCGGTAACAGAAGTTCTCCCGCCCCGAAGGCTGGTCGGTCACCGGGTTCAGACGTCCTCGACGTCGATGCTCTCGATCACGACGTCGTCGAGGGGCTTGTCGCGACCGTCGGTCGGGACGGCCTCGATGGCGTCGACGACCGCGCGGGACTCGTCGTCCGCGACCTCACCGAAGATGGTGTGCTTGCCCTGCAGCCAGGGGGTCGCCACCGTGGTGATGAAGAACTGCGAACCGTTGGTGCCACGGCCGCCCTGGATGCCGGCGTTCGCCATGGCGAGGATGTACGGGTTCTGGAAGGTGAGCTCCGGGTGGATCTCGTCGTCGAAGCGGTAGCCGGGACCGCCGATGCCCTGGCCCAGAGGGTCGCCGCCCTGGATCATGAAGTCCTTGATGATGCGGTGGAAGACGACACCGTCGTAGAGCTTGTCGGTCGAGACCTTGCCCGTGCCGGGGTGGGTCCACTCCTGCTTGCCGGTCGCGAGGTCGACGAAGTTCTTGACGGTCTTCGGGGCGTGGTTGCCGAACAGGTTGACGCGGACGTCGCCCTTGTTCGTGTGGATCGTTGCGACAGCGGTGTGCAGAGACATGTACCGATTCTCGCATGCACTCCTGACGGTGACACGGATCCCACAGCCGAGGTTCCGTGACCTGTCAGGGTGCTCGGTGGCAGGATGG
This sequence comes from Curtobacterium sp. MCSS17_008, assembly GCF_003234185.1. GTDB lineage: Bacteria > Actinomycetota > Actinomycetes > Actinomycetales > Microbacteriaceae > Curtobacterium. The sequence continues at coordinate 38,990 of NZ_QKSM01000009.1, forward strand.
GGTCACGCCGATCCGATGGAGGTACCAGATGACGACGATCGAGATCCCGCGCAAGCGTCGGAAGCAGATCAAGAAGCTCAAGGGCAAGACCGCCTCGCTCCTCGGCGAGCAGCGCAAGGTCCTCGAGCACGCGAACGCGATCCTCGCCGAGGCCCGCTCGCACGCTGCCGACGCGGCCCGCAAGGACATCGCCCCCCGCGTGCAGAACGCGATCGACAACGGGATCCGCCCCGCGGTCGCCACGGGCGTGCACGCAGCGACGTCCGCCGCACAGAGCGCTTCGCACCGCTTCCAGACCGAGGTCGTCCCCGGTCTCGTCGCGACCGCCGGCTCGGTGCTGAGCGTGAAGGACCTGGCGAAGGACCCGCGCGTCAAGAAGATCGTGCAGGACGCCCAGAAGAAGGGCTCGAAGGCGAAGAAGGCTGCGGCGAAGGTCACGCCGGGCCAGCAGAAGAAGGGGCTCGGCTTCGGCGGGGTCGCCCTCATCGTCGTCGGCGTGGTCGCCGTCGCCGGTGCTGCGTACGCCGCGTACCAGACGCTCCGCGCCGACGACGACCTCTGGGTCGCCGACGACGCCGACACGGCGGAGAAGCCCGCCGCCTGACCTCCCCGGTTCGTACGGAGGGCCCCGGCGTCACGCCGGGGCCCTTCGTCGTCCCCGGCGCTGACGCCGCAGGCCAGCGACGGTGTCCGGCGACGCGCCGCTCCCGTCCACCGAGGTCTCACGAGCAGCCGTCCAAGACGCCGAGGTGCCTTGTTCTCGAAACCTCGACACCGAAGCCGCCCGACGCGCGGAGAGCGACACGAGACCTCCGCGCCGGGGCCGACGCTCGCGGAGCGGCGCGCCGAAGGCGCAGACCAGCACGACGACCGAACGCGGCGGAGCGAGGAACGAGCGAAGCAGCGCTCGCCCTGAGGGAGTGGAGCCTAGGAGAATCGAACTCCTGACATCCTGCTTGCAAAGCAGGCGCTCTACCAACTGAGCTAAGGCCCCGAGGGGTCCAACGTACCGGACCCGGGAGGAGATGGTGGGGCTACAAGGACTTGAACCTTGGACCTCTTCGTTATCAGCGAAGCGCTCTAACCGCCTGAGCTATAGCCCCTCAGACCAGATGAAAGCCTACCGTACCGACGTCGGAGAACGAAATCGAGCGGCGGCTACCGTCCAGCCCGGGTGTGTCAGTTGTTCGTGAAACCCACGAGCAAGCCGCCCGTGATCCGGACACTGAGGTTGTAGAGCACGCTCACGATCGCGCCGAGCACGGTGCCGACGACGACGTTGAGGATGCCGACCACGACGGAGAACCCGAGGACCTGGCCGAGGGAGAACTGATCCATGATCGAGTAGCCGTTCTGCCCGGTGACGTCCTTGAGCAGGGCGTCGATCTGGGTGAAGACGCCGGTCTGGTTGAGGATGATCCACACCAGGGCCGTGGCCACCACGATCACGATCGAACCGGCCAGGGCGATGAGGAAGCTCAGCTTCACCATCGACCAGAAGTCGAGGTACACCAGACGCAGGCGTACCTGCCGGGTGCCGACGGGCCGTTTCGCCTTCTTCTGGAGCTTCTCGGCGACACTACTCATTGTTCGACTGGTCCTCTCCGGCCTCGTCCTCGACAGGCTCGGTGTCGGCGGGGTCGGCGGGTTCGGGCGCCGCTTCGTCAGGGCTCACCGTCTGCACCGGGCCCGCAGGCTCGATCTCGGGGTCGGCGTCGTCCTGGTCCTCCAGGTTCCGCTCACTGTTCCGGGCCACCGCGATGATCCGGTCGTTCTCCGCGAACCTCGCGAAGACCACACCCATCGTGTCGCGACCCTTGGCGGGCACCTCGGACACGGCAGACCTTACCACCTTGCCCGATTGCAGCACGACGAGCACCTCGTCGTCCTCGCCCACGATCAGCGCACCCACCAGGTCGCCACGGTCGGCGGCGAGCTTCGCCACCTTGATGCCGAGGCCGCCGCGGCCCTGGACGCGGTACTGGTCGACCGAGGTGCGCTTGGCGTACCCGCCCTCGGTCATGACCCAGACGTACCCGTCGTCCGACACCACGCGGGCGGCGAGCAGCGAGTCGTCTCCGCGGAAGGACATGCCCTTCACCCCGGAGGTCGACCGGCCCATCGGGCGCAGCGTGTCGTTCGTCGCGGTGAAGCGGAGCGACATGCCGTGCTTCGACACCAGGAGCAGGTCGTCGGTCTCGTCGACGAGCAGTGCCTGCCGGAGCTTGTCGCCCTCGCGCAGGTTGATCGCGATGATGCCGCCGGTGCGGTTCGTGTCGTACTCGGTCAGCGCGGTCTTCTTGACGAGACCCTGCTCGGTCGCGAGCACGAGGTACTGCGCGGCCTCGTAGTCGCGGATGTCGAGCACCTGCTGGATCTGCTCGTCGGGCTGCATCGCGAGCAGGTTGGCGACGTGCTGGCCCTTGGCGTCGCGACCGCCCTCCTGCAGTTCGTACGCCTTGGCACGGTAGACCCGGCCCTGGTCGGTGAGGAACAGCAGCCAGTGGTGCGTCGTCGTGACGAAGAAGTGCTCGACGATGTCGTCCGCACGCAGCTGCGCGCCCTTGACGCCGCGGCCGCCGCGGTGCTGCGAACGGTAGTTGTCACTGCGCGTGCGCTTGACGTACCCGCCGCGGGTGATGGTGACGACCATCTCCTCCTCGGGGATGAGGTCCTCGATGGACATGTCACCGTCGTAGCCGAGCATGATCTCGGTGCGGCGGTCGTCGCCGAAGCGGTCGACGATCTCGTCGAGCTCGTCGCGGATGATCGAACGCTGGCGGGTCTCCGATCCCAGGATGTCCTGGAAGTCGGCGATCCTGCGCTCGAGTTCCTCGGCCTCGTCGTGGATCTTCTGACGCTCGAGGGCGGCCAGGCGACGGAGCTGCAGCTCGAGGATCGCGCGCGCCTGGATCTCGTCGACGGACAGCAGGTCCATCAGGCCGGTGCGGGCCTCCTCGACGTCGGGCGAACGACGGATGAGCGCGATGACCTCGTCGAGCGCGTCGAGTGCTGCCAGGTACCCGCGCAGGATGTGCGCGCGCTTCTCGGCCTCGCGCAGCCGGTACCGGGTCCGGCGGACGATGACGTCGATCTGGTGGTCGACCCAGGCGGAGATGAACCCGTCGAGCGCGAGGGTGCGGGGCACGCCGTCGACGATCGCGAGCATGTTCGCGCCGAAGTTCTCCTGCAGCTGCGTGTGCTTGTACAGGTTGTTGAGGACGACCTTCGCCACCGCGTCGCGCTTGAGCACGATGACCAGGCGCTGACCGGTGCGCCCCGAGGTCTCGTCGCGGATGTCCGCGATGCCGGCGAGCTTGCCGTCCTTGACGCCCTCCGCGATGCGGATCGCGAGGTTGTCCGGGTTGACCTGGTACGGCAGCTCGGTGACGACCAGGCACGTGCGCCCCTGGATCTCCTCGACGTTCACGACCGCCCGCATCGTGATCGAGCCACGCCCGGTGCGGTACGCGTCCTGGATGCCCTTCGTGCCGAGGACCTGCGCCCCGGTCGGGAAGTCCGGGCCCTTGATGCGCTGCATGAGCGCGCCAAGGAGCTCCTCGCGCGTCGCGTCCGGGTGCTCGAGCGCCCACTTCGCGCCCTCGGCGACCTCGCGCAGGTTGTGCGGCGGGATGTTCGTCGCCATGCCGACCGCGATGCCGACCGAGCCGTTGACGAGCAGGTTCGGGAAGCGGGCGGGCAGGATCGAGGGCTCCTGGGTGCGACCGTCGTAGTTGTCCTGGAAGTCGACGGTGTCCTCGTCGATGTCCCGGACCATCTCCATGGCGAGCGGCGCCATCTTGGTCTCGGTGTACCGCGGTGCGGCCGCACCGTCGTTGCCGGGCGACCCGAAGTTGCCCTGGCCGAGCGCCAGCGGGTAGCGGAGCGACCACGGCTGCACGAGTCGGACGAGGGTGTCGTAGATCGCCGTGTCGCCGTGCGGGTGGAACTGGCCCATGACGTCGCCGACGACTCGGGAGCACTTCGAGAACGCCCGGTCCGGCCGGTAACCGCCGTCGAACATCGCGTAGATGACGCGGCGGTGCACGGGCTTCAGGCCGTCGCGGACCTCCGGCAACGCACGTCCGACGATGACGGACATCGCGTAGTCGAGGTACGACCGCTGCATCTCGAGCTGCAGGTCGACCTGCGAGATGCGGTCGCCGGAGACCACGATGTCGCCTACCTCGCCGTGCACGATCTCGGGCTGCTCGTCGGCGCCGTTCTCGTTGTCGTCAGCCATGTGGCTTGGTCACCTTTCTGGTGGCCCTCCGGGGGTCGGCCGGGAGGCACTGGTTCCGTCGGTCGCGCCGGGCGCGACCACAGGGGGTCGGGACTGGTCGACGCGGCTGGCACCGCGCCTCCAGACCGGTACTAGATGTCGAGGAAGCGGACGTCCTTGGCGTTCTGCTGGATGAACTGGCGACGCGACTCGACGTCCTCGCCCATCAGCGTCGCGAAGACGCTGTCGACCGCCGCAGCGTCCTCGAGCGTGACCTGCAGGAGCGTGCGGGTGTCCGGGTTCATGGTGGTGTCCCAGAGCTCCTTGTAGTCCATCTCGCCCAGACCCTTGTAGCGCTGGATCCCGTTGTCCTTCGGGATCCGCTTGCCGGCGGCGATGCCCGCCTGCATCAGGGCGTCGCGCTCGCGGTCGCTGAACACGTACTCGTGCGGCGCGTTCGACCACTTCAGGCGGTACAGCGGCGGCTGTGCGAGGTACACGTACCCGCGCTCGATGAGCGGACGCATGTAGCGGAACAGCAGCGTGAGCAGCAGCGTCGTGATGTGCTGGCCGTCCACGTCGGCATCCGCCATGAGCACGATCTTGTGGTAGCGCGCCTTGTCCGGGTCGAAGTCCTCGCCGATGCCGGCACCGAACGCCGTGATCATCGACTGGATCTCCTGGTTGGCGAGCGCGCGGTCCAGGCGGGCCTTCTCGACGTTGAGGATCTTGCCGCGCAGCGGGAGGATCGCCTGCGTCATCGGGTTGCGACCCTGCACGGCGGAACCACCGGCGGAGTCACCCTCGACCATGAAGATCTCGGACAGCGTCGGGTCCTTCGACTGGCAGTCCTTCAGCTTGCCGGGCATGCCGCCCGACTCGAGCAGTCCCTTGCGGCGCGTGGTCTCGCGGGCCTTGCGGGCGGCGAGCCGGGCCTGCGATGCCTGGATCGCCTTCCGCACGACGTCGCGCGCCTGCGCCGGGTTGCTCTCGAACCAGTGGGTGAGCTCGGTTCCGACGACCCGCTGCACGAAGGACTTCGCCTCGGTGTTGCCGAGCTTGGTCTTCGTCTGGCCCTCGAACTGCGGCTCGCCGAGCTTCACGGAGATGACGGCGGTCAGGCCTTCACGGATGTCGTCACCCGTGAGGTTGTCGTCCTTCTCCTTGATGATCTTCGTCTCGCGGGCGTACCGGTTCACCAGGCTCGTGAGCGCGGCGCGGAAGCCCTCTTCGTGGGTGCCGCCCTCGTGCGTGTTGATCGTGTTCGCGAAGGTGTGGACGCTCTCCTGGTACGAGGTGTTCCACTGCATGGCGATCTCGAGCGCGATCTTGCGCTCGGTGTCCTCGGCCTCGATCGCGATGACGTCGGGGTGGACCAGGTCCGCCTTCTTCTGCGCGTTGAGGTACTCGACGTAGTCGGGCAGGCCGCGCTCGTAGCGGAACGAGTCCTTCCGCGACTCCTCGCCCTCGTCCGGGGTGCGCTCGTCGGTCAGGCTGATGCGGAGGCCCTTGTTGAGGAAGGCCATCTGCTGGAAGCGCGTGCGGAGCGTCTCGTAGTCGAACTCGACGGTCTCGAAGATGTCGGCGTTCGGCCAGAACGTGATCGTCGTGCCGGTCTCGTCGGTCTCCTCGTCCTTCGAGACGGGGGCGACCGGGACGCCGTCGGTGTAGCTCTGGCGCCAGACGTGCCCCTGGCGGCGGACCTCGACGTCGAGCTCGGAGCTCAGGGCGTTCACGACGGAGGAGCCGACACCGTGCAGACCACCGGAGACCGCGTACCCGCCGCCGCCGAACTTGCCGCCGGCGTGCAGGACGGTGAGCACGACCTGGAGCGTCGAGACGCCCTCGGCCGCGTGGGTGTCGACGGGGATGCCACGACCGTTGTCGACGACGCGGACGCCGCCGTCCTCGCGGATCGACACGTCGATCGTGTCGCAGTAGCCGGCGAGGGCCTCGTCGACGGAGTTGTCGACGATCTCCTGCACCAGGTGGTGGAGACCGCGCGGACCCGTCGAGCCGATGTACATGCCCGGGCGCTTGCGGACCGCCTCGAGCCCCTCCAGCACCTGAATCTGGTCTGCGCCGTACGATGGTTCCGTCCGTGGAGCCTGCTCGGTCTCGTCCTGCGGGATCGTCCGGTCGTCGTCAGATTCTGATGTCATGTCGGGATGGCTCCTGCCTGCGCGCGGAACGCCCGCACACTGCACTCGCCAGTCTACCGCAGGGACCCCTCTTCCGAGGGCTCATCCGGCCGCTGGACGGGCTTTCTTCATCCCCGAGGACGATTTCGTCGCCTCAGCCGTAGGTGTCGCGAGGACCACGCCCCTGGACGGTCCTGGGGCCGCGTTTCCACGTGGGGACGTCAGGCCCGGAAACCCGGATCGACTGCACGCCCGCCTCGGGGTGCCGCTCGGCGATCGTCGTCGTGATGGTCGCGCGCATGAGCCGGAGCTGGGTCGCCCAGGCCGTCGAGTCGCAGCGGATGACCAGGGCGCCGTCGTCGATCGTCATCGGGCGCGAGTGCTTCGCGAGCTCGTCGCCCACCACCGCTGGCCAGTCGACGAAGAGCTCGGAGCGGGCGAGCGGCTCGGTCCAGCCGAGCTCCTGCGCGAGGGAGCCGACCACGTCACCGAGCCCGAGGGGCTCCCGCCCCTTGCCGTAGGGGACGGTGTCGGCGTCGAGCTCGCGGGATCGCCGGCGGCGGGCGTCGACGGTGCGCAAGGAGGGGTCGCCGAAGACGGCCCGGAGGTGCCGGTAGACCCGGGCGGGTTCGGTCGGCTTCCACGGCTTCGGCATCAGGCCGGGTCCTCCGCCGCGGGCCCGACCGGCTCGTCGGTCACGATCCTGCCGGCCTCGATCCGGACCGTGTGTGCCGCGAGCTGCGCGGGCACGTCCCCGAACACCGCCGCGGTGATGAGCACCTGCTCGTAGTCGGCCACCGCCCCCGCGAGCCGTTCGCGGCGCGACTCGTCGAGTTCCGCGAACACGTCGTCGAGGATGATGATGGGGTCACCGAGGGTCGACTCGGCACGCAGCACCGCCGCGCTGGCGAGCTGGACCGCGAGCGCGAATGACCACGACTCCCCGTGACTGGCGTAGCCGCGGGCCGGTAACCCGTTCAGCTGGAACAGAACGTCGTCCCGGTGCGGCCCGACGAGCGTCAACCCGCGGTCGAGCTCGTCCCGGCGACGTCGCTCCAGCGCTCCGCGGAAGGCGTCCGCGGCCGCGGCGACGGACACCGGCTCGTCCGGTGTCCCGAGCACGGGGTCGGTCACGGCGGCGTCCTCGGGGTCGCCGCCCCGCACGCTGAGCACGCCCGAGATCGTCGCCTCGTGCCGCTCGCCGGCGACGGTGGCGTACGCGTCGGTGACGAACGGGGCGAGGCGCCTGGTCAGGTGGTCGCGGGCCGCGATGATCTCGGCGCCGAACGCGACGAGCCGGTCGTCCCACACGTCGAGCGTGGCGAGCGGACCGGAACGCGCCCCGGTCGACCGGGCGGACTTCAGCAGGGTGTTCCGCTGCTTGAGCGTCCGGTCGTAGTCGGCGAGGACGCCCTGCATGCGCGGCGCGATCTGGCCGAGCAGCTCGTCGAGCATCCGGCGGCGACCGGAGGGTTCACCGCGCACGAGCGCCAGGTCCTCCGGTGCGAAGAGGACGCTCGTGCAGTAGCGCGGCAGCTCGCGGGGCTTGATCGCGGCACGGTTCACCTGCGCGCGGTTGGAGCCGGTGCGGTTGATCTGCACCTCCGCCAGGATGCTGCGGTCCTCGTGCGCCAGACGGGCGCGGACGATCGCCGCGTCGCAGCCCTGGCGGACGAGGGCTGCGTCGGTCGGCACCCGGTGCGAGCCGAGGGTCGACAGGTAGCCGATGGCCTCGACCAGGTTGGTCTTGCCCTGGCCGTTCCGGCCGACGAACAGGTTCGGCCCGCGTGCCAGGTCGACGTCCGCCTCCCGGTAGTTCCGGAAGTCGGTGAGTTGCAGGTGGTCGACGTGCACGCGGGCCGAGACGAGCTCAGGTGGTTACCTGAGTCACGCCTTCTTGACGGCGTGGCCGCCGAACTGGTTGCGGAGCGCCGCGACGGCCTTCATCGTCGGGGACGCGCTGCCCTGACGCGAGACGAAGCGGGCGAAGATCGACGCGGAGATGGTCGGCATCGGCACGGCGTGCTCGATCGCCTCTTCCACGGTCCACCGGCCCTCGCCCGAGTCCTCGACGTAGCCCTCGATCGCGTCGAGCTTCGGGTCCTCGTTCAGCGCGAGGACCATGAGGTCGAGCAGCCACGAGCGCACCACGGTGCCGCGCTGCCACCCGGCGAAGACCGCGGGGACGTCCTTGATGATGTCCTTGGCCTCGAGGAGCTCGTAGCCCTCGCCGTACGCCTGCATGATCGCGTACTCGATGCCGTTGTGGACCATCTTGGCGTAGTGGCCGGCGCCGACCGGGCCGGCGTGCGAGAAGCCCTCTTCGCGCGGGCCCTCGGGGCGGAGCGCGTCGAAGACCGGCATCGCGAACTCGACGTCCTCGGGGGCGCCGCCGACCATGAGGCCGTAGCCGTTGTCCTTGCCCCAGACGCCGCCGGAGACGCCGGCGTCCATGTAGCGGATGCCCTTGGCGTCGAGCTGCTTCGCGTGCACCTCGTCGTCGAGCCACTTCGAGTTGCCGCCGTCGATGACGAGGTCGCCCTCGCCCAGGACCTCGGCGAGGTCGGTGATCACGTCGTCGGTGATCTTGCCGTGCGGGACCATGACCCACACGAGCTTCTTGCCCTCGGGCAGTGCGGCGGCGAGGGCGCCGAGGTCCGCGACGTCCGAGACGGCGGGGTTGGCGTCGTAGCCGGTGACCTCGATGCCTGCGTTGCGGAGACGGGCACGCATGTTGTTGCCCATGCGACCGAGGCCGACAAGACCGATGTGCATGATTTCCTCTTCTGTTCGTCGTCGCGCTGGTGCGGGTGACGCGTCAGCGCAGTGGTACGGCTGTTGCGCTTACCGCAGCAGGAGATTGGGCTGCAGCAGGTACCGGTATCCGTCCGTCGCCGGGGCCTCCTGCGAGGTCTGGCCGGTGATGAGCACCGGGCCCGGCTTGTTGGGGTTCTCCGTCTTGGTGAAGGAGATCCGGACGAACTCGGAGTGCACCGCGTTCAACCCGTCCAGGAGGAAGGCGGGCTTCAGCGAGACCACCGTTTCCTCACCGGTCAGCAACGCACTGATCGACTCTGACGCCTGCGCTTGTTCGGAACCGATCGCCTCGAGCGTGAGCCCGTCGACCGAGAAGGAGAACCGGAGCGCCGCTTCGCGCTCCAGGACGAGGGAGACCCGTCGGACGGCCTCGACCAGCTCCGCCGTGTTGATCACCGCGTGGTCGTCGACCGTCTCGGGGAAGAGCCGGCGCACCGGCGGGTAGTTGCCCTTGATGAGCAGCGACGTCACGGTCTTGTCGTCGGCGTGGAACGCGATGAGCTCGCGGTCCGAGGTGCCGCTGATCGAGACCGACACCGTCGAGGCCGAGCCGAACGTGCGACCGACCTCCTGCAGGGTGCGGGCCGGGACGAGCGCGTGCAGTGGCTCGGACCCGACGCGGCCGGAGTCCCACGCGATCGTGCGGACCGCGACACGGTAGCGGTCGGTCGCGATGAGCGACAGGTCGTTGTCGCCGACCTCGAGCTGGACGCCGGTGATGACCGGGGTGACGTCGTCACGGCTGGCCGCGACGGCGACCTGGGAGACGGCCTCGGAGAACGCGTCGCCGGGGATGACGCCGGTCTGCTCGCCGATCTCGGGGAGGGTCGGGTACTCCTCGACCGGCATGGACAGCAGCGTGAAGTGCGCCGAGCCGCAGGTGACCGAGATCTTCGTGTCCTCGGTGGTGAAGGTCACCGGGGCGTTCGGCAGGCGGCTCGCGATGTCGTTGAGCAGTCGGCCGGAGACGAGCACCGTGCCGGGATCGTCGATCTGGGCCGTGATGGAGGTCTGCGCGGAGACCTCGTAGTCGAACGACGACAGGGTGAGCCGATCGCCCTCGGCGTGGATGAGGACACCGGACAGGATCGGGAGGGTCGTGCGCTGTGGGAGGAGCTTCACCGCGAAGGAGACGGCTTCGGAGAAGACGTCCCGGTTGACCTCGAACTTCACAGCTGGGACCCCTGTCGATCGGTTGGACTGTCCGGCCGCCCCATTGTGGCACAGCGGAGCAGAGCCCGGATTTCTTGTCATCCCGCCGTCCACAGGGTTGGCCCGCGGAACTTCATCGTTAACCAGGATCAATGGTGTTAACGCCTGTGCACAGTGTGGATAACTCTGTGCATCCCGCTTCTCCACAGGGAACTACACACGTGTGAGTTGTGAGTCCCGTGTTGGCGGCGTCTGGATGAGAAGAATTCATCTATCCGCTTCCATCCCCAGTCTCCACAGGTGGGTACAGAACTGTGAACAACGGGACCGCGTGTCATCCACAGTTATCCACAGGCTTTCCACACTGTGTGAATCTCGGCCCATGGAACCGTCTCAGATGGTGGATGCGCGCTCAGGAGGGCCGATCGGGCGGGTGATCCGTGCCTCCCGGCCGGGGGGTCGACCCATCGGCCGACGGACGCGAGCGATGCGGTTCAGCGGGTCCGTCGACGGGCAGGGAGGACCGGGATCAGCGGTAGCGGCGGTCCTGCTTGATCCGGCTGGTCAGCTCGGTGACCTGGTTGTAGATCGACCGGCGCTCCTTCATGAGCTCCGTGATCTTCTTGTTCGCGTACATGACGGTGGTGTGGTCGCGGTTGCCGAACAGCTGGCCGATCTTCGGCAGCGACAGGCTCGTCATCTCCCGGCACAGGTACATCGCGATCTGCCTGGCCGTCGCGATCGCCTGCGAGCGGGACGAGCCGTACAGGTCGTCGACCGAGAGCTTGAAGTACTCCGCGGTGTGGTTGATGATGTCCGTCGGCGCGATCACGTTGTCGTCGTCGAGCGTGATGAGGTCCTTGAGGACCGTCTGCACCAGGGCCATGTCGACGGCCGTCCGGTTCAGGCTCGCGAACGCCGTGACGCGGATGAGCGTCCCCTCGAGCTCCCGGATGTTGCTCGACACCTTCGAGGCCATGAACTCGAGGATGTCGTCGGGCACCTGCAGGTGGTCGGACTGCGCCTTCTTGCGGAGGATCGCGATGCGCGTCTCGAGGTCGGGCGCCTGCACGTCGGTGATCAGGCCCCACTCGAAGCGGGAGCGCATCCGGTCCTCGAAGCCGGTGAGGTGCTTCGGCGCGACGTCCGACGTGATGACGACCTGCTTGTTGTGGTCGTGCAACGTGTTGAAGGTGTGGAAGAAGGCCTCCTGCGTGGAGTCCTTCCCCTGCAGGAACTGGATGTCGTCGATCAGCAGGATGTCGATGTCGCGGTACCGCTGCTGGAACTGGTTCGACCGGTTGTTCGCGATCGAGTTGATGAAGTCGTTCGTGAACTCCTCGCTCGACACGTACCGGACGCGGATGCCCGGGTACAGGCTCTCGGCGTAGTGGCCGATCGCGTGGAGCAGGTGGGTCTTGCCGAGGCCGGAGTCGCCGTAGATGAAGAGCGGGTTGTAGGCCTTCGCCGGCGCCTCGGCCACCGCGACCGCCGCCGCGTGGGCGAAGCGGTTCGACGACCCGATGACGAAGTTGTCGAAGTTGTACTTCGGGTTGAGCCGTGACTCGGGCCGGCCGCCGGTGCCCGGGGAGTCGATCTGGCTCGGGACGAACGGCGCCTCGATGTACTGGCGCGGCGCTGCGCTCTGCTCGACCGGCTGCTGCACCGGTTCGGCGTACTCGGGCACGTGGCTCGGCACGACCGACTCGACACGGGGCTCCGACGCCATGTCGGGGTTCACCGTGATGGCGAAGTTCGCGACCGAGTCGTCACCGACGCGGGACACCGCCTCGGTGATGGGGATGCGGATCCGCTGCTCGAGCATGCCGCGGGTCAGGTCGTTCGGCACCTCGAGGTAGAGGGTGCCGGCGAGGACGCCCTTCGGCTCGACGAGGTTGAGGAAGCCGTGCAGCTGCGGGGTGATGCGGTCGTCCTCGGAGAGGAGGCCCAGGACGGATGACCAGAGGTCCTCGACGGGGTCGGCCGGCATCGTCATGTCGCGCTCGTCTCCTGCTTCGCTGTCTCGTTGGGTGGCTGCGTCGTTCGCTGTGTCCGTCGTGCCTGGGGCCGGACGGCGGTGTGGTCTCCGGGCTGGTCCTCCCGGTCCGGGCGTGGTCGAGCCCCGGGCCGTCGTCCGTGGTCGGCCCGTTCCCCGCACCGCACGGACAGCGGTCGTGTCCGGACGGCGCCGTCGTCGGCCCGGACCACCGTCGTCCCGCGGAAGTGTTCCACAGGGTTGTCCACAGTCCTGTCCACGTCGGCCCGGACAGGTGCTGGAGGGTGACTCCCCCGTCGCTCCGCGGAACGGGCCGATCGATCACACCACTGTAAAGGGTCGAGGTGCGTCGTACCGAACGCACGTTTTCCCCAATGTGGATGATGATCGTGCGCAGGGGCCGGTCGCCGCGGCGCCGCCCACCGTTTGACCTGTCCGCCGCTGTCACGTACCGTTAACCAGTTGACTGCGGCCAGTTGGTCGCGCCCATCGCGTCGTTCGGCCCCGTCGAGCGGCTGTACATACATACGTGGCGGTTCGCGCTGAGCCCTTCTTCCAGCGCAGCCGTGTGGAGATCATCATGAGCAAGCGCACCTTCCAGCCGAACAACCGTCGTCGCGCCAAGAAGCACGGCTTCCGCGCCCGCATGCGCACCCGTGCCGGCCGCGCCATCCTCGCCGCGCGCCGCAGCAAGGGCCGCACCGAGCTCAGCGCCTGATCGGGCTGCGCCTGATCCAGTCCCGGTCCGGCACCCGGTAGCGATCGTGTTGGCACGCGCCAACCGCATCGTCCGCGGTGACGACTACCGGTCCGTCGTGCGTCGTGGTCGCAGGAGCGCCACGGCGCACGTCGTCGTATCCGTGGTCCGTCGTCCCGACGGTGCCGAGACGGCCCCGGACGGGCCGACCCGCTTCGGGTTCATCGTCGCCAAGACGGTGGGCAACGCGGTCACGCGCAACACCGTGCGACGTCGGCTCAAGGCGATCGCGCACCAGCTGCTGACCGAGGTCCCGACGGGTCACGACGTGGTCATCAGGGCCTTGCCAGCCGCAGCGCAGGCCGCATGGCCTACCCTGCTCGAAGACGTCTCGCGCTCCTTCGCGCGCGGGGTGGAGAAGGCAGCATGAACCGCATCCAGTGGACCCGGCTGGCGTTGAACCGACTCGCCTGGGCCGTCGCGTTGCTCCCACGCAACGTGTGCGTCGTCGTGCTGCGTGCCTACCGTGCGGTGATCTCTCCCCTGTACGGGAACGTCTGCCGCTACCACCCGTCGTGCTCACGGTACGCGCTCGAGGCCATCCAGCAGTACGGCGTCGTGCGCGGGTCGGCGATGGGCGCGTGGCGGATCGCGCGGTGCAACCCCTGGGCCGCCGGCGGGATCGACGACGTGCGTGAGCGCGACCGCCCCTTCCGCCTGACCCGGTTCGGGTTCGTGCTCCCCCCGACCCAGCAGCACCCCCAGTCGTCCGGCGATCTCCGTCGCCCGGTCCTGCTCCCCCAGCGCACTCGAAAGGCGTGACCGTCCTCATGGACTTCATCGGAACGATCCTCTGGCCACTGAAGTGGGTGGTCTCGGCGATCCTCGTGGCCTTCCACTGGATCTTCGAGTCGATCGGCATGGACCCGTCGGCGGGCATCACGTGGGTGCTGTCGATCATCTTCCTGACCTTCGTGGTCCGGGCGGCGCTCATCCCGATCTTCGTGCGGCAGATCAAGTCGCAGCGTCGGATGCTCGAGGTCGCGCCGCAGCTCAAGAAGATCCAGGACAAGTACAAGGGCAAGAAGGACCAGTTCTCGCGTGAGGCCATGAGCCGCGAGACCATGGCGCTCTACAAGGAGACCGGGACGAACCCGCTGAGCTCCTGCCTGCCCCTGCTCATCCAGATGCCGATCTTCTTCTCGCTGTACTCGGTGCTGCACGAGGCGCAGATCAACAAGACCGGCATCGGTCTGCTCACGAACACCCTGGCGCAGGACTTCGGCAACGCCGCGTTGTTCGGCGCGCCCCTGCACGAGACCTTCACGAACGCCTCCGGGTGGGAGGTCCGGGTCATCGCCGGCGTGATGATCGTCGTGATGACGGCGTCGCAGTTCATCACGCAGCTGCAGCTCGTGGCGAAGAACATGTCGCCGGAGACCAAGGCGTCGCCGATGTACCGCCAGCAGAAGATGATGCTGTACATCCTCCCGCTCGTCTTCGTGATCTCGGGTCTGAGCTTCCCCCTCGGCGTCATGTTCTACTGGCTCGCGTCGAACGTCTGGACGATGGCGCAGCAGTACTTCGTCATCCGCAGCATGCCGACCCCGGGGTCCGAGGCCGCCCTGGCCCGAGAGGCCCGCCTCGCCAAGAAGGCCCAGCGCCGCGGTACCCCGGTGCTCGCCGAGGCCGGTGCCGGCTCGGCCGCGGTCGAGGTGGAGCCGGTCCGTGTTACCACGCAGCGCCAGCAGCCGGTGGGCAAGAACCGCGCCAAGAAGAACGGGAAGAAGTAAGTGACCGAGCAGGACACCGCAGCCATCGTCGACGCGCCCGTGGAGGACGTCGGGGTCGACGACGACGCCCGTGACGAGGCGGACATCGCCGCGGACTACATCGAGGAACTGCTCGACATCTGCGACCTCGACGGCGACATCGAGATCGAGGAGCGGGCTGGTCGTGTCTACCTGTCCGTGACCGACGAGGGTGGTGCCCTGCGCGTCCTGTCGAAGCCGGACACCGTGTCCGCGCTGCAGGAGCTGACCCGGATCGCGGTCCAGGCGGAGACGGGCGAGTTCAGCCGTCTCATCCTCGACGTGGGTGGATCACGGGACGCCCGTGCCACGGAGCTCCAGCGTCTCGTCGACACCGCCGTCGAGCGCATCGAGGCCGGATCGGCGTCGGCTGCTCTCCCCCCGATGTCGTCCTACGAGCGCAAGCTCGTCCACGACCTGGTCGCCGAGAAGGGCTTCCACTCGGAGTCCGAGGGCGAGGGACGAGACCGGCACACGGTCGTCACGCGATGACGGACGCACCCGCGCCCGAGCTCGAGCAGGAGCCGGCTGCTGCTGCCGCGCTCTTCGGGGACCGCATCGAGCTGGCCCGCTCGTTCACCGGGGAGCTCGCCCGTCGTGGCGAGGAACTCGGGCTGATCGGCCCGCTCGAGCCGTCCCGCCTCTGGACCCGACACATCCTCAACTCTGCGCTCGTGGCGCCCCTCCTGGAGGCGGGTGGCCGGGTCGCCGACGTCGGCTCAGGTGCCGGACTGCCCGGCCTGGTGCTCGCCATCGCGCGGCCGGACGTCTCCTTCACCCTCATCGAGCCGATGGAGCGACGGTGCGACTGGCTCACCAGTGAGTCGGAACGCCTCGGGCTCGACGACGTCACCGTCGTCCGCGGCCGTGCCGAGGACGTCGCGGACGAGATCGTCGTCGATCAGGTCACGGCTCGAGCGGTCAGCGCGCTCTCGAAGCTCATCCCGCTCACGGTGCCGCTGGTCCGGTCGGGTGGGCAGCTCGTCTTGATGAAGGGCGCGCGAGTCGACGAGGAGGTCGAGAAAGCACGCAAGGTCATCCTCCGGAAGCGCTTGACCGACGTCGAGGTCCTCGAGCTCGGAGACGGTGTGGTCGAGGAGACCACGCGCGTCTTCCGGGCTACAGTTGACTGACGCTGCGGCTCGGGCCGGCACTGCCGGACACCACAAGCCCGCCGTTCCACGTGGAACATCGATCCGGGGAAGAGGCCTTCGTTGAGTTCATCGACCGATTACGACGCGTCGACACCGCTTGCTCGCGAGATCGCCGATCTGAACCGCCGTCGCCGAGCGATCGCGACTCAGCAGTTCCCGCTGCCCGGGAAGACCCGCGTGTTCACGGTGTCGAACCAGAAAGGCGGTGTCGGCAAGACCACAACGACGGTCAACCTGGCGGCCGCGCTGGCCCACGGTGGAGCCCGGGTACTCGTGATCGATCTCGATCCACAGGGCAACGCCTCCACGGCTCTCGGCGTCGATCACCAGGCTGAGGTGACGAGCATCTACGACGTCATCGTCGACGAGGCCCCCATTGCCGATGCTGTCCAGCGCTCCCCCGAGTCGGACACCCTCTGGTGTGTGCCGGCCACGATCCACCTAGCTGGAGCGGAGATCGAGCTCGTCTCGCTCGTTGCGCGTGAGCAACGACTCCGGACCGCCCTGGACCAGTACCTGTCGTCGCTGGACGAGCCGTACCACTACGTCTTCATCGACTGCCCGCCCTCGCTCGGTCTCCTGACGATCAATGCCTTCGTCGCTGCCCAGGAGGTCCTGATCCCGATCCAGACCGAGTACTACGCGCTCGAGGGACTCAGCCAGCTGCTGCGGAACATCGAGCTGATCGAGCGGCACCTCAACCCGAACCTCCGGGTGTCGACGATCCTGCTGACGATGTTCGACGGCCGGACCAACTTGTCCAACCAGGTCGCCGCAGACGTCCGTGAGCACTTCGGGAATCAGGTGTTGACCGCGATGATCCCCCGATCGGTGCGTGTGAGCGAGGCGCCGAGCTACGGGCAGAGCGTGGTGTCCTACGACGTCAACTCGTCCGGGTCGCTGTCCTACTTGGAGGCGGCCGCCGAGATCGCAGCACGAGGAGCACAAGACTGATGGCACCCAAGCGGACCGGACTCGGCCGAGGCATCGGCGCACTGATCCCGACGGCGAACGACCAGCAGGACCGCCCGGTCGACGTGTTCTTCCCGACGGGCGGCTCCCCTGCGTCCGCACCGACGGCCGGGGGGGCGACGGCCGGCGGTGCCACCGCGGAGGACCTCGTTGCCGTCCCCGGTGCCCGCCTGGCGAACCTGAACCCGCTCGACGTGGTGCCGAACGCTCAGCAGCCGCGCAAGGAGTTCCGTGAGGAGGAGCTCCAGGAGCTGGTGCACTCGATCCGCGAGATCGGCGTCCTGCAGCCGATCGTGGTGCGACCGATCGCCGGCGCGACCGGGACCGACCCGCAGTACGAGCTCATCATGGGCGAACGGCGACTGCGCGCGACCAAGGAGCTCGGCCTCGCGACGATCCCCGCGATCGTCAAGGACACACCGGATGACGCGATGCTCCGGGACGCACTGCTCGAGAACCTCCACCGGGCACAGCTCAACCCGCTCGAAGAAGCGTCGGCGTACCAGCAGCTACTGGCGGACTTCGGGATCACGCAGGAGCAGCTCGCCCAGCGGATCGGGCGATCGCGGCCGCAGATCACGAACACGATCCGTCTGCTCCGTCTCCCCTCCCCCGTGCAGCGGCGGGTGGCAGCAGGCGTGCTGTCTGCGGGCCACGCGCGGGCGATCCTGGCCGCACCTGATGCCGAGGCGATGGAGTACCTCGCCGAGAAGATCGTGAACGAGGACCTCTCCGTCCGTGCCGCCGAGGCGATCGCGCAGCAGCTCTCCACAAAGACGCCCGTCAAGCCGAAGGCCGAGCCGTCGAAGCGTCAGGCGCACTTCAACGACCTCGCGGAGCGACTGGGCGACCGTCTGAACACCAGGGTGAAGATCGCCGTCGGGGCGCGCAAGAGCTCGGTGACGATCGACTTCGCCAACGGTGACGACCTCAACCGGATCCTCGGCGAGCTCGGCATCCGGGACATCGCGGAGTAGTCCTCCTCGTTCAGCCGTCGAGCGGCGAGCAGCAGGCCGGAGGGCGCCTGCGCCCGTCTGCGGGCAAGAACGGCGGCTGTGACCCTCGGGATCGCGAGGACCCGTTGTCGGGCCTTAGAAGCGCCCTGGGACGCTTGTGGGGGCGTGTGCGGCGTGGAGCGCGGGCTGCCGATCACGGACGCTCGGGGTACCGGTGCGGATGTTCCACGTGGAACACGCGGCGGATCGAGAGCGGCTGATCGCGTCGGGGCTGCGGTCGGAACCGGCCTCGGTCGCTTGGTGTTCGATGAGCAGTCGCGAGCTCGACGACTGATCGGGTGGGCGTCCGGTCGAGCGCGAGGCCCTCTTCCCAGGATCCACACACTGCTGACGTCCCTGGAACAACCCTTTGCCGTCCAGTGCCGATGTCGCCGACGGTGCGGCTCCGACGATCGCGCGAGGAGGATGCCTCGCGCCGAACATTGACGGGCTGAGGATCGCGGTCCATACCTCGGGGAACGAGCTCGACGCTGGCCGCAGGCGCGTGCCGACCCGTAGCTGGGGTGATCCGTCGTCCGAAATGTGCAGTCCGGGTGCGGCGCCTTCCCCGCCGCGGTTCCGTGCGGCACGGGCCACGGGCCACGGGTCACGGGCCACGGGCCACTGGCCACGGGCGCCGCCCAGGTGCCGTGACGCCCGGGCCTGGCGTTGTGTCTCCGGCCGCTGGTTCACGCACCGCGAGCCGGGCGCCACGAGATGTGGACCAGGCCGCGGGTCGATGCCCGCCCGCGTGGCGGTACGAGTGAGATGCGGTGGGCTAGGGACCGGGCCGAGCAGGAGGGGTGACCGGTGGGGGCGATGTATCTGCGCCGAGCAGTACGGGCAATGGGAGGGGCACGGGGCGTGGGTCCACTGCCTGAGAAGTACGGGTGACGGGCTCAGGGCGGGCGTCCGGCCCGAGCAGTACGGGCAACGGCGCTCAGGGCGGGCCCCCACGCCGAACACTCCGGGCCCGGCGTGCCAGGGCCCGCGCGAACTGTGGGATTGGCCGCCCATTAGCTCGGCGAGCGATGGCCCAGCGTTGCAGCGCTTGGAGGAGCACGACCGGCCGCTCCCCTCTCGTGAGGCGCACGGGGGTGAGCTGGATCGGCGGGAGCGCCAATGCGCCATGGACCGTGTGGGCCACTGAGCCGCACGGGACGTCCTCGCCCTGTCGGTGCGCCCCGCGGTTGAGCGAAGTCTCGTCATCCCAGCTCGGCAATGGCGCGCCCCCCGCATCATCGGCTTCAGGCGTCAGCCGGAGCCATGCGCACGGCAACACCCTTGCGGTGCATGTGGGGCGTCCTGACCGTCGCCCCGCGGAGTGTTCCGGCAGGATCAGCTGACGGGTGCTGGTGCCAGGTGCCGACCACGAGAGCGTCGCCGCTCTTCCGCGCGCGTGCATAGGCACCCGAGGAAACGCTGTGACGGGTCGGATCCAGCAGAGAACCGACTCGACCTCGACCGACGACGCGGTTTCACGTGGAACGGTGCACTCGGAACAGCTTCCACATCCCCACGGCGGCGAAGAGCGGCTTCGCCCAGAACATCTCTCCGGGGCGATAGTCCAGCGCGGGCACCAACGTTTCAGCCAGGATCGGGTCCTGCCGGCGGAGGTACTCGCGCGCCTTCGCCGCATGGAGGCCGTTCGAGCAGATCGCGACGCGGTCGGCGGACCCGAGGAAGCGGCGGGCGTTGGCGATCTTCTCCCACGTGGAGGTGCTCTCTCGTTCGCGCCGGACCACGCCCGTCCAGCCGAGGTCACGCACCGCCCGCTCAAGGAGATCCGCCTCGGGCATCCGTCCGCGGACTGCGCCTCCGCAACACACGATGGAAACGACATCGCCTTCGGCCTCGCACCGCATCGCAGTCCGGACACCGATGCGCGCTCGCCAGCGGTTCACGGCGTTCGTAGCCTGGCCGGGGTTCGAGAAGCCCAGGACCACGACGGCGCAATTGCCGGCGCCGTTCCGTCCGATGTGCGGATCACGGTGTGCCGATCGGAGCTCACGCCGCGCCGCACGTGCTGCGAGGGCGTGCACCACTTCACCGAAGAGGAGTGCGCCTGACGGGACGGCGGCCAGAACGGCAAAGGGCAGCGTTCCACGTGGAACACTGCCCTTCCGCTGTCGTTGCACGCTCACACGTGGTGGTCCCGGATGGCCTGCTCCGCGAGCTCGGCGTAGGTCCAACCGAGGTCGAAGCCGGACGCGCTGAGGGCCTGCGGGACGAGGGATGTCTCGGTGAGACCCGGGAGCACGTTGGCCTCGAGGAACCAGGGTGTTCCCGCCGCGTCGACGATGAGGTCCACGCGTGAGACGTGCCGCAAGCCGAGGGCGGTGTGCGCTGCCACGGCTGCCTCGGAGGTGGCGCGAGCAAAGCCGTCAGTCAGTCGAGCAGGCGTGAAGAAGGTGGTCTGCCCCGCGTTGTAGCGAGCGTCGAATCCGTACGTCCCGCTCTTCGGCACGATCTCCACCGCGGCCAGTGCGACCGGACCGTCTCCGGTGTCGATGATCCCCACGGCGACTTCCGTACCGCGGATCAACTGTTCGACGACCACGTCGTCGCAGTAGGTGTACGCGCTCACCATCGCGCGGGGGAGGTCGTGCGCATCCTCGACCAGGGTCACGCCCTGTGCGCTCCCCCCGCGGGCCGGCTTCACCGCGAGTGGAACGGGATGATCGGCAGCGATGGCGTCCAGGACACCGACGGCACCGAGCTCGCGGAAGACGTCGTGCGACAGCGTGACGGATCGCGGGGTCCGTACGCCTGCTCGAGCGACCAGCGCGGACGCAGTGGGTTTGTCCCAGGCCAGGCGCGCGGAGGTGGAACGCGACCCGACGAACGGGATGTCCAGCGCCTCCAGGATGCCCCGCAGGGCACCGTCCTCGCCCGAGGCGCCGTGCAGCGCCGGCCAGACGACGTCCGGAGGGGATTCGCGGAGCGCGGGCAACAGCGACGCGTCCGCGTCGCGCAGGTCGACCTGCCAGCCGTACCCGGTCAGCGAGTCTGCGACACGGCGACCGGACCGGAGGGAGATGTCCCGCTCGTGCGAGATCCCTCCCGCGACGACGACGACGTGACGACGGGTGAGCTCGGCCATGCGAGGGTCCTCCGGATGGAACGAGTATGGAAAGTGCTGGTCAGGAGACGTTCGGCGGCGGTGCGTCGACCGAGGAGCGGGTCTCGGTGGTCGTCGCTCGGCGCGTGGCGTGACCGAAGGTCTCCAGGAGCTCGAGCTCGTCGTTGATGACGGTCGCGAGCCGCTTGACACCGACGCGGATCTGCTCCGACGTCGGGTAGCAGAACGAGAGGCGGATGTTGCCGCCGCCGCGACCGTCCGCGTAGAACGCGGTACCGGGGGTGTACGCGACGAGCTCTTTGACGGCGCGCGGGAGCATCCCCTTCGAGTCGAGCGAGTCCGGCAACGTCAGCCACACGAAGAAGCCACCGTTCGGCTTCGTCCACGACAGGTCCGGCAGGAACTCCCCCAGGGCGGACAGCATGGCGTCCCTGCGCTCCGTGTAGAGGCCGCGGAAGGTGTCGACCTGCCCCTTCCAGTCTGCGGCGTCCAGGTAGGCGTTCACGACGAACTGGCCGAAGGAGTTGGGGGCCAGGACGGCGGACTCGTTCGCCAGCACGAGCTTCTCGCGGATGGCGTGCGGTGCGAGAGCCCATCCGACACGGAAGCCGGGCGCGAGCGTCTTCGAGAAGGAGCCGAGGTAGACGACGCCCTCGTCGTCGATCGACCGGATCGCCTGCGGCGCCGGCTCGTCGAACCAGAGGAGGCCGTACGGGTTGTCCTCGAGCACGAGGATGCCGTTGGACCGGCAGATGTCGAGCACCTCGATGCGGCGCTCACGGCTCATCGTCACGCCGGCCGGGTTGTGGAAGTTCGGGATCGTGTAGAGGAACTTGATCCGCTTGCCCTGGGTGCGGAGGTTCGCGATGGCCTCGCGCAGGGCCTCGGGGACGAGTCCGTGCTCGTCGGTCGTGACGTGCACCGTCTCGGCCTGGTACGACCGGAAGACACCGATGGCGCCGACGTAGGACGGGGACTCGGCGAGCACGACGTCACCCGGGTCGATGAAGAGCCGCGTGACGAGGTCGAGCGCGTGCTGCGAACCGGTGGTGACGACGACGTCCTCGGCGCTGGCACGGATGCCCTCGAGGCTCATCACGTCGACGATGTGCTCGCGCAGGGACCGGAGCCCCTGTCCCCCGCCGTACTGCAGCGCCATGGCGGCGTCCTCGGTCATCACGCGGTCGATCGAACCCGTGACGAGCTCCCGGGGCAGCGCGGAGACGAACGGCATGCCACCGGCGAGCGAGACCACCTCGGGGCGGGAGGCGACGGCGAACAGGGCTCGGACCTCGGAGGCGCTCAGCCCGGCGGTGCGCTGGGCGTAGGAGTCGTACCAGGGGTCGAGGCTGTTGCCGTTCGTCATCGTGTGCTCCGATCAGTGGGACATTCCCGCCACACTACGACATCCGTTGCGGATCCGCGGTGGGAGGCAGGGGCCGATCCTGAACCGGTGGCACCCCGCGGCGCGTTCGGCGCCCGTGGACGCCGAACGGCCCCGCTCTCCGGGGAGGGCGGGGCCGTTCGGTGCTGCTGGTCTGACTACGCGAGGAACTCCGCGAGGTCGGCCTCGAGCGCGGGCTTCGGCTTCGCGCCGATGACGGTCTTGACGACCTCGCCGCCCTTGAACACCTTCATCGCCGGGATCGACGTGATCTGGTAGTTCATGGCCGACTGCGGGTTGTCGTCGACGTTCAGCTTGACGATCTCGATCTTGTCGGCGTGCTCCGCGGCGATCTGGTCGAGGATCGGGGAGACGGCGCGACACGGGCCGCACCACTCGGCCCAGAAGTCGACGAGGATGGTCTTGTCGGACTTGAGGACCTCGTCCGAGAAGGTGGCGTCGGTGACGGCCTTGGCGTTGGACATGTGTGCTCCTTCGAGAAGTTCAGTGGGTACAACGGCTGAGCCGCTGCGGTATTCCGGTGGGATCAGACCCGCGCGGCCTCGACGTCGATGATCGCCGGGCCCTCGGGCGTGACGCCCTCGGCCTGGTCCACGATCGCGTCGTCGAGGTCGGCGAGGTACTTCTCGGCGTCGAGCGCCGCGACCGTACCGGAACCGGCGGCCGTGATCGCCTGCCGGTAGGTCGGGTCGATGACGTCACCCGCGGCGAAGACGCCCGGCAGGTTGGTCTTCGACGAACGGCCCTGGACGGCGATGGTGCCCTCGGGCGCGATGTCGATCTGGCCGTGGATCAGGTGCGTGCGCGGGTCGTTGCCGATCGCGATGAAGAGACCGTCGAGCGCGAGCTCCGACTCCTCGCCCGTCACGGTGTCCTTCAGGGTCACGCCGGTGACCGCGGAGTCACCCTGGATGCCCGTGACCTCCTTGTTCCACGCGAACTCGATCTTCGGGTCGTTCATCGCGCGGTCCTGCATGATCTTCGATGCACGCAGGGTGTCCTTGCGGTGGATCACCGTGACCTTGTCGGCGAAGCGGGTGAGGAACGTCGCCTCTTCCATCGCCGAGTCGCCACCGCCGACGACGGCGATGTTCTTCTGGCGGAAGAAGAAGCCGTCGCACGTGGCACACCAGCTCACGCCGTGGCCGGACAGTCGCTCTTCGTCGGCGAGGCCGAGGTGGCGGTACGCCGAGCCGGTCGCGTAGATGACCGCGAGGGCCTCGTACGTCTCGCCGGAGCCGACCGTGACCTTCTTCACCTCGCCGGTCAGGTCGACCGAGACCGCGTCGTCGTACAGGACCTCGGCGCCGAACTTCTCGGCCTGCTCCTGCATCTTGATCATGAGGTCCGGGCCCTGGATCCCCTCGGGGAAGCCCGGGAAGTTCTCGACCTCGGTGGTCTTGGTGAGCTCGCCGCCGGTCTCGACGCTCGACGCGACGATCAGGGGCTTGAGCTCTGCGCGCGCGGCGTAGATGCCGGCGGTGAACCCGGCGGGACCGGAACCGATGATGATGAGCTGGCGCATGCCTCGCTGCCCTTCCGTTGAGTGCTGACAGGGTCAACACATGCTACCGGCGGGACATTCCGGCCCACCGGTGTGCGTGCAGGCGGCGGTCAGCGGCCGAGGCGCTTGCGGAGCAGCGCGACGGCGCCCGAGATCTCACCGTTCTTCGCCACCACCAGAGCGCCGAAGTACACCACGGCCATGACGGCGCCGGCGAGGGCGATCGTGACGAGCGCACCGGTGCGGTCGGACATCGCGAACCCGTCCTCCGAGAAGGCGCCCAGTGCGTACACGACGACCGCTCCGGCGACACCGGCGATGAGCGCGGCGATGACGAACTGCACGTGCGAGCGCGTCACGACGGGCCCCTCGATGCCGTTGAGGCGTCGGCGCACGAGCACCAGCGCGACGATGGTCTGCGCGGTGCCGGCGAGCGTCGTGCACGCCGCGATCGAGACGCCGACGAGGTCCTGCGGGAACGTCGCCACGGCGAGGGCACCGATGACGAACAGGACCGACTGCACGCACTGCATGAGGAAGGGCGTGCGGTGGTCGTGCAAGGCCCAGAACACCCGCTGGATGATGAAGAGCATGCTGAACAGCACCAGGCCGGGCATGTAGGCGAGCAGCACCGAGCCGATGACGAGGGCTCCGTCGAAGGTGTTCGCGAACATCCGGCCGAAGGGCACCGAGACGACGACGAGCGCCACCGACGCGAAGACCGTGAACAGTCCGACGATCCGGAGCGAGAGCGAGAGGTTCCGCCGGACGGCGTCGAGGTCCCCGCGCTCGGCGTCGTGGCTCATCCGGGTGAAGTACGCCGTCGCGATGGACACCGCGAAGATCGAGTGCGGGAGCATGAAGAGCAGCCAGGCGTTCTGGAGGACCGCGTTGCCCGCGGCTCCGGTACCGAGCGACGCGACGCGGGACTGCACGATGCCGGCGAGCTGCGTGACGAGGATCATCGCGAAGAGCCAGCCCGCCGCCGTACCCGTGGCCTTGAGGCCGACCCCGCGCCAGCGGAAGTCCGGCCGGAACGACAGGCCGGCACGCTTCCAGAAGAACGGCAGGAAGGCGGCCTGCGCGAAGACGCCGAGCGACGCGCTGCCCGCGAGCACGGCGATCTTGAGCGGGGTCCAGGCGCCGACGGACGAGTTCACGTCCTGCCCGCCGAACATCGCGATGAACACGACGAGGCCGGCGATGGCGATGACGTTGTTGATGAGCGGCGCCCACGTGAAGGGGCCGAAGTACTGCTTCGCGTTGAGGACCTCGCCGAGGAGCGAGTACAGCGCGTAGAAGAGGATCTGCGGCAGGCACCAGAACGCGAACGCCACGGCGAGGTCGGTCTGCGCCGGCGAGAAGCCCTTGCCGTCCTCGCTCGCCTGCTGGCTGTACACGAACACGAGGAACGGTGCGAGGACGGTCGCGATGATCGTGATGACGACGAAGACGCTCGCGCCGAGCGTGACGATCTTGTTCACGTAGGCGGCACCACCGTCGGTGCTCTGCTGCATCGAGCGGACGATCTGCGGGATGAGCACCGCGGAGAGCAGGCCGCCGGCGATGAGCGCGTAGATGTTGTTCGGCAGCTGGTTCGCGAGCGCGAAGGCGTCCGCACCCGGCGACTGCGCCTGACCGATGGCGTACGCCAGCACGAACGTCTTGCCGAAGCCGAGGACGCGCGAGAGCATCGTGCCGGCCGCGAGCATCGCACTCGCCCGTCCGAGGTTCCGCTCGGCGGCGGGCTCCGCGTCGACGGCGGGCTGTTGCTGCGTGCTGATGGTCGGCTCCTCGGGGTCGGTGACGGGCTCGTCACGGTCACGCGGTCCGGCCTGGAGGCTCGGTCCGCGCCCGTCGCGCACCTGCGCGTCCGCAGGACGCGGACCCGCCTGCTCCGGTGCTGTCCGCGCCGTGGCGGGCACGGTGGTGGTGCCGGCCACGGCGGCGGCGGGGGCCGCCTGCGCGACGGCGGACGCGCCTCCCGGCCGTCGGGGCGCACCGGGGGCCTCCGGCTGCACCTCGAGCGGGCGGTTCGGGTCGTCGTCGTCCTCGTCGTCGAGCTCGCCGTTCCGCCGACGGATGCGCTTGCGGATGCTGCGGAAGACACCGAAGCCGAAGAGCGCCACGAGACCGATCGCGGCGACGGCCGTGATCACCGTCTCCCACTGCGCCTGCACGTTGAGCTCGACGGTCGACGGCTGCGAGATGTCGACACCGGTCGGGGTCGTCAACGACATCGTCAGCACGACCTTGCCGTTCGCGACCGAGCGGACAGGGATGGTCGCACGGGTGGACGACTGCGGCTGGACCTTGACCTCGACGTCGTTTCGGACGATCCGCAGGGCGGAGCTCGACGGGCGGACGCTCAGCCGCACGGTGACCGGGAAGTCGGTGCGGTTGCGGACGGACACCGGGAGGGAGGACCGGTCGCCGAGCAGCGTCAGGGAGCTCGAGTCCGGGATGCTGACCTTGCTCGTGGTCTGCGCCCAGCTCGCCGCCTGTTCGTCGATGGCCGCGGACAGTGCGTCCTGGTCGTCCCGCCAGGCGTTCGACGCCAGCGCGAGGAGCGACAGACGGGCCGGAGCGGTGACGGCTGCGGGGTCGTCGACCGCGGAGGCGAACCCGGTCAGGTCCTGCTCCGCGTCCACCAGCCGCCGGAGCTGTTCGAGGCGGGCACCACCGTCGTCGGACGGCGCGAGGGTGAGTGAGCCACCCGGTGCCTTCGCGGCCGTCGAGAGGTCGGACGGTGAGACCCAGGGGGTGTCCTCGAGGGCGTCGAGCGCCCGGCTCAGGTCGCTGGAGTCGGACGGCCACGAACGCCCGAGGGTCAGGAGGACCGGGCTCGTCGCGGTGCCGGCGCGGGCCGCGGTCGCGAGGGTCGCGGTGAGTTCGGCCATCGCGGTGCGCCAGGTCTGCTCGTCCTGGGCGTCCGCGGCGTCGCGCAGCAGCGCCGACATGCCCTGGTCGGAGACGAGCACGCGCTCGTCGCCGATCCGCTCCGACGCGGCGATGGTCGTGTCGGGGCCGGCCGAGGTGTTGCCACTCGAGACGATCGTGGCCTCGGTGCCGTCCTTCGCCAGCGCCGGCAGGTCGTCGGTCGCCACGGTGCCGTCCACGGGCCAGGCGATGCCGTCCATGGAGTACGGGAAGTCGAGGAGGCTCTGGGTGGTGGGGAGCGTCGGGGCGGTCTCCCCCTGGTCGGTGCCGTCCTGCCCGGTGCCCGGTGTGGCGGCACCCGAGGGCATGGCCGGCGCGGTCGGGGTGGCTGAGGCGCCGGGGGTGGCGCTGCCGGTCGGCGCGGTCGGGGTCGGGGTGCTGGCTCCCGGGAAGTCGTCCTCCTCGACCTCCTGGTCCAGGGAGATGACGCCGGGGATTCCGTCCGCTCCCGCCTGTCGGAGCCCGGTGACGTCGGCGTCGGCGTACCGCAGCGCGAAGGTCTCGTTCCGGAGCCCCTCGAGCCGTTCGAGCCACGTCCGGGCGGTCGACGGGGCGTTCTCGCCGAGGATGCGGATCGACGCGATGATGCGCGGGTCGACGGCGACGGCGACGTTGTGGTCCTCCGCCGCGTCGAGCTGCTGCCTGAGGGTGCCGTCGAGCGAGGTCGCCGACGCCAGCTCGTTCGCGCCGATGAGCCCCTCGGTCGTGCTCGGCAGGGTGATCGGCATCGCCACCGAGACGCCCACCGGGGTCTGCTGGAAGTCCGGGTACCAGGTGATGGCCGACCGCGCGACGGCGAAGGTGTCGCCGGCCGAGTACTCCGCGGCGATGCGTCGGGCCCCGAACGACGAGTACCCACCGAGCGCGACGTTGCCCGGGACGATCCGCACCGTCTGCGTCACCGATCGGTGCGCCGGGACGGCCGGGACGTCCACATCGTCCATCGGGGCGCCGAGGTAACCGGTTGTACTGGTGTCGCTGAGCCAGTCGGAGAGCACGTCTCGTGTGCTCTCCGAGCGGAAGATGTCGAGCTCGACCGTGCCCGCGGGGACGTCGGCGTCGGTGTCGTTCGTGATCGTCACCGTGAGCTCGAGGTCCTCGTCGCGCCGGACGATGCCGCGGTCGGCCGGGGCGATCGAGACCGTGGTCCTCCCCTGTTCCGCCGCGTCCGGTCCGGCCGTGCCGGTGGTGGTCGCGCCCGAGGTGGCGGCGTGGGCTGGGTCCGTGATCGCGGGCGTGGCGACGAGACCGATGGCGACGAGGGCCGTCGCGGCGGCGGCGAGCGTGGAGCGGAGGATCTGCATACAGGAGGGCCCGAGGGTCGGTTCCGGCCGAGCACGAGTGTATGAGGCACAGACGGGGACGATCCCGTGCGCGCTGGGGTTGTGCAGAACTCGTGGACGGTCATCTGGGAAGATGAGGTCCGTCATGCAGTCCGTTGCCCAGGCCGTCGAACGACTCGACGCACTCGCATCCACCGAGCCCGTCGCCCTCCTCGCTCGGGCGTTCGCCGACGCCGGACACGAGTTGGCCCTGGTCGGCGGTCCGGTGCGCGACGCGTTCCTCGGGCGCCCGGTGACCGACCTCGACTTCACGACCGACGCCCGGCCGGACGACGTCCTGCGCATCGTCGAGCCGATCGCGAGCGCCACGTGGGACGTCGGCCGGCAGTTCGGCACCATCGCCGCACGGGTCGCCGGCGAGCAGGTCGAGATCACCACCTACCGCAGCGACGTGTACGACGGCGAGACGCGGAAGCCCGAGGTGGCGTTCGGCGACACCATC
Source organism: Curtobacterium sp. MCSS17_008 (assembly GCF_003234185.1). Lineage (GTDB taxonomy): Bacteria > Actinomycetota > Actinomycetes > Actinomycetales > Microbacteriaceae > Curtobacterium. The sequence continues at coordinate 67,663 of NZ_QKSM01000009.1, forward strand.
GAGGACGACCTCCTCCGGCGCGACTTCACGGTGAACGCCATGGCGCTCCGACTCCCCCAGCGCGAGCTCGTCGACGTGCACGGTGGCGTCGAGGACCTGCTCGCCGAGCGGCTGCACACGCCGCAGGCCGCACTCGTCTCGTTCCGGGACGACCCGCTGCGCATGATGCGGGCGGCGCGCTTCACCTCGCAGCTCGGCTTCACCGTGTCCGACGAGGTCCGCGACGCGATGACCGAGCTCGCGGACTCGATCGGCATCGTCTCCGCCGAACGCGTGCGTGACGAGCTCGTCAAGCTGCTGGACACCTCCGAGCCGGTCACGGGCATCCGCCTGCTGGTCGACACCGGGCTCGCCGAGCGGTTCCTGCCCGAGCTGCCGGCGATGCGGCTCGAGATCGACGAGCACCACCACCACAAGGACGTGTACGAGCACTCGCTCACGGTGCTGACCCAGGCGATCGGGTACGAGGCGGAGCGGCACCCGGGCGAGGCCCCGGACACCGTGCTCCGGCTCGCTGCGCTCCTGCACGACATCGGCAAGCCGGCGACCCGCAAGCTCGAGCCCGGAGGGGCCGTGAGCTTCCACCACCACGACCTGGTCGGCGCGAAGCTCGCGAAGAAGCGCCTCCGCGCGCTGCGCTTCGACAACGACACCATCGCCGCGGTCTCGCGCCTGATCGAGCTGCACCTGCGCTTCTTCGGGTACACCGAGGGCGCCTGGACCGACTCGGCCGTGCGCCGCTACGTCCGCGACGCCGGGCCGCTGCTCGAGCGGCTGCACGAGCTCACCCGCTCCGACGTCACCACCCGGAACCGTCGCAAGGCCGACCGGCTCGGGTTCGCGTACGACGACCTCGAGGACCGCATCAAGGCGCTCGCCGACCAGGAGGAACTGGACGCCATCCGTCCCGACCTCACCGGCGACGACATCATGCGGATCCTCGACATCCCGCCGGGGCGGGCCGTGGGCGAGGCGTACCGCTTCCTGCTCGAGCTCCGCATGGACGAGGGGCCCCTCGGGCCGGAGGACGCCGAGCAGCGTCTGCGCGGCTGGTGGGCCGAGCGCGACGCCACCGCCTGACGGGCGCGATCGGTCTCCACAGCCGGTGGCGCGCCTCCAGGCCGTCCGCTAGGCTTGTGGGGTTGTCCGCCCGCTCCTGCGTGGCCGGACACATGCATCAACCCTCCTGCTCCGGGAACCGCCCGGAGCCGCCGAGACCAAAGGAGGTGGGTTCCGCATGCACCAGTACGAACTGATGGCGATCCTCGACCCCGAGATCGACGAGCGCACCGTCGCTCCCAGCCTGGACAAGTTCCTCGCGGTCATCCGCAACGACGGTGGCACCGTCGACAACGTGGACGTCTGGGGCCGTCGTCGCCTGGCCTACGAGATCGCGAAGAAGTCCGAGGGCATCTACGCCGTCGTCGACTTCACCTCGACCCCCGAGGCCGCCAAGGAGCTCGACCGTCAGCTCGGTCTCTCCGAGGCCGTCCTCCGCACGAAGGTCCTCCGCGCCGAAGAGGCGATCGCCCAGGTCGCCGCGCAGAAGCAGCGCGACGAGGCCCGCGCGGCCCGCAAGGCCGCGAACGCGACCGCGAGCGCCGAGTAGGTCATGGCCGGCGAAACCGTCATCACGGTGGTGGGCAACCTCACCGCGGACCCCGAGCTGCGCTACACGCAGAACGGGCTCGCGGTGGCGAACTTCACCATCGCATCCACCCCTCGCACGTTCGACCGTCAGGCGAACGAGTGGAAGGACGGCGACGCGCTGTTCCTCCGTGCGAGCGTGTGGCGCGAGTTCGCCGAGCACGTGGCGGGCTCGCTGACGAAGGGCTCCCGCGTCATCGCGCAGGGTCGTCTGCGTCAGCGCTCCTACCAGGACCGTGAGGGCCAGCAGCGCACGAGCATCGAGCTCGAGGTCGACGAGATCGGCCCGTCGCTCCGCTACGCGACCGCCCAGGTCACCCGCGCCGCGGGTGGTTCCGGTGGCGGCCGCGGCCAGGTCGGCGGCAACGCCGGTGGCCAGGGCGGCAACGGCGGCGGCTGGGCTGGGAACAACGGCGCTGGCAACAACGGCGGCGGTCAGTCGGACGCACCGTGGTCGCCCCAGGGCGGCCAGCAGGGCGGCAACGCACAGTCGAACGACGTGTGGAGCACCCCGGGCGGCTCGTACGACGACGAGACCCCGTTCTGATCCTCAGCGGTCTGACGGACACACAACTTCTTCTTCTCTAAGGAATCACAATGGCTGGAAAGAGCACCGGCGACCGCCGGAAGCCTCGCGGCAAGGGCGGCAAGAACGCCGCTCCCGCGAAGTCGATCAAGGTCGGCGTCATCGACTACAAGGACGTCGCGACCCTTCGCAAGTTCATCTCCGAGCGCGGCAAGATCCGCGCCCGTCGCATCACCGGCGTCTCCGTCCAGGAGCAGCGCCTCATCGCCCGTGCCGTGAAGAACGCCCGTGAGATGGCGCTCCTCCCCTACGCCGGCTCCGGCCGCTGATCGGAGGACTTCACATGTCGAAGCTCATCCTCACCCACGAGGTCTCCGGCCTCGGTTCCGCCGGTGACGTCGTCGACGTCAAGAACGGCTACGCCCGCAACTACCTGATCCCGCAGGGCTTCGCCGTGGCGTGGTCCAAGGGCGGCGAGAAGCAGGTCGAGTCGATCCGTGCGGCCCGTGCCGCTCGCGAGCTCGCCACCATCGAAGAGGCACAGGACCTCAAGATGAAGCTCGAGAACGCGACCATCAAGCTGACCGTCAAGGCCGGCAAGGACGGCCGTCTGTTCGGCTCGGTCCGCCCGGCGGACGTCGCCGACGCGGTCCAGGCGCAGGGCGTCGGCTCGCTGGACAAGCGCAAGGTCGAGGTCCCCGCGACCATCAAGACCGTCGGTGACCACGAGGCCACCGTGCGTCTGCGCGAGGACATCACTGCGGTGATCTCCCTCCAGGTCGTCGCCGCCAAGTAAGCAGCGTCACCACCGTCGCAAGGGCGGGTCTCCTCCGGGAGGCCCGCCCTTCGTCGTCTGCTCCCGATGCGGTCGGCCGGGAGGCGCGTCTCGCCGCATGGGCGAACGTCGCGCTGGGCTGACGGGTTACCGCTCAGCCCCCGCGGGACTCGCTGGGAGCAGCCCGAGAACGCTCCCCACAGGAGGGTCCTTTGTCAAGTCGTTCTACACAGCTCGAACGCCCCAGCTGTGAACCTTCAAGGTGCAGTTGAACCCGGGTTGTCCACACACGTTGTGAAACACGAAAGCCCAGGTCAAACGGTCGAACGTGTGTTCCTCCGACGACTTGTCCACATACTCCTCCACAGTTGTCCACACGGCTCTCCGGCGTGTTCCGCAACCTCTCCACAGAGTTATCCACAGCCATGTTTGCTGGGGATAACTCTGTACCCGTAGCTTGGCCGAGCGACTCGACGGACGTCAGGGGATGTCGGTCGTCCGGGGTAGAAATCCGGTGCGGGCCGAGGTCCGCGTCGATCCAACAAGAGGGAGTCCGTGTGTCGATCGCGCATCTCGATCCGTCCCCGCAGGACATGGCCGACCGTGGGATGGAACGGACGCCGCCGCACGACCTGCTCGCGGAGCAGTCGACCATCGGCGGCATGCTGCTGTCGAAGGACGCCGTCGCCGACGTCATCGAGACCGCGCGCGGAGTCGACTTCTACATCCCGAAGCACGAGGTCATCTTCGACGCGATCCTGTCGCTCTACTCGCACGGTGAGCCGACGGACGTGATCGCCGTCACCGACGAGCTGACGAAGACCGGCCTGCTCTCCCGCGCGGGCGGCGCCGAGTACCTGCACAGCGTCACGAGCATGGTGCCCACCGCCGCGAACGCCGGGTACTACGCCGCGATCGTCGCCGAGAAGGCCGTGCTCCGCCGCCTGGTCGACGCCGGCACGCGCATCGTCCAGATGGGCTACGCGTCCGAGGGCGAGGTCACGGACCTCGTCAACAGCGCCCAGGCGGAGGTCTACAACGTCGCCGGCGGCGTGCAGACCGAGGACTACGTGCCGCTCACCGACGCGATCGGTGCGGCGATCGACGAGATCGAGGCAGCCAAGGGCCGCGACGGCCAGATGACCGGCGTGCCGACCGGGTTCAGTCAGCTCGACGGCCTGACGAACGGCTTCCACCCCGGACAGCTCATCATCGTCGCCGCCCGACCCGCACTCGGCAAGTCGACGCTGGCGCTCGACCTGTGCCGCGCCGCGGCGCTGAAGCACAACCAGACCGCAGCGTTCTTCTCGCTCGAGATGGGTCGCGCCGAGATCGCGATGCGTCTCCTGTCGGCAGAGTCGAGTGTGCCGCTGCAGAACATGCGCAAGGGCACGGTGGACTCCCGCGACTGGACGACCATCGCGCAGACCCGGGGCCGCATCAACGACGCCCCGTTCTACATCGACGACTCCCCCAACATGACGCTCGTGGAGATCCGGGCGAAGTGCCGTCGACTCAAGCAGCAGCACAACCTGAAGCTCGTGGTCATCGACTACCTGCAGCTGATGACCTCGGGCAAGAAGGTCGAGAGCCGTCAGCAGGAGGTCTCGGAGTTCTCGCGTGCGCTGAAGCTCATGGCGAAGGAGCTCGGCGTGCCGGTCATCGCGCTGTCGCAGCTGAACCGTGGTCCGGAGCAGCGTGCGGACAAGAAGCCGCAGATCTCCGACCTGCGTGAGTCGGGGTCGATCGAGCAGGACGCCGACATGGTCATCCTGCTGCACCGTGAGTCGGCGTACGAGAAGGACAACCCGCGTCAGGGCGAGGCGGACCTCATCGTCGCGAAGCACCGCAACGGCCCGACGGACACCATCACGGTGGCGTTCCACGGTATGTTCTCGCGGTTCGTCGACATGCCGCAGTAGGGCCGTTTGTGTCTGTGACTAGGCGGGTGAAAATGTCTGGAAGTGATTCAGACTGTCTGTTTCGGCGTCAGTTTGTCTCGTTTCGGCGTGACCGCCAGCGCGACTGTTCAGGTCGTCCGCTCGAGCCGCCACGCGCTGTGACCTCGTACCCGCTCTGGGATCTCAGCCAGCTCGTCAGCGTCCGTACGCCTAGAGGAGTTCGCTCGAATCCGGGTCGATCAAGCCCTGCTCTCCCGTGGTGCGGCGACCTGATCCGCATACGCCTCACGGAGCTTCTCGGCATTTTCGTTCGTCAAGTCCATCTCGTACACGGACCCGTCGACGCCGAACTGAACGGTCTTTCCCGAGCCCGGTCCGATCGTTTCGCAGGGTAGATCGGCAACAAGTGTGGTGATGAGCTTCTGGGTCAGGCTGATCCGCTAACGAGGTTCGTCGGCCGCATCGCGCAGTTGAAGCCTTCTCGCGCGAAGCCGCAACTGTCGGAACCGGTTTGTAGGCTTGTCATGGAGAGGATCTCGATGAGCAGCGATTACAAGCGCGTCGAGCGCGTGGAGTGGGGGCGGCTTGACGAGGATGAGTTCAACAGGCTCGTAGACCTCCTCATCACAACGCACTACCAAAATCTTGGGTTCGACGCAACGGCTGTCGATGGGCGCGGTGGCGATGACGGAATCGACATCGAGGTCCGTCATCGGGAGACAGGCGCCTTGGTTCACATCTTTCAGGTGAAGTACTTCCCGGAGGGGTTCCCGACAACGCGCGGGAGCCGAATCAAGCAGATCAGGCGCTCATTCAAGACAGCGGAGCAGCACGAACCCCCGGATTGGTCGTTGGTCATGCCGTCAAAGGGGACGATCCGAGAGCGAAAGGTCATCACCGGGCTCAAGTCAAAGAAAATCCCGCGTACCCACACGGTGGGAACGGTTGAGCTCGATCAGATGATGGCGAAGAACCCTGACATCAACGAGTGGGCGGTCCGTAGCGAACGCGACAGGGCGCTGGCTCTTGTAGGGCGCCCTGATGTTCTGCCGAAGACCGACGACCAGTTTCAACACGCTCTTGGGGATCTCCTCGACCGAGCCAATAGGTTCAGCCCCTACTGGGAACGTCGGATCGGCGTCTTCGACGGCCACCCCGTCGCTGAACTGGTCGCCAAGCGTGAGGATGCGGCTGAGAAGGAACCGCTCGGGTTGACGATCAACACCGCGTTCGGGCAGAGCGACAAAGACGTTGAGCGTCAGTGGCGGGAAGTAGTTGGGTACGGCCGGAACCTTCGAGTGACCCTGCCTCAGAGTGCGGTCAAGTCGATCGTCAAGCACGGACCCGAGGAATGGTTCGCAGGCGAGATCGGGCCGTCGGAAGTTGTCGTAGTCCCGGAGGCGCGAGAGCACGAGTCCGTGCCTGTCCACGTCGTGCTGCACGACGCCGAAGGCAACGAGACCGCCCGTCTCGAAGGCGACACCGTCGCTCAGGGCGCTGGCGTCATGGGCGGGGTCATCGAGGTCGACCTCGACGGAGGGCTCCACCAGGCCTGGTTCGTCGACAAGCCCGGTGAGACTGGCAGGACGGAGCAAACGTTCGATGTCGCGGGCGTCCCAGCACGAGAGGTCGCCCGCGCGCTTCGCTTCACTGACGCGATCAAGAGCGCCGCCGACATGACGCTGGTCATCGCCGGACAGGAGATCATTGCCGCCGTCACCGATCCCTCAGTGCCGGCGTTTCCGATCAACGTCACCGAGTACATCGACGACCTCGCTGCTATCGAGCGGCTCGCCGACGTGAAGATCCCGGTTCCGAAGCGCTTGCCGACCACGACAGGTCGTATCTGGGCGCGTGTGGTCCGCATGCTGCTAGAGGGCAAGCGACCAGCTGCTCCCACCCGTACGATGGAGGTCAACTTTCAACGAGCGTCGGGCGAAGGAGTGGGCGACTACTTCGACAATGGGGCGGCGATCTACGTCCCAGGAGACCCGAGGCACCTCGGTCATCTGGAGATTGAAGGCAGGTCGGTGCCGGTGCCGTTGCTCTCGCTGGCTCACTCCAACGCCGTGATCGATTCCAGACGGTGGGATGGACCGATCGAGAAGCTAACGATGCGGATCAACGACGGAACTCCGTTCCGCCTCTTCTGCAGCGAAGAGCTTCCAGAAGACGATCACAGCATGTACGAGACCCCGGATCCTTGGGGAATCACCGGCATCCCGGAAGCCATCGACGTCTACGCACAGCGGATGTAGCTTCCGCGCGTTCACGGCGACGACTAGGTTCTTCGGCACGACATGGCATCACGCATGATGGTCCTCTTCAGCGGTAGATGGCACTTCTCATCGAGCTGCTCTGCTCAATGGAAGCGGAAGTGCTTGCCGTCTGCCAGTCTCAATCCATGATCTGTCCTAAATTGCGGCTTGGCCGGGGCGCTGCTGCACTGACCGTCACCTTGTCTCTCAGTTTCGCTCTCGTCGGATGCGCTCAGCAGGAGGCCGACCCGCTCGAGGTCACGAACACGACGACGATCAACGACATTACGGACAACACCGACACCGGCTACTACACCGTCGATTCCGCTGTCCTCAACACGACGTCATTCGGCACCGAGCTGACCCTCGGGTTCACCATCATCAACAGCAATGGGATCAAGTTCAGCCCGGTATCGACGATCACGTTTAGTGATGGCACTAGATTGACCTGCGAGGCAGATGATCCCCGAAGAGTGCCGTCTCTCGTAGACACCACGGACTCCTGGGGCTTCGCTTGTGATGCAGCTGATTTCCCGACGGACGGCGACGGCGCGACGCTCACCGTCGTCGATGACTACAACTGAGATCAAGGCTGCTGGAATCTCGCCCGGTCCGCGCGCACCGCCACCCCGTGGTTCGCCTTCGATCAAGGACTGAAGGGTAGAGCGTCCTGGCGACGCGGGGCTGAGGGGACTCCGGACCGAGCGGCGCCGTCTCGATGCGGCCGGGCGTTTCGTCGGTCAATCGTTGATCATGTCCGTCGCGATCCGAGCGGCGTCGTCGATGGGGATCGCGAAGCCGATTCCGATGTTCCCGGACCTGTACCCGAGCGTCGCGATCGAGCTGTTTACGCCGACGACGCGGCCGTCGAGGTCGACGAGCGGTCCGCCGGAGTTCCCCGGGTTAATCGACGCATCGGTCTGCACGAGCGATTGCGTCGAGCGCTGCGAGGTGCGGTCGAGTGCGCTGACGATGCCGGACGTGACGGTGCCGTTCAGTCCGAGCGGCGAGCCGACGGCGATGACCTGCTGACCGATGCGGAGATCGTCGCTGACGCCGAGCTCGACCGCCGGGGCGGAGAGGCCCTGCGCCTCGATGACGGCGATGTCGCTGTCTTCGTCGCTGCCGAGGACGCGTCCGGGGACGTCGCTGCCGTCGGGCAGGACGAGGGACACGCGATCGGAGCCGTCGACGACGTGGTGGTTCGTCATCACGTGGCCTGCGTCGTCGATCACGAAGCCCGACCCCGAACCGGAGGACGTCCGCACCTGGACGACGCTGCGGAGCATCAGTTGCGCGGCTGCCTCCGCGTCGCTCTGCGTCGAGGTGGTCGACGGCGCCTCCTGCGTCTGTCGCATGACGTTCGGGGCGGTGGTCGCGTCCGGGGTGACGAGGAGGGCACCGGTGACGCCGGCGGTTCCGCCGAGGGCGATGGCGGCGACGAGGACACCAACAGACCCTCGTCGTGGCCGAGCGCGGAGCCGCCCGGGTCCGGTCGTGTCGACGGGAGCCAGCTGCGGCTCGGGGGCGCTGGTGAAGGCGGACTGGAGGCGCGGTGCGGGCCGGTGGGGCGGCTCCAGTCCGGTCGGTGGTGCGTCGGGCGGCCCGGCGATCCATGTCTGCGGGCCTCGGGGCTGTCCGATGCCGTGCGGCTGGTCAGTCATTGCGCTGTCCTTATCGTCAGATGATGCGGGAGAACCAGCGGAGCGAGAGCGCGCCGGCGACGAGGGCGAGGAGCATGCCGAGCAGGGCGACGTAGGGCGTGATGTCGACGGGTTCGACGTGCCAGCCGATGGAGGATCCGATGTCTTGGTAGACGTCCCGAAGTTCCTCCGTGCTCGACGCCCGGTAGAAGCGACCGTCGGTGTCCTCGGCCAGCTGGCGGAGTGTCGACTCGTCGACCGGGACCGCCTGCTCGTTCCCCCAGATGTTCGCGGTGCCGTCGGCGGTGCCGTACGCGATCGTCGACACCGGCATCCCGGCTTCGCGGGCCGCGGCAGCAGCAGCCGCCGGCTCGCGGCCGGTGGTGTTCGCACCGTCCGACAGCAGGACGAGGCGTGCGGGGATGCGTTCTGCTGGGTCCGGGGCGGACGACGGCGTCGGGGTTGGCGCAGACGCAGACGCAGCGCCGTCGTCGCTCAACCTGTCCACCTCTCCGACCGCTTCGAACACGGCCTCGCCGATTGCGGTGCCGCCGCCGCCGTCACCCATCGCCGCGATGGCCTGCCGGACGCTGTCGCGGTCCTCGGTTGCGCGGGCGATCACCTCGGCACCACCCGCGAAGGAGATGGCGCCGACGTTGAAGCCCTCGGGCATCTCGTCGACGAACTGCTCGGCGGCGGACTTCGCGGCCTCCAGCCGGTTCGGGCGCACGTCGTCGGCCTGCATTGACCCGGACGTGTCGATCGCGACGATCACGGTGGCCCGTTCGTAGGGCACGCGGATGTCGATCTGGGGTTGCGCCGCGGCGAGGCCGAGGCTGGCGAGTCCGAGCAGGACCAGCGACGCGGGGAGGTGCTTCCGCCATCGGGGGCGCTTCGGGATGAGCTTGTCGAGCATCGGCAGGGTTGCGAAGCGGACGGCGTAGCGCTGACGTCGGCGCTGCACGAGGACGTAGGCAATCGCGAGTGCTGCGACCGGGACGAGCGCGAGCAGCAACCAGGGGGTGGTGAAGGTCATCGGGTCCTCCGGGCTGGTCGGGTGGGGGTGCGGTGACGACGGTGGATGAACCGGGTGAGCACGCGGGCGAGGTCGTCGTCGGTGCGGAGTACGAGGTGTGCGGCGCCGGAGCCGGCGACCGCTGCCGCCGTGGCTGCACGGTGGGAAGCCGCGCCGGTGGCGTAGGCAGCCCGCAGCCGTCGGTCGGAGGTGTCGACTTCGCGTTGCGCGCCGGATTCGGGGTCGACGAAGACGATCTGTCCGACGTTGGGGAGTTCGAGCTCGCGGGGGTCGACGACCTCGATGACGATGACGTCGTTACGGGCGGCGAGCTTCCGCAGCGGCTGCTCCCAGGCGAACGGACCGGTCGTCGCGCCGATCGGGTCGAGTAGGTCGGAGACGATGACGCGCAGGCCGCGGCGGGGCGCCTGGGCCCCGAGTCGTCCGAGTGCTGCGCCCAGGTCCATGGCGGTCTCGCCGTCCCGCTCCCCCTCAGCAGCGCGCAGCATCCGTCGGGCCGCGATCCGCCCGGGCCCTGGCGGCAGCCACCGGACAGTGTCGGTACCGATCAGGCCGATGCCGACCCGGTCTCCGCCGCCTTGAGTGAGGAGGCCGACCGCCGCGGCGGCCCAGGCAGCGACGTCTGCCTTCTCGCGGTCCGTCGTCCCGAAGGCCATGCTCGGCGATCGGTCGACGAGGGCCCAGGTTTCCAGTGCGTGTTCGGCGCGTGTGAGCCACACAAATGGTTCGCCGGCGCGTGCGCTGGCGTTCCAGTCGATCCGTCGGACGTCGTGGCCGGGCTGGTAGCGGACAAGTTCCTCGGGGTCGCTGCCCGTGCCGAGCGAGAGCCCCTGGTGGTCGCCGTGGACGACACCGTCGATTCGGCGCCGGACGGTGAGTTCGAGCCGGCGGAACGCGAGGTCGTCGGTCATCGGCGGTCGCCGTCGTGTGCTGGGGTCGCCGCCCGTGCGGTGGTGTCGTGAGCGGTCGCGGCGGGGGGCTGCGCAGCTGGGGGGTACTGCCTTCCTGCTCCCGCCGCGACCGCGCTCGGGTCCTCGGATGCGGCAATCCGAGGCTGTGGGACGACCGACAGCACGGTCTCCACAGCGGTTCTGGGGTCGACACCGTCGGCGACGGCGTCGAAGGTCAGCACGAGACGGTGCGCCAGCACGTCCGATGCGATGTCCGCGATGTCGCCGGGGAGGACGTAGTCGCGTCCGCGCAGGAGTGCGAGCGCCCGCGCCGCGGCGACGAGGCCGAGGGAGCCGCGGGCGCTGACGCCGTACTCGAGCACGCCGTCGAGGGTGTGGATGCCGTAGCGGTGCGGGTGCCGCGTGGCCATCACCAGCTGCACGGCGTACAGCGCGACGGCGTGGTGCACGAAGACCCGCTCGGCTTCGGCTTGCAGGTGCAGGACGTCGGTCATGGTGAGGATCTGCTGGGCGACGGGACGCGCCGCGCTCATCCGCTGCACGATCGTGAGCTCCTCGAGCTCGTCGGCGTGGTCCACGTCGACCTTGAGCAGGAACCGGTCGCGCTGCGCTTCCGGCAACTGGTAAACGCCGTCGTTCTCGATCGGGTTCTGGGTCGCGAGGACGAGGAACGGGTCGGGCAGCCGGTGCGTGCTGCCACCGATCGAGACCTGCTGCTCGGCCATCGCCTCGAGGAGCGCGGACTGCACCTTCGCCGGGGCGCGGTTGATCTCGTCGGCGAGCACGAGGTTCGCGAACACCGGCCCGCGCTCGACGTCGAAGGTCTCCGTCGACGGCCGCCAGACCCGGGTGCCCACAATGTCCGACGGCATCAGGTCCGGTGTGAACTGCAGGCGAACGAAATCGCCGCCAACGACGGTCGCCAGGGTCCGGACGGCGAGGGTCTTCGCGACGCCCGGCACACCCTCGAGCAGAACGTGCCCACGGGCGAGCAACCCGATCATCATGCGTTCGACCATCGCGTCCTGCCCGACGATGACGTGCTTCACCTCGAAGAGCGCGCGTTCGAGGACGGCTGCTGCGGACGGGATCGGTGCTGCGTGTGCTGCATCGGTCATGAGTGGTCCTCCTGTCGTTCGTGAGGTCCCACTCCAGTCCGGAGGGGCGAAAACGACGGGAAGGAGAAGCGAAACCCGACCGAAAGGGGTGGTCCCGCAGTCCCTGGTCCCCCGCAACACCCGCGATTAGGTTCGCCACATGCGAGTGCTGCTGGTGGAGGACGAGACCGGGCTGGTGAGTGCGCTGCGCGTCGCCCTGCAGCGCGAGGGGTACGCCGTTGACACCGCGCTCCGCCTGTCCGAAGCTCGCGAGAAGCTGACGGCGACCGAGTACGACATCGTGCTGCTCGACGTGAACCTGCCGGACGGCACGGGGTTCGACCTGGCGGACGACATCCGCTCCGGCAGGCTCGGTTCCGTTCCGTCCCACCCGCTGGGGCACGGCCCTGGAGGCTCCGCTGACGTCGCCGACGTCGGCCCACGCATCCTCATGCTCACCGCGCGCGGTCAGCTCCGGGACCGGGTACGCGGCCTCGATCTCGGCGCCGACGACTACCTCGTCAAGCCCTTCGCGCTCGTCGAGCTGACGGCGCGGATGCGGGCGCTTACCCGGCGCTCCGGAGAGGCGGCATCGTCCGTGCTCGTCGACGGCCCGATCGTCCTCGACACCGCCCGGCAGCTCGCCCGTCGGGGCGACCGTGAGCTCGCCCTGACGCTCAAGGAGTTCGGCGTCCTGCGCTACCTGCTCCGCCGGGTCGGGTACGTCGTGCCCGCCGAGGAACTCCTCGAGCACGTCTGGGACGAGAATGCCGACCCGTTCACGCAGACGGTCCGCGTGACCGTCGGGACCCTCCGTCGAAAACTGAGCGTCGACGACGAGGACCCGGCGATCGAGACCGTCGTCGGCCGCGGGTACCGGCTGCGTGACCTCGCTACCCCGGACGGCCGAGACGTCCTGGGTTCCCCGACGGTCGGTTCAGCGTCATGACCGCACTCGACCGTGCGCGCCGGGAGTTCGGTGGTCGTCGCTTCCTCCGGCTGCCGAGCTGGGCGCGCACGATCCGGATGCGGCTGACCCTGACGTACAGCGCGGTCCTCTTCGGCATCACGGCCGCGGCACTAGCCGCCGTCTACGTCGCGCTCTCGAGCACCGTCAGCGCCGCACCCCTCAACCCGGTGACCATTAAGAAGTTCTACAAGGCCGCCGACGGGACCATCGTCTACAAGCCCGGCGAACAGTTTCAGGTCGCTGACCTTGCGACCGTTCAGCGAGCGGTCAACTACGCGTCACTGCAGTCGCTGCAGACCTACTCGATCGTCGCGCTGGTGGTGATGTTCGCCCTGAGCCTCGTCATCGGGTGGTGGGTAGCGGGACGTGCTCTGCGCCCCGTCGACGCCATCGCGAAGGCGACGCAGGAGATCACCGCGACGGACCTGTCGCGGCGCATCGACGCCGCGGGGCCGCCGGACGAATTGCACACCCTCGCGGACACGATCGACGGCATGCTCGACCGGCTCGATACCGCGTTCCGGGCGGAGCGGATGCTCGTCGAAGATGTCTCGCACGAACTGCGCAACCCGGTGGCGGTCGTGCAGTCCAACGTCGAGGCCGTGCTCGCGGACGACCACGCGACCCCTGACGAACGACGCGCGGCCGCAGAGGTCGTCCTGCAGTCGACGCACCGGATGACCCGGCTGCTCGAGGACCTCCTCGCGACGGCACGCGCACGGTCCGAAGCGTTCACTGACCGCGACGTCGATGTCGCCGGTCTCGCCCGGACCGCGGCGTCCGAGTACCGGGTCCTGGCGGACCGGCGCGATCTCACGATCCGCGAGCGGATCAACGACGGGCCCGTCGTGTTCGCTGACCCGGATGCGATCGCCCGAGCGCTCGGGAACCTGCTCTCGAACGCCGTCCGGCTCGCGCCCACCGGGTCGACGATCACCATCGGCGTCGGAAGCAGCCGCGGCTGGGCGTGGGTCGCGGTGCGGGACGAAGGACCGGGCATCGCCGAGGACGAACGTTCCCGCGTGTTCGACCGGTTCTTCCGGAGCGCCGACGAGGCACACCGTTCCACGGGCACCGGTCTCGGCCTCTCCATCGCACGACAGATCGTGGAGAGCCACGAGGGTCGCCTCCGGCTCGCGAGCCGCGGCACCGCCGGGTCGACGTTCACCATCTGGCTGCCGGAGCGTGCGCTTCCCGGTGCGCCCACCCGGACGGAAGAACCGCCGACCGGCGATCCGCTGTCCTGACGTGCTGCGGGCCCCGGTGCACGTGCACCGGGGCCCCGCAGCGTGACGTGAGCGCGTCAGCGGCCGTTCGCGGCACGAGCGCGAGCTCGCCGGTCGGCCGGCAGCACCAGCGCCAGCGTGGCGACGAGTGCGATCACCAGCATCACGGCCGCACCGGTGTAGGCGTCGGACACCCGACCGGACAGGGTCGCCGCGGCCGCTCCGACCGCGGTGAGGACGGCGACCCCGAGCGTGGAACCCAGCTGGTGCGCGGTGTTCACCAGGCCGGAGGCCGCACCGGCGTCCTCCGCCGGCGCCCCGGCGATCCCCGCGGCGGTCAGTGGTCCGAAGCTCAGGCCCTGCCCGATACCGAACAGCACGAGGGGGCCGGCGAACCCCGCGAGGTAGCCGACGTCCGGCGTGATGCGGGTGAGCCAGAGCACAGCGACGAGGACGATGGCGATGCCGCCGGCGACGAGGACCGCGTTGCCGAACCGGCGGGTCAGCCCGGGGACGAACAGCGACACGGCGAACTGCAGGAGCGTCATCGGCAGGAACGCGATGCCGGCCTGCAGGGCGGACCAGCCGTACACGCCCTGCAGGAACTGCGTCGTGAAGAAGAAGAACGCGATCCCGGTGCCGGCGAACAACAGGCGGGAGACCGCGGCGCCGGAACGACCCGCGTCGGCGAAGAGCCGGAGCGGCATGATCGGGTGGACCGCTCGCCACTCGTTGAGGACGAACACGGCCAGGACCACGGCCCCGACGGCGACCGGAACGAGGGTGGCCGTCGCGGTCCACCCGAGGTCGCCACCGTTCACGATGCCGTACACCAGCGAACCCATGCCGATGGTCGACGTGACGGCGCCGGGCAGGTCGAAGTGGCCGCGGATCGTCGCGATCTGCGGCAGGTACCGGACAGCGAGGACGATCATCACCAGGGCGATGGGCACGTTGATGAAGAACCCGGCGCGCCACGACACCAACCCCGCCAACGCACCCCCGACGACCATGCCGAGGCTCGCGCCGACTCCGGCGGTGGTGCCGTAGAGCGAGACGGCACGGGTCCGCTCCGGGCCGGCCGGGAACGTCGCGGTGATGAGGGACAGGGACGACGGTGCGACGATGGCGGCACCGACTCCCTGGAACGCCCGCGCGGCGATGATCCACGCCTCGTTCTGCGCCGTCCCGACGAGCAGTGACGCCAGTCCGAACAGCGCCAGCCCGACGACGAACACCCGCTGGCGCCCGAGGAGGTCGCCAGCGCGGGCGCCGAGCAGCAGCAGGCCACCGAACACGAGCGTGTACGCGTTCTGCACCCACGACAGCGCCGTCGGCGACAGGTCCATCCCGCGCTGGATCTCGGGCAGCCCGGTGAAGATGATCGAGTTGTCGAGGACGATCATGAAGTAGCTGACGAGGACGATGGCGAGAACCACGGTGCGGTGCACGGTGGGGGGCGCCACCGGTCCGCTCGTCCGGGTGGATGCGGTGTCGGGCGTGACGGTCATGGACGTCAGTCCATCGTGACGCGCCACTGGGCGGCAGTGACGGTGTTTCCGTGTACCAGCAGTCCCTCCTTCAGCAGCACGGCGACGCGTACCGTGGTCGCATGGAGCACCTCCCCGGCGACGCGCGCGACGGCACCGAGCACCGCGCGGAGATCAGCGACTTCCTGCAGAGTCGACGCGGCCGGATCACGCCGGAACGAGCCGGAATCATCGGTGGTGGCCGTCGGCGCGTGCCCGGGCTCCGACGGGAAGAGCTGGCGATGCTCGCGGGAGTGAGCTCCGACTACTACGCCAAAATGGAACGCGGTCACCTCGCCGGTGTCTCCGACGAGGTACTCGACGCACTGGCACGCGCACTCCAGCTCGACGAAGCGGAAACCGACCACCTGCTGGACCTCGCTCGAGCCGACTCGCCCGTACCGGTGCGGCGACGCTCGCCGAAGCCGACTGATCTCGCGGTCCGCCCGAGCCTGCAGCGCTTCCTCGACACGATCACCGGCACACCGACCATCGTGCAGAACCGCCGCAGCGACATCGTCGCGACGAACCCCCTCGGTCGTGCGCTGCTCTCCCCGCTCCTCGACGACCCTGCGAACCAGGGCAACAACGCTCGCTTCACCTTCCTCAGTCCGGCGTCGCGGAACTTCTACGTCGACTGGGAGCAGGGCGCCTCGAGCCTCGTCGCCTCGATGCGGAGCCACGCCGGCAAGAACCCGCACGACCGTGACCTGACCGACCTCATCGGCGAGCTCGTGACGCGCAGCGACGACTTCCGCCGTCGATGGGCTGCGCACGACGTCCACTTCCACCGCTCCGGTACGAAGCGACTGCACCACCCTGCGGTCGGCGATGTCGAGGTGCTGTTCGAAGCGATGCACCTGCCGGACAGCCCCGGCTGGACGATGTACGCGTACACGACCGTGCCCGGATCACCCAGCGACGAGCGCATGCAACTCCTCGGCAGCATCGCCGCGAGCGAGACCGCCCCGGCCACCGGCTCCTCGTCGGACACCACCGGGACCAGGTGAACGCTCCCCACGGGTTCGCGTTCGGCGGCATCGGGACCCGCTGGCAGCTCGACGCCGCGGAGCCGATCGCGTCGGACACCCGCCAGGCGGTCCTCGACGCGGTCGAGGACTTCGACCGCACGTGGTCCCGCTTCCGGAAGGACTCCCTCGTCACCCGGATGCGCTCCGCCGACCGTGGTGGCGCGTTCGTGTTCCCCGCCGAGGACACGGCGCTCTTCGACCTCTACGACACGCTGCACGACGCGACCGACGGCGCCGTGGACCCGCTCGTCGGCGCCGACCTCGAGGCCCTCGGGTACGACGCCGACTACTCCCTCCGCCCCGTCGATCCACCCCCTCCCGCGCCGCGGCCGTACCGGTGGTGGACCGATGTCCACCGCGACGGACCCGTCCTGGTCATCGACGGGCCGGTGACCCTCGACGTCGGCGCGGTCGGCAAGGGGTTCCTGGTCGACCGGCTCGCTGATCTCCTCCGCGCGGACGGACACGAGACGCTCATCGTCGACGGCAGTGGTGACATCACTGTCCGTGGTGCGGACTCGCTGCGCGTCGGGCTCGAGCACCCGTCGGATCCCGAGCGCATCGTCGGCATCGCAGAGCTGGCGGATGCTGCGATCTGCGCGTCTGCGACGAACCGGCGTCGGTGGGGGCATGGCCTGCACCACGTCGTCGATGCGCGGACCGGACGACCGACCGACGACGTCGTCGCGACGTGGGCGATCGCCCCCTCCGCCGCAGTGGCAGACGGGTGGGCGACTGCACTGTTCTTCGTCGACCGGCTGATCGCTGACGCGAGCGGCATCGAGTGGGCACGGGTGACTGCCGGCGGCCGACTCGAGTCGTCGCGGAACTTCCCCGGCGAGCTCTATGCCTGAGACACCCGACAAGCTCGACGTGGAAGGGGGGAACAGCGGAACCCCTCAGATCGTCGATCGTCGGACTTGCATGGAGGGCATGGCGACCACGAACCGGATCCGGACCCTGACCGCCCTCGCTGCGGCCTCCACCGTCATCGGACTGACCGCGGGATGCTCCACGAGCGGCCCCGGCACGACGACCACGACCGACTCCCCGACCTCCGGCTCGAGCGATCAGGCAGCCGAAACGAGCCCCAGCGGCGATACCACCGCCGGAGACGCTGACTACCGTGACGGCGACTACGAGGCCACCGGCGAGTACGGCGGCCTCCCCAGCCACCTCGACGTCGCGCTGACGATCGCCGACGGTGACATCACCAACGTGACGGTCACACCGACCGCGACGAACGAGACGTCGCTCGGCTACCAGCAGGACTTCGCCGACGCCGTGCCCGACGTCGTGATCGGCAAGCCCCTGGCAGAGGTGTCCGTCGGCAAGCTCGCGGGTTCGAGCAGCTGCGGCGACGGCTTCAACGACGCGATCGCGCAGATCCGGGAACAGGCAGCCGCCTGACGCGCCCGACCGTGACCGCCATGAGCACCAGAACGGACAACGAAAGGAACACCATGAGCACCTGGCTCATCACCGGAACGTCCAGCGGCCTCGGCCGCGCCTTCGCACAGGAGGCACTCGCCCGCGGCCACAACATCGTCGTCACCGCCCGCGACGCCGCAAAGGTCCGCGACCTCGAGGAGCAGTACCCCGACACCGCCCTGGCGGCATCCCTCGACGTCACCGACGCGGACAGCGTCGCCGCCGCCGTCCGCGCGGGCGAGGAACGCTTCGGCGCGATCGACGTCCTGATCAACAACGCCGGCTACGGCTACCGCGCCGCCGTCGAGGAAGGCGACGACGGCGACGTCGCGAAGCTGTTCGACACCCACATCCACGGCACTGTGCGAACGATCAAGGCCGTGCTCCCGGGCATGCGCGAACGCCGATCGGGTACGATTGTCAACTTCTCCTCGATCGGGGCCCGGACGACCGGTCCCGGTTCCGGCTACTACGGAGCGGCGAAGGCCGCGGTCGAGCAGCTCACGATGGCGCTGCGCACCGAGGTCGCCCCGCTCGGCATCACGGCGACGGTGGTCGAGCCGGGCGCGTTCCGAACCGACTTCTCCGGACGCTCGCTGACCCAGTCCGACACCGTGATCGACGACTACGCCGAGACCGCCGGCAAGCGCCGCATCGAGAACGACACGACCCACGGCACGCAGCCTGGGGACCCGGCCAAGGCCGCATCCGTCCTCGTCGACGCGGTGGACGGCGGCGAACTGCCCTACCTGCTCCTGCTCGGCTCCGACGCGGTCCCGACGGTCCGCAAGGCGCTTGCCGCGCTCAGCGCGGACATCGACGCGTGGGAGTCGAAGAGCGTCACGACGGACATCTGACGCAAGCAGCGACGGACGGAAGGCGCGGTACCGGTCGGTACCGCGCCTCCCGCCGGTCACCAGCGGTCAGGCGTCCTTCCCGCGATCTCGGTGACGTCGCGCCACGCACGCCACCCGTCGAGGCGGTCCGCGTAGAGCTGCTCGACGAACTCCACCATCCCGGCACCGAACAGCACCCGCAGCGGCGGCTGCTCCGCGTCCAAGACCCGCAGGAGCGCCTCCGCCGCGGCAACGGGGTCGCCCGGGCTCGCCGTGCGGTGGTACTCATTCATCCCAGCACGAGCGTCGTCGTACTGGGGCAACGGCTCGGGGCGGGCCGCGGACGGCCCGCCCCAGTCGGTCGCGAACCCGGACGGTTCGACGATCGTGACGGAGACGCCGGTCCCTACGAGTTCCTGCGCCAGCGACTCGCTGAGTGCCTCAAGCGCCCACTTCGGTGCGTTGTACCCGCCGAGCGTGGGAAACGCTCCGATGCCGCCCGTCGACGAGATCTGCACGATGTGCCCGCTGCCCTGATGGCGAAGCGTCGGCAGCACCGCTTGCGTGACGCTGAGCGCACCGATGACGTTCGTCTCGAACTGCGCCCGGAGGTCGTCGAGGTCGAGTTCCTCGACCGCTCCGAACAGGCCGTACCCGGCGTTGTTCACGACGACGTCCAACCCGCCAAACCTCGTGGTGGCGGTGTCGACCGCAACGGCGACCGCAGCCGAATCGTTGACGTCGAGGGTCAGCGGAAGCACGGAGTCGCCGTACCGCTGCAGCAGGTCGTCGAGCATCGCCAACTTCCGCGCGGTCGCTGCGACGCGGTCGCCTCGTCGAAGCGCCCACAGATGTTCCGAGGTACCGTCGTTCCCCCCCCTTCACGAACAGAACGCCCCCGGCCGTGCGGGGCGGGGGCGTTCTGTTCGTGATAGGCCTCAGCGGCCCTCGTACTCGTCGTCAGTGATGTGCTCCAGCCACGTCGTGCTCGTTGCGGGGTCGTCGCCGCTCTCCACCATGGCGATGTGTTCCATGAAGACACCAGGCGCCGCGGCGTGCCAGTGCTCCTCGCCGGGCGGGGTGTACAGCGTCTGTCCTGGGTGCACCTCGATGATCCCGCCGGTGCGGGTGCCGAACCGGCCGACGCCCTGCGTCACCCGCAGGTACTGACCCTTCTCGTGCGAGTGCCATGCAGTCCGGCCGCCCGGGGCGAAACGAACCGTGGCGACGGTCATGTGCTGGTCGTCCTCGTGCGGGGAGGCGATCGGGTCGAGCCACACGTCGCCGGCAAAGCGCTCGGGCGGGTTCTTGCTGGTCGGGACCTCGGGCTCGATGTGCATGGTGCTCCTCTGCTTGGCAGTGTCGGTACGAAGTCGGTTCGGCCGGGACGCCAAGCGTCAGGGCCTGGTTGCGGCGCGCTGTGCTCCGCGGAGCGCGACGATCGCGACCACGGCTGCGACGAGGACGAGCGCGCCGTACCCGTACGCGATCTGGTCCGGTGCCATGAACGTCGCCAGGCGCCCCGCGATGAGCCCCGGGGCTGCGGCACCGGCGTACGAGATCAGGTACAAGGTGGCGAGCAGGCCGGCACGGTCGGCGGGTGCCGCCTCACCGAGGACGGCACGCATGCCGCCGGCGTTGGCACTGCCCTGCGCGACCCCGGCGAAGGCGCTCGCTGCCAGGAACCACCAGATGGCGGCCAAATGCAGTGTGATGAGGACGGCCGCGGTGGCGACAACGAACACGATCAGTCCGACCCGCATCGCGGACGGCGCACGCCACCTTCCGGTGAGGAGACCACCGATCGGGCTGAGGATGACGATCGACGAGAACACGAGGGCCACGATGAAGGCGTTTGTGGTACCGAGCTCATCTGCGGCGAGCACGGGTGAGAAGGCTTGGTAGAAGCCGCTGAGTGCCCACGTGCCGGCGAGTCCGGCGCCGACCGCGAACAGCAGTCGCCCCTGCCCAGCCGGGACGAGCACGCGTGGGATGAGGGATCGCAGCGCGCCCGGACGCCGGCCGACGGTCTCCGGGCAGAACACGAGGACGACTGCCAGTACGACGAGCAGGACCGCGACGACCGTGTAGATGAAGGCGGTCGGAGCGGGGCCGTACTGCACGAGCAGTCCGGACACGAGCGCTCCGAGGGGGATCGCGAACGGTGGGGCGTTGCTCGTGATCACGGGGCCGAGCCACGCCGGTCGACGGGGCGCGAGGTCGAGGACGTACGATCCGAGCGCGCTCGATGCGACTCCGCATGCGATGCCCTGCAGCATCCGGCCGATGAGCAGCAGCCCGAGGCTGTGGACCTCGAGCATGACGAGGCACCCTGCGGCGGCGCAGAGCGCGGCTCCGATCGCCATCGGTCGTCGACCGACGTGGTTGGAGAGCCGACCGGTGGTGAGCAGCGCGACAGCGGTGGTGGCGAGGTACGCCACCGTCGTGACGGCGAGTCCGGCGCTCGTCACGCCGTCGTCAGCGCGGTAGGTGTTGTACAGCGGTACCGGCGTCCCCGACGCGAGGAACACCGCGACGAACGTCAAGGCGACCACGCCGAAAGCCACCCCACCCGAGATGCGTGGCCGGACCGTGCTCACGGAATTGGTAGCGGTCACGACGCGCTGTCGTCCGCGTCGGTGCTGCGGGTGAGGTGTTCGAACCGATCGACGTCTTCCGCGGCTTCACCGGCGGCGGCCTGGAACCCACCGAGCGCGTCCGTCCCGAGGACCAGCAGCTTCGGCGGTTCCCGGTGTTCCACCGCTTCGAGGATCGCCGCGGCGGCCTTCGCCGGGTCGCCGCGCTGCGCGCTGAGGGCGGCACCGCCGGATCGGCCGAGCACGTCGTCGTACGCGCTGATCTCGCTCGCGCTCCGGTCCGCGGAACGGCCGCGGAAGTCGGTACGGAACGAGCCCGGTTCGACGACCATCACGTGCACGCCGAAGGGCTCGACCTCCTTCCGCAGCGACCCGGACAGCCCCTCGAGGGCGGCCTTGGCCGCGGAGTAGTAGCCGCCGCCCGGGATCGTGATGCGGGCACCGACGGAGGAGATGTTCACGATCGTGCCGGTGCGACGCTCGCGCATACCGGGCAGGACTGCCTTGATGAGGTCGACCGGGCCGAAGAAGTTCGTCGCGAAGAGCCGCGCCACGGCGTCGTCCTCGCCTTCCTCGACGGCTGCGGTGTACCCGTAGCCGGCGTTGTTCACCAGGACGTCGACGCCACCGAACGCCTTGTTCGCGGCGTCGACCGCGCGACCGATCGAACCGGGGTCGGTGACGTCGAGCGCCACAGGGAGTGCCGTGTCCGGGTACGACCGGACCAGGTCCTCGACCGCGTCGGTGTTGCGAGCGGTCGCGACGACCCGGTGACCGGTAGCCAGGACGTGCTCAGCGATCGCACGGCCGAGGCCGCTCGACGATCCGGTGATCAGCCAGGTGGACATCGTGATCCTCCTTCTGCCTGCGACGCAGGCGGTGTCTTCGATCCGCTTTGGATTCAGCCGCGCAGACGAACGCGGGCGAGGTCATCGACGACGCGCTGCGGCTCCTGTTCGAGCGGCAGGTTGTCCGCGTCGCCGGCGCCGTCGATCGAGTCGACATCATCCGCCGGCAGCGCGCCGAACACCGGGCCGAGGTCCTGCTGTTCCGGGCCATGCTCGGCGACGAGTTCGAACGTGCGGTGCTCGGCTTCCGGACTGGTGAGGCTCTCGACGAGGACCCGAGCGATCTGCCGCCGGGCGATGACACCGTCGGCCGGGCCGCCGGTCTGGTGGGTGTCGCCCTGGCGCGGTGCGATGCGGAGCTGGTCGTCGTCGTTGTAGTCGAACCACCCCGGACGGACAATCGTGTACTCGTTGCCGCTCGCACGGACGAGCCGCTCGCCGCGGCGCTTCCACTCGGAGCTGTCCCGCAGGGCGGTCACGCCGATCGTGGTCATCAGGGCGATGCGCACCGGGGGGCCGTCCAGGGCGTCGAGGACGTTCTTGACGGCGCCGTAGTTCACGGCTTCGGCGTTCCCGTTGTCGCCGTGGGTGAAGATGACCGCGTCGATGTCGGCGACGGCACTGTGCAGGCTGGCCGCGTCGGTGAGGTCGCCGATGACGACGTCGACACCGCGGGCGAGGCCCTGCGCTTTGTAGGGGCTGCGGGCGAGGGCACGGGTCCGGTGCCCTGCGGCGACGGCGGTCGCGACGACGTGACGCCCGACGCTGCCGGTTGCCCCGACGACGAGGACGGTCAGTTGCTGGCCAGTCATGGGGGTGCCTTTCATACGAGACCGGCGGCGCTGAGCCACCGGTCGACGTCTGATCCGGTGCCGCTGTCGCGAACCTCTTCGCCGCGGATGGCGAGGCCGTCACCCAGGCGGGCGCCTGTGCCGAGGTCGCGGTAGAAGGACACGGTGCTGCCGAGCCCGCTCACGGCGTAGGTGACGAACGGACGGAGCGACTTGTCGGTGAGGTCGACTCCCTCCGCGAACGTCGCCATGATCATCGGTGGTTGGACGTTCCAGATCGGGCTACCGAGCAGGACGGTGTCGTACTGGGTGAGGTCGGGAAGGTCGCCGACGATGCGCGGACGGGCGTCGTTGTTCTGTTCCTTGACGTTCCGCTGAACGGTCGCGTCGTACCGGTCCGAGTACGGCTCGGCGGCTTCGATGCGGAACACGTCACAGTCGATGCGGTCGCGGATGAGGTCGGCGAGGACCTCGGTGTTGCCGGTGTCGAGCGTGCGCCGGCCGCCGTTCCAGTAGTTCTCGCCGGCGCGGGAGAAGTAGGCGAGCAAGATGCGGTTGCCGTTGTCGGAGGGTGCCACGGAACGTCCTGTCGAGGGTGTTCGGGTTGGGTTCGGCGCGGCCGGGGTGCACGCAGCGAGCGTCGCGACTGCGGCGGCGGCAGCTGCCGCGCCCGCTCCGCGGAAGAGACTGCGGCGGGTGAGTGCGGGACGGGTCATCGGGGAGTGCTCCGTTCGCTGGGCCGGGAGGCGCGGTGTCAACTGGCACCGCGCCTCCCGGCCGTCAGGGGTTCAGCCCAGGCGACGGGCGCTGAGCCAGCGCACCATCTCGGGGTCCTGGTGGTCGAAGAACTGGGACTCGCCGGTGTGGAGATCGGCGATCTGCGCCATCTGCGTCTCGGTGAGCTCGAAGTCGAAGACGTCGATGTTCTGCGCCATACGGTCCGGGTTGACGGACTTGGGGATCGCGACGACGCCTCGCTGGGTCAGCCAACGGAGGACGACCTGCGCGACGGACTTGCCGTGGTCCTTGCCGATGCCCTCGAGGACCTCGTTCGTGAACAGGCCGTTCTTGCCCTCCGCGAAGGGGCCCCACGACTCGATCTGGACGCCCTCGCCGCGCATGAGCTCCTGGTAGTCGGTGTTCTGCTTGAACGGGTGCGTCTCGATCTGGTTGACCGCCGGGACGATCTCGTTGTTGATGATGAGGTCGAGCAGCTGGTCCGGCGCGAAGTTGGACACGCCGATCGCGCGCGCCTTGCCGGCCTTGTTCGCCTGCTCCATTGCGCGCCACTGGCCGTAGTAGTCGCCGAACGGCTGGTGGATCAGGTAGAGGTCGATGTAGTCGAGACCGAGCTTCTGGAGCGAGTCGTCGAGCGCCTTGGTGGTGTTCTGCTCGGCGGGGGCGTCCTGGATCCAGAGCTTCGTGGTGACGAAGAGTTCATCGCGCGGGATGCCCGACTTCGCGATCGCCGCGCCGACGGCCTCTTCGTTGCCGTACGCAGCGGCGGTGTCGAGGAGCCGGTAGCCCGCGTTCAGCGCGGCGGTGACGGCGGCCTCGGTCGCGTCGTTGTCGACCTGGAACACACCGAAGCCGAGGATCGGCATTTCGATGCCGTTGTTGAGAGTGACTGTCTGCATGGGACCATCCGACTCCTGTGCACCTGCGCGTGGGAGTGACGGCTTATCCGTGTACTGACAGTCACTCCTCCGGGCTGGAGCGCCGCCGTACGGTGGCCGGCATGGACAACCAGGCAGAGGTCAGCGAGTTCCTCCGGACCCGCCGTGCCCGGATCACCCCGGAACAGGCCGGCATCATCGGCGGCGGTCGACGCCGCGTGCCGGGGCTGCGCCGCGACGAAGTAGCGATGCTCGCCGGGATGAGCGTCGATTACTTCGCGAAGATGGAGCGCGGGCACCTCGCCGGCGTCTCCGCCGAGGTACTGGACGCACTCGCCAGAGCACTCCAGCTCGACGAAGCCGAAACGGAGCACCTGCACGACCTCGCCCGAGGAGCGGGACCCACGCCTGTCCGCCGCCGAACGCGCACGACGGACAGCAACACGGTGCGACCGAGCCTGCAACGCTTCCTCGACACCGTCACCGGCACCCCGACATGGGTGCGGAACCGACAGATGGACATCGTCGCCACCAACCCGCTCGCGCGCGCCCTGTTCGCCCCCCTCTTCGACGGCCCGTCCGGTCGCGGCAACAACGCACGCTTCATGTTCTTCGATCCGGCAGCTCGGACGTTCTACCCCGACTGGGAGGCCGGCGCGAGCAGCATCGTCGCCACGCTCCGCTCCGACGCCGGACGGAACCCGCACGACAAGGAGCTCACGGGCCTCATCGGGGAGCTCGTCACCCGATCCGACGACTTCCGCAGGCGTTGGGCCACGCACGACGTCCGATACCACCGGACCGGCACGAAGCGGATCCACCATCCCGAGGTAGGCGACCTCGAGTTCGCCTACGAGGCGTTCGATCTTCCCGACAGTCCCGGCTGGAGCATGTACGCGTGCACGGCCGCCGTCGGGTCCCCCACCGAGGAACGGCTCTCCATCCTCGGCAGTCTCGCGGCGAGTTCCCCCGCCGCCACCGCGCTCCCTCGCTCCGGCGACTAGCGCTGACCGGAAAGGCATCCCATGTCAGAACCCACCAACCGCGTCGCCGTCATCACCGGTGCATCGTCCGGCATCGGCGAGGCGACCGCTCGTTCCCTCCGCGCGGCCGGCTACCGTGTCGCGCTGCTCGCTCGCCGCCAGGACCGGATCGAGACGATCGCTAACGAGCTCGGCGAGGGCGCGATCGCGATCGTCGCCGACGTCACGGACCGCGACAGCCTCGTCGCGGCCGCTGCACGCGTCCAGGACGAACTCGGCGGTGCCACCGTGCTGGTGAACAACGCCGGGATCATGCTCCTCGGCCCGTTCTCAACCGACCAGCGCGACGACTACCGCCGGATGATCGAGAGCAACCTGCTCGGCGCCATCACGACGACGGAGGTCTTCCTCGACCAGATCACCCGCGACGGCGGCGACATCGTCAACATCTCCTCCGTCGCCGGCCGCACCGCCCGAGCCGGCAACGGCGTCTACGCCGCCACGAAGTGGGGTTTGAACGGATGGTCGGAGTCGCTGCGGCAGGAGCTGCTCCCCGCGGTGCGCGTCACGCTCATCGAGCCGGGTGTCGTCGCCACCGAGCTCCCGACGCACATCACGCACGAGGAGACCAACGCGGCGGTGAACGACATGTACAGCCAGGCGACGGTCACCGCCGAGGACGTCGCCGAGGTCATCGCCTTCGCGCTCTCGCGGCCACGCCACCTCGCCCTGAACGAGATCCTCCTCCGCCCGTCCACGCAGGCCTGACCCAGACCGCCTCGCTCGGGCGACGCCCGACGACGAAAGGAACCACATGCAGTACGCACGACTCGGCAACTCCGGCCTCCGCGTCAGCCGCATCGCACTCGGATGCATGAGCTTCGGCGACCCCGCCAGCGGACACCTGCAGTGGTCGCTCCCGCAGGACGACGCGCTGCCGTACTTCCGGCAGGCACTCGACCACGGCATCACGTTCTGGGACACCGCGAACGTCTACTCCTACGGGGACTCCGAGCGCATCGTCGGCGAGGCGCTGCGCCGGTTCACCAAGCGCGACGAGATCGTCCTGGCGACCAAGGCCTACTTCTCGGACACCCCGGGCAACACTCCGGGCATGAACGTCGCAGGGTTGTCACGCAAGGCGATCATGCAGCAGATCGACGCCTCCCTGACCCGCCTCGGGACTGACTACGTCGACCTTTACCAGATCCACCGGTTCGACCCGGAGACGCCCGTCGAGGAGACGATGGAGGCCCTGCACGACGTCGTCAAGGCCGGCAAGGTCCGATACCTCGGCGCGTCCGCGATGTGGGCGTGGCAGTTCGCGAAGATGCAGCACGCGGCAGACCTGCACGGGTGGACGCGGTTCGTGTCCATGCAGGACCAGTACTCCCTGCTCTACCGCGAAGAGGAGCGGGAGATGTTCGGCCTGCTCGCCGACCAGGGCGTCGGGAGCATCCCCTACAGCCCTCTCGCGAAGGGCCGGGTCGCCCGTCCCGCGGGCGAAGGCACGAAGCGTTCGTCCGACGACCCCGTCGGGAACACCTTCTTCGCCGACACCGAACGGGACCGGCCGGTCATCGACGCGGTGCAGCGCATCGCGTCGGACCGCGGGGTACCGATGGCACAGATCGCGATGGCCTGGGTGCTGAAAAACCCCGTCGTCACCGCACCGATCATCGGCGCCACCAAGCCGCACCACCTCGACGACGCGGTCGCCGCGGTCGACATCGAGCTCACCCCCGACGAAATCACCGCGCTCGACGAGCACTACACCGTCCGCGACGCAGGGGGGTTCTGACTAGATGCAGCATCCCAAGGTCTGGTTCATCACGGGAGCGGGGCGCGGTTTCGGCCGGGAGTTCACGCTCGCGGCCCTCAGACGTGGCGACAAGGTGGGAGCGGCGGTGCGGGACCCCGCCGTCCTGGACGCCCTCGTCGCCGAGTACGGCGACGCAGTCGTACCACTGCGTGTCGACGTGACCGACCGGGATGCAGTCGACGCGGCAGTCCACCGTACCGAGCAGGTGTTCGGTCGCCTCGACGTCGTCGTCAACAACGCCGGTTACGGACTGTTCGGCGCAGTGGAGGAACTCGACCCGGACGCGCTCCGAGCACAGTTCGACACCAACGTGGTCGGCGTGCTGCACGTCATCCAAGCGGCCCTGCCCGTCCTCCGACGTCAGGGCTCGGGGCACATCGTGCAGATCTCCTCCACAGGCGGTGTCGGTGCCTTCCCGACGCTCGGCGGGTACAACGCCTCGAAGTGGGCCGTGGAAGCACTGAACGACGCCCTCTCGCAGGAGGTCGCAGGCTCCGGCGTGCGAGTGACCATCGTCGAGCCGTCCGGGTTCGACACGGATTGGGGCGGACCGTCCGCGGCGACGTCCCGTGCACTGCCCGAGTACGACGGTGCCCGAGCTGGCATGGACGAGTACCACCGGACTGCGCGGCCGGGGAACCCGGCTGCGGCCGCTGCTGCACTGCTCGAGATCGTCGATGCCGACCAGCCGCCGCTCCGCGTGCTGTTCGGTTCCGGGATGGTCGAGTTCATGGAGGGCCTCTACGAGGACCGACTGCAGACGTGGAGGGCATGGCGGGACGTGACGGAACGGGCACAGGGAAACACGCCGGCGGAGGGTGATCAGCACCACGTGCATGCCCCCGACGCTGCGCACACCACGACGGACGCCACCGAGGCCGAGCTCACCGACGCGTGGGGCGCGATCAGCGAGGCGATGACGAGCAACGACTCCGAGCGACTCGGCGCGCTGCTCGCTGACGACTTCGTCCTCGTTCACATGACCGGGCACGTGCAACCCCGCGCTGACTGGCTCGCCGAGATCGCAGCAGGAACCGCGATCTACCACTCGGTGTCGACCACCGACACCGACGTGCGGGACGTGACGCCGAGCGGCGGCGTCCTCACCGCCCGGACGCACACCGACGTCACCATCGGGGGAGAGCGCGGCACGTGGCCGACGCAGTTCCGCCTCACGTTCACCAGGGACGACGGCCGATGGGTGGCCACCCGCGCTGACGGCAGCTCCTGGTGACCGTCAGCGTGGAGTGACTCCTCCCTCGGATCCGAATCGCCACAACCACACGGAGAACACCATGCAGTACACACGGCTCGGCACGTCCGGGCTCACCGTCAGCCGCATCGCGCTCGGCTGCATGAGCTTCGGTGACGGCTCACGCGGGATGAGCTGGGCGTTGGACGCAGATGCAGCGGAACCGCTGTTCCGGCAGGCGCTCGACCTCGGGATCACGTTCTGGGACACCGCGAACGTCTACGGGCTCGGCAGCTCGGAACGGATCGTCGGCGAGGCGATCCGGAAGTACACCCGCCGCGAGTCGATCGTGCTCGCAACGAAGCTGTTCAACCGTATGGGTGACGGGCCCGGTGAGTCCGGAACGTCCCGCCGCGCAGTGATGGAGCAGATCGACGCCTCGCTGACACGTCTCGGCACCGACTACGTCGACCTGTACCAGGTGCACCGCTTCGACCCGAACACCCCGATCGAGGAGACGATGGAGGCACTCCACGACGTCGTCAAGGCAGGCAAGGTGCGCTACATCGGCGCGTCGAGCATGTGGGCATGGCAGTTCGCGAAGATGCAGGGAGCAGCTCGCGCCAACGGCTGGACCCCGTTCGTGTCGATGCAGGATCAGTACTCGCTCATCATGCGCGAGGAAGAACGGGAGATGTTCCCGCTCCTCGCCAACGAGGGGGTCTCGAGCATCCCGTGGAGCCCGCTCGCCGCTGGCGTCACCGCACGTCCGTGGGGCCAGAAGAGCACGGCGCGTGGAACCGCCAACCCCGACACCGACCCGAACGGACGGCCGCTGTGGATCCCGGAGGACGAGGCCGTCGTCGGCGCGATCGAGCGGATCGCCCAGGCGCGTGGTGTCTCGATGGCGCAGATCGCGCTCGCCTGGGTGCTGCATAACCCGGTCGTCGCGGCTCCGATCGTCGGCGCGACGAAGGAGCATCACCTCGCCGACGCCGTCGCCGCGCTCGACGTGGTGCTCTCCGACGAGGAGGTCACCGCACTCGAGGCGGGGTACGTGCAGCGGCAGCCGACGTACTTCAACTGATCGGTACCCGACGAGGCCATCGACCGAGCAGCGCTCGGGTCGGTGGCCTCGTCCGTGCGCCGACGTCGCTGGTCCGCCGGCCGGAGGCTCCCCCGGATCTCCCGCCGAAAGCGCACCGAAAAGGGTGTACCCGGAGTCCCTCCTATCCCGTCCGCCTCGGAAATACGTTCGTCTCATCAGCTTCGACGAACGCAAGGAGACCGACGGATGCAGCAGACGCGGACAATCACAGTCGGGGCCGTGCTGAGCCTCGCCGTCCTGCTGCTCGCCGGCTGCACGGCCGCCGACAGCGGCGGTCGGACCGTTGCCGAGGTGACGGCGACCGGAGCCGAGCGCGCAACCACCGGCGACATCGACTCTCCGGCGGACGAACAGGGCACCGTCACGCGGGTCGACTACCCGACCGAGTACGACGGCGACGCGATCCGGAAGCACGCCCTCGTCTACACACCCGCGGGCTACGACCAGGACGGCACCGACCGGTATGACATCGTCTACCTCATGCACGGCGCCGGCGGGAACGCCGACAGCTGGCTCGGGCGAACCGGTGACGATCCCACCCGCTTGCAGAACCTGCTCGACAACATGATCGAGGATGACCGGATCGACCCGGTCATCGTCGTGACGCCGACGTTCTACCCGGACGACGACTCGAGCATGGACCTCCACTACGCCGGCGAGCTGGACCGGCAGTTCCACGTCGAGCTCGAGAACGACCTCATGCCGGCAGTGGAGTCCCGGTTCCGCACCTACGCGACGACCGCTGACGCCGACGGCTTCCGCGCGTCACGCGACCACCGCGCGTTCGGCGGGTTCTCAATGGGCGGCGTGACCACCTGGTACACGTTCATCAACGACCTCGACACGTTCCGCTACTTCATGCCGATGGCCGGTGACAGCTGGGCCATCGCCGACTCCGGCGGACTCGTCGAGCCCGAGCGCACCGCCGCGCAGCTCGACCGGGTCGCCCGCCAGTCCGGGTTCGGCAAGGGCGACTACCGCATCCTCGCTTCGGTCGGGGGCAGTGACGGCACGATCGGCCAGATGCAGCCCCAGGTCGACGAGATGCGGGAGTTCCCCGACAGCTTCGACGACAGCAACCTTCGCTTCACCATCGACGCGGGCGGCGGGCACGACGACGACTCGTTCCTCCAGCAGTTGCACACCTCGATTCAGCAGATCTTCTGATCCGTCTGTCCGCGAACACTCGGACGACGATCCAGCTCAACGGCCACCAGCCGCCCGACCCACCAGAAGGAGGACACCATGACCGCTCCCACCCGCCGAACGTTCCTCTCCCTGGCTGCCGTGACCGCCGTCGGCGCCGTCTTGGCCGGCTGCTCCCGCGGCAGCACGTCGACGGGCGAGGCGCTCGACGCCCCCATCGGGGGCGACCGCACGCTCGTCACGTACTTCTCCGTCCCCCTCACGGACCGTCCCGAGGGCATGGACCAGGACGAGGAGAACAGCACCCACGTCGTCGACGGCAAGGTGTACGGGAACGTCCAGTACCTCGCGCAGCTCATCGAGGCCCGGCTCGGCGCCGAGGTGTTCCGCATCGAGACCGCCGAGGACCTGCCGACGTCGTACCAGCCGCTCGCTGACCTCGCGCTCGAGCAGCAGGAAGCCGGCACGCGCCCCGAGCTCAAGGACGGGATGCCCGACCTCGCCGACTTCGACACGGTGTTCATCGGTTACCCGATCTTCTGGTACGACATCCCGATGCCGCTGTACTCGTTCCTCGAGCAGAACGACTTCTCCGGCAAGAACATCGTCCTCTTCAGCGTGCACGGCGGCAGTCAGCTCTCCGGCAGCGTCGAGACGATCACGGAGGCACTGCCCGACGCGACGGTGTCGACGAACGCGTTCTCGATCTCACGCGACGACATGGACGACTCCGAGTCGCAGATCCGCGACTGGCTGGACA
This sequence comes from Curtobacterium sp. MCSS17_008, assembly GCF_003234185.1. Classification (GTDB taxonomy): domain Bacteria; phylum Actinomycetota; class Actinomycetes; order Actinomycetales; family Microbacteriaceae; genus Curtobacterium. The sequence continues at coordinate 99,343 of NZ_QKSM01000009.1, forward strand.
GCCTGTGAGCCGCACGGTGAAGACGATCGTGCTCGCCGTGGTCCTGGTCGTCGCCTTCGTCGCACTCATCACCGTCAACCGCGCCCACATCCGTGAGGTCGGCGGCTTCGCATCCTCGGCCGTGGAGACACGGTGACGACATTCATCCGGCGGCTCGGCTTCTGGGCAGCGGCCGTCGTGTTCCCCCTCCCCCTCGTCATCGTCTACGACGTGTCCGCTCGCGAACCGGACATGCTCAAGTTTCCGATCGTCCTCGGTCTCACCGCGTACTCGTGGTGGCTGCTCGCCGTCCTGCTGAGCCTGCGGCCGCCGTGGCTCGAGCGGGTCGTTGGACTCCCGGCGATCTACGGTCTGCACGGCATGCTGGGCGTCCTCGCGGTCGTCCTCGCGCACTTCCACCGCACGAGCCTCTACGCCGGTGAAGCCCTCGCCATCTTGCTGGGCGACTGGAGCTTCTGGATCGCGCTCGGCGTCCTCTGCTGGTCCGTGTTCTTCATGAGCGGCTGGCTCGTCGACCGCGTCGCGCTGCTGCTCCGAGCCAAGCGCCTCGTCGAACCCGTCGTCCGCCACCAGGTGTCCGTGTGGGTGCACCGACTCAACCTCGTCGTCATCGCGATGATCTGGCTCCACGCCCACCTGCTCGTCCGGGTCAACCAATACTTCTGGTTCATGACCCTCCTGGACGCCTACACACTCGTCGTCCTCGCGCTCTACGTCTGGAAGAAGTGGATCGCCCCCGACGGGTACCTCAGCGGCAACGTAGTCGCCAACGCCGCCCTCGGCGACACGTCGCGGGAGATCACCGTGCGGCTAGACCGACCCGCCACGTCGCTCCGGCCGGGCGACTTCTTCTTCACCCGCTTCGAGACCCGGGGCGTCGCTCATCGTGACTGGCACCCCTTCTCGGTCACGGGCACCGACCAGTCCACGCTCACGTTCACGATCCGGCAGAACGGCGACCACACGAACCGGCTCGCGTCACTCCCCGACGGAGCCCGGGTGCGGTTCGAGGGCCCGTTCGGGCGCTTCGGCCGGACCGCGGAGCGGCATGACGCCGCACATCCTCTCGTCCTCATCGGCATGGGAGCCGGCGTCGCGCCCCTCATGAGCCTGCTCGAGGCACACCACACGACCCGTCCCGTGCACCTGCTCTGGTCGGTCCGGCGGGAGGCCGACGCGTACTTCCGCGACGACCTCGAGCAGCGCGTCGCGGCCTCGAACGGCCGCCTCGCAGTGACGATCCGCGTCGGTCGGTTCCGCCGGGAGGACCTCGCCGCGACGATCCCCCGCCGCGCGGTGCAGTCGGGTGCGTTCTTCGTTGTCGGTCCGAACGCCGCGGTCCTCGCGAACCAGCGCATGCTCCGTCGGCTGGGTGTGTCGTCCCGGCGCATCCACCAGGAGCGGCTCACGATGTGAGCCGACCGCATGACGGACGGGAGGCGCGGTGCCAGCTGGCGTCGCGCCTCCCGTCCGTCATGCGGTCCGGTCCACCGCCTCAGCTGCCGGCGAAGCTCCTGCTGAACCCCTGGCCGGACTCCACCATCCGCTGCACCGCCATCAGTCGTTCCGCCTCGTACCTGCGCAGCGCCGCGGGCACGTCCCCGGTACCGGCGCCCGCGAACGCGGTCCTGATCGACTCGGCGTCCTCGACGGACTCGTCGAACCCGGAACCCGTCATCGGAGTCGGGACGTGCGCCGCGTTGCCAACGAGGGCTAGCCGACCGTGCACCAGGCGGGTCGGGACGAACTCGGCGATCGGCGTGCCCGTCACTCGGCCGCGGCGGAAAGCCGCGCGGATGATCGCTGCCCACGGCTGCGGCCACTCGGCGAGTCCGGCGGCGACTTCGGTCACGAGGTCTGCTGGGATGTCGGCCGGACGGAGCGAGTGCTGCACCACGGTGCCTTCGACCACGCCCAGTCGACGCATCGCGGGGCCACGGTCAGCGTCGTAGAGCGCGAAGGACACGATCCGGTGCCCGGGCGCCGAAGAGCCGTCGTCGCCGGCGAAGGCGTGCGCGAAGAGGATGCCGCGGCCCCACTCCATCACGCCGTCGTCGCTCTCCGGGAGCCAAAGCTCCTCCGGGAGCTCCGCCTCGTGGAGGCTGCCGACCCACAGCAGGTAGCCGGCGTAGCGGGCATGGGATGCCTCCGGCGACACGCATGGACGGACGATGCTCCGATGACCGTCAGCGCCGATCACCAGCGCCGCGGTGATCCGCTCCCCTGTGGCGAGGTCCACCCAAGCCGAGTCGTCGGCCTGTCCGACGTCGACAACCGCGGCGCGGTCGCGCAGCTCGATCAGCGGGTCGGCAGCCGCGGCAGCGCGCAGCCGTCCATGGATCCGGAACCACGGCTCGACGGAGTGATCCCTGCCGCCCGACGCGACCTCGCGCAGACTCGGCGCTTCCGTGCCGTCGAAGCGCAGCATTGTTCGACGACGTCCGCGAGCGGCCCGGAGGAACGCCCCCTGGATGCCGTGGCGAACGGCGCGTTCGAGCACGGTGACGTGCCAGCCGTCGGATGCGAGTGCGAGCGCGGTGAGCAGCCCGGAGAGAGAACCGCCGACGACGATCGCCCTGTGCGATGAATCGGTGCGGTCAACGGTTCGGTCGGCAGTAGCGGAAGTTTCTGACGGTCTGATCGAGTGCATTGCACGATCAACGCTAAGCGTGTGACTCTTCTCTTGGGAGGGGCTTTGATTACCCCCTTCATAGTTCACGCGATCACCCGCCCTTCTCGCACGTCGAACCCGCGGGCTGTGCCACCACCGATGCACCCTCAAAGCGGAGCTTCACCCTGACGGTGTCGTTCCGGCTGAATCGTGTGCAAAGCGAACGATGATCATTCGGTCGATCACGTTCGTCTTTCGAAGCCGGCAGTTCTGGAGGTCACGAGTTGCCGGTTTGAGAGGGCGGGTGCGCTTACTGGGCATCAATCATCCCGACCCGTGGTTCACCGTGCAGTCGTCACTGCAGTGCCGTCGGCACCCCTCCGGGCTGGTGCTGAACGGCTGCTCAAGCAGGTTCAACCGTAGACCCCCGCAGAATTCAGCGCCGAACCCGGCACTGAGCCCTGGAGATCTTGCATCCACAGGACGAAGTGAACGTCCCGGCGAGGGGTCTTAGGCGATCGCCATCTCCGTGCCGTGTGCCACTTGTGTGGAGCTTTCGCGGTGCACATAGTAGAAGCTCTGCGGGATTGAGGGAGCCAGTTCGGACAGCGGACGCGGCTGACCGTACCGTATGGCCTTGTCCACGACGAATGCGACCGCGTTCACGGCGGAGGCGTAATACTCGCCGAAGCTGTGTCGGTCAATCACGCCTACTGCTCCGTATCGAGCCCAGATTCGCTCGGGAGCGTCGACGACGGTTTCCCTGATACGGAACTCACCGACGACCTTCTGAACTGGCGCGGTGGCGTAAATGACGATTGTCTCGATGTCATCAGCAAGCTTGCGCTTTCGGAATTCGACTTGCTTTGTTCCCTGAAGGATTGCGTCGGCGTATACCGGGTGAATCGCCATAACCGCTACCCGCTCAGTTGCTGAAGTATCCACGCTCGCCCTTCCTCGCTCGCAGCCCGTGTGATCGTCTGTGGTGGGCCGTTCAGGACGCCCATCGCCACGAGTTCGTCAAGTGACCACGCCTCGTCCAGGAACCGGTCCTGACGGAACAGAACCGCGATGACGCCACTCTGACACATGCGACTGACTTCCTCTGCCGTGTATACGGTGCGTCGTCCGACGAAGGAGAGCACGACTGACGGGTCGCTGCTTCGAAGGGTTTGCTCCACAACGCCGATCGCTCTGACCGCTCCCTGACCGCCTCGAGCTCCTGCCGATCGGTAGAACAAGATGACCGAACCAGCAGGGAGAGATTTCCGGGTCGAGTTGCTGAGGTACGCCTTCCTGAGCGCGTTGCCGAACGGTCGTATCTCGACGTTAGAGAACCCAGGGAGGGTGAGGGTTCCATCTAGGCTCGGACTGTCGGGGAACAGCCCCTCATACCAAGTCGGCCGGATAGGTATGACGAACACGTCACTCCCACTCGCGACGGCTGGAGGTCCGTAGCGAACGTGGTAGGTCAGCGGGTCCGTAGGTGCATTGGCGCCGGACCTGAGGTTCTTTTCAAGGACCCACTCGTCGTCGGTGCCAGGCAGTCGCCCCACATTGACGAAGCCAAACGTGTCAAGGAAACGCATCAGCACCTGCTTAGCGTCGTCATTGATGACCGTCACGAACAGCGCGTCGACGCGCTGAACATGTGCCCACTGCAACACCGTTTTGAGAAGGAGCTCCCCGAGCTTCTCTCCCTCCGCACGGTCGTCAACCTTGAAGGTTGAGATTTTCGTGAGTTGCCGTCCGGCCTCCAACGGGTGGTCATCGTCTCGTTTAACAATCGCGATCGCTCGATAGCCACCGGCTGCGTCTTCGACGATCCACACTCGACGAGATGGATCCGGAGCTACCTTGTTCCTAATCCAGCCGTCAAAGTCTGGGTAATCGCGTCGCAGCGAATCAAAAATCGGCTCATCGAGTCTCAGTTCGGCCGCCATCACCATCCGCACTTGCGGCGGCGCCGGTGGATCGTCCGGATGCAGCGTCCGGAGCAGCGCGAGCGCCTCCGCCGGCCGAAGGACCTGCTCCTCGAAACCCAGCCGGGTAGCCCGACGTATCAGTCGGCCGTCGTTCGTCACAAAGTGGGTTGCCGCCCCCGCGGTCACCGCAGCAAGCAGCCGGATGTCTCGCAGGTCGTTCGAGCCGGGCGGCGGGTTCCCTGCCGCCTCGATGAGTTCATCGGGGAGGGGGGGCTCGCCAATCCGTTCGTACTTTTCTAGCGCACGCAGGTTGGCTGCGCGATGCTCGGGGTTGACGGTTTCACGGAGGTCGTCGAAGTTCGCCGGATGAACAACAACATGATGACCGTGTTCCCGAGCGAGGCGAAGAAACTGCGCAAGCGTGGACCGGGTTGCCTCCTCGCTTCCGTCGAACGGCTCGAGAGCGATCACCGCGTTCGTGTCAAGGAGGAACCGCAGTCGTGGCGCAACCATGCCGTTCCCTCCGTCTGGACCTGATCCGAACGTAGCCGACGCAGAGGCGTTCTCGATGATCCTCCTTCGTGCGAGTTGCGGAGCCGCAGAAGCACCATCGGCGGATCAGAATTGGAGCCACGTGCTATTACCCCGATGCGGCGCGGGCTAGCGACCGGTCGCCCTCCTGCCTCGAGCTCCTCGCACCAGCTCCGTCATTGACGCTGCTGCCGGTACAGGTTCGGTATGGCCGTGACCCTACGATCCGATGTTTGTCAACTCGTCCTACAGTGCGATCAGAGAATCGCGCGGCCGCGTTCGATCAGACATAAGCTACATGGATGTATCTCGGCATACGACCGGAAGGCGTTGCGCTCACGTCGGAGCAAGCGAAGTTGCTCGATGATGAGTTCTTCCTCGCGAATCCGCTTGAGCACTTCACGGCCAGGATTCATCTCCTCCTTAGCTCGGAGTTAAATGCCCCGACGAGGAGCACCCATCCCAAGTTCTTCGAGGCCCTTGGGCTGGCGGGCGTCGACACACTTCCCACCGAGAAGCAGCGACAGGACGTGCACCGCGCGATCGACGCTGTCGTGCTCCGCCACCAGTGCGCGGAAGCGTTGGAGCGGTTTCTCTACGCTCTCACCGCTGCTCGACCACGAGGCGACGATGCTCAGTGCACCTGGTTAGCGGTCGCCGACAGCCCTGCCGGCATGCACGCAGTTGCTACAGCGACCAAACAGGCGTTTGACGAGGACGAGCACCTCCTCCTCAAACTCCTCTACCCCGCCGGGACGGTGATCACCGAAGAACTTGCATCCGGTTGCACAACGGCGCTGGCCTGGATCAACCACGCGACTCACCTTCTCCTCGATGACGAACTACCCGTCAACGCTGCATACAACAAGCTCAAGCACGGTCTCGCGGTGACAACACGAGATGACGTTCGGATTGAACTGATCACGACTGAGCCCAGCGCGGACGGCACCGTACCGCTCAGCGCCTTCGGCGAAGGGCGGTCTACGCCGATCTTCGACCGGCCACTGGTCACTTACCTCACCCGTCCACGCACCAAAGGGAAGCAGCCACAGGCAGGTGTCGAAGCGATCACGTTGCGCATCGACGTCCCGACGGTCCTCGCCGAAACCTGGATGATGGCGAACATCTACGCGACCCTTTTTCACATGGCAGCGGTCAGACATCACAACGGTGCTCCGCCGGAAGGGATTGCTCCGCGACCCGCTCTCGTCGTCGATCGCACCCCCGACAGGGTTCTTCGAGGTCAACCACTCGGGTATCGCAGCCCGGTCACCCTGCCCCGCGACGAGATAGCATCCACTCGTCCGGAAGGCCTCGCTTTCGCCGGTCAGTTCATCCCCATGAGGATCGACCTGAGTAGCCGACGCCGAGGACGCATCGTGGAGGGCTAGAAGCCGTACCCGCGGCGCCAGCAGCTCGCTCGGCCAGCCGGCGCCCCCGTCGCAAGTGACAACTTCCCGACTCCTACTGACCCTGATTGAGCCTCCGGGGATGTCGCTCCCCGTGAGTAGCGTGTGACCATGCTTCGCCAATTCAGCTACCTCAACACGGCGCTCCTCGGTCAGTTCATCAGCGCGTTAGAGGGCGGTCAGGTCGGTGCCCGTTCGCAACGTGACACCACGAAGCGAGACCGCTCAGCCGGAGCCAACCTACGTGTTGCGCATGGCGAAGGGTCGAACGGCTCTGAGAGTGAGACACAGCAGGAGTTCGTTGACACGCCCGCCGCGCAGTTCGACCGTCTCCTGCGTTTCGCGGCTGCGGATCCCGACGCGCTGCATTGGATCGATGTCTCCCAGCCGGACCTCGAGTTCGCCAATGCAACACGAGGCGCGATGGTGTCCTGGGATTGCGAGGTGTACACGCCTGAGATTGTCCAAACATTCGGTGCGTCGAGTGGCACGGGAGACCTCCTGCGCACACTGGGTCAAATGATCCCGGCCGCGCAGCAACTGGGGCTCGACATGGAAGGGGTTCCCGACCAGGGCACCGTTCAAGCAATGGGTAACTTCATGGACGCCGTTGATATCGATCAAGTGATCGTCGGCGATAGAGACGACACCGCCTGGAAGATCATCGCGAAGGTGCTCCCCACCCACACGCTGGAGCCTGTCGATGGACCGCTGCAGCTGGTGGGGAAGGTCCGCCGCGTTGTTCCTGCTGGCACCTGGCACCCTCTGGTGAACCTCCCGGGTACTGCAATGGGCTCGCGCGAGCAGCGGCGGGCGCAGGCACGGCAAGCGCCAGCACCTGGGCAGGAGAAGAACTACCTCGAGGGTCCCGCAGTTGAACTGGATCTGCTCGCCGCGTTCGCCTGAGTCGTGGGGTTGTTGGCTGTCTACCAGTTCAATCCAGGGCGACGGGCCGTTGGGGCTAGCCGCTCGGTAAATCTACCGACATCGGGGTAGCTCCCGCGCATCGACGAAGGCGCAGATCCGGGAACCGACGTCACCGTCGCAGTCCAAATGGGTGACTTGCGCTCGATGAATACGCTTGGGCGTTGTGCGAGCACGTCAACTCGGCAGGTTGTGACGGAGGTCGTAGCCGGTGTCGGCCAGGAACTGCAGCCGGTCTCGTACTTCTTCAAGCGAGGCCGCGTCGTGATCGTTACGCATGTCGGCGCGGAGGAGCGTGTTCGCAGTGATGAAGTCGTCGGTGCGGTCCGTGTAGCCGGCGGCGGCTGCGGTGAGGAAGATCGTGGGATCGGCGGGCCGGATGAGTTCGCTGCCGGCGAAGCCGATCGTGTCTGGTTCGAAGCCGAGCGCTGCCATGTCGACCTCCTCCTCGGTGAACGCGACGACCCGGTAGGGCATCTCTCGCTTGCTGATGGCGGGGTAGCCGGGCCGGTCGGAGATGGCACGGCCGGAAATGCGGCAGCCCGCGTCCATGAGCCGCTCCGCTTGCTCGACCAGCGGCAGGTCTGACGTCCACCGGGTCCTGACACCTCCCGGTCCGGGGTAGCAGGCGATCGCGAAGTCCACGAGACCGCCCACCTGGCGCGACTCCCACCCGATGTCGGTGCGGTGCACGCGTTTCCCTAGACGTGCGAGAGCGTCGTCAACCTGCCCTGCGGTCAGCCCTGCCCGCACGAGCTTGTCGAAGGTGGCGCCGTTGACCGCGAGCATCCGTGCGACGGCAAAGGTGATGTAGATCGGTGCGGCGTCCTTCCAGCGCTCCTGCACGCCGAGGATCTGTCTTCCGTCGACCCAGACGCGGCGCTGGTCGACGTCGACCAGCAGCACGGTCGTGGTCTGTTCCGCGAGTGCGATCTGCGTCGTCGTCACGGTCCGCGGCGCCAACAGGAGCAGTTCCGCGTCGTCCGGGTCGTCGTCACGGGGGCGTTGAGTGCTTGTTGGGAAGCGTGCGCGGCGGCCGTCGGCGAGGCGGATCGTGTCGTGCGACTCCACGACCGCGCGAAGCCCCGCCATTTTCAGGACCGCTAGAGCGTTGGTGAGGTCGGTGGTGTCGCCGAGCCCGTACGGCATCGTGATCTGCGGCCGACCCGCGTATGCGGCGGCGACCCATTCGAGCCCGGGCCCCACTAGCTGCGCTCGTCTCGGGTGTCGGGTTGGGTGAGGGCGATGAGCCAGCGGGTTTCTTCGAGAAACGGTTCCCATCCGTCGCGGGGGTCGCCGTGGGCTGGTTCGCAGATGTTGCCGGTGTCGGTGCTGCGGATGATGACTTGCCGCAGCTCGGAGCTGGGTGGGTCGCGGAAGAACACGTGCCCGTGTACGCCGGTGACGTCGTAGGCGATGTTGAGGAGGAACAGGTCTGGCCGGCTGGTCATGGTCGCCACCGTCGTCCGCGGAAGAGGGCGATGATCGTCGTTAGCGGTCGTCCTTCCCGCATCCAGTCCAGTGGTGTCAAGACTCGGTCGTCGACGGTGAGGAAGTCCAGGGGCGTGGTCATGAACTCGGTCATCGCGGCAGCGTCGAGGAGCGGCTGCGGTGCTGCAGCGTAGAGGACATCGAGGCCGGGCAGCAGTGACGACGGATCACCGAACTCGGGGAGTGCGGGCTTCACGAGCTGCCAGTCGGGGATACGTTCTTCGCCGTCGAGGTCGAAGCTCGTCAGCCGGCACGAATCGAACAGCTCCCCGACCTCGTCGATGCTGATCTGCAGGGCCGCAGCAACTTCCGGCTCCGTGAGGGTCGTGTTAAGCAGGTTCCGGCGGATGCGGGCTTGCGTGGTCTGCCACCAGTCCTCGGGCACGTCCGCCGGGCCGACGGCGCTCGGTCCGGGCGCGCGGGGGATCTGTCGGCCTTTGTCGGCGTACGCGGACAGCTGTTCGCGGGTGACTTCCCCTCGGGCGTACATCCACAGCTGCGACTGCCACGGCATGTCGTCCGGGAACCCCTCCAAGTAGCCGGAGTGGATCACCGCCCGGACGGCTTTCTCCCGTCGTGCGATCTCGGAGGCGGGGATGAGGAGGGTCTGCACGATCCGGTTCGCTTCCCGTACCGCCGGCACCGTCAGGTCCGACAGGACCGTGTTTGTCCTGTCGTAGAGCTCGTACCCGGGCTCGACGTCGACGGGGCGGACGAGGATCTGCGCCAAGTGTGCGTCCGGGTTCTCGGTGTCCTCGAGGAGGACATGCCCCCAGAGGATCCGGTCGTTCGACAGGTGCATGGACACCAGACGCATCATCAGCAACTACCTCCAAAGTTGGGCATGAGAAGGGCGGGTTAGGGCTGGGGGAAGTCGGCGCGGGTGCGGCCGAGGCGTTCGGGTGTGTAGCGGAGGAGGAACCGCATGATGCGTTCCGCTTCGACCATCGCCGGCACCGTCGGAGCCTGACTGTCCGGGTCGACGTTGGTGAGGCGGAACCAGGGAGGTTCGTCGGCGTGGTCGATGAGGACCGTGGCCGGCTTGTCGTCCGGGTGATCCGGGTCGGTGAACATGACGGAGCCGAAGAAGCGGGTGTCGTCGTATGCCAACGTGAGGGACAGCAGCTGCAGCATCATCGGGCTCGCCGGGTCAGCTTCCGCTGGGGTGCCAGCGGAGGTCGTGGGCGAGGTCGGACTGGAAGTGCAGCAGCTGCCGCAATCCGTTCACTGCATCCATGTTCGCGGTAACCCAGCTGTCTTCGTACAGGACGTGCGCGGTGATGAAGTCGTTCGTGCAGCACCCCTCAGCGCTGCTGAGGACGGTGGTGTCCTGTGGGATGACGACCGACACCGTCGCGTCATCCGCCGCCGCAGGCTCGTAGCCGAGCGCCTGCATGTCCGGGTGGTCGGCGAAGAGCGCAGTCAACCGGTCCGGGGGAACGAGCACCCCGGACTGCTGCGCCGCCCACCGGTCCGACATCACCCCACCCAGCCCGATCAGCTGATCCGCCTGCGCATCGATCGTGTCGTTCCGTCGCCAGCAGGTGCGGACTCCGCCATAGCCTGGGTAGGCCGCCAGGGCCCAGTCGACCAGGACGGGCCGGTCGGCGGCTTCCCACCCGATGGGCGTGTGGAACACGTGCGGACCGAGGGCCGACATGGCGGCGCGGACTTCGCCCATGGGGATGCCGGTGCGGTCCGCGATCGCGTGCGTGCCGCCGCCGTGCATGACGACGCTGCGGGCGATCGCGAACACGGTCCGCCACCCCGGGGTCGCTTTTCGCTGCATCGACGTGCCATGCACCTGCCGGCCGTTCGCCCACACGCGCCCGCGTTTCCCGTTCACGACCACGAGGTCCGGGTAGCGGCGGACCAGTGACAGCACCCCGCCCTCGGACCCGCCCGGCAGGAGGATCACATCATCCACACGGCTCTCGGCACCGTCGTCGCCGTCGGTCACGGTGGTAGTCGGGTCCGGGGTGGCGAGGAACGCGGCGCGGCCGTCGTCGAACCGGAGCCGGTCGAACGCCTCCACCCGTGCCGGCATCCCGGCAGCCGCGAGGGCGGTGAGCGTCTGGGTGATGTCGATCGTGTACCCGAGCCCAAACGGCAACGACAAAATCGACTGTTCGCGCCGAATGTCCTGCACCCACCGCCGATCAGACATCAGCCGACCCCACCGCATCCGCACGACGCCCCACCGCGCGAAGCTTCACCAGCACGTCCATCACCTGCGTCGCCGATTCCAGGAGCGGGTCAGCAGGGTCCGTCAACGGTGCTCCGTTGAGGAGCGTGAACACCCGCTCGTCTTCCGTGGTGCGGACGTTGACGGTTCGTTGCAGAATCTTCGGCCCGGTGGAGTTCGCGAACGTCATACCCGCCACCGTCGGCCAGATCACGGCGTCGAACTGCGCCGACAACGACAGCAGCCGCAACGGAACCGGCTCGAACCGCGGCGCCCGACGCTCAGGCATCGTCAGCCAGCCGTGGGTCGTCCTCCGACAGACGCTCCAAGCCCAGTCCTGAGGCGTCGAGGATCGCGTTCTCCGACTCTTCGGTAGCGACGAACGACCCGATCTGCGCGTTGATCGCGACAAGAGTCCCTATCCGACTCCGTGCGTCCAACACGACCGCGGTGACCTCCTCCTCCGTGCAGTTCGAGGTCAGTTCGGGCTTCGACGGGTGAAGGGCGGGGAACTCGAGCTGCTGCACGGGCGGGTGCCACTTGACGCCGATGCGGAGCATCCGGCCGTCCTTGTCGTTGCGGTAGAACATCGACCCGAACGGGTGACCCATGTCGAGGGTGAGGTCCGCGCCATGAAGCGTCCACCCGGTCGCCGCGTAAGCCGGATCCCACCGCTGAACTATGAGCGAGCCGATACCCATCGTGAGACCGGAGATGAGGGCCTGGTCTTCTCGCACTTCGACGAGGAGAGCTTCCAGGTCGGGCTGGTTGACCCCCCGAAGGTCGGACAGTGAGATTCGAGACAGTCTCTGGCCGGACCCTGACTGCAGCCGAGACTCCGGACGCCTGTTCTTCGGGACGAAGGGCGAGTCGTGGTCGCTCACGCGCGGGCTGTCCCAGGTAGCTGCGACGCCACTCTGGCGGTGGCAGCGCAGCTCGGCATTGAATGCTGTGGTGCACTGGTCATAAGACACTCCTTCTAGCAACGTACGGCTAGGTGGATAGTGTACTGTCCATGACGGACGATTGGCCAGGGGAGCTTCACGTGACCCACGGGCGTGGCTTTCAGCGCTTCACCGGTTGGCTCGACGGTTTCGTCGTACCGAACGGAGTGCGACTCGAGTTCGTTGATCTCGGGCGACGCTGTGATGTGCACGTCGTTCGGGGAGGGCGAGCAGTGACGGTGGTTGCGGACCTCGCGTTGGGGTGGGCGCTCGTGGAAGACGGCATCGACGATGGCGAGTTGATGGCGCTGGCAAGCGCCCTGCTCGCGCGGCGTAGCGCGGTGTGGGCAGGGAACCGAACTAGGGCTGCGGACGAGAGTCCTCTGTGGGCGATTGCCGCCTTAGTTCCGAGCGCGAGATGGGTGACGATCGGTTAGATCCCGCGGCGCGGACGCCGGATCCGGAGAGTTGCTCTCAGTCGTGGTCGGAAAGAACGCGCCCGGGCCAAAGGTCGGTTGCGAGAGCTCGCTCGAGGCGAGCAATGGTTGAGAGGGTCGGCCACGCCTTCCCGGCTAGGAGGTTGTTGAGGGTGCCATGGCTGATGCCGGCCCGTTCGGCGAGAGACCGAGCTGTCTCTTGTCCCATGGCTGCACGGACCCGCAAGATGAAGCGCCGATCCACTTCTGCGATCGGGTCGGACGCGGCTTCATGTGGCCAACCAGTCGGGGAAAGGTCGACAGGAGCGCGACGCTGGTGGCTCTCTGTCACCGCTCAAGCGTATGGGACGCCTCGGCCTTGGAGACCGTTTGCTTCTCGATCTCGTCGTGTTCAGGATCGGTAAGGCATGTCCATGCCATCACTGGTCCCTCGACGGGCGTGTGGCGACGCAGGCCATCGGAAGGGAGCGTCCACAGCAGCTCGGCTCGTTCGCAGTCAGGAGCAAGGCGGACGGCATGACTTTCGTAGGGAGCGACAGTGAGCACGGCGGAATGGGCCTCGATCCGGTGCTCTGTTCTGCCCAGCGTCACAACTACTGCCCCGGAGAGCACGCTGACGAACTCCTCGCCCGCGTGGATACACGTGTGAGGCTGAGATGCCTGACGCTCCATTGTTAGAGCGAAGAGTCGGTCACGCCGGCCAGAAGGAGTCAGTGCCCGCCAATGTCCTTGAGTATTTGACCATTCCTCACGGGCGAGGAAGGGGGAGGGGGGCGACGATCTGTCGATCAGGTCATCGATCGATACGCCGAGCTCTCGCCGCAGCTTGACAATGTGCTCTTCTGTCAGCGTGAGCTTGCCTGCTTCGATCCGTGTCACCACGGACGGGTCGCGCTGTAGGCATGCCGCAACCTCCCGCACGCTCCATCCAGCGTCTTCTCGTAGCTGTTTGAATGCGCGCCCGAGGCGTTCGCGTTCGTCCCCACGCACCTTGTGGAAATCGATCATGCGAGCACAGTACTCAGTGCGCCTGGCGCATCGGATCGTGCGCGACCCGCCGCAACTGGTGTTCCGGAAGAGCTTCGCCTTTACAGTGGCGGCGATCCGGTGCACACGACAGGGTGTGGCGCGGTAACTAGACTGACCTCGAGCACGCTGAAGGACGGCCAACTCGGCCGTGCGGGCGCTCCCGGGAAGTTGCGCCGCGTGCTCCCTGCAGTCGAAGAGTGGGTCTCACGTCCGAGCGAGCGTTTCGCGTCGGATCGTTTCACATGCCCGCGAACTTGGCAACCGGATCCGACGTTCACGCTGACGATCGGAACTGAACCGCGATGCCCACTCCCCCGACCCGCCGCCTTGGCAAGCCCCGCAAGCACCCTCCGGAGGAGGCGGTCGCGCGCGTGCTCATCGAGCAAGTGCGTCGAGCTGATGAGCGTATCCAGGAAGCCATCGAGGAACGCGCGAAGCTCGCCCTCGCCGCTAACGACGCCGGGCTGAGTACGACCCGTCTTGGTAGCGAGATCGGCGTCGGTCAGACGACGATCGCGAAGTGGATTCGTGAGGCTCGCGCAGCAGACGAGCGTAGTTCTAGTGAGTAGCGACTGGTTGCTAGATGCCTGTATAGGCGGTACGGTGAACTCGAGCAACCGAGCCTCCATCGAATGGGGTCGGTCTGTGCTTTCACTGGTCTGATCCGAGGAGCTGACGCGGGGCGGTTCTTCGCGGGAGAAACGCGTTCGCGATGCAAGCTATCGAGCAACTGCAGACGATCCCGCTCGAGGTATCCCCGGGTCGTGAAGTTGAGGACTGGCACGCGCAACGGTGGCTTCCGCAGCGCTCCCAGAGTTCCGACATCGAACTGCGCGCCCTACTCGAGCGGTTTAGAAGCGAGACCCGTCGATCGCCCGGAGTGCGAGCGCGGCTGAACCGTCCAATCGGTGCACCGAAGCAGAGCACCCCACTGCCGCCGCAGCCGACGGGACCTCATCTCGATTACGTGATCGCGCTTGGGCGGCGGACCAGTGTGACCCGGCAAGCGGAAGCCGTCACGCTCGCCGACCTCGTCTTCGCGCACCCTCGACGCGACTTCTCGAGGCGGCCGCATCAGCATCATCACCCCATCGCGCAGTACGCAGGCACCGTTGGCGATCTGGTCATGTGCGAGTCTCAGCTAGAGCGTGCCTTCGTGCTCCTGGCCGATTTCACTCCGACGGTCTTGCACATCGTCAGTCAGCCGCTGACGATCATGTTCCGTGTCGGATCGCAGATTCGATGGCATACGCCAGACTTCTGTGTCCTACGTTACGGGGCACCGCCTCTCGTGGTCGACGTCAAACGACCTGAGCAAGCGCTCGTCGTTCGAACCCAGGAGCGGCACTGGCTGGTGGCTGAGGCCCTAGCTGCTGCAGGTATGCACTACCTCGTGTGGACCGGGCTGGCCGAGCCGGTCGTCGCCAACCTCAGCCTCCTCTCGCGCGCACAAACGCCGATCAGCGGAGAACGGCGCAATGTCCTCCGTGATGTGACGGTCCAGTGGGTTCTCGACGGGCCTCAAACCTTCGAAAGTCTGGCCACAGCGCTCACGCGTGAACACTCCGTGCCAGATCTCGCGGCGAAGACCTTTCTGCGCGAACTCATTTGGCAGCGTCAGCTGCGCATACACATGCACCACTTCCTTCTGCCCGAAAGTGAGGTCTGGGCATGAGCCTGCACGAGAGCCAACCGCGCCCGGCTGTTCGAACCATGGCCGTTGGTACGCGGCTTCAGTGGTTCGGGCACGACGTCCACATCGGTCGAATCGGCGTCTTCGAAGTAGATCTCGTCTCCGTGAACGGCGCACTGCTCGGGACCGCACCGATCAAAGACGTCCTCGTCGCCCTACAACAACCCGGCTCCAACACACAGCTGTGGCGCGATCAAGATCCCGCTGAGATACTCCGCGACGACGCGGCGGCACTGCAGGAGTATCGCGAAAAATACGACATCATCCACCGACTCCTCACCGGCTTAGCAACTGACGCGCCAGCTGGCGCTGTACCCCGCCCCGAGCAGGACCCGAAATACGCGAAGCTACCGAAACGAATGCGAGCTCTTGCCGAGCAGCGCTACCGGGACCCACGGGTGAAAGGCCGCCGGACGGGAACGACCGTCACGCTCGAGTCGGAGCTGACCTACATTCGCCGCACCTATCGCAAGTGGCTCGAGAAGGGGCCGATGGGGCTCGTGCACGCGTCCCGGCTGCGCGCACGGGACCCGATGGACAACCCAATTCGGGCGGCAGTTGCTGAGTTCATGACATCACAAGTGAAGGGCACCAAACGCACGGCCCAATCGTGGGCTCGTCTGTTCAGGGCGTGGGCGCAGAAGGAGCGGGCCGATCTTCGCCTACCGGAGGACGTCACGCTTGCGGACTACATCTCGGCATGGGTGCGAGCGCGAGACCATGCCGGCGGAACGGCGAAGAGTCAACGATCTGCAGCGAACAGGCCTGCGATGTCGCCACGGCTTCGCGTTGCTACGCGCGCGGGGGAACTTGTGCTGTTCGACACCACGAAGGTCAACGTTTGGGTGCGGAACCCGGAGGGATCCGGCTTGGTTCGGCTGGAGCTGACGGTAGCTCTTGACCTCTACTCACGAGCGATCGTCGGTATCGCGCTTACCCACACGACACCAGCGCAAGCAATAGCCCTCTGTCTCGCCGACGTCATCGTGCCCAAGGCGCAGGAAGCGCTGGAGGAGTGGCGCGGCGATCCGCCGACGCCCTATGTCGGTTGCCCGGCGGAGCTTGACTTCTTCGCCCGAATCGAAGACCCGGATGCGCGAGGATTCCTGCCGGAAACCGTACATACAGACAATGGCAGCGCCTACGTATCCTCAACCATGGTGGCGCTCTGTGCCTACTTCCAAATCTCCTATGAGCAGTCCCGTGCCTACACGCCGACCGACAAAGCGCAGATCGAGCGGGTGTTCCTCACGATCAAGCAGATGCTCGAAGAGCTACTTCCCGGCTTCCTCGGCGGAAGCACTGACGACCGTGGCGAGGGCACCGAGCGCCACGCGACACTGACTCCCGGCGACTACGAACTCGCCGTCCGGAGATTCGCCTACGTCTACAACCGCCGTGTCATGGAAACGCTCCACACGGAGGACGATCCGTACACCGCCATGAGTCCGATGGAAATGTTCGAGTACTCCTTGCGCCGCCACGGGGCGATTCGGCTGCCGGCCCACGCACTCGACCCCATCCGGCTGCTCCCGTTCTCCGATCTCGCCGTCGATGCTGGGCGAGTGTTCTGCCGTCGGCTGTACTACCGCAGTCCCGTGTTGGCGGAGATCGCCTCCGACCCACTCGCCGTCAACGATGCTCGTCAGCTCCGCATCTACTACGACCCGACAGATATGCGGCAGGTCTACGTCTTCGACTCCGCGGGACGGTGCCACGAGATCCCCTGGAAGGATCGGCAGCCCTGGACGCGCCGGTTCGGTCTCTACTTCGCGGGACAGGTTCGAGAGCGCCTGGTCGCCGAACACCTCGACCCGGAAGCCGTTGGCACCCTCCTCAACGAGATCATCAACCGATTCGATCGCGATGAACTCCTCGAACCGCCAGCGCTGCTGAGCACATCAGAGCAGGTCATGCGGCAGGCAATCGACCCCGTCATGCGGCGATTCCGCGAGCGATTCCAGGTGCCCTCGCCTGTCTCGCCGAAAGAGATCCGGACAACTAAGGGCAAACGCCAGCAGGCCCCGGCGACGCCTCCTGTCCGCGTGGAAGCCGTCGCGCCTGCCACCACTCGTAAGGCCATCGAGCCGCTGCCCATCTGGACACCGTGAAGCAGACCCGCCCCGCGGAGCCATGGCTCGACTTGCTCACCGACACCGATCGCGACTTCATCGCCGCCGTCCGCGGTGAACTCATCCCAGACCCCGGCCTGCTCACCATGCGTTCACTGCGCGCCCTCTCGGATCTGGATCGGGAGCGCTACGCCATGAGGCGCACTAAATGGCACCGGCACTTCCCCATCATCCGACTGTCGTCGCGTGAGCAAATCTACGAGCAGTTCGAGGTGGACCGCCGCGAAGACGAGTGGTCGCGAGGTGACTACGCGGAAGGGCATCCTGTCAGCGTGCTGGACGGACCGCCCGGAGTGGGCAAGTCCACTTTGCTTCGAGCGGAGATTGCAAGCTCGCTTGCCTTGGCCGCTCGGACCCGATGGCTCGACGAAGACGAAAAAGTCGCTCAACCAAGCACCAGCTACCGACATGTTCCGACGTACCAACCGGTCATCCGATTCCGCCACACTTCCGCAAATACTGTCCCGACGATCGTAGCGGGACTACTCGGGAAGCTGGGCCGACCAATCGGGCCACGGCCACACGAGAGCCTTGCGCTGGCGTTGAAGGAATGCCGCACGTCGCTCATCGTCTTTGACGAGGTGCAGCGCGTGAACTTCGACCGGAAGACTGGGCAACATGTCCACGGGCTTCTTCGAGAACTCAGTGAAGGCCACAGTCGACTGATTCTCGCTGGAAACGACGCTAGGTGGATGCTCGAACGGCCGAAGATGTTCGGCGCGACGTTCGGAACGGATGCTTCTGCTGACCGGTGGATCGTCCTTAGGGTCAATCCCCTTGGGTACGATGATGAAGGTCAACAAGTAGAGTGGCGTCAATTCCTTGCGGCCATTGAGCGCCGCGTCCGACTTTGCGACTTGCCGGAGCAGGGATGGCTGTCCGAGGGGCTTGCTGACTACCTGTACGCCCTGTCCGAGGGGCGCTTCAACACTCTGCTTGGAGTCCTGAAGCGTAGTTTCGTCCGAGCGATCGCAGATGGGTCAGAACATGTCGACCGCGCGCTCCTGGAACGAGCACGTATCGAATGGACGCGTGAGCAGAACCGTCTATCACGTACGGCAGAGCTCGATGACGACTGATGAAGGCAGGTCCCGCACGCTCTCTGAAATCCCGCAGGTCCTTGGAGTTCAGGTGAAGCTCGGGCCGGGCGAATGGCTGCAGACGGCGATCAGTCGCTGGGCGTACGAGATGCGATCGTCACGAGGCGAGCTTCTCGACTTCTTCGGGCTGCGCGGCCTACCGCACAACGAGCTGATTTCGCTCGGGAATCACGCCCAAGAGGATGTCATCGAACGCATCGCTGTGTCCACGCGCCTGGCGACCGCAGCTTTGCGGGGCTCGCTGATGAGTAGTCTGAATGGCAAGGCGCTCATCATCGACGACACAACGGAGCGAGCGGCGCACAGCATCGCCCGTCGCAGTCCCCTGGCAAGGCTGGCGGGCACCCGTTATTGCCCTGCCTGTCTGAGAGAGCAGTCCGGCGTGTACAACCTGACGTGGCGTCTGCACTGGTCCTTCATCTGCCCAATACACAGCTGCCTCCTTCGCGACACATGCCCGGACTGCGGCCGCACTCCTGCAGACGACCGGAGCAAGACAACCAGGAGCTTCGATCCCGACACTTGCCGCAACCGACTTGATCCGAGCAGTCGATTCAGTTTCTGTGGATTTCCATATCCAGATGACATCGTCGAGTCGGTCGACCCCGAGGGGCGACCGGCGAAGGCGCAACGACTGATTCTCGACCACATCGGCTCACCAGGCGGGGCCCTCGAGCTGCTCAACAATCTCCGCTCCATCGGTGCCGCTTTGCGCGCGACGGGCAACACCGGCCGGATAGCGCGCCTCGCGAACCTGGAACCGGCAGAACTTGAGGGGATGATTGATCATGAGGAGCACCCCGGCACAACAGCACCACTCGACGCTTTCGCGATGAGCGCTCTCACGGCAGCAGCAGTAGAGATACTTCACGCTCCGGACGAGATCAGCGCAGAACGTATACGGATCACCACTTTCGAGCGCCCAGTCGGATATGCGCCCGCATCGGTGCATCTAGGTCCTGGATCTGCCCGAGACCTCATAGCGCACTACCCGGGGGCGCAGCAATCTACGACGCTTCGACGTGCGATTCTCCGGGCACACGACCGTGACCTGTCCGCTACGCAGCGCATCGTGTGGGGCAGCACCTTGACGAGGGCGGTACGAGACAAGTACCCAGAACTCGCAAAGCCGACACCAGTGGAGTGGTTAGCGCAGAACGTGCCGCGCAACTTTTGGCCGTCTTGGACCGCCCGGTTCGACGGCGACTCGGGAACCAGCGAGGGAGCTCTGGCTCGGGCTCTTCGTTTCGTTCTGCTCCACACCGACTCTTGGGAACAAGCTGACCTGTCCCGAGGGCCACGCCACCTGGGGCAGGTGAGGGACAGAGGCATCCTTCCCGCCCTTGGTGAAGGTCACGCTCTGACACAACGCCTGGCTGGCATTGGGCAGCTGCGACTCGTAATGGAAGCATCGCCGTCCCCAATCGATTACTACGCGCGCACACGGTTCCCCCTGCGGCAGTTGCTAACTCCAGCCGCATGGAAGCTCGTGGCAGATCGCGCAGGGGTGCCTACTGGCGGCCGTATCGGACTGGCATGTGCTCGGTGGTACCTCTCGAACCGCGTGACAGGCGTTCGAGAACCCGGGCGAGGTGCGCCCTCGACCGCCGAAGCCGGGGAGACATACACGATCTTCCGTTTGAGCATGACGGTCGAGCTGCAGCGGGAGCTCGATGCGCACGCGGGCGCAGTTCTCCGCTCCTTAGACCTACATGGCCCCGTTACTTGGTCGCCCCCTTTGATCGAGCTGCCGCTGGGCAGCCCAGGGCGAGAACTCAAGGACGTCAATCTCGCGCTCCTACACGAACTACTGCGATCTGGAGAACGACAGCAACGAGTTCTTGCCGGCGAGCTCGGAGTCAGTCCTCGGCGCGTGCTCTGGGCCGTCGACGAGCAGCCTCCAGGCGCGCAGTGACTATGGAACAGCTCCCTGCAGACTGAGTGCCTGAAGTGGACGGCCCTGCCCGAAACGTTCAGGCAGGTGCGCCGCCCGGGCATCGGACGGAAGGTCTAGGCGTCTTCGAGGCGCTCGAGTTGAACACGGACAGTTTCGGTCGCCGACGCCGCGGACAACTTCCAAGCCAAGTCCGTGCAAGACGGGCCATCCGTCGGACAGAATCGGTGCGCTCTTCACAGTGTCGTCCGCCAGCTAACTTGTCCAACTGCCACACAACGTGTCCTGAAATACAGAGTTGGACAGGTTGCTTGGCAGCGCGGACAGCCACGTCGACTAGTGCCAGGCTCAGCCCTCGAGAGTCGGGAGGCGTCCGTATGGCGTGCGTGGACTGAGAAAGTCCGCGGACCACCTATGTGAGACAGGGTTCACTCCAGAGCAGGGCGTGGGAGTCCGAAGCCCCCACAGGCATCTCCTGGCTCACGGGCGGATCGCCTATCGAGACGTCGACCAACCGCCTGATTCTCATTGAGGGCACCCCAATCGAGACGCTTGCGGGCAGAGCTCTCCTTCCCGAATGAGGGTTGGCGTTTCTTCGGCGGCTACTTCTTCCCGAGGCGGGCTCGTCGCAGTTCTGCGACGATGTGTGCCCGCTCCGGGTCCTTGGCCAGCGTGCGGTCGTCGACGACGTCCACGATGTGCTTGATCAGCTCCACGACCTGCTTGCGCAGGAGGAAGCCGAGCACGGCGAGGACGACTGTGATGACGCCGGTCAGGATGGTGCCGCCGAAGGCCGTCGGCATGTCCACCGTGGTGTCGGTGATGGGCATGATCCCTCCTTCGGGTTTGGCCGTGTGGCCAGCCCGCTCGTTGTGAGCGGGGGTCTAGAGCGTCGGTAGCCGACGCGAGCGCCCGATGGGCGTGTAGTACCCCTATGCGCGGAGCGGTCGGCTTGCTGTGCTCGCGCGTTGAGGGCATGGAAAAGGCCGGCCCTGATGGGTCCGGCCTGTTCGTGGTGCTCGGGTGCTGCGCTGAGGGCAGAGTCGTCTCGAGCGGTTCCAGCCTACGGTTCGGGCCGGATATGACGAAAGCCAGTCCGATGGACTGGCATTCTGCGCGCAATAATGACGCGTGCCACAGCGTAGCGGGTTTTGGAACGTACCTGCAAGCATGCGGATCGGAGCGTGCCGCTCCCGCTCAGGAGCCGGCGTGCGGGCTTCGGCGTTCGACGAGGACGTTGTCGCGCCACTGTCCGTCCCAGGGGCCGAACGTCATGAGGCCGATGCGTTCGCGGGTGCCGAGTTCGCGGAACCCATGTCGGGCGTGGAGGGCTCGGGAGGCGGTGTTCTCGGGGAAGATTCCGGACTGGATGGTCCAGATGCCGGCGACCTCGGTCGACGTGACCAGGGCGTCAAGGAGCAGATGTCCGACGCCGCGGCCACGCGCTGCGGCGCCGACGTAGACGGAGTGCTCGACGACGCCCCGGTACACCGGCCGGGTGGAGGTCGGAGAGACCGCCACCCAGCCGAGAACCGCGTCACCGTCGGCTGCGACGAACCGGTGCTCGGGCAGCTTGCCGGCGTCGAATGCTTCCCACGTTGGCGGTGCCGCCTCGAACGTTGCGTTTCCGGTGGC
Source organism: Curtobacterium sp. MCSS17_008 (assembly GCF_003234185.1). Taxonomy (GTDB): domain Bacteria; phylum Actinomycetota; class Actinomycetes; order Actinomycetales; family Microbacteriaceae; genus Curtobacterium. The sequence goes on from NZ_QKSM01000009.1 coordinate 121,283, forward strand.
TATGCCCTCCCGGTAGATCGCTTCGACGGCGGGCCAGTCCGCGGCGGTCATCGGCCGCACGAGGACCGTGGGGTCGGTCATGGGTGCAGGAGCTCGTCCTGGATGCGTGCGGCGACGGCGTCGCGCATGGGGCGGACGTCGTCGGGGGACCAGGAGTCCGGGTCCGGGAACGACCACTGCAACACCTTCCCGCGGGGCGTCGCGGGCAGGTCGAGGCCGGGCTTCATCAGGACGACGACGTCGGCCTGATTCAGCAGTTCGGGGGTGACCTTCCGCGGGGTGCGGTCGCTAATGTCGAGGCCGAGTTCCGCGACGGTCGCGGCGATCGACGGGTTCACCTCGTCGGCGGGGGCGATCCCGGCAGAGGTGGCGGTGTAGCGGTCGTCGGCGGCGAGTTCGAGGAGGGCTGCGCCGAGTTGGGAGCGGCCGGCGTTGTGCTTGCAGATGAACAGCACGGTGGGCTTGTCGGTCATGTGGGTCCGGTTTAGTTCGTGCAGCAGGAGCTGCTGGCGGGCGGAGCGGCCGGGGCGGGTGCGGCGCAGCAGGACGAGCCTTCGGCCGCTTCGTTCGTGGCGGGAACGCCGCAGGAGGATGAGCCGCCAACATCGGTGGTGCAGACGCCGGTTTCGGGGAGCACGAGCTGCACGTCGCGGGCGGCCTGGTGGTCGCCGGCGAGTTCCGCGGCGATGGAGCGGACCTGCTCGTAGCCGGTGAGGAGCAGGAACGTGGGGGCGCGGCCGTAGGACTTCATTCCGGCGATAAAGAAGTTCGGTTCCGGGTGCGCCAGTTCCGCGACGCCGTGCGGCGGAACGGAGCCGCAGGAGTGCAGGTTCGGGTCGATCAGCGGTGCGAGCGCCCGCGGTGCTTCGACAATGTCGTCGAGGCCGAGGCGGATCTCGCGGAGCATGTCGAGGTCGGGCCGGAACCCCGTCGCGTTCACGATCACGTCTACCGTCACCGCGAACGCCTCACCGGCACGGCGGCCGGTGACGGTGACCTGGTCGCCGTCCAGGCGGACGTCGTCGATCTCGAACGAGGCAAGCTGCTCGATGTGCCCGGACTCGACGAGGCCGTGCACGTTGGAGCCGAGCTGCCCGCGGGCGGCAAGCCCATCGGCGGCGTCCGCGCCGAGGCGGGCGGTGCCCGCGTTCCGGATCGCCCACAGCAGCGTCGTATCGGGCACGTCCTTCGCGAGGGCGGCGAGCTTGATGAGCGTGTTCGCTGCCGAGTGACCGGCCCCGACAACGAGAACCCGCTTCCCGGCGAACCGTGCCCGGTCCGCGCCGAGCACATCGGGGAGGGCGTGCACGATGCGGTCGCCAAGGTCGGCGGCGGGGGCGAGGCCCGCGGCAGTCAGCGGGTTCGGGGACGTGTACGTGCCGGACGTGTCGACGACGGCGCGGGCGGTGACGTCCTCGACGCCGTCCGCGGTGTGGAGGCGGAGGAGGAACGGGGTGTCGGCGCGGCCGGCGGAACGGGTGCGGTCCATGCCCTGCCGGGACACCGCCTCGACGCGGACCCCGTACCGGATCACCGATGCCAGCTCCGGCGTCTGAGCGAGAGGTTCGAGGTACTGGGCGACGAGGTCGTTGCCGGTCGGCAGCGACGACCGGCGCGGCTCAGTCCAACCGGTGGGTTCGAGAAGCCGGCGGGCGGCGTCATCGATGACGTACCGCCACGGGGAGAACAGCCTGGTGTGCCCCCACGCCCGGACGGACGTGCCGACCTGGTCGCCTGCTTCGTAGACGACGACGGGCAGACCCTGCTCGAGCAGGTGCGCGGCCGCGGCGAGCCCGACGGGGCCGGCGCCGATGACGGCGACGGGCAGCCCGGTCAAGCGGTCCGCGTCGGCTCGGGGTGGGACGGTGAGGGTGAGCGTCATGGGGGGTGGTCCTTCCGGTGGTTAGGCGGATGCTTCGGTGGGCAGCAGCTCGGCCAGGAGCGCTTGCGCTCGGGTCTTGATCTCGTCGCGGATCGCGCGGACGTCGTCGATGCCCTTCCCGGCGGGGTCGGTGAGGTCCCAGTCCTCGTACCGCTTGCCGGGGAAGATCGGGCACGCGTCGCCGCAGCCCATCGTGATGACCGCGTCGGACTCACGGACGGCGTCGGTGGTGAGGACCTTCGGCTGGTTCCCGGCGATGTCGATGCCGTCCTCCGCCATCGCCTCGATCGCGACAGGGTTGATCTGGTCCTTCGGCGCACTGCCTGCGGAGAGGACCTGCACGCGGTCGCCGCCGAGGGCCTGGGCGTAGCCGGCGGCCATCTGGGAGCGGCCGGCGTTGTGGACGCAGACGAACAGGATCGTGGGGGTCGCGGTCATGGCGGTGCTTTCGGTAGGGGTGGGCGTGGTCATCGGATGAGGGTGAGCCAGCCGGCGAGGGCTGTCAGGGTGACGGCGAGGACGGGGACGGTCAGCACGATGCCGGTGCGGAAGTACTGCCCCCAGCTGATGTGGATGCCCTTCCGGTCGAGCACGTGCAACCACAGCAGGGTCGCCAGCGACCCGATCGGGGTGATCTTCGGCCCGAGGTCGGAGCCGATGACGTTGGCGTAGATCATCACCTCATGGGTCAGGCCGGTCGCGCCGGCTCCGCCGATCGCGAGGGCGGCGATGAGGACAGTCGGCATGTTGTTCATCAGCGACGCGAGAATCGCGATCACGAACCCGACCCCGAGCGCGGTGACGAGGACCCCGTGGTCCCCGAACACGTCGAACAGGCGGGCGAGGTAGTCGGTGAGGCCCTGGTTCTGCAGCCCGTACACGACGAGGTACATGCCGATCGAGAACAGCACGATCTGCCACGGCGCCTCCCGGATCGTCTTCCACACCGGAATCACCCGCCCCGACGCGCCAACGGTGCCACCACTGCCGCCGGCGACGGTGGCGGTGCCGCCGGTCGTGACGAGGACCGGGGACGCAGCCTGACGGGCGAAGAGGAACGCGGGTTGGCGGGCGGCGACGAGGACGATGACGACCGCGCCGACACCAGCGACGGCGGCGAGGGGCACGCCGAGCGGGTCGGCGGCGAAGTAGCCGACCAGCAGCACGGTGAGGACCACCCATCCGGCGCGGAACGTCGCTCGGTCCTTCACCGCGGCGGCGGGCCGGGTGAGGGCGAGAACGTCGTACCGCTTCGGGATCGACCGGCCGAAGTACGCCAGCAGCATCCCGAGGGACGCCAGCACGGACACGATGCCGACGGGCACCATGACGGCGGCGTACTCGGCGAATCCGAGGCCGAAGTAGTCGGCGGAGACGATGTTGACCAGGTTCGACACCACCAGCGGCAGGCTGCCGGTGTCGGCGATGAACCCGGTGGCGAGGATGAACCCCAGCGCCGCCTTCGCCGGCATGTTCAAGGCGCGGAGCATCCCGACGACGATCGGGGTGAGAATCAGCGCGGCCCCGTCGTTGGCGAACACGGCCGCGATGACCGCGCCGAGTCCGACGATCAGCACGAACAGCAGCCGACCGTTCCCGCGACCCCACCTGGCTACGTGGAGGGCGGCCCACTCGAAGAATCCGGCCTCGTCGAGGATCAACGAGATCAGCACCACTGCGACGAACGTCAGCGTCGCGTTCCACACGATCCCGATCACCGTCGGCACATCACCGAGCCCCACCACCGTGGTCGCGAGGGCGATGACCGCGCCGATGAGCGCGGTGTAGCCGATCGGGAAGCCCTTGGGCTGCCAGATCACCACCACGAGCGTCGCGACGAAGATCGCCGCGGCGACAACTGCCAGCACCATCAGACGCCCACCCCGGCTCGCTTCGCTGCCGCGGAGGCGCGCTCCCAGCCCTGCGCGGCGACCTGCACGGCATCCCACGGGGACCCGAGCGGCGGCGTGTAGGAGAGGTCCAAGTCGATGACGTCGTCGACCGACAGGCCGGCGTGCAGGGCGGTGGCGAACGTGTCGATCCGCTTGCTGATCTCCGCGGTGCGTTCCCCGACGATCTGCGCCCCGAGGAGCCGTCCGGACGTGTGGTCGCCGGTGACACTGATGGTCAACGGCACCGCACCCGGGTAGTACCGCTTGTGGTCGTCCGCGACCGTCACACGCGTCAGCGGCGACACGTCCAGCGGGGCGGTTTCGTGGTGGCGGAGGCCGGTGCGGGCGGCGACGAGGTCGAACACCTTCACCACCTGCGTCCCCACCGAGCCGGCGAAGGTCCGGGACCCGCCGAGCATGTTCTCCCCGGCGACGCGTCCCTGCTTGTGCGCCGTTGTCCCGAGCGGCAGCCAGGTCGTCTCGAGGAGCCGGTGGTGTGTCACGACGCAGTCACCCGCTGCCCACACGTGCGGCACCCCGGTACGCATCTGCTCGTCGACGACGATCGCGCCGGCCTGGCCGAGCTGCGCACCTGCCGCGGCCGCGAGATCCGTCACCGGCCGCACCCCGACACAGACCACCACGAGCGCGAACGTTCCCACGGCATCGCCCGACGTGGAGGTAGTCGCGACGCTCCACTGCCGGCCGCCAGCGGAGGTGATTCCGGTGACGGTCGCACCGGTCAGTACCGTCGCGCCGTGCCGACGGACCTCCGCGGTGACCAGGGACCCGAGTTCCGGGTCGAGGGTGGAGAGCACTTCCGGTCCGCGCTGAATCAGCGTCGTGTCGAACCCGCGGGCGACGAGCCCCTCGGTCATCTCGAGGCCGATGTAGCCAGCGCCGACGACCGCGACGCGGCTGCCGGCAGGCAGGAGCTCCAGGGCGGCGACGACCTGCTCGGCGTCGGTCATCGAGTGCAGCAGGTGAATCCCGGGCTTTCCGAAGGGGATCCCGGCCGGGCGGACCGGCTCGGCGCCGGTCCCGATCAGCAGCTCGTCATAGGCGATCTGCTCATCGCCGGCAGGGCCGGTGACGGAGAGCAGCTGGCGGTCGACGTCGACGGCGGAGGCCCATGTCGAGGAGCGGACGGTCATTCCGGCGGCCTCGAGGTCGGCGCGGGTGCGGTGCGCGAGCGACGCTTCCGTGGCGACGTCGCCGGAGACCCAGTAGGGGATGCCGCAGATGGAGAAGTTCGGGAACTCGTCGGCGAGGACCACGGTCACGTCGGTCGACGGGTCCAGCTCACGGGCGCGCAGCGCCGCGGCGATACCGGCGTCACTGCCCCCAACGGCAACAAGGTGAGTCATCGGAGTCGGTCCTTCACAGATCGAACGGAAGTCGAGCAGGAACATCGAAGCACGTCGATATCGATGTGTGCAAATATAGACGGGCATCGAAGGACGTGGGATGATGGTGCGATGACGACGATCGAGCTGCTCCCCATCCAGGACGTCACCGCATGCTGCTCGCCCGTCACGACCGAAGCGATGACGCAGGAGTCGGCTGAGGTCCTGGCGAAGTCGTTGAAGGCAATCGCTGACCCCGCGCGCTTGCGGCTGATCTCGATGGTCGCTGCGCACGAGGGCGCGGAAGCGTGCGTGTGCGACCTGCAGGAACCGCTCGGCCTGTCCCAGCCGACCGTGTCGCACCACCTCAAGGTGCTCGTCGACGCCGGCATCCTGCACCGCGAAAAGCGCGGCACCTGGGCATACTTTTCGCTCGTGCCCGGCGCGCTCGAGTCCGTCGCCGCTCTGCTGACCTCACCTACCCGGTGAACAAGCCCGGCGTCCGGTAGCCGATGGCGCTCCGGACATTGGCGCGGCTGACGTCCTAGAGGGTGCGTCCAGCGTTCGCGGTGAGCCACGGAATCGGATCGATGGGCGTGGTGCCGCCGGGCATGACTTGGAGGTGCAGGTGCGCGCCGGTGCTCGCGCCGGTGTTGCCGACGAGTCCGACAAGCTGCCCGACCGCGACGGTGTCACCTGGTCGCAGCGGCGAGGAGCCGAAGATCATGTGCGCGTAGAGGGTGGAGACGAGGCGGCCGTCGATCTGGTGGTCGATGATGACGTACTGCCCGTACTCCGGGTGCGTCGTTGACACGCGGACGGTGCCTGCCGCGATAGCTCCGATGGGGGTGCCGGCTCCAGGGGTGAGGTCGACGCCCTGGTGGATGGAGGAGCAGGTCACGCACGGAGCGCTGCGCGGGCCGAACGGTGAGCTGATGGTGATGGCACCGGCGACGGGCCAGCGAATGTCGCCGGTACCCGTGTTCACGATCGTGCCGCCCGTGGTCACCGGGAGGCTCTGCTTCGTCGACGTCGAGGAGCCGTTCGAGGTCGTTCGTGAAGCGGGTGTGGTCTTGGTGATGACGGGCTTTGGGGCCGGCTTGGTGATCGTGTATCCGTCACGGTCGACCGCAAGAGCCAGCCCGGACGCGGTGAAGCTTTGACCGGCGGCGACAGGGGCGACTCCGGGCACGACGGCCGCGGGGCCGGTCGTTGCCTGCGCGGGCAGCGCTGCGGCAGCGGTGAACAGTGCCATCGCGGCGGCCGCACCGGTGATCGGGACGACGGCGAGAACGCGTGACCGCAGCGATCGGATCGGCGTTGCCGGTGCGATCGTCGCGGTCGGTGCAAACGTCGCGGTCGATCGCGGACGCGGTACAGGCTGAGCAGAGACGGCGGTCGGCGTGCGACGAGTGCCGCTGCAGGGTGGAGTCGTGGCGGCGCGTTCGGCGGCGAGGGCCTCGCGGCGCGTCAGAGGTGCGGGAATGGCGGGGGTCTGGGGGTGCTGCTGAGGCACGGACAGGCTCCAAGAGTGGTGGTGGCCGGCAGGCCGAGATGTGGGGTGGCCCGAGCACGAATCGGGCAGGGAGAAGAGGGTGGGGCCGGTCGTGGGCCGCGGCAGGAAGGGGGAGCCCGCCGCGACCCACGCCGGGGTTTAGAGGGACGCGAGCATGTCCTGCATCTGGGTGATCTGCTCGGTCTGGCTCGACACGATCGACTTCGCCATCGCGACGGCGTCGGTGTTCTTGCCCTTGTCGACTTCGGTCTTGGCCATGTCGACGGCGCCCTCGTGGTGCTGGACCATCTGCTCGAGGTAGAGCTTTGCGGCGTCGTTCCCGGACGCCTGGTCGAGGTCGTCCATGTCGGAGTCCGACATCATCCCGGACATGGAGTGCCCCATCCCGGAGTGCTCCGACTCGGTCGACTCACCCCAGCCCTTGAGCCAGGTGGTGAGCTGGTTGATCTCTGGGGACTGCTCGGCCTTGATCTGCTTTGCGAGGTCGGTGACGTCGCTGTCGACGCCGGAGCCCTTGGCGAGGAGCATGTCGCTCATTTCAACGGCCTGCTTGTGGTGCGGCAGCATCATCTGCGCGAACATCACGTCCTGGTCGTTGTGCGCCGACGCAACCGACGTCGACGACGACGAACCTGCTTCGGAGCCACTGTTGCTCGTGGAGCAGCTGGCGAGGGTGAGTCCGAGGGTCAGTGCGGCGGCGATCGCGAATGTGCGCGTGGTGGTGATGGTGTGCATGATCTTTCCGTTCCCGTGGATGCGTCAGGTGTTCCGGGCAGGCAAACGCCTCCCGGATCTGGGCATGCGGGGACCACCCTTCGGGGGTGGGGTCCCGCAGGGGCGGATCAGATGCGGATGATCTGCAACGCCGTCAGTGACGGCGGTTTCGGTGCCGCAATGCGGCGCGGCAGCCGGTCAGCCAGCGCGAGCAGCCGCGCGAGCAGGTAGAGGATGCCGCCGGTCCGTGCGCGCAGCAGCGCCCACGTGAACAGCGCGATCGTCAACGCGCAGGCCATCCCCATCAGCGAGCACATCAGCGCACACAGGCCGCCGTCGCAGCCCGCGTCGGTGAGGATCGTCATCACCGCGGTGACGGGAGCCGCGTGCTCGGCGTGGATGGCGGGCTCGACGTGGCTGTGCTCGGCGGTGGCCGCGGGAGCAGCCATCGCATGCTCGTGGCCGGCGGTGTGCCCAGCCATCGTGTGCATCAGAACCGTGAACCCGACCAGCAGCAGCAACGCCAGCGTCGCCGTGGCCTGCAACAGCAGCCGGCGACGCGGGGAGGCGGTGGTGGTGAGCATCAGTCTTTCGAGCAGACGGGTCGGATGAGCGCTTCTATGGTGCGGTACCCCGGACGGCGTGGGCAACTCGGCGTCCGGATTCACACCGAACCCGCCGCGACCAGCCGAATCGGGAACACATTGGCGAGTCCCGTGTTACAGCGCGTGGTACCCCCCAGGGGTATATGCGAATTGTCGACCGCGTCGGATCGGAGCAGCATGGACACGCACGAGCACCACCAGATGAGCGGACACGAGCACGCTGACCACGGGGCCGGCCACGGGACGACGACGTGGTCGATGGCGGCGCAGGCGACGCTGCACTGCCTCACTGGCTGCGCGATCGGTGAGGTTCTCGGCATGGTGATCGGCACCGCAGCCGGGTTCCACAACGCCGGAACCATCGTTCTGTCGATCGTCCTGGCATTCATCTTCGGCTACGCCCTCACCATGCGCGGGGTCATCAAGTCGGGCCTGACGCTCGCGGCGGCGTTCAAGGTCGCTCTCTCGGCGGACACTGTCTCGATCGCCGTCATGGAGATCATCGACAACACGGTCGTGGTCGCGATCCCGGGAGCGATGGACGCGCAGCTCAACCAGTGGCTGTTCTGGGGCTCCCTCGCCTTGTCCCTTGCCCTGGCGTTCGTGGTTACCACCCCGGTGAACCGGTGGATGATCAGCCGCGGGCTCGGCCACGCCGTCGTTCACGGCCACCACTGATCGTGGCGAGAAGCGCCGCCGGGAATCATCAGCCCGGTGGCGCTTCCTGCCGTCCAGCGCGTCTCGATAGACGATCGGTTACCGAGACGGCCGTTCTATCGCTCTGTCGACGCAGTGGCGCTGTGGTGCGGGCCTCATCGGATGCCGACTGACAGAGGGCGCGAGCTCCTACGAATTCGCGCCCTCTGTCAGTGGCGGCGTTTGTTCAACCCCAGGCTGCGGGGGTGGGGGCGTCGGCGGGTGCGTTGAGCTGGCCCATCAGGCCGGCGAAGTCCTCGAGGTGCCAGGTGGCGACGATCTTCCCGTCGCGGACCTGGTGGACGTCCATGGTGCGCATCTCGATGCGCTTGCCGGTCGGCTGGTGCCCCATGAAGGCGCCCCGGTGAGTTCCGGAGACGGTGTTGCGAACGGCGACCTTGTCGCCCTGGACGATGATGTCCTGGTGCTCGACCGAGTAGTCCGGCATCGCGGCACGGAACAGGGCGATCTGACCAGCCATACCGGCAGGGCCTTGCTGCTGCCCGGGGGCGAGGGGCAGGTCGATCCAGTCCTCGGCGAGGACCTCGTCATAGGTGCTGGTGTCGCCGGTGCGGAACGGCTCGTAGAACGCGCGGACGATGGCCTCGGGAGCGGTGTCGTCGGTGCTGTGCGTGGTGGTCATCAGGGTGTGCCTTTCCGAGTCGATGGTGCGGTGGTGAGGAGGAGTGCTTGGGCTGCCGGAGCTCCGCGGCGTCCGCCATGGGTCAGGCGAGCGCGAGGATGAGGCCGGCGACGATCAGGACGACTGCGGTTGCGGCGTGCACGGTGAGCGCCTGGCGGAGTGTCCCGCCGTTCGTGACGACGATGATCGCGTCGCCGATCGGCGTGATCGCCGCCGCGACGAGGGCCCAGCCGAACACGTGCGGGTCTGCAGCGAGGAGCACCACCAGGGGGACGATGCCCGAGGTGATGTCGCGGACACCCTTGATCGAGGTGAACGCCCGACGGCGATCTTCGGCGACGCCGAAGCCGGCGGTCGCGATCGCTGGTGCGATCAGGAAGCGTCCGCCGATGAACAGGATGAACAGGCATCCGAGGACGGCGACGACGAGGGCTGCAATGACCATGAGGAAGACCTTCGGGATTCGGTAACGGTGTTATGCGATGACGCTACATCGCCGCTGCGGCTTTGTCTAGCGTCGTTATGTAACAGGTTCAGCTAGACTGAGGGCATGTCTCCCCGTCCTGCTCCCGACCTCGATCTGCGCCGTGACCAGATCACCCGAGCCGCCCGCATGGTGGCCGAGCGGGACGGGTGGGAGGCCGTCACCATGCGGCGACTCGGCGCGGAGCTCGGCGCGACGCAGCCAGTGATCTACTCAGCGTTCCCCGGCGGCAGGCAGGCGCTGATCGACGCCGTTGCGCTCGGCGGATTCGATGCGATCGCGACCGCGCTCGAGGCCGTACCGGCCGAGCCGCTACCGAGGATGCAGGCGTACCTGGCGTTCGCCGCCGAGCAGCCACACGTCTACGAGGCGATGTTTTCGATGCCGTCCGGCCTGACCTTCGGCACCGGTACCGGCCCTGATCCGCTGCAGCGAGCGTTCGCCGCGATCCAGGCGGCATTCCCGGGAGCGGACGGCACCGAGGCCGAGGTTGCCTGGGCCACGGTCCACGGTCTCGCGACCCTCGAGATCAGTGGGCGACTACCCGCCGCTCGATCACGTGTGCGACTCGAGCACGCCTACCGAGCCTTCGCCGAGAACTAGTTCATTCATCGGCCGAACCAGTCCGTAGAGCAATCGGCTACCGGACTTCGTTTGGTCGTGCCTTCGACTCTTCGGTCACTTGGGGTGACCGAAGATGGACAGAAGCGTCCGGGACTGCTGCAGGTTCGGTTGACTCGTTCGTTCAGGCCGCGAGTGCGACCTGTGGGTTGATGATCGTCTCGTACTCGACCGGGGTCAACTTCCCCAGACCGCGTTGCCGTCGTTTCCGGTGATAGGTCGCCTCGATCCAGGTGA